>DGQP01000016.1 GCA_002400415.1 Chitinophagaceae bacterium UBA4411
CTACGGTTTAACGGGGAGCTTTCATATCCATATCCGGTAAATCTTTAATTCCTAATTGAAGTAATTCATTAGTAAATGAATCCCATCCTGATAATGGTGGTTTATAAATATGCTTTGAGATTATTGTATCAATGTACTTAGATCTGGAGCTATCTCCTTTGAAATAGTAAGTAATTTGCTCAGCTTCCCATTTGTTATTATTTCTTTTTAAAAGAAACAACTGGCTTGTATCAAAAAAATCATATATACTCCACACCCTAATTTACAATTGATTATACCCACTATCTATATCATCAATGTCAAGTTTATTTACCATTCTATTTATAAATCCATAAATATTTTTAACCTTCCCATTGGGATACTTTGGAAGGTCTCTTATAAATGAATCTGAAATATTAATTACAATATCCTGGTCTGACCTTTTTTGACTTTTACAGGAACATAAAAAAAATAAAAGAAAAGTAGATAAAAAAAAGAAGACGCTATTTTTCATATAAGCCATTTTTTAACTGACATTAGTTATATCAGAACTTACGCCACACATAGTTGTGTATCGGGCCGAGGCTGGCAAACCCAGCCACAGGCGCTGGAGGTTAGTTTGCAACTACCGGCTTCTTACAAAAAATATAAATCAACACAACAAACAAAAAGACAAACTCTTCGAGTTTGATACTTCGTTGTAAACGAAGCATAACAACCCTAAAGTTTTAGATTTATCAAAGAGCAGAAGACTACGAACAATCGGGGGCGTAATTTTTTTTATTAAAGTAACGATGACGGGCTTTTATTATTATTCTCGACTATTTATCACCTCATCATCTAACCGGGCTGCTATTATTGCTTTTTCAAGATGACCAACCGTAAAAGGTTTAACTATTCTATTCTCCAAACTAAAAATACCGGGTTCATCATAAAGGTATTTTGCAAAATTGAAGTCAGCTATATCAACATTATACCTTTTGCTAAAAGCAACTATTAAGTCATCTGCATCCCCTCCTGCAACACCTAAATCATCTTCGATTAAGGTTGCTCTGGTAATTGATACATCATATCTCCCAACCTGTTGAGCTACAAATGAAGCTAATTCTTCAAAGCGATTTTCATTTTCAGTATTACTCATTTTTCGTTTGTTTCAGTATTCTTAGACTTCTTTGCATCTTCCTCTTCCTTGATTCCGGGAATGTCCTTGTTATGAACAAGTATCGTACTGGCTGTTACAAAATAGTTATGATTGCCACTTACTTTCATGTTATAAACAATAACTGTTATACTAACTTGCTTTATTGCTGTTATCACAACCCATTCGCCAGCGGAGACCGAGGCTGGCAAACAGCCACAGGCGGTGGAGGTTAGTTTGCAACTACCGGCTTCTTACAAAAAATATAATCAACACAACAAATAAAAAGACAAACTCTTCGAGTTTGATATTTAGTTACAAACTAAATATAGCTTTCCTGAATTTTTAAATTTATCAAAGAACAGAACACTCAGGACAACTGAGGGCTTAAAGATACTGCCATGCTTAGAAGGCTCAACGATATTTCTGCTTTGCCTGATAAAGACAGGGAACATATTCTCTACACTATTGACGGGCTGATTAAATCGGCAATGCTGCAAGCTCTCTAAAAACATTCCTTACTTGGGTTTGATAGTTAAAAGCAAAATGCCCAAAATCAAACAGAAGATGCCTAATACAACAGAAAAGCCTTTACCGTAATTTCTTATAGGTCTGTAATGAACTAACTGCATCTTAGACTTAAAACCATCTTTCTTTAACCCATTGCTTATAAGCAATACGCCTACACAAAATAAGAAGATAGCGGTCGCATATAAAGTAAAAGTCTTTGACATCTTATTTCTTTTCTTCAATCACATCCTTTAACAGCTTAAAAGAAAATGTATGATTATACGCTGTTGCGTTACACATCACTGTATCCTTATCAAAAGATTGCAACTTGACAAACAATGTATCGCCAGGCTGCAATCCTTCTTCGGCATAATAAATTCGTTTAATTATCAAACTATACTCATTGCAGGATACCCAATTCACAAAAGATTCAGAATACAAGTTAGTTCCTGCATATTCAAGTTGAACAGTGTCTTTTATTAAAAAGAACTTAGAAGTCAATTGCCCATTGGAAGAAAGATATATAAACTTTTGATTGTTCATATACTGTTTGGCACAAGAGCTTCGCTTTGTAACCGAACATCCTACCATTAACAACACAACAAACAAACCAACATTTATAAAAAATGCTTTTACCATTGCATTTATACTTTATTGATTTGTTTTAATTGGAAGTATTATTGGCGGCTTAACGTAAGTATTATCAACCTTTGCCTTATTGTCGTCCGGCTTGATTAGAGGAGCATTGCCTCCACCTGTCATTGTTCCTAATAGATTTTGAAAGGCTTTTGCCGTCTCTGGATTTACTCCATCTAGAGTAAGAGACAAGCCCGATAATATTGTGCTTGCCTTTTCAACATCACTCATTTTATCAAAACCAGTCACTTTGAACGTTAATACTCCTTCACTAAATTCAGCTACTGTTTTTACATCATCACTAATCAACTTTTTACCAGTAGCAGCTTCAGAAGCACCATTTGTAAGGAAAATAGCTGTGCCGGATAATGTAGTTGGTATTTGGTCAGCAGCTTCCTTATTACCAGATATATCAAAAGCTAATTTCATTGTACCGCCTGCAACTGTTGCAGAACCTGCCAATCCAACTAATATTGGAGCAGCAGTACCACCAGAAGCAACTAATAGAGTTACTCCTCCGGCTATCGTAATAACATCTTTTGTAACATTGATTACTGGCTCTGCTTTTTTAGCAAGGTTGGTAGCTACTGCTTGGGTAGTCTTATTTGCTTGGTCAACATTGATACCTGCATATCTAAACATTGCATTGAACTCCTGCAATTCTAATCCTTCTAAATCAAAGCCTCTTCCCACTTTGTTTTCAGCGTAAGCGTAAGTGCTATTGTAAACATATTTATCTGCAAGAGGGTCTACTTGTACAAACCTTCCTATTTGTGGGTCGTGGTTTCTATATCTGAACTGATACCAATTTAATCCTAAGTCATCATCCAATTGTTGACCAATGAATTTCTTCTTATTTTCAGGAACACCGTTTAAAGCTTTACTACTGATGCCAGCCATAACTAATCCGAATGGGTAGTAATGTGTTTCCTCCAGTATCGCCCCCCTGGTATGCACCACCTGCAAGTTGTCAAAGAACACATTCACCGGGCTCTCGTTGCTTACATAAATATACACATAGCCGTTCTTTTGCGCAATCTTGTTCTGTAATTCTGAAAAGTGATCTTTTAGTGCCGGAGTATTGTTCACAGCACTGAATCCTCCCCCACCGGGTACTATCCGGAACTGCTCATCAAAAAAGATATAGTTGATAAAGGCTTTGGGCCTGTATTGGTAACCGGGATTATCCCTGGCAGGGTCTCCCAGAAATGTTCCCAGCGGGCCGGTAACATTGCCTACTCCATTTAACTCCGTAGCTGTGGTATGACCTCCGGATGCTGCGCCCGTGGGTGCCGCCAATATCCCGTTTAGCAGGTCCAGTATGGGAACACGGCCGAGGCTGGCAAACCCAGCCACAGGCGCTGGAGGTTAGTTTGCAACTACCGACTTCTTACAAAAAATATAATCAACACAACAAACAAAAAGACAAACTCTTCGAGTTTGATACTTCGTTGTAAACGAAGCATAACAACCCTAAAGTTTTAGATTTATCAAAGAGCAGAAAGCTCAGGACAACTGGGATTTTGTATTAAAAAAATATATTTCTACATCAATATAAAATGCTAATGAACAAAACAACTATTGAAAGAATAAAATAGATATACATCCATCCCTCAAGTTTTCGTTTTTGCTTCTTGCCAATATCTTCCCATTTGTTTAAAAGATTTAATAATCCGATTTTTTTATATATACGATAGTAGTTAAATACCAATACTGCAAGGAAACCAAACAACAGAAGCAGCTTATCATAACTCCCTGTCTTTACTTTGAAAGTATCAATCCCAAAAAATATCAGCGAGCTAATATTTAAACAGGGAAACAAGGTTATCACACATAACGCATATACTCCTGGAATATCAGATTCCCCCCAACTAATATAACTTTTGTAAACCCGATAAAATATATAGTCAAAAAAATTTGATGCCATCGCAGTTGTTATTTAAACCTGTATAAAAAAATAAAGCTAAAATTTATTGGATAGTATATCACCCCAAGCATTTATGATATGATGTTCATTTTGCCGAATAAACGCTTTTCTTTCCACCTTCTGCTCTGGTGTCAATTCACCATGACTAACAATCTCTTTAATCAAAAAATATCCCCCAGAAGTTATCCAACCAACACCCGGGATAAACGCAACACCTCCCATAATCAAATCTGCTGCATTCCCCACATTGATTCCATTACGTTTCATATCCCAAGCAGATATGAAAATCCCGGCAACATTTAAAACAACTCCGCCAGCCTTTACAGCTTTAAAGAATGCCATGTTTCCAGTTGCGTTCGCAGCAAAAGAACTTTTGCTTAACTGTACAAACTCAGCGGGAACTGAGTGGGAGAAATGGAAAAATCAAAAAAGATAGTGAATTGATGTTACCTTATCTGTTTTGTAATTTCAAATTCTCTATCCAATCCCTGAACCTTTTTTTGTCTGCGGAAAGTATTGGTTCAATCGATTTAACTTCACTATCATATCTAACCTCATACTTTAAAAATGCCCATTTATTATTGGCGTACTCAAAATTAAAGGCTGCTGTATCAGATGATAATTTTGTTTTCCCCCTTTTCAATTCAATTTTCACGAGCAAAATCCCAATTTTATCTTTAATTGTATCTATTTTATTATTATCTCCAGCCATGTAAATAACGATATCACTTTTATGAGATATGCTGTCAAATATGTCATTCAACTCAATTTTTCCTAAATCTAAACCAAAAGAATTTCCAATTCTATCAAAAGAGGTATCAGTAGTTGGGAAGAAATAGGGATTCTTCTTATAGTATAATAAGATTCCTTTTTCAGATTTCGAATTAGTTTTTTGGGGCGTATTTTGACTACAGCTATATAAATTATTTAGAAGTAGGCCAAAAAATAAATACAATTTTATTGTTTTCATTATTTTTTACTTTAATGTTCCGTCAGTATTCTTATCAATTATGACATTTATTATGCTTCCACTCTGAATACCATTTTTCATTATATAGTTCCCCCAATTATTCCAGTGTACTTGTGAGACTGGATTACAATTACTATTGGCCATTATGTCATTCTTAAACCCTTTGTGCGTTTCGCTAACTGTGTATATTGTCCCATCTTTCCATGACTTTGTAACATCTGTATAACGATCACTCAGACCAAACATGTGCATAATTTCATGTAAACCGGTAGATGGAGATGAAGAGTGAGGATCATTAGCCCCCATAGTTGATTTATGTCCTCCCAATAATTTAGAACCTTCTTTAACTTTATAAATACCTTTATCCTTATCAAACTCTGTTATTGCTGGCCTGAAATAGGGCTTTGTATTACTGCGAACACTATTATCTTGAAATTCCATTATATTATCACCCGTTGGATTGCCATTTTTTGCTGCATCTTCAACTCGTTTTACATCATCATCTGTACCCTCCTTAAACGTAATATTCATACCCATACTCCATTCCTGACCACTTTCATCAGTATAAGTACCTGAAAATAAATCAGTATTTGCGAGAAAATACATTGCCATTTCTAATACATGCTTTGCTGCATCCTTACCTGTAACATAAATTGTTGAAGAAAGTGTGATAGTGTGATTTTCTTTATCAATTCCGACCTTAACATCTTTTCCATCTGGATCGATGAACTTAATCGGGTTATTTAGGACATAGCAGTAAGGTGATATATCAGGATATTTCTCAACTTTGGGATCAACTTGGAACCATCTTCCTATTTGCCCATCATACATCCTTGCCCCATAGTCCGTCCATTCAAGTCCGCTGCCATCAGTAAATTCCTTTCGTTGTTCTTCCTTCCCGTTGTATTTATATTTATTCTCAGGATTTCCAAAACTTAATGCCTTACTACTAATCCCCGCCATCGTCAAACCAAACGGATAATAATGCGTCTCTTCCAATATCGCCCCCCTCGTATGCACCACCTGTAAGTTGTCAAAGAACACATTTACCGGGCTCTCGTTGCTGACATAAATATACACATAGCCGTTCTTTTGCGCAACCTTGTTCTGTAATTCTGAAAAGTGATCTTTTAACGCCGGTGTATTGCTTACCGCACTGAACCCGCCACCGCCAGGCACCATCCGGAATTGCTCATCAAAAAAGATATAGTTGATAAAGGCTTTGGGCCTGTATTGGTAACCGGGATTATCCCTGGCAGGGTCTCCCAGAAATGTTCCCAGCGGGCCGGTAACATTGCCTACTCCATTTAACTCCGTAGCTGTGGTATGACCTCCGGATGCTGCACCCGTGGGTGCCGCCAATATCCCGTTTAGCAGATCCAGTATGGGAACACTGGAGTTCACGCCACTGCCCCCTGTATTATTGGTATTGTAATAACTTTTACCAAATATGTCAATCCTGTCTCCCGCCATTACCTTTAGTGTGATCCCTAAACCAGTTTTGTTATTTGCAACACTGCTGTTGAGCTTGTACAAGCGCTGGCTGTTGCTGGCTGAAAATCCTGCATCAGGCGGATTGTTACCAATCCCGTTATCGTTGGTATATGCAGGAAGGCCGCCCACATTAGATGCTAATTCGATTTTAGTCGGGTCAATGGTATAATAATTATCTTCTATGTTGATCTTGGCCGTCTCAAGGCTCGCCACCGGGTAGATATCTTTTTTCTGCTCATCCGTTAATAGCATCCGCACATTCCCCAAATGATCTTTGAGCATGTAATCATATTCGTAACCGGCAGCACTGCCACCAGGTACGGCTTCTTTAAACCGTATCCGGCCCTCTTCATGACCAATAAATTGTAGCTTATCGGTATAATTAAATTCATCAGGAATCCATCCTGTAAATGGGCTCACCCTGTAGAAAATAATCTTTGATTCATATACCGCTCCGCCCAGGTAGGTGGTCTCTGTTGTTTTATAGTAGTTTTCGCCGGTCGGCTCATACACTGTCTTTTTCAGTTTATTGCCTGCTGCATCATAGGTGTAACTGATCCCTCCCTTACCGGTCACCGTGATGGTTTGTGGTAAATTCAGGTGATTGTATACAATACTGCTGATCGCTTTATTATTATCCAGGTTCAGGTTCCCGTTCACATCATAACTATAGTCTGTGACCGCATCAAATTGCGCTTGAGAACTTCCGGGAACCAGTGCCGCTTTGGCGGCGGTTTGCGGGTGGGTGGTGGCTGTTCTGAAGTCTCCCAGCAGTGTAGTGGCATCGTTATTAAAGTCCGTTACACTTTTTAGCTTATTGCTTCCGGTTATATAGGTATACTTTAAATTATCTATCTGCACACTGCCGGTGATCTTTAAACCCCATTGCTGCATCTGCTTGATGTTCCCATTAAAATCATACGCGGTATTGGGATCCGCCCCGTCCCCCATCTTTATGTTGTAGTTGACAAGGCTGTTGCCCCAGCTGCTGCCATTATCATTTTGCTCAAAATCACCTTTTAGTAACCGGTTAGCGGCATCATATTCAAAATCATATTTACGCCGGATCTTATCCCCCTTGCTTTTCCAGATCATCCCGTTAATGTTCCCGTTAAATTCACCATTATTGCTACCCGCTAAAAAGTTCCTGTTTGCCTTATTGGTTAGTTTATCATAACCCAGTTCAAAGCCAAAATACCGGTCTGCATCAGTCATTTCAGTAAGAAAATCCCGGTTTACGCCCAGCACCCAGCCACGGATATTATAATCATAGGCCAGTGTCTCCAGCGGGTTTGTCGTATAGTTGCCGTTAATATCTTTGGTTTTACCGATGCCTTTAGTTTTCAGCTGACCCAGTTTATCATAAGCCAGTGTGGCAATCTCCACTTCGGGCTTATTCACTGTTGCGCCATTCACTGTACTATTGATAGTCTTTTTAGTGCTTAGCAGCCTGCCCAGGTCATCATAGAGCATCTTTGTAATAATTGTAAGTTCTGCCGGGTTCATTGCGCCTGCTTTTTGTTGTTTCTGCACAGTTACCAACGGCTGGCCTGCCCAGCTGTACTGCGTTGTTACCACATCCAGACCGCCTGTGATATTAGTACTCTGCACCTGTATCACCCTGCCTTTTTCATCATAAATGCTGACTGTATTTATATACTCTGATGTGCCTAATATCTTTGTCTGTGACCAGGTAGCGAGGCCTTTTACATTACTCGTTCCTGTTGGCATTTGCGGGTATGGCCAGTTGTTATTATCTGTATTCGCAAAATGGGTATTCCAGGTAATCAGGTAAGTGGAAGATAGCCCTGCCGGTAATCCTGTATAATCATCATAGTGAACTTTGGTTAGTATTTCATAGCCGGTAGTGGTTGTTGGATAACTGCTGCTGCCGTTAGCTGCTGTTAGATGACTGCTGAACGTGCCACTGTTATTCCATAAGCCCGTTTCAGCAGGCCGGTTGAGAACATCATATTTGGTGACCATCCAATTTACCGTACCAACTCTCATATTGGCATCCTGTGTCATCACCAGCCGGTCCCGTTGATCATAGACCATATACACTTCCCCGGCACCGGGTACCTTTTTCATGATCATCCGGTTACGCTGATCATATTCATACCGGAAACATTGCTCATTCAGCAGTTCAGTTGTCAATACCCAGCCGTTACCGGTTAATATCTTTACGGCCTCAGGTTGTACCACACAGCGCAGGTTATTCAGGTCGTCATAAATATAATAAGTACATAACCAGTTGTCATGGCTCCGGCCTGTTCCGTCATCTGCCGTAGCGGTCAGCTGCACTTTTTTCATTATCACTTTGCCTTCCTTGTCCTTAAATTCTATCACCTGCTTACTATGTTCATCCACGGTCACATTCTTATACAGTTCGCCTGCCGGGTATATACCTCCATTGATCGAGGTTTGTAATGCATAGCTGTCAAACTCACCCATCGGATTAGTATTGTTTACCCCCCATATCTTCACATCATCGTTTGCTGTATTGATCCAGTATTTCATCTCCACTCCCCTGTTTGCACCTACCCAACTGACACCGGGTGCCATTGATTTATCAACCCTGTCTAAGGGAGATGCCTCAAAATTATTCTTACTGTAAAAAAAAGATTCTCCCTGGCTGCCATACTGGGCCGTCATGAAAGTTGCCTGCTGTACATAAGGATTAAATTTGAATGAACCATCACTGGCAGAACTGCCACTGGCCACAAAGGGAAGATATTTATATACTTCACGTCCATACTCGTCATACAAAACGGGACTCACCATATCTGAAGCCGTGCCACCCGTTTCTTTTGAACCCTGTTTGATCACGGTTTGAAAGGGCCGCCCGATGCCATCAAAGTATTGGGTAGCCATTTTCACATCGGCAAGTGGTCTCCCTATCAGTGCATTTGCATCCGTTACAGGTGCAGTCGCATCCCAGGTTCGGATAAAATTGATCCTGGTCGTGGCAGGATCATACGGGGCCGGTGCCTGTGACATACAAGGTTGGCCAGCCAGCACATATAATAATACCAAAGCAAAAGCCCCCGTTACCTTACTAAATAATAATTTATTGGTCATAGCGTCCTTTTCAGTCATTGATAAAAATTGTACCCATTTTCTTTTACAGCCGTAGCGTTTTTTGTACAGCCTGGCTCCATATCCTTGTATGAGGGCGAAGCACTGCACAGAGTCGTCCGGAACTGCTAACGAAAAATTTGTATCCTTCTCCGTCAACATCAATATCGAAGACTTCATTTTCTGCAACTGTGGTTAACCACCTGAATAAGGGATGTTGCTGGGAGGCGGAAGTTTTACGGGTATACATTCCCTCCGTCACGATAATATGATTACCCAGCTTATTCCTGTACCACTGCTTCAATTGTTCTTTTTGTGCCACCGTATACCCGTCTTCAAAGGCGGGCACCGCTATGACCGTCAGGTCACCGGTATGCGCCTGTCCCAGCGTATCAAGGGAATAGAGTGCCGAATCTGCTGCAGCAGAAGGTTGCAGGGGCAGCGTAGTGATTAGTATTTTTTTCCCCTGGCAATTACTCAGCGGATAGGTTCCTCCTTCTATCCTTGTTACAGAATGATTATATATACCGGTGATCGCCGGCATCAACAGCAGCAGGATTGACACACTATAAAAATAATTTATTCGCATGATTCATTGTTTAAAAATCAAAGTCAATTATAACCGTATTACAGGATGAAATGGTCACAGCCACATTACTGAATGTGGCAGAATTGCCCGATTGGTTTGAGCATCCTGTCCCAAACAACCAGAACGCCCAATTGCCCGGTTTGGAAATAGTTAATGTATAGCTACCGACAGGGATAGTTCCCAGTGTTCCGCTACCCGAACCTGCCGGTACATTGAATGTATAAGATTGGCTGGTACTGATATTCGTATATACAGCCACAAAACCACTAACAGAAGTAAAATTCTGATACCCGATTGTTGCAGTTACAGGAAGCGGGCAGGCAGTCGTATTCTGCACTGTTTGCACCCAGCGGGTAGTATTATAAGTTGGACTACAGGGATTCATATCCTTTTGCTCCTGTTCCTGGTAACCGGTATTTTGCCCGGCACTTAACTGGCAGCGCAAAGCTGTTGCTGTATTTTGCCAATCCGCAGGTGATGCGGTACAACTGGTATTGGTCAGATCATCCATCCAATAAACCTGGTTAAAAGTCGGGCTCTGAGGGTTAACATCAATATACCCCTTTTGGAATACATTGGTGACATAATTGCTGTTGGAGGGGCAGGGCTTGCAGCGGGTTTGCCCGTTTAATTGCAGAGAAGGATCACTTTCAAGCTGGCAATCCCCGGCTTCTCCGGAGAATGTATAACATATCTTCTTCAGAATTTTTCTGTCCTGGTCCCTGATCATAACAAGGCGCCCGCGCAGATCATATTCATAATAGATGATCCGGTTATTGGAACTGCACTGACTGGTAATACCAACCAATGCCTCGTACGTGTAGGTTGTCATAAAGGCACCCTGCGGGTACAGCCGCACTTCATCAATTACACCTGAGCCACTGATGCTAACCGATGTAACCCCGGTAACCGTATGCTGATAATATCGCCAGTCACCCGCAAGTGTTCCTGCAATTACTGAACTACTGCCACTAACATTATACTGACCGTTCTTACTCCAGTAAGAAACAATATAGGTACCTGCCGGCACAGTGTTAACCAGGCTGAGTGTTGCAGATGGACCCAAGCTATATCTTTTTTGGCCCGTAATCGCGGAGTAATCGGTCATAACAGCTGCTGGTGAAAAATTCCAGCCACCGTTTCCATCCGCTTCAAAAGATGTATAGGCTACCGAAAGATTATCTGCATTGACCACCTGTGCCACATTGAAAAGTCCTTTATGATTCCACAGGTAGCTAAGCTTATGATTACCGGGTTTATTTGCCTCCGTGATCATTCCTTTTGAATTGTACTTCGTAATAGAAAGAATGTCCAGCTCTGTATTAGGCAGTTCCTGCTGGTTGATCATTTTCTGGCTGGCGACCTTGTATATTAAGCCATTAAACTCAGCATAGTTTCGTTTATTAACCGAAAGCAGGGTATTATTTTTCAATACCTTTTCCGTAACAACAGGTGTTAGAATATTCTTTGTACTGACCATTGTTGAATAAGGTGATTGAGCTATGAAATCTTCAGGGTATTCATATTGATACTTCAACACTGAACCATCACTTTGAGTTACGGTCTTTTGCGTCAGCAAAGGATTAGTATTCGATTTATAAGTGTAAGTAGTAGTAGTTATTATGGGAACGGATAATCCATTTCCATAATTTTTGACAATCTCAGAGCTTACAAGATTATGGTAATAATAAAGTGCATAGGAGTGTACAACACCCACCAAAAAAGTGCAGGGTTGAGCTTCTGCTCCAACTCTCAGGTTATGGGGGACAAATACACCCAATGTCCGGGCTGCGTCCCGCTGGGGATCTGTATTATAAGTATATTCTGTTTCAAGAACGGGCGTATTAGAAGATGAATAGATCGTTTTCCTTTTAAGTTTGCCTCTTTCATCTTCCCTGCTTGAATATTTGAACAGCCTTTTTAACTGGTTATTAAAATTAGACAATGGAGCTGACAGGTCATTTGTAATTTTATAAGAATCACTACCCAGGTCATAAGTATCAGGATTTGTTTCATGGTTGGTAAACACGTATTTGGAAAACCCCTCACTATTAATTTCCACGACCTCCTTGTAACCAATATGAGGTGCCCCATAGGAAGAAGCTCCTGAAATATTATTATCAGTAATGATCCGCTGAACATTACTGGAAATTGCATCAAAAAAATCGGTTTTGTAAATTTCATTTTTTACAAGCAATCCACTTGAACCGCCATTTGTTCCCTGTTCATAATTAAGCAGGTACTTGTAGGTGGTGGTAGTCCCCGGTGTATTTTTAATTTCTTTAATGCGCAGGCCGCCCGCTATACCGGTTGCATTTTCCCATACCGGTACAATCCCGGAACTCACCTTTCGCTTCAATATCTTTCCATACTCATGGTTCTCAAAAGTAAACTCAGTTTTGCCCCCTGTAGGATAGGAGATGGATTTCAGCATTCCATCGGTTGCAACATTAGCATAGGCTCTCCTGTCCCTGCCCGGCGACTGAAGATCTGTCTCAAATTCACCGATTGGTCCAAAAGGGACACCAGGATCTCCCACCAGGTCAGTGTTATTCTGCCCGTTATAATAACCCCACAGATCAGTTCCTAATGTATAGGGCGCAGGCAGATTATCATTATTGGTATAAGCAAAATTGTAGGTTAGCCCATTATTAACGACATTATCAAGAAACAGCCTGTATGTTGAAGAGCCGGGCTTATATACATAATTCAGTAAGAGTTGCTTCGAATTTGCAAATGGCTGATAGCCTTGCGGAATGCCACCTCCGTTAAAGACATCCGATACGTCAATTTTATAAAGCCGTTGGGTAAAATAATTTGAATTCCTGTTTACATTGCCAAATACCAGATTGCCTGTTATTGGATTGATTGCATAGCCATTGATTGTTCCATCATAGAATTTATTGACCTGGTCCTTTTCCGTATAAAAGAATTTAACCTTTTGTAATTCAGTTTCAATTTCCTCCAGGTAACAATGTTTTACCAGGGCCTTGGCTGTCAATACTGTATTGTTATTTGAGGTAATGCTGCCGCCAACTTTCTCGTATGTTCTTCGCTGACTGGCAAATATTTTTACCTCCAAAAAGCCTCCAGGGGTATTATTGATTGGACCAGATTCACTATTGGTAAACAGATTCCCGATGACAGTCGCATCGTCTGCTGAATACGATTTATACTTAAAATTGATGATCACCCCCTCCGGCGTTTTTACTTTCGTCAGGTACCATGCATTAATTACTCCTGAAGTTGCTGATACCCCCCTGTCAAAAGGACTGGTATAAGAGAACTGCACTTCGAGTTCCTTGAACTTTCCGCCGAACGTAAATTCATAACCATCATCAGAGGTCATTTTTATCACACTGATGGTATTATTTTCCAAAGACCCAACTGTAACATTGGGAGAAAATCCAAGAATGCTTTGAAAATCATAAATAGGCGCCATGCCAGATAAATCAACCTTGTAACGCCTGTCTGCACTCACCTGCACCTGACCATTATTATCCATGAAGAATTTCCCGGAATGACCCAGGAAATTAAAAGCGAAAATATCCGGCTGATACTCATAGTCTAAATTAAATGTAGGGTTATAGCATATACTATGAATGGTAGGTGCGCCGGAAGGACAACAGAAGGAAGAAGATAAAGTGCTGGAAGAAGGCAGGAATCCTATTGTCCGGATAAACTCAGCCGAGTAATTCGGTTTCTGAGCATGGATACGGGCATAGATATATCCCTTATCATTGCCGAATGGATCGGAAACGAGATCATAGGAATCATCCGCCCGGCCATTTACAGTCCTCGTGATGGCACCACCGGCAACCAAATTCCAGTTTGTACCCACCACGCTGGCATTTCTATTAGGAATGAAACCGCTGGCATCATAAGAAAGTGCAATAGGGATATTCACACCATTCTCACTAATCTGGTGAAAGGGGATCGAAATATTAGGGCTCCCCGTATAAAGATTTACATCATACATCCCATATTTTCCCAAGGAGGCAGCTTCAGGCGACATGATGTTTGGAAGATCCTTGTTAACCGGCATTGCGTTCTGGCCTAACAAAGTAACCGGCATCAGCATAATAATGTAAAGCAGTAATCGCTTTGCTTTTTTCAGACACTTCATTCTAGTAATAATTTAAAAATTATATCCAACCCTGAAAACCACCGGCTGCGTCACCGGCACCTGCTCATAACTCAAAAAATCCCAGAGTAACTGCAACTTGGTCTTCTTAAAAAATTTGGTCTTTAGCGATATCACCTTGCTCAGTCCTACTAACCCGCTTCTTTGCCATGCGGAATAACTTTGTAATTGCGATATCGAATTGATCGCTGATTTGTAATTCATTTCATAACCACCACTGATCCAGAAACTACCCTTGATCTTGTAATCGAGATAGCTTCTTAATCCCACGCCCTGCGAGCTGATCCGGATATGATTGAATCCACTACCCCAGCCCATTTTAAAACTGCTGCCAATACCGATAATAGATTTGTCGTTGAGTTTATAGCCGATACTCAAACCAATATCACTGGTGACCGGGAAAAAGGCGTTGGCTCTCTGGGATTGAATATTCGTACCGTATTCCAATCGCCGGAGAAATGATTTTGTCTTTTGATTATTCGGCTTAAAGTCAGGCAGCTCCGCATCACTGCTGCCGCCACCCATCTTCATCACCTTATCTTTGAGTTGATTGAGCTGACTTTGTGCATCCTGGATATTCTGGCGGAACTGTGCCTGTGCATTGGGGCCACCCGAAGCGATCTGCTGCTGGATCAGGTTGTTGACCTGTGCCCTTGTCTGGAGTCCGGCGAGACTCACCTGTGCTGAAGGATCATTGGGATCACCCGGCAACCGGAACAGCGAAGCCAGCTGCGAGTTTTTCCGCATAAAGTCTTTGAAGAGTTTTGTTTTACTCAGGAGTTCAATGGCCTTCTTCTCCGCTTTCTTTGAATCCTTCAGGATTTCCTTATACTCGTTCACCTGCTGGGCATAGTAATAGACTTCCTTGTTCAGCTTCTTTAGTTCCTTCGCAAAGCCAAATTTGCTGAGCTGATCTTTTAAGTATTGCTTTCTTTCCTTGATAAACTGTTTGATCGCTTCTGCCTGCTGGAATTTGTCTTTCAGTCCATCCACGTTTGTCATCGCCGCTTTTAATTTGGCAGCGGCTTCTTTTCCTTTTGCCAGGAGTTCAGGATTGTTTTGCAGGAATTTGAGTGAAGTGATTAATGTATCTAATTTCGGGATGTATTGTCCCGCTGTACCGCCTTTGAGTTTTTCTTCCAGTCCCCTGTATTTTGCCGCAGCATTTTCAAATAGTTCCTTCGCGGCTGATGAATCGATTTTCATCAGCTTAGCTCTCATCTTTGCTTCCTGCTTCTGAAATTTCGCCAGAACCCGTTCCGATTTTTTGTCCAGCTTATTGCTGAGTTTTGCGGCCTGAGTTCCGGCCTTGTCAACATATTGCAGTGAAATTTTTTGTTGTAGTGTATCAGCTTCCTGGCTATACAGGACCGCACAGGTGAGGAGTGAGAGACCCGTACACAAAAAATAGTACAAGGTGAATTTCATAAGCAATGGCAAATGGTTTGACAAAAGTACCCGCTAACACTGCTGCTAAACAAGTTTTCAACCAGCTTCTTTGTAACTGAGTCTTATTCCACCACAACTGAGTTGAAATGAAGTATAACTGAGTAAAAAGAATCGTTTTGATTTTTCATGTTGCCAAAAGAACAATTTATAAGATCACGGGAATATGATTTTTAGAAATACCGTGAAAATAATATGAGCTCATATTATTTTCACGGTATTTTTTCCCTTTTTTTACGGTATTTATGTTTTCCTGATTTTTGAATTATAATTTCACCTATACGTATTCACTACCTGAGAAGCAGGCTGCTAAAAATTCCGGCACTGATGATATCCATATTCTTTCACTTTTCTGCTGCTCTTATCTTGTATCCACCTTCACTCATCCCTTTTTTACAAAAATTACTGGCTTGACGGCTTTTTGCAAAGCCGGTGGTTAGACTATGTCTAACCACAACAACCCTATCATTTATATTTTTCTGATTGAGATGGAAGACTCAGGACAACCGAGTTAGTAGGTATATAATGCTTTAGATTAGGATAATTTTTAAGATCCCTATCTCCCGTTATCATTAGTATATGCAGGAAGGCCGCCCACATTAGATGCTAATTCAATTTTCGACGGATCAATCGTATAGTAAATTTACAGCATTGCCGGTTGGACGGTGTGCCCAGAGGCTCACCTAACGCCGGGTCGGCTTTGCCAGACCCGGCTGCGAAGAAAGTAAAATTTATTCCATATTGGTGTACGATAGAACATCGTCACTACCGAGGAAATAATGAATTCCCGTTCCTGTACAGTAAGTGTTACTTTCTTTGGATCGGTAAGCCAATCATACATCTTGTCATAGTCTTTTTCCCACACATCGGAGTAAATTCTTTCACTCATCATTCTTTCCTCCACCGTAGCCCCTGGTAAAGTATAGGTATGTTTTTCCAGACATATATTCTGAATATTCACTTCAAAGGGTGCTTTCGTGTTTTCTGTTTTATCCAGGCAGTGAATGAAACAGGATTCTCCCTTTTGTAAAGCAAAGTGTTTTAGGTATGTTCATGGCACATAGTATTGTTTCACGGTTTCCTGCACAATGAAAAAACAATTATTTTACTGTTCGGCTACTATTACTGCTCCTGACATAAAGGAGCCTGGCTAAAAAAAGTGGATCAGTTTTACAATATCCCGGAAATACTTGGCAGACCATATATCCAGCTTTGTGTAATCTTTGATAAAAGGCTGCACATCTTCTTTTACACGATCCATGATCACTACTCCGATCTTTTCATCAAGCAGTCGGAAAAAATCTTTCTGGGTCATATTGTCTGCTTCCCAATCTCCGCTGTCCTTTGCACGCATGGCCAAGTGCTCAAGGCGCAGCGGGATTCTTTTTTTGATATACCATTCCATATCATACCAATCTCGGCCTTTCACCCGGTTACCCCATTTGCGGAACAACAGTGCATGCATTTTGCCGGCAAACAAATCCGGTAACTGGTAACATTTGGTATAAAACGAAAATGGTTTTAACAACAGCTTTTCCTCCGTTTGAAAACCAAGCGGAGGTTTCTTATCTACCTCAAGTTTAATCTTGATATCCGGATTGACTCCATTCAATTTTTCCTGCGGGATGATTCCTTTTAATACGATCTCCTGCCAGGTCGTATCTGATTTTAAAAAAGCTGAATCGATATTGCTCTGTTTTGTTTTTTCCTTCCTGGACACACTCACTTCCAAACCTAACGCCGCAAACTCCTTTGCCATTCCAACTAAATAAGGCTGAAGAGAAAATTCGGGGCTCACCCGCAGTAAGGAAAAATCGAGGTCCTCCGAAAAACGATCCAAACCGTGAAATATCCTTAATGCAGTACCCCCATAAAATGCCGCCACTTCAAAAAATCTGCTACGCTGTAAACCAGCCAACGCTATTTCCTGCATGATTTCACGCAGGGCCTGTTGTGCCTCAGCATTATTTTGTGGTTTGTATTCTTCGAGCCATTCCTTTATCATACTATTTCGAGTGTTTTAATTAACATTAATAAACTGCTTTTTTTTGGGGCTTTTGCTATCCAGCTCTTCATTGTGACCCTGTCCAACTGCCGCAATGCTTCCCGTTCTATACGCAGATCTTCCTCGAGAAAAAGCTGTGTCTGGCTAATGCTTCGGAGAATAACGCCTGTTCTTACAGCAATGATGTCACATACTGCTTTTTCGGGACTGGCGATTAATATGGTTTGATCGGTTGCGGATTCCACCATTCTGATTCCATAGCTGTAAAATGGCAGTTTCATTTTTATATACTGAAACAGCCCTACTGGCGTCCGGAACATCTTCGTCGAACCAGTGGTCATCGATGAAATGGTTGGGACCTGCTCGGGTATCAACCCCCAGTATGAAAGCGCCGCTTCCATGGAAATATAACTTGGCCCGTATATTTGGTTGGCAAGAACATACAAGGATGGTTTCCTGCCTCTCAGTGCCGGGCCAGCAACATACAATCCTCTTTTGACCGGGGTCAGGATGTTTTTCTTTTCCAACTCCCGTATTTTATTGTGAGGCCGCAAATAGTCCTTCAGCAAATCCATCATGATGCTATGAGTGAGCGGCTGTCCTTCGTATTTTTGTAACTCCTGTTCTATCTGCATTATTGTAATTTTATTTATAGATAATTGGATTATTTTCCATTATCTATTTCAAAAATAGCATAATTATGCCATAAATTAAACAGATAATTGGATTATATCACATTATCTGTGCATATTTTTACAATATTTGAATATTTACACTCTATTTAATTGATTATTAATTAAGATAGCCTAACGACTGAATCTTAAAAATCTACCTAACTTTTCATCATAATAAGAACGAACATGAACTTGATTCATTCAATAAATAAAAACATTACCTGTTTTATTCACTATTTCGCAGTCTTCTCATTAATGCTAATGAGTTGTAAGAAGGAAAAATCCGCTGGAAATAATGAAGAAAAAAGAATCAGCCGGTTTGAGATATTACAATCCGGTTTTAACGAAAAGGCTGTATTTACTTTCAGTTTCGACAATTTGAACCGGGTAACCAGGTTTGCTGGATATATTTATAACCCTCCCTATATTACCGTTTTGCCAGGAGACACCCTTTTTAATATGGAATTCCAATACAATGCTAGTACCCAGTTACCTAAGAGGGTGATCCAACGAATTACCTGGCCGGGTTCCATCTATACCAGGACCCATGATCTGACTTATGACAATACAAATAATGTCCAAAAAGACTCAATAACCGTTGTAACTCCTGTTACGGGCAGCACAACGGTTATTAATTACCGAACTAATGGAAATGCATTAATTAGTGAATTAGCAGCTCCACTCAATACCAGCCCGTTAAGGGATTCGCTTGTTATGATAAACGGAAATATAGTATTCTATGAAAGAAGATTAGACTGGAACCGTTACATGCAAATTGACTATGAATTTGGAACCAGCATCAATCCTTTGAACACCCTCAATATAGCGCCTATTTTCCACCTGTTAACAGACACGAGGAAACCTGAGAATGAATATTTTTCTATTTGGACGTTATGTAATAAGAATAATGTGAAATCTGTTACATATAAATACGATGGGGTTGCCTCCAATCAGTATAATATGAGTTATATTATGAATGCCGACGGCACGCCAGTCAAAAGATACTGGCATAACAATCTAAATTCTGCCGAAATAGTTGATACATTATTTTATCACTATTGATTAACAACCAGGGATTTCGTTGACAAGTTCTAAAGTTTGCCAGGCCTGCCAAATACCCCAAAAAGGATTCTCTTACAATAAAACCTGAGTCATTCGCTGCACAAGCCAAAATAACCGGAAAAACAGGGAAGGCAACAAAAAAGGTAAGGCTCCACTTGAGGAAACATAACGCAAGCCTGGCAGCAAATTCATCAATGATCCATACAGGAAGTATAGAATGTATATCAACAGTATTAAAAGCAGTTTATACCCGGCAGGTCTGGAGATTAGTCTTTGCGCATCAGTTGCTCACAAAGCCCGAAACTTAATGTCATCCCAGCACCACCCAGTCCATTAATGATTGTAACACCTTCTTCCGGTTCCAGGACCAGGTGTGCTTCCCCATTGGTGAGTTTGGGATAAATGCCATTCCAGGTTTCAATGACAGCTTCATTATTAAACCGGGCAAATTGTTTCAGGTAATCAAGGATGAGCCGGTTGATGAATTGTTTATCAAAAGGGTCGTGGGTGGGGCCATATTCATGTGAATCTCCCACCGTTAATTCACCAGCCTGGTTTTGTGATACCATTACATGAATACCCCATTGAAGGTATGCAGCATAGTCAGTTTCAAACCGCTTTTTCAATTGCTCCAGGGATGGAGCCACTGTAAATCCCTTGTAATGTGCCAGGGATAAGGCACCACAGAGGGAAGGCCCGGTTCTTTCATTAGCAGGTTGTGCCCCCAGCCGCATCATTTGCAGTTTGCATTTGGTGAGCGGGGCAGCCTCAAATAATTGGGGATACAGGGTTTCAAAATCAGCGCCGCTGCAAACAAAAATCCTGTCAGCTTCCCATTCCTGTGTGCCGGAATAAACAGCAGGATAAGCAATATCAGTTACCGCTTTGCCCCATATAAATTCAACTCCATATTTTTCCTGCAACCAAACCGGTATGGCTTCAATAGCTTTTCTCGGATCCACGATCATTTCATCAGGGCTCCATAAAGCGCCGAGCAAACCGGCAGTAACAACAGCTGCAGATTTAACCGCAGTTTCTTCAGCAGTCAGTATCCTGCATTGCCGTGATGCTGCGGTCTGTTCCGCAAATTCACTCATCACGTCCAGTTCATCCTTTTCATACGCCATATGCAATGAACCCACTTCATCATACCAGATATTTGCTTCATCACAGAGTTCTTTCCAGATACTTCTTGAGAGCATGGCCCTTTCATAGAGTTCTCCATCCGGCTGACCCACGGGCCAGATCATCCCGAAATTCCGGATGGAAGCACCGGCTGCCTTATGCGTTCTTTCAATCACTCTTACCTTATAACCACGAACAGCCAGCGCCCTTGCTGTGGCAAGACCTGCGATACCGGCCCCGATAACAATTGCTCTTTTATCCATATTTCAGTTTTGGGTCAACAACAGGAAAATAGTTTTGGTATTTCTTTTTGAAATAAACTGCAGAAAAGGCAACCAGGATGATACCCGCAACGGAAACCACCAGGATCATCCGGATAAAAAAATCTGTCCAGGATACCTGCAGGTGCATAAAATTTTTGACGAGCAGGATAGCATCGCTGCCGAGATAGCCGAAAGAATCAGCCACATAAATGATAAACCCGGCATTGCTTACATAGCGGAAACTGGCGATGAGCCGTTCAAACAGCATACAATTGAAAGGCACATAACCCATGTACAAACCCACCCCGGTCAGCGTCATCCACCAGAAAGCAGATAGTCCTTCATTCATAAATAAGAGTGTGCTGGTAATGGCCACCACGAATCCTGCAATGATAATAACATGATTAACCAGCAGGGCATTGATGTTTTTCCGGATAAATACCAAAAGACTCATCAGGACCAGGACAAATAAAGAAGCCGGTATCTCACTTTGTGTAAAGACAGCCGCATCTTTTCCATAACCCAGTTCATTCCAGATATTAGAAGCAAAGTTGCTGCGGTAGTCACGGATCACAGTCAGCATCACATAAGCAATGATGAGCATGAACAGCCCGGGCATAAAGGACCGGATAAAATCACTGCGTTCCTTTTTGCTCATGGGCAGGCGCTGTGTCCGTTCATTCACATCCCGGTAATCAGGATCGGGCGTGCGTTCCAGTAACCAGGTAAAGAACACAAGTGGCGGAAAAAAAAGTAACCCGGTAACCCAGGGCATCCACCATTCATTGATGTCCCATGCCAGCATTATATATTTGCCAACACTTTGTGTGAAACCGGAAGCAAAAATAAAACTGGCTGCCAGTACAGCGCCCAGGAGTTCCGTAGTTCTTCTGCCTTCAAGATAGCTGAACACCAGTCCGTAAATAACGCCGAGGGGCAAACCATTGATCAATAAAAAAACAATGTTATACGGGGCAGGAAAAATGGCAAAGAACAGTAAAGCGATCCAGGCCACCGCAATGAGTTTAATAATGGCGGCAGCTCTTTTTTCACTATTCAGTCCCCCGATGAAACCAATACCAAAAAATTTACTCGCTGTATACCCAATGGTCTGTGCAATCACCAGCCATATTTTATAATCAATACCCCATAACTGGTTCTGGTCAAACCCCGCCGCAGTAAACGGTTTACGAAATGCATACATGGAAGTGTATACACAAAAAGCAGCCACCGCAGCCAATAGCGTTGCCAGCCATTCCGGTTTTTTTTTGTCAGCAGCGGATGATGGCCTCATTACTTCAGTATTACAGGTAGTTCAGAAAGGCTGCTGATAATATGTGTCGGCGCATATTCCTGTAGTTCTTCTTTCGTGCCGGAACCGGTGGTAACGGCTACTATATACCGGCAACCGGCATTCTTCCCTTCTTCTATATCCACAAAGGTGTCGCCCACTTTTAAAACTTCCATCGGGTCATCAATGCCGGCCCGCTGCATGAGCTCCCCGATCATCAGCGGAGAAGGTCTCCCGTTTTCCACTTCATCACTGGCGATATAATCATCCACCAGGTTTTTTTCCATCCACTGAAAACGGTCGAGGATCGTATCGGCAATCACTTTGGGAAAACCCGTATTCAGCGCAATCCGCACACCCATTTCCTTTAATTGCACAAAAACATCTTCTGTGTCAGTAAATGGTTTTACGGAAGAATCATATTCGTAATAGTTAATCATCTCATCCACAAAATCAGTATGAATATCTTCCACATCAGCATCGGTGAACTCTTCACCCAGCTTTTCCAGCATCATCCGCACGGCCACAATCTTTTTTACACCCATATAGGGATGTGTATCTTCCAGGGTAATGGGATACCCGTTTTTTACAAATGCATTACGGAATGCCGCGGCTACAGAACCTTCATCCTGCACGGTGGTTCCGGCAATATCAAAGACAGCAAGTCGGATGGACATAAAAAGTTTTTTGGGAAGTTAGCCGGAAGTAACAGCAGTCCTGTTAAGCCAGCATGAACAAACTCTTAATTCTGCGCCAGCAGGTGACGGATAACCATTTCTTTGTATTTATCCAATGCGGGCAGCGGCTGATGTTCCAGCTTTGCTTTCTCATCCCATCTTCTCAATTTGATATGCAGATCAAAAAGCGGGTCTGCTTCAAATGCCATCGCCTCTTCCAGCGTCATTTGTCCTCCCTGGAAAGCAAGTGTTTGTTTACTGGCCGCCGACAGCTGATTATAGTATTCCGGGAAATGATACGTGAGGTAGCGCTTGGCCTGGACATGATTTTCCACCAGCGAAGCAATGGTTTCAGCAAACCCCTTTTCCCGTAAAAAATCAGCGCCCAGTTTTTCATGGTCCACCACACCATAACCGTCCATCTGTTTTACCGGCATGATATGCTCACAAAGATGCCCGATATCATGAAAGAAGGCCGCCAGGATCACGGCTTCATCGTATCCTTCTTCCTCGGCTAATTGTGCAGCCTGGCACATATGTTCAATTTGGGAAACCGGTTCACCGATATAGTCCGCATTACCATATTGATGGTATAAAACAAAAACCTCTTCAGCAATTTTTTGCGCTTGTTCGTTTTGCATGTATTTAAATTTTAACCAGTACAGATACCCATCCGTTCCGGCCCGCTCCGTTGATGCCGGAACCATGTGTTCTGTAATCTTTGTTGAATAAATTTTGTAGCCCGATATTCAGCTGTACTGCCGGCAGCGTGTACCCGGCATAGCAATTAATGATGTTCCAGCCCGGTGTGCCCCCGGCAGGAATGCGGTTATCATCTTTATCGCCCTGTGCTAATCTTTTCTGCTGCGCCGCAAACAAGAGCTCTGCAGCAGCAAACCATTTATTTTTCCTGTAACTGCTCATAAAACGGCCGTTGAAGGGAGGTATCCTGCGCAATGGTTCATCCTTGCTCAAACTTTCCCCGAAGGCGTAAGCCATACCTCCCCTGACAGTTAACGATTTTGTCAGGTTCCAGTTCCAGTCGGTCTCAAATCCTTTGATGTAAGCCGCTTCTGTATTTTCTTTCTGATAAACCTGGTAGCCACTGATCATTTGCCCGTCCACTTTAACCCGGGTAATAAGATCAGACAGGTGCATATAATATGCAGCGATAGTCCCGTTCAACCGTTTGGTCTGCCACTTGTATCCAAGTTCGGTATGCTGTGATTTTTCCGGGCGAAGATCAGCCGTGGGAACTTCATACCTGAAATCAACAATGCCCAGCGTCCCCATATCATCCACGTTAGGAGCCCGGTAACCACTGCTAAAAGCAATATAAACAGTCTGTTTCCTGCTGAGCTGGTACATCAGCGCAATATTCCCAACCAGCGCTGAAGGTGATATGTTTACATTACCCAGTGTTGTATCGGGTATATGGATATCAAACAGGTTGTACCGCAGGCCCGCATCAAGAATCCATTTGGCGTAAGAGAAATGATGTAATGTATAGAGGGAATAATTCCCATAGCGGGAATCATCCGGGTATAATCCTCTTTTTGTAACACCTGCTCCCGTTTGCGTATTGATGTCTTCTCTTGTACTTCCCACCCGGTCAGTATACAATTCAATTCCGGAATTAGCAGTCCACAGTTTATTGAATTCCGAAAAAATATCTGCTGTAAATCCAGCCGAACCGATCTTATCTCTTTCTTTCCGGAGGCTGTTGCTTCCATTTTTACGGTTGTCACGGCCCTCCAGGTTGTGCTGGTACGAAACGGTCAGTTCTGTTTCTTTCAGCAGCATTGATTTTCCTTTTATATTCAGCCTGGCATAACTGAGCAGGCGCTGCTGGGGATTCATTTCATTGATAGCAAAATTCTCCAGCACTACTTTGTGATAAACCGGGACATGCTGTTGCTGTAGAAACTGGTTTGCTATTGTCAGCTGTATATTTTGCCGCAGTAAAAACCTGGCTTTAATATCGAATGACCATTCATCATAACCGGATGGTGTTTGCTTCCCCGTGGTATCTCCCCCGATGATATCACCAAAATCTTTCTTTACAATTCCTGCAATCAGTGCAAATTTATTTCCCGAATAAACCGCTTCTCCCCGGCCGGTCTTCTCCATTCCTCCTGTCATATACCTGGCAGCAACCCTGCCATTCCATACTTGTTTACCAGCCGTAAATTGTGGCTCACGGGTGAGGATGTGTACCACTCCGCCGATGGCATCTGTTCCATATTGTACAGAGCCGGTTCCTTTGGCCACTTCTATTTTTTTGATCGTAAAGGCATCAATGGTATTGAGGTATTGATTGGGACCATAGCGGAAAGTGGAATTATTGAGCCGTATTCCGTCCACCAGTATCAGTGTCTGGTTGCCGGTAACCCCTCTCACGAAAGGAGAGCCCCCGCCATGATTTGTTTTTTGCACAAACACCCCATTCATTCCCATCAGGGCTTCGGGTGTACTCCGTGGCCCCAGTTCATCCATTTCATTCCTGTTAATTGTACCCACGGAGTAAGGCACCAGTATATTTTGCTGCTGGTGACGCTGCGCTGTCAGCACTACTTCCCCGAGGGAACGGCTGGTTGTATCCTTTTGTTCAGGGTCTTCTTGTTGCGCCATAACGGGCAGGCTGCACGCGGATACTATTGTAGTCAATAAAAATAAACTCCGTCTCATTTGTTAATCGTCTTTCTTTTCAACCATTTTAATAAATGCACTTCTCCTCGGGGCCGGCATGGCGCTATTCTCGCCTTTAACCGCTTTCCAGATTACTTCGCTGAAAACAAGATCCGGTATCCGGTCTTCCTTACTGAAATCCAAAGTTTCGCTCAACCTGGAAGTCGCTGTATTTTTTGTATTAATTTCTGTAAGGTCAACCCGGGCAGGAACTGATTGAAACGGTGTGAGATCAGGTGTGGCGGAAAAACATCTCCACATAGGTTCTGCTGCCGCATCATACTGGCTCATGGGTGGTAACCCAAGTATCAGTTCAATAGTCCGCAACATCGAAGAAGTGGAATACAGGGTGTGATCCACCAGTTTTCTTTTTACAAATCCGCCTGCCACATAAGCTGTGCTCCTGTGTGCATCCACATGATCAGGCCCGCTTTGTGCATCATCCTCCAGTATGAAAATGGCAGTCTCTTTCCAGATCGGGCTGTTGGATAAGTATTCAACAAATAAACCTACTGCCAGGTCATTATCCGCCACATGCGCAAAAGGTGTTGGCCTACCTAACCTTGAGCCTTCTGTATGATCATTAATAAACCGCAGTGAGTTGAACCGGGGAACTGCGTTTGCCTGCAACAGGGAATCAAATTCTCTTTTCCATTGAAAAAACCGGGTCGTGTCTCTTACTTTTTCATCCCAGCTGGTATAATATGGGCAAAAATGATTTTCGAGTACTTTAATGTTTGCTTTATAGTCATCCGCAAATTCACCATAGGTTCTGTAACTTATTCCAGCCCTTTTGCAATAATCCCAGATAAAGCCCCGGTCCGGGTTGGCGATCTCCCGGTTACCCTCCGCATCATAGTTGCCACCGCGGTTTCCGTAACTGGTGGGCCAGGTTTTTTCCAGGTAATCATTGGCATTAGCCGCCGTACTCCAGTTATGGCCATCTGCACTTACTTCCCCGTCCACATAAAAATTATCGAGCAGCACAAACTCCTTTGCAAGTTTATGCTGGTTGGGAGTAATATTCTCTCCGAACAACACAAGACTTGTATCCCCGTTGCCCCCTGGCATATCTCCCAGCACCTGGTCGTAAGTCCTGTTTTCCTTGATGACATAGAAAACATATTTAACAGGTGATGTATCGCCCACTTTCATAGGAATGGGATTGCCCGCTTCCCCTTTCGAATGCAGTTCTCCCTCTTTCGTATAGGGCGTATTCTCATATACTTCTTTGGAGTATACTGCTAATTTTTCTGCAGAGGGTTCATCAATGATACTCATCATTCCTTTAAATAAACCCGCGATATACTCGATCTTACTTTGTTGTTTACTATAATCAGCGTGCTGGTAAATCACCTCCTGGTCCGCTTTTGTGGGGTCCGGCCCTTTTACATTGGGCAGGGAAGAAAAGCCCTTCCCGTTACTGACAAATATTTTTTTGCCAATCACCTTTACGTTAGTGGGATACCATCCCGCTGGTATAAATCCCTTTGCTATGCTGAAACCCGGTTTACTGACATCAAACACTGCTAAGCAGTTATTATCAGCATTCGCCACATACAGCGTTTTCTGATCTTCGCTTAAGGCAAGGCCGTTACTCGCCGACCCGGTTGGCGCATCCGGGTACAAAGCTGCATTTAGCACTTCCAGTACTTTCCGGTTTTCAATATCAATTACTGAAACTGCATTATCCCCGGCGTTGGCCACGAAGAGATACTTTCCATTTTTGGATAATAACAATTCATTGGGGTTTTCTCCCACACTGATCTCAGCTGCTATTTTCTTTTGTGCAATGTCGAAGACCAGCACCTTCTTTCCGCCCCACAAAGAAATGTAAAGCTCTTTTTTAGTACCGGACAGTAAACAGGCATAGGCTGCTTCCCCCAAAGATTGCTGATGAGTAATTTTTCCAGACAACAGATCTACCAGATAAAGGGAGTTGTTCTCCTTAGTCACTATAAACATAGTATTGGCAGCATCGTTGAGCTCAATACCAGCCGGCGATATTTTCTCCGGCCATTTTTTGCCCAAACTGATGCTGTCAACCAGTTTCAGTTTTTTATTACTGATTGCATATTTTAAGATCCGGTTATCATTACCACCACTGGCATAGAGGTATTTTTCATCTGCAGAAAATTTCAGCCCGTACCATGCTTTGTTTACGATCGCCTGGTCCAGCTGTTTTTCCTTTTTAGCATCAATGAGCTGGATACTCTGCACACTCTGCCCGTTATTCGTTACGGCGATATATTTTTTGGATCCCGATACAGCGATATTAAGCGGCAGGTCACCCAGTGGCAATGAACGCCCGGCCGGCGACAGGGACCAGCCATTGGGAAGTATTACTTTCTTTTCCTGCCCAATGGCAAAAGAAGAAAGCAATACAAATGAAAAAGTGAACAATTTTATCCTGGAAAACATAAGAACAGTTATTTAACGATTGTATTGATTGGCTCCTTTACAGGATGTTCCGGCTTAAAACTGAAACCCAATAGCTTGGCAATAGTTGGCGCTATCTGCATCTGGTATAATTGTGCCGGATTTTTCATTTCACCTGACATTTCTGTATCGGGCCCGATGGCCGCGAGCCATATTTCATGCGAGTCGGCAATTTTATCGCCATGGTGTTTCCATTCGGATTTGATTTTATCACCACGACCATGATCACAGGTTACCAGCAGGGTGGTTTGCCCTTTATACTGAGGCAACGATTGCAATAATTTCCACAGGTCCCCGATCATCGCATCCTGTGCATGGGCACTCCCGATATACTGGTCATACATTCCCGCATGAGCAAAATCATCGGTTTCATCAAAAGCGATATAGAGTACTTTAGGTTTGTATTCTTTCAGGTATTCCCTGGCCGCAAAATAAGTAATCACATCAGGCCTCACCCCGATCGGCCTGGTTGTCAAAAACTGCATATCGTTGAGCAGGCTCAGTGCAACGGTATTGAATTTCAGTGTGTCCACATCTGCATTCACATAAATCTTACTGCGCGGCTCATTCAGGATATAAGGAAATACATCCCAGGTTGAAAATGCGGCTACTTTGCCCCTGTAGCCTTTTTGTTTATTAATAAACTCCAGGACATTTTCATTCTTATTATAGATTTTATCATTGGAATTGACGGCTGTATCAGGAAAACCTGTAAAAATTTCGTTGTACCCCGGGTAAGAAAACCAATACGGGTTAGCATTGTCAACCTTATTATCATATTTCCGGTTTCCGTAGAGCTGCCCTTGCTGTGCCACCACGTTCCATAAAAAAGGAAAAAGTTTTTTGCGTCTTTCCTCAGCTGTTTCGGCCCAGAATTTTTCTTTCAGCCCTTTCCGGTCATGATTAAATATACTGTCATTGAGCAACACTTCGTCCACCCCGCCAAAAACTTCCTGCCATCTCATTCCATCAAGAGTGACGATCACCAGATTATTGGTTTTATGCTGGCATACGGCAGTCATAGCCATAGATAAAACAAAAATTCCTGCTGCTAATCTCTTTATCATATACGTGTTTTAGTTATCTTTTTTATAGTGGTCTGTCCTTTGTTCGTCCTCATCATCCATCTTCGGGCCTTGTTGTATCTTTCTCCAGTCGATAGTCCTGTTATACCGGTTCATGGCCTGCTGGGGATCAAATACACGTTTATCCGGCATTTCTAAAGTATACGGCGTAAAATCTGGTTTACCTGTAAAGAAATCACCCAGCAAAGAAGCTGTTACATCATACTGGTTCACATACTTCACATTTAAAATATTATAGATGACTTTGAGGATTGAACCAAAGTTGGCATGTGTGTGAGAAACATAATTTCGCTTCACATAAGGTCCGGCCATCATCAGAATGCTGCGATGGGCGTCCACATGATCCACGCCACCCTGTGGGTCATCTTCCGTAATAATCACCAGCATATTCTTCCAGTATTTTGTCCTGGATAAAAAGTGGAGGATCCTTCCTACAGCAAGATCATTATCGGCCATATAAGAATGCACATAAGGATACCCGTCTTCCGGCCTTGGCTTTGCACCGTGGTCATTCGGTACCTGCATGGTTACTAACTGTGGCATTTCCTGTTTTCCATCAATCCACATTTTGGTAAATTCCGATTCAAACTGCTCCATCCTGAACTGGTCAGGAATATTGGTATTGTATCCTGCATAATTATGCGATGTGCGGCTCCACAATGCTTTTTGCATGGGTACCATCACAGCATGGGCGGCTCCTGTAAGTGTATCACTCCATTCTTCTCTTACATGGGCTGTTTCATTCGCTTCGCCAAAATTGTAAAAAGATACTTTGTTCCGTTCCAGCGCTTCCCATAAGCCGCCAATCTCTGCATAATCTTCCGGGTCCATGCTTCCGGTACTTCCGGGAAAACGCCTGCCGGGTGCCTTGGAAAAATACCCGGCTTTCTTATTCACACTGGAGTTTGTTTCCACCCATTCATTCGGTATCACGCCCATCATCCAGTGATGGCCATGAATAGATGCATCACTGTCACAATAAAAATTATCAGAGTAAGCAAATTCAGAAGCCGCTTTTGTATGGTTGGGCATTATATCAGCACTGCCAGCCACCAGGGAATCTTTTCTATCATATACATTCACTTTTACACCATACCTTGCCAGCGTCAGATCGCCTTTCCCTGTTTGCAACTGCCCGAGCACTTCATCATACGTCCTGTTTTCCTTTGTTATGTATACAATATATTTGATCGGGCTTTGCCTGAGTTTTGGCAATACAGGTAATGGGTTTTTCCTGTCATCAACCACACTTACCGCCTGCATTGTATTGCTGATGGTTTGTTGTGTATATGCTGCCAGTTGTTTTTTATCCGGCATCCCGATTTTTTGAAAAGTGGCCAGCTGGATATCCCCGACATAAGTTCCCTGGACGGGTTTTATAAAATCTTTGCCGCCATTAGGGCCGGCTCCTAATCCCCTGCAACTGATTACATACAGCTCTTTTTCATCTTTGGATAATAATACCCGCGCCGGTCCCCAGCCGGTTGGTATCAATCCGGTTGTCTGCCTGCTATTCACGTCAATGACTGCAACTGCATTAAAGCCCAGCAAAGCCACATATAAAGTTTTTTCATCTTTGCTCAGCGCAATGCCGAAAGGTAAGAGGCCCCTGTATTTATCAATCCGTTTATCCGTTTTAATGGGGATGTGTGAAATAATCTTTCTTGTCCTATAATCGATCACTGAAATATTATCATTGGTTGCATTGGTTACATATGCATACCTGCTGCCCACGGCAATGGAATTCGGGCTGGCTCCTCCCACCACCTCGGCATCTTCGATCATCTGGCCAACCTGGTGTCCTGTTTTAAATTTATCAATCACCTTGTTAGCAGCTAAATCAATAGTAAACACACTCATTGCTTCGGGAGACGAGGGGCTGCCCACCCCGGGAATTTTTTTCCCATCGATCACGGTTCCTTCAATAGAAGCTTTGGTATTATCACCATAAGGGTGCCAGTTGATCATCATGGAATTATAGTTCGTGGAATCCATGCCCTCCACGAGCGGATAGGAGTACATCCCAACATTGGCAACAAAAGCCATTTTTTTATCGGGACTTAGCGACAAACCAAAAGGCTGGCGGCCGACATTAACAGAAGCTGTTATTTTTTTAGTCCCCAGGTCAATCCGCACCATCCTGAAATTACCGCGGTCTAAAACAAGCAGTTCATTATTATTTTCATTCAGCAACAGGTCTGAGGTAAAACTGTCCCTGAAGTCTTCCCCGTTTACTTTCCCATTCAGTGAAATGGAATCGAGCCGCTGCATTTTTTCTATATCATAAATAATCACCGCCCCATTATCGCCACCGCTCAGGTAAACCGTTTTTGCATCCGGCCCAAAAGCAACACCCAGAAAAGAGCCGTTGGACAAAGGGGAGACAATTTTTCCATCATAGGATGGCACCCGGGTATGTTCTAAAGAAGCGAGGTTAATAATGGTAAATACGCCATTATGCAACGTAACAGCTTTTTTACCGTCAGGTGAAACAGCCATTCCAAAAGGATCATGTGTAATGCGGATGAGCTGGCCCGCCGGAGTTACAAAGCGGCCGCTGGGCAGTATCGAGGTTCCATCCTTTTCAATTTTACAAAATGCATTTCCGGCCGGCACCTGTAAGATGGTATGCTGTTTTGCCTGCGCAGCAGAGTTGCCGGGGGAAAAACAACATAGGGAACAACAGGCAACAACTATAACAGAGTGTAAGCTTAACCGCATAAATAATGTTAAATAGAAGATTTATAAAAGGAGGCGAAACCTGGAAAAGTTTCGCCTCGTACTAACGCATGACGATTGCAAAATATGAGAAAACTGCTCTGCTTGAGACGTTTATTGTGCGATCCAGGGTTTTGTATTCAAATCATCTGTTCCCTGTCTCTGTACCGCAGCTGCCCTGTTCGTACCATTTAATGATTGTTCTGATAATGGATAAATATAGCGTACCGGTACTTTATTATTATTCAGATTCGCCGGGCCGGGAGTGATGATTGGCATACCTGTTCTCCTCCAGTCAAACCAGGCTTCCAGGCCATTGAAGTAAAGAGATACCCATTTTTGCAAAGCAATCTTTGCGAGCTTTTCGCTATCAGTTCCTGTTAATGCAACATCAGCCTGTGCCAAATAGCCCGCCGGCATGGCCACATCCAGGTTATACGCAGCCGGTACCACCGATTGCCAGTAAGCAAAATTAGCTGTAACACCATTGGTATAATAAGTATCTGCTGCACCCGTTGTAATAAATCCTTTCTGGCGTGCTTCTGCGAGGATAAATTGTAATTCTGCATAAGTCATCAGTAATGCACGGGGAGCATCCGGTACAGGAGCTGCCTGCCCGTTATCATTACAAACCAAACAGGCAAATGTATAGCCCACTCTTGATACATGCTGCACACCACCATTATAAGCCAGTGCGTCCACATCACTTAAACCGTTGGGTATTCCTTCGATTACCGGTGTGCCTGCTGCCACAGACGACTGCGTGGGTCTGCCGAAAACTTTTATCCTCGGATCGTTCAATGAAGTAAGACGATCAGTTAATGTCTTGCTCACCCTGAATTCATCAAAAGAACCGACACGGGTTCCATACAAAGGCCATTGATTAGGAGCCGCTGCCAGGTATTTCAGCTCTGCATTATCTGCATTGCTGGTAAAAATGGGATTATTCACCGGATCACTCACGATAGCCTGCATCTCTGCGCTCACATTTTTCTTTTTAGATAAGCGCAGCAGGTAGCGCAGGCGAAGTGAGTTGGCCAGCTTTCTCCATTTAGCCACTCCTGTGGCGCCACCACCATATAAAATATCCCCGTTTAACGTGGTACCGGCAGTTGCTAATACTTCGTTTGCCTTTTTAAGATCGGCAAGGAGACCGGTATAAATATCTTCCTGCTTATCATATACAGGCTGATAGATGCCTCCTACCTTACCCTTACCCGCCTCCGAATAGGGAACATCGCCATAGGCATCCGTAACCAGGGAAAACATCCATGATTTCAGCACCAATGCCACACCATAATAAGGATTGCTTTCATTCCCTTCCACGGCAGTAAATATATTCTGCAGGTTCCGGTAGTTACCATACACGTTATTCCAGATACCATTTTGTTCGGTCCAGCCATAGCGGTCTTCATTTACAAACTGGATCTTGGCATGGTGCTGCACCACGATGTTACCGATACCCCATGCTTCACTCACCTGCTGATCCATAGTGCTTTTAATGACACCGCTTAATAAAAGGTCAGGCGTTACATCGGTGGGGTTATTATTATTCGTATTCGTATCTGCAAATTCTTTGGTACAGGCAGCAATAAGCACCATAACTGCCAGTACAGGTATTGTTAGTTTAAACAGTTTCATTGTTTGTAATTTTTAGTTTGATCTGATCGTTGATTATAATTTGAAACTGAGGTTGACGCCATAACTGCGGGTGGAAGGCAAACTCATATATTCAATACCAGGTAATGCTGTACCTCCTGTGTAAGACATGGTTTCGGGGTCAATATGAGGTACATTATCCCAAAGGAAGAGATTACGTCCAACCAAAGAAATGGTCAGTCCTCTTATGGGCAGTTTACCGAATACTTTATCAGGAATCGTATAACCGATTTGTAATTCACGCAGCTTCACAAAAGAAGCATCATACATCACACCTTCTGCAATACTGCGGCCGCCTGTCCAGGCTGTATGCCACTCCCGGGCTGTTACTTTTTTTGTATTCGCACTGATCGTACCGCTTGTTCCGTTAGAAAATACCACCCCTTGCCCGATCACTCCATTACCTTCTTTGCTCAGATCATACCCGTCTGCACGGCCTTCCAATGTTTCAGTAATGATACCACCTTCACGGCCTACAGTTTGTGTTTCGGAATACAGCTCACCACCCTGGCGGATGTCGAAGAGGAAGCTGAGGCGGATACCTTTATAATTAAAACTGTTACCAATACCCATTAACCAATCTGGATTATAATTACCCAGTTTGATACGGTTTGTAGTGGCAATCGGACGGCCATTAGCGCCAAATACCATCTGACCAGTATATTGGCCGGATGCATCATAATAAGGAGCTGTGGGATCATTGCTTTGCACTCTTGCAAAACCAATTCCATATAAGTCTCCCATTCTTTCGCCTACCCTTGCTTCCACACTTACCCGGCGGCTGGCCATTACGTAATTGGTAAGACCATCACTTAACTCCAGTACTTTACTCCTGTTTGCAGAGAAGTTAACGAAAGCATCCCAGGTCAGGTTCTTCTTTTTTACAGGTGTACCCGTCAGCATGATCTCGATACCATTATTCTTAATTAAACCGGCATTGATCTTACGGGTGCTGTAACCGCTTGTATTTGACAAAGGAATATTCAGAATCTGGTTCTTGGTACGGCTCTGGTAATAGGTAATATCAATACCCAGCCTGTTACTGAAGAAACGGAGATCTGTACCAAATTCGTAAGCTGAACTGATCTCTGGCTTCAGGTTTAAATTGGCAAGGCTGCTTGTTTCACCATAGATCTGTGCAGCACCAAAGGGTTCGCTGCGGTTATACGTCTGTGTGAAAGCAAAAGGATCTGTGTCATTACCCACCTGTGCAACACTGGCTCTCAGTTTCAGGAAGCTGATCGCAGATGGCAGTTTGATCATATCGCTGATAATTCCGCTGAGCGCAACAGAAGAATAGAAATAGGAATTATCCTCTATACCAAATGCTTTGAGATTTTCCGGAAGTGTTAAGGCACTGCTCCAGTCATTCCGGCCTGTTACATCCAGGAAAATCTTGTTTTTCCAGGACACACCTGCAGAGCCATACAAACTGTTGATCCGTTTTGCCACATTATTTTGCTCTACCACTAAAGCTATTCTTGAATTATTCAGGCTGTAGATGCCAGGGATATTCAGCTGGCCCGCCACTTCTTCCTTGAATCTTGATATCTGGCGCATCTGGTTACCACCGAGGGTTCCGTTGATGCTGAAATCGCTGTTAATATTCTTATTGAGTGTAAAAAGGAAATCGGTGTTTCTTTCCTCGTTTACGATATCAGTTTCCCTGTATTGTCCAAAAGGAAAACGTTGTGTACTGAAACCCCTGCGGTATTCACGGCGCTCATTACTCCAGTCTGTGGCTGTACGTACTTGCAGGCTGAGCCAGTTCGTAAAATCATATTTCAGGATAATATTACCGATGATACGGTCATAATACTGGCCGTTTGTATTCTCCATTACGGTCAGGTAAGGGTTATCATGGTAATTATAATTCCAGCTGTATTGTTTCTGATTTTCCAGGCCGGGCTGCCAGAGCCTTTTCATATCACTCACTTTCACAGAGGCAGGCAACCAGCAGTTGAATAAATACATGATACTTTCTGTACCATAGCTGATTGAAGGTCTGTTATCGCTTTCGCTCTTGATATAACTTACAAAAGCCTTGGCAGATAATTTACTGGTAAGATTATACCCCCCAGAGAGAGACAAGGTATTTCTTGTAAGATCCGTGTTCGGTACTATACCCTTCTGATCAAGATTGGTATAGCTCAATCTGAAATCTCCATCTTTATTACCTCCTACCAGCGCCACATTATTAGTAAATGTGCTTCCGGTTTGCAAGAAATTCTTCAAATTATCTTTATCTGCCACCCAGGGAGTAGCTGTGATCACTGATCCGGGAGGAGCATTCAGGTCACCACCTGTAAAAGGAATGACTTGTCCGTTCAACGTACGGGGTGAATTAAACTGGGGATAAGATTGCCCGTTAAAGGCAGGGCCCCAACCTTCATCCGTTCCGTCTGCCAAACCACCGCCGCCGCCATTCACAAAAGCGAAAGCGCCACCACTGCCATTTCCTTGTCCATAAACTGTCTGATACTTTGGCAATTTCAGAGCAGACTCCAATGTGAGGTTGCTGCTAACTTCAACGCCGATCCCTTTTTGTTTCTTTCCACTTTTGGTTTTAATCAATATTACACCATTAGCTGCCCTTGATCCATAGAGTGCAGCAGCAGCCGGCCCTTTTAATACACTCAGGCTTTCAATATCATCCGGGTTGATAAAGCTTGCACCGTTACCGAAATCGACTTCCAGGTTATTACGGCCCGATGCACCCGTAATTGAATTACTTACCGGCACACCATCCACAACATAAAGTGGCTGGTTTTTATTCAGGTCTACTGAACGTTCACCACGAATAGAAACCCTGGCAGAACCACCGATACCGGAGGGACTGCCCACCACTGTAACACCGGCAACTTTACCTGCCAGTTGATTCACCACATTAGTTTCTCTTGCCACGGTCAGATCTTCGCCTTTCACTTCCTGGATGGCATAGCCCAGTTTCTTTTTTTCTTTTTTAATACCGAGTGCAGTAACCACCACTTCATCAAGGTTTTTTGAATCTACCTGTAATAAAATGGAAGCAGCATCAGCCACTTTTACTTCCTGGCTGATGAAACCCACGTTGCTGATTTGCAGAACAGCATTCTCTGCAGCATTGATTTTAAAAGTTCCTGTGTTATCCGTAGTAGTATGAATTTTTGTTCCTTTAACGACTACAGTAGCCCCGGAAACAGGTTGCTGGTTTTCAGCAGATACGACCTTACCAGTAACAGGTGATTGCGCCATACTGATATATGACAACATCACTATTAACCCGGTAAGCAAATAAGATTTGAATTGAGAAATTTTTTGTAAACACATAAGCCAGTGATTTTAGTTTTTTTAACCCATCCGATTGAGATGCGAAATTGCCGGTTGAGTATGAAGAAACTCTTATGGCCAGATGAACGAATCGTTATTGAAAGATGAAGACATTGCCATTTTTTGAAATGGTAACATTGTGGTAACAGGCCGCTGTTATCTTACCCATATCAATCGTTTGAGTTGACTACCCGTTGCAGCATCATATTTCCTTAACCTTTTACTCATCTACAGATAACCGCCCGGAAACATACAGGTAGTAGTAAAAACGGATTTTTATCAAACCGCACTCATGCAAAAAAGATCCGTTGATGTGGCTGTGATATCCGACCTGCATTTAGGCACTTATGGCAGCCGGGCTGCTGAAGTACTGACTTATCTCAAGAGCATAACACCCAGGTTGCTGGTACTGAATGGTGATATCATTGATGTATGGCAGTTCAGTAAACACTATTTCCCGCCGCCGCATATGGCCGTGATCAAAGAGATATTTCAGTTACTGGCATCCGGAACAAGAGTAATTTATATAACTGGTAACCACGATGAAAATCTCCGCCGTTATAATGACCTGCAGCTTGGTAACCTTCAGCTCACTGATAAAATAGTTATTGAGATAGATGGCAAAATGACCTGGATCTTTCATGGAGACGCTTTTGATAATACCACCAAAGGCAGTGCAAGGTTCTGGGCCCGGATGGGCAGCAATGGCTATGCTGTGCTGCTGGGGTTCAACCGGATGATCAACCGTGCCCTTAAACTGATGGGCCGGGAGCGCATCTCCTTATCCAAAAAAGTGATGCAAAGAGTAAATGAATCTATTGTCCGGATTGATGACTTTGAAACACTGGTCGCAGAGCTGGCCATCGAAAAAAAATATGACTATGTGATCTGTGGCCATATTCACCAGCCCAAAAAGAGGATTATTGAAACAGAACTTGGGAAAGTAACTTATCTCAATTCGGGTGATTGGATAGAGCACCTGACCTCCCTGGAGTATTATGATAAAGAGTGGCATATCTATCATTATGATGAAAGCAAGATGAAGACACTTGATATTAAACAGGTAAAAACACAGCCGGATGTGATGAGTAATGAGATTGATCTCTACCTGCATTCTTTACACGCTTAAACAATACCAGTATGAAAATATTCTATGCCGTGCAGGCAACAGGTAACGGGCATATCAGCAGGGCGATGGAATTACTCCCTCACCTGCAGCGGTATGGCTGTGTTGATATTTTCTTAAGCGGCGATAACAGTAACTTATTGCTGGATGCTCCTGTAAAATACCGCAGCAAAGGCATCAGCCTGTATTATAACCGGAGGGGAGGCCTGAATTACTGGCACACAGTGAAGCAACTCCGCCCGGTTGAACTCTGGGAAGAAATAAGAGATCTGCCCGTTGAAAAATATGACCTGGTACTGAATGATTTTGATTTTATCACCGGGATTGCCTGTGCAAGAAAAAAAATACCTTCCATTCATTTTGGCCACCAGGCAAGTTTTCAGTCAGACCTCACACCGAGGCCGGAAAAGAAAAGCCTTCATGGAGAATGGCTCCTGAAAAATTATGTAAAAGCATCGCATCATGCCGGGTTTCATTTTGAAAGCTATGATGAAAATATATTCGGGGCTGTGGTCAGGCAATCGATTATCCGGGCAAACCCGGTTGATAACGGTCATATCACAGTCTACCTTCCTTCCTGGTGCGAGGCCCGGTTAGTACAATTACTGCAGGCATTGCCGGCATTCCGTTTTGAAGTATTCAGCCGGGAAGCAAAAACAATGCACAGGGAGAAGAACGTCTTATTTATCCCGGTGGACAAAGAAACGTTCAATCAAAGCCTGGTCAGTTGCAGCGGTATTATATGCGGTGCCGGTTTTGAAACACCGGCAGAGGCATTACAGCTTGGTAAAAAAATTATGGCCATCCCTATCCGCGGGCAATACGAGCAACAATGCAATGCTGCTGCCCTTGAACAATTAGGAGTTACCTGTTTATCCTCTGCAGGTCAGCAATTCCGGCAGCAATTTCATAAATGGATTGAATCTCCCGCTCCTGCCACAAGGGATTACAGCAGAACCATTCCACAATGCCTGGAACATATCTTTTCACTGGCAGAAAGCCGGATGATGGAAACCATACTGGCAGAAGAGATACTCTGCTGATCTTTCAAAATAAATCAAATACAATACGTAAAACAAAAAAGCCACACCGGGCCTGTCCTGCCGCGGTGTGGCAACTGCATGAGAAATCTGCTCCCTTGTAACGATTACTAACACATGAGAAATGTGACTGGGACGATTGGGTAAATATAAGAGCTGTTGTAAAAGTGCAGGGAATATGTTACCCTGTTATTAGAGCAGGGTTATCTTAGCATTAATTAAAAAGACCAGTACTATTTGTACCGGTCTTCTCCTGTTAAGTACAAGATAAATTAATATTATTGATAGTTAAATTTAGTCCATCCTTTCCACCAGCTGGCGAGTTCACCCGCCGGAGCAATACCACCTCTGAAAGTAACGGTCTTATCAAAGAAAGTGTCACCGGTAAATTTAGGATCAGTAAACCCTCCCCCAGTCAGTATTTTTTGATTACCGTTTGAACCTGCAAAAGGAGTCGGGTCGGGTGCTGAATAATTAAATGGTTGGATCAATTTTGCATCTGTAGCATTGGTAAGAATATCGTTATTGTAATATGCATTTGTAAACCATGCAGCAAAAGCAGCGTCATTGGTAATAGTTGCCCCTGCTGTACCTGAAAATCTTGTATTGGTGGCACATCCTGCTATGGTAATATTTCTCAACCGAAGTGTGCTGTCTTCAATATTCAGGGCTGTGGAAGTTCCTGTAGTGGCATCCACTTCTACCCCTCTTGGCCATCCCATAAATATAGTATTGAAAATGGAGATGCCTGTATTTCTCCTGATATGAGCACCCCCTCTGAAATATGCACTTCCGACATTATTCAAAGTAGCTCTTGGTCCTATTGCAGTAATATTACTGAATACAGCAGTTGTTTTAGGAGCTGCAGTAGTACCGCTGGCGTTATTATCGCTTTCAAAAGATTCTGAATTGGAAATATCAGCAATTACAGAATCCCGGATCACTAAACCAAACTGTACTTTCCCGCTATAGCCATTATCCGTATCAAAATCATCATCCTGCGTTTTATAAGCAATCAGGTATTTGCAATTTACAGTTCCGCCAAACCACTCAAAGGCATCATCTTTTGCATAGGTCACTTCGATATGATCAATTGTAGTGCCGCTGCCTACAGCAGCAAGGGTCAGGCTGTTAACCTCTTTATCAGGCTGGAAAGCATAACCGGCAAACTCAATACGAACATAGCTAAGAGTACCGGAGTTATCTGCCGGAACCGCAGTTGGTACAGCTGCGTCGCCGGAACCTGCCAAACCATCACCATTTGCATTGTCAACACCACCTTCTACCTGGAATAAACCTGCTGTTCCGTTAAAACTGGTATTGATCGGTGCTTTACCACAGATTACAATACCACCCCAGTCACCTGATTGGGGGTTGGGTGCTGCAGAAGTGAAGATGATTGGCTCAGAAGCAGTACCTATCGCATTTATTTTAGAACCACGGGTTATAATCAGGGCAGCCACATCAGAACCGCTAAAAGAGCCTTTAATAGTTGTACCTGCTTCAATAGTCATGGTATGATTACCAACCATATATACTAACCCCTTCAGTATATATGTATTTTGCTTACGCAAAATAGTATCTGCATTGATACGGCCCTGCAGGGTAATTGTCTGTCCGGTGGAACTGCCTCCACCAGAACCATTTACTACCACTACTTGTATCTCACCGTCAGTCTCGATCTTTCTACATCCGGTGATCGCTAAAGCTGCAATGGCGGACAGGAAAAAAATATACTTTTTCATTTCTCTATTTTTAAAATTTAGTGTCAGAAGTTTATAATGAATAATTGAATGTTACACTGAATGTGGTTCCCTGTTGCCTAGTGAACCGGTACGCATCCAATCCTTTTTGCAGTGTTTTTTTGCCTCCTGCATTCTGATAGAAGTACTGGGTGGAATTAAGGATATCAGAAACGTTAAGTCTCAATTCAGCCTTATTTTTTAATAATTTCTTACTCATCTGAAAATCCAGTAATGGTCTTGGTGCTTCATAAATATCCGGCGACCCGGCACCCGATGTTAAGTCGCCCACAAGGTAAATGCGCTCACCTACCTGGTTATATAACAAGGTGCTGCTGAAACCTGCTTTCTCCAGGTCATATAATAACCCAAGATTCAATACATAAGGGGATTGGCCCTGCATTGGCCTGTCTATATTAAAACCCTGATCTTTCACTTCGCTTTTAATATAAGAAGCATTGGCCTGGAAAGTGAAATTCTTTAACCCGTTTGCAAAATCAAGTTTCTTCCTTATTTCGAGTTCCACACCATAAGCCGTTGCTTTCTCAGCATTCTGAAAACTAAACGTGCTGGCTCCCCCAATACCTTCATTGAAGAGCTGCTCAATGGGGTTTTTAAAATATTTGTAGAACACACCTGCTGTTACCACTTCTCCCGCTTTGGGATATAATTCATAGCGGATATCTAAGTTAGTGATCTTGGTTCTTTCCAGGGATGGGTTTCCCTGTACAGAAGCGTTCAATTCAAAATCATATAAGTTCAGGAATGAAAGTTCCCTTAACTCCGGACGGATAACAGTTTGCGAACCCGAAATCCTCAAGTTGGTTTTTGTATTCAGTTTTACCGTTGCATTTAAGCCCGGCAAAAAATCTGTAACCTTTGTATAGGAATGGCGAGGATCCCATTTTTTCACACTACCCACCAACTGGTCATAATTTTCAACCCTTACGCCCCACACCACTCTTAATGATTTCGTGAATTGGTTATCTATTTGCAGGAATCCTGCATTCAAAATAGTATTGGCTAAGTAGCGGAATGTTTTTCCCTTGATAGCATCAAAGGCGATCTTATTGTCAGTACCCGTTCCGAAATTTTCCGGTGCAAAAACCTGGTCCGCTGGTAATAATGTTAATGTGGGGTTATCAGTCGGCAGGTAATTGGCAAACAGTTGTGCATCATACAAACGATCTTTGATCTGCAGCATGTAACCACCTTTCAGTGATTGCTTTTGACCCAGCCAGTTGAAAGTATAGGTAAGATCACCACCGGCGGTATATATGTAATCGCTCAGGCTCTGGTAAATACGGCTACCACTTTGCTGTGAAAGTGTATTTGATAATAAGAGACGATATGGATTTTGCGTGCCGCTTTGTCTTGTGTAGGCAATCCTTCGCTGGTCAGGCACATAACCATCGAGTATATTAAAAGCCCCATACCATTTAAATGCGAGAGGTTTGACAATTTTATGATCCCCTGCTAACTGAACAGTGAAAAAAGTATTCTGCTTGAACGAAAACTCTGTCGCAGTAACATCTTCATCCCTGTTATAATCAATACCACTTCTGCGTGTTACTGCGCCCGGGGAATTCAGGTTAATAATAGATTTTACAGAAATCTTATTTAACGGGTTCAGCTGCATGGTAAAGCTGCCTAATGCCCCAACCGAAACATCCTGCACATAGCGGCCATCAGCGTAATCATAGTTAGTACTGAATACATTTCCTGATAAAGAATTAGATCTGTTTACAAGTTTTAGAAAACGGTTATTCTTGTTATAGCTAATCCCGATAGTACCCCCTACTGTCTTACCGAATAACTTGCCGCTGAACCCGCCATTCAATTGCAAAGCAATATTCACAGGCACTGAAGTTTCTTCCGGCACCCAAGCATTTCTCATTTGTTTACCAATAGCTGTTTTTGCTGCCGGCGATAAGGTATCAAAGGCGGCTTTGCGGGTATATCCGGCAGGCAGGGCTCTTGTTCCGTCATCAAAGCCCAACCAGTCGGTATTACCCGATTGATCTTTATAGAATTTCTTCCCGACAGTTTGGGAGTTAAAACCGGTACCTATTTGAATATTAAAAAAATTCTTTGAAGGAATATCTTTCGTGTTTACCTGTATCAAACCACCAGCCCATTCACCGGGATATTCCGGAACAAATGCTTTATTGATCACGAGGTTATCGATCATGGAAGCCGGGATCAGGTCGAAAGAAAATGTTTTCCGGTCTGGCTCCGTACTTGTTAACAGGATACCATTCAGCATCGCCTGGTTATAACGATCGGCCAGGCCACGGATGATAATAAATTTCCCTTCTTGTATACTGGCACCAGGAGTACGTTTAAGTACTTCACCGGTATTTCTGTCAGGGGAACGACGTATACTTTCAGCAGAAATAACGGAAGCTACCGTATTGGTGTTCTTCTGAAAGGAAATGATAGAGTTAACGGTCTCCCTTCTCGCATTTGATTTGGCACTTACCACCACGGCCTCCCCGGTTTTGGCTTTTATTTCCAGTACAATATTCAGTTCATTAGCCTGACCGTTTTTTACTTCTACTTCAGCTATTTGCTTGGAGTTGTAGCCCACAGCGGTAAATTCAATCTCATATTTTTTTCCAGGAATAAGGTTTAAAGAAAACCGGCCTTCCACATCTGTCGTAGTTCCGCCATTACCGGTGATTTTTACAGTTACACCGGCAAGGGGTTCGTTTTTCTCGTTCAATACCTTTCCAAAAAGCTTTACGGACTGGGCCTGCACAAAGCTTATACAACCAAAGAACAAAACGGTGAAGAGCAGTCTTAGCCGGAGATTCATATCAGTTATTTGCCGGCAAAGGACGGTTGGTAAGGTTACCCGTATGTTACTCCCATGTTAACCAATTATGATGGCAATGTTACGGCAATGTTACGTCGGGTATTAAAACCGGTAATGGAAGCGGAAAGTAAGGACATTGTCCTTTTTATCTGCCGTGTAGCCGGCTAATTGAGTAGTTTCGTTCTTAACAATATCGTAATAGATCACCAGCCGGAGATTTTCATTCAAAACCTTTAAAAAGCCGATACCCCATGTAGTATACCGTATATCCGTTGCATTAAAATTGGTACCCTGTTTCCCAATTTCTGACTCTTTCACCTTTGTATTAGGATCATACCAGTCGTATTTGATCAGTAACTGGTTTTTTCGGTTCACAAGGTGTTGCAGGAAAAAGAAGAAACCACCATCGAACTGCCGGTGATACGCCGGCACATCTGGTAATGTGCCGGGATTTGTGCTGGTGCCGGCGGTTCCCGGCTGTGAACCCCTCCAGTATTCATTTCTAAGTTCTGTTTCTCCCCAGCCGTGTTTGAATTTTACCTGCAGATCAGCTCCATAATAATGACGGGGTGCTACATCGCCTATATTGGATATGGCTGAATCAACCATATATAATTTATCTCCCGCCGTATTGGTTTTGGTTTCATAAACATATTTGGTAGCCTGGCGCCACCCGCCATATAATAAGGAAAGCCCCCCGCTTAACTCCCATTTTTTTAACTTTTGAGGTTTGAAGGTCATGCGGCTGATGAAATCTTTATGGCTGTCAAAATCCGTGGTGCCCGATAGTCCCTGCCCGTTAAATAAACCGGCATCAACCTTAAAGAGTTTATTCTTTGCCGTTTTTGAAAGCGGGTCATATGTGACCATTGCCCCAAGGTCCCGTTCGGAAGGCATTAATATCTGCGACATGCGGCCACGTTCCGGTACTTCCCGGAATTGGGAAGAAAGATTTACTTCAAATCCAAAAGGGCGGGCAAACATGCCGGTTGTCAGCGAAAAGTTATGCTTCTTTGTCTCATATACTTTTACGAAAACATCTCTTAGTCCTACTGCTCTCTCCGTGGCATCTACCTGGAAAGTAAAAACTGCTTTCGGAAAATTATCTTTGGTGGCCAGGAAATAATCAATCCGTACCCGGGCCCGTCTCAGCATAAACCGGTTATTGGAATAGGGAGAAAAATTTCCACCATTATAAGATGCAGTTCCTTTTTCCCGGGCCACCTGGAACTGAGGTTGCAGGTAACCGGTAATTCGAAGGTTTTCAAACCTTTTTAAAACAGGTCTTACTGTATCTTTAATAAAAAACGAAGAATCAATATCCGAAAGGTATCGCTGTGCATTGCTGCCGGGTGCAAACAGGCAAGCTGCAATGAGCAAGGGAATAACCGGTAATCTTAACTTTACCATTTGGTAACATTATTTTAATTGCTGATTAACAAACCAGCGCAAGGTACTTTTCACAATATAAAATCTCTGTTACTTCACGATTAAGGAATTATTACCACTATATTAATTAATTATTAACTCTGCCGCCGCCGGAGGTAGCTGATGGGCAAGCCGGTAATTTCGCAACCAGCAAAAGCAACAAATATGAATTCGTTTCTGAAGATTTTTATGCCCAAGAACAAAGTGTTTTATGAACTCTTTGAACAGGTAGCCGATAATGCCTCTAAAATGGGAAAAATCATGTCGCAGGTGGTGGCAGAACCCGACTTTGATAAAAGAGCCGCCCTGATTGCCCAGTTGGAAGACCTGGAACATGCAAATGATGAGCTGACCCACAGCGTATTTACTGAACTGGGCCGGAATTTCATCACTCCCTTCGACAGGGAAGATATTCACTATCTCGCCACTTCCCTGGATGATATTGCTGATTATATCTATGCAGCCGGTAAAAAGATCAATTTCTACCGGGTAAACCCCAATGATATGGGCATGCAGAAATTTGCCGAGCTTATTGAGCAAAGTGTGCACCAGGTTAAACTGGCAGTGACAGAGTTACGGGATATGAAGAATATGCGCAAGATTACTGAGGCCCTGGTAAAGATCAACAGTATCGAAAACCAGGCGGACGATATTTTCGATATGAGTATTGAACGTTTATTCGCTACCGAACCTGATGCTAAAGAAGTGATCAAGAAAAGAGAGATTTACCAGGTAATGGAGATTGTGACCGATAAATGTGAGGATGCAAGCAATGTAATTGAGTCCATCATTATTAAATATGCATAAATAATTTGAAGATTTGCAGCAAGGATGCCGCATTTTCATATTTTCAAATCAGCATATTTTCAAATTAGTTTATGACCACTTTCCTGATTGTTATCATAGCACTGGCTCTGATCTTTGATTACATCAACGGATTTCATGATGCCGCTAATTCTATTGCCACTGTTGTTTCCACCAAAGTGCTGACCCCTTTCCAGGCGGTGTTATGGGCAGCAGTATTCAATTCAATTGCTTTTTTTATTTTCAAAGATCACGGCGTTGCTGATACCGTAGCCAAAACCGTAAAGCCAGATCATATTCAGCAGGGAAGCATGATGGTGGTTATTTTCTCCGGCCTTATTGCTGCCATTGCCTGGAACCTCCTGACCTGGTGGCTGGGCATTCCCTCTTCTTCTTCTCATACATTAATCGGTGGGTTTGCAGGTGCAGCTATTGCTGCCGGCGGGTTTGGAGCTGTTAACTCCCCGATCATTATCAAAACTGCCAGTTTTATCTTCCTGGCGCCAATTATCGGTATGATCATGGCATTCGTCATGTCGTTATGGTTTTTGAGTTCTTTCAAAAAGGGATGGACTTCTAAAATATTCTCCGTTATCATTATCATTGGTGTTATCGCTTTTCTCGCAACTAACCTCGAATTCAACAGGGAAGTGCTGGCTAAAAAAACACATTACGAGAGCTATACCACACAAGTGATATTCTATGCAAAGAATTTTAAGTGGATACTGCTGGCGGTTATTCTTTTTGTGATGGCCGTATTTTCTCTCTACCTCAGCCAGTTGAATGCACACAAAGCCAATCAATGGTTTAAACGTTTACAATTGATTTCTTCTGCTGCTTTTAGTATTGGTCATGGAGGTAATGACGCCCAGAAAGTGATGGGAATTATTACTGCAGCATTAATTGCAGGAGGGTCTATTTCAGAATTCAGCCAGATGCCGACCTGGGTACCCATCGCCTGTTATGCAGCCATTGGCCTCGGAACTATGAGCGGCGGCTGGAAGATCGTCAAGACAATGGGTACTAAAATAACAAAGGTAACCCCGTTTGAAGGAGTGGCCGCAGAAACAGCAGGCGCCCTGACCTTATTTATTACAGAGGCCTTAAAGATACCTGTAAGCACAACCCATACTATCACCGGTGCTATCATGGGTGTGGGGGCCACGAAAAGGTTGTCTGCTGTAAGATGGGGTGTTACCATCAATCTCATCTGGGCCTGGGTATTAACCATTCCGATCAGCGGTTTATTAGCTTCAGGGGTTTATTATGTTGCTCATTACTTCATTTAATATCATATCAGCTTCTTTGCCAAAAAATCCTGACTTTTGTCGGGATTTTTAAATTTATGGCAACAATACTAGTAACTGGAGGATGCGGTTATATTGGGTCGCATACTATCGCAGATCTAATAGCAAATGGTTATGATGTTATTTCGGTGGATAATAATTCCCGGAGTAATGCCGGCATGCTGACCGGTATTGAAAGCATCACCGGCAAAAAAGTAAAGAATTATAAAGTTGATCTTTGCAACTTTGATGATACTTTTGCCATTTTTCATGAAAATGATATCCGTGGCGTCATTCATTTCGCAGCTTATAAAGCTGTTGGCGAATCAGTGGAAAAGCCATTATTGTATTTTGAAAATAACCTGACTTCGCTGATCAATTTATTGAAATGTGTCCAGGAATTTGAAACACCTTATTTTGTTTTCTCATCTTCCTGTACCGTTTACGGCAACCCGGACCAGATACCGGTAACTGAAAAAACTCCTCCCAAACCTGCTGAATCTCCTTATGGGTATACCAAGCAAATGGGCGAACAAATCATTAACGAATTTGCCAAAAGTATCGGCACTCATTGCATTCTGCTCCGCTATTTCAACCCGGTGGGAGCACACCCTTCCATTAAGATCGGGGAAATGCCCATTGGCAGGCCACAAAACCTGGTACCGGCTATCACGCAGACTGCTATTGGCAAACTGGATAAAATGACCGTGTATGGCAATGACTATGATACACGGGATGGGTCCTGCCTGCGTGATTTTATTCATGTAAGTGATATTGCCCATGCACACACTTTATCAATTAAATACCTGGAAGAAGAAAAGAATACCGGGCTCTGTGAAGTATTTAATCTCGGTTCAGGAAACGGCGTGACTGTGCTGGAAGCTATCCATGCTTTTGAAAAAGTGAGTGGTACTAAACTGAATTATGAGATCGGCCCCCGCCGGACAGGTGATGTTATTGCCATCTATGCCAATAATGACCTTGCCCGGCAGCTTCTTGGCTGGAATCCTCAATATTCACTGGAAGATATGATGCGGACCGCCTGGGAATGGGAACAGCGCCTGAAAGCAGATGATACCATTTTCAGCGGGCAGCCGGCACAGCTTAACTAAAAGCTAAATACTATAAAGAGAAAGAGTTTACTTTACCGGTACCGTTTCCCTCTTAGTTCCTTACTTTTGCGCAGCTAATTTTCAATCATGCTCAAAGACATACAATCAACCGGAAATAAGGATACCCGCAGTGGTTTTGGTGACGGCATCGTGGAAGCAGCCCGCAAGAACCCCAACGTGGTGGCACTGACTGCTGACCTGGCCGGATCGCTGAAACTGCAACAGTTTATAAAAGAATTTCCTGAACGCTTTGTGCAGTGCGGTATTGCCGAAGCCAATATGATGGGGATTGCTGCCGGTATGACGATCGGTGGTAAAATTCCTTTTACAACAACCTTTGCCAATTTTTCGACGGGCCGTGTTTATGACCAGATCCGCCAGTCTATCGCCTACAGCGACAAAAATGTAAAGATCTGCGCTTCACATGCCGGTGTTACCCTGGGAGAGGATGGGGCCACCCACCAGATACTGGAAGATATTGGCCTGATGAAGATGCTGCCGGGTATGACGGTAATTGTTCCCTGTGATTATGCGCAAACCAAAGCAGCCACTGAGGCAATTGCCGAATATAAAGGCCCTGTTTATTTGCGTTTTGGCAGACCGGTTTGGCCGATTTTCACCTCTGACAGGCCGTTTGAGATTGGTAAAGCCCAATATTTCAGCGAGGGAACAGATGTTTCCATTTTTGCCTGCGGGCATTTGGTGTGGAACGCTATCCAGGCCGGTGTTATTTTGGAAGAAAAAGGAATCAGCGTGGAAGTGATCAATATTCATACGATTAAACCACTGGACGAAGCAGCAGTAATCAGTTCATTGAAGAAAACAAAATGTGCAGTTACTGCTGAAGAGCACAATATCATTGGCGGGCTTGGCGATGCGATTGCCCAATGCGCTGCTAAGAATTTCCCGGTCCCTGTTGAATATGTGGGTACAAAAGATACTTTCGGCGAAAGCGGGACACCCAAAGAATTGATGAAGAAATATGGTCTCGATGTTTCAGATATCGTTGCAGCCGCAGAAAAAGCGATGAGCCGGAAGAAATAGGTTAAAAAATTGTTCTAAATACGAGGGCAGGTTCTTTTTATAATTGAACCTGCTTTTCTATTTTTATAACAGTTCCTCATTAAACAATTATGATTTCCAATATTCAAAGCCACCCAAAACCAAAAACACCATGTCCCTGACAACCATACCTGATAGCGAATTACTGGTGCAATTCCGTGATCCCGGGACTAAGGAAAAAGCCTATACCAGCATCATCCGCAAATACCAGGAAAAGCTATACTGGCATATCCGCCGGATGGTGGTAGAGCATGAAGATGCCAACGATGTGTTGCAAAATGTATTGATCAGGGTCTGGAATGGACTGGAAAATTTCAGGGAAGACAGCCAGCTCTACACCTGGCTATACAGAATTGCCACCAACGAATGCCTGACCTACCTGGAACAACAGAAAAAAAGAAGCTCGGTAAGCCTGAGCGATGTGGAAAGCGGTCTGAGCAATAAGATAAAGGCCGATAAACATTTTGACGCTAATAAACTCGAATGGAAATTACAGGTGGCCATGCAGCAATTACCTGAAAAACAGAGAGTTGTTTTCAGCCTGCGATACTATGAAGAAATGCCTTACGAGGAAATGAGCCGGGTGCTGGAAACCAGTGAAGGAGCTTTGAAAGCCAGTTACCACCACGCAGTCAAAAAAATAGAGGATTATATCAGGAATCATTAAACTTTGAAAGCCGGGTAGCGTCTGAATTACTGTAAAAATGGCACAGAACAACAACATATTACAAGAATTAAGGGAGCTGGAGAGCAGTCTGGCCAATATGGCTGTTCAAAATGCCTATTCTGTTCCGGAAGGGTATTTTGAAGGGTTAGCGGCACAGGTGCTTAACCGGATCAAAATGACGGAAGCAACCAGTGCCGGAGAGGAATTGAATTTCTTATCACCTCTTGTCGGTGCTTTGCCAAAGCAAGTGCCTTATACTGTGCCGGCCGGCTATTTTGATACATTACCCGAAAACACGATACAGCTGATCCGCGAGATCAGTCTTTCTGCAAAAGGAGAAACAGCGGCTTTATCCACTTTGCTGAATGATGTGAACAGGCAAATGCCCTACTCTGTTCCGCAAGGGTATTTTACTGAATTGGAACAAAGAATGCTGAAGGCCGTAACAGGTGGAGATCAAACCGCAAAAGAGGAATTGGAAAGTATCTCTCCTTTACTCAGCGGACTGAAAAAGGAAATGCCGTTTACCATACCCCAGGGCTACTTTGAAAATATAGTTGCTGCAAACCCGCAAGAAAAACAAACCGCAAAGGTTATTTCTTTCAGCAGCAGAAAATGGTTCAAATATGCTGCAGCTGCTATTTTGGTAGGCGTGATTGCAACAACCAGCGTTTTATTGATAAATAAGAAACAAACTGAGTCGTTTGCTAAGTTTGAAATCAAACTGAACAAAGAGATTAAAAAAACAAGTGATAAAGAATTGGATGAATTTATAAAATATGCAGATGCGAGCCAGGATCTTGTATATAATGAGCCCAAAGAAGAAGTAAAAACGTTATTGAAAGACGTTCCCGCTTCGGAATTACAGGATTTCCTGAATGAAATTGCAGACCCTGAAATTGCCACAGACGAACCCCTTGAAATGGAATAAGCCATGAAAAAATATTTGATCATACTGAGTTTGTTCATCCTGGCCGGCTTTACCGGTTTTGCCCAGGATGACCCGGAGCAGGATGAAAAAGGTGCCGGGAAACTGCAGGAAAAAATGAATGAGTATATCCAGAAAAAGCTGAACATGAATAAGGCAGAAGCCGAGAAATTCAGACCCGTTTTCCTGCGCTACCTGCTGGAGCTAAGAAGAACGCACCGGGAAAATAAAGGAGACAGGCCGGTAATGCAGCTGAAAATAGCAGAACTCAGGGTACGCTTCCGGGACGAATTCCGGCAAATACTGGATGAAAAAAGAGCCAACCGTGTTTTTGAGGAACAAAGAGTTTTTGAAGATAAAATCAGGGCCGAGTTAGCCGACAGAATAAGGGAGCGAAGGCAAGGTGGGATCAGGAATAAAGCCATAATGCCATTGTAATATAATTTCCCCTATTTTTGAACTTGGTGTTTTTCATAGGTTAGCAACGGCCGGCTCTATCCAGGGCGGGCCTTTTAGTTTATAGCCGTCCAAAATTGCTTTCAGGAAAATTTCCAGGCCGGGTTTTTCACATCATGATAAAATAATAAAGTCCATTTTTCTTTTTCTCCCTGCTCCCACCATTGCTGCCGCAGTTCCATCGCTTTCTTCCCGTTATAATCATACTTGGCTGCAAAACGATGTTTCATCTGATATAATTGTGGAGCATCATCACCTCCAAAGAAAACAATCTCTCCTTCATCTTTTATAGTAAACACCTGGTGATACATGGAATGAGCACCGGTAATGGCATAGTCAATATAGCCATCTATGGTTCCGTATCCATCCAGCAATTCTACCTGCGAAGTATTCTGCAAACACTCCAGTTCATGCGGAAAATAAGAAGGAGCCCCTTTTTCAAAAGCATAGACCAGCTCTTCCCGCTGTATATAATACATAGCGTTTGGAAGGGATAGTCTTGCCCCTAATCCATCTCTTTCAATACCTACAGCACCAGCATGATCTTTATGTAAGTGAGTCATCAATACTTTCGTCACTTCTGACGGATTGATGCCAGCATCTATCAGGTTTTGGTGCAATTGCAGGATTCCGTTCCTCTCAAAACCCAGCCCGGTGTCTAATAGCAGTACGTCTTCAGAAGTAATGACCACGAAGGGCTGCACTTCTACCAACAGGCTGCCAGTCCCGCGACTCTTGAGATCATCCACCTTTTCATCAAAAGGAATAAATTTTTTTGACTGATCAATTGTAAATGTGCCTTCAGAAAGAGGAATGATTCGCATGATTATTAAGGAAAGCTGCAAGTTGCAACACTATTTCCCAATTTCCCAATCGTAGTTGTGGAAATTACCGCAACACCATCTGGCGGTCAGCATCCAGCCGGATGAGTATAAATAATAGAATAGTAAAAGTTAACAGGGATGTACCCCCGTAACTGATAAATGGAAGCGGAATTCCGATTACCGGTGCAAGTCCTACGGTCATAGCTATATTGATAGCGATATGAAAAAAGAAAACCGCAGCTACCCCGTAGGCATAGCAGCGGCTGAAAACACTCCGCTGCCGTTCGGCAATCGTAACAATACGGAATAACAGCAGCAGGTAAATAGCCAGCAAAATAAAACTTCCTGTAAAACCAAAGCCTTCACCAATTGTACAAAAGATAAAATCGGTGCGTTGTTCCGGCACAAAATCATACCGGGTCTGGGTGGCTTTCAAGAGGCCTTTGCCAAATAACTGGCCGCTGCCAATAGCGATCTTGGACTGACGGACATTATAGTCAGTATCTTTCTTTTTAACCTCAGTAGCCGTTTCTTTTTGATGAGCCTCAGTATACTCAGATGGCACTTCTTTACCCACGGTACTGTAGATACGCTCCACCTGGTATAATTTCAGCACATGTTTGAATACAAACGGGACTGCATATAACTGAATACCCACACAAACAGCCCATAGAAAAGCAACCTTTAAAAAAACCGAACGGTTTCTTTTTGCCTGGCGGCGCATCATGTATAATGCCAGCACTGCAATAGCTGTAAGTATTATAGCCAGCGTGAATTTTTCCAGGATTAGGGTAGCAACTATCAATGCAGCAACAGAAAAACCAATAACAAGTATCCCGGAGGGGAGGCCTTCGCGGTACATTACTATAAAAAAGGAGAAATAAACAAGAGCTAACCCTGTTTCGCTTTGCATAATGGCCAGTACAGCCGGGAAAAGTGCAATACCGGCTGCAATCAGCTGTGATCTTGTTTTCGAAAATTCGGTTTCGGGCCTTGACAGGTATTTTGCAAGGGCCAGGCAAACAAAGACCTTACAAAATTCCGCCGGTTGAAAGTTGAATGCCCCCAATTTAATAATTGACTGCGTCCCTTTAATATCAGAGTGAAACGGAAATACCAATAACAAAGTAAATATGCCGAATGCGTACAGCAGGTTAGCAGTGGCAGTAAAGAATTTGCTATCGGTCAGCAAAAGAAATAAAGCGAGCAGCAGCGAAATGACAAAAAAATAAAACTGTTTGCTGTAATCTGTCTTAAAACGAAGGAAGCTTTGGAAAACGGGGTCGCCTTCCTTATATGTTGCAGCAAAAATGGCGGTGAGTCCGATGGCCACCAATGCTATGTATATCCATACAATGCTCCAATCTATCCCTTTTGATATGGCGGGGTTACGGTCGTTCATGAAAGTTTGAATTCGCAGTACCTGTAAAATTGTTTTTTATCCGGCAACAGGGCGAGTACCTGCCTCCTGGTCATATCCTTTACCGGTAAAGGTTTTTTCTCTTCTACTGGTTTAACACCCGTTGTCAGTCGCAGGAATCTTTTGATCAGGGTGCTGTCTTTATAATCATTATACCATTTATAGGCCCTGGCTGAATCTGTTTTATATTGAAGCCGTTTGAAATAAGCCGGCATCAGGTTCGCTTTTGATATCCTGTCCACGTCGGCTTCACTTTTTTTCATCAGCGTATCATTCAGGTATTTTTCAATGATAATACGGGCAATCGGTCCTCCCCAGGTGGCGCCAAAACCAGCATTTTGAACAAACACAGCCACAGCAATTTTAGGATTCTCCTTAGGGGCAAAGCAAACAAACATCGAGTTATTGGGGAGTTTGATCCGATGCCCGTCAAGAATGGTATAGTTCTCTGCTGTACCCGTTTTTGCACAAACATCGATATTAGGGATCTGTGCAATCCGGGCTGTACCAAATTTTACCACATCATTCATTCCTTCAATAACCGCCCTGTAAGCCGTGTCGGGTATTCTTGTCAGTACTTCATGCTTTATTCTGAATTTACTCATCAGTGCCGTATCCGCTTCATTTTCCCCATCTATTTTTTCTACAAAATGGGGCGTGTAATAATAACCCTTATTAGCAACAATGCACATAGCATTGGCCATTTGCAAAGCTGTTGTTCCCATTTTATCCTGGCCTATACCCAATGTAAGGTTGGTGCAGGATGTCCAGTGCCCGTTATTTTCTTTATCATACACACTGCCGTCATACACTCTTCCTGTACTTTCCCCGGGAAGATCAACACCCAACTTTACACCCAGGCCAAATTCATTTAAATAGTGTCTCCAAACTTCATATCCTTTTCTAACTCCCCCATATTTGGGATTATCAACTGTAAGCCGGTAGACGTGCGCATAATAAGAATTACAGGAGTTGGCGATGGATAACCGGACATTGGCAGCATGCCCGCCCCCGGAGTGAGTACAAGCTGGTTTACCATGACCGCATAAGGTATACCGGCCTGTGCAGGGAAACCCGTAAGAAGGGGTGATCACCCCTTCATTCAACGCAATCAGCGCACCCAAAGGTTTGAAGGTAGAGCCAGGTTCATATAAACCAGCTATAGCCCTGTTCAGCATGGGCCCGGTCACATCCAGCGTCATCCTGCTGAAATTTTTACTCCCATCCGGACCGGTAAGATCATTGGGATTGAAATTGGGGCCGGAAACCATGGTAAGAATTCCTCCGGTCTTTGGATCTAACGCCACAACAGCCCCTACTTTATTGGTCATCAGTTTTTCAGCTAATTGCTGTAACTCAATATCAATATAGGTTCTCAGCCCCCGTCCGGCAATGGCTGCCGTATCAAAGACCCCGTTCTCATAATTTCCCACCAGCCTGTTCTTATTATCCTTGATCAGGTGCTGCACACCCCGCTGGCCCATCAGCACTTTTTCATAATAGGCTTCAAGTCCGCTTTTACCGATATAGTCGCCCATCCGGTAGTAGTTACCTGACCGTTCAATATCTTTTGGATCGGCTTCTTTAATATACCCGAGAATATGGGCAGCTGCATTAAAAGGATATATCCTTAAAGGCCGTTCCACCAGGTAGAAGCCGGGATATTTCCAGCTATTCTCTTCAAACTTTGCCTGCAGATCGGCTGTCAGCAACCCTTTAAAGACAGAGGGGCGGACAGCGGTGTTTTTCAATTTTGCCTCCAGTATCCGCTTCTTAAAATCGGCGGTATCAATACTCATCATCCGGCAAAAATCAAGTGTATCTATTCCTTTTACTTCGGCAGGTGTAACCATCAGGTCATAAATGATCGTATTGTTCAGTATGGCTTTGCCTTTTCTGTCAAAAATGATCCCTCTTTCCGGGTAAATGATCTTGGGATATACAGCATTGTCCATAGCCAGCTGCCTGTATTTCCCTTCCACTATCTGGAGGTAAAACAATTGGGCTGCAATCACCACGAAAGCAATGAGAAAAATGAGTCGGATAATACGGCTTCTCGATTGGTTGAACACAGGCATAGACAGAAGTGGCGATATAAATTGACCGGTAAGGGGAAGTGATAATTACAATCTACAAATTACGATTTCAAAAACACGGTTTCCAAGTATTTGGAGAAATAAATTTTGTTTTAAGAGAATTTTCTGTTTTTGCCTTGTACCGTATCGTTCGTTTTACGATTTTTTATACCGATGAACTACGCCGTATTCGTTCTGAATTTCATTCTCCGCGGGAACAATAGTTCCACTGTAATAATGAGTAGCATACTGATGCCTGTGGTGGAAACGACTTTGATAATGAAATCAAGGAAATTGCCGAATTGCAGCCATTGAAGGAAGGTCATGTAAAAATGGTGAAGTATCGTTAGTATTAAAGCATAGACCAGGTAGGGAGTCCAGCCCATGGCCCTGGGCGAAGGTTCCCGGTAATTAAACTCCGAACTGTCTTTTGGGGTAAGTATATTAATCACAAAAGGTCTTACATAAGCTAACAGGGTACAGGCCGCAGCATGCACCCCGATCTGCATACTGAAAGCATCCAGCGTAAGCCCCGTCACAAAACCAATAATCAGCAGGTTGATCCTTGGAATAGAAAATGGCAGCCAGAGAATGAACAGGTAATATATATAAGGAATGATATACTGGTGCAGATGAAGCTGGTTCAGCAGGTATACCTGCACCAGGATGAACAGGGCGAAACGGACAATATTTCTGATCACGTCACTCAACGGTTGTAATTTTTAGGGTCATCGATCTTCTTTTTGGTATCGTCCCTCAACATTGTCTTCTCGTCATAAAAAAGGTTCTCTATAATATGAACCTGTTGCAGGTTAAAGAAATTGGCAGCTGTTTTTAATTTTAATACATAAAAATTGGTGCTTTTATCCGCTACAATATCAGCTATTGTTCCTACCATGAATCCCGGCGGAAAATTTGAATTAACACTGGTCAGTACCGTATCTCCTTTCTGCACCGGGTCAGATTTAGGGATATTCCGCATAGTCAGGAAAAGAGGATCCTTCCCATCCCATTCAATTGTCCCCATATTCCCACTTTTTTTAAGTACCACACTCCGCTTACTCTGCACGTGCAACAGGCTCATCACCTGGCTGAAATTAGGGCTTACATTCACGACCACCCCCACGGCACTGCCATCCGAATTAATGACCGACATATTATCCCTGATGCCCTGGTTTGCGCCCTTATTAAGCTGTATATAGTTTTTCTCTGCCGTTACTGTATTATACACTACTCTGGCATCTCTCCACAGGTATTGTCTATAGCGACCCAGGGTATCATAAGGGATAGAATCCCTGACAAAACGTGTTGCGGTATCGATCTTCTCAAAATTGGAGGGCAAAAGATTCAGCAGTGAGTCGTTGAGATGGTGTAACCGCTGGTTCTCTGCTTTCAGGTGAAAGAAATCATCCACCGTTTTATACCTGGAATTGATCCTGCCGGTCAGTTCGTTGGCAAAACCAAGCCCTTTCGCCCGGTGAAACCTGTTATAGGTAAATAATAAATACAGCGCTGCCACCTGCAATGCAAGAAAACAAATGAATGTAAAATAGCGGCGGATGAATAGAAATACGTTGCGCAAAGTAGCAGGTTTGAGTTCAGAGGTATCGGTCAGTAACGTCAGCCCGGTTACTCTTCGTATAGCTCACTTCGTACTTACAATATGTTTAACGCATTACAAAAGGATAGCGATCGTAATGTTTCAATGCAATACCTGTACCCCTCACCACACTTTTCAGCGGGTCATCTGCCACATGCACGGGCAGCTTGATTTTCTGGCTCAGGCGTTTGTCCAGACCACGTAATAAGGCGCCGCCACCGGTCAGGTACAGGCCACGGCGATAAATGTCGGCAGCCAGTTCGGGAGGTGTTTGTTCCAGCGCTTTCAGGATCGCTTCCTCGATTTTGAAAATGCTCTTATCCAGTGCTTCAGCAATTTCCTGGTAGCTTACCATGATCTGTTTGGGGATACCCGTTACCAGGTCACGGCCATTCACCGGGATATCATCAGGCGGGTTATCCAGGTCTTTCATGGCAGCGCCCACATTGATCTTGATCTGCTCAGCGGTTCTTTCACCAATCAGCAGGCTATGATAACGGCGCAGGGCCTCCATAATATCAGCAGTAAACTCGTCACCGGCAATCCGGATAGATTGGTCGCAAACGATACCCGCCAGAGCAATCACGGTAATACCCGTGGTACCACCACCAATATCAATGATCATATTCCCTACAGGCTCCTCCACGTCTATACCGATACCCAATGCAGCTGCCATGGGTTCGTGCAGTAAGTAAACCTCTTTGGCGCCAGCCTGTTCGGCACTATCCCTGACTGCCCTTTTCTCCACTTCCGTGATAGAAGAAGGGATGCAGATCATCATTCTCCAGCTTGGGGGAAACAGGGGTTTTTTGGGGTAAACCAGCTTGATCAGCTCCCGGATCATCAGTTCGGCGGCGTTGAAGTCGGCGATCACACCATCTTTCAGCGGACGAACCGTACGGATGCTTTCATGTGTTTTTTCGTGCATCATCAGGGCTCTCTTCCCCACGGCCAGCACTTCTTTGGGGTTGTTGCGGTTCAGGGCAACAATGCTCGGCTCATTCACCACCACTTCGTCGTTATGTATGATAAGGGTATTAGCAGTACCCAGGTCTATAGCTATTTCTTGTGTAAACCAGTTAAAAAGTCCCATTCTTAATTATTGGATTGATGTGTGCAAAGTTGGAGGAAATAATTTGAATTAACAAAGCCGAAACCCTTGTCCCGCAAACTTGCCGGCCGGCAGGGATTTTGGCTTTGGGTGGTTTTACCTTTCCCGTCACCAAATTCGTTTCTCAGGGTTCGTTTTATTGCATAAACCCGTTTTCTCATTTTTTAAAAATCATTTCTTACCAGCCCGGTTTGTTTGCAATTATTGTTCCTCTTTTCATCAACAGCTGTCAGCGGAGCAAAAAATCTTCTACCTTCATTTTATGCGTATCATCACCAGAACTGTTTTGATCCTTTCTGTAGTCAGTTTGTTTGCTGATATTGCCAGTGAATTATTATACCCGATCATACCCGTTTATTTAGACAGCATCGGCTTTTCCGCATTATCTATCGGCATCCTGGAGGGTATTGCCAATTTCACAGCCGGCATCAGCAAAGGTTACTTCGGAAAATTAAGTGATGAAAAGGGTCTGCGGTTGCCTTTTGTAAAACTGGGGTATTTGTTAAGCGCCATTTCAAAACCTGTTATGGTGATGCTGACCAGTCCCTTCCTTGCTTTTATTGCCCGCACATCGGACCGCTTAGGCAAAGGAATACGAACTGCTGCAAGAGACGCATTGCTTTCACAACAAACAACACCTGAGAACAAAGGAAGGGTATTTGGTTTTCACCGCAGCATGGATACAGTAGGCGCCACTATCGGACCTGTATTAGCTTTACTTTTTTTATTTTATTATCCCGGGCAATACTCAACCATTTTTTATTTCGCTTTCATTCCCGGCATCATCAGTGTATTGCTGATCTTTTTATTAAAAGAAAAAAAACAACCTGTTTCCACTTTCCGTGACGGCCATATTTTTTCATACTTCAGGTATTGGAAAATCGCTTCACCTGAATACAGGAAAGTTGTTGTCGGATTATTATTATTTGCGCTGTTCAACAGTTCAGATTTTTTCCTGTTACTCAAAGCCAAAGAAGCGATTGGTGATGAAAAGATCATAATCATGGGCATCACTTTCACCGGTGTCACCATCAGTATGGCTGCTTATGTTTTCTATAATCTTATTTATGCCCTGTTCTCCTACCCGATTGGGATTTTAGCTGACAGAGCCGGTTTTAAGAAGGTAATCCTCCTGGGGATGTTTTTATTTGCCATTGTATACGCAGGCTTCGCCTTCAATCCTTCTGTGCCGGCAATCTTTGCATTATTCTTTATCTATGGATTGTATGCTGCTGCCACGGAAGGTGTGATCAAAGCATGGATCACGAATATGGCACATAAAGACAACACAGCCACAGCCATTGGCTTTTATACTTCCTTTGAAAGTTTCTGCATATTATTCTCAAGTATTATTGCCGGCGCCCTATGGTCAGGGCTTGGCAGCTTTTATACCTTTGCAACAACCTCACTGATCACCATCATTGTTATCCTCTATTTTCTACTCAGGATCAGGGAAGACTAATCTCTCTTTAATACAGTAATATTTTTCCGGCCAAATATTAACAGTTTGGCACGGTTCTGGAAAATGGGGGTAAGAACACAATTCTTCCACAAAAATTCATTGTTATGAGAAAAGTCATTGTATTAGCAGCGGCCTTATTTTTCGTTATCACTTCGCAAGCCCAGAGCCGCAGCACCAACAGTTCATCTTACAAAACCGCATTGGGTGTGAAAGTCTGGGACGGCGGCGGTATCTCTTTAAAACATTTCTTTACCGGTAATAACGCAGGCGAACTGATTGGTTATTTCTGGAGCCGGGGAGCCCGTTTTACCGGTTTATATGAAATACATGGCGATATTACCGGTGCGCAGGGTTTGAAATGGTATATCGGCCCCGGCGCTCATATTGGTTTCTACAATACCAAATATGGTGATGGCGCTTTCGCTGGTATTGATGGTGTATTAGGTCTTGATTATAAATTCAGGGGTGCCCCCATCAACATGTCCATCGACTGGCAGCCTTCCTTCGAATTTGGCGACAACCGCGGCTTCGTGGGAAGCTGGGGTGGGTTAGGCATCCGTTACACCTTCTAATATATATCGGTTCATAATCTATCAGCCAGGAAGTGATCAGGTCTTACTGATCACTTCTTTTGTTTACTTTAGTACAAATAACCAACATGAGAAAAAACTTACTGCTTGCTGTCGTTGCCTTTTTTATCAAAGGCATTTCATTTTGCCAGGTTGATGCTATGAAAGCAGCTACCGATTATGAAAAAGACATTAAAGACAGTATTAATTTTCCATACGGGAACAATAAATCCGCCGGGAAATACTATGATATCCGTGGTTTCAAAATGTATTGCGAGGTCTATGGTGAGGGAGAACCCTTGCTTATCATTCACGGCAACGGGGGCTCTATTAATAATTTCATTTACCAGATTCCCTTTTTCGCCAAAAAATACAAAGTCATCATTGCCGACAGCCGTTCGCACGGCAAGTCGGTTGACAAAGGCGATTCTCTTACCTATGAAATGATGGCCGATGATTATGCAGCATTATTAACTGCATTAAAAGTTGATTCTGCAAATGTGATCGGCTGGAGTGACGGAGGTATCAATGCACTATTACTGGCGATCCGCCACCCGGAGAAAGTAAAAAAGTTGGCTGCCACCGGGGCTAATCTTGTTCCCGACACCACTGCTGTTCCGCAACAGATCTGGGATATGGTGACACCAACTTTTAAAATGCTTGCTGCTAAAACCACCCGGACAGAACAGGAAAAGACGGCTTACAAACTATATCGTTTGCTTTGCGAACAACCTCATATTCCGCTAAGTAATCTCCAAAAGATAAAATGTCCCGCCCTCATCATCGGCGGTGATCACGATGTGATCAAAGAAGAACACACGATGCTCATTTATAAAAATATCCCGAAAGCATATCTCTGGATATTACCTGCATCAGGCCACTCCACTCCGCTGATGTATAAAGATGATTTCAATAAAGTGGTGGATCGATTCTTTTCTGCCCCGTATAAAATTATTGAAGGAAACGACAGGTTTATGTAAAGGTCTTTAAGCAGAAACAAATCCTAAGCGCATTTCCGTAGCATGACTGAGTTTTGGTAGTTTTCGTCTTTCGATCAGGAAGCTGTTGAGTTGTGCTATTTCCCGGAAAATATAATGTTTATCCGCGGCGGCTTTCAGGTAATCTTTCCCGGTGCTGCCTCCTGTGCCGATCCGGGTGCCGATCATCCGGTGCACCATATTCATATGCCGGTAACGCCAGCTGCTCAATTGTTCATCAATTTCGAGTAATACATTGAGTAGTTGAAAAGGTAACTGCAACAGGGGATAACCACGGTACAACATGATGAATAAGGCCGCACGGCAGGCAGCTGGTGACAGGGACCGGCCTTCCCATTTTTCGCCGCTGAATATTTCATCAAACCCGCTGATGTTATTTTTCTCCGCTTCTGCCAGGCTTCCCTCGTAACTTGTTCTATAATTAGTCCAGAAAGAATCGTCTGCCCCTTCTTTTAAGAAAGGCATTCGTTCCAGCCAGCTGTTCAATAAGTCTAAAACTGATTTACTTCTCTCTGCTTTTTTTATTATTTCAACCTGTTCGGGACGTAATTGTGCGGTATAATATTCTTTGCCATGACGGTGTTCAAATTTCAATCCCAGTTTCGCTTCCAGTTCTTTGAATTGCCAGCTTTGAAAACCGGAAGCCGGCCGCAGCATATCCCTGAAATCAAGAAAATCCATGGGTGTCATGGTTTCCATGATATCAACCTGGTGTACCAGCACCCGGAGAATAGTAACACAGCGGCTGAGCCGGTGAACAACGGTTTGCAGCTCAGGAGAATTATCGTTAAGTGCCGGCCTGTTCATAATAGCAGCTACCGAGTCAACCTCGTGATGCAGTTGCCTGAACCAAAGCTCATAAGCCTGGTGAATAACGATGAATAACATTTCATCATGTGCCGGCAATTGCAGCTTATCACTTTCGGGGAATTGTGCATTCAGTATCTTGTCTAATTGCAGGTAATCATGATAATGAAGTTCAGAAGGCATAAGCAATAATTATATAAATAAGATAGCAGGCCTGAGACTACGAAACAGGCTGCCTGAATTCATACCCGATATCCGTGCGGTAATAAATACCCTCGTAATGGATATTATCTAAAATATCTAATGATATATTGACAGCTTCCTGCAGGTTTTTATCTAATGAAGTAACACAAAGTACACGGCCTCCATTGGTGACGATTTTTCCTTTCTCTTCTTTTGTTCCTGCCTGGAAGACCAGTGATTGTTTTCCAAATTGCTCATTCAGTCCTGTTATTTCGAATCCTTTCTCATAACCCAGCGGGTAACCACCGCTTACAGCCATGATAGTGGCTGCCGCTCTCGGATCTGTTTTTATTTCCACCTGGTCCAGCTCTTTTTGAGTGGCGGCGATGCACAAGCCTACCAGATCCGTTTCAAGTCTTGCCATCACCACTTCTGTTTCCGGGTCACCCATACGGCAATTGTATTCGATCACATATGGATCGCCATTCACATTGATCAGCCCGAAGAAAACAAAACCGGTATACTCAATACCCTCTTTATACAAACCGTTAATAGTGGGCTTGATCACTCTTTCTTCCACCTTATACATAAAACCGGGAGTCGCAAACGGCACCGGGCTGATGGCGCCCATACCGCCGGTATTTAAACCCGTGTCTCCTTCACCAACACGTTTATAATCCTTGGCTTCCGGAAGGATGAGGTAATTCTTACCATCTGTAATGGCAAACACACTCAGTTCAATACCTGTCAAAAACTCTTCTACCACCACTTTCCTGCTGGCTTCTCCAAATTTGGATTGCTGGATCATCAGCTCAAACTCAGCAATGGCTTCCACATGATTGTGGCAAATAGCCACACCTTTACCGGCCGCCAGTCCGTCTGCTTTTATCACAATAGGCAAACTATGCTGCTGCAGGTAATCAACTCCTTCCTGGTAATTATCAATCGTGAATTCCCTGTAGGCAGCCGTGGGTATCTTATGCCGCAGCATGAACTCTTTGGCAAAGGCTTTACTGCCTTCCAGTTTGGCGCCTTCTTTAGACGGGCCGATGAAGTAAATTTTCTTTAATTGTTCATGCGTTTTGAAATAATCATAGATACCCTTCACCAGGGGTTCTTCCGGCCCTACAAAAACCATTTCAATCTTTTCTTTAATACAGAAAGCAGCCACGGCATCAAAATCATTAATATCAAGCGCTACGTTAATACCGCATTGGGCGGTGCCGGGATTACCGGGAGCAATATACAGGGGGTTGGCCCACACACTTTGGTTCAGTTTCCAGGCAAGGGCATGTTCCCTGCCACCAGAGCCGAGTAAAAGGATTCGCATATTTGGTTTTATAGTCGGATGTTAAAAAGCACTGCGAATATCGGTACGATATTTAAAAGATGGCCGGGAAAATTATCGAGTGGTCATTTTTCTGTATTTTGGCCGGTAGTAACGGTTCAAGTCTCTGATTATAAACTAAAAAACACTGTATGAATCAACCTGCAAAACCCGGCAAGCACCCTAAGGCCCTCTATGTGCTATTCTTCACAGAAATGTGGGAACGATTTGCCTACTACCTGATGGTGGGTATCTTATTATTATACACGATCGATACCAAAACGGGGGGCAAAGGATTTGATGAAAAAGTAGGAGCCGATATTGTTGGAAGTTTCATTGCCTTGGTTTATTTAACTCCTTTCATCGGTGGATTGATCGCTGACAGGTACCTGGGATATATCAAATCCATTTTTTTAGGGGGCACCCTTATGGCAGCAGGTTATATCGGGCTGGCCGTTCCGGGTAATACAGCTATGTTCATTTCGTTAGCTCTGATTATTGTTGGTAATGGATTCTTCAAACCTAATATCTCTACATTATTAGGTAATATTTACAACCGGGAAGATTTGAAACCCTTAAAAGATAACGCTTATAATATCTTTTATATGGGTATCAATATCGGGGCATTTGTCTGCAATTTCGTGGCAGCCTGGTTAAGAAACGCATACGGCTGGGGCTATGCCTTTTCTGCTGCTGGCGTTGGTTTAATCATTGGTTTGATCATCCTTTCCACATCTTTAAAGAATAAAGAAATAAAAGAAGCAGATATAAAAAAACCGGCACAGGCCGAGGATATGCCATTGTCCAAAATATTTTCTTATGTCTTTCTTCCTGCAATAATTGCAGCATTCATCGGCTGGAATGTCAAAGATTGGTTCGGTACTGCCGTGATGGGAACGCAGGCGAATGATGCCTTCATTTTTGCCTGCCTGCCGATCATAGCTTTTTATATATCACTATGGGTAAAAGCAAAAGGGCAGGATAAAAAAGGAATTGGCTCCCTGCTATTTATTTTCGCCATTGCGATTGCATTCTGGACCATTTATAACCAGAATGCAACCGGACTTACGCTGTGGGCTGAAAAACATACAGACAGAGCTGCATCTCCAACTACTGCAAAAATCACCGGTAAATTATTCCCGTTGCAGGAGGTAAGTGATACACCCCGCCTTGTTACTAAAGTGAACGAATACTTTGTCGATGTTAAAGACACTTCTGCTGTAATAAAAATGGACAGCATATTAACAATAACAAAAAAGAAGGATAAATCCGATACAGCAAAACGTGTTTTTGGGATAACTGCTGCTGGTGTTATGGTTGATACATCTTCTAAAACAGTATTAGTAATGGGACCTGATCCCTATTTCAATAACGTACCAAAAGAAGAATGGCCCGGCGGTCAGAATATAAAACTCACAAATACCGAGCTATTTCAATCCATTAACCCATTATTCATCGTATTGCTGACACTCATTTTTGTACCATTCTTTGATTACCTGAGAAAAAAAGGCAAAGAACCAACTACTGCTTCCAAATTCGGAATGGCCATGTTCATTTCCGGCTTATCTGCTCTTGTAATGATATTCGCCATTCTATCGGTTCCCTCTATCTACACCCATAAAGCATCCCCTCTTTGGCTTTGGGGCACTTACTTTGTATTTACTATCAGTGAAATATTCTTAAGTCCAATCGGTCTTTCCTTTGTTTCCAAGTTGGCGCCTGCACGGCTTACTGCATTGATGATGGGAGGATGGTTCCTCTCCACTTCAATTGGCGGCAAAGTCGCCGGGGTAATGACAGGTTTCTGGAATGATTTTACCGACAAAAAAATATTTTTCCTGATCCTGGTTGTCGCGGCCTTTATTGGTGGTATACTAATTTATTCAAAGATCAAATCGCTGAACCAGATCGTAAAAGACAAAACAGGCTCTGCATAAATTTTAAACACTATTTATAAAAAGGTGATCCCATTTGATCACCTTTTTTTATTTACACTCTGTTTCCTTTTCCTATCTTTCCTCATTAAAACAATTCAGCTATGTGGAAGAAACATCCTAAAGCCCTGCCCTTTTTATTCTTCTCTGAAATGTGGGAACGGTTTGGGTATTACCTGATGATCGGGATCTTCACCCTGTACCTGAAAGATGTTAAGACCGGCTATGCCATGACGGAGGCTGAATCAGCAGACCTGTATGGTACTTTTATTGCGTTGGTGTTCCTCACCCCGTTTATTGGCGGTTTACTGGCAGATCGCTACCTCGGTTACCGTAAATCTGTAGTAATGGGCGGGCTGATGATGGGTGCAGGTTATTGCCTGATGTCGGTACATAACCTGCCCATGCTTTATTTATCAATGACGCTTGTCATCCTGGGTAATGGTTTTTTCAAACCCAATATTTCAACCCTCCTGGGCAACGTATACACAACACCCCAATACGTACAGCAAAAAGATGATGGCTACAATATTTTTTACATGGGCATTAACATCGGCGCTTTTATTTGTAATTTCTTTGGTGCCGCCCTGTATATTGTTTATGGATGGGGTGCTGCTTTTATCGCTGCAGGTGTGGGCATGTTTCTCGGCGTGGGTATTTTCTTAGCCGGCACCTCCCACTACAAAGCCTATGATGTAAAAAAGGGAGTAGGTGAAAATGATATGTCAATGACCCGGATCGTATTGACCATTTTTGTTCCTTCTGTCATTGCCGGTATTGTGGGTTGGATGATTCCGGGCACACTGGTTGGATCCGATTCTACCGATGCCTTTATTTTTGCCTGCATACCTGTCATTTATTTTTACTCTTCATTATATTTCTCTGCAAAAAAAGAAGAGAAGCGGCCTATTGGGGCATTACTGGCCATCTTCGCCGTAGTGGTGATGTTCTGGGCAGTCTTTAAACAAAATGGGTCTGCGCTGACCACCTGGGCTGACCGTTACACCAACCGGGAAGTAACAGGCGGAACACAAAAAATATTCGGCAAGCTGAATTTTGCCCAAACGATCACCTACCAAAAAGATTCCGTAGCTAAATATGACGAGCAGTTCCGCTTGCAGAAAGAGGAAGGTAAAGTAGTGAAGGAATTGAATTACCCTGTTTACTTCAAAAACATCCCTGCTGATCAGAAACCGGAAGAAGGGCAGGCGGTAAGTTTGTGGGCCACTAACCTGAGTCAATCCATTAATCCGGGCTGGGTTATTTTGCTAACGCCCCTTGTCGTTGCCTTCTTTACCTGGATGCGGAGAAAAAATAAAGAGCCGTCAACAGCCACAAAAATCGCCTTCGGGCTTTTTATATCTGCCTTATCAGCGCTGGTAATGGCAGGCGCTGTATATGCCAGTAATAATGGCAGCGAAAAAGCAAGTGTGCTGTGGCTTGTCTGCAGTTATGGGGTTATTACTGTGGGTGAGTTATTATTAAGCCCGATGGGATTATCAATAGTATCCAAATTGAGCCCTGTTCGTATCACTTCCTTAATGATGGGTGGCTGGTTCCTGTCCACGTCCATTGGTAATAAATTATCCGGTGTTCTATCCACCATGTGGGATAATTATGATCACAAGGCTGGTTTTTTCTGGTTGAATTTTGGCTTACTGCTGGTAGCGGCCATTATGTGTTTTGCCATGCTGAAGTGGCTTAACCGGATCATGAAAGAGAAAGGCGTAAAATAATTTTTTGTCTTAAAGTATAATAAAAAGCTATTGGCTAACCGCTAATAGCTTTTTTCATATCTTCCCTTTACCAAAATAATTTGTATGGCAGATCAGAATAATTTTAAACCGTTTGTAGCACCTGAAACAAAAATGAAAGAGTTGACCATCAAGTCAATTCTACTTGGAAGCCTTTTCGGCGTTATCTTCGGAGCAGCCACTGTTTACCTGGCGTTAAAAGCAGGCCTCACCGTATCGGCTTCTATCCCGATTGCAGTAATTGCGATTACACTCGGTAGGAGGTTTTTCAAAACCACAATTCTTGAAAATAATATTATTCAAACAACGGGATCGGCCGGCGAAAGTATCGCTGCTGGTGTATCTTTTACATTACCTGGCTTTCTGTTCCTTTCATCAAAAGACAGTGCTGAATACTTCAACTATGTAACTATTCTGACGCTGGCTATTGTTGGTGGCTTATTAGGAACCCTATTAATGATCCCCCTCCGAAAGGCATTAATTGTTAATGAACATAAGAATCTGCCCTATCCTGAAGGCACCGCCTGCGGCGATGTACTGATTGCAGGAGAAAAAGGGGGTGATTTTGCTAAAACTGCTTTCTGGGGATTAGGTGTTGCCTTTCTATATGCCTTATTACAAAAAGTAATGCACTTCATTGCCGAAGTTCCTTATATGGCCACCAAACAGGCCAATAAATTTTTCCCATCTGCTAAAGTAAGCGGCGAAATAACACCTGAATACCTCGGTGTTGGTTATATCATCGGACCCCGTATTGCCGGGGTGCTGGTAGCCGGTGGCGTATTAAGCTGGCTGGTGCTGATCCCCTTACTGTCTTTTGTTGTCAATCCCGACATGATCGCCGTTCAGTTGGCAAAACTTGGTTATCTCGCAGATATTTCTAAACCCGGAGGTAAAGGTAATTGGGACCCGGTTACGCATACATTTGCTGATTATTCTACAGCAGTTTACTATGCATATGTACGACTGATTGGTGCTGGAGCAGTAGCCGCAGGTGGTATTATCACCCTGATAAAAACTTTACCAACTATTGCCAAGTCAATAAGCTCCAGTGTTGCTTCACTTAAAAACAAAGGCCTCGGATCGGATAGTGACAGTGGACTCAGAACAGAAAAGGATTTGAGTCTTAAAGTTGTTGGAATTGGCAGCCTTGCCCTTGTTGCCCTCATTGCCTTCTTACCACAGGTTCCCGGTGATGGTATTTTGCAAAAATTATTGATCGGGATACTGGTGGTGGTATTCGGAGCATTATTTGTTACTGTTTCATCCCGTATTGTTGGCTTAATTGGTTCTTCCAATAATCCTATCAGCGGCATGACCATTGCCACCGTGATGGGAACAAGTCTCATTTTTATCAGCGTTGGCTGGAGTGGGAAGGCTTTCGAACCGTTAGTACTTGTTGTGGGAAGTATGATCTGTATTGCTGCTGCTAATGCCGGCGCCACTTCACAGGATCTGAAAAGTGGTTATATTGTTGGCGCCACTCCACGTAATCAGCAAATAGCATTATTCGTTGGTGCCATTGTCTCTTCTATAGTTATTGGTATCACTATTAAATATCTTGACAGGCCAAGTTCAGAAATGTTGGATCAGGGTATTCAACATGCAATCGGCACAGAAAAATATTCTGCGCCGCAGGCTACATTAATGGCTACACTAATCAAAGGTATCCAGTCACGGGAACTGGACTGGCAATTCATTTTTGTCGGTGTGTTCATTGCCGTAGTGATGGAACTCTGTGGTATTAAATCGCTCAGTTTTGCGGTGGGAGCTTATCTGCCCTTATCAACCACCCTGCCTATTTTTATTGGTGGAGCTATTAAAGGTATTGTTGAATGGAAAGAGAAGAAACGTAATATTCAAAAGAAACCCGAGGAAGATGAACTGGGTAAAGGGAATCTTTTTGCCACTGGTCTTGTGGCCGGAGGAGCAGTAGCGGGGGTAATCATTGCTTTCGTGAGTGGTTCGGCCGGAGGTGCTAAATTTCTAAATGCTGTCAATACCGAGCATGGGTTAGTTAAGGCGCTGGGAGAAAACGGCTATTTCTTCCTCGGTGTTTTATTCTTTGCATTAATGGCATTTATCTTATACAGGATTGCTACCAGCAAAAAAGAAATGCAATAAATCTGACTAATGAAATTTTAAATGCCCACTTTATGAGTGGGCATTTTCTTTCAGGGTACGGATTCGAAAACGGTTATATAAAATTCATATACTCATATTGTTTGGCTAAAATACTTTTATCATCTGCCTGCAGCCATTTCTTCAGCACGGTGGCATAAACATTCTTGAAATCCACTTTGTATTTCAGGTCTCCTTCATTCAGGTCGCTGAGATCAGGTAATGGGTTCAGGATACCTTTTTGTTTCAGCCCCCCGCTCACCAGGAACATATTATTTGCCGTGCCATGATCGGTACCCGCACTGGCATTCTGCTCCACTCTTCTTCCAAATTCAGAGAAGGTAAACAACATGACATCTTCAAAGCGGTTTTGCTGTTTCAGGTCTTTTACAAACGCTTTCACCGCATCATTCATCTCAGTAAATAAGCGCTGCTGCTGGGCATCCTGGTTGATATGTGTGTCAAAACTGCCCAGTGAAACATAATATACTTTGGTATTGATCTCGGAGTAGATCAGGGACGCTATCGTTTTTAAACTGTTACCCAGGTCTGTTTTCGGGTACTCTGCATTACTGGGATGCAATTTGCTTTGCTGAAATATATAATCAGCGCTGGATAAGGTTTCCGCCATGGTTTTGTATAAATAATCAACCGGCTGCTCACCTGCTTCATCCCCGCCTGCCGGACGGTCAGACCTATGGTTCTTCATAATATCCCGGAAGAATTTTTCATTTGCCGTACCATATAAACGTCTTGGGTCTTTCACAGCAATGCCTTTTATATGCTCTCCTTTCAGCGCAAGACTCAGCACATCATCAATCTCAATGGCCTGTGTTGGTTTATCGCACCCTTTGCATTGTGCATCCAGGTAACGGCCCACCCAGCCGTTGGTCCAGTATTCATTACTCTGGCTGGCCGTATGCCAGATATCCATACTCCTGAAATGGGAACGGTCAGGATTGGGATAACCCACACTGTTCATAATGGCCAGGCTGCCATCATCAAACAACTCTTTGAAACCGGTTAATGCCGGATGTAAACCCACTTCATCGGTTAATGACAAGGCTTTCGTCTTTGCAATACCCAGCTTAGGTCTGGCCTTATAATACAGGTCATTCCTCACTGGTATCACGGTGTTCAGGCCATCATTTCCCCCGCTTAGCTGCAGGATCACCACCACTTTATTTCCCAACGGCACCATATTATGGCCTTCAAAAGCCTTCAGGAATTTGGGCAGCATCAGTGATGCTGTGGCCAGAGAGCCAACCTGGATGAATTCTTTTCGTTTTAATAACATAAAAAAGCTTTAAGCGGAAGCGGCCAGCAGTGAACTGAGTCTTTGACCCGCAGCTCATAGCTATTTGCTCACCCGCTAATTAACAGAGTTGATATTCCGGTGTACTCATAATTTGCAGCGTAACTGTTTTAATAAAACGCTCACGGCCTGTTTCATCTGCATATTTTTTGATCAGGTCATTGCCTACCCTGCTCTTTGTTTGCAGTAAGATAGCCAGCATGGCGTCCGTCAGTTTTTCCCGTTCCACACTTTCAAACCCTTTCAGGTATAAGGACCAGTCGACATTCGCATTGATCTGCTGCCTGCGCATACCCGCATAACCGCCGCCCTGTGGTGCACCGGGTTTCTTTCTGCCCTGTGCATTGGCATCTTTCATGCCCATCATCGTATCATCATCATCTTTCGGGCTTACATTCATTTCATCCACATCGTTGATAAGTTTGGGAATCCGCATGCGCATCATCAGGCTGGAGCTGTCAATCCAGGTTTTACCCCCCGGCCAGCCTGCCACATTCGGCGGATAGAATAATAACTGGCCCAATACCCTTTGCAACAACATAAGCGCTTCTTCATTTTCCAGTTTCATCGGCAGCATACGCTGTATACCCACGAGTAATTCAACCGGGGATTTTATCCGGGTGCCGATATTTTTTTCTTCATAAAACCAGTCACTGGTGAAAACGTCTTCCATCAGTTTGGCTATATCATAATCGTTCTTGTAAAAACGATCGGCCAGCCACTCTGTTCGTTGCGAATCGGGCTTTTCATTCACAAAGAACTTATAGATCTTCTGTGAGATATACCGGGCTGTTTGTTTTTCTTCGAGTAAGATATCAAGTACATCATCTCCTTCAAAGTTCCCGGTTCTTCCCAATACCGTTTTACTGCCTGCATCATGCTGAAATTTCCGGAAAATAAATTCTCCTTTAATATTACTGCTCCAGCCGGTGAAGGCCCGGGCAGCTTCCTTAATATCATTCTCGGTGTAATTACCACGACCCAGGGTAAATAATTCCATTACCTCCCGGGCAAAATTTTCATTGGGATGATCTTTCCGGTTCTGCTGGTTGTTTAAGAAGTTCAGCATGGCTGCTGTTTTAGAAACCTCTTTAAGCAGCGTTCCAAAATTGCCCAGTGCATTCCTGCGGATGACATCTAACAGGCCCTGTTGAAAAAAAACATTGAGATTGCGGCAGGCAAAATGCCCATGCCAGAAAAAAGCCATTTTTTCCCGCAATTGCGAAGAGGTATTCACCATTTCATGCATCCAGTACATATTCAGGTTGCGGACACCTTCCCTGTTTTTTTGCTGAACCATTTTTCGTTGTTCAGGGTCGAGTTCCTTTTTTTGCTGGCGGCCCACCTCCTCAATACCCATTAATAACCCTTTCAGGTAATCATCTGCCACGTCAATATACTCCGGTTTTTTATCAGATGCTTTCAGGAGAGCCTTGTAAAACTGTTTGGGAGTGTACCTGGAAAGGTCGGGCAATTGTTCAACGGCAGGGCCAAAACCGGCACGCCATAACAGGTGCTGGTTCTTTAATTGGTTAGACAACGACATGTAAACAAAATTTTAGTTCAGACTGATATGAAGGTAACAGGTTTAAAATGACCGCATTTGTCTTTTACAAAAACGATAAAAAACAGAGTATATTTTTATATTTGGATCACTTTAATAAATAATATGAGCATCCGGGCCTTCAAATATCTTTCTCCCTTTATTATTTATGCCGGCGCTTTCAGGTCTTTTTCCGTTACCGGCTGGGAAATATGGATGCCAATGATCTATGCCTGGTTTGTTATTCCCGTTGTTGAACTCTTTATGAAACCCTCCCCCGCAAATATGAATGAGGCGGGGGAAGAGCTGGCAAAAGCAGACCGCACTTACGATCTCCTTTTATACCTGGTCGTTGTATTGCAATATATCGCCTTGTTTATGTTTCTTTATTCCATGCAAAGGGATGAATTATCCATATCGGACACGGCAGGCCGTATCTGGGTAATGGGCCTGTTATGCGGAACCTTTGGCATTAATGTGGGACATGAGCTCGGTCACCGGGTAAATCCATTTGAACAAGGGTTAGCAAAAGCTCTTTTACTCACTTCGCTTTACATGCATTTTTTTACCGAGCATAATAAAGGGCATCATAAGAGAGTGGCAACCCCGGACGATCCCAGCAGTGCCCGGTATGGCGAGATGATCTATGTATTTTATTTCCGCACCATCATTTTCAGTTACCTCAGCGCCTGGCATATTGCCAATGAAGAACAGAAGAAAAAAGGAAGACCTGTTCTTTCTCTGCGTAATGAAATGATACAATTTCACCTTATTCAACTGGTTTTTATTGCATCCATCGCATTTGTTTTCGGGGGGCTTATTACTTTATACTTCCTGGCGGCCGCCCTGATCGGCATCTTACTACTTGAAACTGTCAATTATATTGAGCATTACGGTTTGCAAAGAAAACAGCTGGCGGATGGAAAGTATGAACGGGCTCTTCCTGCTCACAGCTGGAACAGTGATCATATTATTGGGCGGCTGATGTTATTTGAACTAAGCCGTCATTCCGATCATCATTATATGGCCAGCCGTAAATACCAGGTTCTACGCCATCACGATGATGCCCCCCAAATGCCTACCGGCTACCCGGGAATGATGATCTTATCATTAGTTCCCCCTGCCTGGTTTTATGTTATGAACAGGAAAATAAAACAACTACGGGAGAAGGAAGCTATTTAGCTGCATTCTCTTTTACCCATGCGGTTACATGTACCTGTTCCTGTCCGGATAGCTTTGCTTTAGGGGCCATTAAAGCCATAATCGTTTCCCATCGCTTTGCAGTGTATTGAGCAGGATCCGGCAATCCGTGACAACGGCCACACCTGTTCGTGAATAGCTGTTTACCTGCCGGCAAATCAGGTGCAGATAACTCTTCAGTTTTAGGTGCAGAAGGTTCAATAGTCCGTGCTGTAATAACCGGTACTGCTTTCTTCTGGCAGGAGAATAAAATAATAAATGTAAACAGGCTGGCTATAAATGAGATTTTCATTACTACAATTTAAAACAATAAGGGTTTCTACCAGAAAAAATACTTAGCTGTACAGGGCTTGTTCTTTGTTTCAAAAAAAATTACTAACAAATGTTCAGAATATAAAAAATCATAATAAATTCAGTTTTCACTTTTTCACCACACACTAAACCAACAAAATTTATGAAGAAACTATTCCTGATTCTGTCAGCTGGTTTTTTATTAGTGACCGGCTGTAACAAATCAGCTTCTAAAGCTGATGATGTACAGGCAATTGATGAAACAACAACACCTGTACAAAGACAATGTTCTGCAGATGATGTTTTGCAGGAGCAAATGAGACAAGATCCTGCGTTGCGCCAGCGCATGAATGACATTGAAGACTTCACCAAAAGAGTTACCGAGAATCCCGGTGCTTACCGCCTGGTAAACGGTGTTATTGAAATACCTGTTGTTTTTAATGTTTTATACAAAACAACTGCTCAAAATGTTTCCTTAACACAGTTGCAATCACAAATTGATGTGTTGAATGAAGATTTTGCAGCTACCAATGCTGATTATAACAGCACTTCAACTTATAACAGCGTTAAATCAGGTAATATCGGTATCCGTTTTGTGCTGGATGCTGTTAACCGGAGATCAACCACCAAAACAAGCTGGAGTACTAATGATGCCATGAAGAAAAGTGCGCAGGGTATTGCACCTACAAGCCCCACCACCAAGCTCAATATCTGGGTTTGCAATATGGGTGGAGGTATTTTAGGATATGCCCAATTCCCGGGAGGATCTTCCGCTACGGATGGTGTGGTTCTTGATGACAATGCAACCGGCCGTACCGGTACGGCCGCCGCCCCTTTCAACAAAGGAAGAACAGCCACACACGAAGTTGGACATTGGATGAACCTTCGTCATATCTGGGGTGATGCTACCTGCGGTAATGACCAGGTAGGTGATACGCCCACACATAACACAGCTAATTACGGTTGCCCGGCCGCCGGTCACAAAAGCACCTGTACCGGTACTCCAATTGAAATGACCATGAATTACATGGATTATACAGATGATGCCTGCATGTATATGTTCAGCCTGGGTCAAAAATCCAGGATGCTGGCCACATTTGCTGCTGGCGGACCCCGCAACAGCTTTGCCCAACCCTGATAGTCAATCGTTCACATGCTATAAAAAATGCCCCGGTTAACCGGGGCATTTTTATTACTGGTTGAGAATTTATTAATTCAATATTCCGGCACCGAAATAGGAATGAAGCGCAGCTGGCAATTGTATACCTTCTGCTGTCTGATTATTTTCTAATAAACAGGCAACGATACGCGGCAATGCCAGCGAGCTACCGTTAAGCGAATGCACTAATTGCATTTTACCATTTGCATCTTTGAAACGGATCTTCATCCGGTTCGTCTGGTAGGCTTCAAAATTGGAGACAGAACTTACCTCCAGCCATTTTTCCTGGGCTGCACTGTAGACTTCAAAATCGTAAGTAAGCGCAGAAGTAAAACTCATATCCCCGCCACAAAGTGCTAAGATGCGATAAGGCAGTTCGAGACTTTGCAATAATTTTTCTACATGGCTTACCATATCCTGGTGAACTTCATAGCTGGAAGCCGGATGCACCAACTGAACGATCTCCACTTTATCAAATTGGTGTACCCGGTTCAACCCCCTTACATCTGCACCAAAACTTCCGGCTTCCCTTCTGAAACAGGGAGAATAGGCAGTCATTTTCAATGGGAGATCAGCTTCTTTCACAATTTCATTCCTGTAAATATTGGTAACCGGAACTTCTGAGGTCGGTATCATATAAAACCCGTCAGCAGGCATATGGTACATCTGACCTTCTTTGTCGGGCAGCTGACCTGTTCCGTAAGCGGTGTCTGCATTTACCATTAAAGGCGGTAAGTATTCGGTATAACCGGCTGCCGTATTAAAATCCAGGAAATACTGGATCAATGCCCGCTGCAGTTTCGCCCCTTTCCCTTTGAATAAAGGAAACCCGCTTCCTGTGATCTTGGCCCCGGTTTCAAAATCAACGATATCATATTTTTTGATGAGCTCCCAATGCGGAACAGAACCGGCAGGTAATGCAGGCTTGCTGCCGCCTTCTCTTACCACCACATTGTCAGCAGGTGTTTTGCCTGCTGGGACCTTATCAGAGGGGAGATTGGGCAATTTTACCAGTTCTTCCTGTAATTGTTTTTCTATTTCACCTAATTTATCCGAGATGGGTTGCAAAGAAGATTTCAAGGCTGCCACTTCCTGTTTTTTAGCTTCTGCTTCTTCTTTTTGACCTTTACCCATCAATGCACCTATCTCTTTTGATGTGCTGTTCACTTTGGCCTGGCTGTTATCAAACTCGAGTTGCAGTTTTTTACGCTGATCATCTAACGACAATATGGTATCTACCAATGACAGGTCAGCGAAGTGTTTTACGGCCAGTCTTTCTTTTACGGCTTCCGGGTTTTGGCGAAGCACCTGTAACTGCAACATCTGTTATAAATTTTGCCGCAAAAATAACATAATCAGGGCAGAAGGGTTAAAGATTATAACAGCCCGGCACCATCGTTATAAGGAGCCTTGTCGCTCGTACCTTGTCGTTTGTGCCTTGCCCCTTCCTCTTATCTTTGTGTTTATGATAGCAAACGATGACCTGCAACAGCGCTGGTGGAACCTGGAAGCAAAACTGGCAGAACGCTTTGGCAAAAAACCGGATATGGAAGCCATTCTTTTCCTGATCGGCATGCAGGAAACCGGGTTTGTGAATGAAAAGATCAGCAAAGAACAAAAACAGGACCTGATGCATGTGGCGGTTTGCTCTTTATTATCGCCCAGCGGTTATTATGAAATGGATAGTGTTGACGAAGATGGCTGGCCGCATTTCAAACAGTTAAAAGCTATGCCGGACATGAGTGCTTTTGAACAGGAAAATTTCCTGAAAGATCATGTATTGCTCTATTTTGAAAACCAGGATTTCTGATATGAAAAGGATTATCGTTTATACTATCTGTATATTGCTTTCAGTGGCTGTAGCCGCACAACAGGATTCAACAGTACGAAAGAAAGATCGCAAAAAAGATGTGCTGATCGAAACCAATTATGGTACTATCGTGGTCAGACTTTCTGACTCCACCCCCCTGCACCGGGATAACTTTTTAAAACTGGTAAAGGTTAGTTATTATGATAGTGTCCTGTTCCATCGTGTCATTCAGAATTTCATGATACAGGGTGGTGATCCTGATAGTAAAAAAGCAAAAGCAGGCGTACCGTTGGGGAATGGCGGCCCCTCTTATCGTATACCGGCTGAATTCAGAACTTCTTTGTTTCATCAAAAAGGAGTGATCGCTGCGGCCCGGGACAATAACCCGGAGAAGGAAAGCAGTGGCAGCCAGTTTTATATTGTCCAGGGAAAAATATTCAGTGATGCGGGACTGGATTCAGTGGAGACCTACCGTTTGAAAAGGAAGCTTCCTGCCGGACAAAGAGATATTTATAAGACCCTTGGCGGCACGCCCCATCTTGATCAGAATTATACTGTATTCGGAATAGTGGTAAAAGGATTAGATGTGGTTGATGCAATTGCTGCTGTTCCAACCAGCAAAGGAGTTGACCGGGACCGGCCTTTAGAGGATGTAAGGATTATAAAAACCAAACTGGTGAAACGAAAAAAATACAAACAGAACAACTGATAAATAAAAAAAGTGCCATTGTTAACGGCACTTTTTTATACTGTAAGTAATTTGTTTTAATTATTGATTTCCCATTCCTCCCTGTTGTCCGCCACCTTCTGCTCTTTTCTTCTCATCATCAATGGCTGATTTCCGCTGGCGGGCTGCCTTTACCTGGCTGTTACCAAAGCGATAGCTGAAATTCAGCTTGAATTGCGGCATTTCGCCATGCCCGCTAAAGCTGCTGTGCGCCCCTGCAAAATCCGTATATCCACCCCATTTCATCGTCTGGAAAATATCACTTACGGCCACTTTCACATTTCCTTTTCCCTTGAATATGATCTTTTGTAACCCTACATCCACAGTTCCCATTGCTTCTGACCGTATGAGCCCTTGCCAAACAGAAGGCGAAATGTAAAGACCACTCAATTCACCTGTCCATCCTTTACCCAGGTTAAAGCTGTTCTGCATGAAATAGGTAAGGGAAAAAACAGACTGGTTTACTTTACGGTCGCCGCCACCAAAGTCAGCAACATATTTAGAGTAGTTGCTGTTCAGTGAAGCAAAGAAACTGTACCATTTGTACTGGAAGGGGTAACTGATATTCAATGCAACCACGTCCTGCTTCGCCAGGTTCTTCTTGGTCATAAAGCCTTTTGTTTTATCAATAGTATCCGGTATCTGGGCGAAAATATCTTTTACATGACTATAGGTCAGTTTTGTTGTCAATCTGAATTTATAAATATGGGTCACATCAAAACTGTTGGTGTATTGCGGCCGCAGTAACGTATTACCCTTCATGTAGGTATATTCATTTAATTTGAACTCGAATGGATTCAGGTCCTGGTAAGCAGGACGGTCAATACGGCGGCTGTAAGAAACAGTCCATTGTTTCATCGGGTTCTTATTGAATGTTACGGCAGCACTCGGGAAGACATCCGTATAATCTCTTTTGAAAGTAGAATCGTATGGTGTCATCACATTATTCTTCTTCTGGAAGCCGGTAGAAGTTCCTTTGGAATGGGTGTTTTCAGCTCTTACACCCACCTGGATCATCATTCCTTTTTTCAACTGTTTGTTATAGTTCACATACAGTGCGTTGATATTTTCTTTGTATTTAAACCGGTTACTCTTTAAGGTATCCAGCACTTTTCCAGAATTATATACATCATAGCGCTGGAAATCATTATCCGTATTCACGATACCGATCTTCCCCCCCAGGCTCAACCTGCCGCCTTTATAGTTCCGTTCGTAATCTGTTTTGAATGAGAACAGGTCAATATCAGTTGGGGCGATCATGTTATAAATTGTACGGCTGATTTCCGTGGTACCATCAGGCTGGTAATAGAAGTTCGGCTGGTATTGGTTTGAACGGATCCTAAAAAAGCCGTAATCAGCATCAATATTCAGCTCCGCACCACCTGTTACTGCGTAACGATAGTTCAGGTTCGTATTCAGGTTGTCCCTTTTCATATCGTTATTGTTCGTTGCTTTCAGGATACGGTCAGTCTGGTTGGCAGGTTGATAAATAAAGTACATCGGGCCGGCCGTACTGAAATCATTATTGGCCAGATTGCCATTTACCACCGCACCGATGGTGCTTTTATTATTAATAAAATAATCAAGCCCGGCTTTAAAGCCATGTGTATTGTTCTTAAAACGCATTTTGTTTTCCTGCTTGAACAGGGTATCAAATTGTGTCCTGTTCATGTTCATCGCCATCAGGTATCTGGCATTGTTGTAATTATAGGTACCAAATATGTTGATGTTCTTATTCCGGTGATTCAGGTTTAACCCGCCATTGTATTTGGGATAAGTTCCCTGCACATAGCCAAGGTTTACCGAACCATTTGTCCCAAAAGTTTTATTTTTTTTCAGTTTGATATTGATTATTCCCGCATTGCCTGCCGCTTCGTATTTGGCTGACGGATTGGTAATAATTTCTATCGCTTCGATCTGGGCAGACTGAAGGCTTTTCAAATAGTTAGACAGATCAGAACCAGACAAGGGAGACGGTTTGCCATCAATAAATACCTGTACGCCATTTTTACCCGCCAGGCTGATATTATCATCTTTATCCACCATCACGCTGGGGCTCCTTCGCAATAACTCCAGGGCGTCATTACCCACTGCATTGATTGTTCCTTCCACATTCAGGATCGTTTTATCGGCTTTTACCTCAATAACCGGTTTTTGCGAAGTCACAGTCACATTTTGCAGGTTACCACTGGATTTTACCAGCGACAGTTCAGGCACTGTTATTTCTCCGGCACCAGACAATTCAAAAACGGCTGAAAGAGTAGGCTGGTAGCCGACATGGCTCGCACTAACGAGGTATTTGCCGGGCTCCGCAGAAAATGAAAAGCGGCCATTATCCGCCGTAACAGCCAGTTTGATTACAGATGAGTCCCTGGCCCTTAATAAGGAGACTGTTGATTTATCAAGACCCTTTCCTTCCTGGTCTTTTACAAGGCCTGCTATTTTCTGGGCCTGTGTTGCAGTAGTTAATAAGGCAAAACTGAAAAATAAAGCAAATAATTTTCTCATAACATGTTCCTCTTTTTGATAAGGTGGTCAAAGATACTTCTGTGTCATGCCATTGTAAAAGGCCTTCCCGACAAATGGTGCGAATAGGGTCATGAACGGCATTTAATTTCCGGCGAACTGCGAAAAAAAAATGGCTGATTTATCGTTTCTCTGCCTGATTTGCTCATATTTGCAACTCTAAAACATTCAGTATGAATTTTCCATCAAATCTCCGCTACACCAAAGACCATGAATGGATCAGCCTGGACGGCAATGTAGCCACCATCGGTATTACCGATTTTGCACAAAGAGAACTAGGCGATATTGTATATGTGGAAGTGGAAACGATTGGCAAGGCTCTCGAAGCCGGTGCCGTGTTTGGGACTGTGGAAGCTGTGAAAACAGTATCTGATCTTTATCTGCCGGTAGCCGGAACAATTACTGAACTGAACCCAGCCCTGGGTAGTGCTCCTGAACTGGTTAATAATGACCCTTATAATGCCGGCTGGATGATCAAAATGACCGTAAATAATCCGGCTGATGTGGATGGCTTGCTCGATGCGGCCGGTTATCAGGCAGTGGTGGGCTAAATCCGGGTAAAGACACTCATCGTATATGAAAGCGGCTTACATTGGTAAGTTCGCTTTTTTTGTATCTTAACCAACCATTGAATTTCAAACCAACATATAGCGAAGTTGAGCTCGTTGCTTTGCTGCAGGAGCAAAGCGAACAGGCTTTCAGCTACCTGTATGATAATTATTCGGGGGCTTTGTTCGGGATTATCAACCAGATTATTCCGGATAAAGAGATTGCAAGTGATATACTTCAGGAGGTTTTCGTCAATATCTGGAGAAAAATCAGTACTTACGATGCGGCCAAAGGCCGCTTGTTTACCTGGATGCTGAACGTGGCCCGGAACGCGGCAATAGACAAATTGCGATCCAAAGGCTACCAGGATAGTATGAAAAACATTTCAATGCCGGAAGACGTAACCGCCATCAGCCCTTCAGTTAAAATGCAGGCCGATGATTATGGATTACGCAGGATGATTAATAAATTAAAAGACGAACAAAAAATAGTAGTTGAGTTATCCTATTTCCAGGGGTTTACCCACGAGGAAATTTCAAAATCACTCAACATTCCTTTAGGAACAGTAAAAACAAGAATCAGGAGTGCACTGACCCTTTTGAGAACAATGATACAAGCCTGACGTGAACGTACAAGCATACATATTATCCGGAATAGTTGAGAGTTATGTACTCGGTCTTGCTTCTGCGGAAGAAAAGATGGAGTTTGAAAACATGTGTATACAGCACCCGGAAGTCTTACAGGCCAGAATAAATTTTGAACTGGTACTGGAAAAACAGGCTATGGAAGGAATTGTCGCCCCGCCCGCAGCCCTGAAGCAGGCTATCTTTAGTGAAATAAGAGCTGAAGCAAAAGTGGTTACCATGCAGGAGCCTGTTCCTGTAAAAAATATAAACTGGCTGAAATATGCCGCAGCCGCCTGTTTTATTTTATTAGCCGGCAGCATTTACTGGAATGTTTCACTAACAAATAAGAACAACCGGTTGCAGCGTGAATACGAAGGAACTGTGGCTAAACTGGCTGACATGGAAAAAGACCTGAAGATGATCAGCCAAAACCCGGCTATAAAAATGGCTGCCATGAAGGGGATGCCGGATGTGCCCGGAGCTTTTGCAACCGTTTACTGGGATACTACTTCCAAAGACGCATATCTCCTGATCAATAACCTGCCTGTGCCGGCTTCCGACAAGCAGTATCAGTTGTGGGCACTGCTGGATGGACGGCCCATTGACCTGGGCGTTATCGCAAATGAATATTTTATCAGGCAGGATCGTCTTTTGCTGAAAGCAAAAAACACACAAAATGCACAGGCTTTTGCTATTACGTTAGAAAAGAAAGGCGGTAATCCCACACCAGAAGGCAAAATGGTTGTGAAGGGTGACCTGTAGTTTTATTCCCCCGTTTAAATCTGAATATTACGCTAAGCCGTATTTATAAATACAATATGGCTATAGTAGTTTTGGTTCTATAGTTGGTTAAACGGGGGCCCCTTTCGGGGCCCTTATTTTTTTGCTTTGAAACTTCGTTTATCATTGCAAAAAAATCTCCTTGAAAAAAATCAAGCCTTCTTTCATACCAGCCGTAGCCTGGTCAGCTATCACAACAATCCTGCTCACCCTTCCCGGTTCATCCTTACCCAAAGAAACGTGGTTCGATAGTATAGCCCCGGACAAATGGATACATGCTTTCATTTTCGCTGTTATGGTAATATTATGGTGTTGGGCTTCTCTCAGGGTCTGTACGACTGCAACACAGTTAAAGAGAGCTTTTGTGCTGTTTGCCATTCTTTGGCTTATTTACGGGATTGCGATGGAGTTTGTTCAAAAAAACTTTATTCCCAACCGTTCTTTTGATGTGGGAGACATTATTGCCGACGGCGTTGGTTGTGCACTTGGCTTTCTTTACAGTATTAAAAGGTATATAAAAAAATAGACCCCTGTAGAAACAGGGGTCGCAACCAAAACTAACTGCTTATGAGAAAATTGACTGACTTTATAATGAGTTCTGAATAATCTTCTTTGATATCTATAACGCAAATTTACTGCCATTAGTATGATGTTTGCTGTTAACGAAAGTTTAAAGGTCATATCCGGGTATTTCCCCTCTAACTGCTGTTCGTAAAATTGCTTCGTAGTTTAATTACAAAGCTAATTATGCTTCTCATTTTCAACTGACAGTAATCTGACAAAGAACTGGTTGTATACTACTGATGCAACCACTCACTACTATGCACAAATCAGACCAAAAAATTATTCCTGGAAAAAGGCGAGAAAAAGAAAGGCAGCCTGATGCTGCCTTAATTATCATATATCAATTTTATAAACCGCTTATCCGCCAAATAACCCTTTCACTTTATCCATCAGACCTCCGCCACCATTAGTGCCTTTTACAAGTGACATAAGATCCTGCAGGTCTGTGTCACCATCGCCATCCAGATCCAGTTTACCACCCTGTACTTTACTTAGTAAGCCCTGGATATTTAAACCTGATGTCTGGCCCCCGCTCAGGCTGTTAAATATGCCCTGTATATCAAAACTATTATCTGCAGGGTCATTGGTTTTCTTTACCATATCATCCAGCACACCCGGCACTACTTTATCGGCCACATTACCGGCCTGGTGCTGATCAAGCCCGAATTTATCCATCAGGTTCCGGATCAAATCGCCTGAAATGCCGCTGCTTACTGCACTGTTTCCCCCCTGTCCGCCAAACATTTTTAATACATCTTTAATACCGCCCTGTGATAACATTCCTTGTAAACCACTTGCTATTGAGCCCGAAGTTTCATGAATGGCATCTTCATTCTTTTCATTGGGAATAGCGGGGTTATTGACAATAGCATCACCCGCATGTTTTTTGACAAGGTCTAATAATTGATCGAACATAAAATTGGTATTTGGTTCCTATAAAAGTAAAGCCATTGGGCTTTATTTGTGTCTTTGTTTAACAAAACTTAACCCTGTTTGGTCAATTTTTCCGAGTTCTCGGCAAACTGCAACGCTTCGATAAGTTCCTGGATATTTCCATTAAGTACATCATCAAGATTATACAGCGTTAACCCAATGCGGTGATCCGTTACCCTTCCCTGCGGGAAATTATATGTTCTGATCTTTGCACTGCGGTCGCCTGTACTCACCAGGCTTTTCCGGTGGCGGGAAATTTCTTCCTCCTGTTTCCTTACCTGTTCTTCGTACAGTTTTGTCCGGAGCATCTGCATAGCTTTTTCCCGGTTGCCCAACTGTGAACGTTCCGTCTGGCAAACCACCACTGTTCCTGTTGGGATATGCGTCAGTAATACCTTTGTCTCCACTTTATTTACGTTTTGCCCGCCGGCTCCGCCACTCCGGGCCGTTTCCATTTTCACGTCTGCCGGATTCAGTTCAAAATCCACTTCCTCGGCTTCAGGCATCACCGCCACTGTTGCAGCAGATGTATGCACCCGGCCGCTGGCTTCCGTATCAGGAACCCGTTGCACCCGGTGCACACCGCTCTCAAATTTCATCGTTCCATACACGTCATCACCCGTTACTTCCAGTTGTACTTCCTTATAACCACCCACTGCGCCTTCGTTCTCACTCAGGATAGCCGTTTTCCAGCCACGTCTTTCGCAATACCGCATATACATCCGCAGTAAATTACCTGCAAAAAGGCTCGCCTCATCACCTCCTGTTCCGGCGCGGATTTCCAGTATCGCATTCTTTTCATCCTGCGGATCCTTGGGTATGAGCAACTGGCGGATATAAGCCTCCAGTTGTTCTTTCTTCTCTTCAACCCCCGGTGTTTCCATTTTGGCCAGTTCCCGCATTTCCTCATCATCACCATTCAGTGCCTGCTTATAAAATTCCACATCATCCAGCACTTTCCTATAATCGTTATAGGCGAGGACGATCTTTTCCAAACTGCGGTATTCCTTGCTCGTTTCAGCGAACCGTTTGTTATTACCCACGATCTCAGGGTTAGTAAGGGCTACTCCCAACTGGTCAAATCTTGCTTTTATGGCTTCCAGCCTGTCTAACATACTAATGCTTTATTTTTATACCCGGCTGAGGTAATACTGCTCAACTTTCGTTGCGTCGTACTCCCTGTCTGCCGACAGGCAGGCTCAGCGTCCGGTAATACTGTTGATCATTAAGGGCAGCAAAGTTAAAAGAAATCATAGCATGGCTTATTTAAAATTCAGGGCAGATCAGTTATTTGACGGGCATCGTTTCCTTGGCAATGAAAAGGCTGTAATAGCAAGGGATAACGGAACTATTGAAGATATTGTTCCATTGACAGAAGCAGGTGATGATGTTCAATACCTAGAGGGTATTCTTACACCCGGGCTGATCAATGCCCATTGTCATCTTGAACTCAGTCATTTAAAAGATGTGATCCCACCTCATACCGGGCTGATTGATTTTTTGTGTTCCGTGGTTACCAAAAGGGGTTTTGCCCGGGAGATTATTGATGAGGCAATCATCAAAGCCGAAAAAGAAATGTATGATAATGGAATTGTAGCCGTGGGTGATATTGGTAACACCGCTGATACGGCTGCCATAAAAAGCAAAAGCAGGATCCGCTGGCAGAATTTTGTGGAGATACTCAGCTTCACCGATGAAAAAGCAGTTGAAAATGTTAATCACTACACAGCCGTTGCCCGGGAGCTGGAAGCAAGTCTTCAAACAACAAACAGCAAACACAGAACTTCCATAGTTCCTCATGCTCCCTACAGCATTTCCCCGAAGACCTTTCAGCTTATTAATGAAGCCACGAAAAACCAGGCCATTTCCATTCACAACCAGGAACACCCCGCAGAAGACGAATTGTATAAAACAGGCGGTGGCGACTACCTGAAACTTTTCAACATATTCGGGATTGATAAATCACCGTTTCCTGTAACCGGGAAGAGTAGCATCCGTTCCGTATTGCCGCATTTCAATAACGGGCAAACCATTTTTCTCATCCATAACAGTTATATGCCAGAGGAAGATGTGATATGGGCCAATGAATATGCAGCAGCAAACGGGTTAAAATTGGTGTACTGCCTTTGCATCAATGCTAATTTATATATCGAGAATCGGGTGCCGCCGATTGATATGCTGATGAAACATAATTGTCATTTGGTGCTTGGGACCGACAGCTACAGCAGCAACTGGCAGCTAAGTATTGCGAAAGAGATAGCTGCTATTCAACAGCACTTCCCGCATATACCTTTGGAAACCGTGCTGCAATGGGCGACTTATAATGGAGCAAAGGCATTGAGATGGGATGATGAACTTGGGAGTTTAGCTCATGGCAAAAAAACCGGATTGGCTTCTATTAACATTAAGGAAGGTATTTCCAAACGAACACTATAAAATTATTTCTATCTCCAATAGTATTACCAATTCGAAAATCATTGTATGAAATTGCGCATTTGAATTTAACCCAATATCTCCCTTAACACGGGCAATGTCCGCATCCTTCCAAATTCTGCAATATGCAATGCATAGAAATGTTCCAGGGTAAATAATAAATTTCTCCGGAATTCATGATTCAGTTTAATGTCTTCCAGTTCTGCCGGCTGCTGCACTTTCAGTAATTGTGAAATGATATAAGCCTGTTTATCATCCAGGAAATAAGGGTGTGAGGGCTGAACGGCAGTAAAACTTCCTTCCTGCAGGTCGAGGTATTGATTTTGTGCTGAATAGTTATCATCCATCCGGAAACCAAAGAAAACCGGCAGGTGCAAAGCCATAAACAAAGGAAAGTTGGCGGTCTCTGCATCACTGGCATCATCCAGATGCCTGAATACATCTTCACTGAAATGAAAGAGGTCCGGATTATTCTCCGGCTGCTTCAGGCATTTGGAAAGCAATTCCACCATAAACAAAGCCACGGCATTTTTTCGGACGTCCGAAAGAATATGCTGGTAGATATAACCCCATTTAAATTCTTTGATCCGCTGCAGCTGTCTTAACTCACTATGATAAACAACGAGATCAAGAATAGCTGAAGGTTGAAATAAATTGGCTTTACCACTTCCTTTTTTGGCAGAAGCCCTTACCCCATTCACCAGATACGATTGCAACCCAAATAATTCCGTAAAGATGGAAACGATCACACTGGTCTCTCCATACTTCACCGTCCGCAATACGATGCCCCTTGTTTTATGTAGCTTATCCGGCACTGCTATTTATTGATAAAAAAGATCTTTGCTGCGGTCTTTTCTTTTCCAAAAGATGAATTGGGGTCTTCATTTACCAGTACGAGGTAGGTACCGCTGGAAATCTTTTGCCCTTTATAATTTTTACCATCCCACACAGCCTGCCCACCCAGGGCTCTTGCCTGGTACACTAACCGGCCATCCAGTTCGGTAATTTTTACAATCGCATTATTCACCAATCCACGGATGGCAATGGTTCCGGTATACCCCGGTGGAACAGGGTTAGGAAAAACTAATACATCAGCGTTTACCATAGTTCCTTCAGTGGCAGTGCCGCGGAAAGAACAAATGCCTTTTAAAGTGGCGAAATAAACCTCACCTGTCTTCCCATCTATTGTGATCTTTCTTACATCGCTGCTCAGTAAATCACTATTTGCTTCCGTAAATTGGTAAATGACTTTTTCCCCGGCAGCATCAATCAGCCAGACGCCGTTCTTCGTAGCCACCCATTTCCGGTCGGCTCCATCCACTGCAATGTCTCTTACCTCTTCGCCTTTGAAAAGAAAGTTGGCAAAATTGCCCTGTTGCACAATTGGCAATACAGCTTCGCAAGCCGTGGAGTTAAAAACATCCTGCGTACATTGTATCACCCCGATACCATCAGTTGTACCCACCCAGATAAAACCGGCTTTATCTTTTGCAGCACACAATACCTCATTACTCGGCAGATTTCCACTACCTGCCCCGGCACGATAAATCTTCCACCTGTCGTCACCTGAGTTTTCCAATGAACTCCCCTGGTCATAACATAGCAGGCCGTTACCTTTTGGTGAAACAATCCATTTATAATTATTATCATCAACCACTATTTGTGCCACCGAATTCTCATTCAGGAAAAACGGAACAGTAAATGCATACCAATTGCCACCCGTCTTTCTAACTTTCAATGGTTGTGCCGAGCCATAATTAGAAATCCATAAATTATTTTCCAGGTCAAAAGCCAAACCAGAAACCCGGTAACTGGTTGGGTCTCCAACAGTGGGCCCGATAAAGTTTTGCTTGAATATTTCAAAAGCCGGCCCTGGCTCCAGGTGTAATAACCCTCCACCATAAGAACCGGCCCAAATTGTTTCATCACGCGGATCGGCTGCAATGGCTATAAAATCCAATAACGAATCTAACCGGGGATATACAAAGCGGTTGATATTTGTCCAGCTGCCTTCTTTGAAATGATAGATGCCGTTCCCATTATACTGGTAATTCCAGGATTCATTCACTTCACCGGCAGTTGCATAAAACTGGTTATTGTAAACAATCATCCCGCCACTGGCTGTGGCCTGCGGGGAATTGGGTTTATAGTTTTCAACCCCTGAGGTAGTGAAATGCGATAGCCCTCCAAACTGGTCAGCAAGCCAGGGCTCGTTATTATTAATAATTGCTTTTCTCGGAAAAGAAACAATCCCGGGTTGCGCCAATGTCCCCGCAACTGAACCATCTCCATTTAATATAGTGACCCGGCTGGCACCGTTTGCCTGCCGCTGGCATACTAAAATTTTATTGGCACTGACATTACTGTTCACCGCAGGCCATCCATCGCCATAGAATAAAGTCCAGGTCGTTCCGGTTTGCGCATACAGAGAGTCGCCTTTTTGAACAAAGACCTTATTCTGCAGCATAAACACATTACGGCATTCCCCAACCGGCAAACCGTTTGCGCCGCTAACCAGCTGCCAGTTGATCCAATTGGCATGGTTAGTATTATTGATAGCGGCTTTCTTTAATCCTTCTTCAGTCGCCGCATAATAGAAAGTGCCATCACTGGTAAAGCCATTGGTCCGTACCTGGTTGCCATTATTACCAATAAACCATGAATCCTTTACCTCGTATCGTTCCCCATCAATAATGATAACACCCAAACCCGTGGAAAGGAAATAGCTTGTACCCAGCGGGCAAATATTATAGATCGTTTTATCACCTATAATATTATCCCGTTTGATATCAGGAACGTTATTAATATCATTCCGGTTGATAATATCAATATTGCTGTTACTATACGCAATAAACAGTTTGTCATTCACTGCATCATAGCTGATAGTACTGATACCTGTTTCACTCAATCCCGTCATTTTGCTGAGCCGTTCAATCTCATTACTCGCATTGTTAACAACAAACAAACTATAAGGGGTGGCACAATAGATTTTATCAGCGGTAGCAACAACATCAATGGCGCTGTTATAGGGTAGATGCTCTCTCCACAAACCAATAGCAGGTAATGACGACTGGGCAGCTGATATAACAGCAAACCCTCCCAGCAGAATTGAAAATAAAAATCTCACTATCCAAAAGTATCAAAATCAGGCTAATAGCCCATTAAGCTTTTTTCCGTTTCTTTGCGGCTTCTACAAGATCTAACAAGGCATCCATTATGTGGCTACGACTCGGACAATTTATACTCAAAAACCGCATTGTATTACTGATCATATTGCTGGGACTGACCAGTTTTATGGGCTACCAGGCCAGTAAAATGCAGCTGAGTTATGACTTTGCCCGTGCTATTCCTACTGATAATCCTAAATACAAGGCCTACCAGGAATTCAAAAAGAAATTTGGGGAAGACGGTAACCTGCTGGTGATTGGTATCCAGACGGATCAGCTGTTTAAAGAAAAACTATTTAACAGTTATGCCCGCCTGCAAAAAGATCTGCGGAAAGTAAACGCAGTAGAAGATGTATTAGCCGTTACATCAGCTGTGAACCTGGTTAAAGATTCCGCCAGTGAAAAGCTGAAGGCAGATACTATTTTCAGAGATAAAAAACTAACACAGGCTGAACTGGACAGCAGTGCTGCCGTATTTCTCAACCTTCCTTTTTACAGGGGTCTTTTATACAATGCTGAAACAAAAGCCTGGCTGATGGGTGTCCGTATCAACAAGGACATTATGAACAGCGGAAAAAGAGTGGCAGTAGTAGATGGGATCAAAAAAATAGCCTTACAATTTGGAGTTGATAATAATATAGACATTCATCTCAGCGGCCTTCCGATGATCCGAACCGAGCTGTCAACCCGTATTGCAGCTGAAATGAATATTTTCCTGATCGCTTCGCTGGTATTGTCTGCACTCATCCTGCTCATGTTCTTCCGCTCTGTGAGTGCAATGACATTATCTCTTGTGGTGGTGCTCATCGGTGTTGTATGGAGTGTGGGCACCATGCAATTATTCGGCTACAAGATCACTTTATTAACGGCGCTCATTCCCCCATTGATCGTGGTTATCGGTATCCCTAACTGTATTTATTTCCTTAATAAATTCCACACAGCTTACAACGAAAAAGGAGATAAAATAAAAGCTCTGACTGCTATGGTTGATAAGATGGGGATCGTTACCCTGTTTTGTAACCTGGCGGCCGCCATTGGTTTTGCGGTGTTTGCACTCACCAGCAGCCAGATCCTGAAAGAATTTGGCGTGGTGGCCGGTATCAATATCATGGTCCTGTTCCTCATTTCATTGATACTGATCCCGGCTGTATTGAGCTTTTTACCTCCCCCAAAATCAAGGCATACCAAATACCTGGATAACCCGAGACTGAACCGCTGGTTAGACAGGCTCGAAAGATGGTCCCTCAATCACCGCAAACTGATTTATGGTATTGCCATTACCATCATTGCTTTTTCCGTGGTGGGTATCTTCAAATTAAAGAGTGTGGGATATATTGTTGATGATCTTCCCAAAACAGATAAGATCTATACTGACCTGAAGTTTTTTGAGAAAAATTTCAAAGGAGTGATGCCTTTGGAAATCATTGTGGACACCCGTCAGAAAAATGGCTTACGCCGCAATGCACTAAAGACATTCAGAAATATTGACTCCCTGTCACAATATATTACAGCACAACCTGCAATGGCAAGGCCCCTTTCTATAGTAGAGGGAATGAAATTTGCCAAACAAGCTTTTTTTGAGGGGGATAGTTTAAGTTATACAGTTCCGGATGAGAATATCATGCCGGCACTTAATGATTACCTGAATTTTAAAAAAGACAGTTCAGGGGGAAATTCATTTACCAAACTGGTGGCCACTTTTATGGACACTGCCAAACAGCAGGTCCGTATCAGTGTGTCAATGGCTGATGTGGGAAGTGTTCGTTTACCCGAGATACTGGATAGCATTCAGCAGCGGGCCACCCAGCTTTTTGATACATCAAAATACAGCGTTCAGCTTACAGGAACCAGTGTCACTTTTCTCGAAGGCAGCACATATATCATTAACGGATTGAAAGAAAGTATTGGATGGGCTTTTTTACTGATCGCCCTTTGTATGCTCTACCTGTTCAAATCCTTCCGCATCCTGTTTTGTTCGCTGATCCCGAATATCATCCCCCTGATTATTACCGCCGGGGTGATGGGCTGGACAGGTATTGCCATCAAGCCATCTACTGTTTTGGTGTTTAGTGTGGCATTGGGTATCGCTATTGACGTAACCATTCGTTTCCTGGTCAATTACAAACAGGAACTGCCCCGGCATGGCCATAACCTGAAAAAGACGGTTATTGAGACCATCCACAGCACAGGTATCAGCATTATTTACACTTCCCTTGTCCTCATTGCCGGGTTTATTATCTTCTGTTTCAGTGGTTTTGGGGGAACACAAGCCCTTGGCTGGTTAACCTCCCTTACTCTGGTCACCGCTACAATCACCAATTTGGTACTGTTGCCTGCTTTGCTCATTAGCCTGGGCGAAAAAAATAAAAAATAGTCGAATTTTCTGCATTAGAGCAGCATTAGAATTGTATGATTTGTCATATTTTGCTGAAAGACGGACGAATAGGGTTATAGGCGGCGTTTCCATATTTTTTTAAAGATCGGGTTATCACTTGAGGCAGTGCCCCTGACAAGGGTATTGCTTTGATTTCTATACTTAAAAACTACATGCACATGAGAAAACTGTTACTGACACTAACAGCCTTCCTGCTATTTGCCGGATCGCTGTTGGCCCAAAAAACAATCACCGGTAAGGTGACCGACGAAAAGGGAAACCCGATTCCCAACGCATCAGTTCTGGTAAAAGGCACGACCACCGGAACCTCCACCAAAGCTGATGGAACCTTCTCCCTCACCGTTCCTTCCAATGCAAAAGCGCTGATCGTTTCAGCGATTGACATGACCACGCAGGAAAAAGCCCTCGGTTCCCATACGTCCCTGGATTTTTCGCTTTCCCAGGAAGACAAAACAATTTCTGAAGTAGTGGTGGTAGGGTACGGAACGCAAAAGAAAAAAGATGTTACCGGAAACGTTGCAACAGTAAAAGGGGCTGCTGTAAGTAATAAACCTGTACAAAGTTTTGAGCAGGCACTTGGTGGACGTGCCGCTGGCGTACAGGTTACTATCCCCAATGGAGTACTAAATAACCCTCCTGTTATACGAATTCGTGGTACTAATTCAATTTCGTTAAGCTCTTACCCATTGATAGTTGTTGATGGTGTTCCGACATTCACTGGTGATGCCAGCGGAACAAGTGCTGCTGGTAATGCATTGGCAAGTATTAATCCTAACGATATTGAAAGTATCGATATCGCTAAGGACGCTGCCGCTTCTGCAATTTATGGTAGCCGTGCCGCCAATGGGGTTGTTTTTATCACCACCAAAAAAGGAAAAGCCGGAAGGGCAAGAGTATCGTATGATAGCTGGGTAGGGTGGACCACAGCCACCAGGCTGCCAGAGGTATTAAACTCTGCACAGTATACTTCTTATAAAAATGAGGCATTAGTTAATGCAGGTACATATAATGCAACTTCCAATGCATTTTACCAGACACCGGGCCCCGATGGAAACCCGATAGATACCAGATGGTACGATTATATCTACCGCCAGGGGTTTTCTCATAGCAATAATATTAATGTATCGGGTGCTAATGATGCAACAAGCTATTATTTTTCATTTGGATATACCTCACAAGAAGGGATGATCCGGAAAAATGATTTCAAAAGAGCCAATGTGCTGGCCAATGTAGATCATAAGGCTACAAAATATCTCTCGTTTGGTGGTAAACTCTCTTTTTCGAATGAACAAAATTTGGCTGCTGTAAGTTCCGGTTCATTGCCCGGAGAAGCATTTGCCACTGCGGGAATTGGTCGTGCGGCCGTTCTTCTTTCACCGAATGTAGCCCCCTACAATAATGACGGTTCTTACAATTTTAACACAGCTAACGGGTTGATTGGTGTCATGGGCAACAAAGTCTCCCAAGTCGGTTTTTATAACCCGGTGCCAAGCCTGGACATGAACCGGCAGTATAGCGAGAATAATCATTTACAAGGCAATGTCTATATTCAGCTGAAACCTGTTAACTGGATTACCCTGAGAACCTCATATGGTATTGATTATTTGCTTACAGATAATGAAACATTTGCAGACGGAAGAACAGGCGAAGGGTTTGTAGCAAATTCTTTTGGAGGTTCTGCCGCCAGCACTTATTCAAAGAACAAAAGATGGGTTTGGACCAATACAATCCAGTTTGATAAAACTTTCGGGAAACACTCCTTTAGTTTGTTAGGAGGTAATGAACAACAAAAATCTGATAACGTTGGATTTGGTGTTGGCAGAACAATCGTTTCTGATCCTTTCTATACCAATCTTCAGGGCGGGTTTACAGGTGCGCCAACAACGGCCGGCCTTGGTATCGGTGAGAACTACCTCTTATCTGGTTTTGGTCGTTTACAATATAACTACAGTTCAAAATACTTCCTTAGTGGAAATATAAGGCGAGATGGTGCTTCACAATTAGGCGAAAACTATAAATATGGTACATTTTGGGGAGTATCTGCAGGATGGGAAGTAGCCAAGGAGAACTTCTGGACTGCAGCAAGTCTTGATAAAATTTTCAGCAGCTTTAAATTAAGAGGCTCATATGGTAAAGTAGGTAATATATCCGGTCTTGGTAATTTCGGAACTTTATCAACCTATTCAGCGGGTGTCTATGGAACCGGCGCCACGCTTAGCTTTTCCAATGCCGGAAATCCCAACCTTACCTGGGAAACAAGTAAGAAAACTGATATAGGCCTCAACTTTGGTATACTGAAAGACAAAGTAACATTTGAGGTTACCTGGTACAAAAACAATATCGATGGTTTAATCCTTGCAGTACAACAACCACCTTCTGCTGGTTTACCAAATTCAATTAATACGAATGTTGGCTCCATGTACAACAAAGGACTGGAGTTTGCCATCAATGCAACTCCGGTAAACAAAAAGGATTTCTCGTGGACTACTTCATTTAATATTTCACACAATAAAAATAATGTAACACAATTAGCGCCGGGTCTTACGCAAATAATTACTACATCACCTGCCGGTGCTGCTACCAGCGAGTCTGTTAGTATTACAAAGCCCGGATATCCGCTGGGAATGATTTTTGTAACACGGACTGCCGGAGTTGATCCGGCAACCGGGCGCCGTATCTTTATTAATGCGGCAGGCCAGCAAGTGTTTTTCGATTTCTCTGCCCCTGCTGCCCAACGTTATAAATATGCGGATGGCTCTATAGCTCCTGCTGTAGGCCTGCAGGATGCACAAATTTATAAGCAGTCATCTCCGGATAATTACGGAGGCTTCGAAAACACTCTTCGTTATAAAGGATTTGAGTTAAACACTTTGTTTACATTTCAGACTGGCTTCTATGTATATTTTGGCTCCTACGCCGGTATGCGAGACCAGCGTTTCTGGAATAATTCAGTAGACGTACTGCGTCGCTGGCAAAAACCCGGAGATGTAACAGATATGCCAAGACCGGTATTTGGAGATAATATTTCCAATGGATCTTCCTTCCCCCTTGATGTAAACGTTTTCAAAGGTGATTTCCTGAAACTTCGTACTGCCACACTTAGTTATAATATTCCAAAATCCTTATTGGATAAGGCTAAGTTTAACAGTGCACGTTTATACGTAAGTGGAACCAATCTTGCAGTTATAACTAAATATCCTGGTCCGGATCCCGAAGTTTCTTCAAATGGTAATGGTACTACCAACCAGGGCGTAGACAGAAACCAGGTTGGTAATGGCCGTACAATTACCGTGGGATTAAATATTGGTTTATAATTAAATCACTTTAAATTAAAAGAAAATGAAGCATAAAATAATTTTTTCATTGGCTTTGGCTGGCTTACTGGTCACATCCTGCCAGCGGTCAAGATTATCACCCAATCCAACAACCAGTATTTCAAATGCATCCGCATTTAGTACGCCTGACCGGGTTTTGAACCAGGTAAGGAGTTTATATTCAGCGATGCGTTCCGGCCAGTTTTATGGAGGACGTTTTGTAATCTATAATGATATCAGGGCCGATGAATTCATCAATGAGTTAACCAACGGTGTAACAGGTCTTGAGCTATGGAATGAGACGCAAAACAACAACAATGCCCAGGTGTTAGGATTATGGTCACAGGCCTATTACACGATCAACCTCTGTAATGTATTTCTTGATGGTATGGCGAGTACAGGTAGCGCAGTCGTGGGCACTGCACTGTCCAATAATTATATTGCTGAAGCAAGGTTTGTAAGGGCTATGTGCTACTACAGTTTATTACAACTATATGCACGTCCGTACTGGGATGGTAATGGTGCAAAACTCGGTCTGCCGATTCGTCTTACGGGCAATACAGGCTCAGGAGATTATTCGTTGGCCAGAAGTACTGTAGCAGAAACCTATGCCCAGGTCTTAGATGACCTGAATTTTGCCGAAACCAACCTGCCGCTAACTTATGGAGTTGCAGCTACCAATACCATCAGAGCTCATAGAAACACAGCTATAGCAATCAAATCAAGGGTATACCTGAGTATGCAAAAATATCCTGAAGTGATTACAGAAGCCAATAAGATCGTTAACGCTACAGCACCTTTTTCTGCTGCAACAGGTGTTAACCATTCTTTGCAGGCTGACATAACCAACGTTTTCAAGACTCCGTATACCACAACGGAATCAATTCTCTCTATGCCTTTTAATGCAAATGAAACACCAGGAACACAAAACCAGCTTGGTTATTATTTTTCAAAATCTGCCGGCAACGGTGAATACTCCCTGAATACTGCCGGCATCGTTGCAGATGCAGGATGGGTGGCTACAGATAAAAGAAGAACATTTAATGCTACTGTATCCGGCAAACTATACCTGGATAAGAAATACGGAGCCGGTAATCCTTACACTGATTATGTTCCGGTAATCCGTTATGCAGAAGTATTACTCAATTTAGCAGAGGCCAGAACCAGAAGCACAAACACAGTAGATCCACAGGCGGTGGCTTTATTAAATGCTGTCCGTAACCGGTCAGATGCCACAACAACCTTTACTGTGGGCAGCTTTGCCACTGCAACCGACCTCATTAATGCCATTCTTAAAGAAAGAAGAATTGAATTTCTCGGGGAAGGCCTGAGGAGCCCTGATCTTTTACGCTTAGGGCTTTCGATTCCTGGTAAGGCAACCATATCTGCTGTTGCACCCACTGCAACAAACTATATATGGCCAATATCAGCAACTGAGTTACTGCTGAATAAGTTGTGTGTTGATAATTGATTTCTCCTTACATCTTCATTTAAAAGCCGCTCATCTGAGCGGCTTTTATTTTACCCATTTTTCCATTATAATAAAAAACAATAATTTTATTACATCCCTTCAAGATGACAAGATTGTTCCTTCTTATAGTTAGTTTACTTACATCCGCTGCTGGTTTCAGCCAGGGATTTCCTGCCTTTACAACCGACGGAACTGATAAAATTTCTAATTCCTTTTTAAAAGACGCAAATGGACGGCCATTGCATTGGGGCTCAACTTATGTAGCTGACGGCAGCCCTTATTATTATGATGAATACATATGGGCAGACATTACAGTTTCTTCAGGTAAGATATACAAGGATGTAAGAGTAAAATTCAATTTGCTTGACCACCAGCTCCAATACCTGGCGGATGATGGTACAGAAATGATCACTACCACGGCTGTTAAAAGCATACGTTTTACAAGCCTGCCCGTCAGCAAAGATTCTGTAAAGGTAATAACGCTCATTAGCAATAACGGAATAATAAACCAACCAGAGGCTCCTGTTTATGAAGTACTGGATTCTGGCATAGCTTCCTTTTTGAAAAAAATCTCAGTTAGTTACAGAGACGAAAAAAAATACGGCGAAGCTGTCACCACCCGTCATTTTGAAAGAAAAGAAAACGAGTTTTTAATACTAATAAATAGCGACTATAAAAAATTGGAAAAAAATCAAACCTTCCTCATAACATTATTACAGGATAAGCAAACCGAAATTGATGATTTCATAAACAAAAACAAGATCAATTGCAGATCACTAAAAGGTTGCCAGCAGGTAATCAGGTACTATAATTCTTTATTCCCTTGATGAATACCGAATTGTCACTTTAACACTTCCGCCAGCTTCGCTTCCAGCTGCTCTCCTCTCAATCGTTCTGCAATGATTTTTCCATCCGGATCCACCAGGAAATTATAAGGAATCCCCACTTCCCCAAAGCCATATATGGGAACAATTGTGCTTTCCCAGCCTTTCAGGTCGCTGATATGAGTCCAGGTCAGTTTATCATCTTTAATAGCCTTGAGCCAGGCATCTTTTTTCTCATCCAAGGAAACACCGAGGATGGCAAAATTCTTATCCTTAAATTTATTGTAGGCATTCACCACATTCGGGTTTTCAAACCGGCAGGGCTGGCACCAGCTGGCCCAAAAATCAACCAGCACATATTTCCCTTTATACGAACTCAGTTTTACTTCTTTACCATTTACATCCGGAAGTGCAAAGTCAATTGCCGGCTTTCCCACCCAGGCGGCTGCCTGTGCTTTTTGCATTTGCATATCCAATCCCCGCTTCACTTCGGCCACTCCTTTATGATCAGGAAATTTTGCAGCCACATCACTGATAATACTGACAAGCTCATCGTTGCCAATACCTGTTAATCCGAATGAAGGATTGTTGGCGGTGGTCTGGTAATACCCCAGCTCAAATAAAGTCAGCGCCGGGTTTGATGATTTTCCTGCTGCCTCCGTAAACAATGATTTTAACTGGTCAGCAATCTGCCGGTGTTCATTTACCAGGGGAATCATGATACTATCGGGTGCATTGCTCCGTTGCAGGCTGTCGCCTTTCCGGCTCAGTGCGTAGATATTTTGCAGTTCTTTGTTGAAACTGGTCATAAATTCCTTTAGCTGCTGGCTGGCGTCTGAACCGGTTACGGTATATGATTCTGCAAACTGGTTGTTCTCAGTACTGAAGCTTGCATCCAGTTTTATCTTTTTTGAATCGTTTATTACAGAAGCGATGGGGTAATTCTGCTGGTCTAACCGCAGGTTGAATACCACCGCCTCTGCAGGTTCTGCTTTTAATTTATATTTCCCGTCGGCACCGATCTGCATGGAGTCCACCACATTGCGCTGCATTGTGGAGACCGGTACTTCTTCCAGGTAAATCATCTTTGCTTTATTATTGGTAAGTGTACCACTGATCTCAAACTTTTCGGTTTGCCCACTGTTCTTACAGGAAGAAAAAAATATAATTGATAACCCGGTGATGATAACCGGTATCGCTGGTATCCGCATATTATGATTTTAATTTTTTTAATAACAACTCATTCGTCACTTTGGGGTCAGCTTTCCCTTTGGATTGTTTCATTACTTCTCCCACGAAAAGGGAAATCAAACCCTTTTTTCCTTTTTTATAGGCTGTCACTTTATCTGCCAGTTTTTCCAGCACAGCGTCAATCAGGGGTTCAATAGAAGAAACATCAGATTGTTGTACCAGGTTTTCCTCTTCTGCAATTTGCAGCGGCTCTTTTGAGGGTTGATTCAGTAAAGAAGAAAATAGTTTTGTGGACGCAACTGAGAAACTCAGCTTTCCTTCATCTGTTAGTTTAATAACAGCTGCTATCTTTTCCGGCTGAAGGGGAAATCCGCCAATCTCTTTATTATTCTCATTCAACCACGATTTCACCGGGCCCAGCATCCAGTTAGCGGCAGCTTTATAGTTTTTTGTGTGCTCAATGATTTTTTCAAAAAAATCAGCAAGTGCTTTTTCTTCCGTCAGCACCCCTGCATCATAGGCAGAGAGCTGGTATTGAGAACTATAGTTCTTTATGCGTTCTTTATGCAGTACCGGGAGTCCCTGCTTCAATCTTTCAATAAATTCATCCTGCAAATGAAATGGTGCCAGGTCAGGCTCGGGGAAGTAGCGGTAATCGTCCGCATCCTCTTTTTCTCTTGTGGCAAAAGTGGTACCGTTGTTCGCATCAAAGCTTCTTGTTTGTTGTATAACGGGTTCTCCCTTATCAAGAAGATCCATCAGGCGTTTGGCCTCAAACTCGATAGCTCTTTTTACATTGCGGATCGAATTCAGGTTTTTCACCTCTACTTTCGTCCCAAGTCTGCTTTCTCCTTTTAAACGAACTGAAATATTCGCATCACAACGCAGGCTGCCTTCTTCCATGTTCCCGTCACAGATCTCCAGGTAGCGGACTAATTTCCTGATCTCACTGACGTATGCAAATGCTTCTTCTGCTGAAGTAATATCCGGCTCTGTTACAATTTCTATCAGCGCTGTTCCCGCCCGGTTATAATCCACGCAGGTGTTTTCAGGGTCTGCATCATGAATACTCTTACCCGCATCTTCTTCCATATGTATCCGGTTGAGCCGTATATTTCTCCCGCCCTCCGGGGTGTCTATAGTTACATATCCACCCTTACAAACCGGTGTGGTATGCTGTGATACCTGGTAGCCTTTAGGCAAATCAGGATAGAAATAATTTTTCCGGGCAAAATAATTGTAGCGTTCAATCTCACAATGACAGGCCAGCCCCATTTTGATTGCATATTCAATAGCCTTCCGGTTCATTTTTGGCAATGTGCCGGGATGGCCCAGGGTAATCGGGCTGACGTGGGTGTTTGGCTCTGCTCCAAAAGCAATGCTGTCACCACAAAAAAGTTTACTGTTGGTTTGTAACTGGGCATGCACTTCCAGGCCCACCACTATTTCGTATTTGCTGTAGTCTGTCATTTTTTAAGCCCTGCAAAAATAGGTCAATTCAGCGGGGTGGTTTCTTATAAAAAAAGAAACCCTTCCGCCTGGGCGGAAGGGCACTACATGCGTAATATATATATATATATTAATTAAAGATCTGCTGTTTTCAGTTTGCGCGGGATTTTCACTTCAATATTCTGTGTTTTCCCGGACCTCTGCAATTTCAGCATCACGGCACCCTTTTCTTTGCTTTCCCTGATCAGTTTTGCCATTTCATCAGCGCCATTTACTGTTTTACCATCCACTTCCATAATAACATCATCTTCTTTTATCCCGGCTTTCTCTGCATTACTTTCATCGTCCACTTCAATCACTTTTACACCTTTGCCATCTTCTGTATCCTGGACAGATAAACCCAGCTTGGGACTGCCACCTGACCAGCTCCAGTTTTGCCCGAAAGGTTGTGTAACACGGGGAACTGCAGGCGTTCTTGGCATGATGCGGTCAAAATCCAGGTCGCCGAGATCTATATTAAAGTTTTGACCATTACCGGAATACACCATCGTGGTTCCTTTCCATTTACTGAGTTCTGCTGTTGCTTTTTGCTCTTTTTTATCACGGAGGTAAGTAACAGTTACTTTATCACCCGGCTTGTGCTTCTTGATAGTTGCTGTCAGATCATCCGGGTCTTCGATCTTCGCATCATCGATCTTTGTGATCACATCACCTTCTTTCAGCCCTGCTTTTTCAGCGCCACTTCCTTTGGTTACAGCCTGCAGTCTTACACCCGTTTCAATTTTTTCAGTCGTCACACCCAGCATAGCCCTGTTAGAATCCACACTTACTTTCCTTCTCAGACCGGTTTGGGCGGGGAATGTATTAAAGCTGCCCAGGCCATCGGCAAAAGCCCAGACATCTTTGATCTTGTTGCGGCGAACAGTCAGATCACCGTCTTTGTATTCATCTAATGATTTACCATTCACAGTAATCTTGTCACCATTGATCTCCACGACCACTTTTTCATCTTTATCCCCTTTGCGGGTAATGATGATCTGCTCGGCATCTTTTTTATCCTTTGATTTTTCGTCCGGCTGGGCAAGTACGGAGGCAGGAAGAATCATAGCCAGGGCAAGAGCAAGCACAGAAAATTTTCTACTAACCTGTATCATAGTTTTTGTTTTAATAAATTATCTACGTCAAATTTCGTAGATCAAATATAATGAGATTTTCTGTATTACGAAATGTTTCGGAAATGTTAAATGCCCGGTGGTTTTTAAAAGGCCGGATCAGCGGACAAACGGGTTAATAGCTTCATAAGTGCGGACCGGGTATCCATCCACTTGCTCATTCCCGGTATAAACCATCCCGCATTTTTCCAAAACCCGGATAGAACCCGTGTTTCCCAACTCTGCCCTGCCCACGATCCGGGTAAGATTTAGCCTGTCAAATCCATAACGGATACTGGCATCAGCTGCTTCAGTGGCATACCCCTTTCCCCAGTAATGTTTCATGAACCGGTATCCCAGGTCAATTTCATTCAGTCCGGCCCTGTACTTCAAACCGCACCAGCCAATGAATTCGCCGGTTTCTCTGATATGCACCGCCCAGCGGCCATGGTTATAGAGTGCATATTGAGGTAAAATGGTTTTTTCCAATACTGTTCGGGCTTGCTCAATACTTGTAACCGGGTCATGTGTAAACCTTGTTACTTCCGGGTCAAGATTCAGCGTGTAGATCAATTCCGCATCCTCTGTTGTGAAAAGGCGGAACAGCAATCTTTTCGTTTCAAAAACGAGTGTCATCATTTCATTATGTGGTTTTTACGAAAAACTCCCGGTGATTTTCCTACCCTATAAGTGGTATTGGTCAGGGTTTTAAAATCCTGACTTTTGAATGGAACACCATCTTTACAATCCACTCTAACTAACCGCAATGGGTCCTGAAATATTTGCCATCATCTGTATATTGATCTGCATCGCAGCCCTTTATTTTGCCTTTAAAATTTATAAAGACACCCGGAAGATCAAGAAAAAGCAGCTGGAAGAAGATGATGAAGTCAATTTCCGCTTCTGATTATTGCAGCAACGATTTTACCTTTTCAATTACCTGTTGCAGGTGGCTTATATCCTGCCCTCCTGCCGTGGCTAATGTTTTTTGTCCGCCGCCGCCCCCTTTTATCAGCGGCGCAATATGTTCCTTAATGATCTTCCCTGCATCTAAGTTTTTGGCAGCTGCCACGGTATCCGACATACCAACAGCAACGAAAGGCTTGCCGCCGATATTGGCACAAAGCACAGCTATATGATCACGGAGATGGTTCTTCAGGTCGAAACATAATTTCTTGAGTGCATCCGCATTGCCAACTTCCACGATATCGCCAATAAAATTCACGCTATTGATGATCTCATCTTTCTGCAACAATTCGTTCCGGATGATTACTAACTGCCGGGCCTCCATTGATTCAACATGTTTTTTCAGTTCGGCATTTTCAGCCTGCAGGTTCTCCACAGCTTTCAGCAGGTCTTTTGGATTTTTCAGTGTTTCTTTTACCGAAGCAATCAATGCAGCCTGCTCATTAATATAGTGCAGGGCCTGTTCACCACATACGGCCTCCACCCGGCGGACACCGGCTGCCACGGCTGATTCACTGGTAAGTTTGAATAAACCCAGTTCGCCGGTGGCGCCCACATGCGTACCGCCACATAACTCCACGGAATAGTTGGGATCCATGATCACCACTCTCACCACATCGCCATATTTTTCGCCGAACAACGCCATGGCGCCCAATTGCATGGCTTCGTCTTTTGGCATCGACTTAATAACCACAGGTATATTAGCCCTGATCTTTTCATTCACCAGTTCTTCCACTTTGGCCATCTCTTCCTCCGTTACTTTGGCAAAATGAGAAAAGTCGAAACGCAGGTGCTCTTCGTTGACCAAAGAACCTTTTTGTGCCACATGATTGCCCAGTACTTTTCTCAGCGCTGCATGTAACAAGTGGGTGGCCGAGTGATGCAGTTCGGTCTGTTTTCTTTTTGTTACATCCACCCCGGCAATTACTTCACCGGAAAGATCAGCGGGAATGGTTTCGGCAAAATGAATGATGAGGTCATTATCTTTTTTGGTATCAATGACAGACACAGACTCATTACCAATTTTCAATTGCCCCCGGTCGCCCACCTGGCCGCCGCTTTCAGCATAAAAAGGTGTTGTATCCAGTACAAGCTGGTATAGTTCTTTGCCTTTGGCTTTTACTTTCCTGTATTTTAAAACCGATGCCCGGGCTTCTAATGAATCATAACCAACGAATTTGTTGGAACCCTCTTTGAGAACGATCCAGTCTCCGGCATCAATTGTACCGGCTGCGCGGGAACGGTCTTTTTGCTTTTGCATCTCCTGATTGAATTCCTGAACATCAACTGTAAATCCTTTTTCTCTTGCCATCAATTCAGTTAAATCCAAAGGGAATCCATATGTATCGTAAAGTACAAATGCAAATTGCCCAGAGATTTTCCCTTCTTTTATCCCTTTGAATAAGTTCTTTTTATCAAATTCTAACTCCCCCTGTTCCTCGTTATATATTACAGGAATAAAAGATTCATTGTTAACTATTTTTTCTGCATCAGGATGCTCCAAAGAACTCGTTATATAATGCTCAAATCGCCCTATTCCTTTATCTAGTGTTCTCAAAAATGCATCTTCTTCTTCTTTTACCACTTTACTTACAAAATCAACCTGTTTTTGTAATTCAGGAAAAACAGTTTGGAACTGTTTGGCCAATACCGGTACCAGTTGCACCAGCAACGGTTGTTTATAGCCGAGATAGGAATAATAATACCGTACTGCCCTTCTCAATATCCGGCGGATCACATACCCTGCACCCGTATTGGAAGGTAACTGACCATCCGCTATTGTAAAACTGATAGCCCGGATATGATCCGCTAATACCCGGAATGCCACCGCTTCTTTGGTATCGCTGTAGTCATATTTTTTTCCAGCGATCTTTTCAATAACAGCAATCGTATCCGTGAAAATATCCGAATCATAGTTCGACGTCTTTCCCTGTATCACCCTCACCAGTCTCTCCAGCCCCATTCCGGTGTCCACATGTTTGGCGGGCAGGGGCTCAAGGCTTCCATCCTTTTTCCGGTTGAACTGGATGAATACATTGTTCCAGATCTCCATCACCATTCCTGTATCATCATTATTCACCCTTGAGTGGCCATCATTGTTGGCTTCAGGGCGGGTGTCATAATGGATTTCGGTACAGGGGCCACAGGGACCCGTATCCCCCATTTCCCAGAAATTATCTTTTTTATTACCTAATAATATCCTGTCTTCCGCAATTACTTTTTTCCATTCGTTATACGCTTCTTCATCCCTCGGTAATCCTTCTTTTTCATCGCCTTCAAAAATGGTCACGTAAAGGCGGCTTTTGTCCAGCTTATATACTTCCGTCAGCAGTTCCCAGCTCCAGGCAATCGCTTCTTTCTTGAAGTAGTCACCAAAGCTCCAGTTGCCCAGCATTTCAAACATGGTGTGATGGTAGGTATCCACCCCCACTTCTTCCAGGTCGTTGTGTTTGCCGCTTACCCGCAAACATTTCTGCGTATCGGCCGCCCGGTTATACGGCGCCTGTTTATTGCCCAGGAAATAATCCTTGAACTGGTTCATCCCGGCATTGGTAAACATGAGGGTGGGATCGTTTTTCACCACGATGGGGGCTGAAGGAACAATCGTGTGCCCTTTGGAGTGGAAAAAATCCAGAAAAGCTTTACGTATATCTGCGCTGGTCATCATAAATGTTGCTCCGGTTGGGTTGATTTTTGCTTATTAAGGGCCTATATTTGTTTCCCTTGTAAAGGTGGGCAAAAGTACGGATTCAAACGTAGTCATCCCAATGAGATGGCCGGTTCCACCGCTTGCAGGAAAGGCGCCGATTTCAATATTCCAACTATAGCTGCCCGGCAGGGTATGAAAAAGATCAAGTATTACTATAACACCAATACACTCCGGTATGAAAAACTGGAAACTCCCCTGCGGGTCAAATTGTTGCGTGTATTTGGTTTTGTAGCAGCCGCTTTTGTTACCGCCGCCCTGATCTCCTATGCTGCTTTCCAGTTTATCGGGTCTCCAAAAGAAAAAATATTACAGCGGCAAAATGAGAACCTCAGGGACCGTTACGATGACCTGCAGGAAGACCTGAAATCCATCCAGCAGCAGATGCAGGAGCTGGAGAAAAGAGATAACAACGTGTACCGTGCTATTTTCGAAGCTAACCCGATCCCTGACAGCGCCAGGGCCAAAGAGCAGGCTATCCAAAAAGAAATAGCCACGGTAGAAAGAATGAAGGACAATGAACTGGTGGCTTCCATACAAACCACGCTGGATAACCTGGCCAGCCGGATCGGTACACAGCAGAAATCGTACAATGAAATTGACAAGCTGGTGGCCAATAAAGAGCAGTTGCTCTCGCATACACCTGCTATACAACCCGTCAGTAATAAAGACCTGAACCGGGTGGCCTCCGGTTTCGGCTACCGCATCGACCCGGTGTATAAAACCATGAAGATGCATGCCGGGCTCGACTTTGCTGCGCCACAGGGAACTCCTATTTATGCTACCGCTGATGGGACTGTTTCTACGGCTGGCAACACTGGCAATGGCTACGGTAACCATGTGATCATCAACCATGGTTATGGCTATGAAACATTGTACGGCCATATGGTGAGGGTGAAAGCGAAGAACGGGCAGGTGGTGAAAAGAGGCGAAGTGATTGGCTGGGTGGGCAGCACGGGTAAATCAACCGGGCCGCACTGCCATTATGAAGTACATAAGTACGGCAACAAGATTGACCCTATCTATTTCTTTTATAACGACCTGACACCTGAACAATTCGACCTGCTCCTGAAGAAAGCGGCAGCTTCTAATCAAAGCTTTGATTAAGAAAAACTGATAGTGCCTGATCAGCTGACAGCTTTCTTATTTTTCCACACTGTTACCAGAATGTTACCAGCGGCAGCGGGCTTCGTATCTTTACCCGTCCATTATGGCGAAACAGCTGACACAGATAACCTTTGATTTTTCTGTTCCCGAAGAACCGGTGAAAGAAGTGACGCCTGTAGTGGAAGAACCGGTTGTCACCCTTGCAAAAGAAGAGCCCTCGCCCATCGAAATACCGGAAGAAGAAAAAGCCGGCGTGAAAGTGATCGTTAAATTAAAAGAAAAGAAGAAATCGACACGGGGCCGGAAATCATTAAAGGATATTGAGACCGGGGCCGACCTGATCCAGATCCCGCCGGATGATATACTTTTCCAGAAACAATATTATTCCATTGGTGATGTGGCCCGGATGTTCCGGGAAAATCAATCCCTGATTCGCTACTGGGAAACCGAGTTTGATATTTTACAACCCCGTAAGAACCGTAAAGGTGACCGGTTTTTTCGCCCGGTGGACATCAAGAACCTCGTAATGATCTATGACCTGCTCCGCCGCCGTAAGTTCACCATTGAAGGTGCCAAAGATTATCTGAAGAAAAATAAAAAAGCCGAAGAGAAATTTGCCATGATCCAGTCTTTACAAAAGATCAAAGATTTCCTGCTGGAGCTGAAAGCAAATTTGTGACAGACGACGGTCCGCGGACAATAAAATTTCCCTAACGTATTATCTTGCCTTTATTAAACGACCAGCTGTTGACTGCGGCCTATAGCCGGTCGCCGGGTTTGCAACTTTAACGGTTCATCTTTCATCATTTGACCACAGCCTTTTACTTTTGTCCCTCTTTATTCTGAATCTATGAAGAAAATTATTCCTGTATTCCTCCTGGCATTGTTGTTCAGCTCAGTCATAACAGCCCAGAACCAGTTCCAGGTACTGGTGGAACGGCCTGGTGAAAAATCGCTGAAAGGAATTATTTCCCGTGAAGTGCTGGAAGCCGATAGTTCTTTTACCAGCTGGTATATAACTAATCAAAAGGCATATACCCCGCATAGCCTTGCAGTAGCCGCATTAAAACAGCATGGCGATTCTATCCAGATCATCGCTTTTATGGGTACCTGGTGCGAGGACTCCCATTTTATCATTCCGAAATTTTTTGCCCTGGCTGATGCTGCCGGCTTTTCAAATAAACATATCACCCTTGTTGGAACGGACAGGGATAAAAAAACACTCGGCAATCTTTGCGAAAGCCTGAATGTAAAAAATGTTCCGACCCTGATCGTTATGAAAGACGGTAAAGAATTGGGAAGAGTGATTGAATATGGGAAAACCGGCTTATGGGATAAAGAACTCGGCCAGGTAATCAACTCGGGCTTTTCGCAATAACAATTATGGCTTTGGCTGGGATACGATCTTAATATCCGTACTGGTGCCTGCAATTTCAATTTTCAGTTCTTCCAGCAGTTTGATCGACTGCAGATTCACTTCCTGCTTCACTGCATTGAAATCCCGGATGGTAACCGGCGCTGTGTAATAATCAGCCGTTATTACGATAGCAGTAGCGGTGATCTCTGACAGCAGCACATTTGCTTCTTCAATTTCCCTTCTGTCAGCTATTCTTTTTATCCCGGCAATCAGTAATTCCAGCTTATGGGAGGAGGTTTCCAAACCCACTTCCAGCCGCAGGTCACCACGGCGTTGTGTACGCAGGGAGAGGTTATCCAAAATGGTATCCACCATCTGTTTATTAGGTACCGTCACAAATGTTTTCTGCTCTGTTCTTATTCTTGTGCTCCGCAACCCTATCTTCTCCACCACTCCTGTCACAGCCTGCACTTTCACCAGGTCGCCGGTGGTAAAGGGCTTATCGAAAAAGATAATAAAGGAAGCGATCAGGTTCTCAATACTTTCCCGCAAGGCCAGAGCGATGGCAGCACCCACGATACTCAGACCGGTGAGCAAGCTGCCGATATTCATATTAAAGGCATAGTTCAGCACCATCATCGTACCAATGATGACAAGAATCACTTTAAAGAAATCCTTGAAAAAAACGATCAGCTGGTTATCCGACTGGTCAGGAGTCAGGTTAGCTCTTTTCTCCAGTATCATGGCAATAAAATCAATCATCCGTAACAGCAACCTGATAAAAGAAACAATCAGGATGATCGTACCCAGGCAATGAATAATATCTTCTACCGTATACTTATATACTTCGATATTGAAGTCTTGCGGGAATTTGAGTTTATGCAGGGAGATAATAGACACCAGTATCAGCAGGAAAAACCCAAGCGGCTTTACCACAAGATTGATGAATGATCTCTTATCAACATCTTTCCAGATACTGTGTACCACGCTGAACAGCAAACCGGCGAAATAACGGGAGATAAATCTCTTCAGTATCAGTACAAAAAGGATGACACCAGCTACAATGAAATAGTTCTTTACAGGATTACCGAACCATATTCTTTCAAAAAAATCATGCATGAAGCAAAATTATTGAATAATGTGGTAGTTAACCACCCGGCAGTAATGATCACCCGGAAATTTACCCTGCGTTTCAATCAGCGAAATGAGTACACTTCGATACGATCTTTTTTTAAGGCATACAAACGGGCAGATGAAAAATTAAAAGAACGGCTGTTATAGATCTCCTCCGGCATTTTCCATTCATCCAGCCGGAAACTGCTGATCTCGTAGCGATGTAATATATCAGCAGTAGAGCCGAAAATATATTTACCGGTCACTTTAAAATTTTGCCAGCCACTGATGAGTATCTTGTTTTTTAAAGCCCCGTAATAATCAAATACAAAAACAGGCTGCAGAGAATCATAAAGATATACATACTGGTCCTGGTCAAATATTTTCTGCGGAGCAGGCGCCTGGCCGAACAATTGCCGGAAATCAGGTGTTTCCGATAATATCTTTCCGTCCTCATCTACTTTTTTCAGCTTACTTTCCAGTTCATCAAATACCCAGATTTTATTATCATAGGATTGGGCGATTGCTTTGGCCTGCAGGATATTTTGTTTACGAAGATCAATACTGTTGACCACATTTAAAAAGCGGTCCAGCACTACCACCGTGGCAAAATCCTTATAAAACAATAGTACTTTCAGCGGGTTTGACACATCAATCAGTGTGGCTTGCCCGAACCTTTTTACATCGTTGAAGATGGCTACTGAATCTCCATTCGCATTCAGTTTCTTAACCTGGTTACGGCTGTTAAGGATGTAAATATTATCCAGGTTATCTACGGTAAAACTGACGATATCCCCGGTAATCGTCCTTACCAGTTTGAACGAGGTATCCGCCTGCCCCTCAACAGCGGGAACAAGGAAAAACAATAACAGTATGTTCAATATCTTCTTCATCAGTTGCGGACGATCTTGTTTTCCTGCCCGGCAAATGATTTTAGTTCCATTTTTTCTCCATCGAAGACGGCATAGGTAAAATACCGGATCCAGTCGCCAAGGTTAATATACCGGCTGCCTTGTGGGAGACGATAATCAATAGCCAAATGTCTGTGCCCAAAGACAAAAAAATCGAAATTTTCTTTTTGCAGCACTTCTTTACAGTAGATAATAAGCCACTCCTTGTCCTCACCCAAAAAAATTTCTTCAGCGCTTCCGGTCTGGGCCCGGCTGCGCCGGCTCAGGTAATTGGCCAGCCCCACACCAATTACAGGTGGCAGTATGCCAAACAACCATTGGCATACCGGGTTACGGAAGATTTTTTTTAGCCTTTTATATCCATGATCCCCGGGGCCGAGCCCATCTCCATGACCAATCAGGATTTTTTTCCCAAAACGTTCAAACTCTTTAGGTTCATAATAAACCGGCATATTCAGCTCCTGCTGAAAATATTCTTTCATCCACATATCATGATTACCTACAAAAAAATGAAGTTGCACACCGGCATCTGATAATTCGGCCAGCTTACCTAACAAACGAACATACCCTTTGGGAACTACTTTCCTGTATTCATACCAGAAGTCGAACATATCACCCACTAAAAAGATCTCTCCCGCATCATTTTTAATTTCATCAAGGAATTGTACCAGCAGTTTTTCCCGTTCCAGGCTTTTGACATGATCCGGGGCACCGAGATGAAAGTCGGAAAGAAAGTATATTTTTTTTTGAGCAGGTTGTTGCACGCAGTAGCTTATTTCTTATCCCGGATATATTGTAATACGTCACCCGATTCAATTTGTGGCCTGCCGCTCACATCTCCGTTGTACCAATACATCCAGGCCCTGGTGATGGAATCATTTATTAAAATATCAGCAAGATCACGGTAGTAAAGTTTCTCTTCATCATCTTCTGCTGCCACGCCTTCATAATCATCCAGCTGGCCAATGGCCCAGGAAAATTCTGCTTCGTTGGTAATGGAATATAGTTCACCAACTATGAATTTATCTTCCGTTGTGGGAACTGCAGCCGGGTATTCGCCCATATCATACAGCACACCTTTCACTTTGGCCTCGCCTGTGAATGTAAAGAAGCGGCTGATATACTCATAAGCCGCACTGTGAAAACCACTGCGCAATGAACCATACACGAATAACTGGTAAACCCTGGCATTTGTCATGCCTTAAAATTACTAAAGGAGAGCGGAATTTCAGGACTCAACGAGGAATAAATAAACTTCTTTAGGGCCATGTACACCCACTACCAATGTCTTTTCAATATCGGCGGTACGGCTGGGTCCTGTTGCAAAACTGATCAGCGAAGGGAGCTGATTGCCGTATTTATCCTTCATCAATTGCAACCCATCCTTCAGGTCATACACCAGTTGCCGGGTAAACGCAATGCAGACATGAACCGGTGCATATATGCTGGCTGTTCTTCCCCCGGGTTGGGCGGCACTTAATACAACAGAACCGGTTCTTGCAACCAAACATTCACAACCGGTAACAGAAACATCGCAATCAGCCAGGCCGGTTTTTACGATCCTGTCACTGATAGAGCCGGCAACGGGTTCAATCAATTTATCTTCCAGGCAAAAAACCTTGTTCCAGTTCTGTTTCTTCACCAAACTGCTCAATTGAAAAGCCAGTTCCTGCTGGTTGATACAAAAAACAAACCGTCCCTGTAGTTTGGAAAACTGTTCAGCAAATTCAATTTCAAGTTCCTGTTGTGAAGGATGAAACACAGAAGTATTTCCTTCACTGCCGGGAAAAGGGACAGGCGTTGGATGACTCAACGCCTTTCTTATTTTTTTCAGAATGTTCTCTTTGGAAGTAGATATACTCATATGCCTTTTATGATGGCAACGCTTTATTCGTTATATCACTGTCATAGGGCGGAACGCCGGCTGATATTTCCCCGCTGTCTGTTGTGTTCAGGTCATCCTTCTTTTCTTCTGTCAGTGATTTTTTTTCTTCGTAGGGCCTTTTGCCGATCAGCGCTTCCACATCACTCTGGAACAATACTTCTCTTTCCAATAAGGCCTCAGCCAGTTTTTCAACCTCGGCTTTGCGTTCTGTCAGCAGTTTCTTTGTTTTTTCATACGCATCATCAATCAGCTTCCTTACTTCCTGGTCAATCAGCTTGGATGTTTCTTCTGAGTAGGGTTTGGTAAAGGCTGTTTCCTGTTGCGGGTCATAGAAACTCACATTACCAACTTTATCATTCATACCATACACTGTCACCATCGCATAAGCGGTCCGGGTAATCTGCTGCAGGTCATTCTGTGCACCGGTGGAAATTTTGCCAAAGAAAATATCTTCACTGGCACGGCCACCGAGTGTCATGCAAATCTGGTCGTTAAGCTGGTCCGTGTTGTATAAGTATTGCTCTTTCGGGGTGTATTGAGCATAACCCAGTGCAGCAGTACCTCTCGGAACAATGGTCACTTTCAGCAGGGGATACGCATGTTCCAGGTACCAGCCACAGATAGCATGACCGGCTTCATGATAAGCGATAATCCTTTTTTCGGCCGGAGCAATGATCTTGTTCTTTTTTTCCAATCCGCCGATCACCCTGTCCACCGCATCCTGGAAGTCTTCCATTTCCACTGCATCTTTACCTTTCCTGGCTGCGATCAGCGCTGCTTCATTACACACATTGGCAATATCGGCCCCGGCAAAACCAGGCGTCTGTTCCGCCAGCTTATGAATATCCAGTTTAGTTGATATTTTGATAGGCTTCAGGTGAACTTTAAAAATATCCTCCCTTCCTTTCAGATCGGGTTTATCAATAGATATCTGCCTGTCGAAACGACCCGGACGCAATAAAGCTGAATCCAGTACATCAGGGCGATTGGTGGCGGCCAATACAATAATACCTGTATCGGTCCCGAAACCATCCATTTCCACCAGCATCTGGTTCAGGGTGCTTTCTCTTTCATCGTTACTCATCATTGCATTCTTACCCCGGGCCCGGCCTATTGCGTCAATCTCATCAATAAAGATGATACAAGGTGCTTTTTCCCTGGCCTGCTTAAACAAATCTCTTACGCGGCTGGCTCCCACCCCTACAAACATTTCCACAAAGTCGGATCCGCTCAGGCTGAAGAAAGGCACCTGCGCTTCGCCGGCCATTGCTTTTGCCAGCAACGTCTTACCAGTTCCCGGAGGGCCGACAAGCAATGCACCTTTTGGTATTTTACCACCAAGTGCAGTATATTTTTTAGGATTCTTTAAAAACTCCACGATTTCCATCACTTCCACTTTTGCTTCATCCAGACCAGCCACATCCGCAAAAGTGATATTAACTCTTGTTCCTTTATCAAATAAGGTAGCTTTTGATTTTCCAATATTGAAAATTCCGCCGGGGCCTCCGGAACCACCAGCACCACCACCCATCTTTCTCATCAGGAGTATCCAGAGCCCTACAAAAAGAAGTACCGGCAACAAAAACTGGAGGATGCCTCCAAAAATATCCTTCTCATTGAGCACCTCATAAGGTATCTGCTTATCATTGGGAATATTCAGGGACTTGTAATATTCATCCATCTGTTTTTCAAAATCCCCCGAATATTTGAATGACATATGAGGACCTGTTTCGCTGATTTTGTTACTACCCGTTGCGTCTTTAATTTCTTTACTGTGTTTTTCGATTCCAGCTTTGGTTAGGTAAACCTTTACTGTTTTTCTATTATCAACAATATCATACTTCTGCACATCCCCCGCAATTACCATCTCTCTGAATTTCTGGTTGTTTACTTTAGCCACCCCTGATGAAAAGGGGCTAAACACCTGCATTCCGATTAAGACCGCAATAATAATTGCATACACCCAGTAAATGCTGAATTTCGGGCCTTTTTTAGACTGGTTCGGATCATCGCCCTGCGGACGGTTACCTGGTCGTGGATTTCTGTTCGGTTGTTCTTGTGACATATATTTATTTTCCGGGAGCCCCCTGCTAATTAATAATTATTGATAGAAAAAGTTCGGCCTGTGCTATATTTAACATTATTCATCATGCCCGTCAGCCGCCGCATCACTCCACATTTCTTCCAGCTTGTAAAACTTCCTGTCCTCCGCTAACATAACATGTACCACCACATTTACGTAATCGATCAGCACCCAGTGCAGGTTATGATAGCCCTCATGGTGGTAGGGCTTCTCATCACAGGCAAGATTTACCCGGGTCTCCACATTTTCCGCAATCGCCCTGACCTGTGGCTGGTTACCCGCCTCACAGATAATGAAAAAATCAGCCACCGCTTCATTAATCTTCCGGAGATCCAGTGAAACGATATTCTCTCCTTTTTTCTCCTGTATGGCGGCAATAATGGTTTTGATGATTTTTGAATTCTTCGTTAACCGGGTTGCACTTTTCTTTTTGCGGTTGGTCAGTGATGCCAATTGTTCCAAATAATGAAGGTGTTTAAATTTAATACCTGGTTTAGTACTGCCGTCAGCTGCTATTATTATTAAAAACAAGAGCCGGCAACAAGAAACTAATTTACTTTGCCAAAAATAGCAATTAATTGCCAGAACAGCTTGTATCTATGCCTTCCGGAATGCCATTTATTGAACTCCAATCGGTTGACAGTACCAATAACTATGCCCTTGCCCGGTTGCATGAAGCCCGACTGCCGGACAGGCAGGGATTGGTACAGCATGGGCAGGCCTATTTTGCCCATGAGCAGGTGGCAGGCAAAGGCCAGCGGGGTCGTATTTGGAGTGCTGAAAAAGGAGCCAATATCATTCTGAGTGTGGTGCTGAATCCCCATCCGTTACAGCTATTACAACAATTTCAGCTTAATGCTGCTATTGCTCTGGCGGTTCATGATTTTTTCAGCAACTATGCCCCGGAGGACACAAAAATAAAATGGCCCAATGACCTCTACTGGCAAGACAGAAAGGCAGGGGGTATTTTGATCGAATCGGTGATCAGCAGTTTCCTGCCGGTGAAAAAGGATTCTGTGGCAGAAAATGAAAAGCAACAAACCACATCAGGCCAATGGCAGTGGGCAGTTGCCGGAATTGGCATTAATATTAACCAGACCGCTTTTCCTCAGGAACTGAAAAATCCTGTTTCCCTGAAACAGATTACCGGTAAGGATTATAATGTGGTAACACTTGCCAAAGAATTATGCGAATGCCTCTACAGCCGCTTCGGTGAATTGACCGAAAATGGATTTGCTAGTATTTACAGGACTTACAATTTGCAGCTTTACAAAAGAGGAGAAGCTGTTAAGCTAAAGAAGGACAACCGTGTCTTTGAAGCAATTATTAAAAACGTTTCTCCTGCCGGACAACTGGTTGTTCAGCACAGTATTGAACAGGCATTCAGCTTTGGTGATATTGAATGGATCATTAAATAAAAGAAGCCCCAAAAAGTCTTTGAAATCCCGTTTCTTGTTACGGCTATTTATCTTTTGGGCGCCACAGGGAAAACTGCCTTGTAATAGTAAAGCCCCAGCGAAACTGTCCTTTTCCCCAACTGGTAACCGTTCTTGTTATATACCTGTTCTCCAGTGTCTCGGTGGTATTGGTAAAGTTTAAATGAAAGACATGGCCGGGTGTAACGATCTCGAATCCGATCCCCAGCGGATCAAAAAATTTCAGCGGCGTTGCCTGTACTGCGAAGGAATCCTTACTGCTTTGGGAACGGAACGAATGAAAATAATCCACCACCAGGTTCAGGTTACGCATAACCGGAAGCTTCAATGCGGCACCTGCTGCAAAAATGGATTTCTGGTCATAAGAAATTACATACCCTCTTGTTACCACGGTGGGATTCAGCTGCAAACTCACTTTTCCAATTTTCTTCGCGATGATCAGTTGCAATGTGTTACTGGTGCGGTCAGAAATGTTCCGGAAACTATGATCAAGATTATCTGATGCAGATGCTTTATTAGCAGCGATGACTGCATTGGCAAAAAAAGCAACGGATACGGGATGGGAGGGATCGTTCTCCAATTGTTGCAATAACTGGTATTTGATGCCCATCTCCCACAATTTTTGTTGCTGGGATGCTCCCTTTGCCCTTGCGAAAAGGACATCCAATCTTTTTCCCAATCCAATTTCAAAAGCGATCTTTATATCTGTGGCATTATCCAGTCCGAAAAAATTTTTCAGGCCGCCAAAATCACCGCCAATATCCCCAAAATTGTGCATCACCTTAAACTCCATCTTACCCTTCCCCACCACCTCAGTTGTATTGGCATTGATAGCTTTTTGTGAATTGAATATTTTCACCGGTGCTTTTGTGGCGGCTGTATTATCCCCGGTATTAAATAATGAATCCTGGGCAACAAGGGTGGTTGATACGGTCAGCAGCAGACCTGCTATCAGTTTCTTCATATAATCTGTTTAGCTTCTGCTAAACGAAAGATTATAACAGCAGGTTGCCTGGAAAGGCAAGATCATTTTCACTGTTGCCAGGATGCCACTATCTCTTCTGCATGCGCTTTGTTTCTGGGTCGTAAAAATATTTTTCTGATAACTCCTTTTTCATCTATCACAAAAGTGGTTCGCAGCACACCCATATACTTATGACCAAACATCTGTTTCTGGTCCCACACGCCATACTTTTCCAAAATGGAATGGGTGGTATCTGCTATTAACGTAAAGGGCAGGTCAAACTTAGCTTCAAATTTTTTATGCTTTTTTGAATCATCCGGACTCACCCCGATAACTTCAAAACCATTTTTCCTGAGTAATCCATAATTATCCCGCAGGTTACAGGCCTGTATCGTGCAGGTGGGAGTATCATCTTCAGGATAAAAATAAAGCACCACTTTCTTACCCTTGTAGGAAGATAAAGAGATCTTGTTTCCATTCTGATCCACACCTGAGAAAGCCGGAGCTTTATCGCCTTCTTTTAATGTTACCATAAAAAATACTATTATAAATTTCTATTTTTTCTTTGCAGTCGTTTTCTTTCCCGAAACAGTTACTTTCTTTTTAACAGGTATCTTTTTCCTGGGTGGCGTATACGGGTATTTTTTAAACCACCAGCTCTTCATTGTTACATTACCTGCTATATCCTCTACCGTTACTTTTAAATGGTGTATCCCGTAAGGGCAACGCTCGTCAAATACATAGATCCAGTTACGACCTTTATCATTGGTAAAACGAATCCACTGGCTGTCAAACTCAGCACGAAAACTTTTCACCGCAAAATTATCAGCCGGGGTGAATAATATTCTTTTCGAAGGGCTCAGATCTATCGTATCTCCTTTTCCTAAATCGTTGACAGACGGCGGCAGTATATCCGCAAAGGCCTGGAAAGTTCCGAAATCAGCAAATGAGGCGGACAGCCACTCCCCCTGCCATTCTGCTTTCCGGGTGGAGACACCCCGGCCATTTCTTTGTATGATTATTTTATCCCTTCGGTCAGCAGGTATTATTTTATCCGGTTTGATACGAACATTAATGCCATCATGCAATGGTATAGAAGCATCGTTTAATTGGTGCAGGGCTGAGACAGCATAGAAGGAACTTGTATTATTCCTGTAATAACGCGGCTGTATCGTATCATACAAACACCCCTCGGGTAAATACACTTCAAAGTCAGGTTTTTCCAGCACATTCACCTGGTTGGGAGCATATTGCTCACGGGGTACCTCCTTCGGGATTTTTTTTGCAAGACTGTCATCATATTTCAGCAAAAAAGAAAGCCGGGAAATATTTTTATATGCGTCTTTTATTTCAACCAGGATTACATGCGCCAGTGTATCTGTTAATTCAATCACACCATCTCCGGCTACAGGGTGATAAACAGCACCATGATCGCCGGGCAATTGTGATAAATGCTGAAGGAAAACTCCGCCATTTGACCGGTGCGTATAGTCAATCTGGGCATTCATATAAGCGGTGGCAGCATAATCAATACTGTCAATAATAAACCGCAATTGGGGTTTGTCAGCAACAAATAATTCAGCTGAAAAAATACCATCAGCATTGGAAGAGCCGCTTATACGGTCGTAGGCCTGTATGGCAAAACTGAGTTTTCGCAATCCTGTTTTCAGCACGGGCATCTTTGGAATGATATACCCGCTGTCTGTTTTCTTTAAAGTAAAAAATTTAGGAGTCTGTTCATACACACTGGTGCTGCGGTCATACAAAGCCAGTTTAACTAAATCAGGTGGCACGTTATCCTGCAACGGGAAACCAAAAAGTAAAGGATTGAGACGTTTGGTTGTTTTGCTGTCAAATATTTCAAAGTGGAGGTGTGGTCCCTGCGATCCTCCTGTATTACCACTGTAAGCAATGAACTGTCCTTTTGTAACCGGAAATTGTTGCGGACCGAAATTCAATTCGATAGCCCAGGTTTCCTGTTCATATTGTTTGGCTGTTACATATTGTTCGAGTGCAGGAAAAAAATCATTGAGATGGGCATATAACGTAGAAAGCCCGTTGGGGTGATTTACAACGATATACCGCCCAAAACTTTGTGGCCTTATGCCAATATGTGCGATATATCCCTCAGCGGCCGCATAGACCGGTTGATTTTCTTTCTGGTTTGTTCTGATATCAAGGCCCATGTGCCAGTGATTAGCTCTTAATTCGCCCATATTCGCAACAATTTCCAAAGGAATACCCAGCGGGTTCCTGAAATATCCTTTTTGAACCGTATTTGTAAATGATTGTGATTGAAGGATGCCAGGTATCAGTAATGTTATCAGGAATCCTATTTTCCGGAAGTGGTAGCGGCTTTCTTTCATCATGTGTTACAAATTAACAACATAGCTTCTTATTTTATTCCTATAACAGGTAATTTTGAAAACTTTTAATCGCTGTTTAATGAAAATAACCAACACCAGTACCTGCCTGATTTTATTATTACTATCCCTGAAAATTTCAGCCCAGGAATGTTTAGTCGAAAAGGCAAAACTCAAAGGAACCTATACAGGGGAATGTAAAAAAGGAAAAGCCAGCGGTAAAGGCAAAGCGACCGGAACAGATAGTTATGAAGGTGATTTTAAATCGGGTCTTCCGGATGGAAATGGTACTTACACCTGGAAAAACGGGAATGAATTCAGGGGAAGCTTTTCAAAAGGCCTGAAAGACGGGAAAGGGACTTTGTTATATAAAAGAATCAATACAGGCGATAGCATTGTGGAAGGTTATTGGGAAAAGGATGTATATATCGGCAAATACGAACATCCTTATCGCATTATTAACAAGAGCAGGTTGGTAACAGATGTGGAAGTGGAATACAAAACCGATCCCTATAACAAGATTACTTTCTTTATTACTAATACATCCGGAGGTGCCAGTTCGATCAGTAGTGATGAGCTCCCCAAAATTAAAGTGGATGAAGTGGAAGCCATGACCGGAGCCTACGGTCGCTTATATGTAAATGATAACCACACTAAAAAGACAGAATCTGTCATTGAAGATGTTCGTTTTCCTATCAGGTTAAAAGCAAAAATGGGAACTGAGGAGGTTGAAATTGAATTCAGGGAGGCCGGCACTTATATTATTAATCTCAGGATCAACGATTAAGCTGTATTATTATTGACTTTTAGTAATTTCCTTCTGTTGAATTACCTGACTTGAGGCTGATCTTCGTATCTTTTGCCTTCAACCACCAACTGCTTTGAAAAGACTGCTTTGGCTGATTCCTGTCAGCATTCTATTGTATGCCTGCCCCTATGAGTCAGCGGTGCCACTGGAAGCAAGACCTGTTGAGCCTGTTGACAGCAGTTTACTGGGCTATTGGTATGGTATTGTAAAAGATGGCAGTGATTTTTTTGGCATTGAGGCGCTGGACATCACCCAAAAAACTGATTCCACCTATGCCATCATCCGTTACGGAAAGGCTGCCAAAGGCGATATTATATTGCCTGATACATCCTATTTCACGGGCTATATTTCTTATATAAACGGACAACGGTTCATGAACGTGGAAGGATCCATTGTTCTTGTTACCACCCGTGGTAAAAAGCCTGCAGAGGTCAAAACTCAACAGGTATTCTATGTTGCTAATTTCTCCATGCAGAGAGATACCCTGACCATGAAAACGATTACTGAGAATTTTTCACCCGGCAGAAGAGCCTTCGTCACTCCAGAAGAACTGAAACAAACAGTCATAAGCCTCACCGGGCAGGGAAATAATATCTATGATGATCTCTATGCGTTGTCTTACCGCAAAATACCAAGACCACAGCCGCTAAAACCATTCTGAGAAAATGAGCTGAAAAAAATCAGGCATTTGCCCGGCCAATCCCCTCCATTCCCTTACTTTTGCGCAATTTGTTTTTCCATCCCGAACGCAATATAATTTCTCAAAAAAAATGCCCAAAGACAATTCTATTCAGTCGGTCCTGATCATCGGTTCAGGGCCTATTATTATTGGACAAGCCTGTGAATTTGACTATTCAGGAACCCAGGCAGCCCGCAGTCTTCGTGAAGAAGGTATCAAAGTGTATCTTATTAACAGCAATCCTGCCACCATCATGACCGACCCGATGATGGCAGATAAAGTATACCTGCTGCCATTGACCGTAGAAAGTATTGAAGAAATTTTAGAGGAAAACCAGATCGATGCTGTACTGCCGACGATGGGTGGGCAAACAGCCCTTAACCTTGCTAAAGAAGCTGAAGATCTCGGCATTTGGGAGAAGTATGGTGTTAAACTCATTGGTGTTGATATTAAAGCTATAGATAAAGCCGAAGACCGCGAGAAATTCCGCCAGTGGATGATTGGGTTGGGCGTGCCGGTGGCAACAGCCAAAACAGCCAACTCTTTCCTGGAAGGAAAAGAATTTGCACAGGAAATAGGTTTCCCGCTGGTAATCCGCCCCTCCTTTACCCTGGGTGGAACAGGCGGTGGTTTTGTGCATGATAAATCTGAGCTGGACGAGGCGTTGAACCGCGGGTTGCAGGCATCCCCCATTCACGAAGTACTGGTTGAAAAAGCAGTACTGGGCTGGAAAGAATTTGAATTAGAACTTTTAAGAGATGCTGCAGATAATGTTTGTATCATTTGTACAGTAGAAAATTTTGACCCAATGGGGGTTCATACCGGTGATTCCATCACGGTGGCTCCTGCGATGACTTTGAGTGATACCGGTATGCAACTGATGCGTAATACGGCTATCAGGATGATGCGTGATCTTGGCAATTTTGCCGGCGGTTGCAATGTACAGTTTGCAATGAGCCCCGATACTGAAGAGATCATTGCTATCGAAATCAACCCGAGGGTGAGCCGGTCCTCGGCTCTGGCCAGTAAAGCTACCGGTTACCCCATTGCAAAGATTGCTGCTAAATTAGCCATCGGCTATACATTGGATGAGCTGGAAAACCAGATCACCAAAACCACTTCTGCTTATTTTGAACCGGCCCTTGATTACGTGATCGTGAAAATTCCTAGATGGAACTTTGATAAATTCAAAGGTGCCAACGACACTTTAGGATTGCAGATGAAAAGTGTGGGCGAAGTAATGGCCATCGGCAGAAGTTTCACTGAAGCCGTACAAAAAGCCTGTCAAAGTTTGGAAAACAATGCGGTTGGCCTGGGATATTATGGTAAAAGCCTGATGCATGCAGATGAGTTGCTCGAATATATCAAAACCCCGAAATGGGACCGGATATTCCGCATCAAAGATGCGCTAATGGCGGGTATTTCGGTCAGTACTATTTCAAAAGCCACAAATGGAATTGACCGCTGGTTCATTCATGAGATACTGAAAATTTGTACGCTGGAAAAAGAAATAGCCAGGTACGACCTGGATACTTTGCCTTTAGAACTGTTGCGGGAAGCTAAAGTAAACGGATTCAGCGATGAACAGATCAGCCGTATCACAGAGCATGGCAACGAAGAGGATGTTTATAATAAAAGAAAAGCAGCCGGTATTACCAGGGTCTATAAAATGGTGGACACCTGTTCAGCCGAGTTTGAAGCCAAGACGCCTTATTTCTATTCCACATTTGAAGAAGGCAATTACAATGAGTCAAAGCTTTCTGATAAAAAGAAAATTATTGTGCTGGGTTCAGGCCCTAACCGGATTGGCCAGGGGATTGAATTTGATTATTGCTGTGTACATGGCCTGCTGGCTATTAAGGAAGCCGGCTACGAAGCCATCATGGTGAACTGTAATCCGGAAACTGTTTCTACGGATTTTGACGTAGCTGATAAATTATATTTTGAACCCGTTTACTGGGAACATCTCTGGGAAATTATTGAACACGAAAAGCCAGAAGGTGTTATTGTGCAATTGGGAGGTCAAACCGCATTAAAACTGGCGGAGAAATTACATGAAAAGGGTATCAAAATCATCGGTACTTCCTATGACAGTATGGATATTGCTGAAGACCGTGGTCGTTTCAGTGATATGCTGAAAGAACTGGATATCCCATATCCTGACTATGGAACTGCTTATGATGTGGATGAAGCAATTACTGTTGCAAATAAAGTAGGTTATCCTGTACTGGTTCGCCCTTCTTACGTTCTGGGAGGACAGCGGATGCGGATTGTAATCAATGATGATGAGGTGGAAAAAGCTGTTGTCAGCCTCTTAAAACATATCCCGGGCAATAAAATCCTGATTGACCATTTCCTGGATCGTTGCCAGGAAGCAGAAATTGACGGAATATTTGATGGCGAAGATTTTCATGTGATGGGGGTAATGGAACATATAGAACCGGCAGGTATCCACAGTGGCGATAGTAATGCTGTATTACCTGCCTTTAACCTGACGCCATTAGTAGTGCAGACAATGGAAGAATATGCCGAAAAAATTGCAAGGAAGCTGAACATCAAAGGACTGATCAATATACAATTTGCCATTAAAGGTGGTAAAGTATATGTAATTGAAGCTAACCCAAGAGCATCGAGGACCACACCTTTCATTGCAAAAGCTTACCAGATACCCTACCTGAATATAGCCACCAAAGTGATGATGGGAGTAAACAAGCTTAAAGATTTCACATTCGAAAAGAAACTGAATGGTTATGCAATAAAAGAACCCGTATTCAGCTTCAATAAATTTCCCGGAGTTAATAAAGAACTGGGGCCGGAAATGAAATCAACCGGGGAAGCGATCCGTTTTGTAAAAGATCTCCGGGATCCCTATTTCAGGCAATTGTATAAAGACAGGAGTATGTACCTGAGTAAATAATAAAGCGAAAAACCGGCTGTAGCCGGTTTTTTAAATTTCCTACACCTGAACCCTATATCTCAACAATACTGTTTTTGATGGCATACATGACCAAACCCACCCGGCTATGTACTTTTAGTTTATTAAATAATATCTGCCTGTAATCATCCGCCGTTCTCGGGCTGATGAACATTTTTTCGGCTATTTCCCTATAGGATAATTCTGTACAGGCCCACCTGAGGAATTCTCTTTCTTTTTCATTTAGTACCAGTTCCTTCAAAGACTGGCCTGAATCCTGATGAAGCCCGCTTATCAGTTTCCCGGAAACATATTCTGAGAGGTAGACATTTTTATCCAGCAGCGAATCCAGGGCTCGTTTTAATTCTTCCGGGTCTGTATTTTTTAACAGGTATCCCTTCGCTCCGAGGCGGAACATTTTAATGATCGTTCTCTCGTCACTCAGCATTGACAGGGCCAGTATTTTGACCTGCGGATAATTCTTATATAACCATTGCGTGGTTTCAAAACCATCCATTTCCGGCATATTCACATCCAGCATAACAATGTCCGGAATGCCTTCCTTGAGAATCTTTGTACGCAAATCTTTACCATTATCCGCCTCAATAACGACAGAATAAACATCAAAGGTATTAACAAGATTTGCCAGTGCCTTTCGCAGCAGGCTGTGATCATCTGCAATGGCAACACTGACTTTCCTGCTTTTTTTGGCCATATATCATGATTCTTGCGGCAAAGATAGTTTTATCAGCACATTCGTACCACTTCCGGGCTTACTGGTAATAGAAATATCGGCATCGATGATCCGGGCCCTGTTAAAGAGGCTTCGCAAACCCACACCGCTAACCGAAGATGGAGATTGTTGCTTTTCAGAAAGATCGAACCCAATACCATTATCATTTATTTCCAGTTCAAACGAGCCGGGGAGATACCGTATTGTTACTGCTATTTCCGAGGCCTTTGCATGTTTCAGAATATTGTTGAGCGTCTCCTGGAACATCCGGAAAAGAAAAATTGATTTTTGCTCATTGAATGGCTCCTCGTCACCTTCCTGGTTAAAGTGCACTTCAATAAGCCCTGCTTTTCGAATGGCAAACAATTCAAAGCGTATTGATTCCGGGAGACCAATATCAACAATTCTCTCTGTGTGCAGGCTTTTGGTGAGATTCGAAAGATCAATAATAGCTTTATTCAAAACCTCCTGGGAGTTCTTTACCAGTTCATAGGCTTTTTGATCCTTTTCCAGCGGCAAAACAGAAAGAGATAGTTTGACAACAGACAGCATTTGCCCGATATTATCATGCAATTCCTGGCCAATCGTTTTAAACGTATTCTCCTGTATCTCCAGTTGTGAACGAAGTGCTTCCTTCTCATATTTATCTTTCATCATTATCATTTCCTGCTCCTGGCGTTGCTGCCTGCGCTGGTATAAAAAAAGAATAGTAACAATGAACCCCACCAGCAACAAACCCAGTATAATGCCTATGATGACGATAAAGTATATTTCGGGGTTTTGCTGCATAAAAAAGCAATAGTAAATAAGGAGTATAAAAATATGTTCAAAATAGTGACAATACTATCGAAACTTTTGATCACCCATTTATAGTTGCTCCAATAATTCATAAATGCATAAAGAGGAAACCCGCAACAATAAAAAAATAACAATCCTGAGCATATCCAAAAAGCTGGATTTCTGCTCAGTTTAATGGATTTTGGCAACCTGAATAACTCAAAAAAATAATATACACAAAAGGAAACTATAACCAGACAACCAAAAGAATAGGTAATGGTGTGAAAGCCGTTCATTCCCTGAAAAAAAAGAATATTCAACACTGCAATCAGGCCGTAAAAAAAAACGCTTATCTGCATATTTTTTTTTACCCTGCCATTATCCACCATTAAACTTATAAGGACCATATAAAAGCAAAATTCGAAAACAGTAAAGAAATTATATAAGGCAACATTACTTCTATTATGTGCAGACAGATACGGGCCAATAATTTCTGCGGCAAGTGTTAAGAATAAAAAAGGAGGAAACAGCCTTAAATACATGAATTTTTTTTGTGGCTTTACGCAAAAAAAAAGGCTCACAAAAAGGCTAAGAACAATAATGTAAGCATATAGTGGAACAAATTTCATTCCTCTAAATAATACAATCCATCATTAATAGAAAAATAAAACCTCCGGATTCGGAGGTTTTATTTAGTGTGTGATTATTCATATGATTAGGCAACGACAATCCCTTCTTCTCCTTTGTCAACTATGGTGATACCAATACCAAATCCATCATCGGTCGTACAAAAAGGAGGGCATATTTTCCCTGCATTATATGCTAAGATCGTAGTGTCTTTTCCTTCATTGATATAAACGTCCTTATCAACCAAACCGCGTTCCGTTCTCTTTTCCTTTGTCGCTACCAATACCACTGTCTGTCTTCCTTCATATAAAGGTTGTGGAGCATGTTCACTGTCATAAGCACCGAAGTAGAGCTTAATGCCATCTCCTCCATGATCCTTTACTTTCGCCAGAAACTCTTCCAGTTCCTCCACACTATACCAGACACTCAGTGAATCTTCCTTTCCCAATCGTTTTGAGTTGTGTACCCAGCGTTCCTGTTTGTAATTTCTGATTACCCTGTTTACATGTTCTGTGTTTACCAATTTACCGGCTTTTACAGATTTTTTTTGAGCCTTTACCATAGCTTTAGTTATTTAGTTGATTTAAAGATTAAATGACCGGCTAAAGCTATTAAGGGGAAAATTGAACAACGTCGTATAAGTACTACTCAATCAATTAATTACAAATTAAACTTATTTATAACAAGTAGATTGACAGATATTTAAGGGGGAGAATGATATAAAAATACCGTGTAAATAATTAAAAATAACCGGTAGAATATTATTTTTTCCCCGGGAAGAATAATAGGCCCTGAACCGTTAAATAACGGTACCCATTACACAAAACACCAACGTTAATTAGCCTGCTGCAAATTTTTGACTACAACTCCCGGTAAGTTAGGTATGAATAGAAAGAGACAGCTCTGCAATTCTCAGCTTTGAAAGCATTTCATAAAGCCACAAATTCGGTACATACAAAACCGGGCTGGTTTAACATTATAGCAGTCAACAAGATGACCGTCACAGACCCTGCAGCTACAGAAGAGACGGAACAAAATTCTGGCAGTCGTACCCCGCTAAGTAGTATTTTTTTAGCCCTGCAAACCACTTATCTTTTTCATATGCCAGCCGCTACAGTCTATTTCTGGAAAAAAGCTCCTTTTCTCCGGCTTTTGCTTGCCCTGATAGCAGGTATTATTTTGCAATGGTATTGGCAGATTAACCCCTCTATCTACTGGATAATTATTATCACAGGGATTTTTTTGAGTTGTAGTTTCTTCTTTTTCCCGTTTTTCAAACGATATAAGTTCAGTGCCCTGAATGGCACAGCTGTATTATCTGTCTTCTTTGCTCTCGGTGCATTGCTTGCCTGGCATAAGGACATCAGGCATCATGACCAATGGCTGGGAAAAGAGTATAAGGCCGGTGATACGGTCATAGTAAGGCTGGATGAACCATTGGTTGAAAAAACAAAATCGCTAAAAGCAATTGCATCTGTTACTTATCTGCTGCATCAGAATTCATCCCGGCAGGCAAGCGGTAAGATCATTATCTATTTTAAGAAAGACAGTTCATTACAGCAATTAAGCTATGGTTCGCAAATTATCTTCAAAAAGCCTTTACAGGAAATCAGAAATTCCGGCAATCCCGGAGGTTTCGATTATAAAAGATATTCTCTCTTTCACGGTGTTACTCACCAGGTTTACCTGAAAGATGATGAATTTGATATACTGAATTCTAAAAAAGAAAAATGGCTTCCGGCATTTATTTTCCGGGCAAGGGAGCGGGTTATAAATATCCTGCGCACTAATATTAAAGAAGATAGAGAACTTGGATTAGCAGAAGCCTTACTGATCGGCTATAAGGATGACCTTGATCAGTCCCTGGTACAATCCTACACCAATACCGGTGTGGTACATATCATTGCCATTTCAGGTCTGCACCTCGGCCTGATTTATTGGATATTGGTCCAATTGCTAAAACCCCTTCATAAGAGAAAAAAAATCAGCTGGCTCCGGCCCCTGCTGATCATTACGGGTCTCTGGCTATTCAGTTTGCTGGCTGGTGCGCAGCCTTCCGTGCTTCGCTCAGCTCTTATGTTCACCTGTATTGTTCTTGGAGAAGGTTATACAAAACGAACTTCCCTGTTCAATACCCTCTCGCTTTCTGCTTTTATTTTACTATGCATCAATCCTTACTGGTTGTGGGATGTTGGCTTCCAGTTATCCTATACGGCTGTAATAAGCATTGTCATTTTTATGCGGCCAATCTACAACTGGTTTTATTTTAAAAACAGAACCATTGATTTCTTATGGAAACTTAATGCAGTAACTCTGGCAGCACAAGTTTTTACTGTGCCTTTCAGTATTTATCATTTTCACCAGTTTCCGAATTACTTTCTCCTGACAAATTTTGTAGCTGTTCCTTTATCAAGCTTTATTCTGATCGGAGAAATCGTTTTATGTATTATTTCGTTTATTCCGGCTCTTGCACTTTCTGCCGGTAAGATACTTAGCTGGTTAATAAGGGCCATGAACTCTTATGTAGAAAGAGTTGAAGCAATCCGGCTTTCCCTTTGGGATGGCTTACATATTACCATCCCGCAGGCATGTTTATTAATTACAGCCGCAGCTGCAATAAGCTACTGGTTAATGGAACAATCAGGCAAAGCACTAAAATGGGGCCTTCTTTCCCTGATTGGCTTCCTGGCACTTCGTTCTTTGTCGTTTATTGTATCTGATCAGCAGCAAAAGATCATCGTTTATAATATACCTCAAAAAAGAGCTGTCGATTTTATTAATGGCCGGAAATATTTTTTTTGGGGTGACAGCTCGTTATTAGCAGATGATTTTGCCAGAAATTTTCATCTTAAACCATCCCGTATTTTACACAGAATCAAACCCTCCGGCAGTATTTCTATTTATAATAGAGAGGAGCCTTTTCTTCAATATCAATCGAAAAAAATATTATTGCTGGATAAGGCTGCTGCCTGGCAGCCAGCAGCAACAAAGCCAACAGTAGACCTGCTGATCATTTCAAAAAACCCCACTCTTTATATTAACAGGCTGGTCAAAAGTTTTGCTATACGGCAAATTGTTATTGACGGTTCCAATTCTTCCCGGAAGGCAGCTCTCTGGAAAAAAGACTGTGACTCGCTGGGTATTCCCTGTCATGATGTTACAACAGAAGGAGCTTTTGTGATGACCCTCCGTTAACTTACCTTTGCGGCTCCCTGGCGACCCGCCTGCCTTTCAACTCAAAATTTTATGACTAAAAAGATTCAATCGGCTCTTATTTCCGTTTTTTACAAAGACGGACTGGAAACCATTATCAAAAAATTATCTGAACTCGGTATCACTATTTATTCTACGGGAGGTACCCAAACTTTTATAGAAGGCCTGGGGATAAGAGTGATGCCGGTTGAAGCCCTGACCAGCTATCCCTCTATCCTCGGAGGCAGGGTGAAAACATTACATCCCTCTGTCTTTGGCGGTATTCTTGGTAAAAGAGATGATCAGGTACATGTACAGGAAATGAAACAGTATAATATCCCGGAGATTGACCTGGTGATCGTCGATCTTTATCCCTTTGAAGAAACGGTGGCCTCCACTACCGATGAAAAAGCTATCATTGAAAAAATCGATATCGGGGGGCCTTCTATGATTCGTGCTGCTGCCAAGAATTTTAAAGATGTTACTGTTATAGCCAGGAAGGCAGATTATGAAGAATTTTCGAACCTGCTGACTGCTCAATCGGGAGAAACCTCTCTTGAGCAAAGAAGAACATTCGCTATCAAAGCATTTGATGTCTGTACAGCATACGATACCGCTATTTCCAACTATTTCCACCAGACCACAATAGAAACTCCTTTCAACAAACCTCAAAAAACAATGAGGTACGGGGAAAACCCGCATCAGTCAGGAGTTTTTTATGGCAACCTGGATGAGCTATTCGACCAGCTAAATGGAAAAGAGCTCTCGTATAATAACCTGGCAGATGTGGATGCTGCTGTTCAACTCATCAAAGAGTTTTCGGATACTACTTTTGCCATCATCAAACACACCAATGTTTGCGGTATTGCGCAAAGGGCTTCTGTAAAAGATAGCTGGGATGCTGCACTGGCAGGAGATCCAACAAGCGCATTTGGAGGCGTATTGGTTTGCAACAGAACCATTGACAAAGCAACAGCCGATGCAATAAATGAAATCTTCTTTGAAGTATTGATTGCACCAGCCTATGACGATGAGGCAGTGGCAGTGCTGAAGTCCAAGAAAAACAGGATTCTCTTACTGTTAAAGACACAACCCTCCGGAAAAATGCAGTATAAATCAGTACTGAACGGAGTTCTGGCGCAAGGCATCGATGAAGGTAATTTCAGCGAATGGACCGGTACAGTGAAAAGAACGGTGACAGAAGCCGAGAAACAAGATCTTGTTTTCGCCAACCTGGTTTGCAAGCATTTAAAGTCAAATGCAATTGCTCTTGTTAAAAACAAACAGTTAGTCGGCAAAGGGTGCGGACAAACAAGCCGTATTGATTCCCTTACACAAGCTATCGAAAAAGCCAGGCAGTTTAAATTTGATTTGCATGGGGCTGTAATGGCCAGTGATGCTTTTTTCCCATTTGATGATTGTGTAAGACTCGGACATGAGGCAGGTATTACCTGTTTTATCCAGCCTGGTGGATCGATAAGAGATAACGATTCTATTGAATATTGTAAAAACCATAACCTGGCCATGATTATTACAGGTATGCGTCATTTTAAACATTAATGAACATATTTGATTTTCATAAAACCATTGTTCAATCCTCTGCTGATTCTTTAAAGAAACTATCAGTCTTTAATCCCCTGACCATCCGGAAAAAAGGCACCAGAAGTAAAGCCATCTTTGCACTGGCGCTGGTCTGTTTCTTTTGGGGTACCACCTGGATCGCTTCCAAAGAGGGGGTAAAGCATATACCTGACGGGTTACAGCTGGCAGCAATCCGCCAGTTTCTCGGAGGGGCGTGCTATGTTTGTTTCTTCCTGATCAAAGGAGCAGCCTTGCCCAAAGGGAAAGAATGGGCCCCTATACTGGTATTAAGTTTTTTAAATTTCATGATCAGCAACGGCCTCAGCACACTCGCATTACAATATAAGATCACTGCCGGTTTGGGTGCTATCATCGGAGCCATTTTCCCCTTATGGATCGTTGTTATAGGTCTATTTGTTTCCAAAGAAAAAATTCCTGTTAAGGCGATCCTGGGATTATTACTGGGTTTCGGCGGTGTTTGCATCATTTTCAGTAACCATATGCATGATTTCCTGGATTCTTCGTTTCGCTTGGGAATTATATTGTCGGTTATTGCCACCTGGACCTGGGCATTTGCCACTTTGTATACAAAGAAACAAGCCTTGAATTTTAACCCTTATTTCAGCTTAGGATTGCAGATGATCATCAGTGCAGTTGTATTGTATTCTTTTTCATCAGCTACTGGTAAAGCAGTGGCTCTGATAGTTATTCCCTGGCAATCATGGGCGGCTATAGCCTATCTCGTGATCTTTGGATCATTAGTTGCTTTTATTGCCTATTTGTATGCCCTGCAACATCTGCCTACTGAGCAGACTTCAATTTATGCCTATATCAACCCGATGGTGGCTGTTTTACTCGGAGCCCTGTTATTCGGAGAAAATCTCACGGTCTTTATTGTAGCCGGAGGATTAGTAACCTTGCTGGGAGTATATTTTGTCAACAAAGCCTTTAAAGCCCTTCCGGCAGCAGAGCAGCCGGAAGCTGAGGGTGTTTAAGTACTTATTTCGCTGATAAATTGGCTGTAGGCTTCTCTCCAGCCTTTGAATAAATCATCGGTTCCAAGGAAAGTATTATGCCAGAGTGTGATTAATAATCCATCTACTTCTTTAACAGCTTTATAATACTGTCGCATTTCTACCAGCGCCTGATTTGCCGAATACTTTTGTTCAAAAAATGAGTTGGCATCCATATAGCAGAAGGGATATAGCAGCAGCCCTGTTTTTTCTTCCCTTTCCAGGTCGTACCAGTAAAAAGGGGAGGCCACGGATGCCCGGAATCCGTTGATGCTTCCATAGCCCATAGAAAAATCTTCTTTGATACCGGCTTCAACCAGGTAACGAAATGTCTGGGGCAATGTCAGTCTTATAAAATGCTGCCTGGATGAAATGATCTTAATACCAGTTATGTCTTCCAATACGGTCATTTCCTTTTTGATCAGTTCCGGCTTATCACCGCTCTGCCAGGAAGGATGAATCCCAATATTATACTTGCCGGCATGCTGCCTGGCAATTGCTTTAAAAGCAGTTTTTCCGGGCAAAATATTCCTGTCATATTTTCCGGTTTGCTGAGCTACCAGGAAAAAATACCGCGGGTGCAACTGGTAGTGTTCGTGTAAAGTGTCCATCCATCCATAAGAATCATAAGGATCCTGCAATTTTCCTCTCAGTACTTTTTTTCGTTCGGCTATTTTAGTCCGGTTTCCGTTAAGCATAGCTTTAGCTACAGCACCGGCAGTTCTGAACCAGCCTTTATATTTATAGGAATACGCTTCATCTATATCATAGGTTGGTAAAAAGGAAAAGCTATGCTCACAGATAGTCAAAGAAGGGAATATTTCCTTTAATGAGTTTTTAAATATAAGAAGCCACCTGTTCACCAACGGAACAGCCAGGAAATTTTCCCTGAATGCCAGAGAATTCTCGTGTGCATAGCGGCCATACATATCTTTCTGATGGGGCAGGTATTCTTCGTAACGGCTGAGCAGGTAAAAAGTAGCCGCAAAAATGTCAAAAGAAAAATCACCCTCCGTCTTAAAAATTGCCTTTTCGCCATACGACTCGAAGACTGTAATGACCTGAGCATTGATACCTTTCTCTGTTAATAATGGAAATGGCTTTATCCGGTATTCACTTACTGAAATGGTTTCATTGCTGTAATTGATCTTTGGCCCCCCGAAGTCTTTAAATAGTGTATTGCTTTCTGTTAAGACAAAAGGCTCCCCGGTAATTTCGATACCGATGAAGTCCATGATATAACGAATCCTGTTAGTGATATGGGGAGTGTAAACCAGCAAGTTTATATTTTTGTCAACATATAGTAATCTGTATCCGGTGAGGTCAATTCTCTTTCTATACTGAATAAAGCAGGTATAAGTTTCACAATATCCTTTTTCTCCGGGATTGGGTATGGATGTTCTTCCCTGTTGGTAAAATAAACAAAATGCTGTGTAATCCCTTTCCTGACCCTGTTATTCACCTGCGAGCTGAGCCGCTTCTTCACATGCGGCAAAGAAACGATGAGTTTAGCACAAGGTGTTGTCAATTGAAAAATCTGTTCCAGGAATTTTCTCCGCTGGAAAGGCCTGATATGTTCAAGCACGTCCAGCAATAACAATTGCTTAAACACTCCTCCGGGGTTTTCGCCGTTCAGCATGTCCATACAATAAAACCGCCCCTTATATCCATATTTATTAAATAATTTTTTTGCTATGCTGATAAATATATCACTGGTATCTGTTCCTGTTACACTGAAACCCTCTTTGGCTAACAAGAAAGCCTGGCGTCCAAAACCACAACCAATATCCAGGACCGGCTCCTCTTTCGTAAAAAATTCTGTAATCAATTTTTGTTGCTGCGCCACCCGCACTTTCATTTCCTGGTACACCCGGCCTTTGTGGGCATAATCAGTTGTCCAAACAGCCGGTTCCGGGCATTCGAGTATACTTTGTTCAAACTGCTTGCCGAAACGATTATAATAGCTAACCTGGTTATTCATGATCGGTTGCAACTATATCACTTGCTGCCCATTTTTTCTTTCCATTGCTGATTGAAGGATTTTTGCGGGAAATCCAGTTTACCCCTGTGTGAGGTCCATGAACCGGCTACTTTATTAATGAGTCTTGTTTTCATATTCCCATTAGCCATATTCATCCAGCTCCTGCGAAGCATCGCTATCCTCCATACTTTCCAGATCATTTTTTCAGCAAAAGGTGCATAGCCCTCCTGCGCTGCTTCATGACGATTATCGAGCAATAATTCATGGAGATTAATTTTCACTGCACAAACCTCTGTACAGTTACCACAAAGAGAAGAAGCATGACTGAGATGTTTCCATTCTTCCATGCCCCTGAGATGCGGAGTGATAACTGAGCCTATTGGCCCGCTGTAAGTGGCTCCATAAGCATGACCACCAATATTCTTATACACCGGGCAGGCATTCAGGCAGGCGCCGCACCGGATGCAGTAGAGGCTTTCCCGTTGTTTTTCATTGGCAAGTATATTGGTCCGGCCGTTATCCAGTAATATCACATACATTTCTTCCGGGCCGTCTTTTTCATTTTCCTGCCTTGGCCCGGTCACAATTGTATTATAAACGGTTACATTTTGCCCTGTTCCAAATGTAGAAAGCAAAGGCCAGAATAGGGCCAGGTCATGCATGGAAGGAATCACTTTCTCTATCCCTGCAATCACAATATGTGTTTTAGGAAAGGCACAACTTAACCTTGCATTGCCTTCATTCTCAGTTACAGCAATACCACCAATATCTGAAATGATAAAATTGGCCCCTGTTACACCAATATCCGCCTGCACATATTTATCCCTTAATATTTTTCGGGCAGTCAGTGTTAATTGCTGTGGGGTTGCTTTTGGATCTGTTCCCAGTTTTTCTGCAAAAAGCCTTGCCACATCTTCCTTACTTTTATGCATAGCTGGTGTTACAATATGATAGGGCGGTTCACCATCTAATTGCTGAATATATTCTCCAAGGTCGGTCTCCACACTTTCAATACCAATCTTTTCCAAAAAATCGTTGAGATGAATTTCTTCTGTGACCATACTCTTGCTCTTCACTAATGTTTTACAGCCCTTTGCTTCACATATTTTCTGAATAGCATCGAGCGCCTGTTGTGCATCTTCCGCCCATATTACTTTAGCTCCTCTTCTGGTGATGGTCAGTTCAAAATCTTCCAGCTGTTTATCTAAAGCCTCTATAGCCCGCCATTTTATATTCTTAGCTCTTTCTCTGGCCAGCTGTACATCTGTAAATTGTTCTTTGCCCTGCGGTACTACTGCATTGTATTTGCCTATATTAAAATTGATCTTGCGCCGGTGTTCCTTGTCGGCAGCTTTAATAGTGCTCTTTGCAATAAAATTGGCGGCTGTTTCTTTCACAACAACTGGATTAAATAATTAATAACTGCTTATTCTTTAAAATCAATTTCCTCCCACTCCCCTTTGGCAATTGTATCGAGTGCATTATAAAAATCTTCCCCCCACATCCGGATGATGGGCTCTTTGAGGAACTGGTATACCGGCACTTTCAGTTTTTGGCCCAATGCACAGGCCGGGCTGCACATGGTTTCCCGGGGTTCATAATTTACCCTTTCATAATCGCCATGTTTTCCTTTTTTTGCAATAATAGGATAGAGATGACAGCTGATCGGTTTTTTCCAGGAAATCACACCCTCGTTATAAGCTTGCTCAAAAGCGCATTTAATAATCCCATTCTCACCGCGGATACCATATACACATATTTCATGGTCACTGTCCAGCGTTGGTGTCACCCATTCAAATTCTGTATCATACACATATTTCCCTTTCTTCTCAATTTCTGCGACCGCATCCCGGGTCAGGTAAGGTTTTATTTTTTCATATAAATCCGTCACCTGCTGCAACTCCTCCTTACTCAAAGGTGCTCCGGCAGCTCCATCCTCGCAACAGCCTCCTTTACATTTGCTGAGATCACAAACAAATTTTTTATCAATTACATCTTCGCTGATTAGTATATTATCAATAACTATCAAATTATTTGTTTTTTGGCAAAGGTAAGCCCTGTGCTATTCTTCTCCTTCTTTTGTCTGCCTGAAAAGCTTTCTTTTTATATGATGCCCGGCCGAAGTGAGCCTGTTATGCGAAGTAAGATAATGTATCACTTTATGTTCCAGCCAGTGGTGGAGTGGCAATAATAATGCAGCCAGCCAGATCATAAACAGGAGGTCTTTCCATGGTTCTCCTTTTGTGATGGAATAAATGTTCTTCTTAAAGATCAGGAAAATGAATTCGAAAAACATCAGGAAAGCAAAAAAGCCGATCATTTTAATGGTGGTGGCGGATACTTTGAACATTCCCAGGACCACCAGGCCAATAAACAAAGCCACGATACCAATAGTTATAGCGAGGTACTGGATATTATTGCGCTGCCTGTCCTTTTCCGCTTTCTCTTTTACGGCCTTTTCCTGTCTTTGTTGTTCATCGGCTGCCTCTACCTGTGTCAGTTCCTTTTCTCTCTTCAATGTCTCGATACTGTCCTTGTACTGATAATAGATCCCATTATAAACACCGGCCATTGTCAGATCACCTGATTGCCGGTATAAAGTATCAAGATACTGGGCCGATTTTTTTATAGTCTCAAGTAAACCGTTTTTTTCACTGATCTCTTTTACCCTGAGATAATACTCAATCGCATTTTTCCTGTCGCCCGATTTGCGATAGAAAGATGCAAGCTGTGCGTAAAAGTTGACTTTGTTGGTTTCATTACTGCTGTTCTCGAACACCGGCCGTGCTTTTTCAAGGTATATTTTCGCTGAATCAAACCGGCTCAACTCTGTATAAATAACCCCATAAGCCTGGTCAATTACTGAGGCCATACCAAAATTACCAAGGTATTTTTTGAGATTATCTCCTGAAGGGGAGTTCAGGTAGTCTAATGCCTTTTGGGGTTCATCTATACGGAGATACTGGTTCAAAAGGCTTACATAGCCGGGTACCTTTAGTGTCGAAAACTTTAACGAATCGGCCATTCTGATCGATTTTTCAAAATAGCTGATGGCTATATCATAATTTTTTTTATACGCAAACAAATTGCCCAGGTAATTGGTAAAAATCACTTTCTGGTACGGGACATTTTTTTCTTTGGTCTCGTCCAGCTTTTTATAGGCCAATGTCATATAATCAATGGCTTTATCATAGTCTTCAATACTTGTATAAAAACCTGAGAGATACTGATAACAATTGCGGATAAGGGCAGGGTTCCTGGTCTCTTCAGCAATCCGCAGGGCGCTTAAGAAATTCCGCAGGGCCAGTATATTCTCATTTTTTGCCTGGTAAGCCTGGCCATAAATGTTATGAGCTTCTGCTTTAAGGCTGTCATTACGAAGCGTGGAAACAAGGGAAAATGCCTGCGTGGCATACGATAGTGATTTATCATTATCGGGTATCAGCCGGTACAATGCCGAGAAATGCATCTGTACAGCACCCACCTCCTCTTCCATTCTGTTTTGCCTGGCCAGGTCCAGTGCTTTCGTATAGAAATCTATTGCCTTTTGAGAATATGCTTTTTGATTGGCAAAATAGGAACAGCGGGTTCCGTTGGATAAATACGCCTTGAACATCAGTTTTCTGTCCCTTGATTCTTCAGCAATTGCTATGAGTTTTCTGCCAAGTTCATCCGCTTCTGCGGGGTTTACATTCATCACTACCCGGCTGAGCTCGTCCATCAGTGTTACTTTCTCTGCCGGAGTAGCTGCCCTTTCATATGCTTTCTTCAGTGAATCAACTGCAGCCGCTTCCTGTGCAGGTAATGTAATAGCGTTACAGAATAAAACGATCAGGATAAGCAGTCCGGTTCTTAGTTTAAATTTCATTTTCTGGGGTTATTCCTGAAATTAGGAAAGATTCTGTCAGCCGTGAAATCCTCTTTAACAAATAGCTAACAGCCTGTATGTATGGATATAAATTTGCTGTTGCATCCTGTTTGGCAAACCACACTGTATGCGTAATTCCCGGATGCTAACCCTTCGGCGGTCGGCGAGGGTTATTTCCCAGATGCTTTTTTGGGTACCTGTTGCAGGGTTCAGCCTGTTGCTCATTTACAATACACTGCCGTATTTTTCTTTCAGCAAAGAATTTGATTTTATTGAAGAACGGAGTTTCCTTTTCCAAAGCAATTTTTACAATAGCTGTTTTTATATTCATATTGCTGCCGGTGCCCTGTGCATCGGTACAGCACTGATTCAATTCTCGAAGTACATATTGAAAAGAACAAAAGTCATTCATCGCTGGTCCGGGAAGATTTATGTGTTTGTAGTATTGTTCTTAGGTGCTCCAACGGGTTTGTATATGTCCTTTTTTGCCAAAGGCAGTTTTTGGGAAAGGGCCCTGTTTCTCTTTATGGCCGGCTGGTGGTTTACCACAACCTTATATGGTCTTGGTACTATCCTTAAAAAAAATGTATTAGCACATAAAATATGGATGATCCGGAGTTATGCAATGGCCATGACAGCAGTTACTTTCCGGATATATCATCTTGTTTTTTATTTGCTGGATTGGGATCATTTGGAAAATTACGAGCTCTCTTTATGGATCAGTGTAATCGGAAATATGCTTTTTGCCGAATGGATCATCTATCAGAAAAGCAGGCGCTACCTCCAATCTTTTACTATTTGATCAATTTTTTACTACCGGGCTTTCAACTCAAACCGGTTGTTGCAGCTGTAGCCCGGCCGCTAAAACAACCAATTTTAAAACCACAAACGATGAGATCAATTTTGTACATCGGCGCTATCCTGATGATCAGTGCCGGCATCTACGGTTTTGTTGATTACAGGAAAACAAGCCAAAAAAGAGCATTTAGCAGTATGTACCAGTCAACCGGCATTGAAACACCTGGGAAAGAAGTGTTTCCCGTTACGGCAGCAGAAGAAAAGCCCGTATTAAAAGAAACAGTAGCCAGTCAGATAAAAACAAAGAAGGATACAGATAAACCTGTAGCCAGATCTGTAAAAAAAATAAAGAGGAGCAAAAATAAAGAACTCAGTTTTAAAAAATTTAGCCGGGCTCCGCTCCGGGAAGAGGTAATTGAGCCTGTTAGTGAAGAAGATAAAGCCGCTCCCAAAAGTGAACAATGATTACAAGAACCTGAATAAAAACCTCCTGTTTTTGACAGGAGGTTTTTATTTCCATTTTAATGTATTCACCAGGTGCAGCAGGTCTTTTTTCAGAAAATCGTTTACAATACCGAGAGAATCCTCATTCGGTGCCGCATCAAAATATAAGGCACCTCTCAGGAAGTGGGTTGTGGAATCGGTCAGGAAGAACTGGTTAGCAGTTGCTGTATTGCCGGCTAAAGAGAAATATATTCCTTCAACACCGTTGGCAGTTTGCACAAGACTGTCATTAATACCAGTTGAAATATCCGTATGTTTCCGGTAGGCCATTTTAAAGGCATCATTGACAAGAGAATCAAAGTTATTTTTTGCCACTTCCTTGTAACTGATATAGATCCTGCCTCCAAACTGCGGCACATCAATATTGATCCACCAGGGATTTTCTGTAGCATCTCCAAAAAAACTGGAATCCTTGACTACAGTGGCATACACAGGATATTCAAAAGAATAGGGGTAACCGGGTTTATCAAACAACTGGTATTTTTTTTCGGGGAAATCAATTTTAAAATAGCCTTTCTTCTTATACGTGTAATTACTGTTGCAGGATGCAATTAAAAAAAAACAGGCAGCAGAGAATACTGTTACAATGAATATCTTTTTTTTCATAGGGAAGATTATCATTATTTTTCTTTAGGATTAATGGTCACTTTCACCAGGCGGATGCGGTTATTATCAGTTTCCAGCACCGTAAAATCAAAATCACCCGCACTAACAATTGAATTGGCTGCCGGGAACTCTCCCGTCAATTCCAGTACTAATCCACCAACCGATTCACTTTCGCCCCTGACCTGGTCAAAAGTATCCATAGGCAGTTTCATCAGTTTGCACATATCATTAACCATGGTTTTTCCTTCAAAGAGGTAATTATTGTCATCCAGCTTCCGGTTACCGCTCTCTTCTTCATCAAACTCATCTTTGATATCACCAATCACTTCTTCCAGAACATCTTCCATAGTGACTATACCACTGGTACCTCCAAACTCATCCACTACTACTGCAAAATGAATACGTTTATGCTGAAAATCCTTCAACAGGTCTTCAATCAGTTTTGCCTCCGGGACAAAAAAGGGCTGACGCATTAATGGGTGCCAGTCAAAGTTTTCGGTCTCATTTAAGAAAGGCAGCAGGTCTTTGGTATTGATAATACCAGCTATTTCATCCAGGCTTTCTTTATAAACCGGCAACCTTGAATAATGAAGTTCTTCAGCCTTTTTAACCAGGTCTTTAAAAGTACTCTTATAGTCAATACCACTTACATCCAGCCGGGTACGCATAATCTGCTTCACAGAAATATTTCCAAACTTCACGATCCCTTTCATGATATTTTTTTCTGCAGGTGATGCTTCTTCGTCTGTCTTTATATCAATGGCTTCATCCAATTCCTGGATGCTGATGGCCTCTGACCGGTTAGCACCTAACCTCTTCCCGATACCATCTGCCAGGGAAACGATCCAGCGGCTGATCCGCCGCAGCATGAGATGAAGGGCTTCAATAACAAAAGAAGTACCATAGGCAAACCGCAGGTTGTTTTGCGTGGCAGCCACTTTCGGCATCAGTCTTCCAAAAAAGACCAGTATAAATGCAATCACCAGTGCTTTACTGAGAATTTCAAGCCATTGGGGGATTTTATCAAAATTGATAAATTGGTCAGCCAGGTAGTTGGAAAGAACGATGATACAGATATTGGTAAAAGTGCCGGCAATCAGTAATGAAGCATAAACTTCTTTAGGTTCTTCAAGCAGCTCCGTGATCTTTTTGGCAGCTGTATGCTGTTTTGTTTTCAGCATATTGATATCCTTATTGTCCAGGGAAAATAAAGCCACTTCCGAGCCTGAGATCACAAAGGCGAGAGTCACGAGCGCCAGCAACAAAATGATGAGAATGATATTACCCTGCGGGTTAGCCGCTAAAAGTATAAAAGAAAACAGGTCGTTCAGTAAATAGATATCTGTATGGCTGCCCAATGCCGGGTATTTTGATTAGAGAATGAATCATAAAGGCAGGTCAAATGGCCTGCCCGCTGATTGCTTGCGCAAAAATATGCTTTTATCGTTTTCTATTTCAGAAAGGCAGGCTTTCTGAGGGATCTCCCATAGGCATATCTGATCCGCCCATTCCTTCCATTCCTGAATCGCCATGTCCGGTCCCGCCAATCCCATCTGCCCTTTTATCCAGCATAATAAGATTATCCCCTACTACTTCCGTGGCAAATTTGCGGTTACCATCTTTATCTTCCCAACTGCGGGTTCTCAATCTGCCTTCAATATAAACAAGACTGCTCTTGTGAAGGTATTTCTGTGCCAGCTCGGCCAGGCCACGCCATAGCACAACAGTATGCCATTCTGTTTGGGAGACCAGCTTACCGGAGCGGTCCTTAAAGGTTTCAGTAGTGGCCAGGGGGAATTTGGCAACAGCAATATTTCCTTCCAGGAACTGGACATCGGGATCTTTCCCCAGGTTGCCAATGAGCATTACTCGGTTTACGCCTCTCATACGCTTATCTTTTTCTGATTAATAAATCATCAATTGGCTTCGAAGGCTCTTTAAAATTATTTTTTTATATGCGAACGACAAAATTTTAATAGTAATCTTACGTACAAGTACGGAAATTGGCTTAACACTGTAATAGAAAATCAATATTTAACGGGGGATTAACGGGGTTTGAGGGTACATTAGCAGTAGTATTTGTTCACACCAAAATGAGACATTATGAAAAAAAAATTACTTAGCACAGCAATGCTGCTAACCGGTTTTTTCCTCAGTGTTTCCGGGCAGCCCCAAATTGTACCAGCCCCAGATCAGAATCCCAGTTTTACAGTAAGCCGTGATAAGTACATGAAGATTGCGGATTCACTGAATTCCTGGCACAGCACTACTCTACAGGAAAACTATAAAGCCATTGACTGGCTGGCAGACAGAAAAGAAGCCCGTGCAGACCGGGAACAATTCCGCCGCCAGCTCCGGATGCGTCGGGTCAGCTGGTACGGTGATGATTATTATAACAGCTACCGTATCCGGAATGGGTTTGGCTACAATCGGGGCTATTATAATAATCCGTTTTACAACAGAAGCAGCCTTTATTTGACACCCCGTGGTTATCGCCCCTGGTGGTGGTAAATAAAATCTTTGCCTTACCCGATTAACCAACAATCAATGTTTCTACCATGAAAAAAAAATTACCTTTCATTTTTACACTCAGCATCGTTATGGTATTGGTTGCCTGTAACCGCCAGGTTACCCGGATAGACCCGTCTAAACAGGTGGATATCAGTGGTCGCTGGAATAATACTGATTCGAGACTGGCGGCGGAAGAAATGACAAAAACAATCCTTAATGCTAACTGGATAGCTAATCATATGGCTTCCAAAAATGGTCAGCGTCCTGTGGTTATTGTCGGTTTTGTAACCAATAAAAGCCACGAGCATATCGAAGCGGAAACTTTTGTAAAGGATGTGGAACAGTCTTTTTTAGCCACCCAAAAAGTAAGACTGGTTCAGGGTGGGAAAAAAAGAGAGGAACTGAGAGCAGAAAAAGCTGATCAGCAAACAAATGCCAGTGTCAGCAGCATGAAAAAATTCGGCCTGGAGCAGGGTGCTGATTATATCCTGCAGGGTTCAATTAATTCCATTGTTGATTCTCATAAAAGAAAAAAAGTTACTTATTACAAGATTAATCTTGAACTGACCAATATTGAAACCAATGAAGTGGTCTGGATCGGTGAAAAAGAAATCGCCAAATACATCAGGAATTAATCAACTATCCCCATAACTTAATTTTAGCTCCTGCTGAAGGATGTCATTTTTCTATTCATATTTGTACAGAGCATTGGCTGTTTTTTCGCTGATGCTTTTTTTATTTTCCTGCTCCGGCTATAACAGGCAGGCCAGTAGTTATTACAGCAGGCTGAAGAACGGTAACTACGAAAAAGCTGCGAAAGCCCTGGAGGATAACAAGCTGCTGAAGAAAAAACGCAACCAGCTGCTGTATTTATTAGAAAAAGGAAAAGTATACCACCTGCTTGAGCAATATGACAGCAGTAACAGTTATTTTAATGAAGCAGATCACCTGATGGAAGAAGCCGGCACTTCAGCAAAAGATATTTTACTTGGTTCTTTAATAAACCCTATGATGCAGACCTATCAAGGGGAAGATTTTGAAAAATACCTTGTACATTATTACAAAACGCTAAACTACCTGCAACTTGGAGAACCTGATGAGGCAATGGTGGAAGCCCGCCGTATCAGCCTTCGCAGGTATGCCCAGGAAGATAAATCCGGGAATAAGAACCGTTATTCAGATGATGCCTTTTCTTTTATACTTCAGGGAATGATCTATGAAAAAAATGCAGATATCAATAATGCCTTTATAGCTTACCGGAATGCTGCAGATATTTATATTAAAAATAACGGAAGTTATTACGGTATAAAAATACCTGCCCAGCTGAAGAAGGACGTTCTGAGAACAGCGTATCTAAACGGCTTTACTGATGAATCCGGGCGTTATGAAAAATTATTTAACCTGACATTTGAAGGGGTGGAAAAACCTGACGGCGGAGAACTGGTTCTTTTCTGGGAAAATGGTTCTGCTCCCGTAAAACAGCAGCAGGACATTTATTTCACCCTGTTCAAAGATGCCGCGGGTGGCTTTTTTTTTACAGATGCCGGCGGCCTTTACAATGTTCCTTTTGATTTCAGCAGCGGTTATAACCGTGATAATATCAAACTAACCAGCCTTCGCAGTTTTCGTGTGGCATTACCGAGGTACGAAGCACAACCACTCTATTACAGCAGCGCCATATTACAGTTGCCTGATTCAGATTTTACACTTGAGCCGGCAGAGAGTATCAATGCACTTGCATTTTCCACGTTGCAGGAAAGATCGCTGAAAGAGCTATCATCAGTGCTTACAAGAATGGCCATCAAAAAATTGACAGAAGCGGCAATAAGGCCTGAAGAAAAAAAGGAAACCGACTCAAAGAAAGAAAAAAACAGAAAAGATACCCGGGAAGCTATTGCCTTTGGATTGCAGCTTTTCAATTTTGCCAGTGAAAAAGCCGATACCCGCAACTGGCAAAGCCTGCCGCATACTATTTACTATGCAAGAATCCCCTTAAAAAAGGGCCTGAATGAAATAACGCTGATGGTTCAAGGCCCCTCTTCAAAAAAAATCCGGTTTAACATTAATGGAACGGGGGAATTACAAATCCGGAATATCTGTACAATGAAATAATATTCCAGTTATCTTTTATTCCGGTAGTGATTAATAAACCGGGGAAAAGCAAATTGCTCCATTTGCTTTTCAGATACCCAGTTCCACGCATCCCCTGCAATGGGCTTCCTGCCAAGTTTTATTTTAATAAACTGACCGGTTATTAGCTGATGAGAAAGCTGTTGCTTATGAATTTCAGACACCCCGATAACACTATATTCATTCTTCAGCAAGATATTTTCTTTTTCAGCTTCCAGTAAAATAGTTTCAATATCGTGCCCTTTACTGGTCTCAATATACGGGAACTCGTACAACTGCTGCCAGATATCGTTACCCTTTCTTTGACGGATGGCCCTTTTGTTTTTGAATTCCAGTACGAAGTAATAGAACCAGCGCTGGCGGATCTTAATTTTTTTCTCTTTTACAGGCAATTCATCGGTCCGGTCATTTTGAAAAGCAATGCAGTTTTTTTTAAAGCAACAAGTAGCGCAAAGGGGAGAGACTGGCTTGCAAACCACAGCACCAAAATCCATGATAGCCTGGTTATAGAGGCCGGGCTGTTTTTTATCAAGGAGTTCTTCCGCCAGTTTTGTGAAGTATTTTTTCCCTTCCGTTGTATCCGTTGGTTTGCTGATACCGAATACCCGGGCAAGTACCCTGAACACATTACCATCAACAACAGCATGGGGAAGATTAAAAGCAAAGGAACTGATGGCTGCAGCTGTATAAGGCCCCACACCTTTCAATGCCTTTATTTCCTCATAAGTATCCGGAAATTTCCCTTTTCTTTCCCCGGCTATAAAACGGGCTGAAGCGATCAGGTTCCTGCACCGCGTGTAATAACCCAGGCCTTCCCACAACTTAAAGATTTTTTCATCTTTTGCCTTTGCCAGTTGCTGAACATCCGGGAAGGTTTTGATGAAATTATTATAATAGCTCCATCCTTGCCCCACCCGGGTTTGCTGCAGGATGATTTCACTCAGCCAGATCTTATAAGGGTCTTTTTCGCCCTTCCAGGGCATTTGCCGGTCATTTTGCTCCCGGTTCCATTTCAGCAACAGGGCCGGAAACCTTTTTTTCAGTTCTTTTTTATCGGTTGTTTTCAATAGTCCTGGCTATTTAAGCTTTAAATATCTTTCATTTTTTAAATTTCTATGGATTTTGTTTTAAAAAAAACTGCCTATCCTGTTGACAATCATATTATTTTATCATAAATTGGCATTTGAAAACCATTAAAAACCTGCAACAATGAGAAAAGCCGATCTCGTTAATCAGATTTCAGAAAAAACAGGGATACCCAAGGTAGATGTGCTGGTAACCCTTGAAACCATGTTTAAGGAAGTAAAAGACACGCTGGCCGGGGGTGAGAATATCTATATCCGGGGATTTGGCAGCTTTATTACCAAGAAAAGGGCAGCCAAGATCGGTCGTAATATCAAAAAAAATATTGCTGTACACATACCTGAACATTATATCCCTGCATTCAAGCCTGCTAAAGAATTTGTTGCGGAAGTCAAGAAATTGAAAGAACCTAAACCAGACCCGGGCCCTGGTGATGATGCAGAATAATGAGACATTTTATTACCCGCTACTTAAACATTCTCCTTATAATTACTAAAGCTTGTTCAGGGGTTTGAGGTAACTTTGCCCTCTGAAATTTTTATTGTGAAAAAACCTCAATGGATCACTGTTGCCATAGCTCTTGTAATTGTAGCAGCTATTTACAGGTTCGGAACTACGATACCTCCCAAAAAACCGGTAGTCTCAATTGAAAGTCAGACACATAGCGAAGGTGACGGTCATGATCATGGCCCCATCCAAAGCAGTATTACTATTGATACCATCCTGTTAATGGCTAAGAAGCAACTGAATGCAGAGCAGGTTGTTCGGCTGAATACATTGGAAAACTCAATCTCCAGGGGTGATGTAAAAGATCAGCAATTAAAAGTGTATCATCAGTTATCGCATTTCTGGGGCGATTCAGCCCGGATTTTTGAACCCTATGCCTGGTACGAGGCTGAAGCTGCCAGATTGGAAAATTCGGAAAAAACCCTCACCTTTGCTGCCCACTTATTTTTGGATAACCTGCAAATGGACCGTGATCCTGAATTGGTAAAGTGGAAAGCATTGCAGGCCAAAGATTTGTTTGAAAGGTCTTTGAAGATCAATCCTGGTAATGATTCGGCCAAAATTGGGCTGGGCGCCTGTTATTTGTTTGGAAATATTTCCGCCGCCCCGATGGAAGGCATTTTAAAAATAAAAGAAGTAACAGATAAGGATAGCACTAATGTATATGCCCAGATGACATTAGCCAAAGGCTCATTGTATTCAGGGCAATATGACAAAGCCATCAGCCGTTTGGAGACAGTGCACCGCCTGCAACCTGATAATGTGGAAACTGTTTTGATGCTGGCAGATGTGTGTGAAAGAACAGGGAAAAAAGATAAAGCAATCAATTGGTACGGAGAGAGTTTAAAATATATCACCCGGACTGATGCCAGGAAAGAAATTGAAAAAAGAATACAGGAACTGAAAAAATAGAAGCCCTTTTACCGGGCTCAGAAAAGAACTTATTATAAACAAGAATTAAAAATTATTTGAGTATGCCTTGTGGTAAAAAAAGGAAGCGTCATAAAATTGCGACGCATAAGCGTAAAAAAAGACTGAGAAAGAACCGTCATAAGAAGAGGAACAAGTAGTTTATTAGTTAATTGGTTTATTGGTTAATCAGGCACTCTAAAAATCATAGAAATTCCTGGCTGACTGGTAAACCAATTAACCGATAACAAACCCCTCAGTCCACCGGTTTGTTTGCCGTACAGGTTTGCACCCCACCAATCTGCTTCAGACATTCTCCTACAGGTTATTTTCCGCATTCGGTACGGTTCCTGGCAATCCGGTATTTACAGCATCGAAGGTGTTTTCATTTATGTAAGCTGTAATGAACAAAGAACTTATTATTAATGTCGCTCCCCAGGGTGTTGAAATAGCCCTGCTGGAAGATAAGAAGCTGGTAGAACTGCATAGCGAAAAAAGCGATGCACGTTTTGCTGTAGGCGATCTTTATCTTGGTAAAGTAAAAAAGCTGATACCGGGATTAAATGCCGCATTCGTGGATGTTGGGTTTGAGAAGGATGCATTTCTTCACTATACCGACCTGAGTCCTTATGCCAAATCACTGCTGAAGTTTACTACTATGTGTATGAACGATAAGAGTGAACAGGGCGGGTTAGATTTTGGTAAATTCACGATTGAGCCGGAGATCATCAAGACCGGCAAAATCAATGAGGTATTGGGCGGGAAGCCAAATATTCTGGTACAGATTTTAAAAGAACCTATTGCTGCAAAAGGGCCCCGGTTAAGCTGTGAGCTGTCGCTGCCTGGAAGATTTGTGGTAGTTACTCCTTTTAATGATATTGTTGCAGTATCCCGTAAAATTCATTCTTCAGAGGAAAGAAAAAGGCTCCAGAAAATAGTGGAAGCCATCAAGCCAAAGAATTTTGGAGTGATCGTCCGCACGGCTGCCGAAGGAAAAAATACTGCTGAACTGCATGAAGATCTTTCCGCCCTGGTGGAGATGTGGAAGAGTATTCAAACTAACCTGAAAGGCGCTGTGGCTCCTGCCAAGATATTGAGTGAGCAAACAAAAACCACCAGTATTTTACGTGATTTGCTGAATGAAGATTTTAATAAAATTGTCGTGAATGATAAGAATATCTTCAGCGATACAAAAAATTACATCCAGCGCATTGCTCCCGAAAAGGCCGATATTGTTTCATTCTACCAGAATGGTTCTCCCATTTTTGATTCATTTGGTATTACCAAGCAGGTTAAATCTTCTTTTGGAAAAACTGTTAACCTCAACAGTGGGGCTTATCTTATTATCGAACATACCGAAGCCCTGCATGTCATTGATATTAACAGCGGTTACAAAAGCGTAAGTAATAACCAGGAGCAAAATGCCCTGGAAACAAACCTGGAAGCGGCCGAAGAAGTGGCAAGACAATTACGTCTTCGCGACCTGGGTGGTATTATTGTTATTGATTTTATTGATATGAAGTTTCCGGAGAACAAAAGGAAACTCGTGGAAAAAATGGAAGAATTCATGGCACCCGACAGGGCCAAACATGCAGTACTTCCTATCTCCAAATTCGGGCTGATGCAAATTACCCGCCAGCGGATGAAGCCGGAAATGAATATCAACACCCAGGAGCTTTGCCCAAGCTGTAACGGAACCGGTAAGATTTCATCTACCCTGTTATTGGAGGATGAAATTGAAAAAAATCTCAGCTATCTTATTACGCATAAGAATGTAAACCTTACATTGGTCGTACACCCTATTATGTATGCCTATCTCACCAAAGGATGGCCCTGGTCAACCAAAATGGCGAAATGGAACAAGAAATTTGGCCAGAAAACAAAATTGATACAAGACACCAATTGCCACCTGATTGAGTACAAATTCTTTGATCAGCATGGTGAAGAAATCAAACTTTGATTAACTTATTTAGATTAAACACAAACCCCGGGCGTGCCCGGGGTTTGTGTTTTGAATAAGCAGTCAGCCTGGTTAGTATCCGTCGTTTTGTGTAATAACACCCCTCGAAGCGTCCACCTCACGTTGGGGAATAGGCAATACCATTTCATTGGCATTGTAAGCAAAGCCGTCAGCACTTTGTTTCAGCCTTTTCAGGTCATGCACTGCATGACCTTCGTGTGCTAATTCCAATTTTCTTTCAGCCAAAATAATAGCTAATGTAACAGAACCAAGTATACCTAAGCCAGCTCTTGTTCTGATTCTATTAATATCATTCAGCGGACTATCTCCAATAGAAGTACCGGCTCTTAAATTAGCTTCCGCACGAGTCAGATACAGCTCTGCAAGGCGTACAATGGGCAATACTTTATATTGTTGCTGCCATTTACCACTTCTAGTAGCTCCGGCTCCTGAATAAAAAAGGGCAGCCCTTGCATCACCCGGGCTGTATAAGGCAAGATGACTATCTTCGACCGCTATATCTCCATCACGGCCACCATATGCAGGGATAGACCAATACAAGTGCATATTATTAGATCCATCCTGCGCACTCACCTGCATTGCGAATAAATATTCAGGAACATTTGAGCTGTTATTAAACGCAGCAGCATATGATAAAGCAAGACTTTTACCATTGGCTGTAGCTATAGTGATTCCCCGGTTTGCAGCATCTCTTGCTTCAGGAAATTTTTCCATTTGCAGATAGACTCTTGATAACAAAGCCGAAGCAACTGGCTTACTTAAATAAACGCCGTTGGTATTAGGTAATAGATTTTCCGCTTCTGAAAGATCGGTTACAATCTGAGCATAAACCTGCTCAATTGTACTTTTTGGAACATATGAAGCTTCATTAACTCCTCTCGTTGGCGTAAGTACCAATGGAACACCCGGAGCAGATGCAACAGAACCAGCACTGTAGGGCTTTGCATATAGCTTCACTAGCTCAAAATACATTGCCGCACGAATCGCTAACGCTTCTCCTTTTATTCTGTCCTGATCGGTAGCATTTACGATTGAAATAGCGCTAAGAACATTGTTAGCAATATTTATAGTATTATAAGCACTTAACCATGTATCTCTCACAAAGCTATTTGTAGTAAGTATTGATTTTAACCATACCTCACGGGGCTGGTTAAAGGTCCCCTCCCAGCTAATCTCATCATTTGCGGCTAGTAACTCTGAGAAAACAAAAACGTTTCCTCCATAAAGATTTCCACTACTTAAAGCATCATAAGCGCCATTTAGAACTTTTTTTATGTTGGCATCTGAATTAAGTGCTACTTCTTCTGCCACACTTTGCTGCGGTAACAAATCAAGCTTTTTATCACAAGAGGTATTGATTACAGCCAGTGTGCTGAGTATTAAAATATATTTTCTCATAATTAATTTCTTTAAGATTGTTAGAAACCGAGGCTTATACCAAATATCAATGACTTAATCTGAGGAGCAGCATAGAAATCACCACCCTGGTTACGACTGCTTGCGCGGTAATCAGTATTTACTTCCGGATCCCATCCCTTGTACTTTGTAAAAGTGGCAAGATTAACACCGGTTATATAAAACTTAGCAGATTTTATTTTTAACTTGTTAAGTATTGTGCTGCTCACATTATATGCTATGGTCATATTCTTAAGCCTTACATATGATCCATCTTCCACATAACGACTCGATGCTCCAATACCATTACCGTATCCAAGTCGCAGTTGAGGCACATTTGTAATATCTCCGGGGTTCTGCCAACGATCCAGCTGGTCTCTCGTCTGATTATCAAACCAGTCAAAGCTTGCAGACATAAAACCACCTGCACCATTGTTGATCTCATTTCCAAATACACCTTGGAATAATACGCTTATTTCAACACCTTTATAACTGAATGTATTATTTAACCCGGCTATCCAATCCGGGTTTGGATCACCTACAACAAAATTCCCTGCTTCGTTATAATCATTGGTTGTTGTTTTACCATCTTCTTTATAGTATAGTGCGTCCCCATTTGCTGGATCAGCACCAGCAAATTTAGGCCCATAAAAGACACCAACGCCTTCACCTACAATCAATGAATTCAAGTAGCGTCCATCATTACCAGGAATCAGGGTCTGGTCACCATCAAGCTTCACAATTTTGTTCTTGTTCTTAGAAAGATTGAGACTTGAATTCCATTTAAAATTCCGGCCATTAACGTTTAATGAATTCAGTACAAACTCAAACCCTTTATTCTGCATAGACCCCACATTAGTTAACTGGCTAGAAAATCCTGTCGTTCCTACCACGGGAACTGCATAAATCAGATCTTTAGTGTTTCTAACATAATAATCAATTTCCCCAGTCAGTCGGTTCCCAAGTATACCAAAGTCAATACCGATATCTGTCTGTTCCGATTTTTCCCATTTTAATTCAGGATTTGCTAACTGAGTCGGAACAAGGCCAGATAAGTTATTATACTTGGCAGCACCCCATAAACCTAATGAAGGGAAATCCCCAAAACCATTATCACTACCAGAGAGTCCGTAACTACCTCTCAGCTTAAGGAAACTGATTGCTTTAGAACCTTTAAGGAAATTTTCTTCACTTAAAATCCAACCAGCAGACACGGCTGGAAAATAACCATATTGATTTTCCTTTCCAAATACAGAAGATCCATCAACACGTCCGCTTAATGAAAAAAGATACTTATTATCATACTTATAATTGGCTCTTACAAAATAAGATACGATAGCCTTATCACTGGAAGTTGAAGTACCCCCTGTTATACGACCTGCACTTGCCAATTTTTTCAATGCCTCAACAGGGAAATCTTCTCCGGTCACATTCGCTAACTCCGTGTTGAATTTCTGAAACGACATACCAGCTGTCGCTTCAATATTATGGGCACCTTTAAATGTATTACTATAAGTAAAATAATTATTTGTATTATAATTAAATCTTCTGAACCAAGTGGCCTCACCATAGCCATTTGTTGACTGACCGATAATTGTTCTGAAACCATAAAAACGATCATCGCTTTGACTCTGAAGATCAACACCAAACTCAGATTTAAATATAAGATTTGATGTAAACTTATAATTCAGATATAATCCACCAATATTACGGTAGGTAGTAGAAGTATAACGGGAGGCTTCGAGTTCAATTAATGGGTTATAATACGTTGTAGTTGGACGATCGTACAACACACCCGCCTGATCACGAACAGGTGTTATTGGTGCCAATGCTACAATTTGCATAGGAGTATAAAACTCATTATCATCAGCAACCCTGTTTGTAATTGCTCTTGACAAGCTAAAATTAAAGCCAAGCTTTAATTTGCTACTAGCTTCATGATCAAGATTAAAACGGCTGGAATAACGTTGGAAATTATTTCCAAACAAAATACCGTCTTGGTCATTAAAACCACCACTTAAAAAAAACCGGGTTTTTTCATTGCCGCCAGAGGCACTGATATCAATCAGTTTTGTTTTTGAGTCACTATTAAAGGCCAGCTTTTCCCAATTCGTATTTGTTTCAAGGTTGCGCCAGTTTGAAAAACCAGAATAACGAGTAAGCCTGTTTTCTGCAAACTCTAACCAAGAACCTGCATATTGGGCAGGATCCAATGGATCTACCCCTTCGATGATATCACTGTTGATAGCAGCTTCTCTCAGCAGGTCCACATATTCTCTTGCATCAAGAAAACCACGGTATCCAGTTGGCTTATTACTGCCATATTGAAAATTCACATTCAAAGATGTCTTGCCTGCTTTACCTTTTTTAGTAGTAATAAGTACAACGCCATTAGCAGCCCTTGAACCATAGATAGAGGCTGCTGAAGCATCTTTAAGAATATCAAACGTTTCAATGTCGTTAAAGTTGATATCAGAAAGTCCATTACCAGAATTGGGATCTCCATTGATTGGAATACCATCAACTACATATAAAGGATCACTGGTTGCATTAATTGATCCACCGCCACGAATTCTGACTTTTATGCCTTCTCCGACTTTACCACTTTGTGATTCTACGAATACACCAGCAGCCCGACCTTGTAATGCTTGTGTAAAATTAGCTACGGGTGTATTTGCAATCTCTGTACCTTTTACCCTGGCAATATTACCTGTCAAATCCTTTTTGATCTTGGTACCGTATCCAACCACAATCACCTCATCCAGGCTTTGGGTTGCCCCGGCTTTTAGTGAGACCTCCACAGAAGAACCCGAAATAGCTGCTTCCTGTGCTTCAAATCCCAGGGCAGAAATAATCAGTGCTTTTGTTTTCTCCGGAACAGACAAAGTGAAAGTCCCGTCTGAGCCTGTGGTGGTACCACTTCGTGACCCTTTTACAGTTACTGAAGCCCCGGGTATTGGAGACCCGTCCTTGCTGTCAGTAACCTTTCCAATTACTGTTTTGTTTTGAGCCCATACCATCTGAACGGACAATAGGAATGCCGCCAGCATCAGGCCTGCTGTTTTTCTCATGTGCATGTAAATTTTAGTGTGTTGCTAAAATATTAATAAAACGTTAAGACAAAAAAAGCCGTGCAATCTGCTGCACGGCTTTTAAATAAATATTAATCATCATATTAATTATTCCCTGTCCCTGGCCCCAAGATATAGCATGACATATTGTACCAACGTGGCTACTGCTGCCAAAGCCGCCACTACATAGGTGGTAGCGGCCCACTTCAGCGCATCTTTGGCTTTTGGGTATTCCCGGGAATTAGTCACATTCGTTCTTTCCAACCAGGCCAGGGCCCGTTTGCTGGCGTCAAATTCAACTGGCAATGTAACGACCGAAAACAGGACTGTCAGGGCGAAAATAATGATGCCAATCAATAAAAGGGTGGTATTCCCGGTGCTAGCCATCACCACGCCAATCAGTAATATCCAGTTTACAAGACTGGAACTAACCTGGACCACCGGAACCAGCTTACTCCGCATCATCAGCCAGCTGTAAGCTGTTGCATGTTGAACAGCATGGCCACATTCATGAGCAGCTACCGCCGCGGCAGAAATACTGGTTCCATTATATACCTCAGGACTAAGGTTTACAGTCTTATTAACCGGGTTATAATGGTCGCTTAAAAAGCCTTCCACAGCGGTCACATTTACATCATAAATACCACTTTCCCTGAGCATCTTTTCAGCGATTTCCCGGCCACTTAAGCCACTGGACAAAGGCACCTGGCTGTACTGTTTAAATTTGTTTTTCAAAACCAGCGAAACCAGCATGCTGATACCTAAAAATACCAGCGAAACAATCATAATTGAAGGTGTCATTTTATTATTATTTTTTAATTATCTCCTGTTTTAATAGCAAATCTTCAGCCACCAGGGTTGTTACTTTTTTTTCGGCCTTTTTGTCACACTTCTGGCAATAAAATATTTGTAAACAGGGAATAGAATTAAGTCGCTATATATATTTATAACCAATACAAATAATTGATTATAAATATATTATAGGTTGTTTTTAAAAAAGCAAAAAGGTATTTTTTTCCCCGTTCCCAAGCTTGAAAGTTATCAACAGCGGCAAAAATTTATTTTGAAATGTGGGTCATATTTGTAACTTAGCAATAGAATTTAATGGGTTAGTAAGTAAGAGGGTCAGTCGTCATGATTGACCCTTTTTCATTTTACGCATTTGCTCAACTTCATACATTTTTTTCTTCTGTTTATTTTCTTTTTTCCGGGTTTGCAATTCAAAATCTTTTAGGTTTTTCACCCAATTTTTTTTGATCAGTTACCTTTAACGCATGAGTAAGACCAAGTCAGCATTTTTTTGTCAGCAATGTGGTTATGAAAGTGTGAAATGGGTGGGACAATGCCCCTCCTGCGGGCAGTGGAATACATTTGTCGAAGAATTAGTGCAAAAAGAAACCGGAAAGAGCAATAATAACTGGAAAGATTATCATGAAGAAAAAAGAACGAACAGAACTGTTTCTTTAAACGAAATCAAAAGCAGTGAAGAAAGAAGAATTAACACATCAGATACTGAATTGAACCGTGTGCTGGGTGGCGGCATTGTTCCCGGAAGTATTGTTTTAGTGGCCGGCGAACCGGGAATTGGTAAGTCAACCCTGTTTCTGCAAAATGGATTACGGATAAAAGATATTACTGTTCTTTATATCAGTGGTGAGGAAAGTGAGCAACAAATTAAGATGCGGGCTGACCGCCTGAAACAAACGCTGTCATCTGCTTACGGTGAAAACTTTTACCTGCTGACTGAAACATCCACACAGATCATTTTCCAGGAAATAAAAAAACTGAAACCCCGGCTTATTATAGTAGATTCTGTTCAAACCCTGCATACAGCTTTTATTGATTCATCACCCGGCAGTGTATCACAAATACGGGAATGCACGGCCGAATTTCAACGTTTTGCCAAGGAAACAAATACTCCGGTTTTCCTGATTGGTCACATTACCAAGGATGGAAGTATCGCCGGGCCAAAGATCCTGGAACATATGGTGGATACTGTACTGCAGTTTGAGGGCGACCGCCATTATGCGTACCGGATCCTGCGTACACTAAAGAATCGTTTCGGCAGCACGGCTGAACTGGGCATCTATGAAATGACGGACACCGGCATGAGAGCTGTTACGAACCCCAGTGAAATCCTCATCACCCAAAAAGAAGATCAGCTGAGTGGAATTGCAATCGCTGCTACTATTGAAGGGATAAGGCCATTGCTGATCGAAGTGCAGGCGCTGGTTACTCAATCAGTTTACGGAACACCACAGCGAACGGTTTCCGGTTTTGACCTGCGCCGTTTACAACTATTATTAGCAGTCCTGGAAAAAAGAGGCGGTTTTCATTTTGGCATGAAAGACGTTTTTTTAAATATCGCCGGTGGTATTAAAGTAGAAGACCCTTCTATTGATCTCGCTGTTCTTTGTTCTTTATTATCTTCATACGAGGATGTGCCATTGCCACAGCATATCTGCTTTGCGGGAGAAGTGGGGCTGAGTGGCGAGATAAGAGCTGTCAATCGTATTGAGCAGCGCATTGCAGAAGCAGAAAAATTAGGCTTTGAAAAGATCATTGTCTCCAAATACAACCTCGCCGGACGGCATTCAGGCCAGAAAGGCCTGGCTAAACAGAAGTACAACCTGCCGGACGGTCAGGCGGGTATTGAAGTAGTAACAATGAGCCGTGTGGAAGAGGTTTACCAGTATTTGTTTTAAGGCTTGAAGTAGCGGAGGAATTAATAAAATAGTTTATGATCAGCCTTCGTGAAATAAAGGATTCTTTTCTTCATTTGCTTTTCCCGCATGTATGTGACGGATGCGGCAGCGATATATTGAGCAAACATTCCATGCTCTGCCTGCAGTGTATGGAAGCCATTCCCCAAACTGATTTTGAAAATAAACCCGGCAATCCTATTGAAAAAAGGTTCTATGGCCGCCTGCCTTTAGAAGAGGCCACCGCCAGTTATTATTTCACCAAAGAATCACTGGTACAAAAACTGGTACACCAGGTAAAATATAAAGGCAATAAAGAACTGGGCATACAACTAGGACAACTTATGGGTGATCTCCTGAAAAGATCGGGAAGATTTGCTGTTGATGCCATGATCCCCCTGCCGCTATTCCCGGTAAAAGAGAAAAAAAGAGGCTATAACCAATCTGCCTTATTGTGTGAGGGGATACGTGTCCATCTTCCTGTACCAATACTGACTAATGTAATTGCAAGGCCGGAACATACAGAAACACAAACCAAAAAAGGCCGTATTGAACGATGGAAGAATATGGAAGGAAAGTTTGTGCTTACAAATCCTGCTGCCATTGCCGGTAAACACATTCTTTTAGTAGACGATGTGATTACCACTGGTGCCACCCTTGAATCCTGTGGCACAGAATTACTGAAGGCTGAAGATGTTAAGCTTAGCGTAGCCTGTCTTTGCTACCCGGCTCGTTAATCTCAATTTGTTGGGCTATTTTTGATTCCAATGAAAATAAGCCTGTTCCTGTTATCCTGTTGCCTGCTCGTTCTGTCCTGCCGGAAAGAATCCTTTATCACTTCCCCGGATGCAAGGGTTACTATTACTATTGATACCTTGAAATATGATACCGTGTTTACAACAGCAGGTTCTGTTACTAAAAGTTTCAAGATCGTTAATGATAATGACCAGAAGCTGCGTATCAGTTCCGTTAAACTAATGGGTGGTAACAGTTCAGTATATAAAATAAATGTGGACGGGACTACCGGACCTGAAGTAACCAATCTTGAGATTGAGGCCAATGACAGCCTCTATGTTTTTGCCCAAGTGAATATTAATCCCAATGCTGCTAACCTTCCTTTCATTGTACGGGACAGTATCCAGATCAGTTATAATGGAACAAACAGGTTGGTACAATTAGAAGCATGGGGGCAGAATGCACATTTCCTCCGCAACAAACAAGTGCTGACCGATGAAATATGGAACAATGACCTGCCCTATGTGATACTGGGTTATTTATACATTGATACCAACCAGACACTTTCTATCAACAAAGGCTGCCGCATATATGTACATGCGGATGCACCAATAATTGTTGATGGTACATTACAGGTAAATGGCTTACAGGATACAGCAGACCGGGTTATTTTCCAGGGCGACAGGATGGATGATCCTTATAAAGACTATCCCGCCAGCTGGCCCGGCATCTATTTTCTCGGCAGCAGTATCAATAATGTGCTGAACTATGCGATCATCAAAAACGGTTATCAATCCGTTGGTGTTGAAAATCCGTCCACCAATGCTAACCCTAAGCTGACGATGAATGAATGCATTATTGATAATGCTTTTGACGCCGGTATCATTGCTGTCAATTCCAGTATAAGAGCAACTAATTGCCAGGTCAGTAATTGTGGCAAAAATATTTACCTCGTGGGAGGTGGTAATTACCAGTTCACCCATTGCACGGTTGTCACCTATTCTAATAATTTCATACAGCATAAAGACCCGGTGCTGACAGTAACGAATTTCTCAAACAACAGCACGGCTAACCTTGATGCTGTATTCCGTAATTGTATTTTCTGGGGAGAAAACGGAACCGTGGAGGATGAAGTGGTGGTTTTGAAAAACGGCAGTACCCCGTTCAATGTTAATTTTGACCATAATTTATGGAAGGCTCAATCCGTTCCTGCCAATGTGACCAGTACACAGATTATCAATAATATTCCTCCCGATTTTGACAGTGTGAACATTTCCAGGAATTATTATGATTTCAGGCTGAAAACCGGCTCACCTGCCATCAATAAAGGCATTAATGCGGGGGTAGTTATTGACCTGGACGGGAAAACAAGGCCTGTCGGCTTACCCGACCTGGGCTGTTTCGAAAAACAATAGGGCAACCGGCGGTAAAATTTACCCGATTCGCCGACCAGGCAAGCTTAACTTTGTTATTCTTCTTTATAAACGAAAACTTATATACAATGAAAACATTATTCCTGTCGCTAATCATAGCCGTAACACTGACCGGCGGTTCTATCTATGATTTTAAAGTAGGTGGTCTTGACGGCACCGATATCGATCTTTCCAAATACAAGGGTAAGAAGATCATGGTGGTGAACACGGCTTCCAAATGCGGCCTCACACCACAGTACGAAGGATTAGAAACACTATATAAACAATACAAAGACAAACTGGTGATCATCGGTTTCCCGGCCAACAATTTTAACGGACAGGAGCCACTCGATAATAATGGTATCAAAGAATTCTGTACCAAGAATTATGGTGTGACCTTCCCGATGGCAGAAAAAATTTCGGTGAAAGGAGATGATACACATCCATTATACAAGTACTTAAAAGAGCAGGCCGCTGCCAAAGGTTTTACCGACCCGGTAACTTGGAATTTTGGTAAATTCCTGATCAATGAAAAAGGGGAACTGATCGCTACGTTCAGCCCGAGAACTACACCGATGAGTGAAGAGATTTTGAAGTGGTTGAATTAATTGTTCAAATAGAATTCGTAGAGCGATCCTCTTGCAAGGGGTCGCTTTTTTTATGGACAGAAAGTTTACTTTCGCTTTCCAATGCAATTCTCCCAGATCATAGGACAACAACCCATCAAACAGCAACTGGCTGAAATGGTGCAGAATAACCGGCTGAGCCATGCCCTGCTGTTTTTAGGGAAAGAAGGAAGCGGTGCTTTACCCCTGGCATTGGCTTTTGCACAGTTCCTGGTTTGTGATAAAGTGAATGGCAAGTCACAACATGCCATCGGTCCATCTTTGTTTGGCGAAGAACCTGATTCCGGTTTCAAGAGCCCAGACCCGGTAAAAGAACCCTGCGGCACCTGTCCTTCCTGCCAGAAAGCACAACAACTGGTTCACCCGGATATCCATTTTTCCTACCCGGTGGTGACGAAGAAAGCAGGCACACCTCCCATCAGCACTGATTATATCACTGAATGGAGAGAGTTCATTAAAAGTTACCCGTACGGAAATGCTTATGACTGGTTACAGTTTATCGGTGCAGAAAATAAACAGGGTAATATCACCGCCCATGAGTGTAATGATATTATCCGCAAGCTGAACCTGAAGAGTTTTGAAAGTGAATACAAGATTCTCATCATGTGGCTGCCGGAATATTTAGGCAATGAAGGCAATAAATTACTCAAGCTGATCGAAGAGCCACCGGCTAATACTCTTTTTATCCTGGTAGCGGAAAATGAGTCGTTGATATTACCGACCATCCTCAGCCGTTGCCAGTTGGTGAAGATCCCTTCCCTGGAAACTTCGGACATTGAAGCCGCCCTGGTCGGCCGGAATAAAACGGAACCCGCCACTGCCCGGCAGGTAGCCGGTGTAAGTGAGGGCAATTACCGGGAAGCTTTACAATTAGTGCAGCATGCTGATGAAGACTGGCAAAGCCTGTTGAAAGACTGGCTGAATGCTATTTTACGAACCGGCCCCGTGGCCCAGACCAAATGGGTGGAAGAGATCAGCCGGCTGGGCCGGGAAAAGCAAAAACAGTTTCTCCGTTATTTCAATCATATCTTCCAGGAAACCATCCGGTTCCGGATCATGGGTGATTCAACGCAGCTGTCTGCAGCAGAAAAGGATTTTTGTGAAAAGCTGAATAAAAAGATCAGCGATATCGCCCAGCAGGAGGCCCTGATTGAAGAGCTGGATAAGGCTTCTTATTATATTGAACGGAATGCCAATGCCAAGATCTTGTTCCATGCCCTGACAATCAAGGTCTACCACATTATACAGGACAAAATAGTGTTCCAATAACCCGCCCCGGGGGCTGCAAAAGGTTGACTACACTTAATAGCCATAAAATTGTATTTTTGATCAATTGAGAAAGTGAGCCAGGAGGTGTAAGCGAAAAAGAAGTGAGGAGAAAGGCCGCTTCAGAATTGTTATTTATTGTGTCAACATTTACTTCTGCATATAATAACCTGTTCAACAGCAAGCCTTTTTTGCTGAACAATGAACTGTAATTTTCCAGAAGTGTGACCTGCCTCCGGCAGGCAGGCGCAACAAAAGCTTAATAGTAATTCTGCAGCCGGGTTCATCTTCTTCCTGTTTTATTTTTAAGAATATAAAATCATTACATGGGTTGCAGTAATTGTGGCACAGATAAACCGAACGGATGTAAGAGCAACGGCGGGTGCAGTACCGGCGGATGTAACCGCATGAATACACATGACTGGTTGCGCAACCTGCCCATTGCAGATGTGGAGAGCAGTTGCAAAGTGGTGGAGGTTAGTTTTAATAAAGGAACCCGCAAAGATTTTTTCCGCAATCTTTCTTTACAGCCTTTTGAAAAAGGCGACCTGATCGCCGTGGAAGGCGTGAGTGGTTTTGATGTGGGTGAAGTTTCACTGACCGGTGAGATCGTCCGCCTCCAAATGAAGAAACGGAATGTCAAAGAAGATAACCCGGAGATGAAAAAAATATTACGGGCCGCTACCGACCGCGATATTGACCTGATGAAACAGAACAAGGCCAGGGAGCCGGAAGCCGTGATCCGCAGCCGGGCTATCGCCAAGCAACTGAAACTGGATATGAAGATCAGCCAGGTGGAAATGCAGGCCGATGGAAGAAAAGCAACCTTCTTTTATATCGCTGATGGCCGGGTGGATTTCCGGGAACTCATCAAAGTATATGCGTCGGAATTTAAAGTGAAAGTGGAAATGCGCCAGATCGGTGCCCGGCAGGAAGCGGGTAAAGTGGGTGGCATTGGCAGTTGCGGCCGTGAATTATGCTGCAGCAGCTGGCTGACTGATTTTAAATCGGTGAATACCGCAGCAGCCCGTTACCAGAATCTTTCCATTAACCAGACCAAACTCAGCGGCCAGTGCGGGCGGCTGAAATGCTGCCTGAACTATGAGCTGGATACTTATCTCGATGCCCTGCAGCATTTCCCGGATAATTGCGATATGATACAGGTAGCGAAAGGAAACGCTTTCCTGATCAAGAAAGATATTTTCAAGAACCTGATGTGGTACACTTTGCCTGACAGCAATAAACAATACCCGCTGACCATTGAAGGGGTGATCAAAATAAAAGCACAGAACAGGCAGGGTATTATTCCGGAAGAGCTGGAGGTAGTGGATGTAACTACCAATAAACCGAAAGAAGTGGAACCCGAATTTGTGGATGTGGTGGGACAGATCAGCCTGCGTACGTTGGAAAAAGCAGATAAGAAAAAACGCCAGCAACAACAGCAGCAAAGACAACAGGGACAACAAGGACAACGTCCGCAACAACGGCAGGGTGGTAACCAGCAACGGCAGCAGGGACAGAATCCTAACCAGAGTAGCCGGCCCAACCAGCCAAGAGGGCAACAGGGAGGTCAGCAACAAGGAGGACAACGTCCGCAGCAACGACAGCAGGGTCAAAATCCTAACCGGCAGGGAGGACAGCAAGGCGGGCAACAACAGAATAGGCCACCAAGAAGAGATAACCGGCCACCCAATAAACCAGATGCTAAATAAACATTGAACCAACTGATTAATAAACTGAGCCGCTTGCTCAGTTTTTTATTTCCGGAATTCGTAGCTGTATATACTGGTAATTGTTGACTCCTCCCCGTCGAATTGCGAAGTATTAACGGTTTTAACGAGCAGTCCTCTCGTATCATAATGATGCTCTTTTATCCACTTATATTCGCCTGTACTTACTTCTTTGATGCGCTGGCCTTTACTGTTGTAGCTGATTGTGATATTGATTTTTACACCATCATTCTTACAGTCTGATTGCATACGAACCAGCTTTCCCTTTGAATTATATGTACAGGTAGTTGTATTACCATCCGGCGACTGGCTCTTTATTAATCTCCCGTTCCTGTCATACCATTCATATTGAGTGAGGCCAAAGGCTTTATCGGTGTTACTGATTTTATAAGACCCATCAGGCTGGTATTTGTAAACACAGGTCTCTGTTTCCTGTCCGTCCTTGCTAATTATTGCCGTCACAGGCTGCCCCTTCTGATTCAATTCAAACTTTGTTGATTTACGGACTGCTCCGTTTATATATTCTGCCGTATCCCTTCCTTCATTATCAAAATACCTGTCTGTTATGTCAGCGTTTTCACCTGCAGCAACCGTACTTGTCATCCTGCTGATCTTCCATTTTTTAATCTCAGCTGCAGTGTGCTGGGAGAAAGCAACAACACTTAGTAACAAAAGCCCTGTAATGAACAAATTTTTCATTGCTGGTAATTATAACAACAAGATAAAATGTTAACTCTCCTGTTTATATACCCAATGCCCGGTAGATCGCATCCTGGATCTTACCTCTCACCTGTAAGGAGGAAAGCTTAGGGCTGTCCCGGGTGGGATATACCCTGTTGGATAAGAAGATATAAACGAGTTCATTCTTCGGGTCCACCCACACACAGGTACCGGTGAACCCGGTATGACCAAACGTTTGCTGCGATGCCAACAGAGAGGGATAAGGATCTTTCCGGGTCTTATTATCTTTTTCAGGCTTGTCAAACCCATAACCCCGCCGGCTGACCTTACTATGATAGGCTGTAAACAAATTAACCGTTTCTCTTTTCAGGAAGCGTTGACCGTTGAATTCACCGCCATTCAGTAGCATCTGGTACAGCATGGCGAGATCATATGAATCAGAAAACAAACCTGCATGCCCTGCCACACCACCAAACATCGAAGCTCCTTCATCATGCACATCACCCTGCGTGGTTTGCCGGCGGAAATGTTTTTCTGTTTCGGTGGGAACTATCCGGTTTAGCTCAAACCGGTTGCGGGGTTTAAAACCGGTTGTTTGCATACCCATCGGGCGGTAGAATGTCTTTTGTACATACTCATCCAGCGTTAACCCGGATAATTGCTCCACGATCTTTCCAAGAAAAATAAAATCGTTATCACTATACACATACCGGCCGTGTTTACTCAACGGGCTTTTTAAAATGCGGCTGATAATCGTATCATTCCAGTCATTGCGCATATAAATATTCTCCGCTACCCTGATCGTAAACCCCGGTTTGGATTTATCGGAATAGATAGCGGGATCCGGCTCACCGGTTACCGGATCAATCGTTTCTTTATAAAAAGCAATAAAGGGAACAAGCCCGGCCTGGTGTAATAAGATATCATCGATCCGCAGGTCAGCTTTGTCTGTTCCTTTTACCCAGGGCAGGTAATCGCCCAGTTTTTTGTTCAGGTCCAGTTTGCCCTGCTCGTATAGTTTCATTACCGATACAGTAGTGGCAGATATTTTGGTAACGGAAGCCAGGTCAAAAATGCTTTCCAAAGTCATCGGGGACGGCTTTTCATAAATGTAGTTGCCAAATGCTTTATGGTAGATAATCTCCCCTTTATGGGCGGCCAGTACCACGCAACCCGGAAAGGCTTTTTGCCCGATAGCATCTGTAACAATCGAATCGATTACATTCAGTTTGGTAACTGCATGAATCGGTTCACCGGTTGGCTTATACACTATACCATCTCCTTGTTTAAAATTGCAAACCCGGACAGGCAATGTACCTACTGCTTTTGTTTTCCCGGTTACCACATCCGCTGCTGCTTCCTGTGATATCGCATCATCCTGGTAAGCGGCTACTAATGTATAAGCGTCGCAGAAATTTTGCGTAGCCAATACGTTTCCAAAAACTATGGTAACAGTTTTAATAAAGTTCAACTGCTTGTACAAACTGATCGCAGCCGGGCTGATATTGTAATTATTGGCCGGGCGGTTATTATAATCATGAATGCCGACTACAATTGCATCATATTTCCCATCTTTGGGAACTGCTTTCAGAATTTCTGCCGCTTTATCGGCACTGTCTTTATACGAGAAAAGAAAAACATCGGCTCCCAGTTCATCCCTCATTCTTTTGCCAAAACTGTTCAGCTCTTTGGAGCCAATGCCTACGTAGGCGATCTTCTTACCTTTTACCAAAGGAAGGCTGGCATAATCCGTGCGGGAAGCTTTAGTAGCGGCAGTAGAAAGAATGGTAATTGATTTTTGAGACACTTCACTCCTGATCGCATCTGTTTTGGCATTCAGGTCTTCTGTTAAGTTAGTAAGATCAACCACCTGCGACTGATTCATACCCAATTTATACTTTGACAGCAATACTTTTTTCACTTTCGCATTAATATCCTCCCAGCTCAGTTTATTTTCGGCAATTGCTTTTTTAATTGCTGTGATTGCTTCTTCCACACTGGATGGCAGGCATAACATATCATTACCTGCTATCAGCGCTTCTACGGCTATCGTTCCACCCGGGAAGAATTTAGCAACACCTTTCATCTCCAATGCATCGGTAAAGGTCAGTCCTTCATATCCCATGTCTTTTCTCAACAGGCCGGTCACATTGTTTTTTGAAATAGAAGTAGCCCTGTTAGCCGTATTATCAATGGACGGGATATATAAATGGGCAATCATCACACTGCCCACACCCGCATCAAAGATGGCCCGGAAAGGAGTGAGTTCCATTGAGTCCAGTTGTGCCCTGTTCTTATTGATCACCGGCAAGTCATAATGTGAATCCACATCCACATCACCATGACCGGGAAAATGTTTGGCACAAGCCATAATACCCGCATCCTGCATCCCTTTCATATAGGCAATACCAAAAGCAGCTACCTTATCCCGGTTCTCACCAAATGAACGGTAACCGATAACAGGATTGTTTGGGTTATTATTAATATCCACCACCGGGGCATAGTTCACATGTATACCAATCCGTTTGCATTGTTCACCCACTGCCAGTCCCATCCGGTACACGAGATTCTCATCTTCCACGGCACCAATAGTCAGCTGGTAAGGAAATTTCGTCACACTATCCAGCCGCATACCCAGGCCCCATTCTCCGTCAATTGTCATCATGATCGGTGTTTGCGCAATACTTTGATAATAGTTGGTAAGATTAGCTTGTCTCACCGGGCCACCCTGGAAAAAACAAAGAGCCCCGATATTATACTTTTGAATATCACTCACCACTTTGGCCACATGATCAGGGCCTAAATTGGAATGAGCCCGGACCACCATGAGCTGGGCAATACGCTGGTCCTCCGTTAATGAATTGAATACACTGTCGGCCCATTGCTGTGCCGGTAGCTTGCTTTTATACTGTGCCTTTACAAAAAACGGTGTAAATAAAAGGGCTAAAGAGATCACTTTAAAAGGTCGTAACATAAAGCGGTTATTATACTTGTTGGAAAGAACTTTAAAAATAAACCTTTTAGGCTAATGGTCTTGCAAGAGTTGCTTAAAAGGCAAATCGTTATTTTTGGCGGCTAAACCCGACTTTGTGCCAGACCGTATTGTTTTGTTGCCCGATAATATTGCGAACCAGATAGCCGCCGGAGAAGTAATCCAGCGGCCGGCCAGTGCCGTCAAAGAATTGCTGGAAAATGCGGTCGATGCCGGAGCCACAGAGATCAAACTCGTCATTAATGATGCCGGCAAATCTTTATTGCAGGTAATTGATAACGGCAGTGGTATGAGTGAGACCGATGCCCGCATGTGTTTTGAACGGCATGCCACTTCCAAGATCAAAAATATAGAAGATCTTTTTCATATAAAGACCATGGGGTTTCGTGGTGAAGCACTGGCTTCCATTGCAGCCGTGGCACAGGTGGAGTTGAAAACAAAAAGGGCAGAAGATCCCACTGGTGTTTATATTGAAGTGGAGAATAGCGTGGTTAGAAAACAGGAACCCGTGGCTGCCCCCACCGGCACCAGCATTGCCATGAAGAATTTATTCTTTAATGTGCCGGCCCGCCGGAATTTTTTAAAAAGTAATGCGGCGGAGATGCGGCATATCGTGGATGAATTTACCCGAGTGGCGATGTCTTTTCCTGAAATTTTGTTTACGCTTACGAGTAACGGGCAACAACTTTTTCATCTCGAAGCCGGCAGTTTAAAACAACGGATCGTTCAATTACTGGGTAATAACTACAATGCCAGGCTCGTGACGGTGAAAGAAGAGACCGATTACATGAATATCTATGGCTTTGCGGGCAAGCCTGAAACTGCCAAGAAGACAAGAGGTGACCAGTATTTTTTTGTCAATAACCGCTTTATCAAAAGCGCTTACCTGAACCATGCAGTGATGAATGCCTACCAGGAAATGATCCCTTCGGACAATTTCCCGATGTATGTATTGTTTATTGATCTTGATCCGGCTGTGGTGGATGTGAATGTGCACCCGACCAAACAGGAGATCAAGTTTGAAGATGAGAAGATTGTTTATGCCTTTGTTCAGGCGGCAGTGAAACATGCCCTGGCACAGTTCAGTGTTACCCCCACCCTGGATTTTGAGCTGGATGCATCCATACAACAGCTATCATCCATTCAGCAACCTTTTACTGAAGAAAGAAAAACAGCCGCTTCCGCAGGTTCCATCTTCAAAGGTTTCACCCAAAAGAACCAGGCCCATTTTATTGAAAAAGGAGACAAAAATGAACTGAAGCACTGGAAGGATTTTTACCAGCCGGAAAGTGGAAAACCGAAAGTGGAAAATGGGGAGCCTGCTGTTGAACATACTACTTCATCAACAATATCTCAGCATTCAGCATTTGCCAATGAAGCTGAACTTACCCAATTACTGAATACCTATATCACACTTCCAAGCAGTAATGGTTTCTTACTGATACACCAGCAGGCTGCCCATGAAAGAGTATTATATGAACAACTAAAAGCAGCCGGTAAAGACAAGCCTGTAGCCACCCAACATAGTATGTTTCCCGCCACACTGGAACTGGTTCCGGCTGATACCGCATTATTACAGGAACTGATGCCCGATCTGCAGCAACTGGGTTATCTTATTGAGCCCTTTGGGAAAAATACATTCGTTATCCAGGGCACACCGGCGGATGTGGAGCCCGGTAATGAAAAACATGTTATCGATATATTACTGGAACAATACAAACACTTTAACCCGGAAGCAAAATTCTCCAAACGGGAAAAATTAGTCCGTTCTTTAGCCAGGCAGCAATCCATCAAAACAGGTGTCCGGTTAACAGAACGGGAAATGCGGCAGCTGGTGCATGATCTTTTTTCCTGTGAACAACCGAATATCACTGCAGACGGAACACCTACTTATTTAGAATTCAAACAGGACCAGTTGGAAAGAATGTTTGGAAAATAACCCCCTGACCGCCAAAGAGAGACCCCGGAATTTTTACACTCAAAGGTCATTTCAATATATACCAAAGACTAATTGCTCCCCCGCGAAATTGAGACAGGATTAATAAGTATTTCTTACTCCAATCAAAAATTTCTCAATAGCCCTTCTCACATCGGTCGCAGACTCATTATGATTATTAACCAGTGTAGAAAAAATAAGAAGCCTGCCTTTCTTCGTATATAAAAAGCCGCTGAAAGCCACGACGCCGGATAAAGTGCCGGTCTTTCCATAGATAAACCCGGCATCCTGTTTATAATAGTTGCTGATAGTACCTTCTCCGCCGGTTGGAAAAATGACTTTGATCCGTTCCACACCAAATTCGTTCTTCATCTTATTCAGGATGGCTACCATATCCTGCGGGGTAAACAGGTTATAGCGGCTCAGCCCGGAACCATCGGCCCAGCGGGGCTTTTGCGGCAGATCTTTAAAGTCAGTCTTTAACAACGTATCAATGATCTTTTCATCATTCATTACTCCCAGCAGTTCATTGCTCACCATTAATAAGCTTTGCTCCGCAAAAAAATTATCGCTGCGGTGCATCATGGGCTTGAGCATGGAGTCGGTAGGTTGGGAGTGGATTATAAGAGGTAATGTTGCAGAGTATTGATTTCTATTCTCTGAACTATAACCATGTTTTAAGTGTTGAATATTCAGTTTATAATCTTCTTTGAGTATCTCTAATGCTGTACTTATTGTATCCGTAATAAAAGGTATTTCCTGTATAGAGAAAATTGACGGTGATTTAATCAGTTCAAATTGATTCAAAATCTTATTTCGCTTTACTGAGAATAGGGCTGGAATACTATCAGCATATTTTATATGCCTGCTTGGAGAATTAATAAGCTGGATGCCAAGATTCTTATTTTCCTTTTCAAAAAAAGATGGTTGAAAAAGTAAATTATATTTTCCTAATACAGGCTCTCCAACTAATCTGATTCTGACAATATTTCCAAAAACCGGCAAAGGACTCCTTTCAGCCATATAACTTTCGTTATAGTCATTCCATGACCATCCTGATCCAAATTCTTTTTCATCCCAATTTCTAGTTGAAAATCGAATCGGCGAATGAAGTGATGCTAGTTTTAAAAAGTCAAACACAGGTTGATTAATAAACTCTCTATTAAGAAAAGTTGGGTCACCTGTACCTTGCATTATCCATTCTCCATTTTCCATATCATACTTCAAACCCACCAAACTATCCCCCAAATATTTCATTGCAGCATAACAGGTGGGTATTTTAGTATTACTGGCCGGTACAAAATATTTATCGCCCTGATAATTAAACCAGTATTTACCGGTGGCCGGTTCGTAAATGCTGATACCAACATGAGCAGCTTTGAAAGCCGGCTGCTGAAGAACGGTTTCTTTTGCTGAACGGGAAATTTGTTGCTGAACACTGCAGGAAAGCAGTAAGTATGAGCTAAACAACACGAGGTACGTTGCAGATTGTTTCAATCCGGTCATGGCCTAACTATTACAGTTGAATGATTTTTTTGGAAGCCATACTTTCCAGCGCTGCATCAATGATCCGCATATTGCTGATCCCATCAGCCGGCGGAACCGGGTTGGGACCCTGGCCAGTGAGGGCTTTGTATACATCATCATAATAACCCATATAGTTACCGGGTGTTGACATTGTTTCTTTTCGTATCACTTCCCCGTTGATTTCGGTATGCAATAATCCATCCGGTACAGCCGGTGCGGGGCACCAGCTTTCCAGCGAAGGTTTGGTGCCGGCCTGCAATTGCTGTTCCTGCATATCGGAACGTTGTTGCAGGAAACTTCCTTTCATGCCGTGAATGGTATAGGCATAGGTTGATTCACGGGCAATACAGGTGGCTTTTAACCGCACCCTTGAACGGTCATAATAAAACAACAATTCAAAATAATCGGGCACGGCCACATCATCCCGCATTTTGATCAGGTCGGCAAATAATGCTTTGGGAAATCCGAATAACTGGATCGCCTGATCCACCAGGTGCGGACTGAGATCATATATAATGCCAGCCCCCCGCATATCGCCTTCTTTATGCGGCTTGCCGCCATAAGAAGGACGGTAACGATCATACCGTATCTCTGCTTCTCTTATTTCACCAAGCCATCCTTGTTGCAGCACTTCTTTTACGGCTCTAAAATCACCATCATAACGGCGGTTCTGGTACACACTGATGAATAGTTTATTCTTTTCTGCCAGGGCCGTTAATTCTTCTGCTTCTTTAGCCGTTACAGCAAATGGTTTTTCGATCACCATGTTCTTTCCGGCTTCCAGCACCATCTTTGCCTGTTCATAGTGCAGGTAGGTGGGTGTATTCACCACGATCAGTTGTACTTCTTTATCTGCACAGAGTTCCTCGACGGAACGATACAGTTTAGCATCCGGGTACCTTTCTTTTGAATCCTGGTTATGCCTTTCCACGATAGCCGCCAGTTCATAGCCAGGATGCGCATGAATAAACGGCGCATGAAATAATTTTCCACTCATACCGTAAGAACAGATACCGGTTTTGATGCCCCGAGTCATAGTTGTATTGTTGAAGTTTCCTGATGCCCCTAAAGGGGAGAATTAAAATTTTCTTAATGCGAACAATCTAAGGTAATACATAGTTACCGAACGATGAAGAGTGTGATGCAGTTGATAAAAGCAAACTAACTACTTTAAAATATGCGGGAGAAAGGAGAATTTACTGCCTAAATTCTCCTTCAGGGGGCGAGAGCTAACTCCTCTCCTGTGCCCTTAACCATCTTTCGGGAATTTCGTTGCTACTGGCGAGTAAATAATCCTTATAACTGCAGGCAATAAATTTTTTATCGGGCAGCTGCATCCACCAGCGGCCTGTTTTCTTGCTTTGTAAAAACACTGTTTCCACTTCGGCAAAAGCCATATGATATTCGTTGAATGAGTCTCTTTCATCCAGCGACGCTTCTCTCCGGCCACGGCTGCGTCCATCGAGGATATACCAGAGCATATGGCTGATCTGTTTAGCCGTCAGTTCATCTTTATCATGCTGCACATTGTATCCGTAGATACCGATGCTGTTCACATTCGGGCTCATGCCGGCATAGCGCAGCAACACACAGGCTTCTTCACCATTAAAACCATTGGGTGAAATAGAATTGGCCGGCGCATACGCACTGGCAATAGCCGATATATCAAAAGAAAAAAGATTACTGTTACGGATCACCGGCTCCATTTCATCAATACTTTCTTTCACATGTCCCACCCGGTAACAATCAAAGCGGAGCTTATCCATCGTTTCCAGCATCCGGGGATGAACAAAATAACTCTGGAAACCGATATGATTATAATGACGGATATAATTGGGTTCGCCGGTCAGCATTTCCATCAGAAAATTTTCATGGCGGAAAGGGGAATCAATATTCAGGTCAATGAGTGCATCCACGCAACTGGCTTCAATGGATCTTTTATTGCTGTCATAGGCATGGTATTGCGATAAGGTCAGGTCATGCGAGCCACCCAGGATAATAACCGTTTTCCCGTCATTCATTAATTCGGCGGTCACTGTTTTCAAAGCTGCATATGAATCTGTAAATAACGAACCGGCTTTGATATTACCAATATCAGCCACTTTGATATCGGTATGCCAGTAAAATAAATTATAGAAATGCCGGCGGATCACATCGGGAGCATTGCTGTGACCATGGATCAGCCCGCTGCCTCTTTGTTCACCACAGCCCACGATCACCAACTGCACCTCATCCAGGTCGGGAAATTCCTCTTCGTACACGGCAATGATCTTTCCCAACTGGCCGTCTTTATAGCCTTCATCCTGCGAAATGGCGCTGGTATTTAGCGGGTCTAAAAAATCGGAGATATTGAGGTGGTCTGACATAGCTGCAAATCTAAGAGGTAAAAGAGAAAAGGAGAGAAAGAGTTACCAGAAAATGTCCCCCCATGATCTGTACATATCAACCAAGCGATTCCCTGCCCTGGTTATTGAAAACCCTGTGAATACCATCCTTCATCAGGGAAACCTTGAAATTAAGTAGCATCCCATGTTTCAGGTTTAAAAGCGAAAGATGGGTACGCACCTGATCAAAAGAGACAGAAGGCAATGGATATAGTGTTTTTAATTCCAACACCAGCCTGCCATCAACCAATAAGTCCAGTTTATAGGCCTTTTCAATGTGGAGTTCTTCATAGTTAATGGGCAGAAGTACCTGCCGTTTTACTTTTAACCCTTTTTTTATCAACTCATAATATAATAGCTCCTCGTAAACCCTTTCAAAACAACCCGGACCAATCTTCGAGTGAATTTTGATGCTGAGATCAACAACTATTCCGGTTAACTCGTCAATAAGCATACTTAAAAGTAAAACACAGGACAGATTTTATCTATTCTGTACTCTCTTTTTCTTCCTTCTTTTCAAGGGCTGCACCTTCCTCTTTTTCCTCTTTTGAGCTCTTAGCCTATCTTTGCAGAATGGAACAATTGCTGAACAAAATCGAAGCATATAAAAGTGAAATCGATAAGGCCGCGGCTGCCGATGCCAAAGCCCTGGAAGAATTCCGTATCAAATGGCTGGGCACCAAAGGTATCGTGAAAGAGATCATGGGAGAGATGAAAAATGTAGTTCCCGAAAAGAAAAAAGAAGCCGGCCAGTTACTGAATGAATTCAAACAATACACCGAAGCAAAGTTTGAACAGCTGAAAGAAGCATCAGTTAACGGGCCATCCGCTGCAGTGGCTTCTATTGATCTCTCTTTACCCGGTGATGTGATGCCGGTTGGCTCCCGTCACCCGATCACCCTGATGCGGAACAAGATCGTTTCCATTTTTCAGCGTCTGGGTTTTGCAGTAGCCGAAGGACCGGAAATCGAAGATGACTGGCATAATTTCGGTGCCCTGAATTTACCAGCCCATCATCCTGCCCGTGATATGCAGGATACGTTTTATATACAACAAAACCCGGATTGGGTATTACGTACACATACCAGCAGTGTGCAGATACGTGAAATGGAAAAAGGAAACCTGCCGATCCGGATGCTGATGCCGGGTCGTGTATATCGCAACGAGACCATCAGTGCCAGAAGCCATTGTTTCTTTCACCAGGTGGAAGGTTTGTATATTGATGAAAATGTTTCCTTCGCCGACCTGAAGCAGACCTTATACTTCTTTGTAAAAGAAATGTATGGTAAGGATGTAAAAGTTCGTTTCCGTCCTTCTTATTTCCCCTTTACTGAGCCCAGTGCCGAGATGGATGTAAGTTGTTTTATCTGTGGTGGCAGTGGCTGTAATATTTGCAAAAAAACCGGCTGGGTGGAAATATTAGGTTGCGGTATGGTGCATCCGAATGTATTGACCAATTGCGGTATTGATCCGAATAAATATTCCGGCTTTGCCTTTGGTATGGGTATTGAAAGACCGGCGATGCTGAAATATGGCATCAATGATATCCGTTTGTTTAGTGAAAATGATATACGGTTTTTGAAGCAGTTTACCAGTGCGATATAATTTTTCAGGGTAGCATAAAAAGAAACGCCGGTCACTGACCGGCGTTTCTTTTATTAATTATTTACTTACCCTCTTTCATCCTTTTATATCCAAAGAAAGCAGCAAGAAGAAAAAGCAACACTGTCAAATAGAACCATGCTGTAAATTCCACACTGATAGAAATATTGGGGTCTTTACCCATGGATTCCTTCCCGAGATCATCTTTAATATCAATCATCAGCCCGATTAAGGCTAGCCCGGCAACAGTCCCGGTCAGTAAAGCCCCGGCACCGCCTGCTTTATGGTTATTCAGCAGAGATAATAACAAACCGGCAGCACCGAGTATCAATGCTGCAAGAGCAAACATATTCGGGTCTTTCTTTTCGGACTTGCCGTTTGCTTTTTGCCGGTCGTTTCCAAATCCTTCATCAAAACTATCCAGCAATGAATTATCACCACCAGGTCCTTTTACATGAAAACCGGTGGCCAGCTCGGCGCCATTTACCTTTTGCAGGGATGCATCGTTGCATTTAATATCAATAAACGGCATAAAGAATAACAATATACCCACCACAAAAGCGGTCACAGAAGGAATTTTTGTACCAAATAAGCCCGGTGCAGGTACGGATTGTTGAATAGTTTGCTCAACAGGTTGGTTCGTGTCCATAAAAACAGTTTAAGTATTAGAAAAGTTATTTCCCGATTACATATTTATACCCGGCTTCCACGCTGGTATAATCAAAGTCGTTGATACCCTGCTGAAAGCCCAGCAACAGGCTGTTTCTCTTTAATTTTCTTTCAAGAGTGGTTCTGAAAACTATTGGTTTATCGCCCTGTCCTTCAATATAGCCAAGATAACCGGCAATATAGGTTTGCAGCCTCCAGTTTTTTTTATTCCATTCCAGTCCGCTGCCAAAGAGGAAAGCATCATCCTGGTTATGTTTATCTGATTCTATCTGCCAGGTTAAAAAGCCGGCCATACCAATCCATTTCAAAGAAGAGTTCCTGAATGGCTTCCCAAATGAAACATCAAAATGATAACCGGGCCCGTCTGTGAAACGGGCAGCACCAAAGCCCGAACCACTGGGGAAACGGTAACCAATTCTTGCTGCCAGCTCAATGTACTTGCTCCATTTTTTTAACAGCCGGATATTTGTATTCAGGTGTACCTCGCCGGTGGCTTCATGGTCATCATAAAATTGTGCAAACACATGCCGCCGGGTTTTAATGGCCTGGCTGATTGTATATCTTTCAAAAGGCACCCACATCAGGTCAAACGAAATAACGTCCTTTACCAGGGGATAGTTAGCATACAAGGTCAGGTTTTGTGTGTTATCACCTGTTGAAAAATGTATGTTCCCGGTTGCGGCAAGTGAAAAAATGCTGTCAGGGCTTCCGTTGCCAATTCGTGGAACCGGTAAAGAATTAGGTCCCTGGTAGGCTGGCATTGTGATCATATACCGTGACCAGTGTGTGGTGCCATCCCAATTTACTGCCTGCTCCCACAATGTATAGGGCGATTGCGTTTTTGCAGCCAAACTGAATACCAGGAAAAAAAATGTGACCGATAGACAACGGAACATATAAAACAAGATTGGTTTTAAAGATAATTAAATTGACTGCTCAAAAAGAAATTTACCTGTTTACCTTTACAGTCATGACCATTCATTCCATTTGTATTTGCGGGGCTGGCACCATGGGCAGCGGTATTGCACAGGTTTCTGCGCAGGCCGGCTTTCACACCACCCTGTACGAATTGAATGACGCCGTACTGGAGAAAGCAAAAGAAAGTATTGAAAAAAGCCTGCAATCCTTAGTTGATAAGAAGAAGATCAGTGCAGCGGATAAAGAAAAAATGCAGCAAAGAATAGTTTATACCAGCAATATACAAGACTGCCTTGCCGATGTATTCATAGAAGCCATCGTGGAGAAACCAGCTATCAAGATCGCTTTATTCAACCAGCTGGCAGAACTGAATCCCGGTGAATGTATTTTCGCCAGCAATACTTCTTCCTTGTCCATTACCGGTATCGCAGAAAAAGTGCACGGCCCGGAAAGGGTGATCGGTATGCATTTTTTCAACCCCGCGCCATTGATGAAATTGGTGGAAGTGGTCAACACCCGTTTTACAAATGAAAAAATCACGCAAGCTATTATTGAACTCGCCAGAAAAATGGGGAAGATACCAGTGCTTTGCAGGGATTCACCCGGTTTTATTGTGAACAGGGTAGCAAGGCCTTATTACATTGAATCATTGCGGCTGGCAGAAGAAGGTATGGCTGATTTTGCACAAATGGATGGCTTACTGGAAGCCACCGGTTTTAAAATGGGCCCTTTTAAATTAATGGACCTTATTGGTAATGATATCAACTATACGGTCAGCTGCTCTGTATACGAACAGTTAGATAAACCAAAGAGGCTAAAACCTTCTTATATCCAGAAAGAAAAAGTGGAAGCCGGCCATCTTGGGAAAAAAACAGGAAAAGGATATTACAAATACTAATAAAAAGAGAGCTATTAAGAGACGCTGATAAACATTTTTACTCCAATGCAGCATGAAATCAAACCAGCCGGCGCAACGTCAAATCCTTTTCCAGGGGTAACCGGGAACATCCTGGTTACAGGTGGCACTGGTTTCCTCGGTTCTTACATCATCAAAGCATTGGTGGAAAAAGGATATACAGTCAGGGCAATCCGCCGGGGTAATAAATTACCGGGTTGGATCAGTAATGAGATATTGGATAAAGTAGATTGGGTGGAAGGCGATATCCTGGATATGGTTTCACTGGAAGAAGCCATGCAGGGAATTGATACTATTATTCATTCCGCAGCAATTGTTTCATTCGCAAAAAAAGACCGCAGGAATATGTACCAGGTTAACGTGGATGGTACGGCCAATGTGGTCAATATGGCGCTGGAGCAGCAGGTAAAGCGTTTAATCCATATAAGTTCAGTGGCTGCTTTAGGAAGAACAGCGGATGGCGGACAAGTGGATGAAGAAAAAAAATGGGAAGAAAGCAAAGTGAATACGCACTATGCTAAAAGTAAATACAAAGGCGAGTTAGAAGTATGGAGAGGGATGGCAGAAGGGCTGGATGCTGTTATTCTGAACCCAAGTACTATTTTGGGCTATGGCGACTGGCACAGCAGCAGTTGTGCCATCTTCAAAAATGTATACGAAGAATTCAAATGGTACAGCCCCGGAATTAATGGCTTTGTGGATGTGGAAGATGTGGCTAAGGCTGCTGTACTATTAATGGAATCAACCATCACCGGACAGAGATATATCATTAACGGCGACACCTGGCCTTTTCAGCAACTGATGAATACAATGGCTGACCAGTTTGGGAAGAAACGACCCTCCCGCGCCACCACTCCCTTTTTAATCTCCATTGCCTGGCGTTTGGAAAGTGTCAAATCACTTTTTACCGGCAAAAAACCGTTACTGACCAAAGAGAGTGCGAGTGTGGCGCAAAGCAAAACTTATTTTGCCAACGACAAAATACTGAAGGCCTTGCCGGGTTTTTCCTTTACCCCTTTGGAAGAAAGTATAAAAAAGGCCTGTAAAAAATACCTTGATCAGCTTGTTGCAGACAAGAAAGCTTAGAAAATTTACTTAAAGCCCCTTTTTCCTCCACTTGGGGCAGAGTATTTGCAAGAAGAGGTATTGCAACTTTAGCAGTCCTGAATGTATCTTTAATCCGCAATCTTTTATCTATGCAAAAACTTCGTTTCTTATTACTGGCCTTATTCACGAGCTTCTCTTTTGTCAGTTCTGCTCAATTCACTATTTACGGAATGGTGCTGGATTCAGCCACCCGTGAGCCGTTGGGTGCAGCCTCCGTCTTTTGCCAGAATACCACGTTGGGAACCACCACAAACAAACAGGGAGAATTTTCCCTGCAATTGAAGTCGGGTGGTTATGACCTGATCTTTACCTACACAGGTTACCAAACCCAGACGGTTCGTATTACCGGCGATGTAACCAAATTTGAGATACTGATGACCAAAGAAGATAAGAGCCTGGGAGAAGTGGTGATCAAAAGCAGTAATGAAGTAAAAGATGGCTGGGAGAAATATGGCAGTTTCTTTTTAGAGAATTTTATCGGTTCAACCCCCAACGCTTCCCAGTGTGTACTTCAGAACCCGGAAGTATTGAAATTTTACTTCCTTAAAAAAAGTAATAAGCTGAGGATACTGGCCACGGAGCCTTTACAAATTGCTAATAAAGCCCTTGGTTATAATCTTCGCTACCAGTTAGACTCTTTCGTTTACTTCTATAACACGGATATTAATTCTTACCGGGGATATTGCCTGTATACTGAAATGGAAGGAACAGATAGTTTGCAAAGAATATGGACCTCTAACCGGGCAAAGGCCTATTATGGGTCCAAACTCCAGTTCATGAGAAGCTATTATGACAGCACATTGATCGAAGACGGTTGGATTATAGACATGCTGGATGAGGCAGATAATACAAAATTCAACCGGGTAAAAGACGTCTATGATACAGCAGTGTACAGCGAGGTGATACTATATCCCGAAATAACAGTAATGACGAGCCCGGAAGCACCAGACAGTTTACCCGTTCCGAAAGTAATTTTAGACAGCGCCCATGCGACAATGCAGGTTGAATTCTATTACCCCCGCAAAATCAGTGTTACTTATACAAAGAAAAAACCGGAACCGGAGTACATTAAAAAGTTCAAGTTGCCCAAAAATGTGGCAGTACAGATATCTTATATTGATATGTCCGATGGAATAGCCATTAAAGAGAATGGGTATTACTATGATCAGAAAGACTGGATCAACCAGGGTTACTGGAGCTGGAAGAATATAGGGGACCTGCTTCCTTATGATTATTTGCCGGACAGGTAAATTACTTTTTACCCATTACTTTCTCCCACAACACGGGTATCCTTTTGATCCATACAAATTCTTTCATTTTCTCACGGGCATCTTCCACCGGCGAACCAAAGTAGACTTTACCACCGGGAATAGAATCTTTGACACCGCTTTGCGCATACACTACCGCATCTTTACCTATCGTTAAGGTCTTGCTAACCCCCACCTGTCCCCACAGAATCACATTATCCTCAATGGTGGTGGCACCGGCAATCCCCACCTGTGCGGCGAAAAGACAATTCCTGCCAATCACGGTATCATGCCCGATATGTACCATATTATCCATCTTGGTGCCTGCCCCGATAATTGTATCTCCGCTTACACCCCGGTCAATCGTACAGCCGGCACCGATCTCCACTCCCTTCTCAAGCAGTACCCGTCCGCAACTCAGCATCTTTTTATACTGAATTTCCCGGTTCGTCTTCTTATTATAATAGAAAGCGTCACTGCCAATCACGGTGCCTGCCTGGATCACCACATCATCTGCCAGGTGGCAATGATCCAGTATGGTTACACCCGGGTGAATAATGCAATTCTTACCAATGGTCACATGGTTGCCGATATAAGCATTCGGGAAAACTACTGTCCCCTCTCCTATTTTAGCCGTATTGCTTTGCATTTCCATGGAAGGAGCAAAGGGACGGAAGTGCTGAACGATCTTTTGATAAGCTTCAAAAGGTTCTTCAACAATCAGTAAGGCTTTCCCTTCGGGAAACGCTGTTTTTTTATTGATGATAATAAAACTGGCAGCAGACTGAATACACTTATCATAGTACTTGGGGTGATCTACAAATACAAGATCACCTTCTTCCACTTTATGGATCTCATTAAGCCCGGTTGCAAAAGCAGTTGTGTTGCCGGTAAGTTCCGCGTTAATCAATGCGGCAATAGTTGTAAGCGGAACAGGTTTATCAAACCTCATATACTTGAATTTGAGCAAAGGTAATAAGTGATCGCATGCTGCTCTGCGATTAAAAGTTGCCCCGTTTTACCTTTTCCGGGGTATTTTACTGTTTTTATAAAAAATGGCTTTGTCAGCAGGAAGAAGCATTTAAAACAGTTTTTATCATTGTCCTTTATACCATTTGTATCAATACTTATCTGCCGCATCGTTCACTGCATACAAATACGATCTTATGAAACCCTTGCTGTACAATGATTACAGGCATTCATTAAAAAACAAAAAACACAACAGGAAGGAATGATCACTATCAGTTACTTTCATTTGCAAGTAACAGGAACCGGTTTGCAGTCTTCCTTATCCACAGCAATATTTAAAATGTGAATAAAATATTTGGGGAAATTTTTTTGGTTACTCAAAATTCTTTTTAATATTGTGTCGGGAAATTTATTTCCCGTACTTACTAACCCATCTATATAAATGATCCCTCTGGTACTCCGGGGGGATTTTTTATTGATCACTGTTTCAAAATACTGTTTGCTCCCGGCTGTTTCAATTCCGGCTTTTCAAGATTACTCCTATGGAAAACAGCAGCATCAGTACCGCCGGATAACAATATTTACCCTATTCAATAATTAAGATACCTTTACTGCAATTAAAAAGATATTCATGCTGAAGTCAATGACCGGTTTTGGAAGAGCCGAAAAAACGGTGGGTGATAAGACATTCCTGGTTGATATCAAATCACTCAACGGAAAACAATTTGAACTATCGTTACGGTTACCCAGCATTTTAAAGCCTTTTGAATTTGATATCCGGCGTTTGCTTGCCGAGAAACTGAACCGGGGCAGCGTTGATTGCAATATCAGTTTAAAAGATACCGGTGATGCCAAACCTGTTACGATCAATACTGATCTGGCCAAAGCCTATTATAAACCCCTGGCTGAATTATCGGCCACCCTGAACCTGGATCCTTCTCATATCCTGAGTACGTTAGTGAAGCTGCCTGAAGTCATCACCCCCAGCAGCGAGAAATTAGTTGATAAAGACTGGGAAGATTTTCAAAACGTTTTACGTGCAGCCATTGACGATCTGAACCTGCACCGCCTGGATGAAGGCCGGTCATTGGAAGATGACCTGGTAAACCGCATCAATAATATACTGAAGCAGCAGGAAGAAGTGATCAAACTGGAACCCCTGCGCCAGGTACGTATCCGGGATGGTATTACCAAGCTGCTGGAAGAAAACGTGGGCAAAGAAAACTATGATGGTAACCGCCTGGAGCAGGAGTTGATTTATTATATAGAAAAGATCGATATCAGCGAGGAACAGGTGCGGCTGCGGAACCATTGCGATTATTTTAAATCCCTGCTGGCAGAACCTGAAGAATCCAAAGGCAAGAAATTATCATTCATCCTGCAGGAAATCGGGCGTGAAATCAATACCACCGGTTCCAAAGCCTACGATTCCACCATCCAGAAATGCGTGGTATTAATGAAAGACGAATTGGAAAAAGCAAAAGAGCAGGTACTGAATGTGCTGTAAGGAAGTGGTAATTACCTGCCCCGGGGTTTTGAGAATTATTCCCTTCTTAGTTACTTTTGAAAAAAAATCGTTTGCGTAGTATAACAAACACCAGGATATGCCTGCTGATGGCTGTCAGTTCACTGCTTATAGCTTCTTCCTGCACCACTATTGACCTTTACGAAAAAACAGTTGTCATCCCCGGTCATAAGTGGAGCAGCCGTTTTAAACCCAGTTTCGATTTCACTATAAAAGATACTACGGCCAGCTACCAGCTCTTCCTGGTCTTACGGCATAATGAAAAATACAGCTTCAACAATATCTATGTGAACCTGTCGGCTAAATTACCGGGGCAAGACACTTCAGTCAGGATCCGGCGTGATCTGCAACTGGCTACTAACGAAAACGGCTGGAACGGGACAGGAATGGATGATATCTATGAACACCGCATCAAATTAGGAGAGCCGCAAACCTTAAAGGCCGGCACTTACACGTTCACACTTGAACAGATCATGCGGGAAGACCCGCTGGAGAATGTAATGAATGCAGGGCTCCGTATTGAAAAACTACAATAATCAGATATGCCCGGTTCCAGCAGCAAACGGTTAAAAAGGATCACTTTCATATACTGGATGCTCCTGCTTTATATCGTGGCGGCACTTATCTGGTGGTTCATTTCGCTGGAAAGACAAAATACAACACTGGCTGAACAGCGTTATGCTACTATCAATGCACAACAAGACAGGCTGACCATCCTGCAGCTATCTGAAAAAATAACGGCGATAAAAGAAGAGACAAAAAGAAATACCGCGAAATATGTGGCCGAAGGGGTCACTTTTATGATCCTGATCCTTATTGGAGCTGCTTTCGTTTATCGTTCTGTAAGGCGCCAGTTTCTGCTGCAGTTACAGCAGCAAAACTTTATGATGGCCGTAACCCATGAGTTAAAAACACCTATTGCTGTAGCCAGGCTCAACCTGGAAACAATGCAGAAATATTCGCTGGAACCGGAAAAACAAAAAAAACTCATCCGGATGACCCTGCAGGAAACCACAAGGCTTACCTCCCTCACCAATAATATTCTTATATCTTCCCAACTGGAGGGTGGCGGTTATAAAAACACCAAAGATGAGCTGGATCTTTCCGACCTGTTAAAAGATTGCCTGACTGATTTCAGGAACCGGTTCCCTGAAAGGATGTTTAATGAGAATATCGAACCGGATGTGGATGTAAAAGGAGATCCCCTGCTGCTGCAATTACTGGTGAATAACCTGCTGGAGAATGCAATCAAATATTCACCGAAAGAAAAGCCGATTACCGCCAGTTTGAAAAAGACCACCGGGGCCATCACACTGGAAATATTGGATGAAGGGCCTGGCATTGCAGAAGAAGAGAAAAAGAAAATATTCAATAAATTCTACCGGGTGGGTAACGAAACCACCCGGAAAACGCAGGGAACCGGCTTGGGTCTGTACCTTTGCAGCATCATCGCCAGAGACCATAATGCCGACATTTCGGTGACAAACAATATTCCGGCCGGCTGTAACTTTGCTGTCACTTTCAGATCATGAACGACGAAAAGAAACCATCCATTTTGTTAGTGGAAGATGAAGAGAACCTTCATGAAGCACTTAAACTCAATTTAGAGCTGGAAGGATATGATGTTACCTCAGCTTTTGACGGTGTTGCTGCAATAAAAGCTATACAAGGCGAGTATTTCGATCTCATTATACTGGATGTAATGCTGCCGGAAATGGATGGTATTAATGTTACGGAAACTGTACGTATCAGCAATAACGAAGTCCCCATCCTGATACTCAGCGCCAGGAACAGCAGCGCCGACCGGGTATTGGGACTAAAGAAAGGAGCAGACGATTACCTGACCAAACCCTTTAACCTGGAAGAGCTACTGCTCAGGGTAAACAAACTCATCAATAAGAATAAAAAACTCCAGGACAAGACCACTATTGGCAACAGTTATACATTCGGGGATAATATTATCGACTTCAAAGCGCAGGAAGCCACCAGCAAAAATGGCCAGAAGATCCAGCTGAGCAAGAAAGAAACCATGCTGCTGAAACTCCTGATCGAGAATAAAAATGAAGTGGTGCCACGGGAAAAAATATTACAGGCCGTTTGGGGTTATAATGTTTATCCAACCACCCGGACCATCGATAATTTTATATTGAACTTCCGGAAATATTTTGAAGATGACAGCCGTAACCCGAAATACTTTCACTCCGTAAGAGGTGTGGGTTATAAATATGCCGAGTGATCAGTCGCCGATACTTTCCAAAACCGATTTCGTTTTCTCCAGCAAAATCTCCCTGTCCTCCCCCAGTGTGGCATTTGTAAACATACCTGCTTCACATTGCTCCAGTATTTGCAATAATGCTGCTGATGGGTAATCTCTTTCTGCCAGTTTCATTGCCAGGACCTGCTTGTTCATATTACTACCCGTCAATCGCAGGCGGGGCGAAACATAATTCCAGACTGCCTGTTGCAAAGCGGAATAAAACTCTTTATCCGCAGCCGGAACCAGGAGCCGGGCAGGCTGTAGCAATTCTGCTGCAGAAGGATATACAATTACCGGCTTTTCTTCTGCGCTTGTCTTAGCAGGTTTTTTCTGGAATAGCCAGTAAAGCAATACACCCAGCAGCAATAGCCCTACTATCCCGGCTGCAATAAAACTCGCTCTTTTATTGATCGCCCCAATAGGCTCCTTTTGTTCTGCAACAGGAACAACGGATGATTTTTCTTTATTGCTGATGATGAGTGATACAGGATCCGCTGCGACTGTTTTATACCTGTTAGTGTCCGGGTCAAAAAAAGAAAACTTAATAACCGGTAATTTATAAGTACCCGGCCTGGAAGAAACAAATGAATACCGGAATGTTTTTGTACCGGCTAATGGTACCGATGCTTTATCCACTGCTTCGTTTACAGCCGGCTCAAATCCTTCGATGCCTGATGGCCATTCTATAACCGGTGCTGATAACTGGGGAAAATTACCCCGGCCTTTTATTGTAATAACAAGATAGCCTTCTTCATTTTTTGCAAACTCCTCCTTTTCTACTGATGCGCTGATACTGAATCTTCCGGTTGCCCCATTAAAATCAACTGGTTTTGACGGAAGAGGAGATGGTTTTACAGTGATACTTACAGGTTCGGTGCTGATATTGGTTTCAAAAGTGGCTGCATCCGTCCCGGTTACCCGGTCTTTGTTGCCGGAAATCCCTTCTGTTACCTGCTGCTCTGTTTTCCGGCTAACTGCGCTCCGTGAAAATTCCACGCTGTTCCTGATTTCCATCGGGTCAATAACAAACTCTCCTGCCTGCAAGGGGTACAACTGCACCTGCCGGATAGTATGCACATCAAAAAGTTTACCATTCAGTTGCTCTGCCGACATTACTTTATCTGAAAGACTGACCATATCCTGAACGGTGAACCCGTAAAAGCCGGGGTTCTTGACGATATCCGATTTGGACTGCAAACGGGAGTATAATTTAAAAGTAGCCACAACAGGCTCCCCGGCATAGCAGGATTTTTTATCCACCAATACCTTTACAAATAGATTCTGGTTGATTTTTCTGTAAGCATCCTCACCCGGTGCCAGGTAAGCAGCATTTTCTTCTGCCTGGCCATTTTGCTGCTGTTGAGCAGCGGCCTCTTCCTTACTGACCACTGTTACTATCGCAGCATTGCTACGCCATATCTTCCCATTGATAGTAACTACAGCACCCGGAATAATATATCGTCCCGGTTTAATAGCCTCTAACGTATAGGTTGTATTATGCAGGGGCTTTGCATTCGTCTGATAGCCGGTATAGCCATCATATACTTCAGGCCCGTTCACCAGCCGGAACCCCTTGAATGAAGGTGCTGAAACAGTACCTGCCCTTTCTGCACCTTCGATTACATATTGCACCCGGAATGATTCAGCAGTAACAACCGCCTCCTGCGGCACAATTGTTTTGAACATAACCTGCGCCGGAGAACAAAAAGCAGCCACAAGAAGAAGGAATATGAGAAATGCCTGTTTCATATAGTTACCACTAATATAGAACAGGCATTGTGAAGCTTTGTTAAAAATTTACCAAAGGAAAACAGCCGCTACCAAAGGGTTGTTGGCCTGACCAGCCGGTTACAGGTCGCCCAGTTGAGGCCGGACCACAATATCTTCCACACAAGCCTGTGCTGATAGTTGAGATGCCGCATAGACCAGTTGTGCGATATCAGAAGCCTCCATAATTCTTTTGGAAGAGTTATCATAATTGTCCCAGGAATCACTCATAACAGCACCGGGAAAGATACCCGTTACTTTGATATAATATTCTTTCATTTCTTCACGCAGGTTTTTGGTAAACCCGTGCATAGCATATTTACTGATACTGTAAGCTCCCCCATTTTTGTAGGCATGTAAAGAAGCAATCGAACACATATTGAATATATGACCAGTTTTCCGTTTCATCATTGCGGGTAAAATGGTCCTGGTAAGATGATAGGCACTGTAAAGATTCACACTCAGCTGGCTTTCGAGCAGCCCATCAGGTTCATTATTCACACTGCCCGGTTCAAATAAGCCGGCATTATTGATCAATACATCAGGAACAGCTATTGAAAGGCACCAGTTACCAAATGCCTGCGCCGCTTCCTTCACACTCAGGTCAGCTGGTTTTGCTTTGATCGCAACAGCGGGGTATTTAATCATCAATTCCTCCATTGTCTTATACAAGGCCACTTCTCCCCTTGAACATAAAAAAAGATCATGCCCGTTAGCAGCAAATATTTCTGCAATGGCCCTGCCAATTCCTTTTGAAGCACCGGTGATGACGACATTCATACAATTAAAATTAGATATGCGAAGTACGAACTTTTTTCCCGCTTATCAGTACTTCTTAACCCCCTGTTCGTATTTTGCAGGCATGAAGTATAAACATCTTTTCTTCGACCTGGATCACACCCTTTGGGATTTTGAAGCAAATAGCCGGTTAACCTTACAGGAACTATATGATTCAATGGAACTCGGGGCCATAGGTGTACATGATTTTGATCTTTTCCATAAGCATTACCTTGTTCAAAACGATAAATTATGGGACCGCTACCGGAAAGGGTTTGTAAAAGTGGATGAGCTCCGCTGGAAAAGAATGTGGCTGACCTTACTGGAATTTAAAATCGCTGATGAACCACTGGCCCGCGAAATGGGAGCCCTTTTTTTAGATCTTTTACCGACCCGTAAATTACTATTCCCGTATACTATTGAGATACTTGATTACTTAAAGGAAAAGAATTACCAGTTGCACATGATCACCAACGGGTTTGAAAAAACACAGCATAGCAAATTACAGAATTCAGGGCTGGCCGGCTATTTCAGGGAAGTGATCACCTCTGAAGGAAGCAATAGTTTAAAACCACACAAAGAAATTTTTGATTATGCCTTTCAGAAAGCAGGAGCTGCCCCGGATGAGAGTATTATGATTGGCGATACAATTGATGTAGATATCCTGGGTGCCATCAATGCCGGCATCGACCAGGTCCATGTCAATCATATAAACAACGAGGTGGTACCGGTAAAAGAAGGCATGGTGCCCACTTACACTGTATATTCCTTAAAAGAACTGGAAACTATTTTTTAAAAGAATACCGGTTTCTTTCAAACCGGTATCTGCTTATTAATGAATTTACAATTCGTCTTACTGTGCCACGATGGCCTTTTCTTACCAGCTTGCAATTACCGTTACCCCGCCCTGTGGCTTATCCCCGATCTTCACATGCACTTTTGCATCCAATGGTAACAACAGATCCACTCTTGAACCAAAACGGATAAATCCCATCTCACCGGTTTGTTCCACTTTTTGCCCGGCCTGTAAATAGTTGATGATCCTTTTGGCCAATGCGCCGGCTATTTGCTTCACTAAAATTTCTTTACCATTCTTTCTATACACCACAGAATGCCGTTCATTCTCCGTAGAAGATTTAGGATGCCAGGCCACTAAATATTTCCCCTTGTGATACTGGCTGTACACGACTTCCCCGCTCACCGGGTTCCGGTTCACATGCACATTCAGCGGACTCATAAAAATAGAGACCTGTATGCGGCGGTCGGTAAAATATTCATCCGCTTGTACTTCTTCAATCACCACTACTTTACCATCGGCCGGGGCAACAATAGCATTTTCCTGTATCGTGAGTGTTCTTTTGGGAATGCGAAAGAACGAGATCACAAAGATCAGCAGGCCCAGTGTGGCGATAAAAAGCAGCCAGCTGATTACGGGCAGGTTAAAACTTAAAAAATAGAAGGAGAGAATATTAATGATACCAAAAAGTATGGTACTGATGGCGATGATCTTGTAACCTTCCTTATGAATTGTCATACTAACCAGTTGAGGGGCAAATATAGTGAATGAGGAAGAGAGAATGGAAAATGGAGTTTGGAGAACGGGCTATTACAGCACCAGGAGTTTTACAAATACCCAGACAAAAGGGGTAGCTAATAACAGTGAATCAAAGCGGTCTAAAAAACCACCATGCCCCGGCATCAGGGAGCCGCTGTCTTTTACATCAGCCATTCTTTTCAATTTAGATTCGAGAAGATCGCCGAAGGTTCCCGTAATTGCTGCTATCAATGCAATCAGGGCTATAAAAAAGACAATCTTAAACTCTGTAAGTGGTATTTTAGGAAAAAAAACTGGCAAGAGTAATGCAACCACCACCACTGCGAGAATAACTCCGCCAATGGTACCCTCCCATGTTTTTTTGGGCGATATTTTTGACAGCGGAGTTTTTCCGATCAGCGATCCGACTATATAAGCCATGGTATCGTTGATCCAGATACTGGCTATGATAATTACAGGAATTAATCCCCCACCTATTACAAACATTGTGTCATGCAGGTGTATATCAATTGTCCATTGATATAAATTCATCATCAATCCCCAGCTCAGTGATATATACAATAACCCCAAGGCTGCCATTCCTAATGCCTTCAGATGAATTCTTTTTTGTGAGAAAATACCCAGCAGTATCAAGATAAGTCCCGCTGCAGAAACCGGCATAGCAACATTTTCACTTAGCCCAAATCCGCTTATTACATAAGCCGGGCCGCACATCAAAAGCATAAAGTGATAGCCAAATACCACGACCCCTAATTTGGTATAAGGATGAAACTTCGTGTTATGAATTTTCTCTGCCAGTTTAATATACTCCCACCAGCAGCCAAAATGAATAATGGAAAACAGCAGCAGGAAGCTCCAGTGATTCCACAACAGACCGGCTAACATCAGCGCCACAAACACGATAGCTGTTAATGCTCTTGTTCTGAATACAGGCCAGTTGAATGCCATGAAATGGTTATTGATTTTGATAGATTTCTTTATCCGAAGCCGTTATTTTTTTGAAATACATGAAAAGCCCGATCAGGACCGGCAATAATAAAATACCCCACCAACTGCCGCTGCTATCTTCCATCATGGCTTCTTTGATGGATTTTCCTTCTTTCATCATGGAATAAATAATGGTTACCGCCAGTGCATTATTGATAAAATGTGCCAGGATACTCAGCCATAATTTCCCGGAGAAATAATAAATCAACCCCAGCACGGCTCCTAAAAATACACGGGGCAAAAACCCATAAAAAGAAAAATGCACCGCACTAAAGATGATACTGACAATTAATATCGATGCCCAGGGTTTCATGCCTGAACGGGTCAGGAAATTCTGAAAGCCACCCCGGAACAATGCTTCTTCACATAAGGCAGGTAAGAACGCCATAATGATCAACGCCAGGATATAATCACTTGTGTTTTTCAGGCTGATAATAGCCGTTACCTGCTGGTTATAATCCGTTTCCCATTTATCAGCTTTTAATTTCCATTCAGCTGATAATGGAATTTCTTTATTCAGGTAAGAGATCGCAAAAGAAACGAGCAGCGCTGTGAAAATGATCATCACCACTAATCCCACCTGGTTCGGCCTTACCTGCGGAGAAAAACCCATCAGTCTGAAAGGCTTCCTATTCAGCATAAAAGCGGTGGCGATGGCGGGTAATAAAAACCCGATGAGTGTTGAGAGTACCTGCACCACTTTCATGGCATTACTGTCTTCGGGTGCAAATTGTCCTTCCTGGAAGGCCGTGATGGGTTTGCCCGTCATAGCAGACCAGATTGGAATACTGACAAGGCCTGATAAAATAATACCTGCTACAGCAAACGCTATCAGCATAAAAAAACCTGCTGTATAGGAAATGCCCTTGGATTGATTGTCGTACATAGATTTCAGCGATTAAACCGTAAATTTGCAGGTTCAAAAATAACTGTCCGCTGGCAGAAGACACATATTTATTTAACCCTTTAGTTTATAACGGATAAGCTTCGCAACAAACCCGGAAAATGGTAAAAATCGGTAACATAGAACTTCCTGATTTTCCCCTGCTCCTCGCCCCCATGGAGGATGTAAGTGATCCGCCGTTCCGGGCGGTTTGTAAGGATAATGGCGCCGACCTGATGTACACGGAATTCATTTCTTCGGAAGGACTGATCCGTGACGCGATCAAGAGCCGCAAGAAGCTGGATATATTCGATTATGAACGGCCTGTCGGCATCCAGATATTCGGTGGTGATGAAGAAAGTCTTGCCCTCGCCGCTAAAATTGTGGAAGTCACTAATCCTGACTTACTGGATATCAATTTCGGCTGCCCGGTGAAAAAAGTAGCCCTGAAAGGTGCAGGTGCCGGTGTTTTAAAAGATATTGACCTGATGGTGCGGTTAACATCGGCGGTGGTAAAAGCAACTTCTTTACCTGTTACCGTTAAAACAAGGCTGGGATGGGATGATAACACAAAGAATATCGAAGAAGTGGCGGAACGGTTGCAGGATGTAGGTATACGGGCATTGGCTATTCATGGCCGCACCCGTACACAGATGTATAAAGGAGAGGCCGACTGGACGCTGATCGGTAAAGTGAAGAATAATCCCCGTATCACAATCCCCATTTTTGGTAATGGTGATATTGATTCACCGGAAAAAGCACTGGAATATAAGAACCGGTATGGCGTGGATGGCATTATGATCGGACGTGCCGCTATTGGTTATCCCTGGATCTTTAACGAGATCAGGCATTTTGTACAAACCGGTGAGCATTTAGCTGCGCCCTCTATTGATGACCGCATTGTTGTTTGCCGTAAACATTTGCAAAAAAGTGTGGAGTGGAAAGGGCCTGTTGTCGGTATCAACGAAATGCGCCGCCATTATGCCAATTACCTGAAAGGCTTACCCAACATTAAGGAATTCCGCAACCGCCTTGTTACCCTGAAAACAGAAGCCGGGATCAACGAAGTACTCAATGAGATCGCAGTTACGTATGCCGGTTTTGAGATACAGAAGACCCCGATCGAACTGATCAATTACCACGAGAATTGCCCGGTCAACTAAGTCATTCTTATTTTCATATTCTTCATCAGTCCGTACAGGGATACCAATACCCATGTTCCTTCCAGGATCACAAAAGGCCAGTAGCTGATCAGTAAGGAAGCATAGCAGGCCAGTGCAGCGCCAATGATATTCATTACAAAATATAACTTATCATCGTGCTGAATGAGCTTGGTGATATTGAGAAAATAGGCCAGCAGGATGAGGCCAACACCCAGGGTGCCGATAATATCATTGTACATCATAACTAATTATTTTTAGAAATGAAAGATTCCAATCCTTTCGTGTAAGCAGCTCCTCTTCTTTCGGCAAAGAAATCTGCTACTAAGGCGGTCAATGCCATAATTGCCAGTGCTAATCCAAAGCCTCTCCAGAAATCATGCTTAAAGTCGCGGATAAAATAAATATATAACCCGGCGCCGGCCAGAAAGAGGATTATTTCCACCCAGCGGTAGATCACAAAATTTTTCATCACGGCTTTCATGCGGGGAATTTCCTTTTCCTTCAATTCAGCCGGATTCATATCGTAAGCATATACATTGCGAACACGGTCACTGTCGCTTCTTTTGTACACCGTATATCCGGCAACGCCCAGCAACAAACCGACCAGCAACAGGGGGATGGCCGCCCCTTTATAAAAATTAGTTTTCAGGAAGAGGAAAAAGATAATAGCCGCAACTATGCCAGCTATACCGATCAGGAGGAATAAGAAGCTTTCCTGCTTTTCAGCCATGAAATATTTTTCGATATCTGTTTTGGTAAACATGGCGGGCAATGTTTACCGTAAGTTAATCAATATATGGCTGTATTTATTTGACCTTCATGAAAGAAGAATCATTTATCAATAGCATCAGTCACTTCCTTTGCAAGCGGCGAAACAGAAGGATCAAAATAATTGACCAGCATACCTTTTTCATTGACCAGGTATTTGGAAAAATTCCAGGTGGGATACTGGCTGTTCCAGCCATTCTTTGCGGCGTCAGTGAGCCATTGGAAAACCGGGTTCTGCCCTGCTGATTGTATCACTACGCTCTTTTTCATCAGCGGGAAGCTGACACCAAAATTCACTTTGCAAAACCGGGCAATCTCTTCATCCGTTCCTTTTTCCTGTTCTTTAAAATCATTAGCCGGGAAACCAACCACCACGAGTTTACCACCATATTGCTCATAAAGTTTTTGCAGGTCTTCGTACTGGCTGGTATAACCACAATTGCTGGCGGTGTTCACCAGTAATATCTTCTTACCCCGGTAACTGTCAAAACTGATTGTATCGCCATTATTGGCGATGGCCTGCAAATTATAAAAGGATACAGGCGGTTCTTTGTCTTTATTTTCCAGTTGTTTGCTTTTTGTTCCTGTTAATTTGGTGAACCACATAAGAACCGGGTACACGGCTTTCAGCACTTTCTGACGGTAGGTCATGTTTTTAGAATTATAATTAACGATCTCCACATAGCCGGCGAAAGCTATGATGAACATAAACAGAACAATCAATAGCTTCTTTAGTTTCCGGATCCATGAATTAGCTGCCATGATCAATAATTTATCGTATCACCCATTTGAACAATTTCAGTTTGCCTTTGAATGGCGGGTATTTAATAGCGGGGTCAAACCAGGTGGGAGTTTTCATCACGGCCTTTTTATGACTGAATGTTTCAAAGGAGTACTTCCCGTGGTAATTCCCGCTACCGCTGAAACCACGGCCGCCAAAGGGTAAATGATGATTTGTAAGGTGCCAGCTGGCATTGTTTACGCAACCACCGCCAAAAGCCACACTATTGAGCCAATCTTTTTCCCGGGTGCCCGAAGATGTGAAAACATAGAAGGCAAGCGGGTTAGGATGCCGCCGGATAATATTTGTTGCTTCTTCTTTTGTAGTAAAGCTGATAACCGGGAGAACAGGACCAAATATTTCGTCATTCATCACGGCAGCACCGGTTTGTATACCGGTTATAATCGTTGGTTCTATAAACAGTTTACTCCTGTCGGATCGTCCTCCGTATTCGATAGTACCCTGCTGCACGTAAGCCATGATGCGGTTAAATTGTTTCTCATTGATGATCTTTCCATAGTTGTAGCTCTCTTCCGGCTGATCACCGAAGAATTGCCGCATACTTTTTTTCAGGGCTTCCAGCAACGCTTCTTTTTTAGATGCATGGACGAGTACATAATCCGGCGCCACGCACATTTGCCCCGCATTAGAAAATTTAGTGACGGCAATTCTCCTCGCAGCTACGTTGATATTGGCATCTTCTTCTACCACGCAGGGGCTTTTACCTCCCAATTCTAAAGTTACGGGCACTAAACGCTCCGCTGCCATTTTATAAATAATTTTTCCCACTGTCGTGCTGCCGGTATAAAAAACATGATCAAATGAAAAATTATTCATCATTGCCGGAACAACAGCAGCCCCATCACCCTGTACATAATAAATATACTCCGGTAAAAAAACGGTTTCAATGATCTTTTTCATAACCCTGTCAGTGGCTGGTGCAAATTCACTGGGCTTTAAGACAACACAATTGCCTGCAGCAACAGCACCGACCAGCGGATTGATGAGCAACTGAAACGGATAGTTCCAGGGACCTATGATCAAGACCACTCCTAACGGCTCTCTCATCACTTTACTGCCGGAGGGAAGGTTGAGCAAATTGGTGGGTACTCTTTCCGGCTCCATCCAGTTTTTCAGGTTCCTTATTGCGGCATTGAGTTCCGAAATAACCATCCCTGTTTCTGTTACCCAGGTTTCCTCGGGGCTTTTTTTCAGATCGGCAAACAAAGCATCATACAAATCCTGCTCATGTGCCAGGACCGACCGTTTCAATTTCTTTAATTGCTCCTTCCTGAACGCATATGATTTTGTAATCCCCGAATCAAAATACTGTCGCATTTTTTCCAGGTGGCTGATATGGTCCATTAGTTCTAATTTTATGGAAAGTTAGGCAAAACCGGGAGCAGTATGACCGATGAGTACTTCATGATGCAGGCCCTGAAAGAGGCAAAAAAAGCCTTTGAAGATGGTGAGATACCCGTGGGTGCTGTTGTGGTAATGAATGGGAAAGTAATTGCACGGGGGCATAATATGACGGAACGGCTGAATGACCCCACAGCTCATGCCGAGATGATCGCTTTAACTTCTGCTTTTAATCTGCTCGGCAGTAAATACCTGCCGGAAGCCACTTTGTATATTACCCTGGAACCCTGTTTTATGTGTGCCGGAGCCATCTACTGGAGTAAGGTTGGCAGAATTGTGTACGGGGCAGATGATGAAAAGAACGGTTACAAAAAAACAGCCGGCACTAACTGGCCTTTTCATCCTAAAGCGGAGCTGATCCGGGGTATTTTAAAGGATAATTGTGCCCAACTGATGAAAGATTTCTTCCGAAACAAGCGATAACCAGTTTTCGAAATAAGAAACTATTCATTTTTCATTCCGGCGGGTTCAACCACATCTTCTTACTTTTGTTATCCCTTAAACAATAATCATCAATCTTAAAAAAATAGACTATGGCATTTACATTAGCGCCCCTTCCATATGCTCATGACGCTCTGGAACCGCATATTGACACGCTGACCATGCAGATCCATCATGGCAAACACCACCAGGCTTATGTTGACAACCTGAACAAAGCTGTGGCTGGCACTCCCAATGAAAGTAAATCACTGGAAGAACTCGTGGCAGCAGCAGGTTCAATTTCTCCCGCAGTCCGTAATAATGGCGGTGGTCACTGGAATCACACTTTCTTCTGGGAAAGCCTGGCCGCCAATGCAGGTGGTGCTCCTTCAGGTAAACTGGCTGATGCGATCAACAACGCCTTTGGTTCTTTTGATGCATTCAAAGAAAAATTTGCTAACGCCGGTATGACCCGCTTTGGTAGTGGCTGGGCCTGGTTGCTGGTAAAAGATGGTAAGCTCGAGGTTTCTTCTACGCCAAACCAGGATAACCCCCTGATGGATGTAGCCGAAGTCAAAGGCACGCCCATTCTCGGCGTGGATGTGTGGGAACATGCTTATTACCTGAAATACCAGAACAAAAGAGCTGATTACCTGGCTGCTTTCTGGAACGTGGTAAACTGGGATAAAGTGGCAGAACGTTTCGCAAAAGCATAATTAAATAAGTGATACTAAAAACCGTCCTGTCAAACAGGGCGGTTTTTTATTTCCGCAAGAACCGGGTCGGTTAAAGCTCCCCTGCATCTTAGTTTTGTTCAGTATATGAACGATTATCAGCGCATAGCAGCTGCCATTGAGTATATCAGGGCCAACAGTAAGGAGCAACCCCCGCTGGATGCTATTGCTGCACATATCCATCTCAGCCCTTTTCATTTTCAGCGGCTGTTCAAAGAATGGGCCGGCGTTTCTCCCAAAAAATTCCTGCAATATATCAGTGCGGAACATGCAAGGGCGCTGTTGTTAAAGAATAAAACATTAGCAGACGTAAGTTTTGAGGCCGGTTTATCCGGTACCAGCCGGCTGCATGATCTGTTCGTTGCTGTTGAAGCCATGACACCCGGAGAATTTAAAAATGGTGGTGAGAATCTGGAAATCAGCTATATTTTCTCCGCTACTTTATTTGGTGATGTTATTATTGCTGCGACGCAAAAAGGAATCTGTAAAATTGATTTTATTGAAAACCGGGATACTGCTGTAAAAAAACTGTCCGGCTATTGGCCTAACGCTGTGCTGAAAGAAAAAAAGAATGAGCATCAGCAGCAGGTATTACATTTCTTTCAGCAGGACTGGACTAACCTTTCCGCTATAAAACTCCATTTGAAAGGATCGCCTTTTCAATTAAAAGTATGGGAGGCATTATTAAAGATCCCTTCAGGTGAGTTAAGCACTTATGCTTCCGTTGCTCATGCTATCAAGAAACCCAAAGCTTTCCGTGCTGTTGGCACCGCTATCGGTGATAATCCTGTAGCCTGGCTTATTCCCTGCCACCGGGTCATAAAATCTACCGGTATCATCGGGGAATACCATTGGGGAAGTGTGCGCAAAACTTCCATTATTGGCTGGGAACAAAGCCGGTTACCGGGCGGAGCCATTTGATCCATTCCGCAAAAACCGATTTGTTTGACTTTATGAATTTGCAGGAAACAAATACAAGATGAATATTACTTACCACGCAATTCCCAAAAACTACATTGATACAATCAGAAATTCCATGCAGGACGGTTTTGGTCATGCTGTTGAAGTAAGCCTTGCCGGTGAGACAGGTTATGGCCCCTGCCGTTGTTGTTTAAAACAATTTCGACCGGGTGAAAAAAGATTGCTCTTTTCCTATGCACCTGTTAATGCTGCAAATCCTTATGATGAAGTGGGGCCGGTGTATATACATGAAGATTGCAGCACTTACGAGGATAACAGTGCCTTCCCTCCTGAAGTAAAAAATGGAAGATTACCCGTCCGTCTTGCACTTCGTTGTTATAACAGGGAAAGAAGAATGATATTAGCCCGTTTTATAAAAGACAACAATGAAGTAGAAAAGATGATCGGGGAATTATTTGCAGATCCGCTGATCGAATTTATTCATATCCGGAATGCCGTGTACCAGTGTTTCATTGCGGAAATAAGAAAGAATCAGGGAACAGGATCGTAACCACTTCCTCCCCAGGGATGACAGCGGGATATTCTTTTAATGGCAAGCCATAATCCTTTAAATACGCCATGTTTTTTTAATGCTTCCGTTGCATAATGTGAGCAGGTGGGTGTATAACGGCATTTTGGTCCCAGCCAGGGGGAAATAATCAACTGGTAAATTTTTATCAGGGCGATAAAAGGAAGGCTAAGAATTTGCAGCAGGAATTTCATTCGCCAGTTTTAAAAGCTTCTTCAGCACAATACTAATCTTATCCTCAATCAGTGAATAATCCGGCAGTTCTTTGGCTGTATAGATCAGGAATATATCCAGGCCTTTATTTTTTCCGGCTACTGCCAGCTGTAATTCATTTTTCTGTAACCGCCAGGCTTCACGGACCAGTCTTTTAACCCGGTTGCGATCCACTGCTTTTTTAAAATTCTTTGAAGATACTGTAATACCAAATTTCAATTCAGCAGCAGTAAACTGGTAACGGACATGAAATGGCGGCACACTGAACCGCTGCCCTTCTTTGAACAGCTGGTCAATAGCTTTCCGGCTTTTCAACCGTTCTTCTTTTCCTAAAGTGAATTGTTTGGTCAAAATTGTACCTAATAAAAAAGCTCCGGTTACTACCAGAGCTATAAAATTATTGAAACCTCCGTTTATACAACGGCGGCGATTTTATTTCAGTTTTTTCTCATCAGAAACAGTGAGCTTCTTACGGCCTTTTGCACGGCGGCTTGCCAGTACTTTACGGCCATTGGCTGTTGCCATACGCTTACGAAAACCATGTACTGATTTACGACGCTTACGATGAGGTTGAAATGTACGTTTCATAATTATTTATTTCTCTTTTTCATGTTTTGAAATGCGGACCTGGAGAACGGCCCAGGTTTCAATTTCGCCTGGTAAAAAGGGTCACCACAACCCGTCTTCCCCCAGGCGGGATGAAAGGACGGCAAAGGTAAGGTTTGACAGGCATAACTCAGAGGCCAGAACAGATAATATTTGTAAACCGGCTTCCCTGCCCTGCAACCAGGCTTTGTTTATCTTCCTGTTCACTGATCATCAGTTGGTTGGCGTTTCTACGGCGGCGTATTGGGACTGTACCGGTTCGCCAAAAAAGATAGCAGCATGGTTATCAAAATCTTCTGTAGAGTCGGTGGTAAAGAATTGCCGGGATCCGCTTTTGCTGCACAGCGCTTCCAGCAAAGGATGTTTTTGCAGGTAATCGGCAAGGCTTTCCGCAACGATCTCGCCCTGCGAAAGCAACTTTACCCCTACCGGCAGGTGTTCTTCAATCTTTTCTTTTAAAAGCGGGTAATGGGTGCAGGCCAGTAAAAGAACATCAATGGTTTCCCCCTTTTCAAAAATATGCTGCAGGTTTTTCTTTACAAAGTATTCTGCACCATCACTGAGGTGCTCATTGTTCTCTACCAACGGCACCCACATCGGGCAGGCTTCCTGGTACACATGGATATCCGGGTAAAATTTTGCTATTTCAATCGGGTAGGAATTTGATATCACCGTTCCATTCGTGGCCAGTATTCCCACATTTTTAGTTTCAGAGTAAGTACCGATCACCTCTGTTGTAGGTCTTATAACTCCCAGTACTCTTTTATCCGGAGCTATCCGGGGAAGATCGTTTTGCTGAATAGTACGCAATGCTTTTGCAGAAGCCGTATTACAAGCCAGGATTACTAATGAACAACCCTGGTCGAAAAACCATTGTACACACTGCAGAGTATAATGATAGACCGTATCAAAGGAGCGGTTACCATACGGCGCCCGGGCATTATCACCAAGATAGAGATAATCGTATTGCGGCAGCTTGCTGATGATCTCTTTTAAAACCGTCAATCCGCCATAGCCGGAATCAAATACACCAATAGGACCTGCTTTTTGCATAGAACAAAAGTAGGCACTACGGCCTATTAAAAAGCCCTGTTTCATCTTATATGAAACAGGGCTTTTTCTATTTTGAAACCTGTTAGTTTAGTTACCGGCTGGTTTTGTCCCCGCTGACTTGGCTCCCGCTGCAGGCTGGTTAGGCAATTTAATGCCCAGTTCTGCCAACACAGCTAATGACATATCATCTGCTTCCGGAGCTACCAGGAAAACCTCTGTATTCAGAACATGAGTGTACCCTTTTTTCTTTGCCACAGCATCAATCGCTTTTTTTGCCCTGGCATAATGAGGTTTTAAAAACTCCTGTTGTTTGTATTGCTGTACCTGCTGGATAAGAGCATCAGCACCATCCAATTCTTCCTTTAACGCCTGCAAATCTTTAAGTATTTCATCCCTTACACCTTTTGGCTTGGTGGTATCTGTATAATCCTGCAATTTTCTTTGGTATTCGGATTGAACATAGTTCAAACGGGGAAGGATAGAATCCTGTACATATTTCTGACCTACGGTATCCATATTCACTTTTTCCTTGGCTAATTCTGGCATCAGGCCTACAATATCATCGATACGGATATAGCCGATCTTGGTTTGTGCAGAAGCCGTTCCTGCTATCAACAGTACCATCGCCACCGCTACTAATTTCAATTTTTTCATGAGTGTTTTTTTTGACTTTTCAATTACTCACCACACCTGGTGATTTTAATTTTTACTTATTAATGATTCAGTTCAAAAACGTTTGGTTGCCTTTTGTGATTTTTTAACAATTCCGCTTTTACTTAACCCCCAGTTCTTTCAGCACATCTTCACTCTTGTCAAGTTTAGGGTCGGCAAATATAATGGTAATTCCCTCACTTTTATCCAGCACAAAATCATAGCCCCGCAGGGTAGCCATTTTCTGCACCGCATTATAAACCTTGTCCTGCACGGGTTTGATCAGCTCCTGCCTTTTTTTAAAGAGATCTCCTTCAAAACCAAAGCGTTTACGTTGCAGATCCCTTAACTCCTTTTCTTTTATAAAAAGCTGGTCTTCTCTTTTTTTCTTTAACTCATCGCTCAGCATCACCTGTTCCGCCTCAAAATCCTTATACATTTTGTCCAGTTCCGCCTGTTTTCCATCAATATCTTTCTGCCACTCAGCCGCCACATCATCCAGTTGTTTTTGTGCCTGCTTGTAATCCGGCATTTTATCCAGGATATACCGGGTATCGATGATGGCATATTTCTGTGCCATTGCAGTTCCTGCAAAAAGGATAAAACCAAGTGCAAGAGATAAGATCTTTTTCATATTGCTAAATTTTCAGGGATTGAAAATAGTGTTTCCATTTTATTCCGGTTCAAAACCCAGCATAAAGGTGAAACGGGATGCACCTTTCAGGCCACTCTGACCCGGCTGTATGCGGTCAAGCCCCACTCCATAATCAAATCCAAGCAAACCAAACATTGGCAGGAAGAAGCGCATACCCACCCCAACACTACGACGGAGACGGAATGGATTATAGTCTTTGTAATTATACCATCCGTTGGCTGCTTCAAAGAAAGTCAGCGCATAAATGGTACTGCTTGGGTTAGTCACCAGCGGGAAACGCATCTCCAGTTGGTATTTGTTGAATATAGTAAAGAAGTTTTGTGCGCTTTGCTGATCAGGATTCACCGTAGGATCAGATGACTGATAAACAGGATAACCCCGATGGGCAATGATATCATAACCCAACAAACCAAAATTATTAGTTAAACCGGCATCACCCACCTGGAAACGCTCAAATGGTGAGTACTCCAGGTCTTTGCTGTACCGGCCCATGAAACCATATTTGGCAGCCATTTTCAGCACAAACTGACGGTTCTTTTCTGCACCCAGCGGTTTCCCGATCGGTACAAACCATTCTGCGTTAAAGCGCCATTTATGATATTCAGGTGTTTTATACGGATTGGCTGATTTTGATAAGTTTTTATTGAATGCGGAGTAAGGAGGTGTAAACTGCACACTGGCCATCAGGTTTGATCCGCTGGTCGGGAAGATCGGGTTGAAGACAGAAGAACGTTGTAAGGCGATCTTCATACTGATATTGTTTGATGTTCCATCACTCAACCCCTGAAATACGGGATAGTTGGCCAGCTTGTACTGGGTAAAATTCAATGAGAATACAAGGCTGAAAAAGTCATCCGGCCATTTCAGCTGCTTGCCCAGTGAAAGTGTGAGCCCGGTTGTCTTTAAATAGTTGGTATCCGATCTTGCCCGGTCTATCTGGCCGGTATAAGGATCAAACGCGTTTGAAAACTTACTGTTATTGATACCAATTGTCAATGAGTTTCTTTTCTTACCGCCTAACCAGGGCTCTGTGAAGGAAAAGCTATAAGAACGGTAAGCCCTTCCGTTTGATTGCACCCGTAAGCTCAGCTTTTGTCCGTCACCGGTAGGCAATGGATCCCAGGCCGATTTTTTCAGGATATTTTTAATGGAGAAATTGTTGAACGTAACGCCAAGTGTTCCCGTTAATCCAACACCGCCACCCCATCCGGCGGATAGTTCCAACTGGTCGGACGATTTCTCTTCCAGCTTCCAGTTGATATCAACCGTGCCGTCATCAGCGTTTGGAACGACGCCGGGGTTAATTGTTTCCTGGTTAAAGAAATTCAGATTTGCCAATTCCCGTTGAGAACGGATCAGGTCAGAACGGCTGAACAGCTCACCCGGGATAGTCCTTAGCTCACGACGGATAACATAGTCCTTTGTTTTTTCGTTCCCCGCAATGGTTACATTCTTGATCCTTGCCTGGGGACCTTCTTTGATCCTGATCTCGTGGTCAATCGTGTCATTATACACAGCGGTTTCCACCGGCTCCACCTGGAAGAACAGATAACCATCATCCATGTAAAGTCCGCTGATATCACCACCTTCCTGTGTCAGTTGTTTACCAAGACGTTTATTGAGGATATCGATATTATAAATATCTCCTTTGTTGATACCCAGAACAAGATTCAGGATAGAATCGCTGTATTTTGAATTTCCCTTCCAGGTGATGTTGCCGAAATAATATTGTCTTCCTTCTTCAATTTTTATATCAATATTCAGGTTGCCGCTTTTACCTGTATAAATAGCTGTATCGGCTATTTGCGCATCGCGATATCCCTGGGCATTATAATAGTTCAGCAACTTTTCCCTGTCTTCTTCAAATTTTTTCGGGTCAAACTTAGCGCCGGTAAATAGTTTGAAGCGGAAATAAGGGTCTACCAGCTTTTTGGTCTTACTGATAGAAAGAAAACCCCAATCTTTTGTATACTGGCTGAAACTATAGCTTTCTTTTGTTCCGAAACGGCTGGTATCTTTTTGAGAATATAAGGTGAACCTGCTCTTTTCTTTGGTTCCTTTCAATTGCTTTTTCAGCTTCAGCTCGTCAATATGGTCGTTGCCAAAAAAGTTGATATTCTCGATCTTGATCTTATCGCCTTTATCAATATAAATGGTCAGTGCATTGGAATTCACGAAGGCCGGATCATTTTGCTCTTCGATCCGCACAGAAACATTCTGGTACCCTTTTTCCCTGAAATATTTTGTAGCCACTTCGATAATATTGCGGCGCATATTCTCCGTAATAATGGTTTGTTTCGCCAACCCCATCTTGCCCTGTAACTCCTCCTGGTCTGATTTTTTAACCCCTACAAATTTAAAATTGCCCAGTTTGGGCCTTTCCTGGACACTGATCTCAATACTCACCTTATCGTCAACGATCTTTGTAATAAAGATTTGAACGTTAGAAAATAATTTTTGCCTCCAGAGGTTGGAAATGGCTTTTGCAAAAATATCATTGCCCGGGTGCATGAATTTATCGCCTACCTGTAGGCCCGATATAGAAGCCACGATCGCCGTATCCAGGTAGTGTATGCCGGTAATATTGATTTCTGCTATGGTATATTCTTTCGGAATCCTGGCATTTTCCCATTCCAGTAGTTTGGGATCAACAGAGGTGGGTTCCTGTGCCTGAATATTGTGAATGGAAACTAAAGCAGTTATCAAAAAAACAGTGATCCTGGATAAAAATCGTTGCATGGTTGATTATTCAAAGTCAGTCAGAAAATTTTTCTGTGGGTATGGTATATACGTAATTAACTTATTATCTGTTGTTTAGGGCCATCCTGCCATCTCTTTCGCTGGCAAATTAACGGTAAATATCGAAAGTGTTTGTTAAAGAAAGGGAGAACCTGGTACCAGCTGCAAAAGGTTGGGCCCAGCCCCTTTTCAATTACCCACTGATCAGTTGTTCGCTTGTTTTCCCAAATCTTCGTTCCCGGTTCTGAAAATCCACAATCGCTTCATACAGGTTTTCTTTCCGGAAATCGGGCCACCTTACATTAGTAAAATATAATTCGGCATATGCCAGCTGATACAACAGGAAATTACTGATCCGGTATTCGCCACTGGTCCTGATCATCAGCTCAGGGTCTGGAAAACCACTGGTACAGAGGTAGCGCTGCAGGGTGTTCTGGTCAATTTCCTCAACAGTCAGCCTGCCCTGTTTTACCTCGTGTGCTATATTTTTCACAGCATTTAACAGCTCCCAGCGACCGCTGTAGCTCAATGCCATAATAAGGTTCAATCCTGTATTTTCTTTGGTAAAATCCAGTGCTTCATTCAATTCCTGGCGGGCATATTCCGGCAGCATATTCATATCACCAATCACATGTAACCGTATATTGTTCTTATGGAGGCTCTCCACTTCTTTGCGGATAGTGCTCACCAGCAATTCCATCAGGCCAATCACCTCGTATTCCGGGCGATCCCAGTTTTCCGTTGAAAAAGCATAGAGGGTCAGGTATCCGATCTTTAGTTCTGCACATCCCTCCACAATATTCCGTACACTCTCCACACCATGAAAATGGCCATACAACCTGTCTTGCCCTTGCTCTTTCGCCCAACGTCCATTCCCATCCATGATAATGGCAATATGCCGGGGCAAATGGTCTTTATCTATCTTTTCCAAAAGCTGGGACATAAGTTCTTATTCCTTGAGGGGCACGAAGGTACAAAAAACAAAGCCCGGTGCAATTCTGCACCGGGCCTAAATTATCTTTAAAAAATAAAGGGTTTTATGGAATTAAGCCCGTCAATTCCGGCTATGTACACAAATGCCGGTTTTTTAATTAGAAGTAGGGCATTTGTATGACTGCAGGTTGAACGTAACGAAGAACATGGCAGTCACAAACTGGTCTTTTTGCTTGCTGTTACCCCGTTGCCTGCCGGGAAGACCTATAGGTTCTCCTAATTCATAGGACCTGTCATGCAGCAAAGCGGCATTGGAGGGAGTACCGTCAGGATTAGTAGGGAAAATAGCAGCATCAACATATGTGGTACTCACATCATCCAGGTAATCGGTATTGGTCAGCCGGTGCAATATTTCAAACCCGATATTCATTCGTTCATTGAGCGAGTATTTAATACCCACACCTATAGGAAGGCTAATCGCCATTGAACTATATTGCTTACGGCCGGGATACGCAGCATTACCCTGTCCCTCAGTGCCCAGTGGTCTTAAAAAAATCTTTTCCCCCTTCAGGTAGGTATAAGGATCATAACTGAAAACACCTGCACCCAATGTTACATAAGGAGTAAAGTTGAAACCGGGCTCACCGGGCATAAAACGAAAGAAATTAAAATCCCCCTGTACTGCCAGTTCCCATACATTACTGTTAAAACTCAGGTTCCGGCGATACATATATTCGTTGTGGGTATTGTAGATATCCGAATACCCCAATCTTGCATAACTGGCGCTGATACGTGCTGCAATATAGTTACCGAAGTTTTTGCGAAAGAAAACACTGGCGGCCATTTTTGACCTGTTGAGCCAGGCTCTTGTATTCAGATCACCAAAATAGTGGCCGGCCCCGAGACCAACCCCGAATTCACCTTCCTGCCTCACTGCATATTGTGATTGGGCGCTAAGATCATCAGGTATGCCCCCGGCGAAAAGAGCAGCAAAAAACATTACGGCCAATAACTTTTTCATATACCTCAAAATATGGTTCGGAATTAAAATAGAACGGAAAAATAGCCATTTTCTTTCATTCATTCCGCACTTTAATTCCGCTTGTCCAGCCCCCAGGTGAGTTTATTATGAAGGGTTTGCAAAAAATTATTTTCGCTGAGGCGAAGCAATTGGATAGGAAATTCCTCTTTGCGGACAGCCAGCTGAACATACTTACCCACGATTTCCCGCCGGGAATCCAGAGCGCATATAATATTCTCTGAGCGGCTTTCCACTTCAAATGATATTACATTATCATCGGGAACAATCAGCGGCCTGACGTTAAGATTATGGGGAGCTACCGGGGTGACGACAAAACTGCCGGATTCCGGAAAAACGATCGGGCCTCCGCAACTTAGTGAATAACCGGTGGAGCCGGTAGGTGTTGCCACGATCAGGCCATCGGCCCAGTATGTGTTTAAAAATTCACCATTCAGGTAGGTATGAATTTTTATCATCGAAGCTGTATCCCGCTTATGAATGGAAAATTCATTCAGTGCGTAGGGGACATTGCCAAATAAAGGAAGATCGGCATCAACATGAATCATGGTCCTCCTGTCTACTATATAAGTCCGGTTTGCAATCGCTTTTACAGCTGTTGATACTGCTTCACGCCCTATACTGGCCAGGAAACCCAACCGGCCAAAATTAATACCCATGATAAAAACTGGTTTATTCCTGACCAGTGTAATTGTATCGAGCAATGTACCATCTCCCCCGAGACTGATGATAAATTCAATATCCTCTGTAAGTTGTTCGGAAAGGGTAAAAGTCTGTATATCTTCCCCAACATTAATTCTTTCCTTTACCTGCTCAAAATAAGAATGATAAACAACAGGAGTTATTTTTTGCCGCCGCAATTCATCAAAAAATAACTGAACATCTTCCTGCTGGTCATCTTCCAGTATCCTGCTGTATATAGCTGCCTTCATTATATTAAAAAAGAGTCTTACGATGAAAGAATATCCCATTTTCACCCAACCGGTTAAATGTCCATTCCAGTTTCAGTGTAAAATCATAGGAAGTTAGAATATCAAGACCGATACCACCGGAGTAAAGCATTGTATTGGACAACTTATTAAACCCGGGTAACGGGTTGTGTACGTAACCGGCATTGGCAAATATTTTTGCAAAAAAACGGAATGGCAGCCGCTCCGGCATTTGCCTGTTTTTACCCGGCGTTGGCACACTGAAATGTAAGAATTCCCGGGTATAGGTAGTTTTCAGAAAACCGCCGGCAACACCATCAATAACATAATATTCATAACCCTGCATAAAAGCATCACCATACCCCAGGAAGCGTTGCATGAAATATGGTTGTTTAAACGGCGCTTTAATATTGCCGTAAGCGATTATGTTGAGAAAGGAGTTTTTCCCGGTATGCCAGCTGCCCGCACCTTTAACGGAAAGATACCAGACATTAATTATATCATTACACCCGCGTTTACCTGCTGATATCTCCGCAGCATACCCCCTGGTGGGATAAGGGATATAATCAAGATCATAATAACTCATGCGGTAATAGATCTCGGGGAACCGGATGCGGTTGCGGCCGGATTTAAAATAGTCGGGATTCAGCTCTACTATAGTATCTTTTACATTTTCCATAGTATAGCCGATACCAAACCGGTGCCTTGTCTTGATGGCCCTTCTGTATGTAAGCTCCGCATTTGCAGACACAAAACTGCGCAGGTAATTATTTTCGTCTTTAATAAACGCTTGCTTGTCAGAAATGGTATTATAATTCATTTCCCGGTTCTTACCGATAGCAAATGCCGTATTAAGACCCCATTTCATTTTCTTATCGATATAAAGCCGGTCGTAACTGAAAGAAAATTGTTTTGTATATCCTCCTACCAGCCACAGCCTGAATTTATCATTCTTGCCCGTAGCATTGTTATGCAATATTTTTATCCCGTAATTTAAACGACTGAGACTTGCTCCTTTTTCAAAAAGCCATTGATTCAGATTTCTGTCAACAGGTTTGAAATAGGGAACAGGGAAAATATACCAGCGCTCCCTGACATCCACCGCCACATCCACCATATAGCCCTCCGATTTGGCCAGGGCAACGACCACATCAATAAAAAGAGCAGTGTTCATCAGCTGCCTCCGGGCATCTTCAAATTTTTTAACCATATCCTGCAAAGAATATTCCTCGCCCGACCTCAGGGGTATTTCACGGAGAATAATACTGGCTTTCGTCTTCTTATTGCCGGTAATAATGATATTACGGATCGTGAATGAAACGTTTTCCTGCGTATTTTTTGATGCCTGGTTTTGAAGGGTTGAATCATGGCCGCCGGCAGGGCCTTTTCCTCCCATTACTTCCTGGGCATACAGGTAATTGCCTGCCATCAGCACTAGCACTAACCATATATAATATTTATAATTCTGCGGCATTTGCAGCGTTCATCGTAAACAACTAAAGTTAGCTGGTTTTCACAAGAGTTTCAGCATAGTACAGGGAAAAACCGATTATATCTTCAGATAGTTCATCAGGTTGTCATAATTGCTGCGTAATTCATTGACATATAGCTCCTCGCCAAAGTAGTATTTGACGGTATAATCGTACCGCTGAAACGTAGCCACAATATCTGAAACCTCGGGTTTGTTTATTCGTATAGTTACCTGCATCAGGCCCGTTTCAGGGTCATTGGAAGTATTCAGCTGGGTTATTTGCGCATCATTCGTTTCCACTAATTTACTGATCTCATTGAAAGAATACTGGTTGCTTTCCATTTCCAGCACAATCAGGCCGCCCGGCTCATTGAGGCTCATGAATTCAGAAGCATGCTTTAAAAGATCAGAATATGCTATCGTAGCTATCAGTTCATTTTCAGTGTTAACCACCGGCACTATGCTCAATCCATTCTCTGCAGCCAGTTGCACAGCTTTTAAAAAATGTTCATCTTCTTTTACTGAAGTTGTGGCAAATGATTGTTGCAGTGTGTTCAATTGTGAATTATCATTTTCAGCCTGGAGCAGGTCATCTTCACTGATGATACCTATATATTTATCTCCTTCCACAATAGGCAGATGCGCCACATGATTATCATTCATGAGTTGCAGCGCCTGGTACACCTTATCCTCAGGATGCAGGCAGGGTAATGTTTGAGATGGTAATTCCCTGGTTAACATGGATAGCGGCTTTGTTTTTCCTAAGACCACAACGATTAGCCAACTGTTGCAGGCTCATTGAGCTTTTTCAAAAATTTGTGAAGTATCGCATTGAATTCGTCCGGTACTTCCATCATCGGCGCATGACCGCATTTATCAATAAAATGAAGCTCACTGTTCGGGATCAGCTTATTGAATTCACGGGCTACAAACGGCGGGGTGATCGTATCATTATTTCCCCATACCAATAACGTGGGCTGTTTAATTTGATTGAGTTCCTCGCCCAAATTATTCCGGATAGCACTTTTAGCCAGGGCAATGATCTTAATGGCTTTCAGGCGATTGTTGGTAATGCTATATACTTCATCAACAAGCTCCTTCGTGGCTGTATTGGGATCATAAAAAGTCAGTTCAGTCTTTTTCTTAATATATTCATAATCTCCCCGTTTCGGATAACTATCCCCCATACCATTTTCAAAAAGCCCGGAACTGCCGGTAAGGATAAGTGATTTGATTCTTTCAGGGTGCTTCAATGTATGGACCAGCGCCACATGCCCGCCTAAAGAATTACCCATCAGGTGAACTTTATCAAGGTCTCTTATATCCAGGAATTTATGAACAAATTTGGCCAATCCGCCAACAGATGTATGTAATATATCCATCTCCAGTAACGGGAGCATCGGTACTATTACTTTATTATGCTGCTTAAAGTACTCAATAAGGCTTCTGAAATTGCTCAGCGCTCCAAACAGGCCATGCAAAAGCACCAACGGTTCCCCGTTGCCTTCCTCAATAAACCTGAACTTATCCTGTTGTTTAATCTCGTATTCCATGGGCAGTCAATTCTGTTCGTACAATCCCCAAATTCAGGGACTAAAATAATCGTTTTGGCGCAAAAATGCTCAGTTTGCTTATAATAAGGATGAGGTTGCCGCAAATATAGGCGCAACAGGCTTGTTTTAAAAAGTTGTTTTGCTTTTGCAGGTTTTTTCTAACCCCTTTCTTTCTGTAAAATCCGCATGGCCTGGTCAGAGTTCAGGATCTGTTCAAATACGTGACAGGGTTAGCGGGCAGGAATATCTTCCGAAGCGGCTCCAAAGAAGTTTTTCAGTTCTGTAAACATATCTTTAAAAACAGGGAGAATACGGCCAAAACCATCAATAACTTTTGGACCCCATGGCTGGATATATGAATAGGTTACCGATTGCTGTATCGTTTCATCCTGTATTAACTTTATCTGATTTGCATAAAAAAGTAAAACACTGAAGACAATGGTATAAATAGCTATATACAGCAGGATACCTCCCAGTTTATTTAACCAGCCCAGCATCGCCACTTCTACTGTACTTTCAATAGCATTGGCCCCCCATCGTATAAGCAATACCACAACCAGGAAGACAAGAATAAATGAAATGACAGGAAGCCACTGATCGGAAATATTTACCGCCGCCCCGATATAACCGGCTGCAACAGCAGATAATTTGATGGCCGCTGCCAAGCCAACAACTATTGCAACAAAAGAGAATATACCGATGATCAATCCCCGCCGGTAGCCCCTGATAACAGCAATGATAATAACAATAGTAAAAACGATATCAAGGATCATAAGACAAGATGATGATTAATTTCTTAACGCAATATCATCAGGAAAATTTCTGAGCTGATTGTTTATTCTACTTGTTTAACAACTCCTTTACCAGCGCTGAAATAGTCTTACCATCTGCCTTTCCGGCCAGTTGCCTGGTAGCAACACCCATCACTTTACCCAGGTCAGCCGGAGAGGAGGCGCCCGTTGCAGCTATGATAGTTGCCAGTTCTGCTTTAATTTCTTCGGCAGATAATTGTTTTGGCAAAAACTTTTCGATTACAGCGATTTCCTCCTGTTCTTTTTTTGCCAGGTCGGCCCTGTTTTGCTGCTGGAAGATTTCTAATGAATCTTTACGCTGCTTCACCAGCTTCTGCAATAGTTTTATTTCATCATCTTCCTTTAATTCGCCAGCGGCACCTTCCGAGGTTTTTGCTAACAGGATCGCTGCTTTTACTGCACGAAGGCTTCTCAATGCAGCTTCGTCCTTTGCCAGCATAGCTGCTTTTAACTCTGTCATTATCTTTTGTTCGAGGCTCATAGTATCTTTTTTTATATTTCTTATGCTTTGTTTTCTTTTATTTGTTTTTCCCGGCAGGTATGATAAAATTCTTTCGCAAAATTTTTCATATTCTCCACTGCCTCCTGATGGTTGGTAGCCCTTCCATAAGTATCTGCCATCGTCATCATTGTCTGGTAAAAGAAATCAGCCATCTCATCCACCATCATATCTTTTGTCCACAGATCAATGCGTAAAGCTGTTTTTTCCGCACTGTCCCAAAATGACAACATAAATGCTTTTGCTTTTTGAGCATTTTCCACAGTAGTGTCTGATGCAGACCATTCAATGGATTCAGGCAGCCGGTTCTCATCCATACCCACCCCAATGGTGATTGTTGATTTACTCATATTAAAATATTAAAAGAAGGCAAAGGTAAATGAAATCAGCCGACAGCTTTCAATATGGATTGCCACAACAGGTCTGCTGTCTTTGTCCATGTATATTCCTTTTCTGCCAGTTTTCCTTTTTCAATAAGATCAGCTCTTAACTCTTCGTCTTTGTAGAGTAACAGCATTTGATCCGCTATCGAATGATAATTGGCCGGATCGGCATATAAAGCAGCATCTTTTGCTATTTCCTGCATAGAAGAACCGGAAGAGGTGATCACGGGTACCCCACAGCGCATCGCTTCTAATACGGGCACCCCAAAACCTTCCCACAAAGAAGGATATACCATTACATAAGCCGATGCGGTCAGTTTCACTAACTCCTCCTCCGGCAAATAACCTGTCAACAGCACATCATCCCTGTATTTGTATGACTTCAATGCGTCAATAAATGAGTTATATTTCCAGGCCAGCCTTCCTGCCAGCACCAGCTTCAGGCTGCTTTTTTGCTTTTTCTTAAAAACAGAAAAAGCTTTTAGCAGGTTCATAAGGTTTTTTCGCGGATGGATGGCACCGGTATATAAAAAATATTCTTTACCGCCGGTATACTTTTCTTTGACCTGTTCTTTTACTTCCCGGCTAACCGGCTGAAAAATTTCCTTAGCTGCACTGTATACCACATTTATTTTATCCCTGCTGACCGGGTACCGGGCAAGGATATCGTTTCTTGAAAAGAGGGAAACCGTAGCCACCGACTTTGCCTTTTCTAAAAACTTTGGTGTATACCTTTTAAAGAATAACAAATGAGATCTTTTAATAAAGGCAGGGTAATGTAAAAAAGAAAGATCATGCAGTACCAGGCACTGCGGGACTTTTGTTGATAAAGAGCAGAAGCCATCGCAGGAAACGAAAACATCGGCTTTATGTTTTCTTAGAGCAGCCGGTATTTTTATATCATACCACAATTTCCATAATACGGGGTGACGGGCGGGCGGGCCAGTAACCACTGCTTTCACATTGTCAGCAAAGATGAACCGCTGGTTATAGGGGCGGTCAAAAATAAAAACAAACTCATGTTGCGGGTGATCAGCAACAATTTTCCGGATGGCCTCGTATAAAAAATAACCATATCCTTCCAGATAGTCATCCAGCAGAAACCTTGTATTGACCGCAATTTTCATGATTGGATGCAAATTTACCGGCTGATTGTGAATTTCCTTAGTAAAAAACCGGCAAAGAGGCCGCTTAATAAACCAGTACAGAGGTATTTTATCTTTTTATTCTACTATTAAAACATATAAAATTTACCTGTTTCAGCGTGTTGGAATTTACAGGAATAATCACTGTGGATATTCATTAAATACCGGTTTTAAAATAGGGCAGTTATACAATTGCTGACCAATGGCTGCTGAACTATTTTTATCCTTCAAACCGGTACCCGTGTGAAACCAAAACATACCCTATGAAACATACCTATACAAAATTTCTCACATCTTTTTTTCTGCTTATCACTTTGTTACTGCTGAATCATCATTCTTCCAATGCACAATGCCCGGTGGGTTATCCGCCCGGCTCAACTGCATTCGACACGACTATTAAATTTCCAACCGGGGTTACTTCTATTCCGGTGAAATTCCCTCAATTTAATCCACAGGATGGAATGGTAACCTGCGTAAGACTTTGTGTTACCATAACGGGGATTATTGATACCCTGGCCATGCAAAACTATGCAGCATCCCCCCAGACAGCAACTTTCAACTACATAAGAAATGACCAGATCACAGGTCCCGGCATATCAACTCCTTTATCCAACAGTGCCAGTCTTTCATACGGCCCTCCGGGTAATATTCTGACTGCATATGATGGTATTCCGGGCGCCGGTACTGATTTCTATTCTATGGCAGATGACACGATTCTAAATGAAGTGCTTTGCCGCACTATCAGCGATTCAGCAACCATCATCCAGTTTTATGGCACCGACAGCGTTACCTATAATTATGATATCAGTGTGTCAACCAGCGCCTCCATATCGGGTGGCAGCAGCAGTACGCTTGTGTTAACCTCGGCACTGGTGAATTTTCATTTTGAATATTGCACCTGCCCCGGCTATCTTTTACCACTGAACATTTACCGCTTTTCAGTCAATAAAGCAGATGATAAAAAAGCAGAATTGAAATGGGTGGGATATGATAACAATCAAAATGGTGCAGGCTATCATTACGAAGTACAAATGAGCCGGGATGGTTTCAATTTTAGCCCTGTAGCCAGCATAGAAAGAAATACAAACGGGAGCAGCGAATATGCATACTTCTATAATATGCCTTCAACCGGCCGTTATTTCTTCCGCATCAGGCAGGTTGGTGAGGATGGGCGCTCGTATTTTACAGATATTAAATATGTAGATGCAGGAAATAACACCCCGGTCAAATTTAATATCTATCCAAACCCTTCCACGGGTATTGTTGGTATCAAATTTGATAATATTACACCCGGAAAATATGTAGTTCTTATAAACAACGCACTGGGTCAGACTGTTGTTGATAAAGAAATTGAAGTGGCAGGTAATTCATATCAACAGGTTGCAACGTTACATAAGGGTTTCTACTGGGTTAGACTGACGAATGTAACGAGCCAATTGTCCAGTGTCAATCAACTTTTCATTAAATGACCTCTTAGGTGGAAGAGGATGGTGGCTTGTAAAAGGGGCCTTGGTTCGGGGCCCCTTTCTTTTAACCTCGCTTCCCCTAATATATTTTCTTGATTTCCCAATATTTTGAAAGACTTTGACCGGAGCTCCGCCCTGCGGACCTCCGGTTTCTTTCTTACGCCTGCATTTCATACATTTGTCGCTGACCAATTTATTCACATGGAATATAATACCACCAGGAATCACCTCACTATGAGAGAATATGGCCGGCATGTTCAGAAAATGATCGAACATGTGCTGACCATTGAAGACCCGGAAAGACGTCAGCGCCAGGCTTACGCCGTTATTGAACTGATGGGGTTTTTAAACCCTCACCTGAAAAATGTAGAAGACTTCCGGCACAAACTATGGGATCATCTTTTCCTCATCGCAGATTTTAAGTTAGACGTTAAATCTCCCTACCCGATCCCAACCCGGGAAACACTCAAGGCAAAACCGGCCCCGCTTCCTTATCCTAAACGGCACCCGAAATTCTCGCACCTGGGCAAAAATCTGGAAGTGGTTATCAATAAAGCATTGAAAGAAGAAAACCCGGAGAAAAAATTAGGGTTCGCCAATGCTGTCGCTTATTACATGAAACTGGCCTATAATAACTGGCATAAAGAGATTGTACATGATGACGCTATTCAAAGCGAACTCAGCAGTATTACCAATGGCCAGCTTACATTTACAAACACACCATTTGTAAAAGCCTTCCGGCCACAACAGGAGAACAGGGACCGCGGCGGGTATGGTAAACAGAGAGGAAAATTCCAGCAGCGTGGCGGTGGTAATGGTGGCGGCCAGCGCCGCAACGACGGCCGGGATAACCGCGGTGGCGGCAATTTTAAGAAGAAGAGATATTAAACCATTAGTTAAGAATTTTTATATGAAAAGGTTGACAGGTAATTCTGTTCAACCTTTTTCCTTTTATTCACCAGTCTGTCCCTGTAAAAATTTACCTTGCATGTATCAATTCCGGTATAGAAACACATTAATCAATCCATTTAAAAGATGTATTCCTTTGAAGTAAAAGGCGGCAAAAAACTACAAGGTGAGATCATTCCGCAAGGTGCAAAAAATGAAGCCCTGCAGATCATCAGCGCCGTGCTACTTACACCTGAAAAAATTACTATTACTAATATTCCTGATATACTTGATGTCAACCTGCTGATAGAATTACTGGGTGACATGGAAGTGAAGATCGAATGGCCACAGCGGGATACCTGCATTTTCCAGGCAGATAACGTAAACATTGATTACCTGCACAGTGAAACCTATAAAAAGAAAAGCGGGAGATTGCGTGGTTCAGTGATGCTGGCGGGCCCGATGTTGTCGAGATTCCGGAAAGCATTTATACCGAAACCCGGTGGCGATAAAATTGGAAGAAGAAGGTTAGATACCCACATCATTGGATTTGAAAAATTAGGCGCTTCATTTAATTATCATGCCGAAGATGGGTTCTTTCACCTGGAAGCTCCGAACCTGAAAGGAACCCACCTGTTGTTAGATGAGCCTTCGGTGACCGGCACTGCCAATATTATAATGGCAGCTGCCATGGCCAATGGCAGCACTGCTATTTATAACGCTGCCTGCGAACCCTATATCCAGCAGCTATGCAAAATGCTGAACCGGATGGGTGCAAAGATCAGTGGCATTGGAAGTAATCTGCTGACTATTGAAGGCGTGAGTTACCTCGGCGGTACCGAACACCGCATGTTGCCTGATATGATCGAAGTAGGCTCATTCATTGGTCTTGCCGCCATGACGCAAAGTGATATCACCATTAAAAATGCAGGCATTGAACACCTGGGCATTATTCCCGAAAAATTCCGGCAACTGGGAATCAAAATGAATTTTATTGGTGATGATATTCATATCCCTTCCCAGGAAATATATGAAATACAAACATTCCTGGATGGTTCGGTACTTACGATCTATGACCACCCCTGGCCGGGATTTACACCCGATCTCCTGAGCATTGTTTTGGTAACAGCAATACAAGCCCGGGGATCTGTGCTTATCCACCAGAAAATGTTTGAAAGCCGCTTGTTCTTTGTCGATAAACTGATTGATATGGGGGCAAGAATTGTACTCTGCGATCCGCACCGGGCTGTCGTGATCGGTTTAGAAAGAGAACAGGCACTCCGGGGTATCACCATGAGTTCCCCGGATATCCGTGCCGGCGTCTCGTTATTGATCGCCGCACTCAGCGCAGAAGGGAAGAGCATTATTCAGAATATTGAACAAATAGATCGAGGCTACCAGGATATTGACGGGCGATTAAAAAAATTAGGGGCTGATATAAAAAGAACAGAAGGATAATGGACATTAAAGTAATAGCATTTGATGCCGATGATACATTATGGGTAAATGAACCTTATTTCCAGGAAACAGAAAAAAAATTCTGCACCCTGCTGGAGGATTATTTGCCCCAGCATACAACCGCCAAAGAATTATTTAAAACCGAGATTGCCAACCTTGCTTTATATGGATATGGCATCAAGGGTTTTATGCTGAGCATGGTCGAAACTGCTTTACGCATCGGAGGCAGGAATATCAACCCGGAAATCATTGAAAAAGCAATCGGGTATGGCAAAGAACTGCTGGAAAAACCCATTGAATTACTAGATGGTGTAGAGGATGTTTTAAAAGCACTAAAAGATAAATACCGGTTAGTAGTGGCTACAAAAGGGGACCTGCTGGACCAGGAACGGAAATTAAAAAAATCCGGGCTCGAGCATTATTTTCATCATATTGAGATCATGAGTGAAAAACACGAGAACGATTACCTGAAACTGATCAAACATCTTGACATAGATGCCAGCCAGTTCATCATGATCGGTAACTCCCTTAAATCAGATATTCTGCCTGTGCTGGCTATTGGTGGTTATGCCTGTCATATTCCATATCATACCACCTGGGCACATGAGCACATAGAGCACACTATCGAACATCCCCGTTTTTCCAAACTGGAAAAAATAGCAGACATCCTTTTACACTTAAAATAAGTACACTGCCGGGCAATTATTAAACGTTGCTGTTTTCTTCTTTTCTTTGCACATGGCATCCCCCAAAAACAAGGTCATCATTATCGCTGCTCCATCCGGCGCAGGCAAAACATCCATTACCCGTCATTTATTAAAAAGTCTGTCAGGCAAACTGGCTTTTTCCATTTCGGCCGCTACCCGCCAGCCCCGTAATAACGAGAAGAATGGGGTTGATTATTATTTTATCTCCGCCGGTGAATTCCGGCAAAGGATAGATAACAATGAGTTTGTGGAATGGGAAATGGTTTATGAAGGAAAATACTATGGTACACTAAAAGCAGAATTGGAAAGAATCTGGAATGAAGGCAAATCGCCTTTGCTGGATGTGGATGTGCAGGGTGGCATTCATGTGCAACAGCAATTTCCCGGCTCATCGCTATCTCTTTTTATCGAACCTCCCTCCATTGAAGAATTAAGAAAAAGGCTGGAGAAAAGAGGGACTGAAACACCGGAATCCCTGCAGGCAAGGATCAATAAAGCCTCTTACGAACTTTCGTTCAAGGGTCATTTCGACAAGATTATCCTGAACGATAAACTCGAAACAGCCTGTTTAGCAGCTGAAAAAGCGGTCAGGGATTTCCTGGACAGTTGATTGCCCTGTTTCCATAGCTGATAGCTCCCTACCTGCAATATCTTTTCCTTTTCTATCTTTACCCCATGATAGACTGGAAGACGATACTCTTCTTTGCACTGACCCTGCTGCTGATGGGTTTTTTTGCCGGCATAGAAATGGCTTTTTACAGCGCCAACCGGCTGACCATTGAATTAAAGAAAAAGCAGGGTGGTACCACCGGGCAGTTGCTGGGAAAATTTGTTGACTCACCAGCCAACTTCCTTGGCACCACGTTGATCGGCTTTAATATTTTCCTTGTCTTCCTGGGCCTGCAGATCAGTACCGTTTTGAAGCCTATCTGGAATTACCTGCATGTTGGTTCTGACTTTGTTCATATCATTGTTGAGATTGCTATTGCCACTTTTGCTGTTCTCATTTTTGCGGAGTTCATTCCCCGCGCCATTTTCAGGGCCCGCAGTAACACCCTGCTGAGCCGGACCGCTTATGTGACCGATTTCTTTTACCAGATGTTTTACCCTGTGGCAGAAGGGCTGATCAACATGGCTGAATGGTTGCTAAAGTATGTACTAAATGTAAGGGTGGATAAAGACAAAGAACCTTTCAAACGCAGTGACCTGAAAAACCTTTTCCAGCAATCTGTTGATGAAGAAAAGCAGGAACGCAATACCCAGCTGATGGAAAATGCACAGGAACTCCCGAAGATAAAAATCCGCCAGTGCCTTGTCCCCCGTAAAGAGATTATCGGTGTCAGCAGCCTGTCAACCATGGAAGATGTAAAGAACAAATTCATCGAGACCAAATTGAGTAAACTGGTCGTATATGAAAATAATATTGACCATATCATTGGCTATATTCACCAGTTGGATCTTTTTAAACATCCTTCTGAAATAAGAACAGTACTTCACCCGATACCTGCCGTGCCTGAAAGTATGAGCGCCACTGACCTGATCGGTAAATTCAGCCGGGAACGAAAGAGTATTGCCTGGGTGGTGGATGAATTCGGGGGAACCGCCGGCATTATTACGATGGAAGATGTGCTGGAGGAATTGTTTGGTGAGATCGAGGATGAATATGACACAGAAGAGTTTGTAGAAAAGCAAATTGCTGAGAACGAGTTCATTTTTTCTGGCCGGCTGGAACTGGACTACCTGGAAGAAAAATATGGTTTTGAGTTTCCGGGCGATGATTCAGAAACACTTTCCGGCTTTATTATTAACTATCATGAAACAATACCCCGGCAGAAGGAACGCATCATTATTGATGATTATGAGTTTGATGTAATCAGCGTCAGTGATACCCGGATCGAAATGGTAAAAATGAAAAAACTGAAATAGCAGGCCGGGAACTTACTATTTACTATTCACAGCCGCCGCTTATCTTTGCGAAACTCTATTTACACAGCATGGCATTATTGGATTTTTTAAAGAAGCGGGAGAATGAACAGGCAGGTGAAATGACCTTTATTGATCACCTGGAACAGCTGCGCTGGCACCTGATCCGTTCAGTGATTGCTGTTGTAATTGGCGCCGTCATCGTTCTGATCTATGCTAACCAGATCGTGGAAGACATTCTGATGGCTCCGACAAGGCCTGATTTTATTTCTTCTAAATGGCTTTGCAGCCTTGGTCATAAAATAAATATCGGGGATACGCTTTGCTTCCCCGCCGTAAATGCATCCTTCCTTGAGAATACGATGACCGGCCAGTTCATTTCTTATTTTACCCTTGGTTTTATCGGCGGCTTTATTATCGCATTCCCTTATATTTTCTGGGAGTTCTGGAAATTTGTAAAGCCCGCACTGTCGCCAAAAGAACTTAAAAAGACACGTGGTATTATCTTCTGGGTCTCTTTCCTGTTCTTTACGGGTGTTGCTTTTGGTTATTTTATTCTCACACCATTCATGGTAAATTTCTATTTCAATTTCAAGCTTAGTTCTCAGATTGTCATTATGCCTTCTTTCTCGGATTACCTGGAAAACCTTGTCTATACGACAGTCGGTATCGGTGTATTATTTCAAATGCCATTGCTGGTGATGGTACTGGCAAGGATTGGCATATTAACGGCAAAATTCTTACGGAAATACCGGCGTCATGCATTTGTGATCATTGTAATTGCGGCCGCCATCATTACTCCGTCTACTGATCCTTTCAGCCTTACGATTGTAACAATCCCTTTATACCTTCTTTTTGAAGCCAGCATTATTGTGGCCTCCCGCATCAATAAAAGCCAGGAAAAAGAAAAAGCCGAGTGGAGTTAATCCCTCCGTTCCGTTAATTTGAAATAATCCATTTAGATTTGTAGTAGATTATTTGTCATTTCTAATTTCATTTTTATGCATTCTCCTTTTGACCTTCGCAAACCCATTGCTATCGGAAGTGATCATGCCGGCTATGATTATAAAGAAGACCTGATCTCTTTTTTGGAAGGAAAAGGCCTGGCTTTTAAAGACTTTGGTACGCACAGTAAAGATTCTGTTGATTACCCTGATTTTGCCCATCCGGTTGCCAGCGCTGTTGAAAGCGGGGAATATGCCTTTGGTATTTTACTCTGCGGCACGGCCAATGGCGTAGCCATTACAGCTAATAAGCACCAGGGAATAAGAGCCGCTCTTTGCTGGGGTGAAGAAATAGCCAAAGTAGTACGGCAGCATAATGATGCCAATATCATCTGCATTCCTGCCCGTTTTGTAAGAGAAGGAGATGCAGAAAAGATGGTGGCCCTGTTCATGACTACCGAGTTTGAAGGCGGCCGTCATGCCACCAGGGTTAACAAGATTGCCTGTGCCTGATCAGCGCCAATCATCCTTTTTTTCTTGCCTGTTTGGATAAAGCATCTATTTTTATCCTTTACCAACATCAATAAATCATTCATGATGAGAAATTTGTTTGCCCTGCTGCTGCTATGCAGTCCCGTGCTTATGATTGCACAGAAAAAAGATAAGACTGCTGAAAAAATGGCAAAGACCATCACAGCAGAAGACATGAAGAAACATCTTTATATTATTGCCAGCAAAGAAATGGAGGGAAGAGAAACCCCTTCAGCCGGTCTGGATAAGGCAGCAGCTTATATTGAAAGCCAGTTCAAAGCAATGGGCCTGTTACCCGGAAATAAAGACAGCTACCGGCAGCAATATCCTCTGTTCAGAGATTCTATGACAGGCGCTGCATTGAAAATAAATGGAACAGTACTGGAATTAAACAAAGACTATCAGCCACAAACCAGCAATTATGCTGCGGCTATGCGCTTTTCAGAAGTGGTGTTTGCCGGCTACGGCATCAGCGATGGAGACAAACGTGATGATTATAAAGACCTGAAAGTAACAGGCAAACTTGTTTTGATCATCGATGGCATGCCTGCCGATTACAAACCTTTACAGCAAGGCTTTGCTTCACCGGCCAGCAATTTTGGTAAAATGAATGCTGCAATGAGCAAAGGAGCTGCCGGGTTACTGATCGTATATAATAATTTCCCCCGTAAATCACTGAACACGAACAGTAACTGGAGCATGAATGGTTATAAGGCTTCGCAAACTCCTTTTACGTTTACGATCTCTGCTGATGCTGCCGCGAAGATTATGGGAGAGGATGGGAAAAATCTGCCGGATAAAATGAAAGCGGGTTCGCTGCCTGCAAAAACATATCCAGCTGAGGTTGACATGGAATACACCAAAACTTCCAGGACAGCTTATGCATCTAATGTGATTGGCATCGTGGAAGGATCAGACCTGAAAGATGAATATGTTTTCATTACCGGTCACTACGATCATCTTGGAAAAAGAGATACTGTTATTTATTACGGCGCTGATGATGATGGTTCAGGCACCACCGGTGTGCTTGAAATGGCAGAAGCCTTTGCCAAAGCCAAACAGGCCGGCAAAGGCCCCCGGCGCACTATGGTATTTATGACGGTGAGTGGTGAGGAAAAAGGATTGTGGGGATCCGGCTATTATGGTAATCATCCCCTGTTTCCCCTGGAAAAAACAACTGTTGACCTGAATATTGATATGATCGGAAGAACAGATGCCAGCCGCAAGCAGGGTGATTCAACAAATTATGTCTACGTGGTGGGAGACGATAAGATCAGCAGCGATCTGAAAGTGATCAGCGAAGCTGCTAATAAGCTATATACTAAAATGGAGCTGGATTATAAATTCAATGATCCGAAGGACCCGAACCGTATTTATTTCCGCAGCGACCATTACAATTTTGCGCAAAAGGGTGTGCCGATCATTTTTTATTACGATGGCATGCTGGGTGCAGACTATCATAAACCTACCGATACGCCTGATAAGATCAATTATGACCTGATGGTGAAAAGAGCCCGGCTGGTTTTTTATACGGCCTGGGAAATGGCTAACCGGAATGATATGCTGAAAAGAGATATTCCGCTGGAAAAGCCAAGGGGATTCTGATATCACGTCACTGACAAGAGCCATTCCGGATATTAAAACGAATGGATAAAAAGGCGTTCTAAAACCAGAACGCTTTTTTATTTATTTTCACCAAGCAAAATCAAGCTTTATGAATGAGCTCCGCCAGGAAGAAAATATTGTATCGGGTATCTATGACGGTTACAGTGATACCCAGAAAGAAATCATGGAACTTGAAAAGAAGAAAACAAGGAATAAGCTGTTTACATTAGCAATCCTCATCTTTGCCAGCGACTTTCTTGGTCTCGTTGTACTTAATTCCGTTAACCCGCAAGCACTTTTGATTATTGCCGTAATCCCTCTTGTTTTTGCCGGCCTTGCATTTCTTGCCTTAAAAGAGCCCATGCTGGCAATGATCATTGCTGCCCTGATACTCGTTGCTGCCTGGACATATACGATCATCATCACAGGCGGGCAGGCCGCTGTAAGTGGCTGGCTTATTAAAGCTGTTGCTATTTACCTGCTTTTTGCCGGGTTTCAGAATGCCCGGGAAGCTCAACGAATAAAAAAAGAATTAAATCTCTGATAGATTTTCAATAAAATATCAAAAGGCCCGGTTGAATGATAACCGGGCCTTTTGATTTTATGATTGTCAGATTACCAACCTAACACCCACGCAAAGATCAGCGGCGCCACAATGGTTGCATCGCTTTCTACAATGAATTTAGGCGTATTTACATCCAGTTTACCCCAGGTGATCTTTTCATTCGGCACAGCACCGGAGTAAGAACCATAAGAAGTTGTTGAATCGCTGATCTGGCAGAAATAACTCCAGAAAGGCACATCATGCCATTCCAGGTCCTGGTACATCATCGGCACCACGCAAATCGGGAAATCACCGGCAATACCACCACCGATCTGGAAGAAACCCACACCCTTACCGGAAGAATTATTGCGATACCATTCCGTCAGCCACACCATGTATTCAATACCACTTTTAACGGTATTTGCTTTCAATTCTCCCTTTATAACGTAGCTGGCAAAGATGTTACCGGTGGTACTGTCTTCCCAGCCCGGCACCACGATCGGGATATTTTTTTCTGCAGCAGCCACGATCCAGCTGTCCTTCGGATCGATCTCATAATATTGTTCCAGTTCACCGCTTAATACAACTTTGTATAAAAATTCATGCGGGAAATAGCGTTCTCCTTTTGCTTCAGCTTCTTTCCATTGCTTCACCAGGTGTTTTTGCAAACGGCGGAAAGCTTCTTCTTCCGGGATACAGGTATCCGTAACACGGTTATAATGATTCTCCAGGAGATCCCATTCTTCCTGGGGCGTCAGGTCGCGGTAATTGGGAATTCTTTTGTAATGTGAATGTGCCACCAGGTTCATCACATCTTCTTCCAGGTTGGCGCCGGTGCAACTGATGATATCCACTTTACCCTGGCGGATCATTTCTGCAAACGAAATTCCAAGCTCACCGGTACTCATGGCACCGGCCAGTGTAACCATCATTTTACCACCTTCCAGTAAATGGGTTTCATACCCTTTGGCTGCATCCATCAGTGCCGCTGCATTAAAGTGGCGGTAATGATGCAGAATAAATTGGGAAACAGGACCTTTGTTCATTTTACAATTGTTTTTTGTAAAACCGCCTTCAGATCACAATAAGGTGAGACAATGCGGGATGAGCCGCAAAATTAATAGTTTCAGCAAAAAGCCCCGCCACGTTTTACCGGGCAGGGCCATTCTTCATGTGCTGCTGTTTCCGTATCTATTTCTTCAGCTTCTTCAACTCCAGTATATCACCATCAGCAGCAACAGATACTTTAAATTTTTTTCCTTCTCTTTCGATGGTCATATTATAGCGGGTACCTTTCTGGCCGGTGGCCTCCCGTAAGTCAATGATATCGGCATCTTGGAATTCCTTATCCAATGAACGCACAACAATAACCGGAAGCTGGTTGTAAAAAATATCACGTACCGTACCAATCAGCTCACCGTCAGCACTGAACCAGGCTTCTGTACGATGTCCGGCCAGCACAAAATTGGCTTTACTGTATTCGTTCACTTCTGTCCACTTCACTTGTTCAGCCCCTTTGAATTCTTCCTGGAAAATCTGTTGTGCTTTTTTGTTGCCTCCTGAACCTGCAAATGCGGTGATAGCACCTAGTGTCATTACCAGTGCCATTGATAAAATAATTCTTTTCATACTATAAGGTTTAAATGATTAATGATTTCTTCCTGTGACGCGTCAAAAATATTCCTGGTTACACGTGTATACAAGCAAAAAGGTACAGGTGGATGCAGATGTTAAAGGGAATAACAAATACGTTTTATATAATAACAAAACCCCGGCCGCCTTTGATTTTACTCAGGACCCGGGGCTTGTTTTTACCACACACCAAAACTAACTGCCTATACTTTCTTTACTTTTTTATATACACTCCAGTCTTCTCCCGCTGTTGCTTTCAATACAACTTTGGAATCTGCATTTTCAAGGGTAATATAATAACCGGTATTATTGCTTTTGGTAATTTCAAACAGGTCACTGATCCAGAAATCTTCATATGATTTTTTCAGGCTGGCCTGCAGGTTCATGGGTAACTCAAGCGAGGTGATATTCCGTGTAAGCCCCATCAATTCGCCATCTGCATTATAGAATGCATTTACATACTGGCCGTTGAAAGTGAACTCAGCCTTAAAATATTCTGCTGTTACTGTCCAGGTTACTTCCTTTGCGGAGGCAAATTCATTTTTAAATGATGCCAATGCCTTTGGATTTACTTCTTCTCCGGCGAAAGCGCCCAGGGTACTGATGGCTATTACCAGTGTCAGGATGATTTTTTTCATGATGAAATTTTATAAAGGTTTTTATACTGTTATCTGCTATTTATGACGCAACAAAACTATGTCTTGTTACAAGTGACCACAAGCCAATTGTGATTAATGGATGCCTTTGTTAAACCAGGTTAACAGGTGCAAACAGGCATTGACCATACATCACTTCAATATAACCGCCTGTACCTGAAAGTAGTCCCTCATCACCCCTGGTTTGGAAGTTTGCTTTAATATTTAGATATTTGTCTAAATATATAATTAACCAATTGAGTAATGAATACTGTTTTCAAAGCCCTCAATGATCCTACCCGCCGTGAAATATTGCAATTGCTACAGGAAAGAGATATGACCGCCGGAGAGATCGTGGAGCAATTCACTATTTCCGGGCCCAGTATTTCTCACCATCTTGACCTGCTGAAGCAAGCCAACCTGGTGATAGCAGAAAAAGAAGGCCAGTATGTTTATTATTCTCTCAACACCACCGTGGTGGATGAGATTCTGAAATGGTTCATGCAATTCAAACCGAAAAAGAAATAGTATGAATAAGACTATCAGATACCTTATCTGGCCAATCCTGGTTGCTCCGGCTGCTTACCTGGCTTTTGCCTGGAATAAACTACCGGAGAAAGTGCCCATGCATTATAATATCCGCGGTGAAATAGACCGGTATGGCAGCAAAACAGAAATGCTTGCTATGATGGGAATCATCATCGGTATTAATATTGCCGTCTATTTTCTTCTTGTTAATATTAACAAAATTGATCCTAAGAAAAAATACACAGCAGAAAACCTGCCCCGGATGAGAAAGCTGGCTTTTGCTATCAGCCTTTTTATGTCATCCCTTGCCTGTTTTATTATTTACAGCAGCCTTCATCCTGCTGACAAATTCAATACACAATTTATTGTCATTGCCACAGGACTTCTCTTTGTGATTATCGGGAACTATATGTATAATATCAAACCCAATTATTTTGCCGGGCTCCGGTTACCATGGACATTAGAGAGTGAAGACAACTGGAAACAAACTCATTTACTGGGCGGAAAGCTCTGGTTTGCCGGTGGTTTCCTGATTGTACTGGGCGGTTTCTTATTACCTGCCACTGCGCAACTCATCTTGCTTTTATCTGTTGCTGCACTGATTACAATTATCCCGGTTGTGTATTCTTATCGTTTATATAAAAAACAACTATCCGGTTCTTCAAAATAATGATATATGAAAAAGATACTATTCCCTGTTCTCCTGTTATCCATTATTAACAGCAGCTTTTCGCAGACAACGGCAAATTTTACAGGAAGCTGGGAAGGAAAACTGAATGTTGGTGTTGAACTCAGGATCATCTTTCATGTAAAAGAAGATGGGAAGGGCGGATATATTTCTACCGCCGACAGTCCTGATCAATCTGCTTATGGTTTACCCTGTAATAATACAACCGTATCGGGACAACAAATTACAATTGAAATGACCAGCCTGCGGGCAAGCTACACTGGTAAACTCCTGGATGATTCCACTATTGACGGAACATTTACGCAGGGAAGTGATATTGCCCTGACCCTTGTAAAGAAAAAGGAAAACAAGACCATATCTGCAACAGCCCTCCCACCGGTTACACTTTCTTATAAAAGCAGTGAGATAAGCGTCGCGTTAAAAGATGTAACTCTTTCCGGAACATTTTTTCAACCCCTGCAGGATGATAAGAAAAATGCTATACTCATCATTGCAGGATCAGGGCCTACCAACCGGGACGGCAACAGCCCGCTAATTCCCGGGAAAAATAACAGCCTTCTGCAATTGGCAGATAGTTTGGTTCATCACGGTATTGCTGTATTGCGCTATGATAAAAGAGGCATTGGTAAAAGCAAAATGTCTGCAGGGCTCGGGGAGGAGAATACAACCTTTCCGGATATGACGGCTGATGCAGTAGCCTTGTACGAATGGATCAAAGGGCAGGGATACACCAATATTTATATTGCCGGACATAGCGAAGGCTCGCTGGTAGGTATGATCGCAGCCGGGCAGGTGAAAGCCCGGGGCTTTATCAGTATTGCAGGCGCAGGCCGGAAAGCAGGCGATATCCTGAAAGAACAGCTTTCTGCCCAGCTGACTCCAGAATTGAATAAACAATTTGCAGCAGCTATAGATTCGCTTGAAAAGGGCTTCACAGTTTCCAGGACATATCCGTCACTGATGTCCCTGCTGAGACCTTCGGTTCAGCCCTATATGCGGTCATGGCTGGCTGCAGACCCGCAGAAAATCATCAACCGGTTAAAAATTCCTGTGCTGATTCTGCAGGGCACAAAAGACCTGCAGGTGAAAGAAGCGGATGCGCTTTTACTGGCAAAAAATAATAAAAAAGCAACACTTGTTATTCTGCCCGGTATCAATCATGTGCTGAAAGAAGTTGCTTCTGAAAGCAGGGAAGAAAACCTCAAGACTTATTCTGATCCGAAATTGCCTTTGCCTGTTGCGCTGATCAGCGCAATAACCGGCTTTATTCACCGTTCATCAAAATAAACTGATTGAACTACCTGGCCCATGCATATCTTTCCTTCCATCATCCCGGTATACTGGTGGGTAATATGATCAGTGATTTTGTAAAAGGCAAAAAGAAGTTTGATTACCCGGCAGATATTCAGAAAGGTATTATCCTGCACCGGGCGATTGATACCTTTACCGATGATCATCCCGCTACCAGAAGAGCAAAAGAAGTATTCAGGCCCCATTATCGTTTGTACAGCGGTGCATTTGTGGATGTGGTCTATGATCATTTTCTGGCTACAGATAGCCGGGAGTTTCCCGGTGTTTCATTACAGGAGTTTTCAGAACAGGTATATACAGTCCTTGATGAATATATGCATGGGTTCCCGGAACCCTTTAGCCAGATGTTCCCTTATATGAAAAAACAAAACTGGCTTTTTAATTACCGGGAAAAATGGGGCATTGAAAAAAGCCTTGGGGGTGTTGTGCGCCGGGCCGCCTACCTTACTGAAAGTGACACTGCTTTTCGCCTGCTTGAGGAACACTACCAACTTTTATCCGGTTGCTATCGTCAATTCTGGGCAGACCTTCAGCCTTTTGCCCGCCGGCAGTTTGAACTGCTGGTAACTGAATAAGGAATGAATCCATAAACGGAAACTGCCCAATCCCCAAATCAGCTACTTTTGTAACTATCTTATTCCGTGATCGTATATGAAAAAGAACAGCACGATGAAAAAAATTCTCTGTCTAATTGCCCTGCTCCAGGTATCATTTATGGCTTTGCTGGCACAGCAAAGCAGCCTGCCCCCCGTTGATAAATCCCCGGTTGATATCAGCTATTACCCTGCCAACTACCCGGTGTTGAAAATACAGGATAAAGTTACCGAGCCCTTAGCTGCAAGGGTTATATACAGCCGGCCCAAAAAAGAAGGAAGAACTATTTTTGGCGAACTGGTGGAGTATGGAAAAGTATGGCGCCTTGGTGCTAATGAAGCCACGGAGATTGAATTTTTTAAGCCCGTAAAAATTGGCGGGAAAAAGATCAGCAAAGGGCGGTACACCCTGTATGCTATCATTAACGAAACCAGCTGGACCATTATCATTAATAAAGAAACTGATACCTGGGGCCAGTTTAAATATGATATAAAAAAAGATGTGGTGCGAACAGATCTGCCGGTACAAAAAACGCAGGAAGTTATTGAATCACTGGCGATGACCTTTGAAAAAACAACAACCGGGATGAACCTGGTTATAGCATGGGATACGATTAAAGTTGCTTTACCGGTTACTCTTTAAACACTTATTATGAAACCGATCTCATCATTTCTTTACACTGCCCTTTTATTCGTATCCCTTGCTGCCTGTAATACCGGAGAAAAAAAGGAACCGGCAGCAACAAAACCATTGACAGCTCCCGGCACCGATACATTACCCAAAAAAAATCCTTCAGCATCCCTGAATTCATATGTCGCAGTTGATGTGTCACCCATGGATATGTGCTATTTCCCGGTTGACTATCCTAAACTGAAAATGGTCGGGCAGGCCGATCCCCTGCCATTAGCGAGAGTTATTTACAGCAGGCCGCATTTACAGGGTCGTCAGCTTTTTGAAGCAATATTAAAATATGGGGAACCCTGGCGTTTAGGGGCCAACGAAGCCACAGAACTTCAATTGTTCAAAGCCGCCGCCATCAATGATAAAAAAATCCCGGCAGGACGTTATATTCTGTACTGCATCCCGGAAAGGGATAAGTGGACGATTGTTTTAAATTCAAATATCGATTGCTGGGGGCTTAAACAGGATGCATCAAAAGATGTAGCCCGCATTGATGTTCCTTCAAAAAAGACAATCCAGCGGATCGAGTACTTTACAATGCTGTTTGAAAAGACAGATTCAGGCACAGATCTGCTGATGGCCTGGGATGATACAGAAGTAAGACTGCCTTTTAGTTTTTAATACCGGCTCCTCTTACAATGCTGCACATTATTCAGATATTTACATTATGTGCGGTATAGCCGGAATCATACAAACAGGAAATCCCCGTTTTAGCCGGGAACAACTGGTCAAAATGACCGATACGCTTTCTCACCGGGGGCCGGATGGCACCGGTTATTGGGAAAACCCGGAAGGAGAAGTGTTATTGGGGCACCGGCGTCTTTCCATACTGGATCTGAGTAATGCTGCCTCGCAGCCTATGCATTTCAGGAACCGCTATACCATCATCCATAACGGGGAGATCTATAATTACAAAGAAATAAGAGAAGAACTGGAAAAGCAGGGATATTCCTTCAAAACCCAATCCGATACAGAAGTAATTCTTGCTGCCTATGATCACTGGGAAGATGAATGCGTGGAGCATTTTGATGGTATGTTTGCCTTTGCCATCTGGGATGAGGAATTAAAAGAACTCTTTGCCGCCCGGGACCGCTTTGGCGAAAAACCTTTCTATTATTTTTTTGATGGTCATGCTTTCATTTTTGGATCTGAAATAAAAGCAATCCTGGCAGCGGGCATTAAAAAACAGGCTAACCTGCAATTACTTTTTAATTTTCTTACAATCGGGTATGTTGATAATCCTGAACGGCCGGAAGAAACATTTTATACCAATATCAATAAACTCCCCCCTGCCTCCCTGCTTTATTACAATCCTGCCGGCAGAGAACTGTCGGTTGAAAAGTACTGGGATATTGACATAAACAATAGTAATAAAAAAATAACGGATACAGAAGCAGTTGAAAAATTCAATTCCCTTTTTACCGAATCTGTCCGTAAAAGATTGCGGAGCGATGTATCAATCGGAACATCTTTAAGCGGAGGCCTGGACAGCTCTTCTGTTGCTGCCATTGCTGCGGTGCAGGGTGCTCATCATTTCCTGCCAAAGGCCTTTACAGCAGTTTTCCCGGGATTTGAAAAGGACGAATCTGTTTTTTCAAAACAGGTGGCTGATGCATTTCACCTCGAACAATTTACAACAGCTGTAACAGCAGATGATCTTTTGAAAAACTGGGACAAACTATGTTATCACCAGGAGGAACCGTTTGGTTCTGCCAGTGTATTTCCACAGTTCAAAGTATATGAGCTGGCAAAACAACATCACACTACTGTTTTGCTGGACGGGCAGGGTGCTGATGAAATACTCGCCGGTTATTCCAAATATTACAAATGGTATTGGCAGGAGCTGTTTGTCAAACGAAAACTGGTCAGCAGCGGCGAAATAAAGGCAGCCCAAAAGCTGGGTGTGCAGGAGTCATTCACTGTTAAAAATATCATGGCTGCCCTGTTTCCGGATTTTGCCGCTGTGATCCTGGAACGCCAATACCTCCTTAAAGCGTTAAGACAGGAAGACCTTACCCGTGATTTCATCAAATTGCAAAGTAAAGAAGCCTATTACAGCACACCATCAAATTTCAATCTGAATGGCGCCTTGTATTTCAACACCTGCCTGCATGGCCTGGAGGAATTATTGAGATATGCCGACCGGAATGCCATGGCGCACGGTTGTGAAGTACGGCTTCCTTTCCTTGATCACAAATTGGTTGAGTTCGTTTTTTCCCTCCCTTCCCATTTTAAGATCAGGCAGGGCTGGACCAAGTGGTTGTTAAGGACATCCATGAATGAAAAACTACCGGCGTCCATTGCCTGGCGAAAAGACAAAGTGGGCTTTGAACCCCCGCAGCAACAATGGATGCAGGATAAAAAAATGCAGGACCTCATTCACGAGGCAAAAAAGAAAATGGTCAATGAAAAGATATTAAAACAGGATGTATTGAGCAAACCGGTTCGTCCGCTGGGTAGTACTGCCGCTGATAACTATGACTGGAGATACCTGAGTGCCGCAGCATTTACCTGATCCTGTAAAAAGAATCATTCCGCCTCAGCAGCCGGGCATGAGAACGGAATGAATACTCATAGCTAACAGGCATTGCAACAAATCTCTACTCCTTATCAGCTCTCCTGAATTTATCCACCTGTTGCGTATTGCCGTATGGATCGGCCTTTACTGTATACCAGTTCTTTTCATCTTTTAAAGTAATGTTATACGAAATTTCTGATTCAGATGAAATTTCAGTTACACCAAAGATTTCTTTACCGGCATATTTCTTCTTCATCCTGGCCAGGATATTCGGGGGCAGGTTCTTTTCACCATAATACCGGACTGTCTCCAGCAGGTTGCCTTCGTTATCATATACAGCTCTCACCTGTACCTCGCTTACCTTGAAATTGGCCTGGCAACTGTTATCCATTTCTTTCCAGGTCACTTCTTCTGCATTGGCGAATGTTTCTTTGAATGCTTTCAGTACTTTCTCGCTTATTTCAGGAGGCGTTGCAGCAGCTGCACTAATGCTGACCAGCATCACTGCGAGATAAATTAATTTTTTCATGGTTATACTTTTAAGGTTAAAGATCATTGACAACACAAAGCTATTCTCATCAGCAGCGGAAGGCAAGCGATTCTCTATTATTGGTAAATGAAGTTTATGCTATGGGAATATGTATGAAATCATAAAACAAACTGAAACAGGGTAAAGCCTGTTTGAAAAATAGTTTTGCCCATATCAAACATGATATTATTAACGGTGTTTACCGGCAGCAGGTAATGTTAAATAACCTTAACGGCGGATGAATGGTAAATAAAGCGGCATTTGCCCGATATTTCACATCTTTGCAACCACAATGATGTAATTATGAAGATTGCTACAAAGATGATCCATGCAGGCGCCACACCTGATCCCTCTACCGGTGCCATTATGACCCCGGTCTATCAGACATCCACCTATGTGCAGGAAGCACCCGGCAAAAACAAAGGATTTGAATATGCCCGTTCACAAAACCCCACCCGTAAAGCGCTGGAAGAAGCTTTTGCCATTATTGAGAATGGACAGTTTGGCCTGGCATTCAGCAGCGGTGTGGCAGCTACCGATGCTGTGATTAAATTATTAGAACCCGGCGATGAAGTAATCTGCGCCAATGATATGTACGGGGGTACTTATCGCCTCTTCACCAAAGTGTTTGAAAAATTCGGTATCCGGTTTATATATACAGATACCACCCATGCTGCTAATGTTGCGGCAGCCATAACTGATAAAACCAGATTGGTCTGGCTGGAAACTCCCACCAACCCGCTGATGAATATCACGGACATTGAAGCAGTTGCAGCTATCACCAGGCCAAAGAATATACTTCTGGCTGTTGATAACACATTTGCATCCCCTTACTTACAAAACCCGCTCGACCTGGGCGCAGATATCGTGATGCACTCCGTCACAAAATACCTGGGCGGGCATAGTGATGTGATACAGGGTGCACTGATGATGAACAGCGCAGAACTGAGAGAAAAACTGTATTTCATCCAGAAAAGCTGCGGTGCTGTTCCCGGGCCGATGGATTGCTTTCTGGTATTAAGAGGTATCAAGACATTGCATGTACGGATGAAACAGCACTGTGAAAATGGAAAGATCATCGCCGGCTGGTTGCGCAATCATCCAAAAGTAGCCAAAGTATACTGGCCCGGCTTTGAAGACAGCCCGGGTTATGGAGTAGCAAAAAAACAAATGCGGGATTTTGGCGGCATGCTGAGTTTCACTTTAAAAGATGACAGTATTGAAAATGCGACCCGGGTACTTTCTTCCACCCATTTATTCTCATTAGCCGAAAGTTTGGGTGGAGTTGAATCACTGATCAACCACCCTGCCTCCATGACCCATGCTTCCATTCCGAGAGAAGAACGGTTAAAGAATGGGTTAACAGACTCCCTGATCCGGCTGAGCATTGGTATTGAAGATGCAGAGGATCTTATTGCTGATCTGGAAAAAGCTATCGGTTAAACATGAAACTGCTCAATTTTCTTCTTGGATGCATCGCCTCTATTATGCTGTTAACTTCCTGTAACGCTCAGGGAGATCAAACTGATAATAACCTGGCCAGTTTTATTATTAACAAAGCCGACAGCTTATATAAAAAAGAAAAATTTCCCGGCATTTTTGTTGCCGTCTTAAATAAAGGCGAAAGAAACTACTATACTACCGGCTTTGCCGATCCTGATAAAAAACTAATTTTTGATTCAACTACTATTTTTGAAATCGGCAGCATTACTAAAACGTTCACGGCCTACGTTGTGGAAGCTGTATTAAAAGAGAAAGGCATCAGCGACAGCAGTTCTATCCTTACTTACCTCCCGGATTCTGTGCAGCAAAATAAATTGCTTGCAGGCATTAGTTTTCTCAGCCTGCTCAACCACACTTCGGGCTTACCAAGGTTACCGGAAAACATGGATCTCGCTTCCATGAGCATGTCACCTTACGATAACTATACTTCAGCCAATCTTTTCAACTACCTGAAAACATGTGCTCCGAAACCAGACGGGAAAAGTAACTATTCCAATCTTGGCGCAGGGCTTGCCGGTGTACTGGCAGAAAGAATTTCCGGGAAATCCTATGCAGCATTGCTGGACCAGTATATTTTTATCCCGTTCAAAATGGTAACACCGGATAAAGCCATTGACAAAAATGAAAATAAGAGTCAGGGATATTTTGAGAATGCCAAATCAGATTACTGGAATATGAATATACTGGCCCCGGCCGGTGGTCTGAAATGTGCTGGCAATGAGATACTCACGTACCTGCAAACCATGTCATCTCCGGCAAGCGGCCAGTCAAAAGAAATTATCAATATCCTGCTTGAACCAACCGTAGCTGTTAACCCGGCAATAAAAGTTGGAAGAGGCTGGCATATATTGGAGCAAAAAGATAAGCCTGTTATCTACTGGCACAATGGTGGTACATATGGCTTTTCCACCTTCTGCGCCTTTCTGAAAGGAGAAGATAAAGCAGTACTCGTTGTTATTAACCAGTTCAACAAAAATGCTATCAGCGACGGATTGGGTATAGGCATCATGAGAAAATTATTACAATAACAGGTGCCCCGGCGGGGTTAGTTTTACATTAAAATAAAATTAGATGCGGACTGGTAACCCGCACCCCTTCCCCGGTAACCCCGTTGTGGCACAATCTTAGATTAAGAGTCTCTGGAGACAACAGCAACTGCGGATCAGATCAACTCAAAATCAATTATCATGCTTTACCTTATTGCAATCATACTTATCATCGGGTGGTTACTCGGATTCTTTGTGTTTTCTCTCGGCGGGCTTATTCATGTGCTGCTGGTAATTGCAATTATCGCAATTTTGCTGCGGATCATCCAGGGACGAAATCCTGTGTGACAATTATGAATGCTCAACAAAAATTCCTTAGCTGATTTCTTAAACAAAAAGGTTGACCAATACAATCAACCTTCTTTTATTGCAACTGACCCCGTTTGTATTCCTCATCTCTTTACCCAAAAACAGGATATAGAGATCGCCGGTTTTTTCACTGCTATTTTCGCCTGGGGAAACCGTACCACCATCATTCAGAAATCAAAAGAGCTGCTGCAACTGATGGAAATGCAGCCCTATGAATTTTGTTTGCAGGCCGGACCTAAAGACCTGCAAAAACTGGAGGGTTTCAAACACCGGACCTTCAATGCAACTGACCTGCTCTATTTTATTGAGTTCTTTAAATATCATTATTCCGGGCATACAACATTAGAAACTGCTTTTACAATGCATGGCAAAACGGCTGAGCAAATGCTGACCGGCTTTCATCATTATTTTTTTTCCCTGGAAGATGTGCCGTCACGTACCAAGAAACATATTGCCACACCGGAAAGAAATTCATCCTGCAAACGTCTGAATATGTTCCTTCGCTGGATGGTGAGGCGGGATAATAACGGCATTGACTTTGGTATCTGGAAAAAAATAACGCCGTCACAATTAATCTGCCCCTTGGATGTACATGTGGCGAGGGTGGCCCGTCATTTTAACATACTCAGCCGCAAACAAACCGACTGGCAGGCTGCGATTGAATTAACCGGCTATTTAAAAACCCTTGATGAAGAAGACCCGGTGAAATACGATTTTGCTTTATTTGCCCTTGGCGTAATGGAAAAATTTTAGAACAGGAACAGCCGTTCCCTTCCTCCTACTTTTTTCTTCGCACCCGCCGGCCGTACATTATAAGCAAATGTGGCTAAGAAATACTGTCCAAGGATATTTCCCTGCATTGTTGTTACTGTATTCCGGTTGGCAGTTACCCAAACACTATTATTCCGGTTCAGGATATCATTAACGGCAAGCTTCAATACAGCGGCTTCATTTTTCAGCATTGTAATATTCAATGCTGCATTCCATCGCAAAGATTCTTTGGGCAGGCCGGCAGGAATACTTCCGTTATACGAATAGGATAGCTGCGTTTCCCAGATCAGGTGTTTGGGCATCCGCAGTACCAGCTCATTACTCCAGTTTTGGTTTGTGATATTCTGTTTTTTGAACTGGTCGCTCGTATAATGGGTAAAGTTCTTGCCAAAACTATAGTTAATATTCCATTCAAACTTGTCGTTCAGGTTAAGTCCCACACCAAACCAATGGTTATAGTTAAACGTGGTTTGCCAGCTGTCCGTACCGTTATAGAACAGCCTCCCTTTATTCACTCCCATCCAGTTGCCGGTATGCCACATAAAGGTTATATTCTGCTTATTCTTGTATTGCTTATACAGGTTCCAGTTCATACTGTAATTACTGCTCCCGTCCGCATTCAGCGGCATGGAAGTCTGCACACCCCTGTCATCCACCACAATGCTCTGTACAATATCATTATCCGTAAATGTTGCACTGATATAACCACCCACATTCAGCAATCGTTTGGCATTATTAAAGTAGTAATTCAGGGAAAGATTATCCCTGCGGGAAGAAAGCAGGCTGGGGTTCCCTTTGGAAATAAAATAAGGGTTGCTGAGATCCGTAACCGGGTTCAGTGAGTTAAAACCCGGCAGGCTTACGTCTTTGCTGTAATTAAAGCTCAGTTGCTTATATACAACAGAAAATGTTGGCAGCACATTGAACTGCTTCTGCCGGAGAATAACCGAAGAAGTAAGCAGGCGGTTATTTACATTTTGCTGCAACAAACGTATACCCGGGGTAATGGCCAGTTCTTTCCACTTATATTCCAGCCCTGCGTTGTATAAAAACCGGTGGCTGATCCTTCTGAAGTCGCTGCTCAGCAATGTATTCAGCACATCAAATTTCCCGTTCACACTACTTCTGTTAAAAGTGCTGACTGCATTGTTCAGTTTACTGTACTCATAGCGGCCGCCTGTACGTATCGTAAAATTCTTATCAAGTGGTTCACTGTAGTTAAACATTACTGTTGCATCCGTTCTTGGTATTCGTTCTTTTCGCAGTTGGGCATAAACGCTGTCATAAACCTGCGGGTAGAAATAACTGATGTCTGACTCTGACATATAATCGCTGAACCGGTTGTTGATATCGAGGTAATGGTTAAAATTAATCCGCCTTCCTTTTTTTGTTTTTGATAAACGGGTAATGGCAAGGTTGTGCCGGTACCAATAGAGGTCAGCGTCATTATTTTGCAGCACTTCACCATCACTTAAAGGGCCGGTTTTATTATTAGTTCCTGTAACGGCGCTAAATCTGTCTTCTTCCTGGATACCCACCAGGTAGCTTGTATTAAAGAGAATGTTAGTCACAGAATCCGGTTTTAACCGTATCCCGGCGCCGATATTATGGGAATGAGTAATCATATCTCCGGTAAGCCTTGTATTATTGTTGATAACGGTATCACTGATAAACTGGTTAATGTCGGTAACCGTTACCCGTGGCGCTTTCACATTTCCATTAAAGTATTGCAGGTATATCGATTTTTTTTTGTTCGGCGCCAGGTTCAGGTTAAACCCTGCACCCACACTGGTGGAGATACCACCAAAACCCTGCGAGCCTCCAAAATTTATTCCATTGATAGAAATCCCGCTGCCGCCATTATTAGTCCAGGAGCTGGTACTGTTGCTGGCACTGTTGCTTCTCACCCGGTCAAAACCGCCCGAAGACATCAGCTCCGAATAACTGAAACCCGGCCGGTTCAGGTTATTGGCATAGCCCAGCACACTTAATTGCAATGTGTCCCTGTAAATATTGGCAATGCCTCCCACTTCATAACGGTCATCCGACCCGCCTCCTGCATACAATTTCCCGAACCAGCCTTTCTTCACCCCTTTCTTCAGGGTAATATTGACAACCTTACCGACATTATTAAGGTTATCATCCCCGTTCCGCATCATTTCCTCTTTATCATCCGTTACCTGCACTTTATCAATCACGTTAGCCGGCAGGTTCCTTGTCGCCATCTTCGGGTCATCGCCAAAGAAGGTTTTCCCGTCCACCAGTATCCTGTTCACCGGTTTTCCATTGACCGTGATATTTCCGTCCTTATCCACCATCACACCCGGTAGCTTTTTCAGCAGATCTTCCACCAATGCATTTGGCAAGGTTTTAAAAGAAGAAGCATTGAACTCTATCGTATCTTTTTTAACAACCACCGGCGGACGTTCAGCAATAACCAGCACTTCATCCAATGATTTTGCATCTGTACTCAGATGAACTGTACCGATATCCAGTACAGATTCAGCAGAAAGGATTGTGAATTCTTTCCGGTACACACTGTATCCTGAATAGGAAATCACCACACGGCAATTGATATCAAACGGAATTCCTGAAACTTTAAAATCACCTTCCGGGGCGCTGAGACGATACGTAATGATAGAAGTATCTGCTGCTTTAAAGACGGTGACAGTGGCAAAACCGAGGGGTTTGGCGGAGGCAGAATCAATGATCTTCCCTTTAATGGTACCCTGTGATATAGCAATAAATGGTAATAAACATACTATCGCAATCAGCGGTAATACTTTTTTCATGGCGTTGGTTGGTTATTAAACAAATATATACGACAGATTTCGTACAAAGAAATCCTGCCTGCCTGTTTTAACATCATTTTGTATGAAAGGAAAAAAGGGCGGATGAAATGCTGAAACGCAGGCAAAGAATTTTTAGTCTGTCCTTTTTCTTAAATTCATTGTAATGACAGAACAACAGGAGTCAGTAATACTCGCCGCAAAAGAAGTAGGGCTTACTCTTTCAGCAGATAATTTCTTGCTGAACAGGCAGGCATTAGCTGCTAAAATAAACGAACTGCTGCTGGGCAATTTTCAGCAACTCATTTCTATTTTATACCGTATGGATGTAAGTGAGGCCAAACTCAGGTTATTATTAAAAGAAAACCCCGGTACAGATGCAGGACTCATCATTGCTGACTTGGTGATAGAACGGCAGGCGCAGAAAATAAAATCCCGCCGGGAATTTCGCCAGCGGGACAATGATATCAGTGAAGAAGAAAAATGGTGAGAGACGGAAGCCAGGTGTCAGAAGAAAGAAACCGGCTGTACCCGGTATTGTAAACCCTCCGGCCTCTTACTTCAGACCTCATGTATTTACTTTCTTTTGTCAAACATCAGCTCTTTCACTTTCTCCTTGTCTTCTTTTTCTTTTTTCAGGTCGAACATGGTACCAAACACATGATCCCAGATAGTGGAACTTACGCCATACCCGTTATGCTCGTTTTTATAATGATGAAGATGATGATTTCTCCATAATGGCTTCATCCATTTGAAAGGCGGGTTCCACGCATGGATAGCATAGTGCATGCTGCCATACATCAGGTAGCCCAGTAAAAAACCGGGGAAGAACATGAAAGCATAGCTGCCCATAATCAGGTACATCAGTCCAAAAAGTGATGAAGAAATGATGAGACTGGGTACGGGCGGCATGAATAACCTTTGCTTATCCCTCGGGTAATGATGGTGATTGCCGTGCAGGGTATACACAAATTTGGTGGCTCCCGGTGTTTTAGGAACCCAGTGAAAAATAAAACGATGAGCTATGTATTCAAAAAAAGTCCAGAAAAACATACCGGCAAAGAAAACCAGCAGGATGGTTTTTGTACTGTAATCATATTTGGTGGCAGCCAGGTAAATGATATAACTGAGGATCGGGATATACATACCCCAGATCACCAGGGGGTGGGCCTTGGTCAGCGCTTCCAGGAAATCGCTTTTGAATAAACGAACCTGTCCCTTGTTATGAATTTTTTCGAATTCCATGCCGCAAAGATAAGGAAGGGCCTGCTTGTACAACCAGCGTGCAATAAGGTTTTTACCTGCGAAAGAGCCTGATTTTAGTCAGCCCTTAACAACTCATCCACCCGCTGGAACTGGTAGCCCCTTGCCTTACAATACTGTATCAGTTCCGGTAGACGTTTATAAAACTTATCGGTCCGCTTAGGGTCAGTTCCGGGATGTATTAATAATATAAACCCGTTCAAACCGGCCGGTCTTGTTTGCTCAGCATGAATAATGGAAGCCCAGATATCATCACTGCTGCGGTAATTCTTCATCTCCGGTGTGGTATAATCAGCGGTGCTGCGGGTGCCGGGAGTGAAATTGATCAGCTGCAAACCCATTTGTTGAGTCCATGCCGCAATACTGTCGTTATACCATTCATAAGGCGGCAAAAAATAACCGGCCTGTTCTTCCCGGATACCGAAGCGGCTCATCATACTGTAATTTCTCTGCAGGTCTTTTTTGAATTGTTCTTTCGTCACTAACAAACTATCCCGTTGGGTCCAGTCGCAATACAATAAATGTTTATCCGAATGCGGGGCGATATAGTTGCCTTGCTTTTTCAGATCAACGATCAGTTTTGTAAAGGCTGGATTGCGGAAAAAATCACCGGTAAAAAAGAAAGAGCCTTTTACTTTTTCCTGTTGCAAGGTCCTTGCAACAAAATCTCCTCCGTCTGCAAACTCATGCCCGGTAAACACCAGTGCAATTTTTTTATTGGCAGAATCCCCTCTTGTTACCGCCCCAAAATTATAGGACAATTTATTCTTTGGGGCTCTCAAAGTCCCTCCTGCGGAGGGGCGGGAGGCATTCTCCTTCGCCGCCAGCAAATAGATCAGTGAAGCTGTCCCATCCATCGTGGGCTCATTGGTACTGTAATCACCATAATCATCATGGTACACGGCAAGCCCGCTCTGGAATGCCGCATATTCATCCGGGTCTTTCAGCTGAATACCGATCAGTCCTTTATAGATACTACCATACACCGGACCATCCACCAGTCCGCCATCAATCGGGTAGTTTTTAATATGGGTGAATGCAGAATGCGGGTCAACCGGTGTATCGCCCCAGGCCGGTAAACCATATACCATGCTTGTTCCCCAGGGATTGCAACCAAACAACCAATCAAAATTCGCTTGTTCCAGTTCATCAAATTGTTTGTCACCCGTTAACTCCTTGTACCAATAGCATTGAATAGCAAATGAAGTGGTGAGGTTATTGCTGCACCAGATAAAGGGAATGCCCCGGTAGAAAGCATTTGCCTTTGCCTTGTTCCAGACTCTTTGAATACCTTCTTTGTAATAGCCAATGATAGTATCTCTCTGTTTTCCTTTTACTTGTTTGGCTAATTCGTAATGCCCAAGGTTAATAAAAGGATACCATTGATAATGTTTGGCCGTGTCTGAACCGAGCCAGGGTGTAACCGGTTCAGCATTTGCATAATTCATCAGCGTTTCCTTAATTATTTGTTTGTGTCCAGGTATATCATCTTTCGAAAGCATATATGCATTTGCAAGTTCCATATCATCCACCCAATTATCCTCAGCATAGATATAGGGTGATCTTACAGATGCTGTCTGAGTTACCCCGGGTATTTTATTAGCAAACGCATAGGCAGAAAAAGTTTTTTGTAAAAGCAGGTTACTGTAGTCAGCATTTGTTTTTTCAAATATTTGTGATCCTAATGCAAATGCACTAACAAACTTCCCCGCCGTCGAACTCGTTCCCGTCGTGGCATTCATAAACTTGCCCCGCTGCTGCGGCTCCCCGCTTACAAAATAAACCGGTCGTTCAAATCCTCTTCCGTAAAAAGTATCCTGTTTGGGCATCCGCATGCCCATATGGTCGCGGTCATCAGCGATCTGGTTAAACATCCAGTCATCCCTCGGGTGCATTTTCAATAACCAGTCCAGCCCCCATTTCGCTTCATCCAGCACATCGGCCATGCCGTTTTTACCATCCAGGCCGTTGGCTTGTTTTTCATCTGTAAAAACATTTGGAAAATCACGGCAGGCCATCAGTAAATGATAGGTGGCATTGGCAGAAGTGGTGCTGTATTGCAGATAATCCGAAGCATCATGCCAGCCGCCCACCACATCAATACGGGTACTGTCTTTGATGCCTGCTTTTTCTCCGTACAACACATATCCATCGTGTGTATGGCAACTGTCTTTTAAATAAGGGTTGAAACCGGTGCGTTGCTGCCGCATATACCGCAAACAAAAATCAGCCGATCCTTTATACACATCATAACCAATTTCAAATTCAGGAGAAACAGCCCCGCCCGCCTGTATATAATAACGGCCCGGTTTTTTATACGAAGAGAAATTCAGCCGGTGGGTTTGCTGGAACGGACCATATTCCCCAAACGCTTTCCCTGCTTTGCCCGTAAACACCGTTTTCTTTGATTTGGCATCAATCAGTTGCCAATTGTTTATTGCCAATTGTTCCCTGCTGCACCAAACCGCCACCTTTACCCCGGCAGGCGTATATCCCAGCTGATTGATGCGTATCCAGCTTTGTGGTTCTTCTTTTTTACTAAAAGAAAGAACAGGCAGTAACAGAATGAATAACCATTTTTTCATGGGCTCAAGTTACAAACAAGCTTACTAACTTAGCGCCTGCCTGCGGCAGGCAGGCCTCTTAATCTTGTTATATGAAATTGGTTTCTTATCTCAAAGAAGGACAGGAACAACTGGCTGTACTGATCCATGATATGGTATATGATATGGAAGTATTGCACCCTGATCTTCCCAGCAGTATGAATATGTTTTTAACCTACTGGGAAGATGCCTATCCTGTTGCCCAGGCCGGCGAACTTTTACTGAAAGAAGGAACCCGGACCAGCAACCGGGCCATTCCGCTCAGCCAGGTGGAACTGATCGCCCCGGTTCCCTTTCCCTCCTCCTGCCGGGATGGCTATGCTTTCCGGCAGCATGTGGCCGCTGCAAGAAGAAACCGCAAAGTGGAAATGATCCCGGAGTTTGACCAGTACCCGATCTTTTATTTCACCAATCACCACAGCATACAGGGACCCGGCAATATCCATTGCATGCCCGACCATTTTGAAAAATTAGATTTTGAGCTGGAAGCCGCCATCGTTATCTGCAAACATGGCCGCAATATCAAAGCTGAACATGCAGATGAATATATCGGCGGCCTGATGATCATGAATGATATGAGTGCAAGACGTTTGCAGATGGAAGAAATGCTGCTCAACCTCGGGCCGGCCAAGGGCAAAGATTTTTCTACCGTCATCGGTCCCTGGTTAGTAACCCTGGATGAATTACAGTCCTTTGAAATTCCACCCAGGGAAAACCATACCGGCAAAAGCTGGAACCTGCGGATGCAGTGTTGGGTAAACGGCAAACAGGTAAGCGATGGCAACGTGGGTGATATGGACTGGACCTTTGCCGAAATTATTGAACGGGCTTCTTATGGTGTTGACCTCTATCCCGGTGATGTGATCGGCAGCGGCACGGTGGGCACCGGTTGTTTTTTAGAACTGAATGGCACCGGCAAACTCAACGACCCCAATTATACCGAGCAATGGCTGCGACCCAATGATGTGGTGGACATGGAAATTGACGGGCTGGGCAAACTTTCCAATACCATTATTGCTGAAGAAACGGACTGGAGTATTTTGAAGCAAAAAAAGGGAAAAACAGCCCTGTGAAATTAAAATAACCCGGATCGGATTGTCCTAACGACAATACGAAATGTATAACGTTAAATAGTTGGTTTTCAACAGCAATATTTTTTTGTACCTTACGTCTTATAACATCAATCTACGTGTTGCCTGCAAGCGTAGAGAGACTTCAAACTATGAACATTCTTCAAAAAATATTAGGCACTGTTTTTCCGCCATATAAGCATAGTGTTTTGCGACAAGAACAAACAAGACTCTTTACAGCAATAATAAGTTCGTTGCCAGAAGACTTCAATGAAATAAAACAGCAAACTCTTTCAGCTCGCCTTTGGGGACTTGACAATTGGAAACTTTATCCTGATTTCAAATTTGTTTCTTTGAGTTATGGCGGCGACACATTATTTAAATACAAAAAACGTGGACAGAATTTTAAAATATCAGGGCTTCAAGTATTTTCAAATTTGACAAGACAATTCGAGGACATTGAAATTTTAATTCAAGACAATTTGATTAGCGGACTAAAAATCAAAAACTCTGAATATCAACTAAGTGAGTTTGACTTAGACAAAATCAACAATAACGGTGTTTCAAAATCTGTATTTACTTTCCCGCCAAATGAAATTGATATTTTCTACGACGCTTTAGACCAGGAAATTAAAAACAAGCTAAATCCTGACGACTTATTTGACATCGACTTTAATAACCGTACATTTTATTCCTTCTGCAACCTTGAGGACGGCAATTATTTGGCAGTTGACAAAAATTTAAAAGTTTATTCTTTAGTACACGATGCTAAGCCAATGGTAACAGGGATAAAAATTTCTTTCAGCGACATTTTAAGTGAAATAGCAGACAACAAATTTGACAAAGAAAAACATCTTGAAGAAAGATATCGAAATAGCAAGTAACATTCGTGTAACAGAAAACGCCAGCAGGCAACAAAAGGTTTTGTGCAATTGGGGCTCGACGTTGCAGCAATCATCGGCAGTGCATATCCCAGCTTTATATTCGGCAGACGTAATTCTGCCGGGCAGTAGTTCTAAACTTCGGCTTTTATTTATAAATTTAGCTTCAGTTCCGGGCCGACAGTTGGTTATTCCCCAACTGCACAAAGCCTCGAACGTCCGTCGTCGCTATGCTAAACTACACAACCGGTTCAATAATTTAGGGTAAGAATGATTAGGCGTTTTATGAGCCCTTTCGCTTACAGATAATCAACTCCTGATTGTTTCTGTCTGATATTTCTGTGGGGTGCAAACCCGGAGGTGCGACTACAATCTTCAGCGAATCGCCGTTCAGCTCATAACCAACACTCACAGGCGTGGGATTAGTAAGCGTGTCCTCTGACCGAATAATCAGCAACCTCGGGTTGGCGATGGTGTCCAACTTGAAGGAATACTTCATCTCCTTGCCGGTCTCGTCTGTGAAACTAAGTGTATCACCTTTGAAGACATACAGAAAAGATACATCTTTTTTGATGCCGTTCACGCTTTCTGTTTGTCCCAGCCAGGCTCCTTGAATGTTTTCCTTGTCTGTAGACGTTGCAGCATTCCCAGCGTCACTACATGATAAAGCGCAAACAAGTACCAATATGAAGAGATAAAGTTTCATAATGTTTTATTTTTAAACGCATAACTAAATGAAAGGTTACAAAATTGTAGTTTATCTATTAATTATAAAGCTCAAGAACAAATAACTCACAAAATAGAAGAGAGACGGCACCACATACTAACCGACAACACTGCATAGGATTGGGTTTTAAGCAAGTGGGCAGACGAAAAAGCAATCGGCGGTCAGTTCTTTTATCAACTTTTACGGTTTGACAGCCTAACGCCGACTTTTAGAAAAAATATAATCACGACAGACAAACATCTAACACTACCATAACGATTAGATAACTGGCCAAGCCCAACGCCACCCAACATTTTTTGACAAATGACAAATACCCGACAAACAACAATTTCTATCTTTACTGGATGGAAAAATTTATAGATTACGTTTTGCAGTTTGGTAATTTGAACAAACAACAAATTGACCTTATTAAAAGCAAAGCAACAGAAATAGAACTTCACAAAGACGAGTATTTTTGGGAAGCAGGAAAGGCAGTTAAACAAATTGGTTTTTTGACTGACGGCCTTATTCGTGTATTTTTTTACAACAACAAAGGCGAGGAAATTACACGTTATTTTATTGATGAAAACCATTTGATTTTGTCAGGCAATACGGTTGATGAAATATATACGCCTTCCGAATATTTATCAGCAATTACCGGCTGCAAATTGGTTGTTTTTTCAAAACAAGACTGGAAAGAAGTTTGTCAAACAATTATTGGTTGGGAAATTATTCTTCAAAAAATAGTTGCCAAACATCACAGCGAAAAAATTGCAAGACGAAGCGAATTGGTTTCACTAGACGGAACGGAACGCTATCTTGATTTTATCCAAAAATTCCCCACATTGGTTAATCGTGTGCCATTATCTTACATCGCTTCTTATCTGGGAATTACGCAATCATCTTTAAGCAGAATAAGAAAAAATATCCGCTAAAATCACTTTTTGCCAAATGGCAAATGGTTTCATTTTTTATTGAACCAACTTTGTGATGTCAAATTAAAATCAGTAAAAAATGAAAACCAGAAAATTAGGGAAAGGCGGATTAGAAGTATCTGAATTAGGCTTTGGCTGTATGGGATTAAGCTTCCCCAATGCACCAACAAAGGAAGAAAGCATCATCTTAATTCGTTCAGCAGTTGAACACGGCATTACGTTTTTTGACACAGCACAAGGTTATGGCAAAAACGAATTATTAGTTGGCGAAGCTCTTGAACCATTACGCAAAGAAGTAATAATTGCTACAAAGTTTGGTTTCAAAGACGGCAACGTCAGATTTGGTTTAGACAGTCGTCCCGAAACAATAAAAGCCGTTGCCGAAGCATCTTTGAAACGATTAAGAACAGACGTAATTGATTTGTTTTACCAACACAGACCAGACCCAAATGTCCCGGCAGAGGATGTTGCAGGAACAGTTAAAGACTTGATTCAAGAAGGGAAAGTAAAATATTTCGGGCTTTCAGAACCAACTGCAGAAAACATTAAAAAAGCACATGCTGTTCTTCCAATTACTGCCGTACAAAGTGAATATTCAATGTTCTATCGTGAGCCTGAAAACGAGATAATCCCCATACTGGATCAATTAGGGATTGGGTTCGTCCCTTTCAGTCCATTAGGAAAAGGGTTTTTGACAGGCACAATACACGCCAACACTATATTTGAGGAAACCGACAGCAGGAATTTTTCACCCCGCTTCAATAAGGAGAATAGAGAGGCTAATCAATCATTAGTAGATCTGATTGTGGCCATTGCAGCAGATAAAAATATAACACCTGCACAAATTGCATTAGGCTGGTTATTAGCTCAACAAAAATTTATAGTGCCAATTCCGGGAACCTCAAAATTACGCCGATTGCAGGAAAACACTGATGCAGTAAATGTGATATTAACAACGGATGAATTAAGTAAAATTAATTCTGCATTGAGCCAAATTAAAATTACCGGTGAACGCTATCCTATCCAAGCACAACAGACAACAGGAAAAAAATAAAAATAATAAGACCTTCGATTTTCAGGGCAGAAAAAGATTTTAGTCCCGGCTTATAGCAATTCCTCCACACTCACTATTCGGACTTCAAGTGTTTTTCCTTTCAGATAAACACCCCCTAATGATTCTGTGATAAACGGGTTTGAACCAACTGTTCTTAATAATACTTCTGATATTAACAGCGACTTGTTATAATCATTGCAAACACTCTGAATCCGGGCAGCCGTATTGAGTATATCTCCATGATAGGCAATATCTCTCTTTACCTCACCTATCTCCACTGCAGTTACTTTTCCTATATGCATTCCCGCCTTGAAATGCGGAACAAATCCGTATTGCTCAGAATAATACTCTGACCGTTCAGAAAGTTGCTTTTTGCAGGCAAAATAAAAACGAATACTGGCAAAATCCCGGAGGCCTTCTTCAGCCCTCCATGTAACCACGATCTCATCTCCCACATACTGGTAGACTTCAGCATGGTGAGGCAATAAAACCTGGTTTATATCCAGAAAGCAATCCCGTATAAATGAACTGTATTTTATATGTCCGAGTTTTTCAGCCATTGTTGTTGAAGACTTCAAATCCATAAACATGAAAATCCGTTCTTCCTCCCGGGGATTCCTGTATTTTCCCAACAATAAAGGAATAAGAACACCAGGCCCAAATTTTTTATTTACCTGGTTAATAAAACTGATTAAAATGTTCATGAAAAAATAATACACAAGCAGGATATAAAAAACATAACCCCAGGATCTGTCACTAAAAAGAAAACTTTCCGGAGAAATGGCCGGGAATAGGATATACCGGATAAACGCCAAAAGAAACATGAGTACAAAGAGAGATACAATTGTCTTAAATAAAATAATTTTACCAAGGGGCTTCTTCCTGAATATTCTTTTATCAAGAAAATAGTCGGTAACTCCAAGTACTGCCCCATAGAATAACCCAAGAAAGATAGCAGATAAAAGAACAGACTTAAATCCGGATACTGCTGTTATTTTATAAGTCTGCTGGATTGATAAGAAATTGAGATGTAATAAAACGGCAAGAAGAACATTTGCAATAAGCCAGAAATTCATTCCGCTTGCTATATATGTAAGTACAGGAAACTGGGACGTGAATTTCCTTGCAAAGGCCGAATAACTGAAGTTCTTTGACATTATACTAGCTTATCAGAATATTATTACAAAATATATTTTTTTCTCCACTCTGTCAAAAGCAGAGCACTCAGCAAACCGCAACAGCTAATTCAGCATTTATTTACTGCACTAATGAGGAAAAGAGAATTAGTATACAACAATCAGTAATTAGTATTAACATCCCCGTACACAGTCGGCCGACCTTTGTTTAAACAAATAAAAGTAAAAATGAAAAAGTATTTCACATTAATTATCGGGCTGTTATTGCTATCAGGTTTTAAAACAGTTGCGGCACAAGAGAACAATAAAAAAGTAGTAATAGTTACAGGTTCAGCATCTGGTATCGGAAAAGCTACTTGTGAACTACTTGTTTCAGAAGGATACATTGTTTATGGCGGAGATATTCAGGTTGAAAAAAACAGGTACCTGGATTCAATAGGCGGACATTCCCTTGTTTTAGATGTTACAAAAGAAGAACAAATAAAGGCCGGAGTTGAAAAAGTGATTAAGGAGCAGGGCAGAATAGATATACTATATAATAATGCGGGCTTTGGCATTATGGCTGCTGCCGAAGAAACAACCCTGGAAGATGCACAAAATTTAATGGATGTAAATGTATATGGGTATGTAAGAATGATAAAAGCCGTATTGCCTTATATGAGGCAACAAAAGTCCGGCCGAATCATCAATACCACTTCAATGGGTGGAAAAATATACTTTCCCCTTGCCTCCTGGTATATCGCTTCTAAACATGCTTTGGAAGGATGGCTTGACGTTTTACGGTTAGAAGTAAAGAGTTTCGGAATCAGGGTCGTAATTATTGAACCCGGATTCATCAATACAAATTTTTACAATGTTTCAGGGTCTTATGGACAAAGATATTCTCAGAACTCTGCTTATGGTCATGTTTTTGAACCCATATTCAAAGCGAAACAACCAAAGATGTCGGAGCCGGTTGTAATAGCAAAGGTTGTGGAAAAGGCAATTACAAAAAGACACCCTAAGACAAGGTATGTGAAGGGCAAAAATGGAAAAATGCTGATATGGATAAGAAGAACATTTGGTGATAAATTTTACGACAGGTTAATAATGAAAAGGCTTAAATAAATCAATTCAAAAAATTTAATATGAAAAAAGTAATCTTAATCACCGGGGCAAGCTCCGGAATGGGGAAGGAAACTGCAAAAAAATTAATTGAAGAAGGGCACAAGGTTTATACGGCAGCAAGGCGCATTGACAATATGGCCGATTTAAAGCAATTGGGTGGCCTGCCAATACAAATGGATGTAACCAATGAAGCTGACATCCAAAAAGTAGTGGACACCATTATTAAATATGAAGGTAAGATTGATGTACTTTGGAACAATGCAGGCTATGGCCTTTATGGTTCAGTCGAAGATGTATCGCTTGACGAAGCCAGAAAACAAATGGAAGTGAATGTATTTGGAATAGCCGCGATGACACAACGGGTAGTTCCTCATATGCGAAAAGCGAGATCGGGTTTAATCATTAACACTTCTTCAATGGGGGGCAAAATGTATTTTCCGATGGGTGCATGGTATCATGCCAGCAAACATGCCGTTGAAGGGCTTAGCGATTGTCTTAGGTTAGAGTTAAAGGAATTCAATATTAAAGTAGTTGTGCTGGAGCCGGGATTTATTTCAACAGAATTTGGCTCTGTTTTAATTGACAATTTCGAAAAGCTCCCTAAAAACAGTGCATACAAAAGCATGATGGACAAAATCATAGAGGGTACAAAGAAGTCGGCCCAGGGTAATGGGTCATCAAAACCCAGCGTAATTGCAAACACTGTTTCAAAAATCATTTCAACAAACAATCCTAAAACAAGATACAGAGTTGGTAAATTTGCAAAGCCAATGGTTTGGATGAGAGTTTATCTTGGCGACAGGTTATTTGATAAAATTGTAATGAGTCAAATGTAAGATTATGAACTTCTATAATCACACATCAGCATGGATTAAAGGCGAGCTATTTGAAGCTGCATTAATTCTTTCATTTGGCGTTGCCACCATGCTTGCAGGTTATTTGTTTTGGAAAACCGGAACAACGCCGTCTTCTAAAGCCTTGTTGCTGCCATTTGTAATTACAGGTATAATTTATGCCGCTATTGGTGGCGGAATGCTTGCTTCAAACTATAAACGGGCTAAAGAGTTTGCACCGACATTTCAGCAAGACAATAAAGCATTCATTCAATCCGAAAAGGCAAGAGTTGAGGGCTTTCAGTATGGTTATCTTATTTCAAAAATTGTGGCAACTGCATTTTTTGCCGGAACACTTCTTATTTTCTGGACTACTAAAAATCCGGCCGGGCAGGGCATTGGGATAGGGATTGCTCTCTTTGCTTTGGCAGGCTTGGTGGTTGATTATTTTTCCCAGGAACGGGCAGACATCTATTACACAGCAATTTCAGAAGCATTGAAATAATTATGAGTAACGTTATTCATATAGAAACTATTTCCGGCATGTATAAAATGCTTCCGCAGGCCACTGCGAAGCATCCTTTGGTGGCCGTCGTTGATTTCTCAAAATACCAGGAGCAGTTTAATTCGGGCATGAAAATTACCTTGGGTTTCTACTCCATTATGTTCAAGAATTTTTGTGCAAACAAAATGAAATACGGTCAGCAATCTTACGATTTTGATGACGGAAGTTTAATCTGCATGGCTCCGCGACAGGTAATAGCATTAGACGAACCTGTAAAGAAAAAAAATGCCATCAAAGGCTGGGGAGTTTTTTTTCATCCTGATTTAATCAGGGGTACTTCATTAGGAAGAAAGATTAAGGAATATTCGTTCTTCTCATATGATACCAATGAAGCATTACATTTATCAGATAAAGAGAAACAAATCCTGAATGAAATTGTGCAAAAAATAAATTCCGAATTATCGGAGAACATTGATAAGCATAGCCAGGGACTCATTGTTTCAAACATTGAGTTACTGCTTAATTATTGTGCACGGTATTACGACAGGCAATTCATCACACGGAAAACAGCGAACAGCGATATACTTGCAAAGGTTGAAGACGCATTGACAAAGTATTTTCAATCACCTGATCTTAGTGAAAAAGGGCTACCAACTGTTAAATATTTAGCTGACAAAGTTTTCCTTTCCCCCAATTATCTAAGTGATCTTTTGAAAAAAGAAACAGGTATGAATGCACAAGACCGCATCCATTACTACCTGATTGAAGAAGCGAAAAATTTATTACTGAGTTCAGGCAAAAGCGTTGGAGAGCTGGCATTTTCATTGGGCTTTGAATATCCTCAATACTTCTCACGGCTGTTCAAATCCAAAACGGGTATGACACCGCTTGAATTCAGAAGTATGAATTAACTAACGCTAAAACGAAAATACATGCAGCAGCTAACAAAAGTATTACTGGGATAGAGCAATTGAAACACCTGCTATATGCTGCCATCAGTAGCAGGCCGGGTTCGGCGAATAAGGCCAAGCGGTAGCACCAGACAGACAGTTATAAAGTATCCCATCTGAGCAATACCTGCTCATTACCATCCACTCCTCCTTTACAACAAAAAGGCCACCCGGCAGTCAATTCAGCTTGAACGCCTACATGCACATGAGAATGTTCAGTAAATACTGTAGCCAGGCGACCTTTTTGTTCAGCGTCAGATCCTGACATTATTCATTCTCCGGGCCGTGGCCGTTCCCTTATTCACCACCTTGCCCAGCATATTGTCTTTTACTTTCAGTTCTTTTTCCGCATTCACTTCGGCTGAACCCACCCCGTGGTTATCAATATCCATTTTCTGCACCAGGAAACCGGCGGCTTCAATACTGCCCACACTGTTATTTTTGATCAGCACGTTATCTGCCTTGCCCTGCAGTTTGATATTGCCTACGCTTTTGTTATCAATGGACAGCTGTTGTGCTGTGAGCTTCAGGTCCACATTGCCCACACTCTTATTATCCAGCTGCAGTTTATCAAAGCTGAGTGCCTGTTCGGATGAAACATTCCCGACGGTCTTCAGTTCCATCGTCTTCAGTGTTTTAAAACTGATATACACTTTCATTTTCTTTTTGCTGCTGATGTTCACATCCTTCTTCATACTGATCAGCAATTTTGATCCTTCATTCTTTACTTCAAATAATTCCTGCAGGTTATCTTCAGCCTCTATTTTCACTCCCTCACTGCTGCCCTGGGATAATAATACACTGAAAATCCCGCTGACCTTCAGTTCGTCAAAGGATTTTACCGCCACATCTTTGGTGATCACATTCCCGCTGCCTTCGATCCGGGTTTTTTCTTTTCCATTTTCCTGCGCCTGTACAGTGGTTGCGCTGATGACAAGAGCCAGCAAAGCCGGCAAAACAAGTTTCTTCATGACTGGTTGGTTTTGTTAGTTGAACAATTAATTAGACGAAATATTTCGTAGAACGAAGGAAACGGGATTCTGTTACATTTTTTTTCAAATTCATGGTAAATGGTACACAAAAAGGCTGAACGGCAGCCTTTTACCACCTGCTTTTTTACGGATATTTGCCCGGTTCAAACTCCCGCTATATGATCATTGACCTGGAAAAGCTGAAACCGGCTGAGAAACAATATTACCTGCAGCATGTGATTGCCCCGCGGCCCATTTGTTTTGCCTCTACGATTGATAAGGCCGGGAATGTGAACCTGAGCCCCTTTAGTTTTTTCAACCTGTTCTCTTCCAACCCGCCCATCGTGGTGTTTTCTCCTGCCCGCCGCGTGAGGGATAATACCAGCAAGCATACCTTAGAAAATGTGCTGGAAGTGCCGGAAGTAGTGATCAATATCGTGACCTATGATATGGTGCAGCAGATGTCACTGGCCAGTTGCGAGTTTCCCCGGGGGACTAATGAGTTTGTCAAAGCCGGTTTTACCGAAGAGCCTGCCAGCCTGGTAAAGCCACCGATGGTAAAGGAAAGCAAGGTGAAGATGGAATGCCGGGTCACCGAAGTGAAACCACTGGGCACAGAAGGCGGGGCCGGTAATTTAGTGATCTGTGAAGTACTGCGGATGCATATTGCAGAGGAGTTGCTGGATGACCCTTCGGCTGCTCAGGATTTACCCAAACTGGACCAGCGCAAAATCAATCATGTTGCCCGGTTGGGTGGCGACTGGTACTGCGTGGTAAATGAGGCCAGCCTTTTCCAGGTGGCCAAGCCCAATACACAATTGGGTATCGGTGTGGATGCCCTGCCGGCCCATATCCGGAACAGCGCTATTCTTTCGGGCAATGATCTTGGCCAGCTGGCCAATGTGCACGACCTGCCGGTGATAGAACCCTCTTTTGATGACCCCCACCTGAAGCAGATTATCCAGTACTATAGTATCAGTCCCGGTGAAATGGAGAAAGAGCTGCAGCTTTATGCCAAAAAATTGCTGGCCAACGGGCAGGTGCGGGAAGCCTGGCAGGTATTACTGGCAGGGGTTTGAAGAAGATTACCGGCAAAAGAGGGGTTCCGTCTGCCGGCCGGCGCAGCCCGGGCTTTGTTTTTTGGCCATAAACAGTACCTTTGCCCCGCTATAAAAAATGATTTTTTTTACATCAGGTTTCTGCTAATTTTATCGCATTATAGCCTGTGATCAAATCAGGGACATTCCCGAAATCCCGTTAAAAAGAGTAGGGCGCCTTTACCGAAAAGCGAAACGAGTAGGTACATACAAAACTGCTGTGTTATGAAAAAGACGTTTTCTATTTTGGCTGTATTTCTTTTTGCCCTGCAGGTGGCAGGATTTTCCCAGTCTTCACGAGTAGGCCTTACAGGTGGTTTCACAATCAGTGATATCATGGGTAACCAAAACCAAATGAACCATACCGTTAAAACCGGTTACACTTTCGGCTTGCTGGTAAATACCCCCTTGGGTGGAAAATTCAGCTTCCAGCCTTCAATTAATTATGTGCAAAAAGGAAACCTGCTGAAAGAAGATGCCAATACGAAAGTGTTCAATGCATTACGCTATGCTGAAGTTCCTTTCAATTTCCTCTACAGCACCAACGGTATCAATGGTGGTTTTTTTGTAGGACTCGGGCCCACACTTTCTTTCAATGTTCCTTCTAAAAGGGTAACGGAGAATAAAAAAACAGGAAAGAAAACCTCTACAGATATCATTTTCGGTGAAACAGCTGCAGCTGATTTCAGGGGCGTTGATTATGGCGCTAATGCATTATTGGGATACCGGCTGCCCGGTGGCTTTTTTGCCCAGGCCTATTATAACCAGGGCATCAGGAACTTAGTGACCGGTGAAGCAGTAGGCGATAAAAAGATAAGAAATGCCTGCTTTGGTATCCAGATTGGTTTCCTCTTCAATAACAAATAAGCAAACGCTTTTCAGCATATTAAAAAAGCCCCGGTTTACGGGGCTTTTTTATATCTGTTTCCTTTCGCCGAAAGGAAATCCTTTTATTTTCCGCCAAATACTTTTTTCAGCAGGTCGCTTGTTCTTGCCAGGGGATTAGCCCTGATATTGGCTTCTTCTTTGGCCACCTGGTCAAATAAAGCATCCACGGCTTTGCCCACCACAAAGGAGGTCAGATCCGGATTGATCTTTTTGAAGGTGGTGGGGAACTTGTTATACGTTGTTACAATATCCCCATAATATTTTGTGGCTTCTGTTTTCTCCAATGAGCTTTGAACGGAAGGAGTAAAAGCGGCAATGAGTTTCTCCGTTGTCTTTTGTTTGAAATATTGGGTGGCTGCATCTTTATTACCTTTCAGGATATTGAGTGCATCCGTGATCGTCATTTCTTTGATTGCCTCCACAAAAATCGGTTTGGCAAAAGCCACTGCATCTTCAGCACCGCGGTTGATGGCAAGGATCGCCTTGTCCACCTGTGCCCCCATGCCCGCTTTGCGCAACGTGGTCTCTATTTTGACCGCATCGGGGGGCAATAGCATTTTATAGATATCGCTGCCAAAAAAACCATCTGTCTTGTTGAGGTTCAGTACAGCAGTGGTCACACCCTGTGTGAGGGCTTCTTTAATACCCATACCGGCTTCTTCCTGCGAAACGCCTGTCGTGGCATTTTTCTTTGGTATCAGTTTGGAGAGATTGATCTGTGCAAAAGAGGCAGCAGGTATTGCCGTCATCAATAACAATCCGAATATGTACGTTTTCTTCATACGAACCAGTTTTTAAAATATGGACCAAATTAATTGCCGGGTTCTGTTTCTGCAAACAACCGGCTATAGTTTGACGATACTTTAAGGGATTTCGTTTGCAAGGGCGGAATTTTCCGGTTTTTTGTGCCGTGTTCTTACTTTTTTGAGTGAAAAGCTGATCTTGCTGCCAGTTGGTCTGCCGGGGTTTATCCAGTACCTTTGCCCCCGCAAATCACTATTTACTATTCATGAGTACACAACACTTATCAGAACAGGAATTACTGCGCCGGGAGAAACTGGCAGAAATGATCATGATGGGTATTGACCCCTACCCGGCTCCCTTATTCCCGGTCAACAGCAATTCCGTTTATATCAAAGAAAATTATAAGGAAGAAACTAAGGAACAGTTTGCTGATGTGTGCCTGGCCGGCCGCATTATGAGTGTCCGGGATATGGGTAAAGCAAATTTTGCCGTGATACAGGATGCACAGGGGCGTATCCAGTTATATATCCGCCGTGATGATATTTGTCCCGGGGAAGATAAAAGCCTCTATGATATTGTCTGGAAAAAATTAATTGATACTGGTGATATCGTGGGTATCAGGGGTTATGCCTTCATTACTAAAACAGGAGAGACTTCCATACATGTAAAAGAACTGACGGTACTGAGCAAATCACTCCGTCCTTTACCCATTGTTAAGGAAGCTGATGGCGAAACTTTTGATGCGGTAACCGACCCGGAATTCCGCTATCGCCAGCGTTATGCCGACCTCATCATTAATCCTGCGGTAAAAGAAGTGTTTACCAAAAGAACCAAACTGGTAAACTCAATCCGCCAGTTCCTGAATGAAAGAGGTGCCCTGGAAGTGGATACGCCGGTATTACAAAGTATTCCAGGTGGTGCCGCAGCAAGACCCTTTACCACGCACCACAATGCACTGGATATTCCTTTGTACCTGCGCATTGCTAATGAACTGTATTTAAAAAGGCTGATTGTAGGCGGATTTGACTGGGTCTATGAATTCAGCCGCAATTTCCGGAATGAAGGAATGGACCGGACGCATAACCCTGAGTTCACCATTCTTGAGTTCTACACCGCCTATAAAGATTACCTGTGGATGATGGAAACCACGGAACAATTGCTGGAGAAAGCAGCGATTGATGTATGCGGTTCCACCGATGTTCCGGTGGGCAGTACTGCTATTTCTTTCAAAGCTCCTTTTAAACGTATCAGCATTTATGAAGCGATAAAAGAGCATACCGGCTTTGATGTAAGTAATATGAGTGAAGAACATTTACTCAGTGTATGCAAACAACTGCGGATAGAAACCGATAAATCCATGGGCCGGGCCAAACTGATTGATGCAATCTTTGGCGAGAAATGCGAGAAGAACTATGTGCAGCCGACATTTATCATTGATTACCCGGTGGAGATGAGCCCGTTGACGAAACGTCACCGCAGCAAACAGGGCCTGGTGGAACGATTTGAATTAATGATCAACGGGAAAGAGATCGCTAATGCGTACAGTGAATTAAATGACCCGCTGGATCAGAGAGACCGCTTTGAAGAGCAGGCAAAACTGATGGAAAGAGGTGATGATGAAGCTATGTTCATTGATCATGATTTTCTCCGGGCTCTGGAATATGGTATGCCACCTACAGCAGGTATTGGTTTTGGTATCGACAGGCTCTGTATGTTACTGACGAACCAACCTTCAATACAGGATGTATTATTGTTTCCGCAGATGAGACCGGAAAAAACAGAAGAGACAAAAACAAAAGAATAAGTAATTACGCCGCATAAAAAATCCCGGAGCATTTCCGGGATTTTTTTATTTAGTCCACAAACAGATCGGTGTATAATTTAGCTCCCGGCACCACTGAGTATTCACTGAGATCAGTAATACCTTCCGTGGCAAAAACCTGTTCATCAATAAAACAGTTACCGGTGCATTGCGCAGCAGGTTTACTGAAAATATAATACGCTGCGTCGGCAAGAATATCCGGTGTGCGGCTCATCTTTGCGAGTGCTTCACCACCTAATAGATTGCGTACAGCAGCTGTATCAATGGTTGTTCTTGGCCAGAGTGCATTAGCGGCAATATTATATTGTTTCAGTTCAGCCGCCCAGCCCATCGTCATCATGCTCATATTGTACTTGGTGAGTGTATACGCAATATGACCGGCCAGCCATTTGGATTGCAGGTTTACCGGTGGAGACAACGTGAGTATATGTGCATTCGCCGATTTTTTTAACTGCGGTATACAGGCTTTGGTAACAAAAAAAGTTCCCCGCACATTGATGCTGTGCATCAGGTCAAACCGTTTGGCATCTGTTTGTTCTGTCGGCGTCAGTGAAATGGCAGACGCATTATTGACTAATATATCAATGCCTCCAAATGTGGCCACAGCCTTATCAACCGCAGCCTGCACCTGGTCTTCAAAACGGATATCGCATTGCACCGCCAGCCCTTTGCCACCGGCTTTCTCCATTTCTTCAGCAGCTGAATAAATAGTACCCCCCAGTTTTGCATTTTCTTCAGTTGATTTGGCCACCACCACCACATTAGCTCCTTCTTTTGCCAGCCTGAGCCCGATGGCTTTCCCGATGCCCCGGCTGGCACCGGTAATAAATACAGTTTTGTTTTTGAACGACATGATTGATTATTAAGTACTGAAGATAAAGATTATCCCGTTTTATACGGTGGCGCATTTCGTACAGCTACGAAGCCACTTGTATTTTCAGCAATAGGCCAATTGAGCAAATCTGCTCTATGCCATGCTGATTGTGAACCTTAGTTTTGGACCGGAGTTGAATAACAGCTTCATCATAACCAACAGCGTCCCGTTTCTTGATCCAGATATCCAATCGAAAAACCTGAGCTAACAACTATGGAACCCAACAACTAAAACACCTGTTATGCTCAACACATTGAAAAACCTCCTGCTCTTAACGGAAAGGAGGTTTTTCTCATTTAAAATACAATCCTTACCGGGATACGTTGAAAAACCCCCTGCTGAAAAGAAATTAGTTATTGAGGAAATCCTGCTTCTGAAACTTTGACAGTGCCGGTAGGTTCTTTGAATGTAATACTATTCAGGTCTTGCGTGGCTACAAGTCCCTTGCCACCGTAAATATTTTTATTGAGTCCATGGTAGGTGGCATACTTATCCGTATAAAAGATTTGCTGGTTCTGGTCCCACCAGAGATCAGGGGATTTCAGTGTATCTCCTTTCACCGTGATCACCACCACGCTATCCCTTAAGTACACTTTATTCTGGTCCTCAAAATACTTTCCGTATTTACTGTCTAACCAGGTTTCCCTCACTGTACTATCGTTATAAAAATCACAGTGCAGTGAGTTAGGAAACTCTAAGTAGATGGTACCCGACATCACCCTTAGCATCAATGGCGATGTAAGCTTTGCCTTGATGATACCATCCTGGCTCAGGTAGCTCTCTACCTGTTTTGCTTCTTCCACCATTACTTTGTTCTCGGTCCAGGTTTTGATCACCTCTTCATCATTCTCACAACTCCAAAGCAAACAGCAGCTCATAATGAAAGCTGCTGCCTGTAAAGATCTTGTATGAAATGAGAAATGCTTAATCATATTTACGTTTGACGAACCAAACATCACTCAGAGAGAAACCTAAAGAGAAGCGGAATAAGTTTTCTTTCAGCAAATTATCATTATTCCCTCTCCTGATAAATTCAAAAGCCATATTAATGATCGTGGCCTGGCCGGGTGCCTGGCGGCTTTGTGCCAATGGTAAGCCTACCCCTAAAGTGGCTCCAAACACAGGGAGTTTCTTATCTACCTTGATATAATCAGGTCCCATAAAGAAACCGGCCCGGTATGCCACATTACTGAAATAATTTCTTTTAGGAACAGGACGCAATTGTGTTCCCACTCTCAGTTCCCATTTATTGGCCACTAAATCAGTTTGCCCGTAAAAACGGTAATCAGCCCAGTTCTGCTGGCTGAAATCCACCCCGATCAGCCAGCCAGCTTCTTTGGTTTGTGCCTCTTTTTCATAGGTAAACCCGATCGTATAAGAAACAGGATAGTCGATAGTTCCTTTGATGTCTGATTTAATCGATACACTGTCTAACTGCAGGTTACCTTGTGTGGCATCTGCAAAATAAGTTTCCCGGATGATATCCTGTTTGCCATTCAGTTTCTGTCCCCAGTTACCATGAGCCCCGATAGTCAGGAATTGCCGTTTCGGTTCATTCAGCATGGCCCTGTACACTATTCCTGCATTAAAATACATGTTTCCAAAAGTGGTCCTGTTTTCAAAATTACCCCGGTAATATTCTACGGTGTCATTGATCAGTGAACGGCGGGTACTGTAATCCTTTTTACCAAACAGATAACCGGCATTGAAACCGAAGCTCAGGCTTTGCTTGTCTTCTCCTTTTGCTGTTTGCCTGCTGAATATTTTGAAACCCGTACCAAAAGAAGCAAGATAAGAGCCGCCATCACCGGTATATTCGGTATAAGCACTGTCAATAGGCTGACCGGTTATGGGATCAATCAGTCTTTCACGTTGCGCAATCTTATAACTGATCCTTGAAACCGGGCGAAGACCAAAGCTGATACCCCAGTTCCTTCTTAAAGGCACGCCCACTTGCACATGAGAGAATAAAGCATTGCTTGCAACAAACTTGGTGGGATTATTTTGCTCTCTCAAAGTCCGGCTTTCGAAGTTCATACCAATATCCAGGATGGCCCGGCCCGAAGTCACTTTTTTGGACTTGGCTTCTTTAGCAGCAATGAAATGAGAATAGGAAGCCGGGTTATTAAAATTGATGGAAAGGCCATAATTATCGATATAAGCGGCGGAAATACCTCCCATTCCCCTTGTATTGATATTGGTGGAAGGAACAAGGTCGCCAATACCATAACGGGTATAGGGCGAGTTGTCCTGCGCCCGGGTTACAGTGGCGGAAAAGACAGAAAAGAAAGCAACGAGAATAACGCTTAAAGCAGCTGGTTTAAGGTATAATCCATTGATTTTCTTAGGGGTTGTTGACTTCGCTAATTGCATATAGACCCTTAAAGATTAGATCAGGGTCTGCAAATATCTTGTTTTTCAGGTGTGAAGCCAAATGCACTAAATCCCCCCCGGTTAACAGCACGTTAAAGTTCCTGAACTTTTGGCGGTAATCATCGATGAAACCATCCATTTCCCGGGCCAATCCTAAAACGGCACCGCTGAGCAGGTTGCTGCTGGTGTCATACCCGATCAGGGGAACATTGCTATCCGCCTTTACCAATGGCAGCTTGGCGGTGAACTGGTGCATGGCCTTCAGCCGCATCTCCAGCCCGGGTGAGATAGCACCGCCAATAAACTCATGGTATTTGTTAATGAAATTGTAGGTAACACAGGAGCCCATCCCGATGACCAGGTTATTCTTTTTGGGGTAGTACTTTACTGCCGCCGCACACAGGGCCAAACGATCGGCACCTATACTCTCAGGTTTACCCACCGGAGTGGTAAACGCCACCCGGGTCAGGTGACTGAGTTTGTGAAATTTGGAGGCGGCCGCCAGCACTTCTTCAATGGCAGGATTGTGATCAACCACAGAGGATAAAATGGATTTCGCGGGTTTGTATTTTTCAACCAGTGCACTGATTGCATCTGCTGAATCATCTTCGAATACCAATACCGTTTCGATCTCCTTTTTCCTGAAGACCGCTACTTTTTTTCTTGTATTCCCAAAATCGAAGCAGAGTGTTACTGACATAAAACAAATGTAGGGCTTTCAGTAAACATGAACACCCGGCTGATCAGGCCTTTACCTGTCAGGTAATAATTTGTAAATTTCTTTCATGAAATTCATCTTCTCAGCCTTACTCCTGTATATCTTTCTGCAAACAGAAGCACAGAGCAAGCAGGATTTCATTTCTTTTGGACTCGATTACAGGATTTTCCCAATTGATATCGAAGATGTACCCAGTGGTCCCTTACCGGCTGATAAGGGATTGCCTGACGATGATTCGAAATTCTGGCAGGCGATCAGTGTACATACCCGCTATGGAATCCGTTTGAAAAGGAACTGGTCCTTATCATTGTCTTTCTATACCCGTTATAACCTGTTGCACCGCCTTGAAGGAATCAATGTTGACAAGCCCTATCCGGGAAATATCAGGAAAAAGAGAAGTTTTAAGTACGATTGCTTTGTTGATATGGAAAGGAAATTCCGCCTGAAAAAAAATGATCGCAGTTTTTTTATACTTGCAGGCGCCGGCATTACAAATATGAACAGCCGCTTTGATATAACGCTTACTGATTACAGAGACGCCGGGCCGTTTCCTCCCCGCAGATACAAGGGGACTTTCTTACATTTTTCGCCCCGGCTGAGTTTAGGTTATCAATATCAAAAAATGAGAGGCTCATTTGATACCTATTTTATTGAAGGGTCAACAAGAAATAATCTTGCAGCTTTGTGGTTTGGAGGAACAATCAGCTATGAGCTGCAACTGAAAAAGAAAAAAAAGCCTATCCATTCAAATCAAACCCGCCCAGGTTTTTAAAATGCCCGTTCAGTTTGATCTTTTCTTTTAAATGTTCCATCTCGGTGAGCATGGGCAGCACTTTATTCAGGTGCCGTTTCAAATATTCCTGCCGCTGCCGTTCATCGGTCAGCATTAATAATTCATATTCTTCTTCCAGCGAAAGCCCGATATGATGGGCCACTTCATAACTCGTCAGCAGTTCATCCGGTTTTTTAAAATCCTTACTCACTTTCAGCACTTCATGCAGGTCGTGGATACTTTTCATCACTTTGCGCATCAACTCCGGCACACCTATTTCATAGTTGTCCGGGTAATTCACAATAGCGCCGCTGTATAATTTCTCCGGTATATCTTTGATCAGTTCCAGGATACAGAACACTTTATCGCCCTTTGTTTTTATATCCATCTCCCCGTTGTCATGGATTTTGGATATTTCAGTGATCTGCACGAGCGAACCAAATTCCTGTAATTTTTTGTCAATAACGGTCGGGATACCAAATGATTTTTTTTGTTCATGACATTCTTTGATCAGCTGCCTGTAGCGGGGTTCAAAGATGTGCAGGTTCAGGTGTTCACCAGGGTACACTACAACTTCCAGCGGGAATATGGGTATAAAATTCGTCATTCGGGTAAGAACAAATGTTTCAGAACTGCGAATTTCAGGAATTTAGTTTATCCTTCCTTGTCCTGTTTTGGTCAGTTCCCTTAGCCGTGCATATTTTAAAAAAGTATACCATGCCGTCATCTTTGCGCAGATATACCCGGCATGACCATCCAGGAAACCCCCTTTTAATATATAGTAATTGAAAAATGTAAATGCCGGCGACAACCTGAGCTTGAACCAGCTTGCCTTTTTACCCTGCCGTTGATATTTATCTGCATTCAGCATGGCATAGTGCAGCATCTTCCGGCTGTATTCCTCCATATCCTTCATAGTCTGGTGCAGCACAAATCCCTTTAATTTCTTTATCATCACCCCTTCAGGGAGTATAAGATTTTCATGCACCGGGGCATCGTTCCATTGCACATAGCGGCGGTTGTACAGGCGGATATGATGATCCCCGCCCCACTCCCCGTATTTTAAATGCCTGGCACCGAGATAATTTTTAAAGCGCAGGTCAAACACTATTTTTTCATCTGCCGTATCAAATTGCTGCAAAGACTGTTTCAGTTCCTCATCAATCGCTTCATCCGCATCCAGGTTTAGTATCCAGTCATATTTAGCCAGTTGTGTTGCTTTGCCTTTTGTTTTGCCAAAACCTTCCCAGGCGCCTTCATGCAGTTGTGCGTGGAACTGTTTTACGATTGATTGTGTACCATCCGTACTGCCATTATCGTATACCACGATATCATCTGTAAGCCCCTGCAGGCTTTGCAGGGTCCGGCCAATGATAGCCGCTTCATTTTTACAAATAATAACAACAGAAAAAGCCTGTAGCATGCTGCAAAGATTACATCTTTTCGGTGATACCCCGCTTCCAGTTGAGCAAGACCATAAAAGCATAGGCAAAAACACCAAACTGTACTTCAAGACCAATATCAAACAAAAAGCTGAAAGCAGCTGTGACATTCAGCAACAACCAGGGCAATTTTTCGCTGACAGGAGTAAAAAAAGGAATCAGCATGACTAATGAAAATAATAACAACCCCGGCCAGCCTGCGCCGGCTCCATAGATCATCCATTCACTGCCGGGTAATATTTTATCTGTTTCCGGCATAGCCGGGTATTGTTTTGCATACAGCTCTCTGGTCTTCGTTTCAATATCACCAAACCCAACGCCTGCCAGGGGATTTTCACGGGTTAGTTGCCAACCGGCTTTTATAGAAATAACCCGTACTCCATCGTTAGAGCCGGGCAGGTACTGGTTCTTTTTAAAATAGGAAAGATCATACCGGAAATATTTCACCCGGTTCTGGAAAGAAGGCAACAGGAAATACGCAGCAGCGGGCAGTGACACAAACAGAAGAAGTAGCAGCGTCAGCTGTACCGGTTTTGCTTTTTTAAAAAGCAGCCATAAAAACAAACCGGCCACCATGATATAAAAAGAAAGCAGCCCTGTTCTTGCCGCCAGCAGGTGCAAGAAAATGATAAACCATACTATTACCGGCAGCAGCAACCATTTCTCAATCCCGTTTTCATTTCTTTTTTGCCAGGCAGAATAAACTGACAGTAATAAAGCCACTGCCACCAGCCAGCTGAAACGGACATGATCGTTTTCCAATGGCGTCAGCATGGTCTTTGCTTCCAGGTAACTGGCATTGATGGCCGATATATTGCTGACATAATGGAACATGCTCCAGAATGTGGCCGCCAGTACAGCAAGTACAAAAAAACGGATTATCCATTCCCATTGTCTTTGAGAAAGAGAAAAGGGAGCCGCAAAAGCCAATGGTAAAACAAGTAAAGGAAGTTTGATCCGGAGAATATCCAGCCACTGTTGTTTATCCTCACTCCACCAACCCGATACCAGCGGCAGGATAAACAAGAGACTCATACCCCATAATAGTGGGGTTGACAAAAAATTACGGAGCTGCTGTTTCAGATCCGGGTGAAAAAAAGAAACAGCGATAAAACTGATCATGCTGAATGATAAAACAGTCCGGGAAAAAAACACAGCTCCCGTCATCATTATAAAAAGAAGAAAAATCAGCAGGCTTCTCCATTCATTCTGTAACTTGTTCAGCATACTTTTGTAAACCTACAACATCCCGTTCATTTCATGTGGTCCGAATTATTACAGCAGGTGCAGCAGGGCGATGCCAAATCACTGGCCAGGAGTATTTCACTGGTAGAAAATGAACATCCCGGTTATGAGACCCTGCTGCAGGCATTACCTGCTTCTTCCACAAAAATCATTGGTATCACCGGACCTCCCGGCGCTGGTAAAAGTACACTGGTGGATGCGATGCTGGGTGCATTGGTAAGCAGTGGAAAGAAAGTGGGTGTGCTCTGTGTGGACCCTTCCTCACCTTTTAATTTGGGTGCAGTGCTTGGCGACCGTATCCGCATGAGTGACTGGTATACGAATCCCCATGTTTTCATCCGTTCATTAGCCACGAGAGGATCAATGGGCGGCCTGCATCCCAGGATCATCGAGATCAGCGACCTGATGAAGGCTTTTCCGTTTGATCATATTATCATTGAAACGGTGGGAGTTGGACAAAGCGAAATTGAGATTGCCGGGCTTGCTGATGTAACCGTGGTGGTGGTAGTGCCGGAAGCGGGTGATGAGGTGCAAACCATGAAAGCCGGACTGATGGAAATCGCCGATGTGTTTGTGGTGAATAAAGCCGACCGGCCGGATGCTGATCTATTTGTAAGAAACCTGCGGCTGATGCTGGCACCTGCATTCAGCAAACATTATCATGAAGTGCCGGTGGTAAAAACAGTGGCTTCCCAAAAAACAGGTATTGAAGAATTATCAGCGATCATACTGAACCAGCTGCAAAAAGCACATCTTACTGATAAAAAATTCTGGCTGCTGGCAGAAAGGGCTTTTTACCTGATTGAACAAAAAAAAATGAAAGACATCGACAAACAGGTATTGAAGAAAGAAATCGAACAGGTTTATCCCAAAGGCAATTTCAACCTCTACCGCTTTATTGCCGGTAAATAAGCAGGCAACTATTTTGCTTATGAATTTTACGCTGTAGCTGCAGGTAATACAGCCATTCCTTATTATGGCATACAATATTTCCCGTTAATCTTCCCAGTCGCAGCCGATGGGTGCACCCGGTGGTATCTCTTTATGAATCGTTGGCTTTGCATTTTCCGGTTTATTCATTCTTTCCAATGCCAGCAGCAAATGACCTTTATAAACTTCATCAATAGTCATTTTGGTTTGTGATTCAATAAACGCTTTCAGGTCTTTCAATGCTTTTTGCAAGGTTCCTTTCACCGCAAAAGAATTATTATCGTTGATACTGGCTGCTAATAAATAGGTCAGTAATACTTGTTGTGTTTGCAATTGTATCAGCCGTTGCATACCGGTAAGCCCGGGTGCTTTCCAGGTTTTATTGACCAGTGTATTGATCATCTCTGCCACACCCAGCCCCTGGTTCTGCACTTCATAAATCGCCATGCGGCTCAGCCGTTGGGGGTTGAACAAAAAAGATAAGGGCAGATCAGCAGCAGTTTCTGCCGGCGATAATGCATCAAAGGCAAGACCTGTTCTTTTTTTAAACAACTCTCTTGTAAAATCATACCCGGCCGGACGTGGTGGTATCAATTGGGCGATGCGATCAGGCAGTTCCAGGAATTTCGGATCCAGGCAATCAATTACTGCATTCAGTGCTCTCAACTGCTCTTCTCTTGACAACGCTTTTGTTACAAGCTGTCCATCGCCCCGCAATGCATAGTTATACTCCATTCCTCCTACTAACTTCGTCACGGCTTCTGCCTGGTACCGGTGATAAAAATAAACCGGCACCAGCACATCTTCCAGCATCGCCATTGGCATACCGGGGCGGATATTCTTTTCGCCGAATTGGGATAACGCTTTTGCTCTTACTTTCATCACTTCTTTTAACTCCGTCACCGCATCGCTGCCATTATCCCATAAATGCGCCTGCGGGTGCAAACCGCCTGCTGCCCTTGCATCCTGGTCGGAAATGAACTGCAATCCTTTTTTGGAAGCATCCGTCAGTATTTTATTTAAAGCGGCTGCTTCATTGGTACCCGATGGAAAATCCTGGTAACCCCAGGCAATGGATGCCTTATCCCATTCACCGATCTTCTTATCATACGCATCGCTGAGATCAATTTGTCCCGCAGCATTTAGTTTTGCCAACGGGTGCGGGTAATCCATCACACTGGCCCGGTTGCTCACACTGGCTGCATAGTTGTGCATCAGCCCGATGGTATGGCCCACTTCGTGTGCTGATAATTGTTTTAATCTTTCTAATGCCATCTTCAGCATCTTATCGTCCACAGGCGTTCCGTTTTCAAATGGCGCTAATAAACCGGTAGCGATTAAATAATCCTGCCGCACTCTTAATGAGCCCAGTGTCACATGGCCTTTGATGATCTCACCGGTTCTTGGGTCCGTCACCGAAGCTCCATAGCTCCATCCTCTTGTTGAACGATGCACCCAGTTGATCACATTATAACGCACATCCATCGGGTCCGCATCTTCGGGTAGTAGTTTTACCTGGAAGGCATTCTTATAACCGGCGGCTTCAAAAGCCTGGTTCCACCAGCCGGCACCTTCCAGCAAAGCGCTGCGGATCGGTTCCGGTGTACCGTTATCAACATAATAGATAATGGGCTTCACCGGTTCACTCATAGCAGCAGAAGGATCTTTTTTCTTCAGCCGGTGCCGTATAATAAAATATTTCTCGACCGGGTTTGAAACCGGTGAACTGTAATCAAAAAATGAAACAGGGATATAACTGCTCCGCGGATCAAATATTCTTGGTACGTAATCAGCATCGGGCAATTGCACAAAGGAATGATGCAGACGTAATGTCAATGCTTCGGCTGAAGGCACCACTGCATTCACATAACTCCCGGTATTGCCATCACTATTGATAAATGTAACTGTCGCTTCAAATTCTGTATTCTGCGGAAAATTTTTGGTGCGGGGTAAATAAACAGCCGACCTGTTCTTATCAATGCTGTAATTTCCCTGCTGGCTGCCGCGGATCCGGTTGGCCACCTGCATCGCATCTCTTAATAAGAAATCAGTGGCATCCACCAGGTAATGATCACCTGTTTCTGCTTCCACGGTAAAGCCCCAGAGAGTTGATTGCGCAAAAGATTGCTCCACGGCTCTTCTTTCAGCTGCATCAGTACTGGCTGCCCGGTAATTATAATTCGGTTGAATGAGTAAGATCTTCCTGCCCGTTTTTGAAAACTTCACGATGCGTTCTGCACCTAATAAACCCCGGTCAAGGCCAATATCATTGGAACCCAGACCAGCCGGTAAGGAAGTAACGTATAATAACTCGGTATCTGTTTTACTGATCTCCAGCCAGATCTTACCGGCATTATCATCCCAGTAAAAAGGCAGGAAGCCTTCCTGCTTTTTCAGGTCTTTTGTTTTTTCTTCGATGGTGGGTAATTTCTGTGCAAGAGTACAAACAGGGAGCAACAGCAGTAATAAGAACAGCTTACGCATGAGCAGTTGGTTTTACCTGCTGAAGTTAAGCAATGTGTAAACTTGTCCCCGCTGAATTTTATAAATGGAATTACGCTGTTTTATTATTCTTCCACCAGCGGTAGCCAATATAGCCAACAATAGCAAAGGGTGCAAAAGCGAGGTATAAAATACCGGAATTCATGCCTTTGGCGGGCTGCTCACCCAGTTGCTGGGCCGTCTTGGTACAAATGGAGCATTGGGCAACAGCTTCGCTGTTGTTCAATAACAGGAGAGAAACAATAAAACCGATGATCAGTGCCCGCTTTTTCATACCCGGTGATTGAGCTGCAAAAATACAACGAAAATCGACGGTCTGGGTTCAAAAAATCAGGTCCCGAAAGGAGGCGTTTCACATAGCTTTTTGATCCTGGCATCCGCATTCTTATTACCCGCCTTCTTTGCCTTTTCAAAATCCGCACAGGCTTCTGCTTTCTTTTCGGTCATCTCGTAGCAAATACCCCGGTAGTAATATACATTATCGTTAGCCCCCTTTGCAAATTCCAGCACTTTGCTGTAATCGGCTATTGCTTTTGCGTACTCTTTTTTATTATGCAGCAATACAGCCCGTTGCCAGTAACCGCTTGTATCTTTTGGGTAATGCTTCAGGTAAGTATCATAATCAGCCAGTGCGGCGGCGGTATCTTTTTTAGCCAGGTATATTTTGGCCCGCCAGCTTAACCCGTCTTTATTCTTAGGTTGCTTTTTCAGGGCTGTTGTCATATCGGCCAGGGCCGAGTCATATTTAACCAGGTTATTATAAGCAACCCCGCGGAACAGGTACACACTATCCTCCTTTATATTTTGTGCAATGGCTTTATTGAATGCAACCAGTGCGTCTGCGTTTTTCTTGTAAGCAAATAAAGCCCGGCCCCTTACATAATCCGGCACCGCCTCACTCATTTTTATCGTGTATATATAACTCGGGTTTTTGATTGTTTTATTTTCATATTTACCCACCAGTATCTTACCTGCCGGACTTAAGAGAAAACCTTCATTGGGCTGCATATCATTAATACTTCCATAATACCCGATATCTTTGATACTGCCGAAGAACACCGTGTTATCAGGATACCAGATTTCAAAGAATGAACCATCGGAGAACGTGGTGCGGCGGGCAAAAGTGCCGTCTTTCAGTATCCAGTTCCTTGCAGAGGAATAAGTGGAAGTGCCATCAAAATAACCTTCAAAAAACAACTTATCGTTGCGGTACAATTTCCCTTTTCCCGAAGGAAAGCCGGAAACAAAATTACCTTCATACCGGGTTTTGCCGGGCCAGCTGAGTATGCCTTCCCCGCTATACTTATCATAGCTCCAGTTACCTTCATAATGAGTGCCATCTTTCAACTGCAGCACACCTTTACCCGATCTGTCACCTGAAGCATAATTACCGGTAAACACATCCCCGTTCTTCCAGGTATAAGTGCCATTGCCACTTTTTTTATCCGCCAGCCAGTTACCATCATATATATCGCCGTTGGAATAACTGTATTTGCCCGTTCCCTCTTTTTTGCCATCTTTCCAATCCCCGTCATATACATCACCACCCTTCCAGGTGCACTTTCCTTTTCCTTCCCACTTACCATTTTTCCACTGGCCTTCATACTTTTTTCCATCCGCATAGATACCAACACCATATCCTTCGGCATTCGCTTTCACAAAATCCCCTTCATAACTGTCCTTATTCCCTAATACTAATTTCCCCTTTCCTTCTGCCTGTCCATCCACATACTCACCTTCATAGGTCTGACCATCTTTTTTGGTAATGTACTTCCCGGTTCCGCTTCTTTTACCGTCTTTAAAACTTCCTTCATACACATCTCCGTTATCATAAATATATTTCCCCTTTCCATGTTGCTTATCGGCCACCCAATCTCCTTCATATACACTGCTGTCTTTATAAACCCTTTTCCCAAAACCGTCAAACTTATCTTCCTTCCAGTAGCCATCATACGTACCTGATTCCGGCCAGGTAAACTTTCCCTTCCCGGATTTAGCTCCTTTCACCCAGCTGCCTTCGTAGAACCGTCCGTTCTTGAAATAATATTTACCCTGCCCGTCATACTTGCCCAGTTTCCAGTAACCTTCATAACGGCTGCTATCGGTGGTATAGAAAATACCATAGCCTTCAAAATAACCATCCTTTGTATCCCCTTCATATTTGCGGCCATCCTTCCAGGTATACTTTGCTTTTCCATTCCAGCTGCCGTTCAGCCAGTCACCATCATAAAAATCACCGTTGGAGTAATACATCTTCCCTTTGCCATTACAATAGCTGTTCTTGAAATACCCCTCATACACATCTTCATTCTTGTACTTATATTTTCCAAAACCATCTTTGCAATCACCACTCAGGCATTGACCAGGCGCAACAAATGAAATCATGCTGATAAGAAAAACGAAAAGGATCCGGCTAAACATAACTTAAGGTTTGTATAAAAGTAGATTTATACCAGCTGCCGGTAAATACCCAATGGCAGGTATATTCATAAAAAATGCCGCCTTTACAAGCGGCATCGTATAAGAAATTCTCTGCTGATTAAGCAGCTTCTGTCTCCATCTTCTTCTGCACTTTCTTTCTCTCATCTTCATTCAGGATCACTTTCCGCATCCGGATAAAATTGGGTGTTACTTCAATACACTCATCCTGTTGTATGTATTCCATGCACTCTTCCAATGTCATCAGTGTTTTGGGAGCAATACGGGTGGCATCATCACTGCCGCTGGCCCGGTGGTTCGTCAGTTTCTTTCCTTCGGTGGCATTTACTACCAGATCGCCCGGTTTGATATTCTCTGCAATGATCTGTCCTGCATACACATCCTCACCCGGATCCACGAAGAAAGTTCCCCGGTCCTGTAATTTATCAATGGAATAACCTGTTGTCTTATCGGTATTCTTGGAAAGCAATACCCCGTTATTTCTTCCGGGAATCGGTCCTTTCCAGGGTTTGTATTCACTGAAACGATGGGCCATCACCGCTTCGCCGGTGGTAGCGGTCAGCATTTGCGTACGCAAACCGATCAAACCTCTTGAAGGAATATCAAATTCAAGGTGCTGCATTTCCCCTTTGGTCTCCATGATCAGCATCTCCCCCTTCCGGCGGCTCACCAGGTCAATCACTTTAGAAGCAAATTCCTGCGGCACATCCACCACCAGGGTTTCATACGGCTCACATTTTTTACCGTTGATCTCTTTTACAATCACCTGTGGCTGGCCTACTGTTAACTCGTATCCCTCCCGGCGCATCGTTTCGATCAATATACCGAGGTGAAGAATACCACGACCATATACCATCAGGCTATCACCGTCTTCACTGTCCACCACTTTCAGCGCCAGGTTCTTTTCTGTCTCTTTCATCAGGCGGTCACGCAGGTGACGGGACGTAACAAATTTTCCATCCTTACCAAAAAACGGTGAGTTATTCACGGAAAACAACATATTCATCGTGGGTTCATCCACGCTGATCACCGGTAATGCTTCAGGATTTTCTGCATCAGCGATCGTATCGCCGATATTAAAATCTTCGATGCCCACTACCGCACAAAGATCACCGGCCACCACTTCAGTTACTTTTTTCTTACCCATTCCTTCAAACACATACAGCTCTTTCACCTTCATCTTTCTTACCGTACCATCGGCCTGCATCAGCGCCACGTTCTGCCCTTCTTTCAACACACCACGGCTCACTTTTCCCACGGCAATACGGCCCAGGAAAGAAGAATAATCTAAGGAAGTAATCTGCATCTGCACCGGACCTTCATTCACTTTGGGCGGCGGCACATACTTTATGATACCATCCAGCAACGGATTGATATTATCAATTTGTTCTAATGAATCATTGAACCAGCCGTTCTTACCACTACCGTAGAAAGTCGGGAAATTCAATTGCTCCTCTGTCGCATCGAGGTTAAAGAACAATTCAAACACAGCATCATGCACTTCATCAGGACGGCAATTCGGTTTGTCCACTTTATTGATGATCACGATGGGCTTCAGGTTCAGTTGTAATGCTTTCTGCAATACAAAACGGGTCTGGGGCATGGGGCCTTCAAAAGCATCCACCAGCAGGCAAACACCATCGGCCATCTTCAATACCCTTTCCACTTCACCACCAAAATCGGCGTGACCCGGTGTATCAATCACATTTATCTTTACATCCTTGTAAGTGACCGCAGCGTTCTTACTGAAAATGGTGATACCACGTTCTCTTTCGAGGTCGTTGCTGTCCATGATCAGCTCACCGGTTTCCTGGTTTTCCCGGAATACCTTTGTTGTATGTAATATTTTGTCAACCAGCGTGGTTTTACCGTGGTCAACGTGGGCAATGATAGCGATGTTCCTTATTTGCATAATTTCTGAGTTCACAGGTTGAAAAGTTTACAGGGTTACAACTCCTTTGATTTTTTCTCCAAATAGTTGATATACCCGTTTAGCAATTTTTCAACTTCTGCTATTTTATTTCTGAAATAGTTTAATTTTTCTTCGTCAATATACTTCTCATCAAAAGCATCCACCAGGTGGTTCAGTGTTTCACTTAAAGAGCCTCTTGCATTCACACAGAATCGTAATCTGTCAGGCCAGGTTCTTCTTCCATGTCCTTCTGCCAGCTGTGTATTGACGGACCGGGAACTTCGTATCAACTGATCAACCAACCTGAATTTCTCTTCTGCCGGAAAGCCTTTGACCAATTGAGCAATTTCGTTTTTCAATTCCCTCGCTTTTTTCCAAACCTCAAGTTCTTCAAAATTCTGGTATGCCATAATAGTACAAGTTAAATGACTGAATCTGAAGGGCTCTCCTTATCAACTTTTTAACCTGTCAACTTGCCGGCTTTTCCGGGCGGCAAAGGTACGCTAATTCAGCGGGGGCAGCAAACGAAAGGAACATTATATTATTTTTACGAAATGCCGGATTATCAATTATCTGTAGTACTTCCCCTAAGCCATGAAGGCCAAACCATTACAGCCTTGCTGGAGAAGATATTGAACACAGCTATTCCGGGTATTTCTATCGGGGTTATCGTGGTGGAAGAAGATTCTGCATCGGATACGGAGGAAACGATCTCGCAGTTCAATCAATCTTATCCCACCAACGCTGTTCAATATATCCGGCTTGAAAAAAACAGTGGCCGGGGAAAAGCA
>DGQP01000008.1 GCA_002400415.1 Chitinophagaceae bacterium UBA4411
TCTGGTTTTTAGGGGTACTTACAATACACCTTGCCACAACAAGATTGAAACTGCAACCACTCAGCGCCGCTGAGCTGATCCTCTATATACAGGAAGACCGGCAACTGGAACAGCAATTGCAGTTGCTGCCCGGCAGCCGGCAGCTACCAACTGATCCGGTTTCTCATTCCGGCTCTTGAGACACGAACCAAGGCGTTGTTTAATCCTTCGAAATAAACTAAGCATAACACCACTAAAGTTTTAGATTTATTTAAGATCAGGACAACCGTGGAGCTAAAAACCCGGCCAATTGTCCGGGTTTTTTATTTCACTTTCAGGGATTTCATTCCGGTAAGTGAGACTGAACCCCGGACTCAAGAGCCTTAATGAAATTACTGCAATCAAATATCAACTGTAGTATTATGTCGTTTTAGAAAAGGTTGTGTTGCCTTCAATCTTTTCTTTAAACCGCTTCCAGGAATCTATTGCGAATTTGGGCGAATATTTTATTTGCTTTTTAGGTAGTTGCTCTTTATGGTTATTTACTGATTTATCAGCATTCTGGTTGTAAATGCCTTCAGGATCTACAAAGCTTGTATTACCACTATCCGGTAGTCCGAAATTAGAGAGTTTATGCAACTTTTTGCTTGCCATAACTAAGGATTAAGATTGTTAAAAAATAGATACCTCTTACTTTATCTGTAAAAAAATTGGCGTTCACTCTACGTAATACCTAATCAGGTCAATCATCTGGCTTTTTAATTTGCCATAATAGGTTCCGCTTATGCCCAATGAATGCATTACGGATTGTTTAATACTTTTGTCATTTGATTCATCAAGAACTGCTTTTTTAAAAGCATGGTAAAACTTATAGAGATTAGGTGAAAGAATTTTAGGGTTGTTTTCCAAGGTAGCATCCATCTTCATAAATACTTCATCAATACCCATATTCTTACTAGCTACCGGTTCCAATACCATTCCGTCTTCTTCAATAATATCCTCTTCATTTAATTCATTATAGAATTTCCCTTTTCTTTTAATGTAATCAATAGCACTATTTTTAAAAACAGTCATTGTGAATTTCAAGGTGTCCTCCACTTTCTTTAACTTTTCCGGCTGTTCATATACAACCTTATTGAGCTTTTCCATAGTAATATGAAAAACCTCTTCAAAATCCCATACAGACCTGAAATATGAGCTATAATACTTGTAACATTCTGACATGGAATATCTATAATATTTACTGGCACTTTTCTCTGAACCCCAATCAAAATCCTCCTTTAGATAGTCTGATGAATCGAAATGATTTCTCATAGACTTACGTTTTAATAATTAAGCAGAATTCGAAAAACCTATATATGAAAATTCCAAAGGAGTTGGATTACATTCTATACCTGAACAACTGAGAATCTGTAAATCGTTACTAAAATTTACAAAAAATATTTTTTGGTAACAAAAATGAATACCCAGTTATAATAACAGATGCATTACTTCTTTATCATTTCAAAACAGTAATCCATGCATATACTACCTCTTATTCAGCGAATTATGGGTGTATCCCTGACCGCCGGTTTCTTTGCACATGATCTATATTATGTGAATACTGTGGTGGGCATGACTGTGGCATCTCTTGTATTTATTTTAGCTATCCTTTGCTTTCACACTGTAGTGTTCATGGTGGAGGCCAGCATCGCAGAAATAAACAGCGAGGAAAATAAAAAACGAATGCGGCTTATGCGGTATGTGTGTACTGCCCTGGCTATCGGTTTTTCACTGAACGACTATTTTGCCTCGTATAGTTTTGATGAAATAACCTATAACTTCCAAAACCTTATAACAGGGCTGCTCTCCCTAACCATTGTTATCTTTCCGGAATCTGTTTTTAAGATCATTTTTGCACTAAAAAAGAAAAATTAAGCCGAAGTAGTACGTAGGTTTATAGCGGCGTAATCTCCTATTTTAGATATAGTTAGGATTGTTATTAATGATTATAAACTAATCTACACCTCCACGAAATTTAGCTTCAAAAAAATCCCAACTCTGCGCTGCTTGCAGCTCCGCAGCTTTACTATTTCGCCTTTGGCGATAAACCAACAGTGCCTCCGTAGCCACTACCTTCCTCCTCACCACACGAATGAAAACTATACTTCCGCTGCCCGTCACACCACAGGTGCGTAGGCCCGGCAAAGCTGCGGAGCAACAGCGTCTGCCTGAATTTTCTTTGGTTACTCAGCTATAACTTAAAATCTGATTAAGCTCTTAATTTACTTCGTACAAAATGCCCGAACCGCTAACAAAAGTATTGCTGCAATTGGGGCTTGACGTTGAAGCAATCAGCAGCAGTGTGTCCCAGCTCTGCGGCGCTTGCAGCTCCGCAGCTTTACTATTTCGCCTTTGGCGATAAACCAGCAGCGCCTTGTTTCGTCCCTCCCCAAACAGCTAACTACTATCAGAAAAACAAGACGAAACACAGCGCCACCGGAGCCCCCGCAAATCACGCCTCCGCATCCGCAACCTTCATCCTCAAACCACCAATGATCAAATAATTCTCCGCTGCCTGTCCCCCCAAAGGTGCGTGGGCCGGTAAAACGGCCGGAGGCATTCGTTTTACCTAGACTTTTTTGTTACTTTTTGGGGCAATGCCAAAAAGTAAATAAAGAAAATGAAGTGATGCTATTATTCGTGTTGCTGGTGAGCCCTTCGACAGGCCCAGGATACCAGCAACGGCGTAAAACCTTAACTACAAACCTCAAATCTCAAACATCGAACAACCCAACTCATTGATTCAAAGCCATAAATCCAAAAATCAACCCCCGCTGTCTCTCCTTCAACGAGCACTGTCACTCATTCAAACGATACTGTCAGTCGCACAACACGCAACTGCACTGCCTCAATGACATCATAACACGAATCAATGACAGCTGTCTTTCGTTCAACGAACATCGTCAGCCAATCAATAAACAAACGCACTGCATCAATGACGGCTGAATCTGCTTCAATGACAGTGGAACCTCGTTCAAACCGCATCTCCGCCTCTTCAAAAGACATCTCCACGCAATCAAACGACAACTATCGTTCTTCAATAAGCATCTCTCTTGCTTCAAAAGATATGGGCAGCTCTTCAATAAACAACAACAATACTACAAGGAACAACATCCTTTATGCAACACCAGTTTAATGCAACTCAGTAAACGGAGACAGCAATAAAATGCCATGCAGCAGCTCTGCAAAACTTTCAGTTCTCTGTTTTTTATCTCCCCTTCGGAGACTATCCAATACGATACCTGGTTAAATCCAATCTTTCACATTTGTTATTACCAGCTCTGCGGTGCTTGCAGCTCCGCAGCTTTACTATTTCGCCTTTGGCGATTTCCGGGTCACTCCCATCTTTCACATTTGTTATTATCTTCCGCCCCGGTACAAACCCTGCCCAAAACATGCACCTTGCCACAACAAGATTGAAACTGCAACCACTCAGCGCCGCTGAGCTGACCCTCTATATACAGGAAGACCGGCAACTGGAACAGCAATTGCAGCTGCTGCCCGGCAGCCGGCAGGTGACGGAACGGGTAAAAAAGAAAATTACCGAAACCATCCTCCCGGCCGTAACAACCGCAGGTGACCGGTTTGTATTCCATACCATCTGGATCGTTATCGAAAAAGCAACAAAAACAATCGTTGCTGATCTTTACTGCAAAGGAGAACCCGGTGCCAACGGCGAAGTGGAAATCGGGTACGCCACCTACCCCGAATACCGGGGCAGGGGATTAATGACCGAAGCCGTGGCCGGGCTGGTCCGCTGGGCCTTCGCACAAAAAAATATAAAGGCCGTATTCGCAGCAACCGATCCCGGTAATACCGCTTCGCAAAAACTGCTGCAACGAAATCATTTCCGCATCAGCCATCAAACCACCGATGACATCTGCTGGCGGCTGGAAAGAAAAGACCTGGTTTCCATCCGTAAAGCAACGGAAGAAGATGCCCTCCTGCTGTCGGCTATCGCCACTACTTCCTTCATCGAATCACATGGCCACAGTGGACCGGCTGCCGATATACAGGCTTACGTGGCGGAAAAATATAACCCCGCCGTATTGCAACAGGAATTGCAGGACCCAAAAAATATTTATTATCTCTTGTATTACCAGGATCAGCCGGCCGGTTATTCCAAGATCATCTTCAATGCACCGTACCCGGAAAGCCCGGACCAGCACATCAGCAAACTGGAACGGCTGTACTTATTAAAAGAATTTTACAGCCTGCAGCTCGGCACGGTGCTGTTTGATTTCAATGTGCAGCTCATGAAAAACAACCGGCAGGCAGGTGCCTGGCTCTATGTCTGGAAAGAAAACAAACGGGCCGTTCAATTTTACCGGCAGGCCGGGTTTGTGATCACCGGCAATCATGACTTCAAAATTTCCGAAACTCATTCCAATCCCAATCACCGGATGCTGCTGCGCTTCCCATAAAATACGACTATGTTCCGCTTCAATTCCCGGTTCTTCGGCTACACTCTTGCATTATTTGTAATTGAAACACTGATCGCGGTTTATGTACACGACAACTTCGTCCGTCCTTACGTGGGTGATTACCTCGTGGTGATGCTGCTCTATTGTGCCCTCCGGGCTTTCAGCAATGCTTCCCCGTTAAAAATTGCTGTGGCTGTCTTACTCTTCGCTTACTTTATTGAACTGATGCAATACTTTCATCTCGTTGACCGGATGGGGCTGGCTGGTAACACGGTCGCCAGGACAATCATCGGCTATGGCTTTGAATGGCTGGACCTGCTGGCGTATACACTCGGGATCATCACGATCCTGCTGCTGGAACATTTTTTTGGCGCCGGCATATTCAAACAAAGCAAATAAGCCGGACGAAAGCCTTTTTGCTTTTCGGGTAAAATCATAACTTAGATACAAGTCCTTTTACACCATTCAACCAACCATATGGCAACAGCAAAACCTAAAACCACGGAAACCAATAACAGTGTTCCCGCCTTTGTAAAAAAAATTGACAAAGCAAGACAGGCCGATTGTCTTGCTATCATCGCCATCATGGAACAGCAAACCCGTTACCCGGCCAAAATGTGGGGACCTGCCATTATTGGTTTCGGGACTTATCATTATGTGTACGAAAGCGGCCACGAAGGAGATGCGCCGATGGTGGGCTTCTCGCCCCGCAAAAATGAATTCGCTTTATACATTGCCAACTTTGCCGGTAAAGAAGAACTGCTGAAAACCTTCGGCAAACACAAGACCGCCAAAGCCTGTGTGTACATCAAAAAACTCGAAGACATACGGGTACCCGTATTAAAAAAATTAGTCGCCGGCTCGGTGAAGCACTATAAAGCAAAATACCCGGGGAAATAAATTAATCAGCTTGAAAAACAAACTAAGAAAAATTACCATTGAGCAGGTAAAATATCTCTATATAACTTCTACTACTTTTCACGCAGCAAACCAAAACAATACACTTAGAGTTAGAGTATTCCTGGCTGGTCAAAAGAAAACCCCATTAATAGTAGAGTTTTTAACCCCTGATCACTATTATTTAGGGCAGCTTTTAAACATAGGTATTGAGCTATTTAATACCAAAAAGGATACAACAGAAAGAATAAATATCAATGAACCTAAAAATATAAGAGAATTGATTTTAAAAGGAATAGAAAAGGGCTGGACAGGAACCAATAAAATGGCGATACAGGATGGAATCGTTTATCTCCATGAATTAGGTTACGAAACAAGTATATTAATCCCTAACCAATAAATCAGATGCCTCGTGCCCCAGCTCTGCGGTGCTTGCAGCTCCGCAGCTTCACTATTTCGCCTTTGGCGATAAACCAGCAGCGCCTTGTTTCGTCCCTCCCCAAACAGCTAACTACTATCAGAAAAACAAGACGAAACACAGCGCCACCCGAGTCTTTGCATACCACGCCTTTGCATCCTCCACCTTGCCCCTCACCATACGAATGCAAACCATACTTCCACTTACCGTCACAACATAGGTGGGTGGGCGGGTAAAACGGCCGGAGGCATTCGTTTTACCTTGAATTTTCTTTTGTTACTTTTCTTTGTTTCAAGACAAAGAAAAGTAAGGCCCTCCTGCAACCATTACAAAACACAACCGTTTCATTTCCCCCGTATTTCCTATCTTCCTTGCTCAAAAGCTTGCTATGTTTCAATCGAAGATCGCCGGGATCGGTAAATACCTGCCCGCCAACGTGGTTACCAACAACGACCTCCTGCAATACATGGATACCAGCGACGAATGGATACATGAACGGACCGGTATCAAAGAACGCCGCTATGCTCACCGCACCGAAGAAACCACCACTACGATGGGAGTGGAAGCAGCGAAGATCGCCATTGAAAGAGCCGGTCTTACCACGCAGGATATTGACTTTATCGTCTTCGCCACCTTATCACCCGATTATTATTTTCCCGGATGCGGTGTGCTGTTGCAACGGGCCTTACACATGAAAGAGATCGGTGCCCTGGATGTTCGTAACCAATGCAGCGGCTTCGTATATGCCCTTAGCGTGGCCGACCAGTTTATCAAAACCGGTATGTATAAAAATATTTTAGTGGTGGGGGCTGAGAAACACTCTTTTGGTCTCGACTTCAGCACCCGTGGCCGGAATGTATCGGTGATCTTTGGCGATGGGGCCGGTGCCGTAGTATTACAACGAACCACTGATGAAAAACAAGGTATCCTGTCAACGCATTTACACAGCGATGGTGAAAGTGCCGAGATACTCGCCATGTATAACCCCGGCACCCATGCCAACCACTGGAAGGCCGAACAATATGCCGACTTTGATGAAGCTGTGATCGGGCAAATGTTCTTCAGTCATAAAATGCTGGATAAAGCACAGGTATTCCCGAATATGGATGGCCCGGCTGTATTTAAAAAAGCAATTGTGAAATTCCCGGAAGTGATCCTGGAATCATTGAACGCAAATGGTCTTCAAACTACTGATCTCAAATTGCTGATCCCGCACCAGGCTAACCTGCGCATTGCCCAATTTGTGCAGCAGAAACTACAGCTGAAAGATGAGCAGGTCTATAATAATATCCAGCAATACGGTAACACCACCGCCGCTTCTGTTCCCATTGCTCTATGCGAAGCCTGGGAAAAAGGAAAGATTAATAAAGGCGACCTAGTCTGTCTTGCCGCCTTCGGCAGCGGATTTACCTGGGCCAGTGCTTTATTAAGATGGTAACTTGTGTAATCAGCGGGCAACCTTCATCCTGTAACCGGCATCCTGCTAAAGAATATGAAAAAAATCATCTCCATAATTGTACTACTCATGGCTGCTGTTACAATACATGCACAAACAGGCAGCTGGAAAATAAAACTGAACAATAAACTGATACTCGCTGCTGCCAACGAAGATGAAATAAAAAATATTAAGAAAATTTCAGCCACTGAATGGAAAAAGAAGGGCAACCTGGAAATAAATTTTACAGAAACCGATCCTGATACCTGGTACCGTGCCTTCCGGTTTTGTGATGAAGCAGACAATGAACTGCTGGTAACCGACAGCAGCAGCACTGTTAAAATACCCGTCAGTAAACTCCGTGCATTATTCAAAGGAAAAAAGAAAATCGTTATTTACACCACGATCAGTCCCCGTGACCCTAACCTGGCGGTGCGTATCCGGCGGGTACATTTATGTACCTTGCGGCTTCAGTAACCCATGCGAAAAATCATTTACATTATCAATCCTGTTTCGGGTACCCGGGCCAAAAAGGATTTGCAGGCTTTTGTGGAACAGCAAACCAAAGCAAAAGGTATTCCCTTTCATGTCTTCCCTTCGGTGGCAAGTGGTGATTATTCTTTTCTCTTACCCATTATTGAGGAAGAAGAGATAACCGATGTGGTGATTGCAGGCGGTGATGGTACTGTGAGCCAGGTGGTGAACAGTCTGATGAAAACCCATGTGAACTTTGGTATCATTCCCTGCGGCTCCGGTAATGGATTAGCTTTTGCAGCTAAAATCCCCAGGCAACCGGAAAAAGCATTACAGGTAATTTACGGGGGTACTGCTTCTGCTGTTGACGGGTTTATGATCAACGACCAGTTTGCCTGCATGCTGAGCGGTATTGGTTTTGATGCGAAAGTGGCCCATGAATTTGCGGAGCAACCGAAACGGGGTTTAAAGACTTATGCTTCCCTGGTCAGCAGGAATTTTTTCAGCGCCGACCCTTATCATTTTACCATTGAAAGCAACGGGTTGAAATTTTCCAGCGAGGCTTATTTTATCAGCATCGCCAACAGCAACCAGTTTGGTAATAATTTCACTATTGCCCCCAAAGCCTTGTTGGCCGACGGGCTGCTGGATATTGTGATTGCCAAAAAAACCGCCAAGCCCCTGTTGTTATTTAATTTGCTGCGGCAGATACTGGCAGGTAAACTGAACCCGGTGGAAAACTCACTCAGCCAGCCGGTGATCTATTTTCAAACAGAAAAGATTGTAATTGAAAACAGCAGTGAAGCCCCGCTTCATATTGATGGCGACCCGGCCGAAACACAATCCATGATCACCGCGACCATCCTGAAAAAATGTTTCCGGCTCATTCAGCCCTGATGTTCCTGTTCAGCGTTTTATTTTCAGCAGGGCCAGCAATTTTTGAGAACTCTCTGTATTATAGGGGGAGAATACAGAAGCCATGATATCTTTTGCTTCCCGTTTGGTAAGGTGAAAATTCAATGCAGCTTTCTTCTCCTCATTTCCCCCGGCGTATTGAAAAGTGATCTTATGTACATTCCTTCCTTCATGATCCGCATAATAACTCAGCATATCATTCTGGAAAAATTCCATCATCTTGAACCAGTTATGCTGCAGCAATAAAAAAGGTTTGGTGGCATGATCACTGATATCATCTGATAAATAAGGATATTCCCAGGCGCCGGCACCGCGATCCCTTATCTGTAAAATAAGCACGGCACTGGTATTGGCCTTGATCCAGTCATCAAAAGCTTCCATGAAACGGAGTGAGGTTTCCTGGCCATAATTATCACGCAATCCTGCATCCATCACATCAATTACCGGGTCGGAAGGCAGCCATACATTGGGCAGCACAACCGGGAATGTAGCGTTCATCCGCAAAGCGGTTAACATTCTCAATTCATACGGATCCTGTTTTGCAAAAAAGGAAGCAAAGTCTATCGCATCGGGGTCCATACCGGGCATGCGGGTGGAATCCTGCCAGCCCTGCATCATAAAGCGAACCGGCTGTGTGCTGATGATCATCTTGCGGCTATCCCTTGTCACCACGGAATTAAAAAACATCAGCGGGATATTTGCTGCTTTCTCATCAGCAGCATACTCTTTCAATTGTTTGTTCAAAAAGCCTCTTGTATTCTGGCTTAGTTTCTCCTCAAACGCATAACCCCTGTCCTTTACATACTCATGGTTCCCTGCTTTGAATTTTTGTGCCGGCGCAATCAGGTCCCTCGCCACAAAAGAAGAAAACAAAGGATTAAGCAGGTCGCCGGTAATATCCTCCACATATTTTTTATCCCGCAGTTTTATATTTTTTCCCTGCTGCTGCCGCAGATATAATTCCCGGAAATATGTTGCGCCGATCATGCCACCTGATGCACCGGATACGAGAAAAGTTTTTTTCATGATCGTTCCGTTTGTGATACTGTCAAGATGCTGCAGCACACTCATGGTAAACGTAGCACTGCGGTGGCCACCGCCGCTGGTATTGATCAGCACCAGCACCGGCTTATCACTATCCTGCTTCTTCTTCCAATTCTCCAGGATGCTGATCATATTCTTTTTATCCGCTTCCACGTTGGCAGCGGAACTCATTTCCAGCAAAGTCTCTCTTGTATAAGCAGGCCGTTCTTTTTTATTGGTATAATTCAAACCATAGGCTTTATTCCTCGGATCAATCCAGTCCAGTTTATAAAAAACATTCAGCAGGAATACCAGCCCCACGAGGTAAGGAATGCTCCAGCTCTGTAGGAAATAAGAAAATGCCCCGGCAACACCAATTAATATAGAAAAGAAAATCGTGATACTCGCCGCAGCAGGTATCTGGAAAAAAGGTTGTTCCAGGAAAAAACCGATACCAATCAAAAACAGAAAGGCAATGAACACGGAAATGATCGCTGCAAAGTGATGCCGTTTGAAAATAGAATCCACATAGGCCTGGGTGTAATGTGATACATCCCGGGTAGGCCGCAACCGCAGGGGTGATTCAAAGTACCATTCCACCCTGATCAGCGGACCTCCATGGTGTATTTCCTTAATCGGTGACAGATGGGTAATATAAGAACTGGGGTTTGTGATCACCGGCATCATTTGCCGCAGGATGGAACGGTCGGCCCGGAAGAAATAAATAAAAGAAACGGCCAGTATAAAAATGAGCCCGCTTAAAAAACCACCGACCAAAAAAAATATTTCCGAGGCAGGTATCAGTTCCTTGAAATGGTCAAACTCGTAAGCTTTAAAAAAATAAAAGAACAGAAAAAGCAGCGGGATCACTGCATTATTGATGCAATATTTTAAAAATGGATTGGTGGTAGCTGCCAGGAAACGAAAATGCCTGCTGAACAAAACGAAAGTGGCGATATTCCAGCTCATGATGAACATACCCACTGAAATACCCACAATTGCTGAACTGATCGCATTCACATTTCCCAAATACTCCGGCGCCAGGTATAAGGAATCAGCGCCAAAGGTTTTCATGAACGTACCATTGATGGTGCTGAACAGGATGAACCAAAACAATAACAGCACCTGGTATTTCCTGAAATGAAGAAATAACAATTGTACAGGAAAGGAATAATAGAAACCCCGCAGCCAGGTCTTCATGGTTATTAAATGGTTATAACTTAAAAGTACAGATTATTAACTGGCCCTTCAAACGCACCGGGCTATAAAATGACGTTAATAAGAGCTTTTACCACTAACGAGGTAAACAACCCGGCATAAAGAAAGTAAAAGAAACATAGCTACCAGCTGGTGCAGCTGTGCCATCCATTCAAAAGCACCCCAATGATTGGGAACGATCTGCGGGCTCCATACAACAGATAATATACCCAGTACTACTTGTACAAATACAAGGAATGCCGGCAACCCTGCTGTTTTGCGCAGCAGGGAAGAGCCTGTTGTCTTATATAATTTAACGGACAATACAATTATAAGTACCAATAATAAATAAGCCAGCCCCCGGTGGATAAAATGAATAGTGATCTTATTATCCACGAGATTCATTAACCCATCACCATGGCCCATCATATTGGGGGGAATAATACTTCCATTGATATCCGGCCAGGTGGGAGCTGCTGTTGCTGCCTTATGCCCGGCCATGAATGCACCGTAGATTAATTGCACACCAAGTATAGCAATGATCCACCAGCTGAGCTTGCGGGCAGGCTTGTTTATAATACGCTTTTCCTCAGGTACCAGTAATTCCAGCGCAAACCAAAATGTATAACACAACAATCCCAGCGCAAAAATAAAATGCAGGGCCAGTTTGGCAGGCTTCACATAAATGGCATCACCGGTCAGTCCGCTGGCCACCATGATCCAGCCAATGGCTCCCTGCAAAGCGCCCAGTAAAAAAAGGATCAGCATCGGTTTCACCATAGAGGGCTTGAAACGCTTTTGTACCAGGAAAATAATAAAGGGAATTGCAAACACAACACCTATTAACCGGGCCCAGAGACGATGAAACCATTCCCAGAAGAAAATGAATTTGAAATCCTGTAAGGTGAAATCAAAATTGAGCAGGCTGAATTGAGGAGTTTGTTTGTATTTATCAAATTCGGCCAGCCATTGCTGTTCATTCATGGGCGGTAAAGTACCCGTCACCACGTTCCATTCGGTAATGGATAAACCCGAACCGGTAAGCCGGGTAATCCCTCCCAGTAAGATCTGGATAATGATCATTCCCACACCCACCAGCAGCCAGGTGGCTATTGGTCTGGAAGAACGCTGTGATAGTTCATTCGCCATAGCGGCTGCAAAGTTAGGAGTGGAACAGGGGCCAAAATAATTTTTGTTCCGTATTATTGATGAAATTGCAGGGATGCTTCAGGCCTTTTACCAGGAACAGTTTACAGAAGCCGGATGTGATGAGGCCGGCAGGGGTTGTTATGCCGGGCCGGTATATGCTGCGGCAGTTATTTTGCCCGCTGATTTTTATCACCCGCTGCTGAATGATTCCAAACAGTTATCCGAAAAACAGCGGGATGAACTCCGTCCTGTTATTGAAAAAGAAGCTATCGCATTTGCTGTTGCCGCCGTTGATAATGAAGAGATCGACCAGGTCAATATTTTAAAAGCTTCTTTCAAAGCCATGCATCTTGCCATAGATCAGCTGAATAAAAGACCCGGGTTGCTTTTAATTGATGGCAATCGTTTTATTCCTTATCAAAAAATACCCCACCAGTGTTTTGTGAAAGGTGACGGGCGATTTGCTTCCATTGCCGCCGCCAGTATCTTAGCCAAGACCTACCGGGATGAATATATGTATCGTATTCATGAAGAGTTCCCGCAATATGGCTGGAATAAGAATAAGGGTTATGGCACTGCTGTTCACCGGAAAGCCATAGAAGAACATGGCTTATGCCGCTTTCACCGGAAAAGTTTTCGCCTCCTCCCCGCCCAAAAGGAATTGTTTTAGTTGTTAAAGTTTCCTAATCCCGTTAAACGGTTAATATCCACATCTGTCATAGAAGCGAAAATTTTTTGAATAACAATTAAAACAAGCCCCATGAAAAAGATTTTAGCTTTCGCCGTAATCATGATATTGATTGGCACAACAGCATCTGCGCAGGTAGCCGGTAACCGCATCCAGCGTCATCGTATCAACCAGGGAGTTCGCAGCGGTGAACTGACAAGACCCGAAGCTTTTGAACTGAGAAAAAACCAGGTGCGTTTAAACAATATGCAAAGGATGGCCCGGCGTGATGGCGTTGTTACCCCGCACGAAAGAAAGAAGATCCACAAAATGAAAGTGCATAACCGCCGGGAAACATTTCGCTATAAGCACAACAGGCGGCACCGGGTAATCTGATACAATCAGTAATCCATCATACAGCAGGAATTGTGTTTGAGTTGGAAAGCATCACTTGAAAAAGTGGTGCTTTTATTTTTTGCAACCTATTCTTCCCATTTTCCCAGCCCCTCTCTTGTAACAACGGGTTCATCACCGGTGCAGTCAATAATGGTGGAGGGTATGGTTCCGCCGGTACCCCCGTCAATAACAAAGTCAACCAGGTTACTGAAATTCTCATGCATCACTTCAGGGTCGGTATATTCTTCCACCATCTCTCCCGGCAAGGAAGCGCTGAGCACAGGACGGCCCAGTTCTTTCACAATTGCCATCGCAATGGCGTTATCAGGTATCCGTAACCCGATTGTATCTTTTTTGCTTTGCAAAATTTTCGGAACCTGCTTGCTGGCCGGCAGGATGAATGTATAAGGGCCGGGCAGGTACTCCTTCAGCAGGCGGTAGGTGGATGTCTGGATTTGTTTGGCATAACTGCTCAAATGGCTGAGATCAGGACAAACAAATGATAACTGTGCTTTCCGTGGTTCTATTTTTTTAATCCGGGCAATCCGTTCAATGGCTTTGGGCTGAAAAATATCACAGCCCAAACCATAAATGGTATCCGTAGGGTAAATAATGATCCCGCCTCTTTGCAGGCATTCCACCACCTGTTTAATCAGGCGGGGCTGGGGATCTTTGGGATGAATATGCACTAACATAGTGATCAATCTTTCTAAAAATACAGGCTTTTGTCAAAACAACTATTGATTATCGCCATTTGCACGACAATTTGTAATTTGGCCACTTATTAAGTTTGCCTGTATGCAATTAAAACCAGTTGCTAAAGTTGACTCGATCGAACCTGGCGTATTCCGGAAGGAATATTATGAACCGGCTATACCATTGGTGATCAGAAACCTGGCAAAGGAATGGCCGGCTTATACAAAATGGAACTGGGATTATTTTAAACATTTAGTGGGTAACCATAAGGTTCCGTTATATAATAATGTAAAAAGCGATGCTTATACACCCATCAACAAGGCTGATGATTATAAAACCTTTGGTGAGTATATTGATATGATCAGCAAAGGGCCGGCCGGCTGGCGCATTTTCCTGTTTAATATTTTTGATCATGCCCCGGAGCTGACCAAAGATTTTATCTGGCCTGAGCACCTGATGAAAGGCTTTGTAAAAAAATACCCGATGCTGTTTACCGGCGGTGCCAGCAGCATTACGCATATGCATTTTGATATTGACCTCTCCCATATCTTACACACACAGTTTGGCGGCCGTAAAAGAGTATTGATGTTCCCTTTTAAAGAGCAATACAAACTCTACCGCAAACCCTTTGAAGTACTGAGCATGGCTGATTTTTCCAATTATTACCAGGAAGGTAAATTGGATTTTGAAAAATTCCCGGCCCTGAAACTGGCCGAGGGGTATGATTTTATTTTAGAGCCCGGTGACACTTTATTTATGCCCGCCGGCTACTGGCATCATATGGAATACTTAGACAGTGGCTTTGCCATGAGCTTAAGGGCCCTGCAACCTTCTATCAGTGGTAAACTGAAAGGCGCCTGGAATTTATTCGGCATGCGCAGCATTGACACCATGATGAAAAAGACCATGCCGCAATGGTGGTATGAAAGAAAGAAAAAGAAAGTTTTTGCGAATGCGGAGAGGGAGCTTTCTAATACTTTTTAGATTATTTCTTAACTCCCTATGGTCTTGTTTTGTAGCGTATATAAGTAACTCTTCTATGATTTACCGGAAAAATAATCAATATCCGGATAGAACCAATTTTTCGAATATTCCTTTGGGAAATATCATTCAGTTTTCTCTTCCCACTACCTTTCTTTTTATAAAAAATGAAACAGAAAATTAAAACCCTTTATGATCGAATTTGAGATAATGTAAAGCTCTTAAAGCATTGATACAATGATTTCCCCAATGTGTCTGTACTCCAAATTTCAATTGCCACAGAGCATCTTCAATAGCTTCGTTTGTTCCAATTTTTATTTTTTGAAGCTCTCTTTTTATATCTGTATATATTTCAACAAAATCATCATATAATAACCCTTGTGTTGGTTCATCTTTTTCTGGGTAAATAGGATCAAAAACCTGATAGTAAATACAGCTTTTACCGAGCTTCCCTAAAATAGTCAACCCCTTTTGATTTTCAAATAATTCGGCGTCATCAAAATCAGTTTTATCATCGGAATAAATTAAATCGACTTCAGGGAGGTTTACTCCTGTTAGATATAAAGCCAATAAAGCAAGATGTATTTCTTTATAATATTGATCTTCTGTTAAACTAACTGAATCAGATTCAAAAAGATTTACCAAGTCGTTAGCTGCATTTAAAAAATCTTTAATTGGTTTTGAATTCAGTAATTGTATGATATCATCACTCAAATTGTGTGACATACTAACAAATATTTATTACTGGATCGTCCACACTTCATTTCCTTTCAGCAGCTTATCGAGGTCGGCCGGTTTTCTGGATGAAGCTTCATCTAATTGTGCTTTCATTACATCCTCGTAGCAAGGCCGGTTAGACTGATAGAAAACACCAAAAGGTCTTGGTAAATGACCATCTGATTTGGGATCATCAAAAATGCGGGTCAGTATCTGTGCTTTGTAAATATCATTTTCATCATGCACCCAGCAATCATCTGCACTGTAACCATCACTGAAATTAACCACCACAGGGCGGAAACCATCTAATTTGATTCCTTTGTCAGCCGCAGCCCCAAACACCAACGGCTTACCCTGCTCCAGGAATAAGGTTTCCTGTGCCTTTGTTCCCTTCTCCGTGAATATCTCGAAGGCTCCATCATTAAAGATGTTGCAGTTCTGGTAGATCTCCAGGAAAGAAGCGCCTTTATGTTGCTGTGTTCTCATCAGCATTGCCTGCAAATGCTTAGGATCACGGTCCATGGTTCTTGCCACAAACGTTGCATCAGCGCCAAGGGCCAGTGCAGCAGGATTGAAAGGATGATCAATGCTTCCCATCGGTGTTGACTTGGTGATTTTCCTTTCCTCTGAAGTGGGAGAATATTGTCCCTTGGTCAATCCGTAGATCTGGTTATTGAACAATAAAATATTAACGTCAAAATTCCGGCGGAGTAAATGAATGGTATGGTTACCACCAATACTCAGGCTATCACCATCCCCGGTCACGATCCACACACTCAGTTCAGGGCGGCTGGCTTTTAAACCAGAGGCAATTGCCGTGGCGCGGCCATGAATAGAGTGCATGCCATATGTATTCATATAATACGGGAAACGGCTGCTGCAACCGATACCGGATACGATGACAATATTCTCTTTGGGGATGCCCAGTGTTGGCATCACTTTCTGTACCTGTGCAAGAATCGAATAGTCGCCACAACCCGGGCACCAGCGTACTTCCTGGTCGGTGGCAAAGTCTTTAGCGGTTAAAACAGGGGCGGTTATAGTTTCACTCATATAGTATAAAATGCTTCTTACAAATTTAAAGAATATGCGACACCGGGCAAGTGATTAAAAACAGCTTTCCCGGGAACCAGTATCAGCTCTTATGTTGGCCTGTCAGTTCTTCCCAATATTCAGCAGCCCGGCGGGTATGGGGGATAACGATGGTACCCCCTACAATATTGGCCACAGCAAAGATCTCGTACATCTGTTCAGTAGACACACCCAATTCATACGATTTACCCAGGTGGTATTTGATACAATCATCGCAACGCAATACCATGCTGGCCACAAGACCCAGCATCTCCTTGGTCTTTGTGTCAAGTGCGCCTTCTGCATAAGTGTTGGTGTCCAGGTTCCAGAGGCGTTTGATTACCAGGTTGTCCTTACTGAGAATAACTTCGTTCATCCGGGTTCTGTAGTCATTGAATTCGCTGACCAGTGTACTCATATCAACAATTTTAGCCCACAAAAGTAGGAAACCATCCCTTTTGTCATTTCCTTATGCAGGAAAAGCGATCCGGTGGTATATTAAGTTACCAGTGTTACCGGCTTATTTTGCCACGAATCCGGTTTATCTTTCGTCCATTTCGTGGTAAATCTTATTATATATTAATTACTTCTATGCATTCCATTTCAAAACTGCCTGTTATTATTCTCCTGCTGGCATTTGTGGCAACAGCCGCGGCTTTTACAAATCAGCCCGCTGGTAAATTTAAGAACCTGCAGGTGCTGCCACAGGATATCAGCGAGCAAAAATTAGACAGCATCATGGAGAGTTATAACAAAGCACTGGGAGTGAACTGTAAGTTTTGCCATGTAAACTCGCTGGTATTCCCGGGTACAGAAATGGATTATGCGTCTGATAAAGAACCCATGAAAGAGAATGCCCGGAAAATGATGCGGATGACGATTGATATTAATAAAACCTATTTTTATTTCAATAAGGAAGAAAGACCTGAATATTTAAGTGTTATTACCTGCCGCACCTGTCACCGTGGCGAACCCTTTCCGGAACAATGATAAACGGGGTTATCGTAAGTTAACTGCGCCAGATGCCAAAAACCCTTTACAGCAGTTTCCGTAGATTTACTGGCAGCTTTCATGGTTTTACTGAATTTTAGCATAAACCCTTACTGGTAAGCACTATAGATCATTAAATCTCGTTAATATTACAGTCGCAAAAAAACGCATGATAGTTTTTTGCTGAACCTGTCCCTTGAAAAAACCAATATCGTATGAGCTGGAATGACACGATGGGTTTGATGTCAACCGTCGCCCTTTCTTTACCTGTTTTATTTATCATTGGCTTCCGCCTTGCCGGATACAGAACTTTCCCTGCCCTCTTAGCTTATTATATTATTGCTGTTGCTTATAATTTCCTGACGGAAGGGTATATACAGGTAAATAAGACCACAATCTTTTATACCGGCCTTATCAATAACCTGCTGGATGCGCCGCTTATGCTGTTGTTCCTTTCCTATTTCAGCAGGTCCGTTGAAAATACAAAGCGAATGCACTGGCTGATCGGTGGCCTCATCGTATTTGATGTAATCCTTGTTTCCATCTGGGGCCTGAATTTTAATACCGTTACCATTGCAATAGCTCCCGGTCTTTTGGCCATACTCGGGTTTGCGACTGTTTTCTTTGTACACCAGGTTAAAATAACCGTTACGCAGCAAAAAGCAACAGGCAGGGCCCTGATCAGCGCCTCCCTGCTTTTTGTATATGGCTGTTTCAGCATTATTTACCTGATCCATTATGTGCTCAGAAGCCAGGATGTGGAAAACACATTTCTTGTCTATTTTATAGCCACTATCCTTTCTTCCATTTTAATGAGTACGGGCATTTATCTTGAAAACAAACGGGTAAAAAAACTTTCAGAGCTCAAAGTGGTGCGCCGTGAACTGTCCCAGCTATACGGTGAAGAAAAAAAGGCTGCCCCGTTAAGGACAGCCGTTCTTGATTTTGACAATGAACAATGGAATTAAAAACAGTATTTCCCCTCACTGATCATTTTATCTGCAATTCTTCTTCTTGCTTCTTTTGAATTGAATGGTTCTGCTTTGGTAAACCGTTTCAATCCCATCAGTATCATGCGTTGCTCATCGCCCTCGGCAAAAGAATTAATTGCATCCTTTCCTGACTTATTCACCTTGTCTGCGGCATCATACAAATATGTTCTCATGATATCGGTATAGAGCTCGCAGGCTGCTTCTCCCCGCTGATCCACCATCTTCATTACCCTCAGCAATACACTTTCTGCATGGTACGTTTCAATGGCCATATCTGCCAGGTTCATCAGTACTTCCTGTTCATTTTCAATCTTCATCATCAGTTTTTGTACTGCAGCCCCGGCAGTCATCAGGATGGCTTTTTTGAGGTTGGCCACCAGCTTTCTTTCTTTCGCAAAGGCAGTTTCGTCCTCTGCGCCGAAATCAGGGATACTCATGAGCTCTTTCTGCACTGACATAGCAGGCCCCATCAGGTCAAGCCTTCCGCCCATTGCTCTTTTCAGGGTCATATCTAATGTCAGCAGCCTGTTGATCTCGTTAGTTCCTTCGTAAATACGATTGATCCGGCTGTCACGATAGGCTCTTGAAATGTTATACTCAGCGCTAAACCCATTTCCACCGTGCACCTGTACTCCTTCGTCAACCACGTAATCCAGCGCCTCACTGCCATATACCTTCAGAATTGCACATTCGATAGCATATTCTTCCGCACCACCCAGCAAAGCTTCATTGAATGGTTTTCCTGCAGCCAGTAATTCATGCTCTTTGTCACCCACCCACTTTGCACTACGGTATAAGGCCGACTCTCCCACAAATACCCTGATTGCCATTTCAGCCAGCTTATGTTTGATAGCGCCGAAATTGGAGATCGGCTGTTTGAACTGCTCCCTGGTTTTGGCATATTCAACAGTGCCGCTTAACGAACGTCTTGCGCCACCGATGGCTGCTGCACATAATTTCAACCTGCCGATATTAAGGATATTGAAAGCGATCTTATGTCCTTTCCCCACTTCGCCCAATAAATTTTCTACCGGTACTTTGCAATCCTGGAAATACAATTGTACCGTGGAAGAACCTTTGATTCCCATTTTATGCTCTTCAGGTCCCTGTGTGAATCCTTCTGTTCCTCTTTCAACAATAAAGCCGGTGAATTTATCGCCATCCACTTTGGCAAACACGGTATATACCTGTGCAAACCCGCCGTTGGTGATCCAGCATTTCTGTCCGTTTAAGATATAATGTTTACCATCATCACTCAGCCTGGCAGTTGTTTTGGCGCCTAATGCATCGCTGCCACTGTTAGGCTCTGTCAACCCATAAGCCCCTGCCCATTCACCTGTGATCAGCCTGGGAATATATTTTTGTTTTTGCTCCGGCGTACCGAAGTATAAGATAGGTAATGTACCTATCCCGGTATGTGCAGCAATGGCAACGGAAAATGAGTGACCGGCACCAAGGTATTCATTGACCAGCGTGGCAGTGATAAAGTCTTTACCCAACCCGCCATATTCCTCCGGGAAGGATACAGATAATAATCCCTGCTCTCCGGCTTTGGTAAGTAAAGATTTCATTAGTCCGGGCTCCAGGTTATCGATCCTGTCAAGAATAGGATAAACTTCTGCATCCAGGAACTGGTCGCACATATCCCGGATCATCAGTTGCTCCTCCACAAAATCTTCAGGAGTAAAAGTTTCAAACGGCGATGATTCCTTCACCAGCCATTCCCCGCCTTTTAAAACGGTTTTTGTTTCTGCGGCAGCACTCATGGTATAAAAGTTTTAGAGGTTTTTTATTTCAGGTTATCGTAAACAATCTGCAGCACTTCCTTACAGACATCCACTTTATCAGCAGGCACTGTTTCCAGTGCTTCATTTAATGTTTCTTCCGCCAGCGCCATGGATTCTTCCTGTAGTTTTTGCGACAACTTTGTCAGGTAAATCAGGTTGATCCTCCTGTCGGTTTCAGAAGGAACCCTTTTTACCAGGTTTTGCTTTTCGAGATTATCCACCAGACGGGTGATACTGGGTTTATCACGAAATGTGGCATTACACAGTTCCTGCTGACTGATCCCCTCCTGCTTCCATAAATGATAGAGCACACTCCATTGTTCAATGGTCAGGTTCAAACCGGCTGTATTGAATTTCTTCTGCAGGCGGCGGGCAATAGCCGTGGAAGCTTTCCCCGTAATAAAGCTGTAAAGTTCTCCCCGTTTAAATTGGTTGTTTGGCATATAGTTGTTTGTGCAACTATTCAAATATAGGGAAATTTCCCTGATTTTAAAATTTGACCCGGAAAATACTTACCCGGTTTTCTGCTAATAATATAATAATTGCTGATCACCGGATTTCCTATCTTTAATACCCACTCCTATTTAACCCGCCGCCACTCTTTTGGCATCCGTCCGCCCCCTGAAGCTGCCAAAACACTATTCAATGAAAAAGATATTTTTTTACCTGCTTTTGCTGTTGAACAGTCACTGCCTTTTACAAACCTTATCAGCTCAGAAAAAAATAGTTGTGATGGGATCATCCACGGCTGCCGGACAAGGAGCCAGTTCTCCTTCCACTTCATGGGTAGGTCGCCTGCAAACACATTTCCGGCAGAATAACAGCGATGGTCTTGATACGACTGTAACCAGCATTGCTTTCAGCGGGCAAACTACTTATCACCAGATGCCTACCGGTTTCGTCAGCCCTATTCCCGGCAGGCCGGCGCCGGATCCCAATTCTAATGTGACCAGGGCATTAAGTTTATCGCCCGATGTTATTATTATCAACCTGCCCACTAATGATATTGCCAACGGTTATACCAAGAAAGAGTGCATGGATAATTTCCGGTTAATGTACCAGGCTATTACCGCAGCCAATGTAAGCTGTTATATCACTACCAGCCAGCCAAGAAGCCTGACTACAGCATTGAAAGATTCATTAAAAACATTGGCGGATTCGGTAAGGAACAATTTTGCCCTTCACTCGATTGATTTCTGGACCGACTTAGTTACAACCGATGGCCTGAATAATATAAAACCGGAAGTAAGTGTGGGTGATGGTATTCATATCAATGACCTGGGGCATAATTATGTGTTTATCCGCACCAGGGACAGGAACATTTTTGCTTTAAACATCCCGCTTCCACTCCGGCTTCTTGATTTCAAAGCACAGTTAGTGAATACTGCTGTTGTATTGTCATGGCGTTCCGAACTGGAAGAACCCGGTACTACCTACGAATTACAAAGAAAAACAGGAAGCAGTACCTCTTTTCAACCCATCTATTCCAGGACTGCGGGTGGAACGGGACAATTAACTGATTACAGCTGGGCAGACATGAGTCCTGTAGCAGGTCAAAACCAGTACCGGTTGAAAATCACTGAGCTGAATAAGGAATCTTATTCTTCCACAGTAAGTGTTTTGTACAAACCAAAGAATTTTGATATCCACAGGCTTTATATTGATAATTCTTCTTCTAACCTGGTCGTGCAGATCAACAGCCTGAAAGAACAAGAGGTCCTGGCAGAGATAATCAATACTGCAGGTGTGGTACTATTGCAACGAAAACAAGTAGTAAATAACGCTGTTAACCAGTTTCATTTAGCGGTAGCCCATCTTGCTGCCGGGCAGTATTTCTTCCGGGTAAGAGACAGCGAAAACAATTACTTAGTACAGGCCTTCTTCAAATAGTATTTTCTTTTATTAATAAACTTAGCGCCGGTATGAAACCAATCATACCGGCTTTTTTATCTATTTTCCGCCTGTGCAATCATTTTTTTTGCCATACAAATCTTCGCAAATTCATTTTTTAAAGGCTGGTTCGGGCAAGATTGTTATCTTTTGTTTTCATGGATACGCTGAAACAGCTGCCTCTTTTCAATTTCTTGCCGGCCACCTGCCTGCAGAACAATTCATATTGATCGCTGTTGACCTGCCCTTTCACGGGAAAACAGTATGGAATGAGGGGCATAGTTTTTTGCCTGCTGACCTGCAAAAGATCACTCAATTGATATTGGAACAAAGTAATGTCACTCCCGGTCATAAGATAATAATAGCCGGTTTCAGCCTGGGAGGCCGGATGGCTCTACAGTTGTACCAAGCCAAACCAGCCCTGGCACACAAATTAGTGCTGCTGGCTCCGGATGGTTTAAAAGTAAATTTCTGGTACTGGCTGGCCACGCAAACATGGGCCGGCAATAAATTCTTTGCCTTTACTATGAAGAAACCGGGCTGGTTCTTTGGCCTGCTGAAACTGATGAATAAACTACAATTAGTGAACAGCAGTATTTTCAAGTTTGTGAACTATTATATAGGTGATCCCGAAGTGAGACATTTACTCTACAGCCGCTGGAGCACATTACGAAAAATAAAACCCGCTGTTCCGGCAATCAAAAATTATGTCAACGAAAACAAAACAACCGTGCGTCTTGTCTACGGCAAGCACGACCGGATCATTTTATCGTCTGTGGGTGAAAAATTCAGGAGAGGAATCGAAAAACACTGTTCGCTTACCGTGATCAGCTCCGGCCACCAGGTACTGCACGAAAAACACAGCAAGGAGATAATACAGGCTTTGCTGCACTAAAAGGCAATGATTAGTTTTGCCGGGCTGCATGATTTATACTTATAGCATCATAGGATTCGCTTTATGTTATGGCTTTCTTGTCATTTACTATTGGCATAGCTGGCGTTCTGTTCCTTATTATTCTCCCGCTGCTGTACAACCACAAACAACAATTTCCGTTATCATCCCCGCAAGGAATGAAGAAGAAAATATAGCAGCCCTGTTACAGGCTTTGGAAAAACAAAGCTATCCTTCCTCCCGGTTCGAAGTGATCGTAATAGATGATCATTCAACAGATAATACGGTGGCGATAGTAAAACAATTCCCGGCTGTAAGGTTGTTGCGGCTTGAGGCAGATAATATTAATTCTTATAAAAAGAAGGCGATTGAAACCGGTATTGCTGCTGCCGGCGGGGAACTGATCGTTACCACTGATGCTGACTGCATACCTCCTCCAAAATGGCTGGAGACCATTGCTGCATTTAAGGAAGAGACCAATGCAGTATTTATTGCTGCTCCTGTGGCAATCAATAGTAATTCGTCAATATTACCCGTTTTCCAGGCCATGGATTTTATGGTACTCCAGGGAATAACAGGCGCTGTGGTTCATAACAACCAGCTTTCGATGTGTAATGGCGCCAACCTGGCCTATACCAAAAAAGCCTTCGAAACGGTGAATGGCTTTGCCGGTATTGATACGATTGCATCGGGCGATGATATGCTGCTGATGTATAAGATTGCTGCACAATTTCCCGGGCGGATACATTACCTCAAATCAAAATATGCGATTGTGTCCACGGCCCCCATGCCAACATGGTCTGCTTTTTTTAACCAGCGTATCCGCTGGGCCAGTAAAGCTTCTAAGTATAATGATAAACGAATTTTTCCTGTGCTGCTGCTGGTTTATCTTTTCAACCTGTCTTTCCTTGCTACAGCAATCGCCGGTTTCCGGGATAACTACTATTGGTTACTGCTGTTTATTTTATGGGTGTATAAAACTGTTGCTGAATTCCCATTATTCAGCTCGGTTGCAAGTTTCTTCGGTAAGCAACGGACACTGAGATTCTTTTTCTTGTTTCAACCACTCCATATTCTTTATACTATTATTTCCGGTTTATTCGGGCAAATGGGCAACTATGAATGGAAGGGCAGAAAAGTCAGTTAAAGATCAGAAGAAGTTTGCCGTTTTAATTTATCTTCAATTTTAATGAGTACAGGGTCATTATCCTTTCAACAGGCTGCCTGGAAGCGGCTGAAGAAAAACAGAGGCGCTGTCTTTGGGCTGATCGTGATCATTATTGCTGTATTCATGGCATTGTTTGCTTATTTTATCTCTCCTGACCCTTCACCCAATGCTAACCGTATTATTGTAGAAGTTGACGGGGAGAAGCCCGGCTTCAAACAGGATTTCCTGAAAATCAGGAAAGAGAAAGAGGTAACGGCCCCTTCTTTTTTTGGACAGTTGCTCGCCGGCAAAGAAGATGCATATTATTATGTTCCCATCGTATCACATGAACAAAAGGGCGACAGTGTCATCGTTCAGAAATTTATCGATGAAGGCATAAGTGAACGACAATCGTATCCTCTTTCACACCTGGATAAAGACCCGGTAGCAACAAAAAAATTTTGGCTGGGTACAGATAATTTTGGCCGGGATATTTTGAGCCGGCTTATTGTAGGTACAAGAGTAAGTCTCAGCGTTGGATTGATCACCGTTATCATTTCTTTGAGTATTGGCCTGGTACTCGGTTCACTGGCCGGTTATTTCCGGGGTAAAACCGACGATATTATTATGTGGTTCATCAATGTGATCTGGAGCATCCCCACACTATTGCTGGTATTTGCGATCACACTGGCATTGGGAAAGGGTTTCTGGCAGGTTTTTATTGCCGTTGGTTTAACGATGTGGGTGAGTGTGGCAAGATTGGTAAGAGGGCAGGTGCTGGCTGTCCGTGAATTAGAATACGTGGAGGCCACCCGGGCATTGGGTTTTTCAAATGCCCGGACTATCGTCCGTCATATCTGGCCCAATATCATGGGGCCGGTGATGGTGATTGCCGCTTCAAACTTCGCATCTGCCATTGTAATTGAAGCAGGGTTGAGTTTCCTGGGAGTTGGTGTACAGCCTCCGCAACCCAGCTGGGGGCTGATGATCAAAGAGAACTATAATTTCATCATTACGCAAAATCCCATGCTGGCCTTAGCGCCGGGCTTTGCGATCATGTTATTAGTACTTGCTTTTAATTTACTCGGAAATGGATTAAGAGATGCATTGAACGTCCGGGGCCGCCTGTGATGATTTCCTGGTATTCCTATCGGTCATTACCAATACAGACAGGCAAAGAAAAAACAGGCTCCCGATCTTATCTGTCTCTATTAAATCACTCAGCATATTTACAGTTACGATCATAATGATGACTACCCCGGTCATTATAGCCACTGTTTTGTAAAAAACATCTTCCGCCCGGTGGTACAGGTGCTGTGCATAATACAACATTGTCCCGAGCAATAACAGGAAAAGAAACAAACCGGGGATGCCCTGTTCCACTGCGAGTAATAAAAAATAATTATGTACCGTGGAGTGTTCTGTATTATTACTCACCCATGTTTTGTAAGCGGGTATGGTATAGGGGCGGTAATTATCATAAAATGTATTCGGGCCGTAGCCGGTCAGCCATTCATATTTTATCATCCGTACCGCCGCCACCCAGCGATAAAAACGTTCTGCTGAAGAAACATCTTTCAGTTTATACGTTGCAATAAGATGCTCCCGGAAATCCTCATGAAAAACAGTGGTATCATGATCATGTGCAAATTCCAGGTACCGGTCACTGCTCTTGATCCAGAATACAGCAAACACTGTAATCAGGATACCCGCCACGTATAGTGTAAGCAGGGAACGTTTTTTGATCAGCCAGTAAGCAAAGCCACCCATCAGCAATGCCAGCCAGGCCCCTCTTGCATAGGATAAAAAAAGGGCAACGAGTAATAGAATGACTGATGTCTTACAAATTGCTTTTATGCTCTTGCTTGTACTACATTGATGAAACGCCGCAAATACAGGCAATGCGCAAACCAGCATAGCCGAGTAATTCACATGGTTACGGAAGAAAGGTGCCACAGCATCACTGACCGCAGCAAAACTAAAATCATATTTCAGGTGATTGACCATGGCAATTACCGCTGCAGCCAGCATGGTGGCAGCAAAAATAACAGCAGCAGTTTTGATATATTTTTTCTCCCTGAATACAATTAACGGGGCTAACACAAACGCTCCCGTATACCAGCCTTTGGCCAAAAAGAATTTTATGGATAACAGGTGATCGGATGAAAACAAGGTGGCGATGAGTATCCACCCGAGATGGGCAACAAGTAAAATCAGCAGCGGGTGTTGAATCGTTCTTAGTTGCAGCGAAGCCGGGTTAAACACCCAATAACCCGCAAACAATAAGGAAACAAATAACATGAGCCCTTCATCAGGAATATCTGAACCAAAGGACGGGGTGAAATTATATTCAAACGAAAAAGGAAGAGAAAGGAGAAGGAGAAAGAAAACAAGGTAACTGTTTGTCCAGCCATTATATAACAACACAGCGGCAAAAGGCAGCGCTGCAAGGAAATACCACTCCGTTAATACCGCCACGGCAAGGAAACCTATAAACAGTACTCCCAGTAAGGTAAAACTGACAGCAGTAGTATGAGTTCGGCTGTTCACTTTTTGTTTGCTTGTCTCCTTTCCAGTACCAATGCGGTAAATAAACCAAACAATACCGATAAGAAAGCCGTTGCTGCCATGATCTCCAGTCTCCTGGGCTTATCGGCTTTTATAGCAGGTCTTGCTCTTTCAACAATCAATAAAGCGGGTGGTTTGGAGTCAACCATCAGTTGGTATTCGCCGATCAGTTTCTCATATTGCGTCAGCTGACCGGTTAATGCAGTTTGTCTTGCTGCCAGTATTTCACGACCCGGGGCATCAGCGGGCCTGCTGCGCAAGAGATTGCCGATACTATCCAATACAGCCTGTATTTTATACTGCCCCTTTTCAAGTCCTGAGAGTGTTGCCATATTACTTTCACTCTTCAACCGCTGGTGCAGGGTTTGTAACCTGTCCAGTAGTGTATTTGCCATCACAGCAGCCAGTTGTTTATCCGTGTCCCAAACCTTGATCTTTAACTCACCATATTCACTTTTGATCACTTCGGATCTTTTTTTTAACAGGATTGCAGTTCTTGCCCGTCTCGTCGAATCTGCTCCCTTTACTTTATAGTGTTTAATAAGGTCAAACTGGTCTGTCATGGCCAGGTATACTGTATCCAATTGTGCTGTACCAATGATCATATCCAGGTCGTCCGAATTTCCCAAAGCGGAATAAAGGCCTTCAATATTCTCGTTAAAAATTCTTGCCTTGTCAGTGGAAACAGTACTTACCGGCAGAGCAGTTGCTGTTGATAAATACTTCCTGGGCTGCAGAAAAACAATAAGGCCAACGGTCAATAATGCAAAAATAACCACGAGACATATCTGCTTCCACCACTTAGAGACGAGATATAATAAGTCGGGCATGTACATCTGTTTATTTGTCAAAGATTGGATTTATTCAGGAAACTCAGCCATTCTGCCGGCTTTAATAACCGGGTGAGGAGCAAACATAATAAAGTAAGGAGGATCGCTGCTGAAATAAGGAGAATCGCATTAATACCGGCCCGCTGTCCGTAATAAAACAAACCTGCCAGTAATAATGCAATAGAAATGTAAACCAACAGAGACCCGGGGTGAATGGCAGCGCCAACCTTCTTTTTCACGGCAACCATCGTTATGCAACCGCAGAAACCCTGGCTGATTAATGCGGCGATACAGGAGCCCTTTGCTCCCCAATGGGGAATTAACAGGAGGTTGAAGAGTATATTGAGAAGTACCGCCACAAAAGTCAGCCCGCAAAAAAGCTTGATGTGGCCGGTGGCAGTCAGCACCGTTCCATATAAAGCAACAAATGAATACCCGGTCAATGCCGGGATACCATATTGAATAACAGTTATCGTGTTACTGTTCCCCGGATATAAAAGAGATTGTATCCATGTTGCCATAAAAATGGCCAGCACTGACACTCCCACGGAGAAAGTAATCAATACATGACGGGTGGTAAGAATAACAGCGCTGCTGTCTTTCTTCTCGCTCCATTGACCCGCTATAAAAGGCAAGAGGAAAGAGGCAAACAAATAGCCAATCATATTGGCAGCATCCAGTAAGCGATACGCAGCAGCATAGTTACCCGCCTGCTCAGCCCCATCCGGGTGCATTCGTTCCAATAAAAAACCATCCAGCCGGAAATGGACACCCATTAATAAAACAATAAGTGCATACGGAAATGCAGAACGAAAAATCTTTGAAAATGAAAATGACAGCCTGAATGAAAAATTTACTCCCTGACGAACCAGGGTTAAGACTGATGCCAGCACCGAAAAAGCCAGGCACCCGGTTTGCGTCCACAGGAATTTATTAATGGTCATTTCGCCGGCAACTGCGGGGAAAAAAAGAAACACTCCGCAAATAAGGATCATCAGGGATTTGTCAAGTACAGACAATACAGCATCCGTTTTAAACCATTGCCGGGCAGTAATAACAGCACGAAAAAAGAGAAAGAAGGAGGTGAATACCTGTATCAGTATCACCGGGATTATTATATCCCACCTGCTAATACCACTGCTAAAAGCAATCAGCAGAACAATCAGCATATAGGAAAGTGAAAACAATAATTTTACCAGCAGGAAATACCCGGCAGCGTTGGTTATGGATTCTTCCTTTGCTGCCAGCTGACGATTATAAAAACTGGTAAAGCCCCAGTCTGACAGGAAACTAAAAACAATAGAAAGATTGACAAGGGAAAAATAACTTCCGTACTCAACTGTACCCACAACATTTTGTACCTGCCGGTCAATGGCAAATATCCAGATTGGTTTTATGACCAGGTTTAGCAGGATCAGCAAACCAAGCGAAGCGTAAAATTGTCGGGGTGTTTTCTGCATTTGTTGCCGGCAGGTTACATCACTTTTACGTTTCTGCTGAAGCTTTCTTCCAACGAAATAAATGTTTCTGTCCGTTCAATACCCTTTATCTTCTGCAACTGGTCATGCAGCACTGAACGAAGCTGGTTGATATCCTTACAGACTATTTCAGCAAACATGCTGTAGTTTCCCGTAGTGTAATTCAACCGGACGATCTCCGGCATTTTTTGGAGCTCTTTTGCCACTGAATCGTACAGTGAACTTTCTTTCAGATAGATGCCGATAAAAGCGATCACATCATAGCCCAGTTTCCGGATATCTGCATTCAATCTTGTACCTTTGACCACGCCGGCCTCCTGCAGTTTTTTGATACGGACATGGATGGTGCCGCCGGACACAAAGAGTTTCTTGCCAAGATCAGCATATGAGATCTCGGCGTTCTCCATCATGTGGTGAATGATCTCCAGGTCCAGTTTATCAAGATTTAATTTGCCTGCCATTTTTAATACTGATTTTTGATTTTATTCATAATATTACGCAATTATTTAAATATTATCTATATTTTTAAAATAATTGTTAGAAAATTTGGAATTAAATAGCTTGTTTCTTTATTTTTGATCTATCAAGCTCTTCGAAAAGCAAACATACTGTGGGGTGATGAAATTTTTGGCAGACATGCCCTCTTGTCTCGGGGGTGAGGATAACAGGATAAATATAGCATAGAGCCGTTTTTGCAGCAATGCAGGAGCGACCAGGGTCGACCACTGAACTTTGTGCTACAACTAACTGCCTCGTGGAGGTTCGATCCCTCCCCCTACAGCTTTTTATTATGTAATTTGAGCCTTTCCACGAACATGGAGAGGCTTTTTATTTAAAAATTAGTGTCACAAATGGCCCTCGATTTTCCTTTGTAAATCATTAGCTATCAAGGCACTGTGTTTTTTTCATAAAAATATCCTTCTCTAATTACTTCATAATCAAGCCCCTTTCTAACCTACCCTGTACTTTCCCGATTCTTAGTCCTTCCATAGGTTTGCATACAACTCTCATCAATATTACAGTATATGGCAGTTATCCTCCAATACTTCATTTGCTTAATATTTTTTCGACAAGCTATTGTTATGATTTTTTGTGCTGTAGCAAGTGATAAAACTTTTAATAGATATAAAAACTTGATTCATCAAAACAAATGGCGTTAAAGGAGGGGCTTTTTTGTTTTAATATCTTTGCGGGAGCTCAACCAAACCTTGTTTATGAAGCATCTTTTACATCTCCTGTTCCTCAGCCTTATACTAACCACCTGTTCACCCGCAAAACAAATTGAGAAACGTTATACACCGGATGATAAACTTGTCTTTGACCTGATTGACCGGTTGAAGAAAAATCCGAATGATGCGGATGCCGCCAAACAGTTACCGGAAGCTTATGCGCAGGCAGCAGAGGTCCGTAAGAATATCAACAGTAATACGTTCAATAACATGAATGAAGGAGATCGCTGGATCGAGATTTCCAGGCAGTTACTGGTGGCGCAGCAATTATACAGTGAGATCAAAGGAAACCCGGTGATCAGTAAGATTATTCCCAATCCCTGGGATCCTACTGTAAAAATCATGGAGGCCAAACAGAAAGCGGCAGAAGAATATTATAACCAGGGGCAACAATACCTTACTTACAATAACAGGCCTTATGCCCGCAAGGCTTATGATATGTTTGTAAAAGCCAACAATGCCTACCCCAATTTTAAAGACGTGCGGGAAATGATACAGCAATCACAGCTGCTGGCTACTATCAAAGTTGTGGTCAACCAGGTGAACTATGATAATTATGGCTGGAACTACTGGGGCTTCAGTAATGATTACCTGCAATACAAAATCATCAGGGATCTCAACAATTCTTCTTACAGGGATGTAAAGTTTTATTCAGAAGACGAAGCCGGGAGATCCGGTATCCATCCCGACCGGGTCGTGAGCCTGGTCTTTACTGATCTTTATATCGGGCAGCTATTCAATGACCGGTATTCGATTAACCGCAGCAAACAAATAGAAGTGGGGCAAACCAAAACCAATCCACCACAACCCATTTATGAAACAGTAAAAGCCACCGTGTATGTTACCCGCCGTGTTTTACAAAGCCGTGCCTCGCTGGAATGCAGGATTTATGACCGGGCTTCCAACCGGAATATTTTATTTGACCGGTTCCCGGATGATAACACCTGGAAAGATGAATCAGCCAGCTTTACCGGCGATAAAAGAGCTCTTGAACAATCCGATTGGAACCTGATCAACAACAGTAATACGATTAACCCGCCTTCCCGCAATGAACTGGCACAACGATTAGTTGATAATTGTTACAACCAGCTGCTTTCCAGGATCAGAAACGGCGTAAGTTTTGATTATTAATTCTACCGTACTTATCATTAACACCAAAATAAATTCGTATGAGGAAAAAGATGATGCTGATAGCAGCATTAAGTTTATGCCTGTTATCCAAAGCCCAGGATGAAACTGTAAAAAACCTGAAAACAGAATCTGCCAAGTCAGTAAAAAAAGATCCGGCTGACACAACCACCAAAAAATGGAAAAAAGGAGGATTGTACAGCCTCAATATATCACAGGGGTCACTGAGTAACTGGGCTGCCGGGGGCGATAATTTCTCGTTATCAGTCAACTCCCTGTTAAGTCTCTTCGCGTTTTATAAAAATGATAAACACAGCTGGGATAATACATTTGATTTCAACCTGGGTTATGTGAACACCACCAGCCTCGGCAGCCGGAAAAATGATGACCGTTTTGACTTCTTATCCAAATACGGGTATGCATTAAACCCCAAACTGAACATATCCGGCCTTTTCAACCTCCGGTCCCAGTTCTTTAAAGGTTATACCTTCCCGGATAATGTAAAGACGTATGCTTCCACTTTCATGGCACCGGGTTATATTTTACTAAGCCCCGGTCTTGATTATAAACCAGTAAAAGATCTTTCCATTTTTATTTCCCCGGTCACGGCCCGCTGGGTGATCGTAAGAGATACGGCTCTTGCCAACAAAGGACTCTATGGTGTTGACCCCGGAGAAAAAAGCAAACTTGAACTCGGGGCTTTCGCCACCATCAGTTATATGAAAGAGATCAGCAAGAACATCACGTATAAAGGAAGGCTTGATCTTTTTTCCAATTATAAAAGCAAACCGCAAAATGTTGACCTGTTCATGTCCAATGTGCTGAATGTAAAATTGTCTAAAGTTTTATCCGCCACCTGGGGTGTTGACCTGATTTATGATGACGATGTTCGCTTATTCGGGCCTAACCAGCGGTCTGCAGCCCTGCAGGTGAAATCATTAGTCGGGCTGGGGTTACTCGTTAAGTTCTGATACGCCCATCACGTATTCTTTTAATGCCCTGTTGCCCCAAACAGGGCATTTTTTATTCTCCTCCTATCTTTGCAGGCCCATGGGACAAAAAAAATTAGTGCGGTTTGCAGAGCTCACCGGCTTTCCGAATGTGCTGCAATTCCCGCAGGATATGGCCGGTAAATGGAAGGGGTTTTTCAAAAATGAGAACAACCTTACCCTGGAGCTGGCTTGTGGCAAAGGGGAATATGCAGTCGGGCTGGGGCGGATGTACCCCAGCCGCAATTTCATTGGTATTGACCTGAAAGGGAACCGCATCTGGGTAGGTGCTAAAAAGGCCTTGCGGGAAAATTTGAATAATGTCGCTTTTGTCCGTACCCAGATTGACCTGGTGGCCACTTATTTTGCCAAAGACGAAGTGGAAGAGATCTGGATCACCTTTCCGGATCCCCAACTGCGCCTGTCAAAAGCAAAAAAAAGGCTGACCCACCCCAAATTCCTGCGGCTGTATCAACAATTTCTTGTTCCCGGCGGTTTAGTACATTTGAAGACGGATAGCCCGGACCTGTACCAGTTCACCAAAACAGTGATTGGACTATACGGTTGTATATTACACAGGGATTTTGATAATGTATACCAGCAAGAGAACGTAGCAGAAGAGCTAAGTATAAAAACACATTACGAATCCCTGGATATTGCCGGCAGTAACCGTATTCATTACCTGTGTTTTTCTTTACCCGGAGTTTTACCCGGGATCGAAAAAGACGGGGAATTAAAAAAAATTATCGAGCAACATGGAGTCACTGACTGAAGGCGTACATTATTATATCAATGAAGACGGATACGTGGTACTTACAGAAAAGTATCACCTGGAAAGAGGTTATTGTTGTGGCAATGCCTGCAAGCACTGTCCGTTTGACCATATCAGCGTTCCTGAATCAGGCAACAATGAAGAGCAAAGCCCCGTAAAGAAAGATTCAGCGTCCTGAGCTCAGCATAAGCTCTGTTTATCATCTTACGCCGGCAGGTTATGACCGGGTCGCAAAATAATTTCAGCTAATTTTAGTGCATGCCTGCTAAGAAAAAATCATCTGCAAAACTGAAATCAGTAAAACCTTCCGGCAAAAGAGAGGAGAGTTTTTTTGAATTGGTCTATGAAGTAGCCCGGCAAATCCCCAAAGGCAGGGTGACTTCCTATGGCGCAATCGCAGCTTGTTTGGGTACCAACCTTTCGGCAAGAATGGTCGGTTGGGCAATGAACGGGGCCGGCAGGGTAAAACCAAAAGTGCCCGCTCACCGGGTGGTAAACAGGAAGGGCATGCTCAGCGGTAAGCATCATTTTAAAACGCCCAACGCCATGGAAAATCTTTTGAAGAAAGAAGGCATCAAAGTGAAAAATGATACCGTGGTTGATTTTGATAAAAAATTCTGGGCCCCGGCTGAAGAACTTGGCTTCTGATTATGACCGGCTGGTAATGCCCGTTATTTTCGTATAGCTATGGCAACACAAACCCCTTTCGACACACTCACCAACAGGCAAAAAGATATTTGCAGTTATGGCGGAGCTTTCGGCATACTTCTTTCGCTGACCTGTCTTATCCAGCATATCATGATTACTAATGCACACTGGCTTACTTTTATGTTGCTGGGTATTTACCTTTTTTCAGCGCTCAGTTTTTTCCTGCTCGCACTGCAGAAACATATTGCACCCCTGTTACTTATCATCAGTACAGGGTTATCCTTTATTGCACAGGTGATCCTGATGCGGCATGCCTTATTCTCTTTAGTGGTGGTACTACTGCTGATGTACCATGTGGTGACAGTTGTAATAATCTATACAGAGCAAATACCTGAGCGGCTTAAGCTGAAGGCCCAATTACTGAAAGAGGAAAAAGAAAATTGGCGAGATAAGATATAAATCTTCTTTTCTTATCTGTCTACTTATAATACGGGCTGATCATCAGGTAAACAATCACCCCAGTCACCGCCACATAGAACCAGATGGGCCAGGTAATCTTCGCGAGTTTTTTATGCTGGGGCCATTCACCGGTCATAGCCCTGTAAGCCGTAAACAATATAAAAGGAAGTATCAGTCCTGCCAGCGGAATATGTGTAAACAGAACAATGTAGTAAATCGTCTTCATGGTTCCTTCTTCACCAAATTTGGTTTCCCCGGCAAAAAGATGGTGACAGATATAACTTACCAGGAAGAGAATAGAAAGTACCATTGCTGTCAACATCATCTTCTTGTGCAGCTCATACTTCTTGTTCTTTACGGCCACCAGCGCTGCCACTAACAAAACAGCCACACAGGAATTAATTACTGCGTTAATCATGGCAAACAGGTGCACATCAAAACCAAGGTTCACTTGCAGGGTAATCCGTCCCAGGGCCACGACCGCAATAAAAACGATCGCCGAAAAAGTGAAGATCAGCCCTCTTGCTTTGCTATCATTTTTTTTCCACGCCGCTTGTAACATCCGTATTCTTTTTTCTGAGTAAATAAAATAAAAATCCAACTAAGGCAATGGCTACCAGGAAAACGACGGCCATCAGCTGCAGTTTACCAGCCAGGAAACTTTCTCTTCCGGGATTTTTCTCCATGGTCAGCATTACCAGGTTGCGGGAAAGATCAGCCAGGGATGCAGAATCAAGTCCATCATAATATCCCCTCACATGCCGCATACTGTCAATCAGTATAAACTTATCGCTATGCACAAAGTTGGTGTCAATGACACCGCCATCTTCCACACCCACCTTTATTTCGTTTAATGCCAGGTCATAGATCGTTTTTTTATCTCCTGTCAATAACCACCATTTTTCCGGATCTACCTGGAAACGGTCGGCCCAGTACTTTAACCGCTCCACGGAATCTCTCTCGGGGTCGATGCTGAAAGAGATAAAATGCACCAGGTCATTGGTTTTATCACCCACACGTTTCCCGTTATGGATGGACTCCTGTAACCGGCGCATATTACGTGTCATTGGCGGGCAGATGGTGGGGCAATGTGTGAAGAAAAAATCAGCAACTACTATTTTCCCCTTCAGGCTGTCCCAGGTAATCGTTTGCCCCAGTTGGTTGGTCAAAGAAAAATCAGCCAGTTTATGCCAGGCCGTATCAGAATATTGTTTCCCCTTCTCTGTTCTTGTAACTACCGAATCCGGCAGGTAATGCCGGGGCATTAATACGTTTGAATCGCTGTAGCTCTTCACAATAAAATAGCCCAGCAGGGGAAGCAGCAGGGCAATCAGTATGGCATATAATGCATTCTTGTTCACGGGTTCATTTTTCTGATGAGCAACTTTATTCCTGCCGGCAGCAGGGTATAAAATCAAAAACCATTGTCCTGCTAATAACGGTTCAGCTAAGACAATGGTTTTGGTAAGAAATTTCTATCCTTATCTTCTATTGTTTGCCACCGGCATCAGCAGGCTTTTCTTCTGCACTATGATGCTTGGCCGGCATGGTCGATTCCTGGAAATGTTTATCGTATTTATTCCGCAGATTTTTATAGGAGTTACCATCGGCAATAAAAGCAATGATAAACCAGATAAACAGCATCAGCGGCACCACGATTGTCATGATCATATTCCGGATTTCATCACCCAGGTGCATGAATACCGATACGATATAATATGCTTTCGCTAAGGTGAGGATACAAACAGCGCCTTTGAACATCAGCACCAGCAATGCACTCGGGTTTTCCCCTTTGTGAATAGTGTATATCGCCAGGCCGATCGCCAGCTCAATGATGGTGATCACGGATAACAGGATCGTTGTCTTCCGGACCTTCTTCTTAAAAGTCGCATCATCGGTATGTTCATAAAAGCTCACTTCCGGGTAGGCGGCCGAAGAAGAAATATGTTGTGTTGGATCAAAATGAGTACTCATAATCTGTATAGCTTCAAAAGTTAATTAAATAAGATAAAAACAAAGGAATACGAATACCCAAACCAGGTCTACAAAGTGCCAGTACAAACCTGCTTTTTCGATCATCAGGTAATGCCCTCTTTTCTGGAATATATCTTTTTGGGTCATGATCAGCATCACGATATTGATGACCACACCGGAGAATACGTGGAAGCCATGGAAACCGGTGATGCCATAAAAATAACCACCGAAAGCCACAGGCCCGTTTTCCCGGATATGCAGGTCAGCTGCATTAACCATACTCATCAGTTTCTCCTGCGACATACCGGCTAATTGCTCGTGTGAAAAAGAATGGTCATGTGAGCTTATTAACTGTACTAATGTCTCATGCGATGTATTCTTGAGCGCATCAGCTACTGCAGAGGCAGAAGCAAGATCACCCCATGGATTTACTGCTGTTGTTTGTCCCACCATTTTGATCTGTCCGTCAATCAAAGTAGCATGTTCACCGGTGATCAGGTGATGCCATTCCCATGCCTGGCAGCTTAAGAAGGCCAGGCCACCCACAATCGTCCATGCCAGCCATTTTACAACAGCCTGTTTATCTCCCTTATGCCCGGCATGTACAGCCAGCACCATGGTAACAGAACTGATGATGAGGATAAAGGTCATCACACTCACGAAAGCCAGTGGCAGGTTAGCATGACCGGCGCCGGGAAATGCGTTAAAGACTACATTCGGGTCCGGCCAGAAGTTCTGGCTGAAACGGATAGAACCATAAGAGATCAGGAATGCACCAAAGGTGAACGCATCACTCATCAAGAAATACCACATCATCAATTTACCATACTCCATGTTGAAGGGGCTTTTACCGCCACTCCACCATTTCGTCTGATGCACATTTGCTGTTGTCGCCATGTTTGTTGTCTTTATTAATTCTTTATACTCTATACTATTAACCGATAATGAGGAAGAATACCAGCAGGTAGATCCATAATCCATCTACAAAATGCCAGTAGGTTGCTGCCACCTCCACCGGTACTGAACTATACGTTTTCGTTTTTCCAAAAAATGCTTTGATGAACATCACGATCAAAGCAACGATACCACCCAGCACATGCAATGCATGCAAACCAAAGATCACATAAAGGAATTGTCCGCCTCCTGCTCCTTTAAAGGTTATTTGCTGGTTCCACAACTCTCCGAACCCTAACCACTGAAACACGATAAAAAGAACTCCCAGTACCAGCGTCGTTGCAATCAGCGACCTGTACCTGCCCATCTCCCGCTGCTGAAAAGCCCGCAGTGCCATTTGAATGGCCAGGCTGCTCAGCAGAATCGCCACAGTTGAATACCAAAAGAACTTCGGCATTTCCTTCACCCCCTGCCAGTTGGCCTGGTTGCTTTTTACGATAAAAGCACTGGTCAGGCCGGCAAACATCATCAGGATGCTTGCGATAGCAACCCACAAGGTGAACTTGTGCGGATGAAGTTTTTTTCTTTGTTCAGTCACGATATCCATCTCACTTTTATTGTTATCAAGCTTTACTCATTAATAAGGCCAGCAATACCACCGGCAAGTACATATAACTTCCAAACATCACTCTCCTGGCGGAACTCACATCCATCTTTTTGTATAGACTGATACAGCGCCAGAGCATAAAAAAATTCGCCAGCAATATCAGGATCAAACTTGTTATCCCGGTTACTCCATCATAGGTGCTCATTCCTGTAAAATAGGGCAACACTGTGACCGGGAACAACAACAGGGAATACATGATCGTCTGCAGTGCCGTGAACTTTGTCGGGCCTTCATCAGCAGGTAATAATTTAAACCCTACGGATGAATAGTCCCGGTGCGCCACCCAGGCAATCGCCCAGAAATGGGGAAACTGCCAGAAAAACTGGAAGGCAAACAAAATCCAGCCCCCGGTTGACAACTGGTCATCTCCCGCTGTCCAGCCGATCAAACAAGGCAATGCTCCCGGAACGGCCCCCATCAATACCGCAATTGAATTGATTTTCTTCAATGGCGTATAAATAAAAGCATACAGGAACAAACTAAATGCTGCCAAACCCGCCGACAACCAGTTGAAATAATAACCCAGGATAAAAACACCCAGCGCACCGGTTATGATAGCGAAGACCCAGCCTTCTGTTACACTCATCCTTCCTGCCGCCACCGGCCTGGTGGAAGTCCGCTTCATTTGTGCATCGGTATCTTTTTCAACTACCTGGTTGATGGCATTGGCACTGCCTGTTACCAGCATCCCACCTGCAAAGAGCAAAACGATCATCACCCAGTCATACTCCACCACTTTCGGCGCCAGCAGGTAACTGATCACACTGCTGAACACCACCATTATACTCAGCGAAAGTTTGATTAACTGTAAATAATCTTTAATCTTCCTCATCTCACTTTCGCTTATTATATAAAGAACATAAAAATTATGTTCCCAACATCTGTTCTTCTGTCAACTTCGTTGCGTCGCACCCTTGTACTTCCTGTTCACTGCTTAGCTTGTCAATGTATCAGCTATTATAACGTCTTTCACTTTTCAAAAACAGGCTCTCATAAGCCCCTCCTGCGGAGGGCCTGCCTGCCGGTAGGCAGGGTTTGGGTAGGCCTAGTGCTTACTTTCATTTGCACCAATCGGTTCTGTCTGCGGAATGAAATCTCTTCCGTCTTTACCGTAATCATAAGGCCACCTGTGTACTTCAGGAATTTCTCCCACCCAGTTACCGTGACCCGGGCGGATCGGCGTTGTCCATTCCAGTGTGTTAGCGCCCCATGGATTTTGCGTTGTTACTTTTCTTCCCTTGAAAATAGAATAGAAGAAATTGAACACAAACATCAGTTGCACTGCAAATACGATGATGGAAACAACTGTGATCATTTTATCGAGGTCGCCAAACTGGTTGAATGAAACCCAGCCGCTTTTATCGAGGTAACGGCGTGGCATACCCGCCAGCCCTTCATAGTGCATAGGCCAGAAGATCAGGTAAGCACCCACCATGGTTACCCAGAAGTGGATATATCCTAATGTACTATTCAGGTAGCGGCCAAACATTTTCGGGAACCAGTGATACACACCGGCAAACATGCCGAAGAAGGAAGCCACACCCATTACAATATGGAAGTGAGCCACCACGAACATGGTATCGTGCAGGTGAATATCGATGGTTGAATTACCCAGGAAAATACCTGTCAAACCACCGGAGATAAATAAGCTCACAAAACCGATCGCAAACAACATCGCGGGTGTAAAGCGGATATTACCCCTCCACAATGTGGTGAGCCAGTTGAATACCTTGATAGCTGATGGTACCGCGATCAATAACGTCAGTAACACGAAGATCGAACCCAGGAAAGGATTGAGGCCGGTTACAAACATATGGTGTGCCCAAACCAGGAAGGCAAGGATAGCAATGGCAAATAAAGAACCCAGCATCGCCATATAGCCGAAGATCGGTTTGCGTGAATTCACGGACATGATCTCTGATACCATACCCATGGCAGGTAACAGGATGATATATACTTCAGGGTGACCGAGGAACCAGAACAAGTGCTGGAACAGGATTGCACTACCACCTTCGTTGGGTAATACTTCACCATTCACCACGATATCACTCAGGAAGAAGCTGGTGCCGAGATTCCTGTCAAACAATAATAAGATGGCGCCGGATAATAAAACAGGGAAAGACAATACGCCTAACACAGCTGTAAAGAACATGGCCCAGATAGTAAGCGGCATTCTTGTCATGCTCATACCCTTGGTACGCATGTTCAAAATGGTGGAGATATAGTTAAGACCACCCAGTAATGAAGAAACAATGAACATTGCCATACTCACCAGCCAGAGATCCATACCCAGTTTAGAGCCCTGCGATGCCTGGCCCAGGGCACTCAATGGCGGATAAATGGTCCAGCCGCCGGCTGCAGGGCCTGTCTGAATGAATAAAGAGGACATCATAATCACACTGGCGAGGAAGAAGAACCAGTAAGACAACATATTCAGCATGGGCGATGCCATATCCCTGGCGCCGATCTGCAATGGAATAAGAATGTTGGCGAATGTGCCGCTCAATCCTGCTGTCAATACAAAGAACACCAATACTGTTCCGTGCATCGTTACCAGTGCATAATAAAATTCAGGCTGTATCTGCCCGCCTTTTGCCCAATGACCGAAAAAGGTTTCCAGTATCGGGAAGGATTGGTCAGGATAACCTAACTGCAACCGGAACAACACCGAGAACAATCCACCCACGATGGCCCAGATGATACCGGTAATCAGGAACTGCTTACCGATGGTCTTGTGGTCCATGCTAAAGATGTACTTGCTGATGAAAGTCTCTTTATGATGACCACCTCCATGTTCATCGTGATGGACATCATGCGTTGTTACCACTTCAGGATGTACAGACATTGATTCGCTCATAATCGTATCGTTTACCGCAGGTTTTAGTAACTGCGTTTCTATTAATTATTTTATTACCTGTGCAATTACCGAATCCTTCAGGATACCGGGTGCAGTTGCTGAATCTTTAGCCGGTTCCATTTTTTTGGCCGGGGCAACCTTAGCATATTGCGGATCTTTCTTTGCCAGCCAGGCATCGAACTCTTCCTGTGTTTCCACGACAATTTCACCTCTCATACTCCAGTGACCTTTACCACACATCTGGTCGCAGGAAATCTCATATACGAAATCAGGGTTCTTCGTTTCTTTCTTCATATCGGCCGTGGTCTTTGTAGGCGTGAACCACATGGTGGTCGGCGTACCCGGAACAGCGTCCATTTTCATACGGAAATGTGCCAGGCCCACATCGTGAATCACGTCTTTTGCACCGATAATCAGTTTTACCGGCTTATTCACCACCAGGTGCATGGGCTCACCACTTACATAAATATCATCATGATTGGCGGGATCATCCCACAACTGTCCCAACGGATTATTTTTAGCATCGCTGATCTCTTTGAAATATTTTTTACCGAACACCTTATCAGCCCCGGGATAGCGGTATTCCCATTTAAACTGGCTGCCCACCACTTCCACCTGCATAGCGTCTTTGGGAGCTTCCCCGGTTATTTTAAACCAATAGAAGATACCAAAACCAACCAGCACTGTTAACGTGATAGCGGGGATCACGGTCCAGATCACTTCCAATTTATTATTATGCGGGTAATAGAAAGCTTTCCGCGTGTCAGATTCCTGGTATTTGTAAGAAAACCAGAATAATGCCACCTGCGTAATCACAAACACGATAAAAGTCAGCGCCAGTGTGATATAAAGCATCCTGTCCACCAGCACTCCATGATCAGAAGCGGGTGCACCCAGGATCTTTCCTTTCAATTGTTCATTGCAATAGTATACACCAATCAGTCCCGCAATCAGGAACACCAGCAGCAGGAAGCCGTTGATCTTGTTGGTTTGTTTACGGGATCTTTCCTCACCCCTCAGGATGGCTACATATTCGCTGGCCTTGGCTATCTGGAAAGTGACCAGGAAACCGAGGGCCAGTATCGCTACAATGAAAACTGTTTGCATAAACTATAATTCAATTTTTATCTTCCTGATTAACTACTCAAATGGTTAACGATATCTGATTAAGTATGGTGTATCAGACTTTCTTTTATAAAAGGGTGATTCTTTGCCAGCAGCGGGGCTTTGCTTAAAGCCCTTCCTACTGCAAACATGATCAGGCCAACAAAACCCAGCGCCACACCAAAATCATACAGGATCATCGGCACATGTGTAACACCCTTCTCATCTGTCATCGGGCTGGGGAATACCATCTGGTAGAAATCCAGCCAGTGACCAAAAATGATCAGCAATGCCATGAAAGTAATTGTTCCATAGTTTCTTTTAGCACCTCTTGTCATCAGTATTAATAAAGGAGCAAGGAAATTGATCAGGAACATGAGCCAGAAAATGCCACTGTAGGCACCTTCCGCCCTGGGTTTGAAATAAACAGTTTCTTCGGGAATGTTCGCATACCAGATCAGCATGAACTGGGAGAACCAGAGATAGGTCCAGAATACAGAGAAAGCGAACATAAATTTACCAATATCATGGAGGTGCTCATTGGTGGCATATTCCAGGTATCCATTGTTCTTCAGGAATACCACGAATAAAGCGATCAGTGCCATACCGGCCACAAATGTACTGGCGAATGTGTACCAGCTGTACATGGTGGAATACCAGTGCGCATCAATACTCATCAGCCATAACCAGGGCAGTGAAGACATCACCGTCAGTGCAAACACCACGATATAACCGGCAGCCCATACTGTATTCTTCCAGATGTATTTTCTTCTTTCCTCCACCGTTTTCAGGGGCTCATTATCCAGGCTGCGGGATAATTGTCTCATTTTCCAGCCCAATACTGACCATAAAACAACTGTCAATACTGTTGCAACCGCAAAAAAACCTTTATTTAAAAATCCTTCTTTATGTAATAAGGTAGGGTCATGTTTTACATGCTCAGTATCACTCCAGTGATAAATGGCATGCTGACCGCCAAAAGTAATCGCCAGTAAGATAGCAGCGCAGATAACACCTACAACAGGCACCACCGCAGATATTGCTTCAGGCACCCGGCGGAAAGCCATCTGCCAGCCGCCCCATGCCAGTGTGGTGGCACAGATAAAAAACATACTTGCATTAACCACCAGTAAGAAATAAACGCTGTTTTGCAGCAAAGATGCCCAGAAACGGGCCTGGTGATGTGCATCATCCTTTGATCCACTTGTTACATACAAACCAACGATGGCAAGAATTCCCACAACCATCAGAGAGATTGCTATCGTATTGTATCGCTTTGGTACTACAAAATTTTCCCGGATAGACATCAGTTTACATTTATAGTTTCGTCAAAAACAGTATCAGTTATTTTCCAGTCGTTGTTGCTTTTGCACTGTCAGCAACGGCAGCAGCCGGAGCAGCAGTTGTTTTTCCCTGCCCTTGCTTCATTTTTACATAAGCTATCACCATCCAGCGTTGTTTGGTATTCAGTTGTGAGGCATAGCTTCCCATGGTGTTCTTACCATAGGTCACTGAATGGAACATTGTTCCTTCCGCCATATTCGCCACCACCGGGTCAGTCAGCAGGTTTCTTGGTGCATTAGGGAAGGGGCCATCGCCGCCTTTCCACAAAGGACCATTACCATCCAGTTTTGTACCGTGGCAGATACCGCAATTCACCAGGTATAAGCGTTCTGCTTCTTTCATATCCACAACAGCTGGATCAAGCGGGTTTTTAACATTTGCAGACATAACATATCCTGCCGAATCATTTTTATACGGGTACGCCGCCATATCACCCCGGGCTATTGTTCCCTCCACAGGCCTTGCATTATAAAAAACACCGGCCTTATCCAGCGCTTCGGTTGAAGCGTAGGTTTCATAAGCACGGCTGTAGGACATGTCCGGCATATAAGCCCGTCCTTCCTCGCGGCGGACATTACTGCAACTTACTGCGGCCACCACCATCGCTGCACATCCTGTTATGATCAAGATTTTTTTCATCACTGTTTATTAATAATTAATGAACTGCTTCTGCTTTTTTCTCGAAACGTTTTGTGTCTTTGTCATAGCGACCCAGCCACCAGCCGGTTTCCTTATAATCAACTTTTACTTCTTTAGCGCCGATACTTTCTAAAAATCCGATCACTTCAGCTTCGTTGGTTTTATCCGTGCACTCCAGCGCCATTACAAACGTATCATCTGTTGAACGGGGATTGAAGTGGTCTTTTTTTACAAAAGGCGCCAGCTGGCAGAGGTAGCAGAATGTAAGTACCATTCCTACAGCGGCAAACAATACCGTCAGCTCAAACGTGATTGGTATCCATGCCGGCAAAGAGAAAAACGGCTTACCCCCAAAGTTCAGCTGCCAGTCAACCGTCAGTGCCCAGGTGATGAAACTTACTGCCGTGGTTGTACCGGTAATACCATAAATGAAACCCGCCGTATGCAGGCTGGTATCACGAAGGCCCATCGCATGATCCAAACCATGGATCGGGAACGGCGTGAATACATCATGGATCTTATACCCGGCCCGGCGTACTTTTTTCACTGCAGGAAAAAGTACTGCCTCATCATCAAAATTGCCAACTACAAATTTTTTAACTGCCATTATTTTAGCTTTTAGCCTTTAGCTGCGATCCGCCCGGTCGGCGGACCGTAACTCAAAACATTTTATTTAACCTCTACAAGCTCGCAGCTCAAAGCTCACGACTCATAGCTTCTCTTATGCTCCGTGATCGTGTCCGTGTTTACCGCCAAACTCCTCCGTGGTTTCTTCTTCCACTTCATCCATTTTCTCCTTATAATTCTCACCACTTCTTTTCAGGATATGCTTGATCTCTGCCAGTGCAATAACCGGGAAGAACTTAGAGAACAGGAAATAACAGGTAAAGAACAAACCAAATGTTCCCATATAGAAACCAACTTCCCAGATAGTAGGTGTATAATATGTACTCCATGCTGATGGCAGGTAGTCCCGGTATACAGAAGTAACGATGATCACAAAACGTTCAAACCACATACCGATATTCACGAGGATGGACATAAAGAAAGTAACCAGCAGGTTCCTTCTCATTTTCCGGAACCAGAAGATCTGTGGTGACAATACGTTACATCCCATCATCAGCCAGTAGCTCCAGCCATAAGGGCTGCTCAGGCTCAAACGGTTTTCTTTGAAAGCAAACCACTCGTAATCAACATGTGAATACCAGGCCATGAACAATTCGGTGAGGTAAGCGATACCAACGATAGAACCCGTCAGTACAATTACTTTATTCATCACTTCAATATGTTCAATAGTGATATAATCTTCCAGAGCCAGCACTTTTCTTGTTACCAGCAACAGTGTTTGCACCATCGCAAAACCGGAGAAGATCGCACCTGCCACAAAGTAGGGCGGAAAGATCGTGGTATGCCAGCCGGGAACTACAGAAGTGGCGAAGTCGAAGGATACGATCGTGTGCACTGATAATACAAGCGGCGTACTCAAACCCGCCAATACCAGCGATAAGGCTTCATGACGCTGCCAGTGTTTGGTGGAACCCGTCCATCCAAAAGCAGCCACACCATAAAAAGCTTTTCTCCATTTTTCTTTGGCGCGGTCACGCAGGGTGGCCAGGTCAGGAAGCAAACCAGAATACCAGAATAAAAGAGAAACGGTAAAGTATGTTGAAATCGCAAATACGTCCCAGAGCAGGGGTGAGTTAAAGTTTACCCACAAAGGACCTCTTGTATTGGCGTAAGGAAGAACAAAGAATGCATTCCACACACGACCCATGTGCCAGATGGGGAACTGACCTGCACACATTACCGCAAAGATGGTCATCGCTTCCGCCGCACGGTTCACACCCGTTCTCCATCCCTGGCGGAACAATAATAAAATCGCAGAGATCAGGGTTCCGGCGTGACCGATACCCACCCACCATACGAAGTTGGTAATATCCCAACCCCATCCTATCGTCTTATTCAGGTTCCACTGACCGGTACCATACATTACTTCCATGGTAACGGATACTATACCGAAGATCAGCAGAGCAACAGAGATTAAAAATCCCATCCACCAGAGCCTGGAGGGTTTTGCTTCAACCGGGCGGCAAATATCTTCTGTTACCTGGTGATAATCTTTGCTACCATCTACCAGCGGTGGTCTTACCTGTGATTCGTATCTGAGTAATGCCATATTAATTTAGCTTTTAGCCTTTAGCTGCGAGCTGCGAGCTTTTATTATTTAGTCAACTTTCAGTTCTGGTTCTTTCAATAGTCAGCCTTCTTTCTCTTAATGATGTGCAGGCTCTTCTTTTTTGCCTTCACCGGCTGGGATAACAGCATCATGCGTTGCCGCAGCTGCGTGTTCTCCATGCCCGCCCCAGTTTTTGGTTTCTTCTTCGTCTGTATTTCTAACCTTGGTCAGGTAGCTTACATTCGGCAAAACGTGTAACTGCTCCAGTACATAGAAACTGCGCTGTGTATTGGCTGCTCTCACTTTACTGATCTGGCTGTCTTTATCATGTACGTTGCCGAATACGATTGCATCAGCAGAACAGGCTGTTTGACAAGCCGTTTTTGCTTCGCCATCTTTCAGCGGACGATTATCTTTTTTCGCATCGAGTTTTGCAGCCTGTAATTTCTGTACGCAGAAAGAGCATTTTTCCATTACACCACGGCTGCGAACCGTTACATCAGGATTCAACACCATTCTGGTCAGGTCATCATTCATCTGGAATACAACAGGATCCAGTTTACCCACCAGTTGCTGATCCTGGTTATTGGCAAAGCTGTCCGCACCGGTATAATCAGACCAGTTGAACCGGCGTACTTTGAACGGACAGTTATTTGCACAATACCTGGTTCCGATGCAGCGGTTATATGCCATCTGGTTAATGCCTTCCATGCTATGGTTGGTGGCTGCAACAGGACAAACATTCTCACAAGGAGCGTTATCGCAGTGCTGGCACATCATCGGCTGGAATACCACACCTTTCAGGTCATCCGGGTTTTCACCAGATACAAAATAACGGTCAATACGCAGCCAGTGCATATCATGGTAGCGGAGTACTTCACTCTTACCTACCACAGGAACGTTGTTCTCTGCATGGCAGGCCACCACGCAGGCACCGCAACCATAGCAGGCGTTCATGTCCACATTCATACCCCATTTCAGGCCCGGCTGGTCATGCACACCATACAGTGTTGCTTCTTTGCGGAAGTCACCCGAACTTCTCGCATATTTTTCTTCCAGGTCTTTACGGAAATCAGCCACTACATTCGGGTTCTTTTTAAAAGCACCCAGCGTTGTTTCTCTTACCACTTCCACACGATCCTCGTAACTGTTGTGTATCTGCGTTTGTGCAATTTTTTGTTTGCGGCCGGCGCTGGCAATAGTTACTGCATTGTTATAGTTAACATTGTTGCCATCAAATGAAGTGAACTGGTACACATTCTGACCGGCGCCAAAAGCTGTTTTACCCAGTTCCTCGTTTCTTCCATACCCAACTGCTACTGCAATGGTATTTGCATTCATACCCGGAATAACCAGGATGGGCAATTCCACATCGCCTTTCCCGGCAACACTGATCTTAATAACCGGTTTTTGCGGGTAATATTCGTAATCATTATCCAGCTTAATACCCAGTTCATTCGCTTTTGCCAGGGAAATCATTGCATAGTTATCCCAGGTGGCTTTTGAAATGGTATCTGGTAATTCTTGTAACCAGGGGTTGGTGGCACCCGTGCCTGTACCGATAGAAACTTTCTGGTACAGCACGATCTCATCGCCGCTTATTTTTTTAGCAGCAGTGATAGCGGCGCTGGCAGCAGCTACGGCGGCACTGCTGTAGGAACCCGCAACAGCAGCCGGGGGAACGGCTTCCATCACACCATCCTGCAGGGCTTTATCAAATGCATCAAGGCTGCCGAGTTTGGCGGTCCAGTAATTTTTAAAATAAACAGCGTAGTCTGTATTGTTACCGGCCCATTTTAACAACGAGGTTTGATAAGGGCGGGTTTTGAATAAAGGATAAATAGTAGGCTGCATAAAACTGGTATAACCAGTTTTTGCTTCTGCATCACCCCAGCTTTCTAAGTAATGATGTGTTGGGATGGTATAAGTGCAAAGCTTCGTGGTCTCATCCATTCTTTCATTGAAAGAAATGGATGTTTTTACTTTTTTCAAAGCAGCAGTGAATTTAGCTGCATCGTGATAAGTATAAGCAGGATTAGCACCATAGATCATCAATGTACCCACTTGCCCTGCTTCCATCTGGGTTACCAGGTCTGTCAGATCTTTATCAATACCCTTGCGGTAATTTACCGGGGTACTCCAATCTATTGTTTTACCGTAAGCACCGGTTGCATTGTTGATCGCATTCACAATGATCTGAACATTGGCATCGTTGCTGCCTGCCACCACCAATGCTTCACCTGCATGTGCTTTCAGATCGGCTGCCACTTTAGCAATACCGGCTTTCAATGTTGCATTATCAATGGCAGGCGCTGTAACAGCACCATCTAATGCAGCCAATAAAGCAAGCGCTACAGCACCTGTTTCAGAAGGTTTATGTGTGAATCTTTCATCAGCATTGGCACCCGTTGTACTTAAATAACCTTCAAACTGGTAATGCTTGCTCATGGAAGGGTTCTTCTCATCAATCCTGCGGCCGGCGGAATATCCTTTGGCAAATTCAACCGGGCTGAGCCAGGTTCCGAGGAAATCAGCACCCAGGCTCACGATCACTTTCGCCGCATCAAAATGATAAGTTGGTATTTTTCTGCCAAACCCGCTGGCTTCATTGGCCAGCAGCATACCACTGTAAGAAACTGGGTCGGCCTGCACATGTTTGCTGCCGGGATATTTGGCTAAAAATTCAGTAATGATCTGTAAAGTGGAAGGAGAGTTAACGGTGCTGGTCAGCAGCACGATGTTTCCACCGGCAGCCAGTCCTTCTCCAATAGTTTTATCAACAAACTCGTACGTGGTTTCTTCAAATTTATCACCCACTTTGCGCTGGGGAAAACGAAGCCGGTGCGTATCATACAGGTCCAGTACGGAAGCCTGTGCACGGGCAGTGGTGCCTGCTTTGGTAAATGCCAGCTCATTCCCTTCTATCTTGATCGGGCGGCCATCTCTCACCTTAGCCACTACCGGGATCACATCACCATCCTGCACATAGGTAGTAGCATAGTATTTTGCCACACCCGGAACGATATTCTCCGGCCGGTTGGCAAAGGGAATAGCTTTCTTTACGGGTATCTTACAACTGGCGGCTAAGGTGGCAGCCGCAGTACTGAATCCCAGATACTTTAAGAAATCCCTGCGGGGAGCTTTGGCATCAATTAATCCTTTGTCGTCAAAACCTTCAAAAGGAAGTTCTTCTTTGAACTCATCCTGTTGTTGCTTCTGAAAGTTCTCCTGGTCATTCACCTCTCCGAAACTCTGCCAGTACTTTTTTTGGCTCATATTATTTACCCCAAACCCCTAAAGGGGCTTTTAGACCTTGAATTTTGTAATCACTTCTCTTGCTGTCAAAAACCGGAAATTCAAGTGCTGGTTAAAAAATTGTTTTTATAATCGATCTGTTCAAAACTATTTTAGTGATATTCCTCCTAAGTTCCCCTTTAGGGGACAGGGGTTTAATAGTGACATTTCTGGCATTCCAGTCCGCCGATATCTTTCACGGTCACACTATCCATTTTTCCGGATTTGATATCATTATGGAATTTCTCGTAAATGCTGTAGAACTGGTTACCGGTACTGTCGCTGTAATTAAAGTTCACTTTCGTCTGGCGGTGGCAGTTTACACACCAGCCCATGCTCAGTTCGTTCACCTGTTTCACTTCATCCATGGCAGTGATCTCACCATGGCAGCTCTGGCATTGTACTTTACCGGCGTTTACGTGCTGGGAGTGGTTGAAATAAACATGATCTGGCAGGTTGTGGATCTTAATCCACTGGATAGGTTTGGCCGCAGAAGGATCCCACTGTGCGGCATTCTTGGGATCAAAACCTGCATAAGTATATAATTTCTGGATTTCTGCTGTACCGTCTATCTCTTTACCATCTTCGGTATATAGCTTAGGTCCTTTTTCGTAAGACTGAATAGCTTTGTGGCAGTTCATACACACATTCACCGAAGGGATAGTTGCACTCTTGCTTTCCATCGCACTGCCGTGGCAATACAAACAGTTGATCTGATTGATACCGGCATGTACTTTATGGGAATAATAAATAGGCTGCTCGGGCTGGTAATTGGTCTGGCGGCCAAGGCCGATAGCCCCTTTGGTAACCAGGAAACCACCAACAATAAAGAACACAATGGCAGCCATAGCGATATACACTTTATTGCGGTAGAAAGGAACCGGCTCGGGGCGCAGGATACCTTCCACATCATCCGACATTTTCTTCAGGTTGCTGTTCACCTGCATCAGGATCAGGGCAATGATGGCCAGCACAAGAGAGATTACACCAAAAATGATGGCGTTTTGGTTAGAAGAATCTGTGGCAGCCGGAGTATCCCCGGGGGCTGCAACAGGCCCTTTGGCTTTTTTGGCCACTTCATCATTAATATAGGCAACCACATCATCAACATCTTTCAGTGTAATATCACCAAATGCGGTCATTAATGAACCAAACTTCGTCTTCAGACCTTGTGTATAAGCATCTCCGGCCATGTAGGCGGAAGGATTATTGACCCATTTCAGCAGCTCATTATGGTCAGCCCATTTATGTCTTTCCTCAAGTCCCATCAGGGCAGGACCAGTTCCGTCTTTAAAAACGTTGTGGCATGCGGCACACTTACTCATGAATAAGGTCTTGCCTGCTGCTGCGTCCTGGGCCGAAACACTAAATATGGAAACGAAGAGGGATAGAAATAGTACAGTCAGTCTCTGGCCGATTGGTTTACAAAGAATCATAGACTCAATTAATCTGAAAAATGTGGATAAAAAGCTCTAACCAGTCGCAAAAATAAGTCAGGAACTTAACAAAACGACAACAGGTTTAAATTTTTTTTAACCCGCTACCAGCCTGCATTTCAGGGGATTTATAATGGTTTTTTGACATCGGGTAATTTTGTTTGTCATGAATCGGTCAACCTTTCAATAATGTTCAACAGATGTGAAAATTGAGCCGTTTTATGGAGGTTTTTTCCTGACTTTTGCAGCGCTTAAATAGACAAACCTGTTTTTAAGCCGCCACTACTTATTATCATGTTTGATCGCTTACAACAAAAATGGAAGGTCAATGGCCTTCAGCTGGCCCTGATCCTTTGCACTTTTGCCATAGGCGGCAGCATCACCGGCTATGCCGGCCGCCGGCTCATGCCCCTGCTGGGTATTGAGCAGGACTGGCTATGGATCATTGTATATATCATATTAGTTTCCCTGCTCTGGCCCCTGGCTGTTTTATTAATCAGTATCCCTTTCGGCCAGTTCCGGTTCTTTGTAAAGTATTTAAAGAAGATCGGGAAGAGGATAGGGCTGACGGGAAGCCGGAAGCCGGAAGCCGGAGGTCAGAAGCCCGGAATAACCTCAAACCCCAGACCCCAAACCTCAGACCCCTGCCGTATCGCCATCTTTGCTTCGGGTGCGGGTTCCAATGCCCAAAAGATCATTGATCATTTCCGCTATTCCAAAAAAGCAAGAGTGACGCTGATCGTTTGTAATAAACCGGGCGCCCTTGTGTTATCCATCGCCGAGGCGGAGCATATCCCTGTATTAATAACCGGGAAAGAAGAATTCAATACAAGCGGCTATGCGGAGGAATTGCAGGAAAAAGGAATTGACCTGATCGTACTGGCGGGTTTCCTCTGGAAGATACCGGCTGCATTAATCAAAGCTTTTCCCGGCCGCATTATTAATATACATCCTGCCCTGCTACCCGGCTATGGCGGCAAGGGCATGTATGGCCTCCGTGTTCACCAGGCCGTCATTGATAATAAAGAAAAAGAAAGCGGCATCAGTATTCATTACGTGGATGAGATCTATGACCACGGCCGGGTCATTTTCCAGGCCAAATGCCCTTTACTGCAATACGAAACGGCAGAATCACTGGCACAGCGCATCCACAAACTGGAACATGAACACTATCCGCGGATCATTGAACGGTTAATTGACGGTAATGGCCCATTTTAGATTAGCATTTGCATTTTCTTTCGTTACTTGCCACCCAATATAAACCTGTTGCACCGCTATCGTATAATTATACCATTCCTGTTTATTGTTTTGCTGGCCTCACAGTCTGCATTGGCACAGTATAAAATAAAAGGAACCGTATATGACAGCACCCGCAACTATCCCCTTGAACTGGTTTCCGTAATAAGCACCTCGGGAAAAGGTACGGTAACCAATGCAGAAGGTGTGTATGAAATAGAAGTGGGAGAAAAAGATTCCATCTGGTTCAGCTACCTCGGTAAGCCCACCGTTAAATTTCCCGTATTAAAGATCGCCAACCCTTTTGGGTTTGATATTTCGTTAAAGGTGAATGTAACCGTATTGAAAGAAGTCAAGATCAGGCCCCGGAATTATAAACAGGATTCCGCCCAGAACCGTATTGACTATGCTAAAATCTTTAATTATAAGAAACCGGGACTCAAAACCGTAACGCCCCAGTATGGCGTGGGGGCCGGGTTCGACCTGGACGAGATCATTAATATGTTCCGTTTTAAACGAAACAGGAGTATGTTATCCTTCCAGAAACGTTTATTAGAAGAAGAACGGGAAAAATCAGTAACCCACCGTTTCAATAAAGCATTAGTGCGGAGGCTGACCCTGCTGGATGGTGCGGAGTTAGATAGTTTTATGCGGGTCTTCCGCCCCTCTTATGAATTCACCATGTCCACCGGCGATTATGATTTTCAGCAGTACATCAAAACTGCGCATGCCCGTTTCAAAAGAGGCCTGCCACCCCTGCAGTTCCTGCGGCCGGAAGAGATTGAAGAATAACTTCATACAATTCCGCCCGGTAAACAAAAAAAGAACGGTAATTTCCTGCTCTATTTTTATGGCTTATGAGTAACCAGTTGCACAACGAACTGCGCAAAGAGTTCCAGTTGGAAAGAATGATCCTTTTCAGTGATGCCGTTTTTGCAATTGCCATCACCCTGCTGGTCATTGAAATAAAAATCCCCGAGATTCACGAAGCAGAAGTAACCGATAAACTCTTACTCCATAAACTGCGGGAGCTCATCCCCAAATTCATCGGCTTTCTTGTCAGTTTTTTACTCATCGGCCAGTACTGGATCGTTCATCACCGCATGTTTGGCTATGTGGTCAACTTCAACGACCGGCTCATCTGGCTAAACATATTTTTTTTACTGGCTGTGGCACTGATGCCCTTCAGCACCGGGTTTTACAGCGAGTACGTATTGACCAAAACAATGATGCCTGTCATCTTCTACACGGCTAATATTGCTGCGCTGGGTTTTATTAATTTTTTTATGTGGCGTTATATTTCCAAACCGGGAAAGAACCTCACAGAAAACCTTACCCAACCCATGGCCCGTTTCTTTTCCAGCCGGGCCCTTGCAGTGCCTGTTATTTTTATCATCTTCTCTTTTGTTTATCTCTATGCACCGAAGATCGCCTTCTGGATCCCACTGCTGATTCCCCTTATTCTTCGTTTATTATTTAACCCGATGAAGAAAAAAGCTATTGAAGCATCTTTAAAAAATAAATCATGAAACGTATTACTGCCCTCCCCGCTGCTGTCTTATTACTGGTTGTTACTGTACAGGCACAGCCATCTTTTGTAAAAGACAGTCTTGATAATTATGTCAGCACTGCCTTAAAAGAATGGCAGATCCCCGGTGTATCGGTTTGCGTGGTAAAAGATGGCAAAGTGGTGCTGTTGAAAGGATACGGTGTAAAAGAAACCGGCACTGCTGACAAAGTAGATGAAAACACCTTGTTCATGATCGGCAGCAACAGCAAAGCATTTACCGGTACGGCCCTTGCTATACTGGATGCAGAGAAACAAGTATCACTGGATGATAAAGTACAAAAATGGTTACCCGATTTTAAAATGGCTGATCCCTGGGTGGCGAAAGAAGCCAATATAAGAGACCTGCTTTGTCACCGCCTGGGTTTTGAAACCTTCCAGGGTGATTTTATGTATTTCGATTCTGATCTTACCGTAGCGGAAGTAAGGGAGAAGATGGGCAAATTAAAACCCCTCTATGGTTTCCGGGGCAAATGGGGGTATACCAATTCCGCTTTTATGACGGCTGGCGAGATCATTCCCAAAGTAACCGGTAAAACATGGGCTGCCTATGTAACCGAAAAAATTTTTCAGCCGCTGGGTATGAACCATACACTGGCCTTGTCCAAAGAAATCACTTCTTCGTCTAACAGGGCTTTGGCCCATACCGTTGTGCTGGGCGAACTGAAAAAGATACCCTATGGCAATATCGATAACCTGGCACCTGCCGGCAGTATTTCTTCTTCTGCCAACGACCTGAGCCATTGGGTGATGGCACAGTTGGATAAAGGAAAGTATGATGGTAAACAAGTGATACCCGCTGCAGCTATTGCACAAACCTGGTTACCACATTCTATACTCGGTAATGGCGGAACGATTTTTAATAAAGGCCATTTCAATTTATACGGGCTGGGCTGGTTCCTCGAAGAATATGCCGGCAGAAAGATCGTATCGCATACCGGCGGCGTGAATGGTTTTGTAACCAGTGTGACATTGATCCCCGAAGAAAAATTAGGCATCATCGTCTTAACGAATACCGATGCCAATAATTTTTATGAAGCGTTGAAATGGGAGATCATGGATGCGTATTTTGAACTTCCTTACCGCAACTACAGCCAGGTGTACCTGCAGGGGTACCGGAATAATGAAAAGGAAATGATGAAACAACTGGCCTTGAAAAAAGATACGATCAGTACGAACCCGAAAACTGACCTGCCCTTATCCGCTTTTGCAGGAACGTATGTACATGACATCTATGGCAAAATGACCATTGCGCTGGAAAATGGAAAACTGAAAGCCAGCTTCGAGCATCATAAAGGCCGTTACGCCGACCTGGAAGCATTGGGCGGCAGCCGTTTCTTTGCAACTTTCAACGATCCATTGTATGGCCGCAAAGTATGGCCTTTCACGATCGAAAACGGGAAAGTTAAATCAGTAACCGTGAAAGTGGCTGATTTTGTAGAGTTCACTCCTTATGAATTTATAAAAGTAAAATAGACATGGAACAAACAACTCTTGGCATCGGCACACGTTTGCAACACACATTATACGGCCCCGGCGTCATCGTGGGTATTAAATATGCCACGTACCTTATTTCTTTTATCAACCACGGCATCAAAGAAATTGACAAAACTGACGCACAACTAGATGAGATCATCGCCGAGAACGTAACGGCAGAAATAGAAACCCATTCGGAAGTGGAACGATCATTACTGAAGATACTGCGGCTCTGGGGAGGTCTTTCTGAAACAGTACCACTCGGTGAAAAATGGATCAATGGTACTTTACTGATACAACCTGCTGATAAAAGCCTGAAGCCAAAAGAAATTCCTATTGATGATTTCTTTCACAAGATCGTGATGCTGCGGGACCGGCTGCGGGTGCTGGAGCAAAATATCAACAGCCATAAAAAACTCAGTGATGAAGAAAAAGTGAACCTGCAGCAATATATCACCCGTTGCTATGGCTCCCTCACCACCTTCAATGTATTGTTTAAAAACAAAGAGCATTGGTTTGTGGGCGAGAAGGGAGGGAAGGAAGAGTGACGCTTATAAAAAATATGCAACTGCATTCAGTCCCCGCAATTTGTTATAAACAAAGAAGAACTGCGTCTGTGCATGGATGTTTATTTTTCAGCGTTAGTTCATAACTTCAACAGTGTATTCCGGATAAGATTTGTACCGGCAGGGCATTCGGGAATGCCCTGTTGGGCATAAAGTTTGGCCGTTGGCAGAAATAACAACCACACCCTAATAATATGAAGCAACTTCTTCCCCTCCTTGCCTGCCTGTCGCTCACCAGCTGCATGACAAATTACAAGATGACGACTTTCTATGTAAAGAACAACACTGACAAGACGATAAATTTTAAAGCAAGTGTTGAGAAATTAAGCTCGGGTGGTTCATTTATTATGACTTTACCGTTCACTGTATTACCTAAGGATAGTGTTCTGGCACGGAAAGTACAGTTAAGGAAAGATGCATCACCGACTGCCTGGTTCACTCAATTTATTCTTTTCCCCGTTGACAGTGTAAAACTGAACGACCCGAATGATGCTAATAATTGGATAAAATCGGCAGACGCAAAAGGAAACCAAATTTACATTTTTAACGTAGCCAGATGAAAAGACAACTTTTAGTAATATTTTTTATTATCGCTGGTCATTCCTTTTTGTACACACAACAAAATGACAGTTTATTCTCAAGGCTGCAGGCTATTTCCAATAACGGTCTTGATTTTTTCAATGTTGATGGAATTGAAATAACCAGCCAAAACATTAACTCGGCATTTTCTAAGAAAAATATCTTAAAGAAGTTCAAACAATTTTCAATCAAAGAAAACGACTTAAACTTAGCCGACAGCTCAATACCTGGTCAAAATTATTATGTTTCAAAATCAGAGGAAATTTTACCCGGTACAGTTCAGCACAGTTCCTACTATTTTATAGAAAATAAGATCGGGGGTATTACAGCAATAACTTTTTCGGCCATCAACAAAAACGATAAGGAATTTGAAAGAAATTTTGCAGATCTCCTGCTAAATGACAAAATCCCGAAATCAGTTTACACAGCAGCAGAAATTGACAGCATTAATTTTTCAGGAAGAAAAATTTATTTAGGCAGGAGCTGCCATTGGATGGGCATAAATAATGTTCAATGCCCGTATTACGGGCAAATGAACTGGAGTGTGCATAAAACACCGGAAGACGCTTCTGCAAACACAACTAATCAATACAATGTAATTAAAGCAAAAAGGGGCGGTAAAATAATTTCAGAAGAATTAGTCGATGTGATTTTTGAAGGAACACCGGTAAAAGCAAAAAAGCAGTTTATGATTTTAAAGGCATATCTTCTTTATTAGTTGGCATGAGTGGCGGCAAAACTTTGACAATTTATTTTGTTGCAGCGCCGGCCAGGCAGAATTTCGTAAGCTGTGTAATGAGCTTTTGGAACAATGACAGCATTAATCAAGGAGGGTTACCACCGTTATTAGAGAAAGTGATGACGCTATCCAGGTAACCATTTCTGCCGGCAAAACTTATTTGTAAAAACCAGGCAACTCATTACGACTGACAACGTATTAATTACAGCACCGGGTTTCAAACCGGCTGCTGCTCAATAATGAATTTGTACCCCCTGCCATGTACGTTTATGAACTTAAGGGAGTTATCAGCACTTAATTTCTTACGTAATTTAGACACCAGTACATCCACGTTCCTGCTGATCACCACGATGCCTTCCTCTTCCCAGATCTCTTTCATCAGTTTTTCCCGTTCCACCACCTGGTTGATGTTTTCGACAAATATTTTCAAGGCTTTTGTTTCCTTTTCCGAAAGGGTAATGGTTGTATGCCCGGTTGTAAGCAGGTTATTCCCTGTATAAAATTGAAAGTTTCCTATTGGTATATATTCCGCATCAGCGGCGACTGGTTCTTTCTCTTCTTTTTTCCGGAACCGATCTTTCATATACAAGCCGGCCAAGCCCAAAGGAATGATCAACAGCAATAACCAAAGGGAATTGAAAGTATTTTCCTTCAAAAGATCAAATTCAATAACATAACAACCCAGCTCCAGCTTACGGCCCCTGCAGGGTGTTAAATCGCCTGTTTTACCATTTATTTCAAATGCCAGGACCGTTTCCTTTTGTTCACAATTCCTCAAATTCACGATATACTCCTTTGCCAGCACATTTTTTTGAAATGCTCGCTGCACTATATTGATGAGTGAATCGGAAATAAAACCAACGTTTTTCTGAAAGGAAACCTGGTAGGTAGTTGAATTTAATTTCTTAACCGGCAGCACCCGGGATTCAGCATCTTTAGCGGAAAGTAACAACTGGTGCCCTATATCCCTTAGTACAATCTCTGCATGCTTCTCCGGGAGTTCATTCTTTTTATTACTAAATGCAACAGCAGCCATCAAAATAACAACTACCAGCATGGAAGATCCAAACAGAATAAATGGCTTCATGACAGCAAAATTATCCATTAAGCCCAGGTTTCCGGTGGTTTTACAAGCTTTTACGCATCTTTTACATCTCTTTACCGGTAAAAAACTTCCCGGTAGTTGACACCTGATATATTTAGGTTATTGTTTCACCTAATCAATCAACGTCATGAAAATCATCTGCAACCTTGCTGTTTTGTTCCTTTTTCAATTGCTTTCCTGTAAAGAGGCGCCGGAGTCACCACAGCCATCTCCGCTACCGGTTAGTCAGCAAAAACAAAAAATAGATAAGGCAGGAGCTGCAAATATGGTTTTTAGATCCGCGGATGGCGGACAAACCTGGCAGGACATCAGCGAAGGACTGCCCGGGGATAAGCTGGAGGGTAGCCTTTTTGTAAATGATCGTGGGTTCTATTTACGTAGCGGCAATTATATCTATCACAATAACCCCAACAACAAGGCATCTTTTTGGGAGAAAGAAATTTTCCCTGACGATCATAGCAGCATTGCCCCTGGTAAGTCCGGGATGTTTGCATACGATTACCACCAGGGCCAGTTCAGGCAAAAAATAAACGGATCGGATAAATGGTCGCCTGTATATGAGAATTTCCAGTTGAAAGGGGTCATCAACGTTTTTGAAACTGCCGGAGGCACTGTGTTCATCGTTTGCGACCGCGGCCGCGGCCTTTTCAGATCCACTGACAAAGGGAAAAACTGGAAAGAAGTTACCCGTGGCGTATGGAAACTGGCAGCGTCAAACGGTGTACTGATGGCGAACAGCATTCATGGGATTATAAGATCCACCGATGATGGCGAAACCTGGGAAACGGTACTCAGCGAGGGAGGTGTCGGCATCAATATAGCACCTATCAATGGTGGATTCGCTGCTATTACGTTCAGTACACAGTCGAGTACCAGGAGGATTCGTACATCGTATGACGCTGGTAAAACCTGGCAGGCCATTGATGCCGGTCTTCAGACGCAAGACGTTAAGGATTCAGGGGGGCGGCCCTTTAATGCCAGCTTTCCGGTGCAGGGAAGTTTTGGCTTAGTTCAGTATGCTGTTGGTACCGAACTTCCGGAGCAAGCCTTTATAACTTCCATTATCCAGGTAGGTGAATATTTCTACTGTGGTCATCCGAAAGGCATTTTCGGATCAGCAGATAAGGGTAAAACATGGAAACTGGTTCTTCCTTCCATAGAAGGAAAGGTCTTTCATTTATATAGTTCAGGTAGTGTGATTTATGCTATACCCAGTGCTGGAGGATGCTGAAGCATTGACAAGCATACCTGGCAGCAGAAGCAAAATAAAAGTAATACCTTAAACGGACCTGGTTCACCGGGAGACAGATCTATGTTCATTAAACCTGCAAAAAATATGAAAAAAGTTATGTATGCACTGATCGCAGCGCTGGTTGTGGTAAGCGGACTGGTATTTGCTAATCGTGAAATCAAAAATGAACCGCCTAAAGAAACAACCCCAAAGCCAATCTCTGCTGCTGAAAGGGAAGCTGCCATGAAACAATGGTACACTACCCCTGGTGGTATAGCGTACAAAAACTGGGAAGCTTCTCCCGCAGGTCAAAAAGTGTATGCCGCTGAAGCTAAAATAAGGAAGCACCTTACAGATTCGTCCAATATAGAGGCTATTGTAACGGCTCTTTCTCTTCCGCCAGGCTCACGATTAGGTTTTGGAGTGATGGTCAGGATTAATGGTGACGATTATATTCTCAACTTCGCGCCGGAAAAGTCTCAATTGGAGCAATTGCAGAACCTGAAAGTCAACGACAAAATAATTATAAGAAGCCGTAATGTATCGCATGCGCCCAAGTATGCCTATCCAATTATATCGGGCGACTATGTAGAAAGGGATAGTAAACTAATTTATAAACGTGTCCCCCGCAAAGACGGTTGCTGAGCCTGCCTGCCGGCAGCCAGGTAAGTAAATTATGAAAAACATTCACGGATACGCTTAGTTCTGCATATTTATCTTTTGCACTGATAGGTCTCCTTCTCTGCCTTCAGTAATTTAATAAGATTTGAAGATGTAAACCTAAGGGCTATGCTTGCTAACGAATATCTACTGATCGTCCCATTCATTTATCAGCTGTAGTCCGGGCTAAACGAATATCGCCCCTCCTTAAAAATAACATCAACTACATTAACTTTACTCAGCAGCAGTCCTGACTGATGAATCACCGAATTCCAGCACAGGAAAAAGCACTGCTCGTTAGCTGCCCTATTAACCGACATTTTATAACGATGAAGTATTTATTATTTATTGCTGCCTTATATGCGACAGAACTAAAGTCACAATCAACTTTAAATTTTGACAAACGCTTTGTTCAAAGTGAAGATAAATGGGTTGCCTTTAAACCAGACAAAGACAGTTTGTATACTTACGGCTTTATTTATATTGATGCGCAAGCTGGCCTGACTTTCAATCTTGAGGGAACTTTTAAAATATTACCGACAGGGGAGCTTATACCCAAAAAGCTTGACAGCACAAATATGAAAGTACGATTACAACCAAACAATGTTTTAGTTGCATTCATCCCAGATATCAAATTTCAAGAACTTAAAATTTCAGCAATTCCTGAATGGCTTAAATACTATAAAACTGATACGGGTTCTATCGAAAGACTTTATCGCTGGGGTTATATGTATAATGGCTGGGGCGAATGTGCAAAGGCTTTAACATATCTTGAAAGAGCTGAAAAATTAAATCCGAGATACAAAGGTCTTGCCGTTGAGCTTTCTTTTTCATACAATTGCTTACAACAATATGACAAGGCTGAAGTGATTTTAGAGGAGGAAATAAAAACAAATTCAACAGACGCATATGTCAATAAAGAGTACATTTATACACTTAGTAATAATAATAAGATCGACAAGGCTGTAAATCAATTCGAAAAATCAATTAAGGCTTTAAAAGACAATCAATACAACGCTGAAAACTGTTATAACATTCTTCGCTATTATTATATTCAAAAAGACAAAGTAAATTTCAATAAATGGTATAACATACTTCAGAGCCAGCCTAATGAAAATAAAATGATAACCCGTTATGCCGACAATATGAAGGCAGACATAAATAAATAATATAACAGTCAGCAAGCATTTTGCTAAAATATCTGGTGGCATAGGAATCAAAAGAATACATTAAATCATGATGACAAACACCGATAACACCACTCATTTTGCTCCCGAACTGCATATTCCTAACGGAACATTTGCTATTGATTTTTATATAAACTTCGGGGCTGTTGAGCATTTTTGTTTCCGGAACGATGACGGCAGCATTCATGTTGCTGAATTAGAAATCAACGGCGCCATTTTTCATGTACATGAAACCATGCATGGGGCGCTTGAACCAATCCATGCAAAAGGGGTGACTGCGGTGATCGGTTTGTTTGTTCCGGATGTGGAAGAAGTAATGCAGAAAGCTATCCGGGCAGGTGCAACAGTAATTAATCCCACAACAGACCATGATTATGGTTACCGTCAGGGAATGTTCAAAGACCCTTTTGGACATTTATGGCAAATACAGAAAAAAATACCGCAGAGAAATGATGCCCGGTCCTGAAATCACCTTGCGAAAGACCATTCTTCCTGATTTGGAATTCTTCTTCCTGTTCCAGCTGGATAAGGAAGCCAACTATTTAGCTGCCTTCACGGCAAAAGACCCCACTGACAAAACAGCCTACCTCCAGAAATACACCCAACTGGTAAACGACCCGGCTATCAATATGCAGACCATACTCGTGGGTGAGATCATTGTTGGGAGCATCTCCAAATTTGAAATGGAAGGCCGGGCAGAAATTACTTACTGGATCGATAAACCATTCTGGGCTAAAGGTATTGGCACCCAAGCGCTGACCCTGTTTCTGAACAATGAAACCACGAGACCTATTTTCGGGAGGGTGGCTTTTGACAATACCAGTTCACAGAAAGTACTAGTGCACTGCGGTTTTATAAAAATTGGTACGGACAAAGGTTTTGCCAATGCCCGGCAGGCAGAAACAGAAGAATTCATTTATAAACTGGATTAGTAATACCAGTTGTCAAACCCGTTGCCGGCCGGTAATATAAAAACAAGAAAGCGGGGCTACGACTATAGTCCCGCTTTTGTTTTATCACCAACCAACGACATCTGCCATAGAGATGGCAGAATAAGTCTTTATTATGACCCCTTTTTCCGGGGACAGGTATTCAGTCCAACTAAAGTATACAGGGGGCAGAAACCCACCAGGCTGGTTAGCAGGAACACCCCGCCCAGCACGACTAACACTAATCCCAGTGTACCAGTCACAGTTCCGCTGAAATAGAGATATGCTAATACAGCAGCCAGTGCAATGCGGATGATGCGGTCCGCCCCGCCCATGTTTTGTTTCATATGTTTGGTTTATCGTTTATCCAACCATTTCACCAGCCACACAATCCCTGCCACCATCGCTATACAGGTCACAGCAACCACTACCGTTCTTTTCCACCTGCTCATCATGGTTGTAAAACTAACCTTCATAAATCCCGCCAGCTGTGACTTTACTCACCAATCTTTATGATTTTTTGCCGGGTTTTTTGCTCCGCAACCCCAGTATCACTATATTTAGAAACCTTCCGTTCCTGTTCCAACCACCTCTTGTTACCACCAAAACCAACGACATGCAATCTTTAGCCCCCGTACAGGCAGCTGAACGGATTAACCTGATGGATGCCCTGCGGGGAATTGCCATCCTCGGTATTTTTATCGCCAACCTGAACGGATTCAGCTGGTACAATGAAGCAGCACATGCCACCGGCCCTTACCTGCTCCCCGGGCTCGATCATAAAATGGGCTTCCTGCACCACCTGTTCATCGAAGGGAAATTCTATTCCATTTTCAGCCTGTTGTTTGGCTGGGGCATTGCACTCCAATTTAAAAGGGCCGGAGAAAAAGGCGTTAATGCTGCACCAACCATCAAAAGACGGTTGGCCTTTATGTTATTACTGGGCGCCGTTCATTTACTGATATGGCCGGGTGATATTGTTTTTTTCTATGCCCTGCTTGGCTTTATCCTGCTGCCTTTAAGGAGGTTCTCCAACAAAACGCTGCTGATAACAGGAGCAGTACTGATACTCTCTCCCATTCTTTTGTACGCGGCTAAATCACATTGGCAATGGCTGAATGCCCCTGCAGGCTTTCTGTATGAAACGGGGGGTAAGCTCGATGCAAAATTGTTAAACGCAAATCTTACTACCGACCAGGAGATTGCAGCATATCTCAAAAACGCCAGTTGGTGGGAGGTTTTAAAAGCAGATATATCCGGCTTTTTTTACCGGTATGGGTATTTATTTTTTGTGAGCAGGGTGCCTAAAGTACTGGGCATGTTCCTGATTGGTTACGTGCTGGGGCGGTCCGGTTTTTATACAAATACAGAGCAGCATAAAAAAACAATATGGATAATCATTGCCGCCGGCCTGCTGGTTGGCTTACCGGCCAATTTTTACCTGGCCCGTTACATGACCTATTATATGGGCGATTACTGGAACCTGGGGATAAAAGGTCTTTACCAAACCATATTTTATGCACTGGGTGTGGCGCCGCTGGCTCTCGCTTATGTGGGTTTGTTTATGGTAAGCTTCCAGACCCATGCCGGGAAAAAATTTTTAATGCTGCTGGCCCCTGTGGGCAGGATGGCGTTTAGTAATTATATCATGCAGTCATTGATCGGCAATTTTGTTTTTCTCGGCGCCGGGCTGGGTTATATAGGACAGGTGGGGCCGGTTTATTACACGCTGTTTGGGATCATCATCTTCATCATCCAGATCATCCTGAGCACTATCTGGCTGAAATATTTTAATTATGGTCCCATAGAATGGTTATGGCGGAGCGCTACGTATAAAAATTGGCAGCCCATGAAAAAAAGACAACAGGTACAGGAAGGATAAAAGAAGGGAAACGGGCAGTCTGAAAAACAGGCCCATTATTCCGGTTGCGGACTGCACAACTATTCAATCACCAGCTAATACATTTTAAAACGGTTTTATGAAAAGCAAAATCATCATCCTGCTCCTGTTTATCGGAGTGTTTGCTTACGGACAGGCAGACAGTACAGATATAATCGTACAGAAAATGATGAAAGAGCAAAAGATTGTTGGCCTTTCCCTTGCGGTTATTAAAAATGGTAAACCTGTGGTAAATAAGGGCTATGGTTTAGCCAACGCAGAACACAATGTACCTGTAACAGCAGAAACCGTCATCCGGCTTGGCTCTGTCAGCAAACAGTTTTTTACCACCGCCATCCTGAAATTAAAAGAAGAAGGGAAGCTTAGTATTGATGATTCGGTACATAAGTTTTTCCGGGATGCCCCTGAAACATGGAGGCCGATACAGGTCAAACACCTGATGTCGCATAGCTCAGGATTAAAAAGAGAAGGCCCCGCTTATAATAATTCCATTATTCAGCCAGACCTTGTTATTATTAAATCTGCTTATACCCTGCCGCTCGATTTCAGGACCGGCGAAAAATACCAGTACTGCAACCTTGCCTATTTTATGCTTGCGGAGATCATTACACAGGTCAGCGGCATGCCCTGGCAGGATTATATCCGGGAGAAACTTTTTATTCCTGCCGGCATGAAGAACAGCAGCATGACTGATTTTTATCCCATCATTCCTAATCGTGCCAGTGGTTATATGCACAAGAACGGGGTGCTTGTCAATGCAGATGCCATGTACGCCGTGCGGCCCAGTGGTGGTTTTCTTTCCACCAGCACGGATATGATACTTTGGGACAAAGTGCTGAGCGAAAAAAAAATCATACTGCAAAAAGAAGACTGGGAGCTGTTATGGCAGCCATTTATAAGAACATCAGATAAACCTGAGTCTAAGGCATACTATGGCTTTGGATGGATAATTGATGAATTCAACGGTCGTAAAATGGTTATGCACGGCGGTGCCAATACCGGTTTCCGTTCTTATTATACCCGTTTTGTAAATGATGGTTTATCCATCATCATAATGACGAATACAGATGAGGCCAATCCGGCAGCCATTGTCAGGGCTTTATCAGATCATTATTTCAGAAACAAATAAATTTTCTAAGCACCCTTTAAATACACTACGATGGAAGTACAGCACCATGCACATACCGCCCGGAAAAAATGGACCCGTTATTTCCGGGCGTTTTTAATGCTGTTCCTCGCTGTGTTCTGCGGCTTCCAGGCAGAGGAATATCATTTTAAATAAATAATTCATGAAAAAAACTGTTCTTTTTTTTCCTGCTGTTTTCTGTATCACTTTTCTGCTGGCGCAGCGACCCGGAACAAGTAAGGAACAAATAGTACAGCAAACCATTGTAAAACTGTTTGATGCACTATCCAACCGGGATTCAGCCGGCCTGAGTGCATATAGTACAGCCGACGTTACATTTTATGAATATGGCCGGGTATGGACAAGAGATACGCTTATCCTGAAAGCAATTACATTGAATCAATCGGCGGATTTTAAACGCACCAACAGTTTTGAATTTATCCATACCACTGTTGATAAAACAATGGCCTGGGTAACGTACCGGCTTCAGTCAGTAATATTCAAAGATGGCAAACAGGCAACAGCGCAGTGGCTGGAAACGGTGGTTGTAGTAAAAGAAAGAAAACGGTGGAAAGTAAAACACCTGCATTCAACGCTTATTCAGCGGAGTTAAAAGAAATATATAAAGCTCCAAAACAGACCCGGACAAAACAATAACAGTTCAATGAAAAAAATAATAATCCTTTTTTGTTTTGCTGCAAGTGTGCAATTAGTTTTTGCGCAAAAAGCAAATGTAGATTCCATACTTCAAAAAGTGGCTGTGGAAAAAGACGAAAACAAAAGATTTGACTTATTCATAAGCATGGTGGGTACAGAAATTAACAATGACCCGAAATGGTGCATTGAGACCGGGTTAAAAATATTAAACCAGGCACAAAGAGAAAATGATAACATTGGACAGGCAATGGCCTATTCATTTTTGGGGCAGGGTTACCGGCTGCTGGGCAACCCTATTAAAGCCCTCGATTATCACCATAAAGCCATTGCTATCGCAGAAAAAACCAATAATCTGTCTTTATTGGCTTCCGCAGAAAATCAAACAGCACATATTTACAGGGACAGGGAGGAATACGATAAGGCTGCCAGCATTTACCTGTCATCCACAGCACATGCTGATAAAGGACACAATGAAAAAATGAAAGCCTGGGCTCCTTCAAACCTGGGGGCTGTATATCTTGCTACCAACAACCTGGATTCCTCGCTGATGTATTCACAAAGGGCTTATGAAATTTTTACCCGGCTAAAAATAGTTTCTAATAATCCTTATGTATTTATAAACCTCGGTGGCGTACATAGTAAATTGGGTAATACCCCGCTTGCTATGGGCTATTTTAATATGGCTCTCAACCGAAGTGAAGGTGCCAATAATATAAGGTACCGCAATCTGACATGCACAGCCCTGGCAGAGCATTTTCAACGGAATAATCAAACAGATTCCTGTGCATTTTATGCAAGAAAAGCGATCGAAACGGTAAACAATACACCCTTCTTTTACCTGAGCAGTAAACCAGCAAAACTGCTTTCTGATATGTATGAAAAAACAAATTGCGACAGCACATTAAAATATGCAAAGCTTATAAAAACAGCCAGCGATTCGTTAACCAGCAACAAAACCAACCAGCAAATATTGTTAATGACCTTTGAAGAAGATTTACGGCAGCAGGAAGCAGCGGCGGAAAAAATAAAAGAAGAACAGCAACGAAAACAAAACATTCAATATGCTTTATTAGCCCTCGGTATCATCACCTTCATCATTTCTTTTTTGCTGCTCAGCAGAAAACACATCACCAATACAAAACTCATTCAGTTTCTCGGTGTGGTAGCCCTTTTGCTTGTCTTTGAGTTTTTAAATTTATTACTGCATCCTTTTTTAGAACACATCACTCATCATTCACCAGTACTGATGTTACTGGCTTTGGTTTGTATTGCTGCATTGCTGGTACCACTGCATCATAAGTTAGAAAAATGGGCTACGCATAAATTAGTGGAGAAGAATAAGCAGATACGGCTGGCAGCTGCAAAGAAAACAATTGAGGAGCTGGAAAGAAACAAATAGAAAACCAACCAACAAGTTATTATTCTATGCAATCAACTGCAACACTCACCTCAAAACGAATTACATCTATTGACCTGCTTCGCGGAATCGTGATGATCATCATGGCGCTGGATCATGTCAGGGACTATTTTCATACAGGCGCCTTTATATTCAACCCGCTTGACCTGGAAAAAACAAACACTGCTTTATTTTTTACAAGATGGATAACACATTTCTGTGCCCCTGTATTTATGTTCCTTGCCGGCACCTCCGCATTTCTAGTGGGGCAAAAAAAATCAAAGAAAGAGTTGTCATTTTTCCTTTTAAAACGTGGTATCTGGCTGCTGTTACTGGAGCTGACACTCATAAATTTCGGGTGGAATTTTGACATAACGTTTACCAATATTTATTTTATTGTTATCTGGGCTTTAGGGTTAAGTATGATACTGCTGGCCGGGTTAATTCACTTGCCTGTTAAATTAATTCTGCTGATTGCTGTTTTGCTGGTTGCTGGGCATAACCTGCTTGATAATATTCATGTGACCGGAAACAGTTTACAGGCCTTTGGCTGGGCATTGCTGCATGATCAGAATTTTTTCAGCTGGCAGGGTAAAAATTTCCTGGTAGGCTATCCCATTCTTCCCTGGATTGGTGTGATGGCTTTTGGTTATTGCTTCGGCACATTATATACTTCTGCTTACAGCAGTGAAAGAAGAAAAAAGATACTGTTACTCATCGGGGGATCGGCTGTTCTTTTATTCATTTTACTCCGGTTCATTAACCTGTATGGAGACCCTTTCCCATGGAGCCGGCAATCATCTGCTTTTTATTCTTTCCTTTCTTTCATCAAAGTCCAGAAATACCCGCCATCCTTGCTATACATTTTAGTGACACTGGGGCCGGCTATTCTCTTTTTGGCTTTTGCAGAAAAAATTAATACCACGGCATCGAAAGCTATTTCTGTTTATGGCCGGGTGCCCATGTTCTATTATGTGCTGCATATTTTCCTGATTCATTTATTAGCGATGGCCTCAGCGGGATTGTTTACAGATTATGGCTGGGGTGTATGGATATTAAAACAACCACTCTGGTTTGCAGAGGGTCTGAAAGGATATGGCTTTTCATTGGGCGTCGTTTACCTTGTGTGGTTAGTAATTATTATCGGATTATATCCATTATGTAAAAAGTATGACAGGTACAAATCAGCTCATAAAGAAAAATGGTGGCTCAGTTATTTGTAAATTTTGTCTTTCGGTAAAGCCTGCCATAACTTCCTGTAGTTTCTGTAACTTGTATCCATGAAATGGTTATTTATTCTTTTATTTATACCTGCAGCCTCCCTGGCACAGGAATGCGATATACTGATCAAAAATGGTAAGATCATTGATGGTACCGGCAATAACTGGTATTACGGAAATATTGCAGTGAAAGACGGGAAGATCCTGAAGATCGGAAGAGATGTTAATCCTCCCGCTAAAAAAGTCATTGATGCCAAAGGCCTGATCGTGGCCCCCGGTTTTATTGATGTACATACCCACCTGGAAGGAGATGAGGTAAGAGAACCGAATGCCACCAATTTTATCTTAGATGGTGTGACCACCTGCGTTACCGGCAACTGCGGTTCTTCCAATGTTGATATTGGCAAGTACCTGCGCTGGATTGACTCACTCAAATTATCCATCAATGTGGCCTCACTGGTCGGGCATAATGATATAAGAAAAGCTGTAATGGGGCGTGCCAACCGCGATGCCAGTCCTGGTGAATTACAGCAAATGGAAACACTGGTGGATAAAGCGATGAAAGACGGGGCCGTTGGTTTATCAACGGGATTAATCTATATACCCGGAACCTATAGCAAAACAGAAGAGGTTGTAGCTCTCGCAAAAATTGCAGCCAAATATAATGGCGTTTACGCCACGCATATGCGGGATGAAGGCGACAGTGTGACCTATGCCATTGAAGAAGCACTCACCATCGGAAGAGAAGCCGGCATACCGGTGGAGATTTCTCATTTTAAATTAAGCGGGCAGCATAACTGGGGCAGAAGTAAAGAAACCGTAGCCATGATCAAAAAGGCCAGGGAAGAAGGGCTGGAAGTTACCATTGATCAGTATCCTTATACAGCCAGCAGTACTTCAATCAGTACATTGCTGCCGGATGAAGTGCTGGCCGACGGACAGGATTCCATCAAAGCAAGATTACAACGGCCCGAAATAAGGAAACAGGTTACCACTCATATTTTGGCAAGGCTGAAAAAAAGAAAACTAAAGCATCTCAGTTATGCCGTAGTTGCTTTCTACGGACCGGACACAACCTATAACGGCAAAAGCATTGAACAAATTAACCTGCTGAAAGGCAGGAAACACAAAGCCAAATCAGAAGCGGAGACCGTTATGGACATTATGATGAATGGCGGCGCCAGTGCCGTCTTTCATGGCATGGGGGAAGAAGATGTAAAGCGTATTATGCAATACCCCTTCAACATGTTTGCCAGTGATGCCACCATCAGGGTATTGAACGCCGGTATGCCCCACCCCAGGGGATATGGTACCAATGCAAGGGTATTGGCAAAGTATGTACGGGAAGAAAAAGTGATCTCCTTAGAAGAAGCCATCCGCAGGATGACCTCTTTACCGGCACAAAAATTCCAGCTGAGAGACCGTGGCCTGTTAAAGGAAGGCATGGCAGCAGATATTGTTATTTTCAGTGAAAAAGAAGTAAGGGATGTTTCCACGTTTGAAAAGCCGCATGCCTATTCCGCAGGCTTCCACTTTGTTATCGTAAACGGGGTTCTTACTGTTGAAAATGAAAAACACCTGGGTATACGGGCAGGCAGGGCATTGCTGCATAAAGAATTATAAACTGCTTTTTACCAGCTGACCAAAACACCTTGCAGGCTGCTGGCACTTCTTTCTATTACACAAATGTGTAATTGCAGGCACTATACGTAATCTCTACTTTTATTGCTCAAATTAAAACGTGTCAGCTATGAAACGAAGCAATATTTACATCAGCATTATTTTGTTGTTGTTGTTTTCGGCGGCGGATGCCCATGCCCAGCTGAAAGACGGCGAAATCATACTGATCAAAAATGTAAAAAGTGGTAAATATGCCAAGCCAACCAATGTACCCGCAGGAGGGCAAGAAGTAAATACACAAATTGTTTTATACAGCCTTGGCGAAGATGCCCGTATGAAATGGAAAGCAATTGCAGTAGCAGGCGGCTATTTTAAGTTTCAAAACCTTGCAACGAATAAATTCCTCGGTGTGCTCAACAGGAGTAAAGAACAATACGGATTTATTTGCCAGAAAAACGAAATGGTCTCCAGGCCATTGAATGTAACGATTGTTAATAATGAAGACTTGTATTGGAAACTCGAAAAAACGGCTACCGGTTTCAAACTACGAAATAAAAACTCCGGTCTTCTCGCTGCCGTGGAAGGTGGCGGAGTCAGCAATAATTCAAAAATTATTCAATGGGCCGACCAGGGACAACCCGATACAGAATGGCAGTTTGAAACAGTCGGATCCGGTAATTCTTCTGCAACCGGTAAAAAAGTATTGTTTGATGTAACCCTGAATTATATCGCTGTTTCTGAAGCCACCCGCAACCGGATAGACAATGGTGATTGTAAAAGGGTCTTTGGCCAGATAAGTACAGAGCTTTGGGAACTGGATGAGAATAATGAAATGAAGACAAGGCTCAGGTCTTATAATAATATGCCGGAGATGATCTATAACCAGACCAATCATGATGGCCCCCCGACTGCAGCCTTAAGTTATTACCAGGATAATATCAATGCAGCCGCTAATAACCAGATGGGAAAAGTAACCTATAATATCCCTGAAATTCTGCTGAAAGAAAAGAAACTGATGCTGGTTGTAAAAACATACCTGGGCACACGTCATAAGGATAATGATTTTGCCAGCTACGATGCATTGAGGATGGGCGAAGTGCTCCAAAATACTTATATACTGGATTACCGCAGCAGCCGAACTGAAACCATTCAAACCATAACTGATCTTGCAGCCATGTCGAACAGATCGACAGCTGATATGATCCTGCTGGGGCATATTATCCCCTCGGCTATTTTTGCCCGTGCAGATGACACCCACAATATCTGGGTCAGATTCACTTGTAAAAAGAACTGATACCGCCCCTGGAAACAATTTTTTCCAAGCAACCTCCGGGTTGCTTTTTTTGTGTGTATTGGTTACTACAGCTAACTTTAAAGTACTTAAACTGCCTGTATGCGTAAATATGCTTTCCTGCTCCTCGTTGTATTCGTTCAGGGCACTCTTGCCGTTGCCCAGCAAATCGTAACCGTTCCCAAACCTGAAGCAGCAGGTTTTTCTTCTGAACGGCTGAAACGGCTGGACCGTGAATTGAATGAATGGGTGAACAAAGGCTGGATGAATGGCGGCGCTGCGTTGATCGTCCGTAATGGTAAGATCGCTTATTATAAAGCGGTCGGTTATAATGACCCGGATACAAAATCACCCATGCAGAAAGAGTATATCTTCCGCATTGCTTCGCAAACCAAAGCGATCACCAGTGTGGCCATTATGATTCTTTTTGAAGAAGGAAAGTTATTATTAGACGACCCTGTTTCCAGGTATATTCCTGCCTTCCGGAAACAACAGGTGCTGGATAAATTCAACCCGGCAGATACCACTTATACAACGGTGCCTGCTAAAAGTGATATCACGATACGCCAGTTACTGACCCATACATCCGGCCTTGGTTATGCGCAAATTGGCTCCAAAGAAGCCAATGCCATTTATGCAAAAAGCAATCTTACGGCCGGTATTGGTGTAGAAAATGATAAACTACTGGATGCAATGACACGGCTCGGTAAACTTCCGCTGATGCACCAGCCCGGTGAAAAATGGACCTATGGATTGAATTCTGATCTGCTGGGTTGTTTAGTAGAAATCATCTCCGGCATGACATTAAATGATTTCTTTAAGACCCGCATCTTTGAGCCTCTCGGCATGAAAGACACTTATTTCCATATTCCCGCTGAGAAAGCAAACCGGCTGGTTAATCTTTACCGGGAAGATTCAACCGGGAAACTGGTAAAAGCAAAAGCTGATATGCTCAACGGGAAAACGATAACTGCCGATTACCCGCTTACCGCCTATAGTTATTACTCCGGTGGCGCCGGTTTATCCTCCACTATTTATGACTATGCGGTGTTTCTTCAAATGTTATTGAATGAAGGGCAATACAATGGTAAAAGAATTTTAAGCCGGAACAGCGTCCGGATGATGACCATGAACCAGATCGGTGATATCACTTTTCGTGGTGATGATAAGTTTGGTTTAGGGTTCCAGATTGTAACCGAAAGAGGCAGTGCCCGCACACCTGCACAGGCCGGTACTTTCAGCTGGGGCGGTGCTTTTGCCACATCTTACTGGGTGGATCCCAAAGAAAAACTGGTACTGCTGTTTTACCGGCAGTTACAAAACACTACCAGGGGAGAAATGGCAGAAAAATTCAGGGCCTTAACCTACCAGGCAATCAATGATTAACTGAATTTCTTATTTCTCTTCCTTCAGCAGCTCCCGGATATGGTATTCCTGTATCAGCGGCGGGTTTTCTGGTGACAGGGTGAAATAGATTTCAAGGGAAGCTTTTTCGCCGTTGATAATAAACGAACCTCTTAACTGGTTCTCTGGCTTTACAGCACTGACAGAAGTTATTTTCCCGGCTTTGGTTAAGAGTTCAGTTGCATATTTTTTCAATGTATCTATAAGATAATCCGGGAAAAAATTTTCAGCGAAGATTCCACTTTGCTTTCCCTTGTCCCAATCGGGTAATATCTTAACGAGTTCGTTCTTGCGTTGCTCCAGTATTTTTGAAGCCGGCAGCTCTCTGGGTTGCAGTTCCGCCAGTTTGATGAGTGTATCGAGTATTCTTAAATTCACAGTGCCGAATGGCGCATAGGTCCTGTTGGCAAACGCCACCACACCTATTCCATAATCAGGCATGATGCGCCATTGGCTGCCAAAACCAGGCAGTCCGCCGCTATGGCTGATATAAACACGGTTAGCGCAATCCCGCATCCAGCCCAATCCATAGTTATATGCCGTTGCAATAGCACAGGTTCTTCCGTCGGGAAATGTATAATTGGTATTTAACCCATTGAAACGCCAGGGATGATGCATTTCCCGTACAGAGCTTCTTTTTACAGGGCCATTGTCGTCTGCATTATCAGGAGGCCAGGCAGATAAATGAAATGCCATATAATTGGCAAACTCATCAATAGAACTGATCATACTCCCCATCGCACCCCAGCTGCCATCAGGTGTATCATGCAATAATTGTTCTTCCACCCAGTTCTCATTCAGCCAGCGGTAACCATGTGCCAGTTTATCTGCCGGCACATTCCCGTATTCCCATTCTGCATTTTTCATCCCCAGCGGTTGCCAGATATTCTCTTTGATATAATCCTGGTAACGCTGACCGGAAACTTTTGTGATGATCTTTCCCAGCAAAGCAAATCCGAGATTACTGTATTCATATGCAATACCGGGGGGATTGGAAAAGGAAATCTGTTTGCCAATGAACTCCATCAGTTCTTTATCAGTATCCGCCAGCTGGCGGTCGCCCCAGGGATTATCTTCCGGGAAACCGGCGCCATGTGTCATCAGGTGGCGGACAGTAATATGGGGAGCATCAGCGGTTGGATATTTTACGTTCTTCAATTCAGGAATATAGAAATAAGCAGGATCATCGAGGTTCAATTTTCCTTCATCCCTTAATTTTAAAATAGCCATAGCCGTAAAACTCTTGCTCATGGAAGCAATACGGAATAATGAAGAAGTGCTTGCCGCTATTTTCTTATCAATATCAGTGTACCCGTATGCATTTTTATAGATCAGCCGGCCATCCACCACAATACCAAAGGCAATACCGGGAAAGTGATTTTCGAGTGCATGATTTTTATAGAGACTGTCAATGACCGGTAAATATTTTTTGATTTTCTCCATCCTGGCGGCATCGGTAAATACAGCCGGCTGGTACAAACTGTCATATTGAACAACTGACAGCTTCTTATCACGTTCATTACCCGAACAGGAAAACAAGACAATACTGATGACTGACAGGAAGACAAACGATCTGATCATGAAAATGAAATTTTTCTAAATGTAAATCAATCCTGCGTTAACGGGTTTACTTTTTAAACGGTTGCCGTTTCCAATAGGTCAGGCTGCGCCAGGCCCATTCCAGCGGGCCAAACCGGAAGTAATGCAGCCAGATATGACTGTAAATAATCTGCAAAGCCCATACAGCTGCCACCACATAGTATATTTCATGCCGCTGCAGCTGGCCATATTTGCCCAATCCAACCCCGTAAAAAAAGAGCCCGCATAACAGTGATTGCATCAGGTAGTTGGTGAAAGCCATTTGCCCCACCGGCCGTAGCAGTGCAAATAACCATTTAAACAAACCGGATTTGTATAACAACATGATCAAACCAAATATCCCGATGGACCGGAAGGTCCGGGATAATTCATACGACGAGAAACCAACCTGCTTTGTATAATCAAACCTGTTGAAGCCGGCTCCCACCATTTCCTGTATACGGAACCAGGAAACCGTTAACCCGACACCCAATCCAATAATGGTCATCCACAGGTATGTTTTTACCGTAGCTTTACCGGTTAATATTCCCATTTTTAAAAAGGCCATCCCGATAAACATAAACAACATCACATCCCAGATACCAAAGTAGAGATACTGTACCAGGTCTTCTAAATACCGGCCGGTACGGTATTCATAAAGGTCCTTATAACTGCCGGTGACCTTTTCTGTATTTTTTTGCAGTTGTTTCAGCTTGCTTTCTGCAGTATTCCTGTCTTTAAAATCCTGCATGGCTCCCAATTGTTCTTTTTGAATAAGTGTCAGTTTTGTTTTCGTTGTATCTATAGCAGCAATCTTTTCGCCAAGGTGGATCGTTTCTTTATCGTGGTACAGGTCACGGTTTTCCCTGGCCAGCATAAAAATGAAACAGAAAGCGGCGCCTGTCAGCAGTTTTTTGGGCGGCAGATTTCGAAACGCAAACATGACCATACCCAGGCAGGCATAATCCAGCAAAATATCACCGTACCAGAGCAACACAAAAACATCGAACAGGGAAAAGATCATTAACCATAATTGACGACGGAAAAAATAATCGGCAGGCATCATTCCGTCCAGCCTTTTTTCTTTCCCGCCAATAAAAAGAAGTATACCGGCCCCAAACAGCATTGAAAACAGGGCCCTTTGTGTGCCTTCGGGAAACCATTGCACCACAGCCCATGTTTTAAAATCAACAGTTCCCCATTCATTTAATAAGAAAGGATCATGCTGAACCGGTGACGGCAAAGCAAAAGCGGGTATATTCATTAATAATATCCCGAGAATGGCAAAACCTCTCAGGCTATCGAGGATAACGATCCTGTCCTGCTGGCTGACCGGTGCTGTTAAAACAATTGCCCTTTCTGTTGCCATGTACTCTATTTTATTTACTGAAGATCTCTATCCCATTCCCATGGTATCTGTCCCGGTATTGTCTTTCCTGATCGGTTGCTTTTTCCAATAAGTAAGGCTGCGCCAGCACCATTCCAGCGGGCCAAACCGGAAATGCCGCAACCAGATATGACTCCATATGATTTCAATAGCCCACACAGCTGCCACCACATAATAGATCTCGTACCGTTGCAGTTTACCCATCATACCGAAACCGATCCCGAAGAAAAATAGTCCGCACATAAACGATTGCATCAGGTAATTGGTAAAGGCCATCTGCCCCACCGGTCTTACTAAAGCAAACAACCATTTAAACCATCCTGATTTGTAGAGCAACATGATTAATCCGAACAAACCGAGTGAACGCAATGTCCTGGCGATTTCATAGTACTCAAATGATTTGTATTTTGTAACCAGGAACTGGTTAAACTGGTGCTGAAGCATAAACTGCAGTTTGAACCAGGTAAGCGCAAGCCCGGCTCCCATCCCCAGGATAAACAATGCCCAATAGACTTTTACTGATGCACTACCGGTTAATACCCCCGATTTATAAAAAGCCATGCCGATCAGCATGAATAATAATATGTCCCAGATACCGTAATATGTATAGTTAAACTCCAGCATGACGCTGACATTACTGATATATTCATATAGTTCACCATAACTACCGGTTGCCTTTTGTAAATTCTTCTTCATGTCCTTCCGCAGGGCTGCAGTATCAGATTTTTCTTTCATGGAGGTCATGGCTCCCAGTTGCTCCTGCTGCTGCTCCGTAAGTTTTACTTTCGTGGTATCAATCTTTGCCACCAGTTCTCCTTTCTGAATTTTTCCTTTTTGCTGGTACAGGTCACGGTTTTCTCTTACCGTCATCAGGAGTAAACAAACCCCGGCTGCAATCAATAATCCTTTTACCGGGAGTCTCCGGAATGCAAAAGCAACAATACCGATAATTGAATATTGAAATAAAATATCGCCCGGCCAGAGCAAAACGAATGCATTGAACAACCCAAAGACCAGTAACCATAACTGGCGGCGTAAAAAATATTCAGCCGGCCACAAACCGGTTGTTCTTTTTTCCAGCCGGGTCACAAACAAAATAATACCGGCGCCAAATAACATGGAGAAAATTGCCCGCTGTGTCCCCTCAGGTACCCAGTTGACAAAGAACCAAACCTTCTGGTTGATGGTCCCCATTTCATTGTTCAGCAGCAGGTGATCGAATGCCGGCTCCGGTAATCCCATGTAAGGAATATTCATCAATAAAATACCGAGAAGGGCAAAGCCTCTTAATGAATCAATAATCGTGATGCGTTCACTTTGTAATACAGGCGCAGCAGACGCCGTCTCTGGATTGGATGACATGTTGGTTTCGTTTTGGTTGGTGATAAATGAGGGCGGCTAAAATCTTGCAGAGGGGCGGAAAGGCTCTTTAAGATACTCCTTTTTATAGTATACCACCAAAAGAAAACCTGTTGCTCCAATTGCAACAGGCCAGGAAATCAATCTTCCGGAATATCAAATGAATTAATAGCTGATCAGCTTTTGAACTGACTCATGTAGTCTCGCTTTCGCCAAAAAATTGTTTTCCAGTTCGGTATTAAAAGGGACCGGCGTATCTAAGGATGCACAACGCATCACCGGTGCATCTAATAAGTGAAAACAATGCTCTGCAATCCAGGCTGCGATCTCACCGCCCACGCCGCCCGTCAGCGTGTCTTCATGTAATAGTAGTACACGGCCGGTGCGTTGAACGGCTTCGCGAATGGCAAAGTAATCCAGGGGTAATAATGTCCGGAGGTCAAGGATATCAATCGAAATTTCAGGATGCTCCGCTGCATAATCTTCCGCCCAATGCACCCCGCTTCCATACGTAATGACAGAAACCTCATCGCCTTCTCTCACATGTCTTGCCTTACCGATCTCAATTTCATAATAGTCCGTTGGCACCTGCCCGCTTACCGAACGGTACAGGGCTTTGTGTTCAAAGAATAAAACCGGGTTCGGATCATTGATTGCAGCAATGAGCAATCCTTTTGCATCCGCCGGGGTACTGGGATATACTACTTTTAATCCCGGCGTTTTTACAAACCAGGCTTCATTGCTCTGGCTGTGAAAAGGACCGGCACCCACACCGCCACCGGTTGGCATCCGGATCACCACATCTGCATTTTGCCCCCAGCGGTAATGGATCTTGGCCAGGTTATTTATAATCTGGTTGAAACCTACCGTAACAAAATCAGCAAACTGCATTTCCATCATACTCTTGTATCCTTCCAGCGACAGACCTAATGCAGTGCCCACAATCGCACTTTCACAAAGAGGCGTATTTCTCACTCTCTGTTTTCCAAATTCACTGACAAACCCTTCAGTGATCTTAAAAGCTCCCCCATATTCGGCAATATCCTGCCCCATCAGGATAAGATGAGAATGCTGCTGCATGGATTGATAAAGCCCTTCTTTGATCGCATCGATCAGCCGGACTTCTTTAGCTGGGAGGCCGGGGTTGCTATTGAGTTGCGAATTATCAATGACGCGTATAGACGATGGACGATAGGCGATGGATGATGGCGCATATACATCTTCCAGTTCTTCTTCCGTATTCACCTGCACCGGCTTTGCAGCAAAGCCAATGGCCAGTTCGCTATCTATTTTTTCTTTGAATTCATTTTTGATCTCTTCCAGTTGTTCTGTTGTCAGCACATTTTCTGTCAGCAGGAAAGCTTCATAGTTTCTGATCGGGTCTTTCATCTCCCATAGCTTGAAGAGGTCCTGCGGTACATATTTTGTACCACTGGCTTCTTCATGTCCCCGCATCCGGAATGTGAGGCATTCTATTAAATAGGGTTTTTGATTTTTAATACAATATTCTCTTACCCCTTTGATCGTATCATAAACAGCCAGCACATTATTACCATCTATCTGCACCCCGTCCATACCATACCCTTTGGCTTTATCCACCAGGCTGATGCAGCGATACTGTTCATTCACCGGCGTACTCAAACCATACCCATTATTCTCTATTACAAATATCACCGGAAGGTCCCAGACAGCTGCGGTGTTCAATGCTTCATGAAAATCACCTTCACTGGTACCTCCATCACCAGTGAATGCCAGGGATACTTTTTTCTCTTTCCTTAATTTATAAGCCAATGCCACGCCATCAGCTATCGCTAACTGCGGACCTAAATGCGAGATCATCCCGCAGATATGATGTTCTTTATTGCCAAAGTGAAAGCTCCTTTCCCTCCCCTTGCTGTACCCTTCCTGCGCACCCTGCCATTGCATAAACAGTTTACTAAGTGGCATATTGCGGCTGGTGAACACACCGAGATTACGGTGCAAAGGCATAATCCATTCATCTTCCTGCAAAGCAAGGGTGGCGCCTACCGAGATCGCTTCCTGCCCGATGCCACTAAACCATTTGGAGATTTTTCCCTGCCGCAACAGCACCAGCATTTTTTCTTCGACCAGGCGGGGCCAGAGAAGGTTTCTGTAAATATGTACAAGCTGATCGTTAGCAATATCCTTTCTGTCGAAAATCATACTGCAAACCTATTAAAAAAGGCACAAGGAACAAGAAACCAATACCTGAGAAGCCGTACACCGGTATGAAGAAATTGTAACCCCTTGCTGCCACCTGTTAAAGCAATGACAAAAACCGGTGGAGTGATTGTGAAATTCCCCGGCTACCGGCATCATGGACTAAAATTATACATATGCATATGCTGCTGAAACCATCTGTCGCCATGTTTTCCATCTTCCTCGGATTAACGGCCCTTGATACCACTCTTACTCCCCATCAGAGTACTCCATCAGCACCCGGGCCGGTTATTAATAAACCAGCACCGAAGATCCAGGCGGCCATTTTGCTGGATGTGAGCAATAGTATGGACGGCCTGATCGAACAGGCCAAAGCCCAGCTCTGGAATATGGTGACGGTAATGGGCAAAGCAAAATGTAATGAAGCGTTGCCGCAGATTGAGATTGCCTTATATGAATACGGCCGGGATACTAACCCCATCAAAGATGGTTATGTGAAACAGGTATCCTCTTTTACATCTGATCTTGATAGGTTATCACAGGATCTTTTTAAACTCACCACTAACGGCGGACAGGAATACTGTGGTGAGGTAATCTATACTTCGCTGAATGAATTGAAATGGGACAGCTCTTCTGCCAGCTATAAAGTGATATTTATTTCCGGTAATGAAGATTTTTTACAGGGCGGCATTACTTATACCAAAGCCTGTGAAGAAGCCCGGAAAAAAGGAGTGATCGTGAATACAATTTATTGTGGTGAAAAAATGCAGGGTATCCGTGAGCACTGGAACCTGGGCGGCGAATGCGGTAACGGCAGTTTTACGAATATTGATCCCAATGCCGCCTTAGACGATATCGTTACTCCTTATGATTCCACGCTGTTTGTACTGAACCGCAAACTCAATGGCACCTATATTGGTTATGGATCTGCCGGGGCCTCAGGTTTCATGCGCCAGGAACAAATGGACCTCGCTAATACAAAGCTCAACCAGGCTGCTATGGCAAAACGGGTGGCCGTAAAAGGGAATAAACAGTTATACAATAACTCCGGCTGGGACCTGCTGGATGCGGTGGCTGCTGATAGTTTATTTGTTGCTAAAGTGGACCTGAAGACACTGCCCGACAGTTTACAAAATAAAAGCAGGGTTGAGTTACAACAGATCGTAAACGCCAAGAATAACGAAAGAAGCCTGATCCAGAAACAGCTGGGTGAAGTAAGCATAAAAAGAGAAGCTTATATAGCTGCTGAAAGAGCCAAAGCTGCCGGGAAGAATAATAATACCGCCACTTTAGAAACACAGGTGGAGAAGATCATCAAAGAACAGGCAAGACGGTTCAATATGATCATTCAATAAAGATCGCACAGAGGGAAGGAGGTAAAAGAAAATCAACACATCTCCTTTTCTCTTTATTCCTCGGTGCGGTGCCTTTTTATTACGCTTTTCTTTTTACTCTGTACGACTCAGCTTATATCACCACCAATTCATAAAAATCACCGGGGTTCAGGTAGTGCTGTGCCAATGCCTGTATTTCTTCCGCCGACAGGGTCTTGATCGTATTGATCGAATTATAGAAGTATTGTTCATCCAGCCCGTTCAATATAATATTTTTCCACCGGGCAATGATCTGGAAGGGGCCATCCAGGTCTCCCAGTATTCCTCCCATCATATAGTTCCGGACGAGCAGTAATTCTTCTTCTCCCACCAGTTCTTCCCGCAGGTCTTTCATTTCTTTATACACTTCGGCAATAGTGGCCTCACAAACATCTTTACCGGCTTCGGTACTGATCATCCAGGCCGAATCATGGATATGGTTTTGCAGGTAACTGTGTATACCATAGGTATAGCCTTTATCCTCCCGGATATTACTCATCAGTCTTGATCCAAAGAAACCTCCAAACAGGGCATTCAGCACCTGCACTTTCACAAAATCAGGGTGGTGCCGGTTCGGGAAAGGCCTGGCAATCCGTATGGATCCCTGCACACCCGCTGCATCGTTTGTAATACGGAATTTCTTTTCCGCAGCCGGTTGTGGCTGCAGCGCTTTCAATGCTGCCGGTTTATTAGGCAGGTCACCAAAATGTTCATTCAGTAATGTCTCCAGGTTAGCCGGGAGCTTACCGGCAGCAAATAAGATCAGCTTACCATTCCGGTAATACTCGTCATAAAATTTCAGGAGTTGTTCCCGTTGCAGGATATCAAAATCCTCTGCCTTGCTGTATTTCCCATAAGGGTGCTGTTCGCCGTACAGGTAAACATCAATCAGGCGGCTGGCCACAAAATCACTCTTCTTCAGGCTCACTTTCAGCCGCTGTTTCATATTCTGTTTATAAATCGCCAGTTCTTCTTCAGGCATTACAGAATCAACGATCAGTTCTTTCACCACCGGTAATAACTCATGAATATGCTTATTCAGGCAATGCAGGGTGATAGTTGCTGTTTCATTATAACAGGCCCGGTTCAGGTAAGAACCATAATACTCAAAATGCTCATTGATCTGGTAAGCTGTCCGTTCAGCTGTACCATTGCGCAGCAGGAAGTTGGCTGAAGCCGCCACCAGGTTTTGCTCTTCCTGCCAGTTACCGGCAAAGAAGACCCATTCCAGCGAAAGCACATCTTCAGCGCCTGCATTCACGGCGTATACTTCCACGCCATTGCGCAGGGTGAATTTATCAGCTGCTTTTAATTGCAGGTGAAAATTAACAGCATCAACAATAGCAGGTGCTTTTTTCCTTTCTAACATAGTCATTGTTCCTTTCATCGTTTCGCAGATCAGTTATCCGACAGGTAATAAATAGTGTTACTGTTCTCTTTCCGGAAAATATTCCTGCTTTCCTGTAAAATATCTTCGGTGGTTACCGTACCATATTTCTCCAGTTCAAAGTTTATCCAGGAAGCATCCCCGAGTAATTCATAATAGGCAAGGCTTTCGGCGCGGCTCATCACACTCATATCTTCAAAAGCGGTGAGGCTTTCTGTTTTATTTTTTACTTTCTGCAATTCAGCTTCAGCCACCAGTTCCTTTTTCATTTTATCCAGCTCGGCTTCCACAGCTTTCTCCGCATCGTCCATCTTTACTCCTTTCACCAGTTTACCATCAATAGCCAGCAGGCCATTATCACTGCTGCCAAAATGATAGCATTCAATATTGCTGAACAGTTGTTTTTCCTTCACCAGCGACTGGTACAGCCGGGATGAACCACCGCCACTCAGTATATCCGTAAGCAGGTCGGTTACATAATACCGCCGGTCCAGCCGCGGGTAAATATGCCATGTTTTATACAATGCATCCAGCGGCACATTGGCCCTGATCTCCAGTTTTCGTTCTTCATTTTGCGGAGCTTCCTGCGGCAGGTTGCGTTTATATTTTTCGCCGGAAGGAATATCTCCAAACCATTTTTCGGCCAGTTCTTTTACCCGTTCCGTTGTCACATTGCCGGCTACCACCATAATGGCATTAACAGGACGGTAGTGTTTGAAAAAGAAGTTTTTTACATCGTCGAGTTTTGCATTTTCAATATGTGATAACTCTTTGCCAATGGTCATCCAGCGGTAAGGGTGCGTTTTATAAGCGAGTTCCCGCATCTTATGCCATACATCACCATAAGGTTTGGTGAGGTAGTGTTCCTTGAATTCCTCGCAAACCACTTTGCGCTGTGTTTCCAGGCTCTTTTCTCCGAAGGCCAGCGATAGCATCCTGTCACTTTCCAGCCAGAAAGCTGTTTCAAGGTTTTCTGCCGGAAGCTGGATATAATAATTGGTCAGATCGTTTGTCGTATACGCATTATTCTCCCCGCCAGCCATCTGAAGGGGTTCGTCATAATCCGGGATATTAACCGAGCCTCCAAACATCAGGTGTTCAAATAAATGGGCAAAGCCGGTCTTTTCAGGATCCTCATCCCTTGCACCCACATCATAAAGGATATTCATAACCGCCATAGGAGTGGAGAGATCCTGGTGAACGATCACCCGTAGCCCGTTGGCCAGTGTGAATTTTTCAAATTGAATCATAATTGAAATAACAGTCGTTGAATGTAAAAGTTGTTCGCCCCCGGCGAAGAGGTAAAATTATCGAAAAATGAGCTTCAGGCTGTAACCGTTAAAAAGCAAAATTTATTGACGGATGCTCCTGACCTTAAAGACGATCTCCTTCAATGCCAGGTCCCGCCGGATGATCATTTTGATCTTCTCATTCGGCGCCTGCAGGGCGATCTTGTATTGGTTCAGGTTCTGCGAAAAGTTGTTATTGATTGCAATAACCACATCATTTTCTTTTAAACCCGCCTCTTCAGCCGGTGAGTTTTTAGCCACGTCCCCCACAATGATATTCCCCTGCACATAATAGAGCTCAATACCCGAATAGGAATAATCAAAGGGATCATTATAATGGGTATTCGGCACCAGGTAAAAATCCTTTTTTTCGTAATTCAGGATTGTATTGAACCTTCGCAGGATATCGTTCCCGATCAAACCGCCGAGGTAGGGATAAGAAGTTACATTATAAACATCATCAAAAATATAAGTGGGTACCGCCCGGAAACGGAAGGGGCCCAGCTTTACTTCTTTGATCACCGTCACAAACATATCGATCTTGCCGCCCACACCTTCTCCTTCTTTGGACAGCAGTTTTCTTTTTTTATTCAGTAATGCACTATCAGCAACAAACTCTGTTGAAAGCATCATGCAAACACCGGCCCCGATATCATATAAAAAACGGGTATTGATCGTTGCCGCATCTTTTACCCGCAGCGACTGTATAGGGAGGCTGCCAATAGACGGTTTAAACATATAGCCTCCTTTGGGGTAACGTATTGTGCCGGGGCTGCAGATATCAATGAACATGCTGTCATAATTAATCTTCACGATATAACGGCTCAGCAGGGAATAACCAATGATTCCGTCAATCTGTTCGCCATATACAGCAGTAAGTATTGAATAATCGTTGACATGAAAATCAAGGCTGTCCACCTTCAGTTTGGGAAAATGCAGGGTCTGGTTAAATAAAAAAGGCACAGTCCGGATACCGGCAATACCGCGGATTGTCCGGTCTGTTGCCAGCGGGTTCAGTTTCAGGTAATCCGCTGTTGTTGAATCTAAGGAAATGCCGCTGCTGCCTGTATCAAGTACAAAATTCAGTGTATCCGGGAAATCATTCAGCCGGGCCTGCAGGATCACGATACCACCGGTAAGCTGGGTAAAGGGGACACGGGTTAGAAAGCGGGAAGGCGGTTCTATAAATTCTTCCTGGGCTTGTGTCTGCTGTTGCAAAAACAGCAGGGACAGGGCCAGCAGCAATACTATTTTTTTCATGCGGAGGTTTTTGGTCGGCAATCGTTCTTATTCAGGACAGCGACAAGGGCTAAAATGATGCAAAGCCCTTTGCCATTCATACCGGCCCGCAGGTAAATTTAGCTGAATGAGGAGCCGGATCAAAACCGTTCAGCCTGTTTTCTGTTATTCAGGTGTAACTTTGCGCTTTCCGGGTTTATTCGTCTTCATCCCACAAAGCGGGTTGCCAGACGGCAGCAGTATTCTTTGATATCTCAGGGCCTGGTGAATACAAAATGTAAAACAACCTATGCAGCTAAATGAACTCTATGATAAAGCTTCGGCTTTCGGTTCTCTTTCCGTAGAAGAAGGGGTATACCTCTACCGGCATGCCCCGCTGGCCGACCTGATGTTTATTGCCGATGAACTCCGCAAAAAACAAGTGCCGCACGGCAAAGTGACCTGGCAGATCGACCGGAACGTAAACACCACCAATGTTTGCATCGCCAATTGTAAGTTTTGCAATTTCTACCGTATACCCGGGCACGCTGAGGCTTATATCACCGATATGCCGGCCTACCGGCAAAAGATCACCGAAACCTTAAAATACGGCGGTGACCAGTTGCTCTTGCAGGGCGGGCATCATCCTGACCTGGGTTTGCAATTCTATACAGATACTTTCCGGCAGATCAAGCAGGAGTTTCCGATGATCAAGCTGCATACATTGGGGCCACCTGAAGTGGCACATATCACCAAGCTGGAAAAATCAACACACCACGAAGTGCTGAAAGCGCTGAAAGAAGCCGGTATGGACTCATTGCCCGGCGCCGGTGCAGAGATACTGGTCGACAGGGTGCGCCGTTTGATCAGCAAAGGCAAATGCGGGGCGCAGGAATGGCTCGATATTATGCAGGAAGCACACCAACTCAATATCACCACTTCTGCCACGATGATGTTTGGTCATGTGGAAGCCATCGAAGAACGTTTTGAGCATTTGGTGAAAATAAGAGAAGTGCAGAGCCGCAAACCAGAAGAGGCAAAAGGTTTCCTTGCTTTTATTCCCTGGACTTTCCAGGATGTGGACACTTTATTAGCCAAAATTCGTGGTGTTCATAATCTCACCACGGCAGATGAATATATCCGGATGATCGCTTTGAGCCGTATCATGTTGCCCAATGTAAAGAATATCCAGGCGAGCTGGTTAACAGTGGGCAAACAAACCGCTTCTATCTGTTTACATGCCGGCGCCAATGATTTTGGTTCTATCATGATCGAAGAGAATGTGGTGAGTGCCGCCGGCGCCCCGCATCGCTTCACCTATAAAACCATTCAGGATGCCATCCGGGAAGCCGGTTTTGAACCCCAGTTGCGTAACCAGCAATATGAGTGGAGAGAAATCCCTGCAACGATCCAGGAACAGGTGATCAATTATTAACCCTTTTTCTATTTACTATTCCCCAATCACAATGAAGAAAACTTACAGCTGGTTCCGTAAAATTGCTTTTGCAGAAGGCATCTCCTTTTTAGTGTTATTGCTGATCGCCATGCCGCTGAAATATTTTGCAGGTATGCCCAAAGCGGTAACTATCGTTGGCAGCCTGCACGGTGTACTTTTTGTGTCGCTGGCGGTAGCTGCTTATATGGTAAAGGATCAGTATAATAAATCCATTGCCTGGGGCTTTAAAGTTTTTATCTCTTCCATTATTCCCTTCGGCACTTTTTATATGGATAAAGAGTGGAAGCGGGAGGAAGAGGCGGTGGCATAATCATCCCCTTATACATAACTGTATTGTTACTGGCATAGTTCGGCGTTGATAACCGATGGTAATATTCTGTTGGTGGTTACACATATTTATGTATAATATGCTTCTGTTTATTAATAGGCAGGTTGCTGACATTCATCTTTAGTTTTCAAAGCTCTCTAATTCGGCTGCTTCTTTTGCCCGATATATATTTTAGCTGCTTTGCAGGATTGCCGTAACTTGGCCTAAGCCTACCCTGCAAATCAGCTAAAATTTTGCTGGCTTCTCCGAAACTGTTTATATTTTTATGTTTATCACACAAAATCAATTGGATGAACGAACCTGTTATAAAAAAATACCCGACAGAAATATTTTGTCATGCTTTTACTGATACATCTAACAAAGCAAAGAAAGCATTAGAACAACAATATTGTTCCTTCATTAAAGGTACTTGTGTAAAACCCAGGAAAAGCGAACCGCATATAAAAGTCGGGGTTTGCAGCCTTGGGTATCGTGGCAGTTTTACAAAAGATTTCTTGCCAGTTATTATTTGCCCGCATCGTTTCAGAGAAGATATTGTTTTTGAAAGCATACGAAAGAAATATTTATCTCATTGGACCAACATTCATTGGGTAAGCGAAGTGACCATCGGAGTTGGTGGCAACGTTGACTATGTTGCTGTAAATCTTGACCAAAAAGGAGAAATTCAAGACTTCCTATGTGTTGAATTTCAAGCTGGGGGTACAACTGGTTCGCCCTGGCAGGCAGTTTTAGACCTGAAGGAACATGGTAAGTTTTTAAGTGACTCATACAATTATGGTATTAATTGGGCTAATGAGTTTATGAAAACCATGATGCAACAGGTTTACAAAAAAGGTAAAATCATAGAAGTTTGGGAGCATAAAATAATTTTTGTCGTTCAGGACATAGCTATAGAATACCTCAAGAAATATGTTGACACTTCTCTATTAAGACCAGCAAGAGACGAAGACCCTATTCATCTTTGCACCTATAAAATGGTTTGGCAGGACAAAAAATGGGTTCTTGATTTTGATGAAATCGTAAGTACTGATTTGGATGGCATAAATCGTATTCTTGGTGGCGCTGACCGTGAACACTACCCAACTGTCGAAGATTTTAAGAGGAATATTTTACGAAAAGGCAAAATCAACGGAATATTCCAATAGCATCTTCTATTCTATTCTCCGCAATAGTATTATACTTTGGGCTCAGGTCAATTCCAATTCCACGTCTGTTTAATTTAACAGCTATTGCGACTGTACTTCCTGTTCCGGAAAAAGGGTCTAAAACAATTCCCTTTTCCGGACATGTTGCTTTAATCGGATTTAGCAAAAGTTCTTCAGGAAAGACAGCATAATGGGCATCTTTTCTCCAAACATCTTCCGGGGCAATTCTCCATATATCAGAAGGCAGATGACCGTTTGCACCCATTTTTAAAATATAATATCCCCTTGTTTCAAGTTCTTTAGCCCTGCCACTAACATTGGTTTTATCACTATGAAAAGTACGTTGTTCTCCACGAATGGTCATTCTGAAGTCGATGGCTCTGCCTTGAGTTAAATCTTCAAGTATCTCATCCAAAGCTTTAAGTGCATTTGCTCTTTCTTCTTCTGTAAGGGCTGTGCTTTCAAGAATTTGTTTTCTATATTTTTTGCCGCTCACTCCTGTTGCAGACACGATTTCTCCGTTATACATTTTCGGCTTTCTTATTGGCTGTATTCTTATTTCATCATGTGCATAGTAATATTTTTTGCTCTTGACAAAATGAAAGATATGTTCATAGACATCTCTCAACCTATCCTTTGCACTTTGCGTTCCTTTCATTTGATCCCAGATTACATCGTTACGCAAAATCCATCCTTTATCCATCATTGCAAGCGCAACCCGCCAGGGCATTCCCATTAGTTGCTTATCGTGATACTTGTCCCCTAAGTTTAGCCATAAAGAGCCGTCTTTTGTTAACACACGATAGACCTCATCAAAAACTTCAACGAGTTTCCTTACATAATCAGACGGATTTTTTTCATCGCCAATTACTTCTGATTGCTCTCCGTCTTCATCAGCAACATCATACTCCCGAAGAAGCCAATAAGGTGGAGAAGTGATAACACAATTAATAGAATTGCTTGGGATTTTTTTAAGCATTTCAAGGCTGTTTCCCGTAAGCAGGCAATAAGGGGAGTCACCCTTTATAACATCAATAATTTTATTTTCCATCTTCTTTCTCTAATTCTAAATTGTTACGTTTCTTTATAGTGGAACTAATGAAGCTCTTTTCCGCAAGCCAGGAAATTACAATGCTTCTGACAACATCGGCATCGCTTTCTCCTAATTCACCTTTAAGTTTTTCAAGTAGTTCCCACTGTTTTTCAGTGAAAGATACCTGGACACGTTTTGTCGACATAATTGACTATTTGTGTTTTTAAACACTCAAATTTAACACAAATCAGACATAAATTAAATTTTTTCCGGCATATAAGCTGACAAACATTTTCGGGTGACCACAGAACCAAATACAGAAGCAGATACTTCAAAATTCCCCGACACAACTAAAACCATTTCTCTCGACAAATCCGCCAGTAAATTACATTGGATTTGGTGTTATTGGGGCATACCCTTGTAACTTCAATTTCAGCAACATAGTATCTTTTGTTCCGGCTAACGAATATCTCTCTGGCTCTTTATTGCTAATTTCATCACCAGTAATTCGATTGGGCAGCAGCTCTGGCGGACGTTTTTAGAATCCTCCAACAACGCCAAGCCCCATACGGAGCATCCCTTATAAGAGCAACAACAAACCTCATTCCCACCAACAAAAAACAACGTTATATGAGAAAAATAATTTCATTTATGCACATTTCACTTGACGGTTTTGTGGCAGGGCCCAATGGGGAAATGGACTGGATAAAAGTGAATGAAGAAATTTTTGAGCATGTCGGCAAACGGATAAGCAAAGGCGATACTGCATTATATGGACGGGTAACCTACCAGATGATGGAAAGTTACTGGCCCACGGCAGCAGATAAGCCGGCAGCGACCCGGCATGATATTGAACATGCAAAGTGGTATAGTAAGGTCCGTAAAGTTGTTCTGTCAAAAACAATGAAAGACGCAGGCCTGGCTAACATAAAAATTATCAGCAACAACCTGGCGGAAAGCATTAACGAAATAAAACAACCGGCAGGTGAAGACATCCTGCTTTTTGGCAGCCCGGCAGCAACACATTCACTTATTCAGCTGAACCTGATTGACGGCTACTGGCTGTTTGTTAACCCGGTTATTCTCGGACGGGGCATTCCGTTGTTTACAAACATCAAAGACAAAATAAAACTGAGCTTGCTGACCACCCGCCAATTTACCTGCGGGGTAACAGAGCTGAATTATTCAGTAGACCGGTAATAATAGCAATCCGGGCTGATGAATCGCAGAATACCAGACTCAGAAATTCCCGGACGTTGTCTACCTGTAGAAGCATCCTAAAAATTACAAGCATGCTTCACCTTACAGTATTATTACAGGTTTTCTTGCTTTATGACACTGACTCATTACATTTTATATCAAATACTAATTGAAAATCACCAATAGTGGGTTTATCTACAAAATAAGTAACAGGACTGATTCTACTATATTATTGGCAAGAGCTACAGTATATCCGCGATATTACACAGCAGACTCTCTTTTTGGCAGTGATTTTTTTCTTGAAAAAGGTGCATCTATAAAAATAATAAGATTGTCCAATTTTATTTTTAGAATAAAAATTTTTAAATGACACTTTAAAAATTAGTTCATACCGGTTTGACAGAGATGTAATGCCTGTTTTGATATGTAAAAGTGATATAAATACACCCAGTGAAAAAAACGTAAGATATCAAAGCAGCATTAACGTTGAAACGGTCCTGCAGAACAAACCCTGGCCTGCATGGGGTTTACGGGCTGACATTTTTCTGGTATCACTCCCGCGTCAACTCAAAAAAAGGGGTAACTTTAATACAAACAGTAGTAACCATCAAAGAGATCAAAAATCCTTAAAATTCAAAATTAATGGAAAGGCGGATCAGGTTTGTTGTTTCAGACAATAGCCAAATGACAACAAGGATCATTAACTATTTTGAACAGTTTAACTTAAAATTGATAGAACATACAGAAAGTTGTTTAAAATTTGGGCATCGTTCTACTATCTTCGATGCCTGGAAAACTAACCCTCTGACATGGGGATCAAAAGTATCTGTATCAATTTCTGAAAATACTATTCTCGCTGACTTCTACATTGACACGGATGCCCAAATGAATACAAAAGAAGAAGAAACTGTTTGGCTGTCGTTTATAGAAAGCTTTCAAAACTATCTGACAAACGGAGCTACGCCTGATTCAAAACTTAGTTCAGCAATAATTAACAATAAAAAAAGCAGAATAAGTTACATTGGCTGGGCAGGTTTAGGTGCGTTAACAGGCGGACTTGCAAGTTTTACTTATAATAAGCTAATTGATACCAATTCAACATTCAGCATATTTCTTATTCCAGTGTTAGCAACAGCATTCTTAACGTGGAGGATCAGGTATGCTAAGGCCAAAACACTCCTGTAATATGGGTTTACCACTTTGCCGGCAGGCAAAATGATTTTCAATTTTTTCATTATCAGCAGTTCAGGCAGACATTGTTATTCCGGCTTTAGTTCTTATCTTCATCATCGTTAATTTACCAAGGCATCCGTACCAGGTAATAACAGCGGCAAACTGCGCCCGTTAACAGTAACATTTATATTAATTCTGATAGCAATTAAAAGTGAACCCTGGAGGCAGATTAATCCGGCTACTAATAATCACAGTGGCAATAACTATCCCTTTTTCAGCAAAAACTCAATCGCACATCAAGATATACGGTCAAAAAATCAATCACCTCGATAAACAAAAAAGAAAGCAAGGGGATTGGGTGTTTTTCGATAAATATGGTTTTATTCAAATGAGTTGTGTTTTTCAAAATGACACTTGCATCAGCCCCAAGATTTTTTACGAAAATAGTGACACTGCCTTTGTTAGGTTCCCCCTAAAGGATTCCATCGAAGTCTTTATTTTATTTCAGGATAATATAAAGTATACAGGGAGCTTCATTCATACTTCAGATACAACAATTGCCAAAGTAGAATCAGATACCACACTTAATGACAATCTGATTCTTAAAATAAAAAAATACGAGGAACTAATCATTGAGCCGAATTACTATTTTACACAAAAAAAATTGATTGATTACATCAGTGCAAGTTTTTCAAGTTCAAATATCATTTTTAATAAACCACTAAATGTACTCTTGTATATAAGCAGTTCGGGGAATGTTACAAAAGTTGAATTCCCCGGGGACAAGACTTATTTATCCAGCAGTGAAGAAAAGGAACTACAATGGATTTACTCAACAATGCCAAGGTGGCAACCGCTATTCTATAAAAATAAGACCATGGCAGTTAAAATTATGCTTTCGAATAACTCAAGTTTATCTGTACTGTCATTTGACCATTAAAAGACAAAAGCAACCCTGCTGCGAACATTGCATTGGTAATCTGGCGGCAATGAAATTGTTCCCGGTTCAGGCCCGGCCCGGTATTTACTTTTCAGTTTTCAACCGGCCATTGTGGTTCCGGGGTGTCTTCAATGACTATATCACAACAGCAATCCGGTAAAACACCTTAAACTCGCGAAATTATGAAAGGAATACATCATCTGAACTGTGTTAAAATCGTCTCACCGCTTACTGATAATGTTTGCGGACATTGTTTGCTGCTCAGCGAAAATGATAAACTTGTTTTAATAGACACAGGTATTGGTCTTTTAGATATACAAAACCCGAAAGAAAGAATAGGACAACAGCTTATCGATATCGTCGGCTATCGTTTTGATGAAGACCAGGCCGCAGTGCGGCAGATTGAAAAACTGGGACTGGACCCGGGAAAAGTGACCGATTGTGTTATATCCCATCTGGATAACGATCATACAGGCGGGCTTGCAGATTTTCCGCAGGCAACTGTTCATATCGGAGCTGAAGAATTTGAGAATTTCAATGCAGGAAATCCCAGGTACCTGAAAACCCCTCTTGCGCACAACCCTGCAATTAAGACCTATCAAAAATCAGATTCTGACTGGTTTGGATTTGAGGCAAGAAAAATCAGTGCGGGCATTTCTACCGGTATTTTTCTTATTCCCCTTTTTGGACATACGCTGGGACATTGCGGGGTTGCACTAAAAGCAGGTGAGAAATGGATTTTTTACATTGCTGACGCCTATTATATGAGAGTAGAGCTGAACGACAGTAACCACCCTGTAAACGATTTGGCGAGGATGAGAGCAGACGACAATGATTTACGAATAGCAACACTCGATAAAATAAGGAATCTTGTCAGCAGCCACCCTGAAATTGAAGTTTTTAGTTACCATGATGCCGGGGAATTCAAAATTGCCTGAACTGCCTGCAAAACCGGTGTTCTTCTTCCTGCTGAATAATATAACGCTCCCTGGTTTTTATGCCAGCTCTAAACGTTCAGCTACCCTCCTCCCGGTATTCCCCCGTTCCGTTTCTTCCGCTATTTTAGTAACCATTAAAGCGACACGTCATGAGTTTATGGACGCCCACCATCTGCACGGTTATTGTGACCATTATTTTTTTAGTATGGGAACGGGTGGTACCCGGCCGGGAGCTGCCCAACAGCAAGGGCTGGTATTTCCGGGTACTGCTGGTGAATGCCTTTCAGATCGGCATCACGTTTGGCACGAATAAACTCTGGTTCAACTGGCTCAGCAGTTCATCGCTATTCCGGCTATCCAACCTGCAACAACCCCTGCTGGAAGGTTTTATTGGCTGGCTCATCAGCACTTTCTTTTTTTACTGGTGGCATCGTATCCGGCATGCCAATGGTTTCTGGGTCATCTTTCACCAGGTGCATCATTCACCCTCGAGAATAGAGGCACTCACTTCTTTTTACAAACACCCGGTGGAGATACTGGCCGATTCATTTTTAATTGCACTACTTATGTACCCGGTACTGGGTTCATCACTGGAAGGAGCATTCTGGCTCAACTTCTTTGCCGCCACCGGGGAATATTATTATCATTCCAATATCAGGTCACCCCGGTGGATGAAATATATCCTGCAAACACCGGAACTCCATTCCATTCATCACCAGCTGGGCGTTCATAAATACAACTATTCCGACCTGCCGCTGTGGGATAAACTTTTCGGCACCTATAAAGACACGAATGAATTTGCAGAACGTTGTGGTTTCCCGAAAGAGAACGAACGCAAACTCTGGAAGATGCTGCTGTTTAAAGATGTGTATTTCGACAAAGAGCCGGCAGATACTAAAAAAGAACATCGCACAGAGTAAGGGAGCTAAAGGAGAAAATATTTTCCCCTCTCTTTATTTCTCTGTGCGATGTCTCTCTACTGCGGATATTTCTCCACTTTATTACTCACCGGTTTCACCGTCCGCAGGTAAGCATAAATTGCTTTCAGGTCGCTGTCTGTCATTCCTGCATAAGAGACCAGCGGCATCACATTGTTCTTATTGCCCGGGTTATAATTATGGGCTTTATCTTCGCGGTACATGGTAAATTTTTTCAAAAACATTTCTTCGGTCCAGGCGCCGATACCGGTGGAATCGGGTGTGATATTCGCTGATGTCACTTTTGTTTCTCCGATATGAAAGATATTGCCACCACCGAATGCTTTACTCATATCCGGTTGTCCTTTCACAAAAGCAGTATGACAGGTGCCGCAATCTGCCATCGTGGTGATATATTCACCATATTTTACCAGGTCTGTTTCCGCCGGGCGGGTATTGCCATCTGTTGATGGTTGTAAGAATGGGGCCGGGTAAGCCATACTGACCGGTATCATCAGCCGGCGATCAGGTACTTTGTTTTTGATGGGCTTCAGTGTTTTGAGATAGGCAATAATACTCAGCAGGTCATCTTTGGCCATCCGGTTGAAATTCGCATAAGGCATCAGTGGAAAAAGCGTATCGCCATTCTTACTGATTCCCTGTGTGATGGCTCTGATTATCTGCTCATCTGTCCAGCTGCCGATCCCTGTCTCCGCATCGGGTGTAATGTTCTTGCCATAGAGTGTTCCGGGAATGGCATCGAGAATGTTGTGATCAAACACATCGCCGCCCCCGCCTTCAGAACCGGGAGTATTGGGGCCGGCATATTGGGTGAAATCCCTTTTACTGTGACAGTGAATACAGGCCGCCACATTATTGGCTAAGTAAGATCCCCGTTCAATGACTTTGGCAAGGGAATCCTTTGCTTTGTCTTCAGCAGTAACAGCTGGCGAATTGTTGTTGCAGGAAGCAAGGTAAGTGGCAGCTGCTGTTAGTAATAACAGGACTGCCACGATCAGTATTTTTTTCATGTTCGTTGGCTCGTTTTGGTGGAGAAATCGTTGGTTGTCTTCTAAAAGTTATAAAATTTCTTAATACCAACTAATACTATCTCAGAAAACATAGCCCAACTGGAAGGTCAGCGGGATCTTCAGCCCGTCATTTTGCGGATAAATATTGCCATTGGAATAATGGGCAATGCGGATGTTGGCATTCAGCTGCCTCTTTTTCCCGGTGAATGCACCCATGCCCATAAAATCATAGAAGGTAAAATGCTGGCCGGTGGCTTTATCATCAATGATCTTCTTTGAAATATACGTTGGCCCGGCCACGGAATATTCAAAGAAAAAATCAAGTGGTTTACTGCGGACAGCAGTGAAGCGGAAGACCGGCGAAAGTGAGGCCGTCATGAACCGGTCCGCCTTATCCCTGCTTTTCCAAAAGGAAATACCAGCCGCCCAGTCAAACGCAAATACTTTGCGGGTATGAAAAATATTCCGCTGGTAACTCAGCGTAAATCCCTGTTGAATATGTGCTTCACCACCCCAGAAAAAAGGAATGGCTCCTTTGGAAGCAAAATCATTTACGCCATAACCCAAACCATTCGTGGTATAACCCGCCATGATAAATTGCTTGGGGAAAATATAACCACTGTTGGCATTTTGTTCCACAGTTTCCTTTGGTAAGGGCCGCATATGATAATGAAAACCGGCAGCAAGAAAAGTAGTCGCCGGCTGTTTTACTTTTTGATTGGCCGGTGACCATGCCGAACTGATCTGCAGGTCCCATTTCCGGTTGAGGTGGTATTGCAAAGCAGCACCGGCCAGCAATGTTGCATAATTCGCATTCTTTACCACCGGTACATTGTTTATACTGAATCCTTTTCTTGTGATGATACCCAAACCCGCCTCACCAAACAGGGAAATTTTTTTATGTAAAGGAAGCTGCGAAGCCAGTGTCAGCCCTGCTACGTTCATCCACACCGTATGATCGGACTGATCAGCGCTGATTTTTTTATACTCCACCCAGCCAACAGGACGCATATAGCTGATCTGTGCAGAAAGATATTTATTGAACTGATGACCGAGTAAGATAATCCTGACTGCCGTATGCGGCACTTTTACGGATTGTGCGGTAAAACCCGGTTCGAGCTGTGCATTGGAAAAAGCATAATTGATTGCGCCAATATTCACTCCCGTATAAGAATTTAACAAACCCGGCGGGTATTGTGTCCTTGTAGCTGCCGGCTGTTGTGCAACTGCAAAAAAAGATTGGCAAAGAAAGATCAGCACTACAATTTGTCTCCTAAATAACTGCATCAGCTGATCAGTTTAATTACGTTCAGTTGTTCATCAAGAATAACCATTGCAGCCTCGCAGCCCTTTTCAATTTTTCCAAGCTGCTGGTCCATCCCCATTACCTGTGACGGATATAAACTGCACATCCGCAACGCTTCTTCCGGGCTGGTTATTTTATTGGCGACAAGATTTTTTACTGCTTTTGCCATCGTCAATGCTGAACCGCTTAAAATACCGGCAGCTTCATATTTGTCGCCGTTCATTGCATGTTTGTAATGCCCTTCTGTTGTATCAGTTACTGCATCGGTGATCACAAACAATCTTTCTTTCATTACCTGTTTGGCGATGCGGATGGCTGCATAATCAACATGAAACCCGTCGGGAATGATACTGGAAAACGTTTTATCATCATCCATCACTGCTCCCGCCAGTCCCGGTTCCCGGTGCTGTAAGGGGCTCATGGCATTGAACAAATGAGTGACGGTTGTTATACCATTGGCAAAACCTTCCCTGGCCTGCCGGTACGTGGCATCACTATGTCCGGCAGAAATGACAACCCCATATGAAAGAATAAGATCAATAACTTCTTTACTGCACACTTCAGGAGCAAGGGTGATCATTTTAATAACGCCTTTGCCATAATCCAGCAGTTCTTTTGCCTCAGCAAGCGTGGGAGTATGAATCAGCGTTTCAATATGAGCTCCTCTTTTCAGCGGGTTGATCCAGGGGCCTTCCAGGTGCAAACCCAATACACCCTTGCCTCCTTCTTTCCAATAAGCTTTCACCGCATCAATAGCCATGATAAACACATCCCGGGTATTGGTGGCTACCGTGGGCAGGCAATATGCTGCTCCGCCTTTATTACAATACGCATTCAGTTTATATAATGCATCCGCTTCAGGAAAAACGGATAACAACTTACCATAGGCTCCATAGATCTGCAGGTCAATAAAGGCCGGGGCAATGATGCAATTATCAAAATGCTGAATCTCGCCGGGGACGGCAACAGACGAAAAAGGAGCTACCCGGGTAATAATATTATTCTCTGTAATAACAACATGATCCTGCAGCCAGGTCTCCCCGGTAAAAATACGGGGTGCTTTGTATATATTTTTATCCGGCATACTGTTCCCTGTAAAAATACAATCTGAAGCTGATCTTTGATCTTCTATAGTTTCCAAAACCGGCCAAACAGGCCAAGATAAGTATGCGTATCACCATAAACAGGAACGCCCACATCAGTTTTTAATCCCGTGCCCGTTTGCAGGCTTTTCAGTTTTTTAATCTCTTTGCATTCTTTTACACTGCTGATGGAAAAAGCTTTGAGAAAAAAAAGACCGTAAGCCTGGTGTTTTATATAGGGCCTGCAGGCTGCATTCTTCATTTCAGTATCAATAAAAGCTGAAAACTTTTCCTCGGACGGAGAAGTAATAAATGCTATTACCAAAACCAATAGCAGCAGGTAACCCAGCCATCTCAACATTTAAATAGATTTACAGGAAAGATATCCAACTTTTTCCGTCTTATAACCCGGAGGGAGTATTTTACCCCGTTACAAACCGGTAACCAATTCCCTTGATGGTAATAATCTCTAAAGAAGGATCGTCTTTTAAATAACTGCGGAGCTTGGTGATATAAACATCTAAATTGCGGCTGTTGAAGAAGGAATCATTACCCCATAACAAATTCAGGATGTCTTTGCGGTCAATCACAGCTGACCTGTTTTCGTATAATAATTTCAGCAGCTCACTTTCCCGGTAAGAGAGTTTTCGTTCCTCCCTGCCATTGGCCAGCACCTGGCGGTGTAACTGGAAAGTATATTTTCCGAAGGCAACCATGTCCCCGGTTACCCTGGTCATTCCTTCCGCTTTGTTCCGCAATAAGCTCTGTATACGGACAATAAGTTCTTCCATGCTGAACGGTTTACGTACATAATCATTACCACCCAGTGAAAAGCCTTTCACCACATCTTCAGTCTGCGTCTTCGCTGTTAGGAAAATGATCGGCACTGTTTCATCCAGTTCTCTTATCTCATCAGCAATGGTAAAACCGTCTTTGTTCGGCAGCATCACATCCAGCACGCAGATATCAGGATGGGCTTGTTTAAACACATCCAGTACTTTGGCGCCATCGCTTTCCATGGTGACGGTAAAGCCCCTGCTCTCTAAGCTTTCTCTCACGATCTTCCCCAGGAAAAGTTCATCCTCCACGTAAAGGACTTTTGTTGTGCTCATCGTTGTTGCTTCGGTAAGTTGATAATAAATGCCGATCCCGTACCCGTTCCGCTTTCCACCGCAATGGTTCCCTTGTGTTTTTTTACCACATGCGCCACATAGCTCAGCCCTAATCCATATCCTTTGGCATTATGCGTATCACCATGGGGAATACGGAAAAACTTGTCAAACACTTTGTCTTTATACTCAACAGGGATGCCGATACCATTATCCGTCACTTTCAATTCAATCGTCTCTTCCTTTTCTTCCAAACTAATCTGCACCTCCGGGTTTTCCCTGCCATACTTCAGCGCATTGTCTAATAAATTGAACACCACACTCAGCATATGCAGACGGTCGGCCTGCAGGCTGCAATCCCCTTCTGTATTCACCGTCACGGTTCCCCGGTATTTCTCTGTTTGCAGGCGCATGGAAGCCACCACTTCTTCCACCACATCGGCCAGGTTCAGCAGTTCGTATTTCAGTTCGATCTCTTTCTTTTCAAACATCGATAATTTCAGCACTTTATCAACCAGCAGGTTCAGGCGCTGCAGTTCATTCTGTGAAATATCCAAGTATTCCCGGGTGCGCTGCGGGTTATCAATAGCATTGAAACTCTTCAGCGCTTCAATAGCCACCCCCACCGTAGCGATTGGTGTTTTCAGTTCATGGGTGATATTGCTGATGAACTCATTCTTCAGGTCCGCCAGTCTTTTTTGCTGCATCATATTGCGGTAAAGCAAAACAAAAGAGGCAATCGTGATACCCACCAGCAGTAACGAAAACAGTACCGGCAGTTTCAGCTGACCCAGCATATAACTCCATGTATCCTGCAACGTGTAGGAAAAATGCGTGGGTTTTGAAAAACCAAGCGTCACCGCATTGGCAGGAACAGCCTGCATGCTGTCTAAGCGGCTCACGGCAAACCCCACAGCAATTTTTTCGTCCTTCAGCCTTTTGGCAAATGCTGAATCAATTTCTTTCAAGGTAACGGAGTCTTTCTGCGACAGGGAATCCACATCATATAAAAAACGGAACACTGATTTTTCACCGGTCTTTTTAAGATCCGGTGCGGCAACCAGCACACCCGGTGGCTCCTGCATATCCGTCATCTCCTTTTCAATAAAAATATTATTCCCGGTCTTGCCTTTAAAAGAAAAAGCAGAGTCAGGTATTTTCCCGCTCTTGCTGCTGTAAGTGATCGTTACACTGCCGGCAGTTGATGGCCCGCTTTTATTCACGTGAATATCCCGGATCATTTCCGGGTTCGGAATCAGGGAGTCGATACGTTTCCCGATCCCGACGGAATGAATTACCGTCCGTATTCTTCCACTGCTGTCCCCGATCATTCTCCGTACCAGTGAATCATTATTTCCCCGCAGCAGCATGATCATGCCGGTATCCCGCCGCAGTGAATCCTTTAATCTTTCCTGCAACAGGTTCAGTACAGAAATAGCCGGTTCCGAAGGAGAGACGGTCCGGCTGACACGCCGGGTGCTGCTTTTATTGCCGGAGACCGTTACGCCAGCTATTCTAGTGGTATCAAAACTGAGGCTGATCGTTTCTAATTTCAGTTTGCCGGCCTGCAATTGCAAAATGGTTTGCCGGAAGGCGGCTGCTGTTTTGATATCAAGGTTCTGTTTCTCCCGGTCATAGTTATTCTTCAGCCAGTAGCCCTGGAAACCACAGATGCCGAGAATGGCAACCATCATCAATATAGCAGAACCCCGTATTTTTTTCATGATGTGATTACAAATGTACTGCTTTGCCAGAGGCCTTCTCAGCGCCTTTAACCTTTATTAACCTTAATGAAAGGTGGGTTAACCTGCTTTCCTTTTCCGGCCTTTTAGCTTTGGAGCAAAATCAACAACAATGAAAAAGACAGTTATCCTCGGTTCTGCCCTTTTTGCAGTTTTTGCCGCCGCGGCGCAGCAAAAAGAAGGAAAAGTGATCTATGAAAGGACCGTACAGGTGCAGATCAGTTTCAGCGGCATGAATGAAGAAATGCAGCGCATGATCCCCAAAACAAGAACGGATAAATTTGAACTGACATTTGGCAATAACCAATCTCTCTGGCGGCAGGCCGAACAGGAGAATGAAGACGATGGTAATTTCACCAGCGCTGATGGTGGTATGCAGATCCGGACTTTCTCAGCCGGATCCAATGATGTGGTCTATACCAATTTTGACAAGGGTACCAAAGTGGAAAAAAAGGAGTTATTTGACAAGGTTTTTATTATTGACGACAGCACCCGCCCGATGAAATGGAAAATGACCGGCGAAACAAAAACCATTCTCGGCCATAACTGTATGAAGGCGGAAGCCACGCAAACGAGAAAGCGGATGCAGATGAATATGGACAACGGCAAAATGGAACGCAGGGAAGTGAACGATACCGTACTGGTGGTGGCCTGGGTGGCCAGTGATATTCCTGTTGCTGCCGGGCCGGCCGAATACCAGGGACAGTTGCCCGGTTTGATCCTTGAAATCGATGTTAACAAAGGCCAGCAAAGCTTTAAAGCCATATCCATTAACCCCAAAGCAGATATTGCTTCTATTAAGGAACCCACCGGTAAAAAACGTTATACTGCTGCTGAATTCAATAAAGAAAGAGAAAAGATGATGAACGATATGCAGCAAAATGGCAGCGGACCGGGACGGACACTGCGGTTCAGCAATTAATCAATAAATAACTCCCCGTAAATTATTAAAAATCCATTAGCCATCAGGCTAAGGGATTTTTAATTAAAGTTCTCCGGCAGGCTGAAAAAGACTTCCTAACTTTAAGATAGCTGGTACAGGTTTGTACTGATAGTCAATATAAAACTGTACCAGAAGTGACGCCAATCTACGTGTTAGCAGCAACCTTAAATGACAAATCCTTTAACAATGAATATTTTCTTAATCATACCGTTCAAATCTGAATTTGAAGATGTCTACGAAGTTGTAAAACTTGCTGTATCAAGTGTTGGACATACAATAACAAGAGCAGAGGATTTTGTCTCTACTAAAACTAACCCAATTAGAAAACAAGTTGAAAAAGCAATCACAGAATGCGATATCTTAATTGCTGACGTTACAAAATACGACATGACAAAAGGTTTTGGAAGTAATGTAAGAAGTGAATTTCTTATTGCCCAAACACTTAATAAACCAATTATTCCAATCTGTGATAGAGGTACAGATTTATCGATTGACATTTCCCATTATCAAGCAATCCTGTACGACCGACTTAGAATGCAAGAAACTCTCGTTAGACCTTTGGTGAGTTATTTAAGTCGAAACAAGTCAGTGGAATTTTTACTCGAAAAAACTAAAGACAACAAAGCTCAAAAAAATGTAAAATCCATTTTTGTTAGTTATTCTCATACGGACACAGAATATTTAGATAGACTAAAAATTCATTTAAAACCTTTCGAAAAGAAAGGCCAAATAGATTTGTGGGTCGACACGAAAATTAAGGCTGGCGAAAAGTGGAGAGAAAAAATAAATAATGCTCTTGAGAAATCAGTTATAGCAATCCTGTTGATTAGTGCGGACTTTCTTGCATCCGATTTTATTATAGACAATGAACTACCACCCATACTCAAAGCAGCAGAAGAAAATGGAAAAGTTATTCTGCCAATAATTGTGAAACCTTGTAGGTTTACTAGCGACGAAAATCTAAACAGATTTCAAGCAATAAATGACCCTAAGCATCCTTTAAGCAAATTGAATGAAAACGACAAAGAGGAAACATACGTTAAAGTTGCAGATTTGATTGACAATTTAGTAAAATGAAAATATCAACATTTACAAAGGCTGCTGCTAACATTGGTATTTGCAAAAGCTGGGCTGACGTAAGCCGTGTTTCAACTTTTTGTTTTTCAATTTGGCTTCATATCGGGCAGACGAATAACTATTTAGCTATGTGCAAATCATCTACTTTTAATTATAAATTTAGCTTCAGGTAGCCGGGCGGTCGGAAGTCTATTTCCCAGCCTTCGCAAATACCTGTTCGTAAGCTGCAACCAAACACGACCATTCCGTAACGACAAAGCAAATGGATAAAGTAACATTTAGACAACATCTTGACCAAGCGACAACAATGTTAGTTGACTTTACCCAAACACTTAGTTACAATGACATTGCAGACAATTATAAATATCGCATTACACCAAATTCAAGGACAGTTGACAAAGACGATGAACACTTGACTGATAATGAAATTGCGGTGCTGAACATTTGGAATAAATACGAGAACAGGATTTTGACCGCCGACCAAATTGTTGACCTTTTTCATCACAACAATCAAGTTCCAGTTTGGGTTGACACGACAATTTATGAGGCAGGACAAGATGTTACAATCATTGACTTGTTTTGTAGCAGACGACTTCGTGACGACAACGAACTATACCACCAAGGACAAATAATGCCTTTTCATTTACAAGTAGCGACACCACCAGACCATTTAAAAGTTGAAAAGAATGGTAAGTTTGACGTTAATTGGAGAAAGCGACTTGACGATGAAAGGAAGTCTAAAACTTTGTTGACACGGCTTAAAACGTTGTTGGGTTTGACAACATAACAAGACAGATACACAAACCCACATTGGCTGCAGCTTACATGGGTTTTGTGTTATGGCGGGCTGACGAACAAAGGCTTATCTTTAGTTTTTCAATTGGGCTATTGGTTATGGGTTGGGCTGACGTTCCCTGATTCCCACCACAACACAAAGCCCTAAAACGTACCGCAGCCATCTATCTCACAATACTTATGAGTAACGAGAAAGAAAAACATACCAAGTCAAACTTAGAAGCCAGTGACACACGGTTTCACATGACACTTTTTGGTTCCTTAGTCAACTATAATGAGAAACGTCCGCCACTTCTATATTATGTAGAGAACGGTAATGCAATCGCAGGCTATGATCAGCTCGCTTGCGATTACAAGATGGCCGCGGATTTACTCATAGATACAAGCAAAAAAAGTGGGCTTGGAAATTGGTTTGCTCCGACCCTGTTGGTTGTGCGCCAGACGCTCGAATTAGCACTCAAGGCACTTCTTGAAGCTACAGTCGATCGAGGAAATTCCTCTAATAAAAAGATTATGTTCTCGCATGACCTATGGGGAATATGGGCGGAGTGCCGACGTTGGCTGGAAGACAACGGGTATTCATTCCTTAAAGACGTGAGACTCGAAACCGCTGAATGGGTGATCGAAAACTTTCATGCAGTTGATCCTACAGGTGATCTATTTCGGTTTGCACACTCAAAACACGAGGCCTTCAAACGGAAAAAAACATACGACCGTGCGGGAGTTAATGACGCTGTTTTTGTCGATTATTTTAATGCCGCTTGGGACTTTCTTAATCACTGGCATGGGGTATTAGTTATGGAGTGGATGGAAAGAGAAGCGTTAAGAGACGGTATTTCGTATACGAAGCCTTTTGATCCCGATGATTTTCCTCGAGAGGATTAGAATACATTTTCTAACAATGCTTTGGTGAAGAAACGGCGGCTAACAAGGTTTTGTGTCATAGCGGCAGATGAACATGACCTGATCGGCAGTAATTCTATTTAACTTTAGTGCATAGGCTGAGCTTTTGTTCCCTGAATATCGCCACGAACACAAAGCCCTGGCCGTTAGGTGCTATTATGACCGACAATCAACATGCAGATAACTATGAATTTGACAGCCGAGGCTTCAGTAAATACTATAGGTATTTAGAGAGTCAAAATTGGCAATATGATGGATTTATGGCATTCCACAAAGGAAACGTTCATATTCTATTTGACACCTCTGAATTTTTTTATATAGAAATCGACAATCCAAAATCTCGACAAGAGTTTCAGTGTAAAAATTTGGATCACTTTGTAGACGTTATAAAAAGGAATACAATATGACGGCTAACTTTGGTTTCTTTATAGCATCAATGCCAGACTCAAGACCTGCTGACTATTATTTAGGTTGTTTAGACGGCTGTGTATTCTTAGACTTTAATAACCAAAACAAAGACAGGATTTCTTTAAAAGGAATTTCGTTTGACGGTTATGGTTGCTGTGAACTAGGAGACAAAGTCACTCCCTTAGACACTGATGATTCACAAAGTTTCAAAATCATCATCAAAGGCGAATTGAAAGACCAAGGCTTGTTATTGACAATTGTAAAAAAAGCAATTGCACTTAACAGACAAAACATTTGGGTTGAGGCATTAGAAGAATATGACCTAAATTGACAATAGACGTACAACTGCACCTAACATGTATTTATAATAGCTAGGCGGGCTGACATCGTCTTGATTCCCAGCCATCATAAATACCTCGACGTTGTACATCATGCGATAGTCACAGTAAACCTATTTAAACAATTCCAAATAACTTATAAAATGACACTAAAGAAAATATTTCTCATAACTTTTATTCTGGCTGGAACATCTCTGTTCGCTCAAAATAAAACTGCTGATGTTGATGTAATCATTGAACGGGAAATGAATGAACGGAAAATTCCCGGATTGCAAATAGCTGTTGTTAAAGGTGAAAAAATTGTTTTAAATAAATCTTACGGCCTTGCAAATGTTCAGGATAATATCCCAGTAGATAACAAAACAATTTTTGCCATCAATTCTTGTACAAAAGTTTTTACCAGCGTAGCCATTATGCAATTGGTCGAAGATGGAAAAATTGACCTGTCGGCACCTGTTTCAAAGTACTTGGATAATCTGCCTGCGGACTGGCAATTAGTAACCATCAAACAATTATTGACTCACATTTCAGGATTACCTGATTTGCTAAAACTACTTGACCCCAATACGGGCGGCTTGGGACGTTTGAAAAATGAAGATACTGTGTGGGAAAAATTAAAAATCACAGCTATGGAATTTAATCCTGGTGAACGGTTTAGTTATAATCAAACCAATGCTTATTTATTGGGAAAAATAATAGACAAATTCAACGAAAAGCCATTTGCCGAAGTATTTTCAGAAAAACAATTTAAACCGGTAGGTATGAGCAATACTATTTTTGGCGATTCCCGTGATGTGATACCGCATTTTGCACCAACCTATTTTTATAAAACGACTTTGGATGGGCAAAAATTCAAGGAAGTGAAAATGGTAAATAATTATTATGAGTTCCCTTATTTTAGAAGAACTGCTGCCGGACTTAATAGTACAGCAGAAGATATGGCGAAATGGGTAATTGCATTGCAAAATAGCAAACTGTTAAAATCCAAGTCGACAATAGAAGCCATGTGGTCTCCTACACAATTTAACAATGGAGAAAATACTCCGTGGGCACTGGGGTGGGGCTTGGCAAAATTTCGTGAGCAACATAGAGCTATGGGTATGTCAGGTGGTGGACGGGCTGCATTTCTTATTTATCCCGATGACGACCTGGCTGTGATTGTATTAACCAATCTGGGAGGCGGTTCACCTGAAGATTATTTGGAAGAATTGGCTGCTTGTTATATCCCAGATATTTTAAATGCAGATCCGTTGACTTTTTTGAGAATAAATTTGCAAAAAATTGGATTTGATCAAGCAATTAACGTAGTAAATGAACAAGTTAAAAAGAACCCCTACTTTAAACCGAAAGAATTTGAAATAAACGAATGGGCATACAGAATGATGCAAAAAGGGCAAATTAAGGAGGCTCTGGAAATTTTTAAATTAAATGTGTATTTATTCCCAAACAGCTGGAATGCTTACGACAGTTATGGAGAAGTACTATTAAAAGATAATAATAAAGAAGAAGCCATTAAAATGTACAAAAAATCAATCGAATTAAATCCTAAAAATGAAAATGGAAAAAAAGTATTAGAAAACCTATTAAAATGACAAAATAATCGAATAAAAAACACGAACGCACCAACAAAAGGTTTGCTTCAAGTGTATTAACTACTACTTTATCTTTTGTTTTGTGCTTTGCATTTTGCAAAATTAGCTGAATCAATAATATCGCATACAACATTGTCCTTCAATAATCCCCTGCCAGCTCCCTCCCCGTTTTTCCATAGCTTTGATGGCGCATGAATTCCGTTTTACTCATAGACGATGAAGAAAAACTACGGCAGCTGCTGCTGCGCATCATCCGCCTGGAAGGTTTTGATGTGCAGGAAGCCGCCAGCGGCCAGGCTGCCCTTAAAAAGTTAGCCAGCCAGGATTTTGATGTGGTGCTCTGCGATGTAAAACTTCCTGACAGCAACGGTGTGGACCTGGTGAAACAGATCAGGTCCCTGCATCCCGCCACGGAAGTGATATTGCTCACCGCCTACGGCAATGTGCCCGATGGAGTGCAGGCCATGCGCAACGGCGCTTTTGATTATATCATGAAAGGCGATGATAATGACAAGATCATTCCTTTACTGCACCGGGCCCTGGAGAAAGTGCAATTGCAGCGCAAACTGGAACAACTGCAGCAACGGGTGGCTAAAAAATATTCTTTCGACAGCATCATTGGTGATTCAGCCTCCATACAGGAAGCCATTGCACTGGCCCGGAAAGTGGCGGCTACCGATGCCACCGTATTGTTGCTCGGTGAGACCGGCACCGGCAAAGAAGTATTTGCACAGGCCATCCATCATAACAGCGACCGCTGCAACAAGACCTTTGTGGCGGTGAACTGCAGTGCGTTCAGTAAAGAATTACTGGAAAGTGAATTGTTTGGTCATAAAGCCGGGGCCTTTACCGGAGCCGTAAAGGATAAAAAAGGATTGTTTGAGGAAGCGAATGGTGGCACTTTCTTCCTGGATGAGATCGGCGAGATGCCGGCTGAACTGCAGGCCAAATTACTACGGGTGCTGGAAGCCGGAGAGTTCATCAAAGTGGGGGATACCAAAACCATCAAAGTGAATGTCCGCATCATTGCGGCCACCAACCGCAACCTGCCAACAGAAATTGAAGCGGGTCATTTCCGGTCCGATCTTTTTTACCGGCTGGCGGTTTTCCAGGTTACGTTACCGGCATTGCGGGAACGGATAAAAGATATTCCTTCGCTGGCCTTGCATTTCGCCATCATCTTTGCGGGCAAAACAAATAAAGCCATCCCTGTTTTACAAAAAGAATATATAGCTGCCCTGCAGCAGTACGACTGGCCCGGCAATATCCGGGAACTGAAGAATGTGATTGAACGGAGTGTGATCCTTGAAAACGGGAATGAGCTTACCACCGCCACGTTGCCGTTTACGATGCAGCATCCTGCTGATCATAAAACAACTTCCTTTGAACTGGCCGAAGTGGAGAAACAGCATATCCGCAAAGTATTACAGCATACAGCCGGTAATAAAACGGAAGCGGCAAGACTGCTGGGTATCGGTCTCACCACTTTGTACCGGAAGATCGAGGAATATAAAATTTAATAGCCCATATGAAATGGAAGAAATAAGAAAATATTTAAGCTTACATTCAAAAATTACTGATAATGCATGGGCAGAATTATCTAGCCTCTTAAAGGAAGAAGAGATCAATAAAAAAGATTTCTTTGTTAAAGCTGGCAAAGTCTGTTCTAAAATTGGTTTTCTTAAATCAGGTTTCCTACGAGCATACTATTGTGACGAGAAAAGAAAGGAGAAAACTGTATATTTTAATTTTCTAGCAAGGAACCCATTTGTTAGTGATTTTGAGTCCTTTATTTCAGAGAACAAAAGCAGATTAAATGTTCAAGCAATAACTAAATGTAGAATAATCTTTATTGACAGGAGAGCCTTGTATAAATTATATGAGAGTCATCCATCAATTGAAAGATTAGGTAGAGTATTAGCAGAGCGACATTATTTGGATGCATTAGATAGGATTAGAAATTTTAAAACAGAAGCTACTAATAGATACAAAATCCTATCTGAAAAATATCCTGAACTTGTCCACAATATTCCTTCCAATATGATTGCCAATTATCTTGATATAACAGAAACAAGCCTAAGTAGAATTAAGAGAGATATTTATACTTCCTCTAAAAAGTTGCCATATGGCAAAAAATGAATAAATAATTATTTTTACTTTTAGGTATAAAAAATAATTATGGAAGAAATTTACAATCAAATGCACTATGACGGGACCCAGATCTCGAAATTCCTTAACCGAACTTTCTTATTTGACAAATCTGGTCGTTCCATAACTCAAACTGTAATCGATGGGAGTTCTAATCTGACAAATGGAGGATTAATGCTTTCTGGAGAAGTTGCCCATGCTTTTATGATTGGTGGAGCTTACTGCTTATTTTCAAAAAATAAGAATTTGAGAACAGTTGGCGGTATCACTTGGCTATTGATCAGCATTGCCTACATAGCTGGAAGACAAAATAGTAAATCGAAACGTTACTAACTTAATTTTTCATTTTGAAAACCCACCCTTCCATTTTGGAAGGGTTTTTCATTTTGGAACAAATCCATTACCAATCCCTGATTCCTCCCAAACCCTTGCTGTTCCTGTCGTTCAGCCCTTGCCAATTACTTATTCCCCAAAAAGGCATTGCATTTGGCATATCCTGTCAAAACACTATAACATGAAAAAGGATCCTTTACAGGGACTTGGTAAACGATTAAAGCTGCATATCATCATCCCTCTTATTTATTTCGGGACGCTGATCGTGGCGCTGATCAGCAGGTCGTTGCATTAATGAGTTGGCAGAATCAGCCGACCGGCAAACACAATCATCTTTCCGGTTAGTACAGAAGTGACGGGAACCCGCTGCTGCACGGATATAAACTTTATATACCATAACAAGTGAAAGAAAAACCGGAAAAGATAAAGAGGTGGCGCTGATCATCCTGATATGGCTGGCAGCCCTTGCTGTCGCCGGCCTGGTTTTGCTGAAAGTAAGATCGCTTTTCTGATAAAAACACAATCACATGATAACAAGTATTCTTTTACTGGCCGGGCTTCTCTGCTTTTGGCTCTTTTTTAAATCCATCGACTGGTTCGAAAAAATTTAAACAACATGATGACCGTATTATTTATTCTGTCCGCTATCGTATTCGTGTACCTCGTTTACGTATTGATCAAACCCGAAAAATTCTGAACACATGAACAGCGAAATAACAGGCGTAGTTTTAATATTCCTCCTTACGGTTATCCTTGCCTATCCGTTGGGAAAGTATATTGCCCGGGTCTTTGCCGGTGAAAAGACAATCACCGGTTTTATGAACCCGTTGGAAAAATTCATTTTCCGCATCAGTGGTATCAACCCGCGGAAGAGCATGAACTGGAAACAATTCCTGAAAGCCATGCTGACCATTAATCTGCTATGGCTGGTTTATGGTATGTTCCTGCTTATTTTCCAGGATAAACTGCCTTTGAATCCCGATGGCAATCCCGGGCAAACACCTGACCTTGCTTTTAATACAGCGATTAGTTTTTTAGTGAACTGTAACCTGCAGCACTATTCCGGTGAATCAGGCCTGACCTATTTCACCCAGTTATTTGTAGTTACTTTTTTACAATTCGTAAGTGCTGCCACCGGCATTGCGGTAATGATGGCTCTCTTTAACGGGTTAAAAGAAAAGACCAGCAATAACCTCGGTAATTTCTGGAACTATTTTGTAAAGAGTATTACCCGGATTTTATTGCCTTTATCTATTATCGTTGCGGTGATATTGGCCTTCAACGGAACTCCCACCAGTTATGAGGGGAAGGACAGCATTGTTACCCTGCAGGGTGATAGTGTGCAGGTATCAAGAGGTCCGGCTGCCGGTATGATCGCTATCAAACAACTCGGCACCAATGGTGGTGGCTGGTTTGGCGTGAACTCAGCACATCCGCTGGAGAATCCCAATTACCTGACCAATGCCGTGGAAACTATTTCGATCCTCGTGATTCCCATTGCACTGGTTTTTGCGCTGGGTTTTTATATCAACAAAAGAAAATTAGCCAACGTCATCTTTGCTGTGATGACATTCCTTTTCGTCATCTTTTGCGCCATTACTGTTTATTATGAAACAAAGGGAAACCCGGCGATTGACCAGCTCGGCATTGCACAAACCGCCGGGAGCATGGAAGGTAAAGAAGTGAGACTGGGTGCAGCAGCTACCGCATTCTGGAGTGTGGCCACCACTTCCACGTCCAACGGATCGGTCAATGGGATGCATGATAGTTTAACGCCTGTCTCCGGCGGCGTGGTGATCCTTGATATGATGATCAATGCCCTTTATGGTGGTGTGGGTGTTGGTCTGCTCAACTATTTCATATTTATCATCATTGCTGTTTTCATTTCAGGACTGATGGTGGGACGTACCCCGGAATTCATGGGCCATAAAGTGGAAGCCAGGGAAGTGAAGATCGCTGCGCTGGTTACGTTACTATCAGCCTTTTTAATAAAAGGATTTACAGCATTAGCTGCCTATATGGTGGCCCATCATCCCGATATCGCCTGGCAGGTGAAACCGGGAGCCTGGCTGAACAACCCGTCTTACCATGGTTTTTCCGAAATGCTGTATGAGTTCACTTCGGCCAATGCCAATAACGGAAGCGGCTTTGAAGGATTAGGCGATAATAATATCTTCTGGAATGTGACCACGGGTATTGTATTGATACTCGGAAGATACCTGCCCATTATTGCGCCGGTTGCTATTATTGGTTTGCTGGCGAAGAAGAAATTCATTCCCGAATCACCCGGCACACTGCGAACAGATTCCGGCACCTTCGGTGTGATGACACTGGCGGTAATCATCATCATTACTGCTTTATCCTATTTACCGGCACTGGCACTGGGACCATTAGCTGAATATTTTTCACTGTATTAATTGAAACAACATGTCAACCAATAAACGTTCCATACAATTATTTGACCCTGAACTGATCGGCACTGCGGTGAAACAGTCTTTTGTAAAGCTGAACCCTGCACTGATGATCAAAAACCCGGTAATGTTTACCGTGGAGATTGGTACCGCCGTAATGCTGGCTGTTTCCATTTACCAGCTCGCCACCGGTGATACTTCACAAGGAGCATTATGGTACAATATTACAATCTTCAGCATCCTGCTTATTACGGTGCTCTTTGCCAATTTTGCGGAAGCCCTGGCTGAAGCAAGAGGTAAGGCTCAGGCACAGAGTTTACGGAAGACCCGGGAAGATACACCTGCAAAAAAAATACTGCTGGTGGGTGAGATCACACTCAACGAAATAAAACTGGTTCCTTCTTCCCAATTAAGCAAAGGAGATATTTTTTTGTGTGAAGCCGGTGATGTGATACCAATGGATGGCGAGATCATTGAAGGATTAGCCACCATTGATGAATCGGCTATTACCGGTGAATCAGCTCCCGTAATCCGGGAAGCCGGTGGAGATAAATCATCGGTGACCGGTGGTACCAAAGTACTGAGCGACCGTATCAAAGTAAAAGTGACCACCGAACCCGGGGAATCATTCTTAGACAAAATGATCGCCCTTGTGGAAGGTGCATCCAGGCAAAAAACACCTAACGAGATTGCGTTAACGATCTTATTGGCCGCCTTCACACTCATTTTTATTATTGTGTGTGTGACGCTGAAACCTTTTGCTGATTATGCCAATACCCCGGTCACCATTGCCGCCTTCATTTCCTTGTTTGTCTGCCTGATACCCACCACCATCGGCGGTTTACTATCTGCTATTGGTATTGCCGGTATGGACAGGGCATTGCGGGCTAATGTGATTGCGAAAAGTGGTAAGGCCGTGGAAACAGCCGGTGATGTGGATGTATTGTTACTGGATAAAACAGGGACTATCACGATCGGTAACCGGAAGGCCACCAATTTTTACCCGGCAGATGGAGTGGATGAAATAGCATTTATACAATTCAGCACATTGAGTTCCCTGGCAGATGATACTCCCGAAGGAAAGTCCATTGTTGAACTGGCTGCACAAAAAGGCGTGCAGGGAAAAAAAGAAAGCGGGATGACCTTTATCAAATTCACCGCAGAAACAAGAAGCAGCGGAGTGAATACAACTGATGGACTCAGCATCCGCAAAGGAGCTTTTGATGCCATCCGGGATATGGCGGCCAAAGCCGGTCATACCGTTCCTGCTGAAACAGCAGAGAGAGTAAAAATCATTTCTTCCAATGGCGGTACGCCGCTGGTGGTAGCCGTGAATTATGAAATAAAAGGGGTGATCGAATTGCAGGATATTATCAAACCCGGAATCCAGGAACGTTTTGAACGGTTGCGCAAAATGGGTGTAAAGACCGTGATGGTCACGGGCGATAATCCATTAACAGCAAAATACATTGCCACTGTGGCCGGTGTGGATGATTTTATTGCGGAAGCCAAACCGGAAGATAAAATGAACTATATCCGCAAAGAACAGCAAAGCGGGAAATTAGTAGCCATGATGGGTGATGGCACCAACGATGCACCGGCCTTAGCACAGGCAGATGTCGGTGTATCCATGAATAGTGGTACACAGGCTGCCAAAGAAGCGGGTAATATGGTGGACCTGGATAATGATCCCACCAAACTTATCGAAGTGGTGGAAATAGGAAAACAATTATTGATAACAAGAGGAACACTCACTACATTTTCCATAGCGAATGATGTGGCTAAATATTTTGCGATCGTTCCGGCACTGTTCATTGCATCCATCCCCGCTTTGCAATCATTGAATATTATGGGATTGAAAAGTCCCGAATCAGCTATCCTGTCTGCGGTGATCTTTAATGCGATCATTATCCCGATGCTGATACCACTGGCATTGAAAGGGGTGGCGTATAAACCAATCGGCGCTTCTGCGCTGTTGAGAAGAAATTTACTGATCTATGGATTGGGCGGTGTCATCATTCCTTTTATTGGCATCAAATTAATTGATCTGCTGCTTGGATTATTTATGTAAAAAATCACCGGTAAGATAGTAAGGCGGTAAGGCTGCTATTTCCCGGCAACTCAAAAACAAGAAAAAATGAAAAAGAATCTTTTAATATCACTAAAGCTCACACTTGTAATGATCATCCTGTGTGCAGTACTATATCCCCTGCTGATTGCCGGCATTGGTAAAGTCGCTCCCGGTGGCGGAAAGGGTGAAACTGTTTCGGTAAATGGTAAAGTGGTGGGTTATGAAAAGATTGGTCAGCGATTTACCAATGACAACTATTTCTGGGGCCGGCCCTCTGCGGTGGATTATAATGCAGCCGGTTCAGCCGGCAGTAACAAAGGACCTTCTAACCCGGATTATTTACAACTTGTAAAAGACAGGATCGATAGCTTCTTAGTACACAACCCTGGTATTAAGAAGGAAGAAATACCAGCTGACCTCGTAACAGCCAGCGGCAGTGGTTTGGATCCGCATATTTCACCGGCGGCTGCTTATGTGCAGGTAAAGCGTATTGCCACTGTAAGAGGAATAGCAGAAAACAAAGTAAGAGCATTGGTGGACCGGCAGGTTGAAAAAACTGTGCTTGGCCCTTCTGTAGTGAACGTACTGAAAATAAATATCGCCTTAGATAACTTAAAATAAACGACCCGTAAACTATAAAAGATGAAAAAGATTTTGTTTGGAACAGCTTTATTGATCAGTACGCAATTAATAGCCCAGGACACAACCGGCTCACTAACCGTCAGCGGTTATGCGGAAGCTTATTACCAATATGATTTTAATAAGCCTTCAGATAACAATCGTCCCGGTTTTATGTACAGCCATAACCGGCATAATGAATTTAACCTGAACCTTGGTTTTGTAAAAGCTAACTATACGGCTGAAAGAGTAAGAGCTAATCTCGCCCTGGCCGCCGGTACTTATATGAATGCCAACTATGCCGCCGAGCCGGGGGTATTAAAAAACGTGTATGAAGCCAATGCAGGCGTGAAACTGGGTAAAAAGAAAAATCTCTGGCTGGATGCCGGGGTCTTCGCTTCTCACATCGGTTTTGAAAGTGCCATCAGTAAGGACTGCTGGTCATTGACAAGAAGTATGCTGGCAGATAATTCTCCCTACTATGAAGCCGGGGTCAAACTTACCTATACCACCGGTGATGGTAAATGGTTGCTGAGTGGTATGGCCCTCAACGGCTGGCAACGGATCAAAAGAGTGGATGGGAATTCACTGATGAGCTGGGGTACACAAGTACAGTTCAAACCATCCGATAAAGTATTGCTGAATTACAGCACATTCATTGGCACCGATAAACCGGATAGCGCACGGCTCTCAAGATTCTTCCATAACCTCTATGGCGTTTTTACACTCAGTAACAAAATCGGGTTGACACTGGGAGTTGATATCGGCACGGAAGAAAAAACTTCTCCGGGCAATGGCAGCAATACCTGGTACAGCCCCGTGGGCATTATTAAGTACAGTATCTGTGATAGATGGAGTATTGCCGCCCGGGCTGAATATTACAGTGATGCAAACGGGGTGATCATTGCCACCGGTACTCCCAATGGTTTTAAGACAACAGGTTTCTCGCTGAATATTGATCATGCGCCGGCAAAGAATGTATCGGTCCGGCTGGAAGCAAGGAGCCTGAACAGTAAGGATAAGATATTTACCAGGGGAACAGGATTCACCGCAACAAACGCCTTTATTACTTCATCTATAGCAGTAGCATTTTGATATGCCCGACAAGGAAGCAAATAGCTGGTTAGAAAAAATTCAGCAGCAGCGAAAAGGCAAGCTGAAAATCTATATTGGCATGAGTGCCGGTGTGGGCAAAAGCTATCGTATGCTGCAGGAAGCACATACCCTGCTTCGCAATGGCGTGAACGTTAAAGTCGGTTATATAGAAACACACGGACGGAAAGAAACAGAAGCCCTTGTGGAAGGCCTGCCTGTAATTCCGCGGCGAAAAGTTTTTTATAAAGGCAAGGAGTTGGATGAACTGGATGTGCAGGCTATCCTTTTACTCTATCCTGAAGTGGTGATCGTGGATGAGCTGGCGCATACCAATATTCCCGGCAGCAAGAATGAAAAACGCTGGCAGGATGTGCTGGATATCATTGACGCTGGTATCAATGTGATTTCCGCTGTCAACATACAGCATATTGAAAGTATCAACGAAGATGTAAAAGAGATCACCGGCGTGGAAGTAAAAGAAAGGGTGCCGGATAAGATATTACAACTGGCGGATGAAGTGGTGAATATTGACCTTACCGCCGATGAACTGATTACCCGTCTCAAGGAAGGAAAGATATACGACCACAGTAAGGTACAGCAGGCGCTGACTAATTTTTTTCAGTCAGAGAAGATTTTACAGTTGCGGGAACTGGCGCTGAAAGAAGTAGCCGGCCAGGTGGAACGGAAAGTGGATCACGAGGTCATCAGGGATAAGCCCTGGCGGCATGAACATTTCCTGGCCTGTATCTCTTCCAATCATGAAATGGCACAAAACATTATCAGGAAAACGGCACGGTTAGCCTCTTATTATAACAGCAAGTGGTATGTCCTGTATGTACAGACTTCAAAAGAATCCTCCGGCAAGATCCCGTTGGCAACCCAGCGCCACCTGATCAATAATTTTAAGAATGCCACGGAACTGGGTGCAGAGGTATTGCAGGTGAAAGACAATCATGTAGCCAAAGTAATTATGAAGATCGTGGAAGAAAAACAAATCACCACGGTTTGTATCGGCAAACCTCACCTAAATTTGTTCCAGGTTATCCTCCGTACCAATATTTTCAACCAGCTGCTGAAAACACTTTCGAAAAACGATGTTGACCTGATCATACTATCATGACCACAAATAGTTTTAATATAGCCACAGATTACACTGATTTACGCAGATTAGTACAATACAGTTTCATCTATTCAGCATGTTATAGAACAATGGGACTAATGAAATAAAGAATAGAAAATCCGTGCTAATCTGTGCAATCCGTGGCTAAACTAATCCGCCGCAGGCGGTACAACAATGGCAATTAAACTAAAAACAAAAGTCGCCCTCGGTGGCATCTTTCTCTTCGTCCTGCTGATCCTGGTGGGCGCCGTCAGTTTTTATTATTTCAACCGCATCACTGAAGAAGCCGGTGATATCATAAAGGATAATTACGAAACACTGAACTATTCCAGGGATATGCTTAATGAGATAGATGCATTGAGTGGCAGAGACAGCGCTAAAGCCTGGGCTAATTTTGAACAGAACCTGCGGTTACAGGAAAAGAATATCACCGAGCCGGGTGAAAAAGAATTGACTGAATCACTGCGAAAAAATTTTGAAGGGATCAGACAAGAAACATTTGCCGATTCTCTCCGATCCCTGATCCGCAGAGATATCAGCAGCATTATGCAGGTAAATCTTGCTGCTATTGATAAGAAGAACCAGGCGGCGCAGGCTTCTGCGCAAAGCGCCAAAACAGTCATTACATTTTGCCTGACCATTTGCCTGCTGATCGGTTTTACTTTTCTCTTCAACTTCCCGGCCCTTGTAGCTTCTCCGGTAGCCTCACTCACTGACGGTATTAAAGCAATTGCTGATAAGAATTACAGCCAACGCATTCACCTCAACAGGAAAGATGAGTTTGGAGAACTGGCTAACGCTTTCAATACGATGGCGGAACGGCTGGATGAATACGAGCACAGCAATCTTTCAAAAATCCTGTTTGAAAAACAGCGGGCCGAAACAGTGATCAATTCACTGAAAGATGCCAGTATTGGTATTGATAACAAAGGCATTGTGTTATTTGCCAACCAGCAGGCCTTACAACTGCTCCATCTCGCGAATGCCGATATCATCGGGCTGCCGCAGGAAGAGGTAAAAAAAAGAAATGACCTGTTCCGTTTTCTTATTGACGAACAAAACAATATTCCTTTTAAGATCGTGGTAGAGGGGAAAGAGAATTATTTTACCAAAGAGATCATTGAGTTGAGCCATGAAAACCAGAAGGCCGGCCATGTGATCGTATTGAAAAACATCACCCCCTTTAAAGAACTGGATGTGGCCAAGACCAATTTCATTGCCACCGTTTCCCATGAATTGAAAACACCATTAGCTTCTTCGGATTTCAGTTTAAAATTACTGGAAGATGAACGGGTGGGTACCTTGACAGCCGAGCAGAAAGAATTAGTGCAAAACCTGAAAGATGATAATAAACGCCTGCTGAGGATACTGAGTGAATTGCTGGATATGTCGCAGGTGGAAAGTGGTAAGATACAACTGAACCTGCAGGCAGTTCAGCCGGTTTTATTAGTCAGCAAAGCCATTGAATCCGTTCAGAATGCAGCGAAAGAAAAAAGCATCAGCATCAAAATCAACCTCCCCGAAAACCTTCCTCCTATTAAAGCCGATGCTGATAAAACCACCTGGGTGCTGAATAATTTCCTGACCAATGCAATCCGTTATTCAGCAGCTGATACCAATATCTTACTCGGCATTGAACAAAAAGAGGGCAGCCTTTTGTTCAGCGTACAGGATTTTGGCAAAGGCATCGACCCGCAATACAAGGACAAAATATTTGACCGCTACTTCCGGGTGCCCGGTTCCAAAGAGGGCACTGGTCTTGGCCTGGCTATCTGTAAAGAATTTATCGAAGCCCAGGGAGGCCGGGTAATGGTTGACTCCGATTTTGGGAAAGGCAGCCGTTTCAGCTTTGAATTATTGATTGATAGGGTTGCCCACCTTTAAAAGGTTGGCAACCCTTTTGTCAATCCTCGATGGAAATATCATTTGTATAATAATAATTGGTTAATCCCCGGTGATCTCTTATCATATTGTCTCTGTTACCAAACCAGTCTATTATCTCCTGTCTGGAAAGTGAAGTAGGTTTGTCTGATAACAGGGTTTTCCATGATGACCATTGATAGTTTTCAAAATCTGGTATCAGCCGATGTTTGACGGGATTGGCATGATATATACTATCGCCTGTGTAAACTGGCTTTCCCGGTCAACTAATACTCTTTTAAAAGGTTTATAAAACAGATTCCCATTCCTGTTATACATTTTATTAAATGCCAGAGAGTACGACTGAAAAAAACTTTTGAACCGTTGTTCTGTAAAAACTCCGGTTGTAATAATATTATCCAGGTACCTTTTTTCAATCATTGTTTGTCCCCTATCTGCTGTACCCAGCAGAGATGAAATAATCTGGCTTCTCGTGCGGATTCTTATCAATAAGTGGAAATGATTAGGCAGCAAACACCAGCAAAGTGTGTGTGCTAAAGGGCTGATATATTCATGGTATTTGCTGAGAAAAAAATACCTGTTCTCATCTGAAAGAAAAAGAGGCTCTTTGTTATTGGTACGGTTATAAACATGATAAATGCGATCTTCATCAAATTCAGCCAGGTATTTAGCTGGTATTGGCATATCACAAATTACAAATTTTAGTAAGGGTTGCCAACCTTTAGAAGGTTGGCAACCCTGTATATTTGCAGAAACCACATACTATATGAAATGGCTTGCCCTGCTGATACTAAATTTCGCCTGCTTTTCTTTAACCGCCCAGGATAGTATGGCGGTACATTACAAAATATACGATACAAGAACCGGGCAAATGATTACGATTGACAAGATCGTGACCGATATGGCCAATGCTGATGTCTTATTTTTTGGAGAAGAACATAATGACAGTGCCGGGCATTACTTAGAAAATAAGCTATTCCGGGCTCTGCATGCAGCCTATGGCAACCAACTGGCCCTGAGTTTAGAGATGTTTGAGACCGATGGGCAATTAGGATTGAATGAATACCTGGAAGGAAAAATAGATGAAAGCCGGTTTGCCAAAGATGTTCGTCTCTGGAGTAATTATAAAGATTACCGCCCGATGATCGAATATGCGAAACAAAACAAAGTGGCTGTTATTGCCGCTAATCCTCCCCGCCGTTATGTGACGATGGTGAGCCGCCGTGGCATGAAATCACTGGACAGTTTAAGCAAAGACGCCAAAAAATTATTACCTCCCTTACCGTATGATACGTTAAGCGGCCGTTACCGGGAAAAATTCCAGGAGATCATGCAAGGAAGTCCCGGCTCCGGCAGTTCCAATATTTACCATAGCCAGAGCTTGTGGGATGCGGGAATGAGTTATAGTATCTATGCATATTTGAAAAAGAACAAACGGCAAAAGGTATTCCATTGCGTGGGCAAATTTCACAGTGATGAAAAACTGGGCACGGCTGCACAGCTGCAACAGCGGAATAAAAAACTACGGATACTGAACATCAGTTGTTTCCCGGATAAAAGTTTTGCCAATCCTGACTGGGCAGTTTTTACCGCATTGGGAGATTATGTGATACTGACGAACCCGGAGTTGAAGAGGACCTATTGATGTCAATACTTATAACGCTGTTTGGTCTGATTAAATTTGGGATAACAAAGATTCTGCTTAGCCATCATATATTACTATGAAATATGTTCTTTTAATGTTTTTTGGATTAGTAATTATCAGTTGTAAGCAAAAAATAAAACAAGAAGGTCTTAATGCGGAAGAAAAGGAAATTTATGGAAGCTGGGGCATGTGTGCCTATTTATCAGGCGAAACCGTTATTCAGAATAACGTCTGCCAGGCTATTTTATTTAATACAGACGGAACTGGTAGTATTTCACTTCAAAATGATGAATCACTTGTAAAACAGCTTTTCAAGTGGAAACTCAGCAGGAATCTTCTGACACTTACCTATTATGGGCTTGATATTAATAAATTACTGCCCGATTCTGGCTATATTTTCTTTCAAAACCAGGAGGGCAATTCACAAAATATGAATATCAACAGTACAGATGAAGTTAGTTCCTTTTACCTATACAGATCCCTAAAATAATTATTACCTGGTTATCACTCTAACTCCTCCTCCATTATTCAAACCGCTTTTACTTAAGCTATACGTAAAGCTCAGCAGGAAGAATCGTCGCAGGGTATTCACTTCTTTGTCTTCTATAAAGAGCTGGTTGCTGGTACGGCTGATGCTGATATTCCGGTTCAGCAGGTCGGTGGCTGCGAATTTGATTTCACCCCGGTTGTATTTCAGGAACTGCTTGCAGATGCTCGCATTCCAGATAGGAATCTTTGCATTGAATCCGGAAGACAACTGGTTGTTGATCGTATAATTGAATTCGGTGGCCAGGAAAAATCCTTTGGGCAGCTGCCAGTCGGCTGATATATTGTATTCCTGCGACACATAATTATTGTTCTGCGTGGGCTGTGCCGAATATTTTGCATCATTGTAATCGAGGTTAGCACCCAGCCCTAAATTCAGTTTATCGGTCGGATTAATATCTAACCGCAGTTCAGGTCCCCAGGAAAAAGTTTTGATCTCGTTGGTTTTGGTATTAAAGAATTGCTTGCCTTTGTTATAGCGCAGGCGGTTACCAAACTCCAGTGAGGCTTTCATGAATTTCAGCGGGAAGCTGTAGTTGATATTTGCGTTCAGGTTATACACTCCATCCACATTCACGGGTTTGGAACGGCGGATACCGGTGGAAAGATCGAGGGTATCATAGCTTACAATCTTGTTCTGTGTCAGCATAGCCGTAAAGAACATAAAGAAATTCTTGTTCTTATACGGACTCAGCAGGTTCAGGTTGCCCCGGAAAATATGGCTGTATTCCTGTTTCAGGTCGGGGTTACCCTCCCGTATATACAGGGGGTTGCTGTTATCCGGCACCGGTTGCAGCTGCGACATATTCGGCTGGTTGGTAGACGCCGAATAATTCAGCGAGAAATTTTTGAACCGGGTAAAGTTGTATTTGAAACTGGCATTGGGCAACAGGTTAGTAAAATCCTTACTGATCAGGGAATCTTTCACCCCACTGATGATCTTTCCCTTTAGCTCGGCTTGCTGCCAGGTAAGGCCCAGCGAGTAATTGTATTTTCTTGCCTGCTTGCGCATACGGAGCCCGGCTGTAGTATAACCATACGTATTTTCAAAATCATTACTCAGGTTTTCGTTCAGTTCGTCATATTTACCGGAACCATTATTATAATCATAAGTCGTTTTGCGGGAGGTGCTTTTATTTTTATTGTTGCTCACGCTGAGTTCCAGCAGGGTTCTTTTCCAGAGTGGTTCTGTATACACGGCTCTTGCCATATAACCCTTCAGGTCGCTTTTGGTTTCACTGCGCTGGTCCAGGGTATCCCGCCTGTTAATAATGCCCCCGTTATAATAGTTAATAATGGAATTCAGATTTCCTGTGCCACTGCTTTCATTGAAGCTGTTTTGCAAACTCAGCGACAGGGTTCTTCCCTTGCGGGCAAATTTTTTACGGAAGGTCAGGTCATTTTTGAAATTATAACCTTCGCTTTCGGAGTTACTGTTGCTGAAACCTTCATTGACAGGATCACCAGCTGCATTCGTGGTGGTATAATTCCGTTGCGACCGGTTCCTCGTATTTTGAAAACCAAATGTGGGATTGATGCGCAGGGAGTGCAGGGAGTCTATCTGCCAGAGATCATTGAAATTGAAGCGATGCGAATTATTCAGGTTGTCGGAAAAAGCATTCTCATTATAAAAATTGGTACTGCCATTAAAATTATTCTGGCGGAAGATCCTGCTTTTGATATTCGGGTTAAAGCGGTTGTAGAAGTAATTGCTCTGGAAATCATGTTTGGTACCGATGATATTATTATAATTCACACCACCGCCAAACACGGTTTTAATACCTGAATTGCCCGCGCCACCCAAACCCAGCGCTGCGGCTTCATCTGCCGATACATTGATATTAAGATTGCCGCCACCGTTCTGCCGTAACTGGCTCAGCGCCCCGCTGAAGTTGAGCATATCCATAAAAGAAAAACCTTCCGCATTGGTATTATTGCCCAAACCAATGGCCGACAACTGCCGGGCACCTTTAAAAGAGTTCACATTAAACCGGCCTTCATACCGTTCTTTATCCCCGGCCCCCGCCATTATTTTTCCAAACACTCCTTTCTTTTTATCTTTTTTCAGTTTCAGGTTGATCGTTTTTTCATAATTGCCATCTTCGAAACCTGTCAGTTGCGCCTGGTCGCTTTGTTTATCATAGACCTGTACTTTATCCACCGCATCAGCCGGCAAATTTCTAGTTGCAATCTTGGGATCATTGCCAAAGAACTCTTTGCCATCCACCAGCACCCGGTTTACTTTTTCACCCTGCGCTTTGATCGTTCCGTCTTTTTCCACTTTTACACCGGGCAGTTTTTTTAACAATTGCTCCACGTTGGCATTGGGCTGCGTCTTAAAAGAACCGGCATTGTATTGTACAGTATCGCCTACCAGGGTTACCGGCGGTGCTTCATTGCTGATGATTACTTCGCCCAGCACTTTGGCTGCATCGTTCATCGTGATGCGTCCGAGGTCTTTATTTTTATTCTCATCATCTATCGTAAAGAAACTATTGCTGTTATGATAGTTTACATGGGTAATCATCAGCCGGTAATTCCCGTTGGGAATTCCCTTCAGTTCAAAATTGCCTGCATTATCGGTCAGGGTAAAACTGACTAATGAAGAATCTTTGCGGTCAAGGACTGAGATGGTGGCGGAACCGACCGGTTGTTTGGCAAGCGTATCAAATGCAGTTCCTTTAACGCTTCCGTTCTTCTGAGCCGATACAGTAACGGCTGTGATGACCAGTGCTAACAAAAAGTAAATCTTCCTCATAGCTGTTTTCATTTACAGCTACGAAAATATTCTTAGCCTGCCGGTCAGGCGGTTAATTTGGATTGCTTTAATGTTAATGAAGGTTAATGTTTCGGTTAACCTGTTTACCGGTATGCTGTCATTTGGTTTGCCGTCACCTGACTAACTTATAAACTAGTCAACTTAATCCCTCGCAGGTCCTCTCTCATCATCTTCCCGTTCCTTATCATATACCAGTACGTTCACTTTCCATTCCATCGGCTCGTATACCATTTGCAGTTCTACTTTGAGCTTTTTCAACTTGCTGCCACCTCTGTCAATGGAAAAAACAACCGTGGTAAATTTCTTTTCTTCCACCGGTTCCTCGTAGGATCCTTTTAACTGGAAGTAAACGCCTTCTTCCATTCGTACGGAAAGATTATTGAGTTCCTTGTACAACGACCTGAATTTCTTTTTAGCTTCTTCAAACTCTTCCGTAGTCAGCATCCTTGCCTGCCAGCTCATAATATCGTATTGATTAGCCGCACTGTATTTTGTGATCGAAGCTTCTTCTGCTTCTTTCATGCTGAAATTACAGGCATAGACCGTTGATTGGGGGTTCTGAACAATCACTTCTCCCATCAGGTTATGAAATTGCTGGGGATAATCCTGTATTACTTTTTTAACAGCAGGTGCGATAGTGTTTGCAGCAGCTAATTTTAGCTGGGTTCGGGCAGGGTTACCCAGGCACAGGGACATAGTAATAGCCACAAGTACTTTTACGGATTTTTTCATCTGTATGGATTTAACGGGTTAGTAACAAAGCTCAATATTATTAAATCTTATTTTTATTTTGTACTTTATACATTCATTTTTTCGTTAACCCTTTCTAAAACCAATGAATATGAAAAACAAGAATATTGTTCATGCCCGTGAGGAAGCGAAGATCTACCGCCAGTATTACAAACCTTCTTTCAATTTGCTCCGTTTGATGAAGTCTGTATTGTGTGTTTTTATATCCGGCTCTTCCCCGGCGGCAGGTACCTATGCAAGAAGAAAATAAAATCGTGTTTTACTAACCCCCATTATATTAAGAACCCTGACCGGTTGGCCAGGGTTTTTTAATTAGTTGATCCGCATATCCCGCATGTTCCTTTGCATCCCGGGAGGCATTGGCGGCATCCCCTGCTGCATTCCTTTACCACCCATCTTGTTCAGGTTGAATAAAAGGGTGACCATGAAGTACCGTTTCAATACCATACTCCGGGTATCCTGTATATAATTTTCGCCGGTAGAACGGGTAATACTCTGGTTCTGGTTCAGGATATCATTTACAGAAAATTTGATCTCGCCGTTCTTCTTTTTAAATACCTGTTTGCTTATACCCGCATTCCACAGCGGAATACTCTGGTTAAACCCTTCAGCCCGGCCCGTATTGATCAGGTAATCAAAATCAGTGGAAAGAATGAAGTTTCCTTTAAAAGTGTAAGAAAAGTCACCAGAGTAGGTTTGAGTAAAATAGTCCTCATTCAGGGTAGTGTTCACAGAGTATTTTACATCTGTGTAGGCGATATTCAGTTTTATACCAAAGTCAATTTTTTCTTTATTGATATTGATGCCGGCCCCCTGGTTGATGGTGAATGTTTTACCTATATTTTTAAGGCTCTTCAATAAACTGACATCATGGGTATAGCTCGTGTTGTTTGTAAAGTTCAGGCTGGATCCTTTTAATTTAGGACTTTTAAATGGCAAACCTAAGGTCAGGAAAGAACTTGCCCGGTAGTATCCGTTAAGATTTTGATATGTTGTTTGCTGAACAGCGCCAATAGTATTTATATCACTTACAATTTTATTCCTTGTAGTCGAAAAGCTCAGGTTAGCTGCAATGAACCGGAAGGTCAGGATATTGAACGTATTGTAGTTTAAATTGAAGTTGTGTGTGAACTCCTGGTCCAGTGCAGGGTTTCCGATAATCTGGCTTAATGTATCTGTTACGTTAGGAACATTCTGCAATTGTGTAATACTCGGCTGATTTGTTCTGCCATTATAAGATATACGGAGATTTTTCCCACGGGTTGGTGTATAATTGAAATTCGCCGTAGGGAAGAAATTGGTATAGGTTTGCTTTGTGACAGAATCCTTACCCAGGGACGCCTGGTAACTGTTACTTTCTAAAGTGGAGTTTTGTACCCCGATGCCAAACTGGTAATTGTATTTTTTCTCCTGCACCCTGAAGTTCACCCCAAAGCGATGCGCCAGGAATGTGTTTTCAAAATCATTGGTTTGGGCCAGGTTAGGGTTATCATATTTATCAGTTGCCGAGTTATAATTATAGGTCTTCCTGTCTGAAGTACTAAGGTTATGTGTATATGCATAATTCAGCTCCAGTAATTTATTCAGTCCAAATGGCTCAGTGTACGAAGTGCTGAATACGTTATTATTGGTAGTCGTTTTCTGCTTGTTTTGCTGATTTTGCTGAACAACCCGATAGGGCGTTCCGTCCGGTTGATAGAAAATATTCCGGGATAAAGTAAAGCCATCGCTTTCGCTATTGCCGATGGTTCCGTTCCAGCCCAGGGTTATTGTACGCCCTGTCTTACTGAACTTATGACGGAACAGAAGATTATTGCCCCAGTTAAGGCCGTCTCTTTTGTTACTGTTATTTGTTCTGCCTGTAACTGCCAGGTATTCGTCTGATGGGATGGTTGTAGTATTAAATGAAGTATCCTGGCTATAACTTTCTGAGTGCTGCAGGGTAAGGGTGGGAGTATATAAAATTGAGTTCATCGAATCAATCTGGTATTCAAACCGCAGGTTGAAACGATGGTTGGTATTCTTATTATTGGAAGAAGATTCTTTGGTCAGGGAGGCCACTGAGTCAATGAAAGTGGTACGGCGAAATACACTTTGTTGCTGATCAGTATTGCTGTTGGATAAGAAATAACTGCCTGTTACTTTGATCTTGCTGCCCCACTGGTCGGTATAATTAAGGCCGGTTGACAAAGACCGGATCAGACCCGTGCTGCCACTTCCGCCAAAACCACCAAAGCCTCCGCCACCACCCCGGGTAGATGTTACCTGCATACCGCCTCCCATTCCACCGCCGCCACCAAAACCACTAAAGCCCCCCATCGAACTGATGATATCAGAAAAAGAGAACCCCTGTTTATTAATATTATTTGCATTGAATAAAACTGAAAACCGCTGGTTGCCTTTGAATTTGTTGAAAGTAAGATTGGTTTCATAGCGGCCATTGTCGCCATAAGAAGCAAGAGCCCGGGCAAAATAACCTTTGTTCCGGTCTTTCTTGAGTTTAATGTTCAATGTCTTGCTGCGGCTTCCGTCATCAATCTTGGTAAACTTGGCCTGGTCACTCATATCATCAAAAACCTGTACGCTTTCGATCATATCAGCCGTTAAATTCTTTGTGGCCAGCTTGGGGTCTGTGCCAAAAAATTCTTTCCCATCCACATATACTTTTTGTATTTGTTCTCCCTGTGCTTTCACGTTTCCTTCCTTATCCACTTCCACACCCGGCAGTTTTTTCAGCAGGTCCTCTGCCGTGGCATTAGGCTTTGTTTTAAAAGCCTCGGCATTGAATTGCACCGTATCTCCTTTCACCGTGATGGGCACTGTATTAGTAACTACTACTTCGCCCAGCGATTTGAAATCCTTGGCGACAGCTATGTCGCCAAAATCGGCTGTCCTTTTATCGGCTGTTATCGTCACATTCTTCTTAAAAGCCTGGTAGGCCTGGTGGGAGAAGACTAATTGGTACTCGCCATCCTCCAGTCCTTTGATCTCAAAAGCACCCTGCTTATTGCTCAGGGTAAAAGTGACAAGCGAAGAATCTTTGGTATGGATAACGGAGATAGTGGCGTCCACAATGGGTTGTTTAGCAGCGGTATCTGTCAGTTTGCCCCTGATAATACCATCAGTTTTTTGCGCCTGTGCAACAGTGAACAAGGATAAGGTGAGGGTGACCAGCGTCAGTATTTTCTTCATAAACGGTTAAAATGTGTACGAAGTTAGACGTAAGAGCCTCAATTAACCTTCGCCGTGCGGGTAATAATGCAGGGAAAATGGATGAACGGGCAGGGAGAACCGATGAATTGCCTAACTGAATAAATACTCCACATCCTCCCTCGTCAGTGCTTTTACAAATGAAGTATCATCAGAGATAATGTCCTTGGCTAAGGCCCGTTTCTTTTCCTGCAACTGGATGATCTTGTCTTCAATGGTGTCTTTACAGATCATGCGGTATGCAAAGATATTTTTGGTTTGCCCGATCCGGTGTGTCCGGTCAATGGCCTGTTGCTCCACGGCGGGGTTCCACCAGGGATCTACAATATATACATAGTCTGCCGCTGTCAGGTTAAGTCCCACACCACCGGCTTTGAGCGAGATCAGGAATACCCGCACTTCATCATCTTTCTGGAAACTCTGTATGGCTTTCTCCCGGTCGGGTGCCGCCGTGCTACCATCAAAATATTCATACCTGATACCGAGTTCTTCCAGTTTGGCTCTTATCAAGGCCAGCATGCCGAGAAATTGGGAAAACACCAGGGCCTTATGATCACCGATATTCTCCACGATCTCCCTGGCCAGTTCATCCAGCTTGATGGAATGGTTCTCAAATTTTTCCTGCTCATTGAGTATCGCCGGTGAATCACAAATCTGCCTGAGTTTCATCAAACCCTGCAAGATGGTGAGTTGTGATTTCTGGATACCCTGCTCCTGTATCGTTCCCAGTATCTTATCCCGGAAATCATTCCGGTAGGCATCATAAATTTTACGCTGCTCGTCTTCCATCTCGCACCACAGGATCATTTCCTGTTTTTCAGGCAGGTCTTTCGCCACCTGTTCCTTGGTTCTTCTTAAAATGAAAGGGTATAGTATTTTTTTTAGATGCTCTTTGCGGTCTTGTTCGCCGAATTTATCAATGGGAATCGCAAATTCCTGGCGGAAGAATTCCATGGTACCGAGCATACCTGGATTCAGGAAGTTCATTTGTGCAAACACATCAAACGTATTATTCTGCAACGGCGTACCACTCATACACAAACGGTGCCTGGCATTGAGCAATCCAGCCGCTTTGGTCACTTTGCTCGCGGGGTTCTTGATGGCCTGGCTTTCATCCAGTATCACATAATCAAATTCCACGCTCAGCAATAATTTGATATCGCTTCTTAATGTTCCGTAAGTAGTGATCGTTACATCATGATCAATTAATTCTTCCCGCACCCTTGTCCGTTGCCCGCCATGATGAATGCGGTACGTCAGTTTCGGTGTAAATTTTTTGATTTCGTTCTCCCAGTTATAAATAAGGGTAGTGGGACAAACCACCAGGGCTTTCAGCGTTCCCTGTTCGGCTTTAAAATGATCCATGAACGACAGGGCCTGCACAGTTTTACCCAAACCCATATCATCTGCCAGGATGCCGCCCCAGTTAATATCTTTCAGGTAATTCAGCCATTGGTAACCGGCCACCTGGTAAGGGCGTAGCACCATTTTCAGGTTATACGGCGGCTCAATTTCTTTGATCGTATTGAACTCTCTGAGCTTTTCATATTTTTCTTCCAGTTGCACGGAAAGCTCTTCTTCATCCCTTTGCTCATAAAGCTCATCCACCACGCTGAGGTGATAACGGGATAGTTTAAGTGAATTATTTTTTCCTTCACCCACCCGGAACAGCAGTGAATATTTTTTGATCCATTCTTCCGGCAGGATACCCAATGTACCATCACTCAGTTGCACAAACTGCTGCTTATTCGCCAGGGCTCTTTTTACTTCGGCCACCGTTACTTTCTGGTCACCAAACACAATATCCACTTTGGCATCAAACCAATCGGTATTGCTGCTGATAAAGATCTTTGTTTGCGGCTTGGCGGTATTGAAACGGAAATTCTTTAAGGCTTCAAACCCAAAGACCGGCGTCTTCATCTCTTTCATGGCATCCACGAAGAGGAAGAACCAGTTATTTTTCAATACATCTGTTCCTTTTAATGCCAGCGATCCGTTCTCCTCATTAAAAATAAAATTGGAATGCAGGTTTTGTAACTGTTGTACAAACTCATTTTCTTTTTCCCGGTTCCGGTGAACAATCAGCACCCGGTCACCCTGCGGTACCACGATCTCATCCCTGTCCCTTGTCCGGGTTTCAAATCCTTTGTAGGAATAAGAAGGCTGAAAAACGAGATAATCCCCTTTCTCTACTAAAAACAATTTCACTTCGGGGTCGCCGTCTTTTATTTCCTGCACCAGTGATTTATCAAAATCAACTTTATGTTCTTTCGCCAGAGGCAGAACAAATTGCTGAAGGGTCTTACCCCAGTCTTCTTCTTTCACTTCCATTTTTCCCTTCGGTAAAAACTGTTCCACCAGATGGATCACTTCATTATTCTTCCAGAGATGGATCTGTTCATTGTATAAAAAGAAAAGAGGGCTGGGGCTTTCATTTTCTCCCAGGTCATATTCCATACTGCCCAGGTTCACCCGGCAGTGGATACTATAATGCGAATTCTTTTTGATAATGAAATGGGGCCGTGCTTCTTCTGCAGCCAGTTGCAGGGTGCCAAGATTAGCCGTCTTAAATGGTTTCTTGTCAGGCAATATATAGACAAGAGTATTGCCCGCTGCTTCAGTAAACAACTTCCTCAGCTTGGGCAACAGGTATTCTGCCATCAGTTCTTTGGTCTCACCCGGAAGATCATCCTCTTCCTGGTGAATAATATTTTCCCAGATACCGGAGAAAGGCGAGTTACGGCTGATATACTTATTGATCTCTGTTTCCTGCAGCTTGCGCAGCATAGTAAGTAATTCCTTATCGCTGTCAGCGAGTTTATCAGTTTCCACGTAACGGCTGATATCAAGCTTCTCCACCTTACCGGCAAAAGCGGTCCCTTCATCATTACCTTCCCCGATCACCACATCCACCGTGAATTGCGGATAGTTTTTCTTATTGAAATTGAAAACGACTCCCAGCCGTTGCGTGGGTTTCACCACTTCTGCCTGTACAAATTCCGGTTCCTTCAGCTCCGTTTCTGCCTGTTTTTCTTTAATCGGCAATAAAACAGGGCGGCTGGGCTGGGCAGCCGGTGCCACTCTTTTGATAGAAGTATCCAGTACTCTTAAAAAGGGTTTCCCTTCTTTATATGCAAATTCAAATTTTCCTTTCAGGTCATCACTCAATGAATACCCGTATGCTTCCAACAATTTGTTTTTTTCTTTATCCCAGTTCCGGATGCTGTCGAAATAATTAGCGCCGTAGGAATTCAGCAGTTGTACCAGAACAATGATCTTGGGCAAACATAAAGGATGGTCAGGATCGTCGTAGTCGCAGCTGGTATCGAAATTCCTTTCTTCGTTCTTGCGGATGATCACTTTGTATTCCTGTCCATGCAGTTTCACCGTTGCTTTCACGGTTTCATTTTCTGCAAAATCGATCTTGGCCTTTTGTGTCCTTAAATAAGTTTCGGCTTCCTGTATTGTTTCCTGCGAAGAAAGTAACCGTAATGTTTTCAGGTCAATCGTTTTCATCTTGGCAACCGTATGCCGCTGATCATATTTTACTTCGCCGGTTTGTAAATGCCCCCGGTCAATCAGCTCCTGTAACTGAAAAAGAGAAGCAGCTTCATGGCGGCAGATATCACCAAGGTTATACGGGCAGGTGCAGCGCAGTGAAACCCCTTTCGGGTCCTTGAATTTCTGAATATAAACTTTATAAAAAGTAGAATAGATATCATCCTTTACCCGGAAAATAGCAGAACCAAAAAGGTCGTCATACTCCACCAGTTCACAAAAACCAATGGCATGAATCTTCTTGCCACGGCGGATCACTTCATCAGTTCCATGGGTGTACACATATTTGATAAGGTGCGGTAAGGCCATAACAGAAATTCGATGGACAATAAGCAATAGCAACCGGCAATTTTCTATTATAATTTATTGCCCGCAGCCAATTGCATCTTGCTGATTCAAAAAAGGGCAACCGGCAAATCTAAAGGAATACAGGGCGGATTTCCATGCAAAAAGGAAGAAATAAAAAATAATTTTTCAGGCAGGAGTGTGCAAAAAAAATAGAGTACCTTAGTAGATTTTTGTCCCGTCTGATCACTCCTCCCAAAGAAGAACGACACGCAGCCGGTTTATTTAATACTTATCAGGTTTGAAGATTTTATTTAGCTGTCAGCTTTCCTTCTTTGTATAATGGCAATACATTCGCCAGGTCCGCCGTCAGGCAAAATTTAATATCTTCTATCAGCCCAAATCTTTCCACCAGGCGATGATAGTGCGTGAGCTTGGGTGCAAAACCGGCTAAGTTGTTTTTATGTTTATTATACATAGATTCTGCCATCAGTGAACTATCGCAGTGAATCATAAATTCTTTTTTCAACCTGCTTATCACCGCCCCGGCAAACAAAGTGTCCTCCAGGTTGAAACGGTCTTTCCAGCCGGCACAACCCAATACAACATTCTTTCTTTCTGCTATGAGATAATCACACACTGCCGAGAGATTGGGGAAAGAACCCGAGATGATCGTATCTGCTCCCTTATCCAATGCCATTTGTAATAAGCGGGTACCGTTGGTGGTGGTCAATACCAGTGTTTGGTTCTCAATAAACTCCCGTCCATACTCCAATGGCGAATTTCCATGCTGCAACCCTTCCGCTATCATTCCATCTCTTTCACCGGCAGCAATGCCCCCGATACTCTTACTGATCTCAATAGCTTTGGGGACCGAATCAACCGGTATCACACATTTTGCCCCATTGTATAAAGCAGATGCAATGGTGGAAGTGGCACGGAATACATCAATGATCACCACCACGCTGTTACTAAGATCATATAAATGAAGCAGGGCAGGGGAGAGAGAGGTATTGAGAGTTGGTTTGTTGCTCATATAATGCTGCAAAAATACAAGAACATTTGCTAACACTATGCTGTACTATTTCTGCAGGAACTTCTTCCATTTATCCGTCTCTGCATAATCTTTGATCACCAGGTTACGGTGTTCAATCAGGCGGCGCATATAATTTGTGAGGTAAACAGAATTAAAGAAACGGCCTATAGTCCCATAAGGGCTTTCAAAATACAGGAGGTCGATCATTATAGTTCCATTATCACAAGACTTGAAATGATGTTCATGTTTCATCATTTTAAAATCTCCTTCAGCCTGTTCATCGGTAAACATTTCTGACTTTTTCATTTCCGTGATCTTTGCCCGCAGCAACCGGTTCCTGAATAGGTGCCTTGCCCGCCAGGTAACCGTCTCATCCTTTTCAATTAGCCCGAACCGGGTGCCCGCCACAGCTTCTTCTTTGTGTTTTGACATAGATTCGGCGTGCAAGCCGATATGACGGCTGAGGTCAAATACAATATCAGCAGGAGCTGCAATAAAAGTGGTCAGGTGGATAGTTGGCATATTGAACAAATACGATGTTTGAAATACGAAGTATAGCCCCCGGTTAAAATACAATCTTATACTTGTTCCTGCAAAAATCTGACCATATCAAACTACGCAAAAGGGATTTTCGCTACTTTGGCCTGCAGCAATTTATCCCTCACTTTAATGTAGATGGGTGAATCAATGGCTGCAAAAGCAGTGGTCACATAGCCCATGCCAATTGCTTTACCCAGGCTGGGGGCTTGTGTACCGGAAGTAACATGACCGATAGTCATCCCTGAGAAATCTTTTATTTCATACCCGTGACGGGGTATCCCTTTTTCAATCATCTCAAAGCCTACCAGTTTCTTTTGTACGCCTTCGGCCTTTTGGCCGGCAAATATTTCTTTCGATGTAAACTCTTTCGTGAATTTAGTGATCCAGCCCAGGCCCGCTTCCATCGGTGAAGTGGTATCATCAATATCGTTGCCATATAAACAGAAGCCCATTTCTAAACGCAATGTATCTCTTGCACCAAGACCTACCGGCTTTAATCCCTGCGGACCGCCCGCTTCAAAAATAGCATCCCAAATTTTATCAGCGGCACCGTCTTTATCTTCAAAGTATATCTCTACGCCGCCGGCGCCTGTATAACCTGTTGCACTGATCAATACATTTTCCACACCTGCAAATTTTCCTTTGGTAAACGTATAGTATTTTAAATTCAGAATATCCATATCCGTCAGCGGTTGCAGGATCTTCGTGGCATTGGGGCCCTGTACAGCTAACAAACAAGTTTTATCAGAGATATTATGCATCTCCGCATTGCTGGTATTGTGCTTACTGATCCAGTTCCAGTCTTTTTCAATATTCGAAGCATTCACCACCAGCATATACACTCCTGCCTGTCCGGCAGACGGGTTGTTTTCTTCCACACAATATACCAGCAGGTCGTCCACAATGCCGCCGTTTTCATTGGGAAGGCAGCTGTATTGGGCTTGCCCCGCTTTCAGTTTGGAAGCATCATTACTGGTTGTTCTTTGAATCAGGTCCAGGGCATGTTCTCCTTTCAGTATAAATTCACCCATATGGCTCACATCAAAAATGCCGGCGTTTTTTCTTACCGCTGCATGTTCGTCATTGATACCGGAATAAGAAATCGGCATATTATAACCGGCAAATTCCGCCATTTTAGCACCGAGGGCAATATGTTTTTCAGTAAAAGGAGTATTCTTCATTTCAATTCATTTTATAGTGTGTTCAAATGTTGCCGGAGATTTGCAAATGTAGAGCAAATTCGTTTGAGAAGATTATACCTGACTGAGTAGCAAAGAATTATTTTACTGCCGGAAAGTATTCCGGATCTGTTGCCGGCGCCAATTTAATAGTATACTAATCTCGCTATAATACCCTCCCCATACCGGCTGGGTAGCTTTGCCATACCTGATTATTTCTTCGTATTTAAACATAAAACTACAGTAGTATGGATGAGTTCTTGCGCCGGGTTTACTGGGGAAATACTGTATTAAGTTATTGTATCGTAACCGGGGGTATACTTATAACCCGGATACTCCTCAAACTGGTAAAAACCCGCTTAATCACATTATTTAAAAAAATTGCTTCCCGAACCAATACAACGTTTGACGATTTGCTGGTAAAGGCTGCTGAAAAATTTATCATACCCTATGCCTACCTGGCTATCAATTACAATATCATCAGCCAGCTTCATCTTTCATCCGCCCTGGAAAAAATACTCCCGGTGGCAATGATCATTATAAGTACTTTCTTTATTATCCGGTTAATCAATTTCGTTATTCATGGCGGTGTAATCGTTTACATGGAACAAAAAAATGAACCCGCCGGGAGAATAGGACAGCTTAGCGGAATATTGATCGTTATCAAAGTTATTACCTGGAGCCTGGGTATTGTAATGCTGGTGGACAACCTGGGCTACGATGTAACCACAATTATTGCGGGATTTGGAGTAGGAGGTATCGCTATTGCTCTTGCCGCACAGAATATATTGGGTGATCTTTTCAGTTACCTGGTCATTTTTTTTGACAAACCTTTTGAAACGGGTGATTTTATTGTTGCCGGCAGCGATAGTGGCGTTGTTGAAAAGATCGGTATTAAAACAACACATGTCAGGAGTCTTAATGGTGAGCAATTGATAATGCCTAATAGCGAGATGGTGAAAGAAGTGATACACAATTTCAAACGGCTGCAGCGGCGAAGGGTTGTTTTTTACATAGGTGTTGTTTACTACACCCCAGCAGCAAAGCTGAAAGAAATTACTTCAATGATCAAAACCCTGATCTCGGGTACCGAAGGAGCAACTTTTGACAGGGCACACCTCAGCTCGTTTGGTGACTTCAGTATTAATTATGAGTTGGTTTACTATGTAGAGTCGGCCGATTACATGGTTTATATGGATACCCATCATAAAATCTGTCTTTCGATTTTTGAAAAATTTGAACGGGAAGGAATTGAGTTTGCGTTTCCCACTCAAACCGTTTTTGTAAACAAACAGGATTCGGGCAGTGCTTTAAGCGCCGGTAATTAAATTATTCTCTGGAAAAGGGTTGGCTGGTTATAGGTCAATCCTGACCCTTCAACAATTATTAAAATACCTATACTGAAAAAAATTACCATCATAGGAAGCGGTAGCTGGGCAACAGCACTTGTCAAGATCTTTTCGGAGAGTGGTATATTCGTTACCTGGTACCTTCGGTCGGAAGAACAGGTGCACTACCTGCTTGCGAATGGAAGAAACCCCAATTACCTGAGTTTTTTGCAGCTTGACCTGGAATATATCCGGCCTGTCAGCGACATTAAAAGTGCAGTCGCTTCATCCGATGATATTCTTTTCTGCCTCCCATCTTCTTATCTCGAAGCAGAAGTAACAATGCTGGAGGAAATAAATTTTACTAATAAGCGGATTTCCGTTTCAATAAAAGGAATTGTATCTGAAGAGCTGCTGGTACCTTCTGTTTTTCTTTCGAAACGGTTTGCTAAACCCGCCAATGAAATAATTGTCCTGGCCGGCCCCTGCCATGCTGAAGAAATTGCATTGAACAGGAAAACCTTTTTAACCATTGCAGGAGTAAATGATACTGATGTACGCCGGATGGCTGGTTCGATTACTTCGCACTACCTGACCGTTATTGTGAGTAGCGATCCTGCCGGCATTGAATATACCGCAATTCTTAAAAATGTTATTGGTATTACCAGTGGTATGGTAAAAGGAATGAACTACGGCGATAATTTCTTAGCCGTGGTAATCAGCAATGCAATGCGTGAAATCAGGTTTTTCCTGGCAGCAATTGATGACCAGCAAAGAGATCTTTTTGACTCAGCTTATTTTGGCGACCTGCTGGTTACCGCCTATTCAGAATTCAGCAGGAACAGAACATTTGGCCAGATGATCGGCCGGGGCTATTCCGTACCAACGGCAGAAAGCCGTATGAATATGATTGCAGAAGGGTTTCCTGCCGTAAAGGGGGTTATAAAAATGGCCAGGGAGCTGAATGTGAATATGCCGGTTATTTCGGCAACCTACCGCATGTTATACAAACAGGCATCTCCCTATACAGAATTTAAACTATTAGAAAATCAACTTCGATAAAACAGATTACTATGCTATTACTTGCGACAGACCTTGATGGAACATTCCTTGCCGGGCAAAGTTTTCACAAACAACAGCTTTACCGGATGATCAGGGAAATGAATGATGTACGTCTTGTTTTTGTAACAGGCAGGGGATTGGAAACAGTAATTCCCCTGTTAAAAGATCCGGTAATTCCTCAACCAGATTATATCATCTGCGATGTGGGGGCAACAATTGTAAATGGTCATTCCCTTGACCCCATACAGCCCCTGCAATCTGCCGTGGAAGAGAAGTGGCCCGGCACACTGATACTGTCTAATAAATTAAAAAAAGTACGGGGGCTGCGCTGGCAGGAAGTACCACAATCCCGGCGTTGTTCATTTTTCTATGACGAAAAAACAGATATCGAGCAACTGAATAAGATTGCAGCATCACTGGGCTGCGATGTATTAAAATCAGCCGGAAAATTTGTAGATGTACTGCCTCCCGGAGTTAATAAAGGTTCAACACTTAAGCAACTGATCAAATTTTTGAACATCCCCGGAGAGAATATTCTGGTTGCCGGAGATACTTTGAACGATTTGTCTCTGTATGAAACAGGTTTTAAAGGTGTGGTGGTTGGATGTGCTGAAGAAAGACTCCTCGAAGCAACAAAGGATATGCCGCAGGTTTACCACGCCGGAAAAGCTGGTTGCGGCGGGATCCTGGAATCACTGGAGCACTTTCACGAGTTTAAGAAATACTATCCCAAAGAAAATATAGAAAAAATAAAATCAGTAAACGGGGATAATCAGTTACTGATGGTATATCACCGGTTACCCTATGAAATAAAGGAGATAAATGGTCAGCGGGAAAGGATAACACCGCAGAGCCCCAATGGCATTATCCCTTCTCTTATGGGGCTTTTCAGAGGTGGCCGTGCCGGCACCTGGATTGCCTGGGAAGAGGTAGACAAAAAAAAGGAACAGCTCCGTAATATTTACCCGGATGAAAAACGTTTTCCGAACCTGCTGGCAGCAAGGATCGGGCTTACCAAAAAAGATGTTGATCTTTTTTATAAGATTTTCTCGAAAGAAGCATTCTGGCCCACTATTTTTTCATTTATAGAGAAGGCTGCTTTTGACCACAATCACTGGGAACATTTCATTAAGATCAACAGGATGTTTGCGGAAAAGGCTGCTGCAGAAGCAGATCATCAGGCCACGGTTTGGATACATGACTATAATTTGTGGATGGTGCCGGGTATTCTGCGGCAATTACGTTCCGATCTGAAAATTGCTTTTTTCCATCATACCAGTTTTCCGCCGGCAGATATTTTTAATATTATTCCCTGGAGGGGTGAAATCATCGGCAGCTTACTGCAGTGCGATTATATCGGGTTTCATATTCCCCGGTATGTAGAGAATTTTGTGGATGTGGTAAAAAGCCAATTGCCTGCCAAGGTAACTGAACAGGTAAATTGTACGGAACGTTTCCTGACATATAGCTGCCCCCTGGGTGTTGAAAAGATGACCCGGCGTATTGAGGCAGGTGGAAGAACAGTTAAATTAGGAGCACACCCGGTTGGAGTAAATGTTGATTTCATTAAAGACGTGTATAAACGGCCTGCTACACAAAATGCAATACAAGCCATGCGGAAAAAGATGGGCGACAAACAGGTTATTCTAAGTGTGGAACGGCTGGATTATGTGAAAGGCCCTCTCGAAAAAATTGATGCCTTCCAGGAATTCCTGGAACAATATCCCGAGTTTCATGGAAAGGTGGAATTGATCAATATCTGCACCCCCCCTGCAAAAGGAATGAAGGTATACGATAAAATACAGCAGGACCTGGAACAGGCTATTGGAAAAATAAACGGTAAATACTCCCGGTTTGACTGGACACCAATTCATTTCTTCTTCCGGTCTTTCCCATTTGAAGATATAATCTCTTACTATGGTATTGCAGATGTTGCATGGATTACTCCCCTGAGAGACGGATTAAACCTGGTGGCCAAAGAATATGTTGCTGTTCAGGGGTTAATAAAAGACAATTCCGGCGTGTTGCTTTTATCAGAATTTGCAGGGGCTTCTGTTGAGTTAGGCTATGCAGTCCGGACAAACCCTTATGACCGGAAATCACTTAAGGAAGGTTTGCTCCATGCCCTGGTGATGGAAAAGCCCGAGCGGCAAATGCGGATGAAACGTTTATTCGATTCTGTGGAATATTATGATATAGATTTCTGGGGCAATGAATTTATTAGTGAACTGGAGAACACAGGTAAAGAAGAAAATATACCAGCAGAAATAATAATGAATTAAAACAAAGGAAGCTCCAAATGGAGCTTCCTGTTTCCGGTCGGCTTAACCGGAGTCCAACTTCAACCGAGTTAAAACCAGTTGAGCAACGATAAAACTGGAGATGGTGAAGAAGAGCCGGTAACAGTACCCTCCGTTTCTTCATCCATCGTTTCCATTTTATGCGTGACGGGTTTGTTTTGTTTTTGTTTTTCTTCCAGGTCTTTGATTCGCTTATCAGCTTCCTCTCTTAATCTCTTTTCTTCCCTGAGTTGCTCTTCCACTTGTAACGAATCACTCGTTTTACTATCATACCTGTAATTCACATCATTCACTTTTTTCCCATTCATGTCCTTCAGGTTGCCATCTGCATCCATGATATAATCTTTGTTCGTATCAAAATAGAAGGAGTCATGATCTTCATAATCAGTAATGGTGATCCCATTCCGTTTGTAATTCCTGTTGATGCGGAAACTGACCATATTCAGTTTATCGGTAACCGATTCATCAAAATTGATACGCTTACCAACGGGCACCTGTATCTCGATCTCCACATGCTGCCACCTGAATTTGCTGTTCTTGTCAATCGCATAACCACTGGCCAGGTCCAGGATACTATCCTTTGAGAATACTTTGTAGTTTATTTTTTCTGCCCGGGCTAGGGCATCTTTTTCTGTACGACCATTTCCGCTTCTTATTACTATCACATGATACAACGCATCTTCACTTTTAATAACCCTAATTTTCACAAAAGAAAGTTTCATGGTATCATCGGTAATGTCCCATTCCATATCGCCATCATTTAACCAGGCAAAATTTCCGTTGTACTCAAGTTTTGGTTGGGATACAAGAACAATCATTCTGTCTCCCGCAGGCTGTGTAATTGTAACATTGTCTTTAATTGAGCCATCTCGCCTAAAATCTTTGAAAATACTGGATGCTAATAATACAACTGATACCCAACCTACTGTCCAGAGGAACCCAAATGTCCAGCCAAGATAACTGCTCCGGGAACGTACACGGGTAATGCGGCGGATCACCCAGGTAATAAAAGCGATCAGCGGCACAGCAAAGAAAAATAGCAGGGTGCCCCATGCATAGATCTGCTGCCATTTGCTGGTCCATAAGAAATTATTTACCGGCCACCAGGCCACACCACCGAAAATGAACCCGATGAGAGCCACAAACAATGCAAAAGCAATGGTACCAAAAATGAACAGGAAGAAAGCTTTGAAAACCACGCCGATCGCATGACCAATACCGCCACCGGTTCTGCGGGCCGCTTCATTGAATTCACGGGTGAATTCTTTCCCTCTTGTACTGTTGAACTCCCGGGCCTTCTCACTGAAATTTTTTGCTGATGCTCTTACCTCTTCACTCCAGCCTTTCATGCGGCCCTTCATATTATCAACTCCTTCTTTCACATTCTGACGGATACTGTTCACATCCACCTTCTCTCCGCGCATTTCCATTTTTTCGTAGGGGCTTCTTGCCTCAGGTAATACCATCCATAAGATCACATAGGCCAGGAAGAAGGTACCGCTCAATGAACCCGAAACAATATTGGGAAAGAAGTCAAAATCATACCCGTAACTAAAACCACGCAGCATACCGAAGAGGATACTTAATATAAACGGCGCTGCAAATATGAGCCTGATAGTTGTTACACTCCTGTCAAAATAGGCAGCCAGGCCCCCGGCCACACCACCAATTACCTTTTCATCGGGATTGCGAAACAATCTTTTGCCACCGTAGGGTTCGATATCTTTTGCCGGCAGGATCATCCACATTAAGATATAGGCCAGGAAACCGATACCAAAACCTCCAAAGGTTACGATCGCAAACAATATTCTTACAATGGCAGGATCAACATTCAGGTAAGCTGCGATGCCGCTGCATACACCACCGATGAATTTATCACTGGTATCACGGTACAAACGGCCCCTTGCTGTTTTTGTTTTTTCTGAATAGCCGCTGCTGAATTGCTGCTGGCTTTGCTGTGATGAAGAAGAGGCGGAAGTCTTTGCTCCCGCTGTACCCGTATCCATCGTTTCTTCCGCGTCAAAATCTTCGGGCCTGCCCATTGAAGTGGCAATATCGTCCACATCGGCATCCGTGATACTATCGGCACCTTTACGTACCCTTTCACTCATCAGTTCTGCAATGCGGCTTTCAATATCATTAATGATCTCATCGCGGCTCTCTTCTTTGGCAAAATAGCGGCGCAAACTTTCTATATACGCCTGCAATTTTTCATAAGCCGAATCTTCGATCGGTATTACCCGGCCGCTGAGGTTTATGTTAATGATCTTTTTCATTGTATAAAAGTTTGGTTGAAGTTGTTATTGGTTAAGCGGCTGGCCATCTTTCCTGGCCAGTGTGTTCACGGCGTTGGATAATTCGTTCCATGTTTGCTCCAGTTCTTTGTAAAAATCATCCCCTTTTTCTGTCAGGGAAAAATATTTGCGGGGCGGGCCGGAGTTACTTTCCACCCACCGGTAGGTTAGCATATTTGCATTCTTCAGGCGGGTGAGTAAGGGGTACAGGGTACCTTCCAGTATCTGCAGGTTGGCCGCCCGCATTTCTTCCACAATATCACTCGGGTATGCTTCACCCCGGCGAATAATGGAAAGAATGCAAAACTCCAGTATCCCTTTCCGCATCTGGCTCTGTGTATTCTCAATATTCATACTTCCTGGATTTGAAATTTTTTAGTGTCTCCGCTGTTTACTGTTCTCTCAATGATCATAGCTAATGATCCGGGTGATCTTCCATTGTCCATTCCTTATTTGCCACAGGTGAATAAACTTGAACGTTCCCCCCAATATCTCCGGTCCTTTCTCTGTATTATAAAAGCGGTGTGACCCGATCTGCACAGCACCATAATTACTGATCGGGTAAACTTCAGAACTATCTGGTACCAATTCCCGCCTCACTTTCCAGGTCCGTTCACAGGTTGTTTTCATAAAATCAACCGTATGTGCATAATTGGTTAAACCGCCTTTATCATGATAAAACTCGAGATCGGTGGCAAAAAAATTATTGAATTTTTCCAGCTGGCAGGTATTAAAAGCATTGAATAAAACGCTGTCCATATAAAGAACGGAATCATATAAAGCCTTATCAACAGGTAACTTTTTAGCAGCTACTTTATTATTCGTTTTTGCAGCCGAACAAGCGACCAGCAATATCGAAATACAAATTCCTGTTATGATTACCAGATTCTTCATGTTTTACTTTTCTGAATCAAAGATAGGGTGATATTTGGTACTATGCAAGACAAAGTACTGTATTTTTTAAAATTATCTGTCTTTATTAGCGGTAGTGGCCACTATCAAACCCTTTACTGTACTGCATTCTGCCGATTTCCGGGGTCTCAAAAATTACCTGGTGGGTTTTGACAAGCGGTTGAGCAGGCGGATGAGTTGCCGGTTTTTCTGCTAATTGAGTTATTTTGCCTTATGCGCCTGTTTTTACCTGTTTTAGCCATTTTTTTGAGTTTTTTCCTGTTTTCCTGCAACAAATACAAGGCTTTCCAGGGCCACTACAATTTTAAAAGTGAAACCGGTAAGCCTGATTACGACAAACTGGATTATTGGGCAGCCCATCCCTGGAAATGGGATCCATCGGAC
>DGQP01000012.1 GCA_002400415.1 Chitinophagaceae bacterium UBA4411
TTGATCAAAACTGGACACCATATTTGCAAACACCTCCTTTCCCCGAATACACCTGCGGGCATTCAACAGTTTCAGCTGCAAATGCAGAAGCTCTCACTTTTGTATTTGGAGATAATTTTGCCTATACAGATACTTCTGAACTTGATTTTGGAATAAAAAGCCGTTCATTTACTTCTTTCCGCCAGGCTGCAATAGAAAATAACTGGGCCAGGTTCTATGGAGGCATCCATTTCCATAATTCCTGTATTGTCAGTACAGAATATGGTAAAAAAGTCGGGGCGCTGATAAGTCAGCGGCTCCGTATGAAAAAATAATTGATCACGAAAACCAACGATTTTACAATGAAGTATTTATATATCTCATTAGTAGTGGCATTAACTGCCCTTACTAATACCCCGATCCATGCGCAGGGCTGCGTGGCTATCCGCAGTAATGGCAACAGTTGCAGCATTGGCAGCCCGGCTGCTGCCAAAGGATGGCAAATGAATTTCAATAACCGTTATTATAAATCTTACAAACATTTCATAGGAACTGTTGAGCAAAAAGAAAGAGAAGAGAATCATACAGAAGTTATTAACCATAGTTATTCGCTGGATATAACAGCTACACGGTATTTCAATTCACGCTGGTCGCTGGCAATGACTGTTCCAATTATTTCCAACACCCGTTCCTCCTTATACGAGCATGGCGGTAATGCATTAGGCCCTGCAGCAAGGCATAGTACAAGGTCTTTTGGGATTGGCGACCTGCGCATTTCTGCATATCGCTGGTTGCTGGATCCGGCCAAACATCACAAAGGGAACATACAGGCAGGGTTAGGTATTAAGCTCCCTACAGGAGATTATCAATACCAGGATTATTTTTATAAAGCAGATGGCAGCACTGTACTGGGTCCCGTTGACCAATCGATTCAGTTAGGTGACGGAGGCACAGGTTTTACTCTCGAATTGAACGGTTATTATAATATCAGCCACAAAGTAGGCGTCTATGGAAATTTTTATTACCTCGTAAATCCAAGAGAACAAAATGGTGTATCCACGGCCAGGGGCGGGACGCCTAATGCTACTGCAATAAAATATTTTACCAGCACCATGAGTGTGGCTGATCAGTACATGGCAAGGGCCGGGGCCAGTTATATGACTGGTAAATTCAATTTTACAGGAGGTATTCGTGTCGAGGCCATTCCGGGCAGTGACCTGATCGGTGGTGATAAAGGCTTTAGAAGACCCGGTATGGTTATAGCTGCTGAACCTGTTGTTTCTTACCAGGCTAAAAAAATTAACCTCTATTTTTCCCTGCCTGTTGCATTACAACGCAACAGGACGCAGAGTTATTCAGATAAATTAAGAACAGCTGATACCGGCACTAAAGTGCAGGGCGATGCAGCTTTTGCTGATTATTCGGTAAACGCAGGTATATCGTTCCGCTTTTGAAACCATTCGCTTTTCAGAAAAAGACAAATGTGGTTAATCCTTGCACGACAAAGATTAACCGGCCTATTTAAGAAACCAATACGATAATAGTATGAAAAAGATATTTCTGCCCGTATTTATTTTTTCTGCCTTTGCAGGATCGGCCCAGACAGATATAGATGCCATCATGATGGAAAAGAACGCCTTTTGTACAGGCCCTTTGTACAGCTACAGCAGCTGGACAAATTACTGGGAAGGCACTTTAAAAAGAGATAATCAGAATCTCGGAAAAGTATCCACCCAAATGTTTGGTCTCATGGGCAACTATGGGCTTACCAGGAAGGTTAATTTACTTTTCAGCGCCCCGTATGTAAAAACAAAAGCATCGGCCGGCACCCTGCACAGCATGAACGGCATGCAGGACCTGAACCTGTTTGTAAAATGGAGGCCCTATCAAAAAAGAGTAGGTGCCGGAAGGCTATCTCTCTTTGGGATTGCAGGAATTTCTTTCCCACTGAGTAACTATGTTGCCGATTTTCTCCCCTTGTCAATCGGGCTCCGGAGTAAAACAGCCTCTGCAAGGATTATGGCCGATTACCAGCAGGGAAATTTGTTTGTAACGGGCTCAGCAACATATGTGCTAAGGGATAACATCAAAATTGACCGCACATCTTACTATACAACGGAGATGCACTATACCAATGAGGTGGAGATGCCCGATGCATCCAGCTTTAATTTCAGGGCAGGCTTCAGGAATCACCGGCTGATCGCAGAAGCAGTAGTAAACAACTGGACAACTTTGGGAGGATTTGACATAACCCGTAATAATATGCCTTTCCCGAGTAATAGAATGAATGCGACTACGGTTGGAATTAATATCAAGTATGTGATTCCCGCCATACCACAACTTTCAATAGTAACAGGAGGCAACAGCACCGTTGCCGGAAGAAATATGGGACAATCAACCACTGTGTATGGTTCTTTCTTCTATGTACTTGGCCTGGGTTCTAAAACAAAATTAACCGGTAAACCTGCTAAAAAATAATTCGTATGAAAAAAATCATCATTATCCCTGTTATCATAACAGCATCAACTTTGCTGTTCTTTATTTCCTGTAATAAACAAGTGGAAGGCCGAACTGATAATACACCTGCACTTAATCCGGCTAATGTTGACCTGAATGCAGGTACGTGGAAGCCTATACTGCTGACCGGCCCGGCTGAATTTCCTGTACCAGCCCCGATTGCCACCACTTCGCCTGATTATATCGCACAGATCAATGAAATAAAAACATGGCAGGCAGACCTGACCGGGGAAGAAAAACAAATAGTAAAATACTGGAGTGCGGGTGCGGTATTGCGCTGGAATGAGATTTTAAGAGAACTCGTCTCCAAACACAACCTTCCCCCTTTTCAAAATGCAGATGGATCCTACCCGTTTCCAAGTGCAAACAATCCGTTGGCATATCCGCAATTTCCATTTGCAAACCCGCCTTACGCAGCAAGGGCTTATGCTTATGTAGCAGCAGCACAATATGATGCGCTGGTGGCCGCCTGGCATTATAAAAACTTATATAACCGGCCTGCACCTTACACGGTTGATGCTACGCTACAGGTATTAATTCCAAAATCAACCCTCTCTTCTTACCCGTCAGAAGATGCCGTGGTGGCAGGGGCAGCAGCAGAAATGATGAAGCTGCTTTTCCCCGGTGATCAGGATTATATAAATCAAAAACTGGAAGAACACGAAAGAGCAAGACTGATAGCAGGTGCCAACGTAAGAAGCGACCTGGAAGCAGGCGAGGCATTAGGAAAAGCTGTTGCTCAAAAATTTGTTACCCGTGCCCGCGGTGACCGGGCAGGTGCAGCAGCCAGCAACCAGGCCCAATGGACACAAATGGAAACGGATGCATTAGCAAGAGGAGAAACACCGTGGTACAGCCTGGAATTACCGAAAAGACCCCCTATGCTTCCTTTATTTGGAAAGGTAAAGGCATTCCTGTTTGATTCATTAACTGCCATTTCCCTGCGCCCCGGCCCCCCTCCTTCTGTCAGTAGTCAGCAAATGAGGACAGAAACAGAAGAAGTTTATAACTATATAAAGAATCCTACCCGGGAAAATACAAGGATCGTTCATTACTGGGCTGATGGTGTTGGCACTTATACACCACCGGGGCACTGGGATGCCATCGCTGCTGAAGATTTTATAGCGAAAAATTTCAGTGAAGTAAGGTGGGCAAGAAATATGGCATTACTGAATATGGCACTGATGGACGCCGGAATTGTCTGCTGGGATACAAAATATTTTTATTTCAACCCGAGGCCAACCCAACTCAACCCTGCTATAAAAACCTTAACAGGTATTCCGAATTTTCCGGCATATATATCCGGTCACTCGACATTTAGCGGAGCAGCAGCTACCATTTTAGGTCATATTATACCTGAAAAAGCGACAGCCTATGATGCTATGGCAAGGGAAGCATCAGTATCCAGGTTAGTCGGAGGCATTCATTACCGCAGCGACTGTGAAGTGGGTTTACTTGTAGGAAAAAATGTAGGCAATTATGCAATACTGAGAGCAATTGCTGATGGAGCTGAATAATTTTTTTTAAGACTAAGCATTATTATACGGCGTTGTAAGTCTTTACTGACGCCTCTTTTAAAAAAATTCCAACTAAAGTTATGAAATTAATAAGGCTGGTTATATTATTGGTAGTGTTTTACGGCAGAGTTGCTGCACAGGATAGTACCTGGCATACCCGTTCCATGGATAGTATCATTATTGTCTCCATCCTAAATCAAACCACGATTCGTCCACTTCCTCCTGTACAAGGCACTTATATATTTACAGGCAAAAAAACAGAAATAGTAGAACTTGCGCAGATGCCTGCAGACATAGCAAATAAAACCGGGCGCCAGTTATTTTCAAAAATTCCCGGGATCTTTGTATATGACATGGATGGTGCAGGCAACCAGGTGAATATTGCATCACGGGGTCTTGACCCGCACCGGGGCTGGGAATTTAATATCCGTAAAGATGGAATCATCACCAACTCCGACATGTACGGATACCCTGCCAGTCATTACAGCATGCCTTTAGAAAGTATTGGCCGCATTGAATTAGTGCGGGGGACCGGTTCGCTTCAGTACGGCGCACAATTCGGCGGTATGCTGAATTATACAACAAAACAGGGTGACACGACAAGACCTTTCAGTTTTGAGAGCATTAACAGCATCGGTTCATTCAATTTACTAAGCAGTTATAATGCTATCGGTGGTAAATCAGGAAAATTCAGGTACTATGCTTATATGCAAAAAAAATCAAGAGATGGTTACCGGGATAATGAACAGACCAATGCAGAAGCACAGGCTTTGATTATTAATTATGATCCATCGGCCCGCTTCTCCATGAGGATTGAATGGGCCCGTTCAAAATATCTTTACCGTATTCCCGGGGCTCTTACAGACAGTATGTTTCATGCTGATCCCACTCAGGCCACCCGTTCAAGAAACTACTTCAGTCCAGATATTCATGTCCCGTCTGTCACACTGAACTGGCAGGCGGCCCCGCAAACGAGATTACAATTGACCAGCTCGGCAGTATTGGGAAAAAGAAACAGTGTACTGTTTGACAAGCCAACAAATGTAAGTGACACCATCAACAGCTCTACCCTTCATTATAATAACCGCCAGGTGGATATTGACCGGTTTAACAGCTATACAACTGAATTCCGTTTATTACAGCAATATTTGCTGGGAAAACAGACGAACACATTCATAGCTGGCATTCAGTATATGAATAACGACCTGCATCGCACACAATTAGGGAAGGGAACCACGGGCAGTGATTATGACCTCTCCCTTGTTGATCCTGAATGGGGCAGAGACCTTCATTTTAAAACAAACAATTTTGCATTGTTTGCTGAAAATAGTTTTAGCTTATCTCCTGTTTTTTCATTGAATATTGGCGGGAGAATAGAGATAGGCAAAACAGGAATGAGCGGTACCATTATTTATTACCCGGATAACCAGGTTCCGGTAAGTATTGAACACCGGTTTCCTTTATTCGGCGCTACTATTTCTTACAAACCAACCAATACGGTTGAATGGTATGCCGGTTTTTCCCAGGCTTACCGTCCTATGCTTTTCAAAGATCTCATCCCCGGTTCTTTATTTGAAAAAGTTGATCCCGGCATTAAAGACGCTAAGGGATATAATGCGGAAGCCGGGTTCCGCGGAAACTGGAAATTTTTGAGATGGGATATCAATGGCTTCTTGTTACAGTATAATAACCGCTTTGGCACATTAGCTGAAACCGATGATAACGGAAATTTTTATACCTACAGAACCAATATCGGCAGCTCTCTTACAAAAGGAATTGAAGCATTGCTACAGGCCGATTGGTTAATCGGAAGCAGGTCTTTCCTTTCAATCTTCACTTCTGCAGCTTTCGTACATGCACGGTATACAAAAGGATTTGTGAAATCTGGTACAAACAACATTAACATAGCAGGTAATAAAATTGAGAGTGCCCCGGGAATCATCAGCCGCAATGGGGTTTCAGTAAGGTACAGGAAAATGAGTTTTTCTATTTTGTATAGCTACACCGGCGAAACTTTTGCCGATGCCCTGAATATTGTTGAGCCACTTAAAACGACGGGTGCTGTGGGGCTTGTACCTTCTTACGGACTGCTGGATATTAATTGCAGCGCCCGGATTTCAAAAAACCTGGAAGCTAAAGCAAATGTCAGTAACATATTAAACCGGCAATATTTTACAAAGCGGCCATTATTTTATCCCGGGCCAGGAGTGTGGCCCTCTGATGGCCGCAATTATAGTTTAACACTCATTACCCGGCTTTAGTCAGGCCAAACCTTATTAAAGCAGTGCCCAGCACTTATTGTACCTTCAGCAGAACAGGCCGTGGGTATGAGCCATTGGTTAACAGAAAAAGTCATCACCGGGAATGCGGTTTGAGAAAATTTATTATTACTTACCAGGTTAAGCTTAAAGAGTAAATACAATTACGATTTTGCAGATGACCAGGTAGTGCACCAGAGAATCTGCTACCCTGTTTTCTGATCATTATTGTGCAGCACAAAAAAATCCGTCTGCCTGTACGGGTCGGATATGCCTGGTCTCTCCTCTTTTATCCGGCCCGGTTGAACAGGTATAAAATTCATCTTACCGTCATTAATAAAGATAGCATTGGCAAAATCATGTTCCCTTCAGAATGGCAGAGAGGTCTCCGTGCGATCTTGAATCAGATAGCTAATTCCTTTGAACTTTTCCGTTTGAATTGTTTTTTCAAACCGTACAATTTCCCCGGCCGGTGCGAGAGGTTGCTTTCCATTTCATTCAGGTCCTGGAGCCAGTCCTTTACAGCAATTTTCTTCCGGAAATTTCTCCGGTCAAGTTTGATATCCAGTATGGCTTCATAAACTTCCTGCAATTCACGAAGGGAAAACTTATCCTGCATCAGGTTAAAAGCCACGGGCTTCTCCATGATCTGGCTTCTCAGTTGTTCCAGGCAGGTGTTCAGTATCAGTTTATGGTCGAATGCGAGTTTTTTAATATCATTTACAGCATGCCAGTGCAATTCGTTAGTATCCACCTGCAGCTGGTGATGGCGGATATCAATCAGGGCATAGTAAGCGGTGGTAATTACCCGGCCCGAAGGGTGTCTTGCAATGCTGCCAAAAGTATGTACCTGTTCGAGGAATACATCATCCATCCCCGTTCTGCTTAATAATACACGATATGGCGCACTGTCAAGATCTTCATCAGGACGGACAAGATCTCCCAATAAAGAGTACATGCCTGAAAATTCTTCCAGGTCAGATTTGATTAATAATACTTTCAGCTCTTTGTTCTCGTATCCGAATATCACAAGGTCAACGGAAAGTGCAATATTAAAATAATCAAGGTGACTGATCTTCTCCAGCTCAGCCGTCTTCAACTGTAAAGACTTTGTCATGAGTGACACTTTTAAACTATTGAATCATCAATTTTACCGGCTTCGACTGGCCTGCAGCGTTCACTTTCAGAAGGTACAGGCCGGGGGGCAAATTATTGATTTTATCATTAAGTATTATCTGGTGCTTACCTGCCGCGATATTTCCCGAAAAAACAGGTTTGATCTGCTGGCCTGCTGCATTCAATAATTCCACCTGCACTCTGCCTGTAACAGGTGTGGTAATTTCCAGTATTGAATTATCTGCTGCCGGGTTGGGATAAACGGCTGCCAGCAAGCTATTGCCCGGGTTATTGATACCTGTAACCGGTGTTACCACAGCATTGGTAAGGTTACGATTCAGGTATACATGAAATTCTCCGGGTTGCAATGTAATGTTCTGAGCTGTACCGGTTGCAGAGAAAGTACCTCCCTGCAGGTAATCATACCAGGTACCTGCAACCGGGAAAGTAACATTGGCTGATTGTGCAGTTACATCAAAATTTCCAACAATACACAGGTCGGAAGAATCGGTTGCACTGCGAATAATAATCCATTTAACAGCTCCGCCCAAACTCCGTGTCAGGTTAATATTGTTAGCAATGAAAACATCCTTGTACCATGCGTTTTTGCGCAGGGCCAGTAAGCTTTTATTTATATCATATAAGCGCTGACGCTGAATGACCTGCAGGTAGTCCCAGCGCACTGGTTTATTATCAAGCCGGCAATTCGTATTTATTGTCCCGTTCACACAGGTGTTGATGGAATAATCATAACCCAGCTCCCCAAACTGCCAGATCATTTTTGGTCCGGGCATACTCAATAAAAACGAAGTAGTCATCTCACTTCTTTTCAGTGCGGTATTCAGATCCCGTATATTATAACTGCCTGATGAATTGCCAAACTGAATATTCTTGTACATGATCCTTTCTTCATCATGGCTTTCTGCATAACCCACCAGGTGGGGGTTGGACCAGCCCCTCACAGTATACAGGTTATTTTCAAAATTTGAGTTGGGCAGAAAACCCATAGCAGCCTCCTGGTAATTGAAGGTGTTATTACCCCACAACAGGAAGCCATAATTTGACAATTCTATTTCTTCTGTATTGTCGCAAAAATGCTCCAATATCCCAATAGATCCCGGCGATTTAAGCTGCAGGGTGTCATAATACCTTTTCAAAATAGCCACCCTGTCTGCATGATATTGGGCAATGCAACTTTCATTTGTTGTACTGCCACCACATTGAGTATTCTGCGTAAACCCTTTTGAAAGATCAAAGCGGTAACCATCTATTTTATACTCCTGTAACCAATGTTCCAGCACCCTGCTTGAAAAATTACGGGTGGCCATGCTTTCATGGTTAAAATCATTAAACACATTATAAGGATGGGTGGCTGATACATTGAACCAGGGATTATCGGCAGCAGGTGCATTCGTAGTGCTGTTCCAGTATAATGCTGCCAGCGGGCAGGCACCTGTGGCATGATTCAGTGCAATATCCATGATCACAGCAATGCCATTACTATGGCAGGTATCAATAAACCGTTTCAGCGCATTTTTGGTACCGTAATATTTATCCGGGGCTAAGAAATAAGCCGGATTATACCCCCAGCTCTCGTTACCATCAAATTCAATTAACGGCATTATTTCAATAGCATTAATACCCATGTTTTTCAGATAATTCAGGGTATCCCTGAGCGTATTCCAGTTTCGGTTTGCTAAAAAATCTCTTACCAGCAGCTCATATACCATCAGGTTCCTTTTATCAGGACGTGTAAATGTATTATTGGTCCAGGTATAACCGGGTTCTGCAGTTTGTAACACACTTACAATGCCTGTTGTAAGCCCGGTCGGGTATGGTTTCAGCGAAGGGTAAGTGGCCGCGGGAATAAATGGATCATTAGACGGGTCAAGGATTTTTTCTGCATAAGGCTCTCCTACTTTTAATGTGCCATCCACGAGGTATTGAAAGGCATATTCAGTACCTGCTGTCAGGCCGGTTATTCGCAACCACCAGTAATTACCATCTGGTGTCTTATTCATTACATAACCGGTTTGTTCCACCCAGTTGCTGCCGGGAAATTCACCGATTACAGAAACCCTGTTCTTACCGGGTGCATAAATCACCAATACCACTGACGTATTGCCGGCTTCATAATTGATGCCATCCCTGACACCCGCCGGTAATGGCGCCACATTGATACCGGGAGAAACAAAAAAACGCAGCGTATCTTTTTTCACAGAAGAACCATTATCAGCTTCAGCCACAATCTCTGTTGCCCCGCTTGCGGTTAACAATGGATTGGCGGAAATAGTTTGGCTGGCTGCAGCAGTCTGGATCACTGAGCCGTTCAAATACAGCTTCATAGTTGAAGACTGATTGGTAATGGCAGTTACAGCAATATTATCCCCTGTCGATTTAGTAATAGCCTCTGGTTGTGGTGTAAAAGTTGGCTGAAAAGGTGGAACTGTAAAACGAACAGCTATGTTATTGTCATATACAGGTATATACATATCACTGGCGTCCGCATTCCGCTGCACTACTGACCCGTTGCCATTCCTGAATAAAATAGCGATCTTAATGATTGTTTCTCCGGCGGGTACTCCATAATAAGCCCGGATGTTTGTGATATCAAATTTCCATTTATTACCGCCGAGTGACGTGGCCTGCAATTGCGCATTGGGTGTATTAAAATTCTGGTTGAATTTTACATACCGCCAGTTGGTATTGCTGGTACTGAGGTTGGTGATCACACCGGTATGGACATATACATCTGTTACCGGGTTATAATTCTGCAAGCCCTGGTTGCCTTTTGTAGCATCCACGGTGATAGAAATATTATCATTGTCTTTTGGAAAGTCCGCAGTCCAGGTCAGTAGTTGGGCACTGACAGTACTTAACATACAGGCAAGACCTATAAAAAGCGAAAGCATTTTCTTCATAGCAAGCTCGTTTTATTAATTCAAAATCGCTGTTACCAGCAATTCACGGCACTTTTTTTAAACAATTCGTCTCCGAAGATAATAAATATGTACTCATGACACATTAAAATTCTAACTTCTTTTTCCACCCTTAAAAACCTTTACGCGACAGGCCCTAACTTTAATGGTTCAACTGATTGTTCATGTATACCAAGGAAGTAACAAAGGATCTTCAAAAGCTTACTAATGAATTGGTTAAAAAACTAACCAGCGGAGATATCACATCCAAAGAAATAAACAACCTCAGGGATATCCTCCGTTTTCATGAATACCGTTATTACATACTAAATGACCCTTTATTGGCTGATTACGAATATGATCAGCTCTATAAGGCTCTTGAAAAGTTAGAACATGATAGTCCTTCATTAATTACAGCAGATTCTCCAACACAACGGGTAGCCAAAGGCCTGACGAAAGATTTTCCTGCTGTTCAGCACCTGGTGCCGATGCTTTCATTAGATAACTCCTATAACAGTGATGATCTTATTGATTTTGACAGGAAAGCTAAGGAACTGACCGGTTTAACAACGATTGAGTACTGCGTGGAACCCAAGTTTGATGGCGGCAGTATTTCTCTTATTTATGAAAATGATATGCTGGTCCGGGGCGCTACAAGGGGGGATGGTGTGGAAGGCGATGAAGTGACAACGAATATTAAACAAATCAGGTCGCTTCCTTTATCCGCTAAATTCTCCTCCTATGGTTTACAACAGGTGGAGATCAGGGGAGAAGTATTGATCAATAAAGCCAACTTTGCCAACTATAACCGGCAATTGGCAGAACAGGGTCTGACTCCATTGGCTAATCCACGTAACGCAGCAGCGGGTACTTTACGTATAAAGGATCCCGGCGAAGTAGCTAAAAGAAACCTTGAGGCCTTTGTATACCATGTGAGTTATTACACCGTTCTTAACGGGAAAGAAGCACCCAAAGCCATGACCACCCATTCCGGTTCGTTGGAAATGTTATGGGACCTTGGTTTCCGCAGCCCGCAAAAAGAAAAGAGAGTATTCAAAGGCATTGAGGCTGTTATCAGGCACTGCGCCGAATTTGAGATAATAAGAGATGATCTCCCTTACGAAATTGATGGCATGGTGATCAAAGTAAATGACCTCGCTTTGCAGGATAAAATGGGCATGACCTCTCACCATCCCCGCTGGGCCATTGCTTATAAATTCAAAGCAAGGCAGGGAACCACCAAATTGGTTGGCGTGGAATTCCAGGTCGGGCGGACAGGCGCTGTAACACCAGTGGCAAAATTAGAACCTGTTGCCGTAGGCGGCGTCACCGTAAGCAGTATCTCGGTTCATAATGAAGAATATATCAAAGAAAAAGATTTGCGTATCGGTGATGCCGTATTGATTGAAAGGGCCGGTGATGTAATACCTCAAATTGTAAAATCCTTACCAGATACAAGAACAGGCAAAGAAAAAAAGATTGTCTTCCCAACCACCTGCCCGGTTTGCAACAGTAAACTATTCAAAGAAGAAGAAGAGGCTGTATGGCGCTGTATCAATATTGAATGCCCGGCTCAGGTGGTGGAACGCATCATCCATTTCGTAAGTAAGGATGCTATGGATATCCGTGGCTTTGGTGATGCCAATGTCCGCAAATTCTATGAGCTGAATCTTGTAAAAGACATCCCGGGTATCTATACATTGGATCTTACGAAGCTCAGTGGCATGGAAGGCTTTGGTCAAAAATCAATCGATAACCTGCAGCAGGCTATTGCAAATTCGAAGAAGCAACCTCTGCATCGTCTGATCTATGCGCTGGGTATCCGCTTTGTTGGTGAGACTACAGCCAAAACACTGGCTCAGGCCGTTGATCACCTGCTTGATTTTAAAAATTTCTCCTTAGAACAATTACAGGCCCTCGAAGATGTGGGGCCTAAGGTAGCCGGAAGTATCCATCATTTCTTCAGTAATAAAAGCAATATAGAAATGTTGCAGGAGCTGGAGACAGCAGGATTACAACTAAAAAATGAAAAGAAAGAACATGTTACAGATGGCAATCTTACCGGGCAAACTTTCCTTTTTACCGGAACCCTGCCTACTTTAAAAAGGAGCGAAGCAGAAGCCATGGCTGAAGCACAGGGAGGTCAGATATTAAGCGGAGTCAGCACCAAGCTAAACTACCTTGTGGTGGGTGAAGACGCCGGCAGCAAATTAGAAAAAGCAAAAAAAATAAATACTGTAAAAATCATCTCTGAAGAAGAGTTTTTGAAGCTGATCGGAAAAAAATAATACTATGCTGCAAACATCAACAATCAGGTTCTTAAAAGAACTGAAAAAGAATAATAACAAACCCTGGTTTGACGGGAACCGTAAAAGCTACGAGGCTGCAAAGACCGATTTTACAGGCTTTGTGCAGGCAGTAATTGATAAACATGGTAAGAATGATCCATCTATCAGCAACCTGACCGCAAAAGATTGTTTGTTCCGCATCAACAGGGATGTACGTTTTTCAAAAGATAAGTCGCCGTATAAAACCAACATGGGCGCCTATTTTAACGGCGCCGGTAAAAAATCAATATTTGCGGGCTATTATTTTCACTGTGAACCGGGACAAAGTTTTATGGGTGGTGGTCTCTGGATGCCAATGCCCTCCGAACTTAGTAAAGTAAGACAGGAGATTGATTATAATTTTGCCGCCTTCCAAAAGATCACCGGGGCAAAAAAATTCAAAACTGTGTATGGCGATCTTTCCAGGGATGCGGAATACACACTCACCCGTTTACCCAAAGGATATGAACCCGGTAACCCTGCTGAAAATTATTTAAAACTGAAAAGTTTTGTAGCCCTTACCAAAATCCCGGATGCCGATCTTACTTCTAAGGATCTTGTAAAGAAAACGGTTGCAGCTTTTGAAGCACTGCAACCGCTGATCAGGTTTATTAATACCAGTATAGAATAAAATCAGAGCAACCCTTTTGATTGCAGGTATTCTGCAATTTGAATAGCATTGGTGGCTGCACCCTTCCTGAGATTGTCAGAAACCACCCACATATTTAATGTATTCGGCTGGCTTTCATCTCTTCTCAGCCTCCCTACAAATACATCATCTTTTTCATGGGCATCCATGGGCATGGGATAAAGCTGGTTCACATTGTCATCCACCACCACCACGCCCGGCGCAGACTTCAGCAAGGTCCTTACTTCTGCCAGGTCGAATTCTTTTTCAAATTCCACGTTTACACTTTCACTATGTCCGCCGATAACAGGGATCCTTACAGTAGTTGCAGTAACCCGGATTGAATCATCCCGCATGATCTTGCAGGTCTCTTTCACCATTTTCATTTCTTCTTTGGTATACCCGTTCTCCAGGAATACATCGATCTGCGGAATCACATTCAGGTCAATCGGGTATTTATAAGCCCGGTCTCCAACAATACCCTGTCTTTCATTCAATAATTGCGTCACTGCTTTTACACCTGTACCCGTTACACTCTGGTAAGTTGACACAACAATTCTTTTAATACTATACTTTTTATGAAGCGGGTTCAGCGCCACCACCATTTGAATAGTGGAACAATTAGGATTAGCGATGATTTTATCATCTGCTGTTAATATATCCGCATTGATCTCCGGCACCACCAACGGTTTCGCCGGGTCCATTCTCCATGCAGAAGAGTTATCAATAACCGTAATACCTGCCTCAGCAAATCGGGGGGCCCATTCTAATGAAGTACTGCCACCGGCAGAAAATATAGCAACAGCCGGTTTCGCCGCAATAGCATCCGTCATACTCACTACCTTATACTTTTTTCCCTTGAATTCCACCTCCTTGCCCACTGATCGTTCTGATGCAACCGGCAACAATTCCGTTACCGGGAAATTTCTTTCAGCCAATACCTGTAACATTTTAGAGCCAACCAGTCCTGTGGCGCCAACTACTGCAACTTTCATTTTTTGTTTCCCCCCGTTCTGCCTTTACCAGGCAGGTTTTAATTAAAAAATCTGTTTAAAAAAAGAGGCCTTCCGTGGGGAAGGCCTGCTAAACTTTTATGTTGTGACACACATAACGCTGCAAACCTCCCTCAGGAATGTTTCTTAATGCGTTTTGTATGCTTCATTGTCGTCATGATGGGTGCAAAAATAGGCGGGCAGGTTATTACAGCCAAAAAAAACCCGCAAATTCCGGGGTGTTCCATTTTTTAAAATGATTTTTTAACTTTCAGATGATGAAACAAACCTTATCCTTCCTCTTCATCCTGCTTACACCTGTTTGTTTGCCGGCACAAAACAGGTATGAGGTTGTTATTACTGAGATCATGGCCGATCCTTCTCCCCAGGTGGGTTTACCCAATAACGAATGGATCGAATTAAAAAACACAAGTACGCTTCCCTTTGACTTACAGAATTGGAGAATTGGTGATGCAGGCAGCCAGAGTGGCCCGATGCCTAATTTCATTTTACAGCCGGATAGTATGGTGATCGTATGCACCGGCAGCGCTGTTACAGCTTTATCGGTTTTCGGAACAACAATTTCTGTGACCAGTTTTCCCTCACTGGATAATGATGGCGACCAGCTATTCCTGAAAGCTGCTAATGGTGCGATCATCCATGCTGTCAGTTACAGTTCCTCCTGGTACCGGAATGAAGTAAAGAAAGAAGGGGGCTGGACCCTCGAAATGATCGATACAAGAAATCCCTGCACCGGAAGTGGTAACTGGAAAGCAAGCATCAATACAAATGGCGGAACACCCGGGAAAACGAATTCTGCAGATGCATTGAATACTGATAATACCGCACCTCAATTAAAGAAAGCCCACACAACAGATAACACGACCATCATTCTTGTTTTTGATGAGCCTCTTGACAGTTTATCCGGTGCAACTTTATCCAATTATAATATTGACGGTGGTTTATCGTTGACCAATGCCATTACACTGGCCCCTTTGTTCAACCAGGTTCAGTTGAAAACCAATACAGCATTAACGGTTAATACGGTTTATACGATCTCTGCTAATAATATCACAGATTGCAAAGGGAACAGGATCGGATCTTCTGATAAAGCAAAAGTGGGTTTACCGGCAGACCCTGTCGCCCGCGACTGGATCATTAATGAAATACTGTTCAACCCGCGGCCCAATGGATTTGATTACATCGAACTGTATAATAACAGTAATAAGATATTGGATGCAGCTAAATTATATATTGCAAACCGTAACAGTGCTGCTGCGATTAGTTCTATTAAAATTTTAAGTACAATACCTCATTATATTTTTCCCGGCGATCATATGGTGATCACAGAAGACGCAGATAATCTTGCCCTGAATTATCTTGTTCAAAACCCCGAAAATGTGTTAGTAGTTTCTTCCGCTCCGTCTTTTCCAGATGATGAGGGAACTGTAATTGCTTTAAATTTCCAGGGTGAGGTGGTGGATGAAGTGAAGTACAAAGATGACTGGCATTTTAAGCTGATTGATAATGCAGAAGGCATTTCGCTGGAGAGAATTGACCCGGTGGCTCCCTCGCAGGAAGCCACCAACTGGCACAGCGCCGCTTCCACGGCAGGATATGGAACACCAACTTATAAAAATTCGCAATACAGGAGAACCGAACAGATCAATGCAGAAATAGACATCCTGCCCAAAGTGTTCTCACCCGATAATGATGGACGGGATGATATTGCTATGATACATTACCAGATATCAGAGCCGGGCTATGTGGCCAATATTATCATTTTTGATGCAGCAGGAAGACCGGTGAGGAACCTCGTACAAAACGGGGTTATGGGATTAAGTGGCTACTGGAACTGGGATGGCCTGGATGACAAAGGCCAAAAACTTCCTGTGGGAACTTATGTGGTATTAGCCGAACTATTTAATTTAAGGGGTAAAAAATATTTACATAAAAAAACAATTGTACTGGCCAGAAAACTCAATTAAACGTTAATGACCTTTCAAATTGAAAGGTCATTAACTAAAAAATGTACTATCATGAACAGAGCTTATACCAGCTCAATATCAAAATTCACAAGATTTTTAAATTGCTGAATCCTGTTATCAATATCTTCCTTCGTTATTTCTTTTAAACGGGTAGGGCCGAATTTTTCCACGCAAAAACTGGCCATGGCAGAACCGACAATAATACCCCGTTTCATATTATCAAAAGAGATGTCACCTGTTTTGGCTAAGAATCCAATAAAACCACCTGCAAACGTATCTCCGGCACCCGTTGGATCAAATACATCTTCCAGGGGCAAAGCCGGTGCGTAAAACACTTCATCAGCATGGAATAACAAAGCCCCGTGTTCTCCCTTTTTGATGATCAGGTATTTTGGCCCCATTTCCATAATAGCTTTGGCGGCTTTTACCAGTGAGAATTGGCCGGTCAGTTGTCTTGCCTCTGCATCATTCACCATCAGCATATCCACGTATTTCAAGACAATGGTCAGGTCACCCATTGCCGATTCCATCCAAAAGTTCATTGTATCCATTACAATTAGCTTTGGGCGTTGTTTCAGCTCCTGGATCACATTCAATTGCAGTTTCGGCATCAGGTTACCCAGCATCAGGAACTCAGCGCCCTGGTAGCTATCGGGTATATGGGGGTCAAAATCTGCCAGTACATTCAGGTCAGTCACAAGCGTATCCCGGCTGTTCATGTCTTCATGGTATTTACCGCTCCAGAAAAAAGACTTCTTATTGGAAACGATCTCCACACCGTCCAGGTGCACTCCCCTGCCCTTTAGCTCATCCAGTTCTTCACTGGGGAAATCACCGCCGATTATTGATATCTGCTGCACCGGTTGTATGAAGTGGCTGGCCGCATAGGCCACATACAGCGCCGATCCGCCAACGATCTGGTTGGTTTTTCCAAATGGAGTCTCAATTGCATCGAAAGCCATGGTTCCTACGGTGATCAAAGACATGCTGGGTATGATTTACGTGTTAGAATGTATTAATTTATTTTCGGCGTGCAAACCTACTGCAATTTATAACACCAACTGCTGTACGACCTATGACTTATTTTACTAATTTGGTTGATTACTAATTACCTTTGGTTATGGCCAAAACACAACGCAAAAAAGCATCAAAAAAAGAGTTGATCCTCCGCAAGGCAGCCGCCATGTTCCGTGAGAAGGGCTTTGCCGCCACTTCCATGCGAGACCTGGCAGAGTCGGTTGGTATTGAAGCCGCCAGCTTATACAACCACATCCGTTCCAAGAATGAGATACTGGAAGCCATTTGTTTTGATGTGGCCAACCGGTTCAATACCAATATTGACATTGTTGAAGTATCAAACCAGAATTCAATCCACAAAGTGGAAACCCTTTTACGGTTCCACATTCAGCAAATGATCGACAATTATGAAGAAGTATATGTGGCCGACCGGGAATGGAAACACCTCGAAGATCCCTATCTCTCCAATTTCCAGAACCAGCGCAGAACCTACCGTAAAAAATTTGCCGGTATTATTGAAGATGGTATCCGGAAAAATGAGTTAAGAAAAATAGATGCCCCGACTTCCGTTATGATGATGCTCCACGCTGTCAGTGGTATTGAAAGCTGGCACCGCAGCACCGCCAAGATCAACGCTAAAGAATTAGAAGATAATATGATCACCATCATGATTGATGGTTTGAGAAAACAAGGCTGACCTTATGTCTATCCATTTTAGTCCGCTCAGCATCAAAGAGATCAGGAAAGAAACCGCCGATTGTGTTTCTGTTGTTTTTGATATACCTGAAACACTAAAAACAGGTTTTGCTTTTAAACAGGGCCAGAGCCTGACAATCCGGGCTACTATCAATAATGAAGAGGTACGCCGCACTTATTCTATCTGCAGCTCCCCGTTGGAAAACGAATGCCGCATCGCTGTCAAAAAAGTTGATGGTGGATTGTTCTCCACATTTGCCAATGAACAACTGAAAAAAGGAGATACACTGGATGTTATGCAACCGGTTGGAAAATTCTATACTGAACTGGACCCCGCCCAATCCAAACAATACCTGGCTTTCGCCGCCGGCAGCGGCATCACACCTGTCTTATCACTGATCAAAACAACATTAGCCACCGAACCACTCAGCAGTTTCTCTTTAGTATATG
>DGQP01000003.1 GCA_002400415.1 Chitinophagaceae bacterium UBA4411
GTGCCCAAGACTGGATTCGAACCAGCACACCCTTTCGGGCGCCACCACCTCAAAGTGGTGCGTCTACCAATTTCGCCACCTGGGCAACTTTAAGGACTGCAAATGTAAGCGGTTTTATTTTTTCAGCACAATTCTGAACGTAGTTCCTTTACCAATTTCTGAATGTTTGACAAAAATATTGCCTTTGTGGTACTGCTCCACAATGCGGCGGGATAAACTGAGGCCAAGGCCCCAGCCTCTTTTCTTGGTGGTAAAACCGGGTTTGAAGACTGTATTAATATGCTGCTTGGAAATGCCTTTGCCGGTATCCACCACGTCAATAATAATTCCTTCTCTGGCAGACTGTATGTCCACATGAATAGAGCCTTTTCCTTCCATGGCATCCAGCGCATTTTTCAGGAGGTTTTCAATCACCCAGTCAAATAAGGGGGCTGAAATTTTTGCCATGATCACGGATGCTCCGTTTGTATTCATGGAGAAACGGATCTTTCCCGGGGCTCTTTTTTTAATATAGTCCATCATACTGCTGATCTGTTTCACCAGGTCCATTTCCTCCAGCTGAGGGGTACTGCCTATTTTGCCAAAGCGGTCTGATACCAGCCGAAGCCTGTTCACATCTTTTTCGAGTTCATGAGCTATCTTTTCATTCTCCGGGCTTTCTTTCAGCATTTCCACCCATCCTTCCAGGGACGAAACCGGTGTTCCCAACTGGTGAGCCGTTTCCTTTGCCATACCAGCCCATACCTGGTTTTGAACAGAACGGTAGCTGCTGCGCAGGGCCATTACAGTAACCACGATAAAGAGACCCACAATCAGCAACTGGATCAACGGGTAGATCTGCACCTCGTTCAATAAACGGGTATGCCCGTAGTAATACTTATTGATCTTGGTGGAGTCGGAGGGATCCGTGTAAATGATGGGAATACTGTTGATCGATTTCAGGTCAGACAGTTTTCTCTGCAGGTAACCATTGCCGGAGATAGCTTTTGCTGAATCAAGATTGACAAAGCTGGTGATGCTGTCTTTTTCATCGGTTTCAATGATAGGAATATCCGTGTTGTCCAGCATGATCTTTGAAGGCAGCCTTGTGTCTGTTATACCGGGATCCAGTAACGATTTACTTGCTTCCACCCATTGTTCCACTTTCAGGCGTTCCTGTCCTGCAATTTTCCGGGCCAGGTATTGCGAGTAGACAATAGTGCCGCTCACGATCAGAATAGCAATGGCCGCCAAACCTGTCCTCCAGTTAATCATTTGCTGAAACATGCTCCCAATTTAATGAGTATAAACCTCGTTCCCTTATTTTTGAACAAATATTTTACTGACATTGAATTCCTTACCGAAAGCAGCTGTTGTTATTCTTAACTGGAACGGGAGAAAATTCCTGGAGCAATTTCTTCCTGCTGTGCTGGCAACTACTTATAGTAATTACGAAGTAATCATTGCTGATAACGGATCTTCTGATGATTCAGTCAGTTTCCTGCAACAGGCTTATCCTCAGATTCGCATCATCCGGCTGGATAAAAATTACGGTTTTGCCAAAGGATATAATGAGGCCTTAAAGCAGGTGGAGGCTGAGTATTATGTTTTGCTGAACTCAGATGTGGAAGTGATTCCCGGCTGGCTTGAGCCCATGGTTGAATTATTAGAAAAGGATAAAACCATTGCTGCCTGCCAGCCTAAAATACTATCGTTTGCCAACAGGAAGATCTTTGAATATGCCGGCGCTGCCGGTGGCTGGCTGGATAAGTATGGTTATCCCTTTGCAAAAGGAAGGGTATTTGATATTTGTGAAGAAGATAAAGGCCAATACGACCAGTGTGAACCGATTTTCTGGGCCAGCGGCGCTTCCCTGTTTATCCGTTCCGCCGTTTTTCATGAAGCGAAAGGATTTGATGAATACTTTTTTGCGCACCAGGAAGAAATAGATCTTTGCTGGCGCATCCAGTTGGCAGGGCATAAAATATATTCATGCCCAGCATCCGTTATTTATCATGTGGGTGGCGGCACATTGCCAAGGGGTAATTCGTTGAAGACGTATCTGAACTTCCGCAATAATCATATCATGTTGTCGAAGAATCTTCCGCTTGTTAAGAAGTTGTGGATCATTCCGGTCAGGAATTTGCTGGATGCTGTATCGGCATGGAAAGGATTGTTATCCGGCGACGGAGGTTACTTTATAGCCATACTCAGGGCACACGCTGCATTTATTAAATGGTGGCTTTTCTATAAGCATAAAAGTATTTTTCCGGCCAGCAGGGGAGTCGCTCTGTCCGGCTATCTGCAGAAGAATATGGTATGGCAGCATTTTGTAAAAAAGAGAAAGAATTTCAGTGAAATTGTAGAGAAAACGGGTTGAATATTTATTCTGAACCCCTATTTTTGCAACACAAATTTTTGATATGGATCGTCAGGCAGAATATCATGAGGAATTACAAAAAGTACAGGATAAGGACTTTGCCCATAGCTGGGTATCCTCTTCCGGCTTCCTTTTTTACCTGCAGGTAGCCTGCATTGTGGCTTTTGTTTTTGGCAGTTGCTATATGCTTTCCACCAAGCGGTTTTCTAAAACAGAAGTACCTGTTCAGGAGAGCAGCCAGTACACACCCAAGTACAAATAAATCAGTAAAAAATTTTTTTGCAAAAGGCTCAATGCCTATTTTTGCAACCCCTTAGTTCTTTATAAGCCGGGGTCATATACCGGCAACGAATATGCGGAAGTAGCTCATTTGGTAGAGCACGACCTTGCCAAGGTCGGGGTGGCCGGTTCGAGCCCGGTCTTCCGCTCCACAGAAAGTCCTCTTGCCCCACAGGCGGAGGATTTTTTTTACTACTACCACAGGCCCTGGTGGTGAAATTGGTAGACACGCAGGACTTAAAATCCTGTGGCCAGCAATGGCCGTATCGGTTCAACTCCGATCCGGGGCACGGATTTTCAATCAATAAAAAGGCCGCTTTTAGCGGCCTTTTTTCTTTCTTCAAATAATACCGCAGCTTGATTGTTTTTTTCAGTTTGGTACTCTTTAATACGATAAGTGGTTCCTGCTGAAAGTACCGGGAATGAAAATACAAGCGTACGATTTGCAACGGTATTGCTATAATTCAGGCAGGGAAATTGTAAAGATGCTGTATCCCTTATTATTTTTACACCAATGAAACTATTGTTCACATCTTTGGGGCTTGTGCTCCTTTATTTGTCCTGCATTCCATGTAATGACAATAATGAATGTGATGCAAAGGCTTCAGCAATAACCCTGGCAGCAACCACTCACGAACAGCACAATCATGAAAAAGAGGCTTGCTCTCCTTTTTGCACCTGCTCATGCTGTACGGCTTCGGTGTTCTCTCCTTCAATGATTAAAACACAAACAGCAGCAATCATCTTTTTTCGGCAGAAATTCCTGTTATTAAATGTAGCCTTTTCTGCTGAAGGGTATTATTCTATCTGGCAGCCTCCTAAGTTATCTTAATTGTTTTCCTCTTTGCCGGATTTGCCTGGTAGCTATGTAACAGCTATTAATGGCATTCATCATTCATGAACCATTTCCTAATGGTAAAGAAGAAAAACGCATAAAAGCACACAGCTTTTATGGATCAGATTAATTAAGATAACCGCTATTACCCTGTCTTTCGCTAATTCTCTTTGCCGCCTGCATAGAGAATGCCATTCATTACCGCAGGTATATAGCCAAATAGAAAATAAACATGCTTAGTAAGATTATTCATTTTAGTATCAGGCATAAACTTGTCATCGGGTTAATGACGCTGGCGCTTATTATCTGGGGGGTATGGAGTGCCGGCAGCCTGCCTGTTGACGCTGTACCGGATATTACCAATAACCAGGTGCAGATCATCACACTTACTCCCACTCTGGCTGCCCAGGAAACAGAGCAATTGGTAACTTATCCTATTGAACAAAGTCTTACCAACCTGCCAGACCTGGAAGAGATGCGTTCCATATCAAGGTTTGGTTTGTCGGTCATCACCGTTGTTTTTCATGATGATATAGATATCTACTTCGCCCGGCAGTTAATCAATGAAAAGCTAAAGGAGGCTGAAGAAAAAATCCCAAAAGGATTGGGAACTCCTGAGCTGGCTCCTGTCAGCACCGGGCTTGGAGAAATCTACCAGTACGTTATTCACCCCAAAAAAGGTTCGGAAGACAGATACTCTGCCATGGACCTGCGTACCATGCAGGACTGGATCGTGGCAAGACAGCTTTATGGTACTCCGGGGGTGGCAGAAGTAAACAGTTTTGGCGGTCTACTGAAACAATACGAAGTAGCTGTTAATCCCAACCTCCTTAAAGGAATGAATGTAACCATCGCCGAAATTTTTTCAGCATTGGAAAAAAATAATGAAAATACCGGTGGTGCTTACATTGATAAAAAACCCAACGCTTATTTCATCCGGGGTATCGGGCTTATCAGTTCAATGGATGATATTAAAAATACGGTTGTAAAAAAAGTAAACAATATACCTGTTTTGGTAAGAGATGTTGCGGAAGTGCAGTTGGGAAATGCCGTACGTTATGGTTCCGTTACCTACAACGGGGAAAAAGAAGTGGTGGGGGGCATTGTCATGATGCTGAAAGGAGCTAACAGCGCATCGGTGGTAAGCAGGGTGAAAGAAAAAATTGAAACAATTAAAAAAGCCTTGCCGGAGGATGTGGAGATAGAGCCTTATGTGGACAGAACTGGATTGGTGAACCGTGCCGTTAACACCGTTAAAACCAATCTTATTGAAGGCGCATTGATTGTACTGTTAGTGCTGATTTTATTCCTGGGCAACTTCCGGGCAGGTCTGATCGTGGCATCGGCTATTCCATTATCCATGCTTTTTGCACTGGGGATGATGCGGCTTTTTGGTGTAAGTGCCAACCTGATGAGTTTGGGCGCCATTGATTTTGGATTGATCGTGGACGGGGCGGTAATTATTGTGGAAGCCACCTTACATTTCCTTACTTCGAAGAATATTGCCGGAAAACTCTCGCAACAGCAAATGGATGAAGCTGTTGAAAGCAGTGCGAAAAAGATGATGAGTTCTGCAGCATTCGGGCAGATCATCATCCTGATTGTTTACTTACCCATCTTGTCTTTGCAGGGTATAGAAGGAAAGATGTTCCGGCCCATGGCGCAGACAGTCGGATTTGCCATTTTAGGTGCACTGGTACTTTCGCTTACTTATATTCCGGTGATGTCGGCTTTATTCCTTTCTAAAAGAACAGTCCGCAAAAGAAACATTGCAGACTGGCTGATGGATTTCTTTCAGCGGTTATACGCCCCGCTTATTCGCCGGGCAATTAAACTGAAATATGCAGTGGTGGGTGCTGCTGTTGCTTTATTGACAATTGCCCTGGTAACTTTTGGCAGAATGGGCAGTGAGTTTATTCCGCAATTACAGGAAGGTGATTATGCATTTCACTGTATACTGCCGCAGGGTACATCACTCACACAAAGTGTTGAAACATCCATGCAGGCAAGCCGTATCATTAAATCATTTCCCGAAGTTAAGATGGTGGTGGGTAAAACAGGAAGTGCAGAAGTGCCAACAGACCCCATGCCTCCTGAAGCCACTGACCTTATCATAATGCTCCAACCAAAAAGCGAATGGAAAACAACAAAAGACTATAACGAACTCGCCGCATTGATGATTGAGAAGCTGGAAGTGATACCCGGCGTTTTTTTTGAAGCATCGCAGCCTATTCAAATGCGGTTTAATGAACTGATGACAGGTGTAAGACAGGATGTGGCGATAAAGATATTCGGTGAGAACATTGACACGCTGGCAAATATTGCTCCTAAAGTGGCAAAGATTGTTCAATCTGTAAGTGGTGCAACGGAGCCACAGGTTGAAAGAACAACAGGCTTGCCACAGATTACTATTCAGTACGACAGGGCAAAAATCGCAGGATATGGATTGAATATTGAAGACATCAATCACACGATAAGTACTGCATTTGCAGGAGAGTCGGCCGGAGTAGTATTCGAAAACGAAAGAAAATTTGACCTGGTGCTGCGGTTAGACAGTGCAAGCCGTACTTCTATGGATGATGTAAGTAATTTATTCGTGGCGACCAATGAAGGCAATCAAATTCCTCTATCACAGGTGGCACGCATTTCATTTAAAGAAGGACCCGCACAGATAAGCCGGGAAGAAGGCAAACGCAGGATTGTGGTCGGCTTTAATGTAAAAGGCCGTGATGTCTCCAGTGTGGTAAAAGAGATACAGGATAAATTAAATGTCGCAAAGATTTTACCGACAGGTTACTACTATACTTATGGTGGCACATTTGAAAATCTGCAGGAAGCATCTGCCAGGTTAAAGATAGCCGTGCCGGTGGCTTTAGCATTGATTTTTCTTTTGCTCTATTTCACTTTCGGTTCCATGAAGGAAGCAGCATTGATATTCACGGCTATTCCCATGAGTGCGATCGGTGGAGTATTTGCCTTATTGCTCAGAGGGATGCCGTTCAGTATTTCGGCGGGAGTGGGGTTTATTGCATTATTTGGAGTGGCCGTGTTAAACGGAATTGTTCTCATCAGCACTTTCAATCAGCTCGAAAAAGAAGGGGGTAAAGATATTGTACAAAGAGTGCTGGAAGGAACGAAGATCCGTTTACGGCCGGTATTAATGACGGCTACTGTAGCATCATTAGGATTTATTCCTATGGCCTTATCTACCGGTGCAGGTGCAGAAGTACAAAAGCCATTGGCAACTGTTGTTATTGGTGGTTTGATAACAGCTACTTTTCTGACATTGGTGGTACTCCCTTTGCTCTATATCATTTTCTCATCTAAACGAAAAACAAAAGTGAAACCGGTTGTTACAATGGTTGTGATTACTGCCATCATGTGCTTAACGAATAACATACAGGCACAGCAGCCTTCTGCAAAAAGAGTAAGCAGCAGCGAGGCGATCAGCCTTGCCAAAAACAACCTGCAATACGAAGTGAATAACCAGCAGGTGAACAAAGGAAAGGCACAAATTAAAACAGCAACGGCTTTACCCAAAACAGGTGTGTTTGCAGAAAACGAGGACATGCGGCCGGGTGATAACACAGGTATTTTGAAAATTGGCGTTTCACAAGCTGTGGCATGGCCGGGTATGTACAAAGCACAGAAAAATTTGTACCGTGAACAGCTGAAGTATTACAACCTCGATGCAGCTGCAATAGATGTGCAGTTGAAAAGAGATGTCAGGACTGTTTATTACCAGCTTTGGTATTTGCAGGATAAACAACAATTGTATTACCGGTTAGACAGTATCTACAGGTCATTGAATGCCGCTGCAATTTTAAAGGTAAAAACCGGCGACAGTCCCGGGCTTGACAGCATTGCTGCCAATGTAAGGATGATAGAATTACAGGCATTGCTACAGCAGGTGGGTAAAGAAATGCAGATACAACAGCAATCCCTGATGCAGTTGCTCAATACAACAAATATTTTGCTGCCGCAATTATTGCCGCTGGAGAAATTGGCCCTGCCCGGTATAACTGCCGACAGTATACATCCTTCATTGGAATTGCAATCGCAAGCCCTCACTATTGCAAAGGCAGGTATTGATGTAGCCAGGAATGAGAACAAACCTGAATTCTCAGGCCGTTTCTTTTCGCAACGGCTGTGGGGAGCTAAAGACCCGTTTACCGGTTTTTCTGTAACAGCAGCATTCCCCTTGTTTGCTGCAAAAGCATACCAAAACAAAGTGAAGGTGGCACAGGCGGATCGGGCAATACAGGAAAAAAAATATGAGTACGAAAAACAGGTGCTTAATACGCAGAAATTGCAGATGCTCCAGGAAGTGGAAAAAAACCACGGTATGCTAAGCTTTTATGAAAGAACCGGGCTGAAACAAGCCGAAGAAATTATCAAAGCCGCTTCGCTGGCTTACCGTGCCGGTGAAATAAGTTTTGCGGAGCTGTCGCAATTTTTAACCCAGGCCATTGAGATACAAAAAAACTACCTGGAAAGTCTCAATGCGTATAATCATTCAGTTATTCAATACAATTATTACATCAATCAATAAAAGTAATATGATAAAAAAATATTTATTAGCAGTAACCTTATTTGCCGGCATTGCAGCTATGACGGCCTGCAACGGCAAAAGCAACCGTACAGCAGATACAAAAACAACGGAAGAGAAGCATCAGGACGAACACAGAAATCCCGGCACTGCCACATTAACAGAACAGCAGATGAAAGCCATTGGTGTGGAACTTGGGGTGATAGAAGAAAAGGAGCTGACATCTTCTTTAAAAGCCAATGGTTTTTTAAGAGTGCCTAACCAGAATAAAGCCAGTGTGAATTCCGTTTACAGCGGTGTTATTAAAACATTACTGGTGCAGCCGGGTAGTAAAGTATCAAAGGGGCAAATCATTGCCAGCATTGCCAACCCGGAATTTATACAGGTGCAAAGCGAATACCTGAGTGTAAATACAAAAATTATATTGGCAGAACTGGAAGTAAAAAGGCAAAAAGAGCTGAATGCAGGCAATGCAGGGGCATTAAAAAATTTGCAGGCAGCAGAGACGGAACTAAGAACACTGAGGAATTTACAATCCACTTTAGCACAACAGATACAATTAATGGGCATAAATCCTGCAAGGCTTGCCAACGGAAAGCTGGTATCTGTATTGGCCATTACAAGCCCCATCAGCGGCGTGGTGAGCGATGTAAAAGTAAAGATGGGCAGTTATGTAGATGTCACAACCCCTGTTGCAGAAATAGTTGATAACAGCCAGTTGCACCTTGACCTTTCCGTATATGAAAAAGACCTGCCGGATTTAAAGAACAACCAACTGATCCATTTCACCCTTACCAATAACCCCGGAAAAGAATATGATGCACAGGTGTTTTCATTGGGTTCTTCATTTGAAGGCGAAAGCAAAGCAGTATCTGTACATGCTAAAGTAATGGGTGATAAAACGGGACTGATTGACGGTATGAATGTCACTGCAATTATCAGTCTTCAAAAAGCGACGGTACCTGCTGTGCCCACGGATGCTATCGTTACATTACAGGGACAGGATTATATCTTCATCGTTACGGATGAACATGCAGAAGATGAACACCACGAAGCAGGAAAAGACATTTTAAAACATAATGCTAAAGAAGACCATGACCACAAAGAAGAAAAGAAAGACAGCAATGAAAAAAAAGGAACAACCTTTGAGATCATCCCGGTAGCGAAGGGAACAACTGAAGTGGGCTACACACAAATTACTTTACTAAAAGAGATACCAAAGGACGCAAAGATCGTGGTGAAGGGAGCCTTTTTTGTGATGGCAAAAATGACAAATACAGGCGAAGCTGAGCATGGACATTAAGGTGATTCAACCGTTTTTCGCATCTCACACATCATTTGTGAAAATTTGAAGGAATAACCTGATTAAAGAAGTTCAGGGGCGATAAGGCATAGGGCGCAGTATTCAATTGTCAGGTAATCAATTGCATAAACTCGTCAGGCCGTTCAAACTGACAGTTTATTTTGAATACCCAAAAACTTGTGGTGGAAATGGCCCTATAAGTTAACCCGGTCCTGGATATTTTTTATAATGCTCTTTTTTCAAACCGCCCTGTTCGTTTCTTTAACCGGATACGGAATACAACTGCTGCTGCGGCAGGAACCGGTTTTCTTTCTTTATTTTCATTTCCATGATCAGGTAAAGCTGTTTGGCTTACCATGAGCGGGGAAAATTTATCAAACATTTTCTGCAGCGCTTCCCGGGCTTCTCCATTTCTTAATTCCTCAAAAAGCCCCCAGGCTATCACACTTTGCCAGTTGGCCATGTTCTCCATATGATCAGTTTCAAAGCATACCTCGGGGTTTTTACGCATCATTTCCAGTTTCAGGCCATCACGGCTATGGCAGATTATATCCCCATTATCATAAATATAGGTAACAGGAACTACATAGGTAATTCCGCCCGCATGACAACCCAAGCGACCAACAAGCTGTGTACTCAGTAAGCTGTCAATCTGCTTATCATTTAATTCGCCCAGCATAACTCTTATTTGAAGCTAAAGTTAGCCCTGGTGCCACCAGTGCATAATGAGCAAGGTCAGCTATACAGTTGATTTGGGACGGGGTGCTTACTGATTATATGTGTAGCTATATTCTATCTTGCCTGTCAGCTCCTTGTCTTTGTTAAAAAGAGCTTCTTTGGTTTTTAATCCTTTGTCGTTGTAGATATACCTCCAGATAAGGTAACCCAGGTTGAGGCTGGATGTGGTGGTTATTTTCTGGACAACACGGTCTTGTTCATCATATTCAAACATGAGATCAGGCAGCAGTTTTTTCAGCTTGCTGTTATAGCGTACTATATCGCTGAGCCTGTTTTTTTCATCATAATAGTAATAGAGGTAGCCGGTTTCTCTTCCCCTGCGGAACGTTCTTTCTTCAGCTGTATTCCCCTGTTCATCTGTCACAAATCTTATCTCCAGGCTGTCGGCTGTATTGTTACCAGAACCGGTGATGATCCGCCACATTTTTTCCGGTTTTCCTTTTTCATTATATATCCAGATATGTGTCTCTGTCTGGTTAAAATCGTTTGCAGAGTCGCTGACAATATTTTGCACCCTGGTAATTTTCCCGGCAGCATCATACTCATAAATAGTATTGCTTTGCACTTCCGAGGAGGAATCACTCATGCTGATCACCCTGTTCTGCCCGTCAAAACGGCTGTAAATAACTGACCGGTTCAGGTTGATGATGGAAGTGGCTTTCAGCGCCTTCCCGTTTTCTTTTACTTCATGAAACTCCGAAAAATTGGTGGCTTTCATTCCCTGCTGGTCAGTGCCGCCGGCGGTAACCGTTCTGACTTTATTGGCCAGGTAGGTTTGCATTTGCCGGTTGGTCTCCTGTGTACCGGTGATGTCATTGTAATAGTATTGCCCGGAAACAGCAGAAGAGAAAATAGTGGAAACAGCGAGGAAAAAGGTTTTCATAAAAGTGATCCTGTTTATGTGCCAAAAATACCTGATTTGCTGATTAACGTAAAAGAAAAGGCTGACGGTATCTTTTTGTACTTATTTTTAAGAAAAATTTTTGTGTCGCATATTCCCCAGCGTAAAGAAAAGGATTGCCTGAATTGTGGTACACTTGTCCAGGGCCGTTATTGCCACGTTTGCGGGCAGGAAAATACCGTGCCGCATGAAACCTTCGGGCATATGGTCAAACATTTTCTTTATGATATTACTCATTTCGACAGCAAGTTTTTTGATTCGATGAAATTACTGCTGCTGAAGCCGGGTTTTTTACCTTCAGAATATATTAAAGGAAGAAGGGCCAGTTACCTGAATCCTGTGAAGAAATATGTGTTTACATCTGCTGTATTCTTTCTTATTTTTTTTGGTCTGACAGGCGGGAAAAAAACAGTGAATTTTGACCTGGATAAACCGCTTACAAAAGAAGAACGCCTGGCTTATATCCGGAAAGGAGAGCAGAAGATTGCCGCAGACCCGGCCAATACAAAATGGGCAGAAGCGCTATTATTGCTGAAAGATACAGCCCGGGTACTCGTTGAAAAGGATATGGCCATGTACTGGGATGACTTTAATTATATTAATGCAGGCAGCAGGTCATATACATCGCAGGAGGAGTACGACTCTATACAAAGGAATTTGCCTGCCGGGGAAAAAGATAACTGGTTCCAGCGGCTTATCCAGGAAAAAAACCTGGCACTCCGGAAAAAATACAGGAACGAGCCGGAAAAGGGATTTACAGCCATCTCTGACTCTTTCCTGCACCGGCTTCCGTATTTGTTATTTGTTTCCCTGCCTTTGTTTGCGCTGATCTTAAAATTGCTGTACAGCCGGAATAAGAAATATTATTACGCAGACCATGCCATCTTTAGCATTTATCACTACATTTTCACTTTTATTCTTTTCCTTGTTTTATTCGGGCTGGATAAACTGACCGGTATACCCGGTTTGGGTTTTCTTGATTTTGTAATGGCCATACTTTTTTTATCAGGAGGGGTATATCTCTATATTTCCATGAAAAAATTCTACCGGCAGGGGCACGGTAAAACGTTCCTGAAATTCCTGTTACTCAACCTGTCGGGAGTAATCATACTATTGCTTTTATTTGCTGTATTTATTCTATTATCTGTATTTGAAATCTGATGATTATGCAAAATGAAACCCTGCAGGCCTTTTCCCGCCTGGTATCAATAATGGATGACCTCAGGGAAAAATGTCCCTGGGACAGAAAGCAAACTGTTCAGTCTCTTCGCCAGATGACCATTGAGGAGACTTATGAACTGGCGGATGCTATTACCGAAGAAGACTGGAAAGGGATCAGGGAAGAACTGGGCGATCTTTTGTTGCATATTGTTTTTTATGCTAAGATCGGCAGCGAGCAAAAACAGTTTGAGCTGGTGGAAGTAATCAGTGGTATAGCTGATAAACTGGTCAGCCGGCACCCGCATATCTATGGAGATGTAAAAGTGAATGATGAAGAAGACGTGAAAAGGAATTGGGAAAAACTGAAACTTCAGGAAGGAAAAAAATCGGTTTTGGGTGGCGTTCCCAAATCGTTGCCGGCTACGGTAAAAGCCATGCGACTGCAGGAAAAAGCCAAACAGGTGGGCTTTGAATGGGATAATAAAGAACAGGTCTGGAATAAAGTGGAGGAGGAAATGCAGGAACTGAAAGAAGCGATAGGAACAGCCAAACAGGATAAAATTGAAGAGGAGTTTGGTGACCTGGTTTTCTCCCTGATCAATTATGCACGGTTTTTGCAGGTGGATGCCGAAAATGCATTGGAACGGACCAATAAGAAATTCATCCACCGGTTTACCCAGATGGAGCAACAAGCCCTGAACAACGGAAAACAATTGCATCAAATGAGCCTGCAGGAAATGGATGCCATCTGGAATACCATCAAACAGCAACGGGAGCAGTGAAGCTTCATCTCAAAAATATCTTGTTTAGCAAATACAGCTGGCTGTTTATAGCTGTTGTGCTGTTTATACTTTCTTTCTCCTTTAACAAATTATACACGAACCGGTCCTTATTAAACCGGGAAGTAAAACTGGCGGAGCAATATATTGCCAAGCAGGAGAAAGATTTTACTGTTTTCCTGAATGACACCGCATTGATCGGGAAACTGATAAAAGAAACAGAGCCGGTTGAACAATTCTCGGCTTTGGCATCCAAGCCCTATAGTTCTTTTCTCTATACTGCCAACGAATTTGGAAATATCCAGATGAAATTCTGGAGTGACCAGCAGGCGGTTCCGCCACCTGATTTTTTTCGCCTGCCTGACGGCGAATTTTTCCGGCAACTGGCAAACGGGTATTATGTAATCATCAAAAGAACGATATTACTGTCACCGTTAGAGACAGGTGTAATTGCTTTTGCAATGATACCTGTGCGTTCAGAGTACTTTATTGAGACAGACTACCTGCCCCGTAAATTCCTGTTTTCGGAAACAGCAGAGAAAAGAATCTTTATCAGTACCGGGGTAACAGATTTTCCGGTTCATTCCGGAGAGGGTAAAGTGTTATTTCATATAGAGAAGAAGTACACAGGTGCGGTCCCTTATAGCAGTAAGCTTACAATCTTTTTGAAATTCTTCTCCCTGCTTTCCTTATTCATGTTCTTGTATTTTTTTGCAGAGAGTATAGCAAAAAAATGGGGCCCCTGGCAAGCTATAGGCCTGCTGTCATTTATTATCGTGGTATTAAGGGCGATCTCGTACCAGTATCCGTCCTGGCTCAACCTGCGGCAATTTGAATTATTTGATCCTGCTATTTACGGATCGAATATTGTGCAACGGTCACTGGGGGATCTGCTGATCAATGCCGTATTGTTTTGCTGGGTGGTTTTGTTTGCCTGGTCCAAACTTCGTCATATAGATAAGCCGGCTGATCAATTCCCGAAGGCAGCCCAGTGGGTCAGCGCTATTGTGGCGCTTGTTCTGCTACTGCTTTCCACATTCACACTGGCAATTGTTATCCGCAGTATGGTGGCTGATTCAAGAATTTCTTTTGATGTTACAGATTTTTTCAGCCTGAACCAGTATACCGTATTCGGGTTTGTGGTATTGGCCTGCCTGTCGCTGGCCTATTACTATTTTACGCAATTATTATTCCGGCTCATCTTTCCTTTATCAGAAGGTCATTCCATCGCCGTTTATTTTGGTATTGCTATTGGCGGCTTAATCTATCTTACGTTTAAATCGGGCAACCTGCTGGTATTATTTTATTTGCCGGTACTGGCCTGGCTGCTGATCTATACCTGGCTGGTAGATAAACAGGGAATGATCTTTGACCGGATGCGGATCAATATTGCCGGTATCTTATTCTGGATATTTATTTTTTCAGTTTCCATTGCGGCAATCATGTTAACAGAGAATAAGAAGGCGGAATGGGAGCGGAGAAAGAGCTTTGCAGAAAAGCAGGCTGTACAGACAGATCCTTCCAGTGAACGGTTGCTGAACATTGCCCTGCAATACCTGGATAGTGATTTTTTAACGGCCAATTTCAGCCGGTTCTCTGATTCGGCAGATAATAAGCGGATACGGGACAGTATCCTGACTGTAAATTACAGCGGATACCTGAATAAATTCGATACACGGTTATATGTCTTTGACAAATCAGGGAAGTCTGTTAATAATGATGATCCGATCTCATTTGATGATCTTTCAACCCTGTTGCAGGTACAGGCCAAAGAAACAGCAACGCCGGATCTTTATTACTATGAAACCTCGTTTGATAAGTTTATCTATATAACCCGCAAAGAGGTACAGGATACATCCGGCAATAAAGAAGGGTATCTTTTTATTCTCTCAAACCCCAAAAAATTCAGCAGTGATGCCCTGTTTCCCGAGCTGTTTAAAAAATTTAAACAGAACGACCTGGAGAATTCGCCGATGTATTCGTATGCAGTGTATATTGGTAACAGGCTGGTATCACCGGTAAACAAATACCCGTTTGCAACCTGGATCACGGAAGAACAGGTGCCCAAAGAAGAATTTACCCGTAAAGTGAATGGAGATAATATTGAATTATGGTACAGGGCCGGCAAGGATAAAGTGGTGGTGATTGCCCGTAAAAGAGATACGGTTATTGAAACAATAACCCTGTTTTCATATATTTTCTGTTCTTTCCTGTTCCTCGTATCCGTTGTACAGTTTATATCGCTGTTGTTACGTACACTTGTCAGCCGGCAAAGTTTTAAGAAGGCTTTTCAGTTCAATATCAGGTCGCAGGTGCACAGCACGTTTATTTTCGTCAGCTTCTTCTCCTTTCTGGTGATCGGCGCTTCCACTATTTCCTTTTTTATCAGCAGGTATGAACGTAGTAATAATGACAAGCTCAGCCGGACAATGGGAATCATGGTGGGAGAAATGCAGAAGGAACTGGCTAATCACAGCACTTTTGATGATGTATTGAAATTATATGATACGGTGTCGGGGTTTAACCTGCAAAAATTGGTAAGTGATGTTTCGGAGATACATGGCGTAAGTGTGAATGTGTATGACCTCGGGGGCGACCTGTATGTGACCTCGGAGCCCAATGTATATACAAGAGGGGTTTTGAGCAGGAAGATCGATCCGCAGGCTTACTATTATATCAACAGGTTGCGGCAGGTACTGCATTTGCAAAAAGAAAATATCGGTAATCTTTCTTACCAGAGTATTTATGCCCCGGTACGGAACGAAGATGGGAATGCCTATGCCTATGTCAATATTCCTTATTTCACTTCTCAGCAGGAACTGAAGCAGGAGATATCCAATTTCCTGGTAACACTTATCAACCTGAATGCATTTATTTTCCTGATAGCCGGGTTAATTGCCTTATTTATTACCAACAGAATCACCCGGTCGTTCTCACTGATCAGTGAGAAAATGAGAGAAGTAAACCTCGGAAAACTGAATGAAGAGATCAGCTGGAACCGGGAAGATGAAATTGGTGAACTGGTGAAAGAATACAATAAGATGGTGGGTAAATTAGAAAACAGCGCAGCCGCACTGGCCAAGAGCGAAAGAGAAGGAGCCTGGCGGGAAATGGCGAGACAGGTGGCACATGAAATCAAGAATCCGCTTACGCCGATGAAACTGAGCATTCAATACCTGCAAAAAGCTATTGATAATAACCAGCCAAATGTAAAAGAACTATCAGCAAATGTAGCCAACACTCTGGTGGAGCAGATCGACCATCTTTCCAAGATTGCTGCTGATTTTTCACAGTTCGCCAATATAGGAACCACAAATGTTACCCGTTTTGACCTGCATGATGTGCTTGCATCTTTAAAAGAGCTATACCAGGCGGATGAAAGGGTGCAGTTTGACTGGAGCCCGGTGAACCGGGAAGTGATGCTGGCAGCAGATAAAACACAGATGAATCGCTTATTCACCAACTTGTTTGCGAATGCACTGGAAGCCTGCAATGGTAATAGTGTTTGTAAAATAGAAGTGCGGGAAGAATTACAAGAGGGGCTGATCAGGGTGAGCATCATGGATAATGGTGAAGGTATTGCGCCTGAAATGCAATCCAGGATTTTCGTTCCCAATTTTACCACAAAGTCTTCAGGAACCGGTCTGGGCCTGGCAATGTGCAAGGGTATAGTGGAACAGGCGCAAGGGAAAATATGGTTTGAGACCGAGCAGGGGAAGGGAACAACCTTTCATGTGGAGTTGCCGGTGATTGAGTAGCCTCATTTCCTTTTTTTGTTACTCATATTGAGATACTCCCCAAAATTTGCCACGGAATAGCTGCTCAAATTCATCTCCTTCATCAAACCGCCTTTCTGCGCAGCCAGTACCCCATATTTAATATCGTCAAACCCTTCCAAAGCATGTGCATCGGGATTAATAGAGATCAGCACATTCTTCTCCAGTGCATAGGGTATCCATTTCCAGTCAATGTCCAGCCGGCGGGGGTGGGCATTCAGTTCTATCACCACATTATTCGCTGCACAGGCATCAATGATCTTCTTATGATCCAGCGGATAACCATTGCGGCTTAATAATAACCGGCCCGTCATATGGCCGAGAATGGTTGTGTAAGGGTTTTCAATCGCTTTCAGCACCCGCATCATGGCTTTCTCTTCATTCATCTTCAAATTACTGTGGACAGAGGCAATAACAAGATCGAATGTGGCGAGGATGTCATTACTGTAATCAAGGCTGCCATCATTCAGTATATCACATTCAATGCTCTTGAATATTTTGAAAGGAGCCAGTTCGTTGTTTAATTCGTCTATATAGCGATGTTGTCCCCTGATTCGTTCTTCCGTTAACCCGTTGGCATAAGCTGCCGCTTTGGAGTGATCGGATATCACCAGGTATTCAAATCCTCTTTTGATCAGTTCCCTTGCCATTTCTTCAATCGTATTGGCTCCATCACTCCAGTTGCTGTGGGAATGGATCAGCCCTTTTACGTCCTCCGGCTGTATCAGCGCCGGCAGGGCATTCTTTTTTGCCTGCTCAATAATTGCAGCGGATTCCCGGAGAAAGGGTGGGATAAAAGGTATCCCGGCTTTTTCAAAAACGATCTCGTCGTTTTCTGTTTCAGCGCCGGAAAAACTAAGACCGGGGAATGTTTTATCAAATACCTCCAGGAATTCCGGGCTCCCGGTGGTACGGAATAATTGTTCTGCCCTGTTGCTGTTGCCATGATACAGGCGCAGTTTTAATCCATTCCTCAGCTTATACAGGATGCTGCTATCGGTTTCTTCCAGCAGCTCGGGTGGTTGCGCAGTCTGGAATTTGGGTTTGATAGTATCCAGCGGTTCCAGTACGACAAACTCCAATTCTTCAATCGTCAGTTCATGGCGGCGATAAGCGCCGGTGGATCTTACTTTATCCGGAGAAAATATTTTTTTAAGATAGCTATCCACCTGCGGGAATATCTCTTCAAGTTGTGCAAACAGAAAATGTCCCTGGTTTTGTAAATAAAATCCGATAGCTTCTATAACGTTTTGTTGTGTCTTCTCACCGAACCCTTTGAATAACGTTAACCGGTTTTCATTGCAGGCGTATAATAATTCGCCAATTGATTCAATACCCATCTCTTTCCAGATGGTATGTATCTTTTTGGGTCCGATACCTTTGATGTTGAGCATCTCAATCACACCAGGCGGGGTGGAAGAAATATATTCTGTCAATACCTGCAAACTGCCCGAATCGAGCAATTCGATCACTTTTTTGCCGACACTTTCGCCAATGCCCTTAATCCCTGATAGTTTTTCTCTTGGTGTCCCGGAAAGATTGACCGGCATTTTTTCAATATTATATGCTGCAATGGAGTATGTTTTGGTCTTAAACGAATTCTCTCCATGAATATCCATAAGCTTGGCAAGCAGAGAAAAATTTTCGGCAATAGTGGCATTATCCATGCACGCAATTTAAATAAAACAAGAGTGAATTAAGTACATCCAGAAGAAAGGAAGGCTTGTACTGGTGGCTGAAACCCTTTACCAGGGGGAGTTTCAGGGGAATGCATTTTTTTAACGGCAGATATAAAAAAAGTCCCGGCTGAACCGGGACTTCTGGTATAAGTTGTGTTACACTAAACTTATTTTTTCTTAGCAGCTTTTTTCTTAGCAGCTTTTTTCTTTGGAGCGGCTTTCTTTTTAGGAGCAGCTTTTTTAGCAGCTTTTTTCTTTGTTGCCATTTTTGTTGAATTTAATGTTTAGTAAAATGGGTTATCGTTAGTAAAAATAATAATTATTTTATACTACCCAAATTTTTTTTCCACAAAATTGGCAACCGTGAGAATTTGCATTAAGCTTCTGCTACGTTAACTGATACTACAGTTTTATTGTTTCTTCCTTTGCGGAATTCAACAATACCATCGTGCATTGCAAAAATGGTGAAGTCTTTTCCAAGACCAACATTTTTACCGGGATGATAAACTGTACCACGCTGACGAAGGATAATGTTACCGGCAACTGCTGGCTGACCACCGAAGATCTTTACACCAAGACGTTTGCTTTGTGAGTCACGGCCATTCTTTACACTACCTTCACCTTTCTTATGTGCCATCTTTTAAAAGTTTATTAATTGATAGGTTTATTAGTTGGTAAGTTCGTAAGCTGACTTGTTAACCGGTCAGCCTTTTACTGAACTTAAGCTATGCTGGTTACTTTAATTTTTGTATAAGCTGTACGGTGGCCTTTCTTTTTATGAAAGCCCTTTCTTCTTTTTTGTTTATATGCAATAACCGTATCACCTTTTACCTGGTCAACGATTTCAGCTTTTACTTTTGTTTTAATGTCAGAACCGGTTGAAAGCTTGCCATCTGCATCTGCGAGCAAAACTTCGAGGTCCAGTTTATCTCCGGCATTACCCTCAAGGCGAGGAACATACAAAGTCTGGTCTTTTTCTACTTTGAACTGCTGTCCGGCTACTTTTACAACGGCTATCATACTATTAAAATTAGGACGGCAAAGGTAAGGGGAAAATTCGTACCGGCAAACGGAAAATCAAAGTTTTATGTGGATAAAATGACCCTCGTTGCCGGGGCAACCCTTTATATTTGTAGGCCATTCCGGGCAGTTATTGCAGAATGTATGAAAATCAAGTCTTTCTTAGCCAGGCCCTTCGCCTCCTATATATATAAAGGTATCCGCAAAGGTATGGTCACGGCAGTAGCCGACCAGGAAAATATCCTGAAATCGCTTATTAAAACAGGCCGGACCACTGAATTTGGTAAGGCTGCCGGTTTTGACCAGGTTAATACCTACGAAGAGTTCAGGCAGGCTGTTCCGGTCCGGGATTATGAGCAAATGCGGCCCTGGGTGGATAAGATCAAAGAAGGCCGGCATAATGTGCTCTGGAAAGGGAAACCCATTTATTTCGCCAAGACCAGCGGCACCACCAGCGGCACCAAGTATATCCCGATCACGAAAGAATCAATTCCCAACCATATCAATACGGCACGCAATGCCCTGTTATGCTATATGGCCGAGACAGGAAACACTCTTTTTGCCAACGGTAAAATGATCTTCCTGTCAGGTTCGCCGGTGCTGGAAAGAGTGGGGGGGATTCCAACGGGAAGGTTAAGTGGTATTGTGAATCACCATGTACCCAAATACCTGCGTACCAACCAGCTTCCTTCATATGAGACCAATTGTATTGAAGACTGGGAAACCAAATTGCAAAAGATCGTGGATGAAACGATCAATAAGGATATGACCCTGATCAGCGGTATTCCGCCCTGGATGCAGATGTATTTTGATGAACTGATGAAACGGAGTGGTAAAAAGATCAGCGACCTGTTTCCCAATTTCAGTGTAATGGTACAGGGAGGAGTGAATTTTGAGCCATACAAGGCAAAGCTGTATGAGAGTATCGGTAAAAAGATAGATTGTATTGAATTGTTTCCGGCCAGTGAGGGTTTCTTTGCTTTCCAGGATTCTCAGCAGGCAGAAGGGCTTTTGTTAAATACCAACAGCGGGATATTCTTTGAATTTGTTCCTGCTGCCGAGATATTCAATGAAAACCCAACCCGCCTTTCTTTGAAGGATGTGAAAGCGGGAGAGAATTATGCTTTGATCATTAACAGTAATGCAGGGCTCTGGGGTTACAATCTGGGGGATACGGTGAAATTCCTTTCAACTGATCCATACCGCCTCGTGGTAACCGGAAGAACAAAACATTTTATCTCTGCTTTCGGCGAGCATGTAATTGGTGAAGAAGTGGAATACAGTATGCTGAAAGCCGCGCAGGAAGAAAACCTACACATCACAGAATTTACAGTGGCCCCTTTCGTTAGCAGCACCGAGGGGAAATCATACCATGAGTGGTTCGTTGAATTTGAAAACAGGCCTTATGACCTGGACCAGTTTGCGCTGAAACTGGATAGCAATCTCAGGGATAAGAATGTTTATTATGACGATCTCATAACAGGAAATATCCTGGCACCGTTAAAAATAACCCCTGTCAGGAAGAATGGCTTTATTGATTACATGAGATCAATCGGTAAATTGGGTGGACAGAATAAAGTGCCGAGGTTGAGTAATGACCGGAAGATCGCTGAGGAATTAGTAAAATGGAAAGAGAACTGATTAATTAAATGAATTCAGAACAAACTATAAAGCGCATTGCCATCTTTGGTTCCACCGGTTCAATAGGAACACAGGCTCTTGATGTGATTGCAGCGAACCCCGATAAATTTTCGGCGGAAGTGCTGACCGCACATCATAATGATGAGTTGCTTATAAAGCAGGCTTTGCAGTTCAACCCCAACATGGTGGTGATCGGGGATGAAAAAAAATATACCACTGTTAAACAGGCTCTTTCCGCCACGACTGTTAAAGTGTTTGCCGGTGAAAAAGCCCTGGAAGAGGTGGCTGCTATTGATTGTTATGACCTGATGCTGGCCGGTATTGTTGGTTATGCTGGTTTGAAGCCAACTTTAAAAGCGATTGAAAACGGCAAGGCAGTCGCTTTAGCGAATAAGGAAACGCTGGTGGTGGCAGGAGATATCGTAATGAGAAAAGCTGTTGAAAACAGGGTACCGGTGATCCCGGTCGATTCTGAACATTCAGCTATTTTCCAATGCCTGGTGGGGGAAACAAGAAACAGGATTGAAAAAATTATCCTCACGGCATCGGGCGGACCTTTCCTGGGACGTAAACCCAATTACCTGGTGAATGTAAAAAGAGAACATGCCCTGCAGCATCCCAACTGGAACATGGGTGCCAAGATAACGATTGATTCCGCCACACTGATGAATAAAGGGCTGGAGATGATTGAGGCAAAATGGCTCTTCAACCTGAAACCGGAGCAAATACAGGTAGTGGTGCATCCGCAGAGTATTATTCACAGCATGGTGCAGTTTGAAGATGGAAGCATCAAGGCACAAATGGGATTGCCGGATATGAAACTGCCTATCCAGTATGCGATGGCATTTCCCAGGCGTATTCCGAATAACTTTCCGCGGTATGATTTTAAGAAAGTAAGTACACTTAATTTTGAAGAGCCCGATTTCAGGACTTTCAGGAATCTGACCCTGGCGATTGAGGCCCTGAATAAAGGAGGAAACCTGCCCTGCGTGATGAATGCAGCAAATGAAATTGCAGTTTATGCATTTCTCCGCAACCGTATTAACTTTCTCGACATGACTGATATAATTGAAAAAGTGATGCAGAAAGTGCCTTTTATCGAAAAGCCAACACTGGAGGAATATTTTGAAAGCGACGGGGAGGCCCGTAATTTTGCTGCTGACATTATTAAACTATAATATCATTTCCTAAACCCATAAAAAGGTTTAGTCCCGCCGCCGGCGGGATTGTTTTTAGAAATTAAACTATGAATTTGTTAGCTATTAATTGGTCCAACGTGGGTCTGCAGGCAGGGCAGCTGCTGCTGGCTCTTTCCATACTCATTGTGCTGCATGAATTTGGCCACTATATCACTGCCCGCTGGTTCAAGTGCCGGGTGGAAAAATTCTTTTTATTTTTTGATCCGTGGTTTGCACTGGTAAAGAAAAAAGTGGGAGATACTGTTTATGGTATTGGTTGGTTACCATTGGGGGGGTATGTGAAAATTTCCGGAATGATCGATGAGAGCATGGATAAGGAAGCGATGAAAGAACCGGCTAAAGAATGGGAATTCAGGAGTAAACCGGCCTGGCAACGGCTCATCATCATGCTTGGCGGTATTATAATGAATGTACTGGTGGCTTTTGTGATTTATGCATTTGTATTGATGATATGGGGAGAAAAGAACGTGCCTAACAGTAGTGTGAAGAATGGTATTTGGGTAACAGATTCGTTAATGACCAAGCTGGGATTTGAAAATGGTGACAAGATCATATCTGTAAATGGAGATACGGTAAAATATTTTGACGAATTACAGGCTAAAATTCTTATTGGCGGACGTAAAGTGGTATTGGAAAGAAATGGGGCCGTAAAAGAACTGGATCTCCCGATTGACCTGATTGATAAGCTGATTACCCGGAAGGATAAGAAACGAACTTTACTATTAGAAAGAGTTCCTGCTATAGTGGGGGAGTATGAAGAAAAGGATACCATGTATGGCAAGCAGGCAGGTTTAAAGCCTTTTGACAAAATAATAGCGGTTAATGATCAGCCTGTCGAATTTCTTGATGAGTTAAACACTATAGGTGCTCATCATAAAGGAGGATCGGTGACCGTGAAACTGCTCAGGAACACCGATACACTTACCTTCACCAATAAAGTGAATGCTGAAGGCAGACTGGAAGTAATGCCTTTAACGGGTCTTCAGTATGACAGTCTTGGCGTTTATAAAATTAATACTGTTAAATATGGCTTTTTTGAGGCATTCCCGGCAGGTGTGGCTAAAACAGGAGACAAGTTAGGTGCATATATCGACCAGTTTAAGCTGATCCTGAATCCCAGCACCGGGGCATATAAAGGACTTGGAGGGTTTAAGGCAATTGGATCTGTTTTCCCAACCAGCTGGAGCTGGGAAGCTTTCTGGAATATCACCGCTTTTTTATCGATCATATTAGCGTTTATGAATTTATTGCCTATCCCGGCACTGGATGGCGGTCATGTTATGTTCACTTTGTATGAAATGATCACCCGGCGTAAGCCCAATGAGAAATTTCTGGAATATGCGCAGATGGCGGGGATGGTATTATTACTACTTCTTATGCTGTATGCAAATGGTAACGACTGGTTTGGCTGGGGTAAAGGATAATTTATAATTCAATACCAATCTTCTTCATTAAAATGGAGGCGTTCATGCTCTGGCAAACGCCTTCTTTTAATTTATAGTCGAAGAATAATTCATCATTGGCCACCTGTACATCGAAATGGTAGTTGTGAATATTGCCGGGAAATTCTTTTTCCAGTTTGGCCAGTTCAAGATCATGTGTGGCTACCATCCCCACGGCTTTGTGCTGGATGAGTTGCTTGATGAGTGCTTTGGAGCCGGCATGCCGGTCGGCAGAATTGGTGCCCCTGAGTATCTCGTCCAGTAATAAAAACACTTTTTCATGTTTATTTACGGCTTCTATCACTTCTTTCAGTTTTTTCAGTTCTGCATAAAACGTGGAAGTACTTTCTTCCAGGTTGTCACTGATGCGCATACTGCTCATCACTTTTAGGGGAGAGAGCATAAGTGATTTTGCACAGGCAGGAGCTCCCATCATTGCAAGTATAATATTGATGCCTGTACTTCTCAGGAAAGTGCTTTTGCCGGCCATATTGGACCCGGTGATCAGGCTGATTTTATTAACTCCCGTTGTGGCAAAAGAGTTAGTGATTCGTTTACCCGCAGGTATCAGTGGATGACCCATTTCTTCAGCTTTTAAAATAGCGTCATCTGTTGCCATTTCAGCAAAACACCATTCCGGGTGATTGAAGGACAGGTTACCCAATGCGGATAATGCTTCCAATTGCGCAAGAGAATTAAACCAATCTCCTGTCTGGTGCTGGCTTTTTTTCTTCCATTTTTCAAGGGCGAATATTTGCTGCAGGTCCCAGCAAAGAAATATACTCAGCGGAATGAACACGACTGGATTCAGGCGATAATCAAGCCGGTCAAGAATTTTCTTTAAATCCCTGATACGGGAAGAAGCTGACTGGTTATTGAGGGGACTAAACGCTCCTTTAAGTTGCTGCAACAGCGGGCTTTTAAAAGAGTGCATTTCTATGAGGTCAATGCTATCCGATAATGTTTCCAGTTCTGTGGTGATTTTGCCCAGTTTTGTCCAGGCGGGCATTATTTTTTTTGATATTAACAATGAAACCGCCAGGAACAGGAGCAGTAGGGTATAGAAGAGCTGTTGTGCAATGATATCATTCAGGTATACTACCAGGCAGGTAATGCTTAAGGCCGGAAGAAGGAACCGGAGAATTTCCCAGTGCGTGCCATTGGTAAAACGATTTTCTTCCGCCAGCCAGCTGGTAATATTTTCTTCTGTCTTTAGTGTAAGCTGTTTCGAAAGACCATAAGCCTGTAATTGCTGCCGCCATTCTTTTTGTGCTGCAAGTTCCTTTACAGCTTCCTGTCTTTGTGTGATAACAGTTGTGGTAGCGGGTGCCAATAACCATGCTGCCAGCAGCTGGTTGCCTTGCTGGGAGGTAGTACGGTTTATATATTGATAAAGAGAAGCCCTGCCAAATATATCCAGGTCGCTGGCATAGGGGTGCAGTTCCGGTTTCAGGTTGCTGCCATCAGCAAACATGGTGAACTGGTGTTCCAGGAAAGAAAGCTCTTCTTTATTTATACGCAGCAGCAATAAGGTGTTGTCAATAGCAGCTTTGTTAGCGAGGTCTTTGGATACAGTAAAAAGAAAAACGGCAAATAAAATAACAAATGCGGCCAGGGCAAGGGGCAGACTCCGGGACCATAATTGCAAAAGCGATATTACTGCTGCAAGGAAACTGGCCAGCCGCAGCCAGGCAAGTCTCGCTTTCTTCTTATTCAGCCGGTCAAGATGATCGTTCAGTTTTTTAATCGTATCGGTATATACATCTTTCGGAATCCTGTCTTTCATGGGCTAAAACTAATTCATTCCGCTTTATGCCTGTTTACAAAGCTGATGGGTAAAAGAATACCAGGGAAGAACAAAATCGCTAAATTTGCGGTCCGGCTTGCCGGAACGGGGGTGTATGGTTTTGACAGCGTAGATCTTTGAAAGTGTAAGCATGCCGGGCGTTGCGTAATTAGCCCGCTAATCTGAATACGCAAACTACAAATGGCAATACTCAGTATGCCATGGCTGCCTAATCAGTGATTAAGTAGTCATTCGGGCCGCCGGGCAGGTTCGCTTGTTTCCATGCCCCGCCGCCGACTTAAAACAAAACAAGATGCGGCGATCAAAGGCTGTGCTGATTGCCTAAGACTATCCAGCTAAGAGAAATATTGGTTTGTTGTTCTCCTGTATTTCCCCGACAATTAATGAACAAATAAGCATGTAGAAAGCTTTTGAAGAATATGTTTGGACACCGGTTCGAATCCGGTCACCTCCACAATAGTGAATTTACCAGGTAAAAACACAGTACTTGTTTATTGTTTTGCATACTGCATCTCCGCGGATAAGCATTTCGTCGGGCCAGAAAGGGCAGCAAAGCTTTTAAGGGTATTTACTTATTTTAAGTATTAATTTTTTTTTGCTGCATATTTCTTGGGTTCTTTTGCATAATACACTAAGGTTTTTTTAGTAATTTTTACTCATTAAACCTTATTACGAATCTGAAAAGCCACATATCCATATGAGTAAGATAACCATTCTCTTAGTAGATGATCATCGCCTGATCAGGGATTCCTGGTCCTTCATTTTGAACAGTGACACCCGCTTCGAAGTAGTAGCGGAAACAAGCAGTGGCGAGGACGCCATTGAACTTGCGAAAAGCAAGAAACCGGATATTGTATTGATGGATGTGAATATGAGCCCTGTTAATGGATTTGATGCCACCAAACAGATCAGGAAGTTTTCACCCGGCTCCAAAGTAATCGGGGTGTCTATGCATTCTATGCCGGCCTATGCCAAGCGGATGCTGCAATTAGGAGCCATGGGGTATGTTACCAAAAACTCCCCCAAAGATGAAATGATCACTGCGATCCTGGAAGTTCATGATGGGAGAAAATATATTTGTGATGAAGTGAAAAATATCCTGGCCCAGCAGGAGCTCGATGAAAGCTCGCCGGCATCAATGGATATGAATAATTTGTCGAGGAGAGAATTAGATATTATACAATTGATCAAGGAAGGCCTTTCGTCCAAAGAAATTGCATTGCAACTGGATATCTCCCTGAAAACGGTGGAAGTACATCGTTATAATATCCTGAAAAAACTTAACCTCAGGAATACTGCTGCACTGGTCAATTTTATCAACGCCCAGGGCTTATAACAAGGTGTTCAGGGTTATATTTACCTGTATTTTGATTGGATTGATACTGGCAAAATTCCTGCAAGCATGACTCCATTCTACATCCGGCGGACAATTCTTTTTGGCTATATAGTGGCATTGGCTATTATTTCCTTTTTTACAGTATATACATACATGAATATGCAGGAAGGGAAATGGGATGCCCGGCAGGAAGAAGAGACGCTCCGGTCATTGCGGGTTATTGAAAGTGTATTTGATGATATTCAGAATATTGAAACAGGGCAGCGGGGCTATGTAATATCCGGTGATACGGTTTTCCTGAAGCCCTACCTTATGGGATTGGAAAAACTGACCAATGATTCTCTTTCCGTACTACAATTTCAGACAATTAGTGAAGAAAGGAAGAAGGATATCAGGCACTTACTAAATCTTATAGCGCTTAAAGTGGCTTTTACCAAAACCACCATAGAGGTCAGGGATATACATGGAATCAGGGAGGCAGAAGAAAGGATACAATCAGCAGAGGGTAAAAAACTGATGGATGCTATCCGGCGAACAGTCGAAAAAATTGAAGGCGAAGACAGGAATAAGCTAACACAATATACCAGCCACCGAAAAGAAACAGCCAGGCAGACCACTGTTCTCTTTTTTGTTTTGGGGTCGCTGTTCTTTCTCTTCCTGGTTACTTTTTTCCTGCTGATCCGGAGAGATGTTCGTAACCGGCTTTACCGGGAGCTGACCAGCCAGGTACACGAAAAAACAATTGAATTCCGTGATATACTTGACCGGATCAGTGATGGATTCATTGCACTAAATAAAGAATGGCGGTATGTCTATGTTAACCGTAAAGCTTCTGAGCTGATTGGGCAACGGCCGGCAGAATTGTTAAACAAAAATATGTGGGACTCGTCCCCGGACGCAGACAATAATAAATTCCGGGCAGCCTGTCATGAAGCTTTGGAAAAACAGCGTTACCGGTTTATAGAGACATACCATGACGATAAGGATAAATGGTTTGAGAACCATATTTATCCCTCCGCAGGAGGTTTGTCCATCCACTTCAGGGACATTACCGATAAAAAGAAAACAGAGCTCAGCCTGGCACAATCTATTGAGCGATTCAATGTAGTGGCCAATGCGACAAATGATGTTCTATGGGAGGTAGACCTTCAAAAAGGAACGTTATGGTGGAATGATAATTTTTATAAAAAATTCGGGTATGATAAAGGATTGATTGAACAGGATAGTATGAGCTGGGAGAACTTCATTCATCCTGAAGATAAGCGGCGGGTGATCAGCAGCATCAATAAGATTATTGAGACGACTACGGAAACTACCTGGAAAGACGAATACAGATTTGAGCGGTCAGACGGAACATACCTGCACATCTATGACCGGTGCTATATCTTGCGGGACACAGGCGGGAAAGCCTGCAAAATGGTTGGCTCTATGACCGATGTGACCCCGCTGTTCAAAGCCAGGGAAGAACTGGAAGAATCAGAAGAACGATACAGGAATCTTTTTGAGAGAGCCACGGATAGTATCATTATTCATGATCTTGGTGGTATTATTATCCAGGCGAACCAGGCCGCAGCGGATTATTCTGCTTACTCTAAAGCAGAGCTGACAGGTATGAATGTCAGCGACCTGGTATTTAAAGAAGACCTGGAATGGCAGCCTATGCCTTTTGATAAACTTGAGGCGGGGGAAACTACACATACCCGTAGAAGGATTCAGACCAAAAATGGCGGGTCATTAACCATGGATATCAGTTCCAAAATGCTGCCGGATGGGAATGTAATGGCCGTGATCAGGGATGTTACAGAAAAAACGAAGGCAGAAAAGGCGTTGAGGGATAGCGAACTGAGATTCCGTACGCTGGCAGATAATACCCCGGTTGGAATTTTTCAAACAGATGCGGACGGGCAAACCATTTACGTAAATGAAAAGTGGATGGAATATTCAGGCCTGACGTTTGAAGAAGTAATGGGAGAGGGCTGGACGAAAGCTATTCATCCCGATGACAGGGATGCGCTGCTTCAGAACTGGTATAATAAGAAAGCCGTTCATAGTGAATCAAGCTCTGAATACCGGCTTGTTGATAAGACCGGTATTATACGCTGGGTAAGTGGCAGGGCCGCCCCGTTATATGATAATGATGGGGTATTGACCGGCTACCTTGGAACGATTTCTGATATCACCCAGGAAAGAAATGCACTGGAGTTATTAAAGACCAGCGAAGAGAAATACAGGACACTTGTTGAACAGGCAACAGACGGGATTTTTATTGCCGATAAAGAAGGCCGTTTTTTAGTTGTTAACTCGAGTGGCTGCAAAATGTCGCAATACCAGATGGACGAAATCATGAAAATGTCAATCTATGATCTGGTTGATACGGAGGAATTAAATCAAAACCCTTTTCATTTTTCTGAAATGAGCTCAGAACGCGGAGCCATTGTACAACGGAAAATGAAGCGAAAGGACGGGTCCCTGGTGGATATAGAAGTGAATGCTAAATTTCTTTCCGATAACAGGTTCCTGGCATTTATACGGGATATTACTGAAAGGAAAAAAACAGAGGAAGAGATTATTAGTTCAAGGAGGCAGTTTCAAAACCTGGTGGAGAATATTTCAGGCGTTTACTGGGTAAATAATCTGGATAGCCACCAGACCCTTTATATCAGCCCTTCTTATGAAACGATATGGGGACGGTCCTGTGAGGATATGTACAGGGCTCCGGCTGATTTTATTAATGCTGTTCATCCGGAAGACCGGCAAAAACTGATTAAAGCCTATGAAAATATTGCCAATACATTTAAGACACATATCTCGTACAGGATTGTAAGGCCGGATGGCGGGATAAAGTGGATTGATGCCCGGACAAATGTCGTTGTTGATAATGGAGACAAAATCGAATATGGGTACGCTGAGGATGTGACAGAACGGCTAAAAAACCAGGAAGAAATAATAAAATCTAACGAAAGGTTCCAACTGATTGCCAGGACAACAAATGAGGCTATATGGGAATGTGATTTTAAAACAGAAATTACCTGGGCCAATGAAACACACCAGTATTTATATGGCCTGACAATTGAAGATCCGGTGCCAACCCACGAACAATGGAGGGCTGCTATTCATCCTGATGACAGGGAAAATACAATCAATAGTTATAAGGAAGCCCTGCAGTCAGCCGAAAATGTCTGGATTGCAGAATACCGCTTCGTTACAGGAAGGGGCGAGGTTATTAATATTTATGACAGGACTTATATTCTGCGGGATGAAACGGGTGAGCCAATCAGGATGATGGGGAGTATGATGAATATTACGGCACGAAAAAAAGCGGAGGAAGAGATTGTAAAAGCGAGGGATATGGCTGATAAGCTGATTGATGCGCTTCCCGGGGTGTTTTATTTTTATGATGAGAATGGTAAGTTTATCCGGTGGAACCGGCAATTGGAAATTGTGACAGGCTATTCATCAAAAGAAATTGCGGGAATGCATCCTGTCGATCTTTTCCCGGAAGAAGAGAAGGAGTATATCGGTACACGTATTGAAGGTGTCTTTAATCATGGCACTAATGATGCTGAAGCAAATTTCCTGACAAAAAAAGGAGAAAGGATACCGTACTATTTCAAAGCAGTATTAATGAATTACGAAGGCAGGCCCTGTCTGCTCGGAAGCGGTATTGATATCACAGAACGGAAAAAAGCGGAAGAACAGGTCCGGTCATCCGAGCGGAAGTATAAATTACTTTTTGAAAGTAATCCGCAGCCAATGTGGATGTTTGATCTCCCCGCTTATAATATCATAGACGTAAACGATGCTGCCGCCAAGCAATACGGTTACACCCGGGAAGAATTCTTATCCCTCCGGGCTGTTGATCTGCGGCCGGCAGAAGATGTTGAAAAGTTTATGAAGTATCTGAACCCCAATTTCAGGGAGGGAGTTTACTATGCAGGAGCCTGGAGACATAAGAAAAAAAATGGTGATATAATTTATGTAGATATCCTGAGTCATGATATTCTTTATGAAGAGAAACCGGTGCGATTAATACTTGCAAATAATATAACAGATAAATATATTGCAGAAGAAAAACTTAAAGAATCATACGAAGCTATCCGGGAGCTAACCGGTCATATACAGAATATCCGGGAGGAAGAAAGATCACATATTGCCCGCGAGATACATGACGAATTAGGCCAGCAGCTTACCGTACTTAAGATGGACGTATCCTGGCTGAATAAAAAAGTGGGGCAGGGAGATACCGTTGTGGCTGGTAAATTGAAAAGCCTGGCTGAGATGATAGACGGGACCGTAAAAACTGTCAGGCGAATATCATCTGAATTAAGACCGAGCCTGCTGGATGATTTGGGTTTGGTAGCGGCTATTGACTGGCATTTGAAAGAGTTTGGCAGGAGATCAGGTATTGAAACCCTTTTTAATGAACCTGAATACGATCTGCATATTCCGGAAAAATTCAAAACGGGGCTTTACAGGATTTTTCAGGAAGCGCTTACAAATGTTGCCCGTCATTCAGGTGCTTCATCTGTCAAAGTGATCCTGGAGGAAAAGGACGATAACGTGGTCCTGTGTATAGAGGATAATGGAAAGGGATTTGATATGCAAAAAACAAAAGGCAGACGGACATTAGGTATTCTGGGGATGAAGGAGAGATCGATGATGATGGGAGGGTTTTATGAGATTAGCAGCCAGCCCGGCCAGGGAACTATAATTACTATATCCGTTCCTGTAAAAACAACATTCAATGAACAAGCTTAATAAAATATCTGTATGCTAAGGATTCTGATTGCCGATGATCATGCCATTGTACGTAAGGGGCTACGGCAACTCCTTATGGAAGAATACCCGTCTGCTTTTATTGAGGAGACCGGTGATGCTGAAAGCCTGATCAATAAAGCTCTGCAGCATGAATGGGACGTTGTTGTGTGTGATATGAGTATGCCGGGAAGAAGCGGTTTGGATGCTTTACGCCAGATTAAGCAAAGCATACCTTCTTTGCCGGTATTGATCATGAGTATGCATCCGGAAGATCAGTATGCATTAAGGGTGCTGAAGGCCGGGGCTTCCGGTTATCTGAATAAGGAATCCATTCATGATGAACTTATTGTTGCAATACAAACCGTATTGCTTGGTAAAAGGTATATAACCACCAGTATTGCAGAAAAACTGGCGGAAGCTTTTAATGCCGGATCAGATCAGCAATTACATGAATCTTTATCCGACAGGGAATTTGATGTATTTAAATTGCTGGCTACCGGGAAATCTGTATCGGATATTGCAGGTCAGTTATCGCTCAGCGTTACCACTGTCAGTACTTACAGGTCCAGGATCATGGATAAAATGAGTATGCGTTCCAATGCAGAACTTACAAGGTATGCTCTTGAAAAAGGGCTGATATAGCGATTGTAGTATATATTCTACTTTCTTAAAATTTCCATATCTACACTTTTGGGGACTCCCCCTCTCTATTTTGTGTCTATCCTTCTGATATAGAAAGGATATTCTGGCCAGAGGCAGCGTAACTTTTCAATTTCTCAATTCCTTGGTTTATTATGTTAAGGGTATTGATTGCAGATGATCATGAAATTGTCCGCAGGGGTCTGAAACAAATCCTGCTGGAAGGATTTTCTTTTGCGCATATCGAGGAAGCGAATGATTGCCCATCGCTTGTGGAGAAAGCGGTCTCCGGTGCATGGGATATTATTGTTTCCGATCTGGCAATGCCTGGCGGAGGCGGGCTGGAAGCATTAAAACAAATGGCACAAAAGGGGATAAAAGTTCCTGTACTGATACTTAGCATCTATCCTGAAGATCAATATGCACTCAGGGTGATGAAAGCAGGAGCTTCTGGTTACCTGAATAAAGACGCGGCACCAGAAGAATTGGTAACAGCGGTAAATCGCATTTTATCCGGTCGCAGGTATATTACGGAAGGTATTGCTGAAAAATTAATTCAAAAATTGGATCAGCAAAAAGATGTGCCTTTACATGAGCTATTGAGTGACAGGGAATGGGATGTTTTTGTTTTTTTAGCCAGGGGAAAACCCATTTCTGAGATCAGTGACTTATTATCTCTTCGGAATACAACCGTCAGCACCTACCGGACCAGAATTCTTACCAAAATGAACATGAAAACCAATGCTGAGATAATACAGTACGCATTGGAGAATAAACTTATTTGATCTGCTTTTTTGTAGTATAATCTCTACAATAGTTTTTTTATTTTCAGGACAAATCAAAAATCAGCGGCTCTATTTTTTAATACGCATTCATTTTTTTTCTTTGCAGTATGAATACCAATCCTGTAAGCCGCCAAAGAAAACTGTTGATTCTTATTGTGGACGATAATATGAGTTTTGTGGAGAGGATGATTGGATTGCTGGAGGAAGTAAAGAATATAGCATATATCAATGTTGCCAGTGATTATGATGAAGCCAGCCGGCTATTGTTAAGCGAGCCACATGACCTTGTATTGCTGGATATAAACCTGCCGGGAAAAAGTGGCATTGCACTTCTGAAAAAAATAAAATCAGCCGGCGGAACTACTAAAGTTATGATGATGACAAATCATGCTGAGGAGTATTATCGTGTATTATGTAGGGAACTTGGTGCGGATTATTTTCTGGATAAATCAAACGATTTTGCAAAAGTACCAGGCATTGTAAGCCATATGAATGGTGGGGGGGATATGATAGTTGTTAATAATAATTTCGTTTAACCGGGAAAAATTGTGGTATGCCTAAGAGGTGGTCTGTATTAAAAAATCTCATTAATGGATGTGAGCTGAAGGAAGATCTTTTCCTGTCATTGATAAATGAAGACGGTGTTATTCTGTCAGCAAATGCAAATATGCAGAAGACACTGCATATCAAGAACCCTAAGGAAGAAGCTGTGAGTTTTTACAGTTTTCTGCACCCCGAACATATTACTGCTTTTAAAGCCGCCATTGAACAGTCGAGGACCCAAAATACTCCTTCTTCGGCTGAACTATATTTGAAGAACGGCTACTACCATCCTATGAAATGGCAGATCAACTATATTGAAAATCCCGGTATCGGGAAGGGGGATTTTCTTTGTGTTGGTTACAAATTACTGGATGATGAACGATTGATGCAGTTTAATAAATTGGGAGAACAGAATTACCAGGCTATCGTTGAAGGATTGAATGCAGGAGTTCTTTTCCAGGACTACAATGGTGAACTAATAGCTGCCAATAAAAAAGCGGCTGAGATATACGGGACAACACTTGAACGGTTATACCAGCTTACAGATATAAGAAAACACTGGAATGAATCATGGGAAGTGTGCACGGAAGATGGTGAAAAAATTGATTTTGATGATACCCCCTTTATGAGGGCACTGGGTACAGGAAAAGCGGTGGCGGAAGTATTGTGTATAAAGCTGCGGGATGGACAAAGAAAGCATATCCTGTATAATTCCCAGCCTTTATTCAACGCGGGGGAGACCATTCCTTTTTCAGTAGTGTCAAATATTGTGGATGTTACCAGGGAAAAGACGCTGTCCTGGGAAATGCAGGAGAGAGACATGCTCTTTCGTTCTTTCCTGGAAAAAACACCCACCTTGTCCTGGGTGGTTGATGAATCTGCTACATTACTATTTGCAAGTACTTCTTTCTACCGGTATTTCGGTTTGAAGGAAGAAGAGTCTGTCAATAAAAATATATTAGCACTTATTCCTTCTGCGGTAGGGGAAGCTCTTCATGATAAACACCTGCAGGTACTGGAAACAGGAGTGTCATTAGAGACCATAGAGAAGATGAAATGGTCTGATGGGACTAATTTTGTTTTCCATATTAACCTTTTCCCGATTCAGGGCATTGCAAATAAAAAAATGGTAGGCGGTCATGCCGTAAACATGGCTGAAAAATTTGCTACAGAAAAAAAACTGAGGGAGGCCAATGAACGCCTGTTATTATTAAGCCGTGCGACGACAGATGCTATCTGGGAATGGGATATGCAAACCGGGTATATTTTCCGGAATGATGCCCTGATGGATATGGTGGGATATCATGCCGAAGATTCGAAAGGTTTGTCCTGGTGGCTCCGCCGGATCCATCCTGAAGACAGGAACAGGCTTAGTGATATTATAAAAGAGGCTACGGATAAAGGACAGCACTCATGGGAAGATCAGTACCGTTTTAAATGTGCGGACGGAACCTATAAGCATGTGCAGGACAAAGGGTATGTGGTGTATGAGAACGGTTTGCCTGTAAAAATGATCGGCTCTTTACAGGATATTACTGAATTGAAAGAATTGGAAGGACAATTGGTGGAGGAAAAACTGCAACGGCAAAAGGAGATATCAGAAATGGTGATCAAAGTGCAGGAAAAAGAAAGAACAAGAATAGGTCATGAACTGCATGATAATGTGAACCAGATATTATCTACAGCAAAGCTGTTTATGGATATGGTGACCCCGTCATCAGCTGATGAAACAACTTTTAAGGCAAAGGGTATTGAATACCTGGTTTCAGCCATTGAGGAAATACGAAAATTATCAAGAGAACTGGTGGTGCCCCATTTGAAGGAAAATGGACTGGTTGATAGCGTGAAATTGCTTATTGAAGATATCAGTATATCGAGCTCGCTGAATATCCGGTTTACACATGATCATGAAAATGAATTGCTGAGCTCGGGAAAAAAAATCACTTTATTCAGGATTGTCCAGGAACAAATGAAAAATATCCTCAAATACAGCAAGGCTAAGCAAGTAGATATTTACCTGGAATGTAAAGATGATAATGTTCACCTGACTATCAAGGATGATGGGGTTGGCTTTGACCCCAAACAGTATCATAAGGGTATTGGACTGTCAAATATTCATGACAGAACAAGGTTCTATAACGGGATTGTGGATGTACAGTCTTCGCCAGGAAAAGGCTGTACGTTGAATATATCTATACCCACCGCGGATTGACAGGCAGCCGGTATTTATTTATGCCGCCCGGCCAGTATAGCAATAATATCATTCAGCCGGTAACCTTTAGCTTGTAATAAAACGAGATAGTGAAAAAGAAGATCAGCTCCTTCGTTCAGGAATTTATCTTCATCATTGTCTTTGCTTTCGATAACCAGTTCAACAGCTTCTTCGCCTACTTTTTGAGCTATCTTGTTGATGCCTTTGGCAAAAAGTGAGGATGTATACGAAGTGGCACCCGGGTTGTCTTTCCGGTTTTTTATTACCTGTTCCAGTTTTCCCAGCGAAAAGCCTGTGTTTTTTTCATTAAAACAGGTGTCAGCCCCGGTATGGCAGACCGGGCCGAGTGGTTCAGCTTTGATGAGCAGCGTGTCGTTGTCGCAGTCGGTAAGTATTTCTTTTACCAATAAGAAATTTCCCGATGTTTCTCCTTTTGTCCAGAGCCGCTGTTTGCTGCGACTGTAAAAAACCACTTTCCCTTCTTTCCTGGTTTGCCCGTAAGCTTCTTCATTCATAAAGCCGAGCATTAATACGGTATGGGATACATGGTCCTGGATTATAACCGGGACAAGGCCGTCTGTATATTTTGAAAAATCAGGGTTCATAATCTAACAGGTATTTGTTGTTCAGCTAAATATTTTTTCAGATCAGGAATTGCTATTTCTTTAAAATGAAAGATACTGGCTGCCAGGGCTGCATCTGCGCTGGCAAGGTGAAAAACTTCAGTAAAATGCTCCATCGTTCCGGCGCCCCCGGATGCAATAACAGGTACATGAACAGCTGTTGAAACCGCCCGGGTAATATCAATCGCAAACCCGTTTTTTGTACCATCGTTTTCCATCGAAGTCAGCAGTATTTCCCCGGCACCTCTTGCTGTAACTTCTTTGGCCCAGCCAATTGCTGAAAGGGTAGTGGGAGTTCTGCCGCCGTGAGTTACCACAGTCCATTCAGCATTGATGATTTTGGCATCAATAGCCACTACCACACACTGGCTGCCGAAATTTGTTGCCAGTTCATCAACCAGGTCTGGATTTTTTACCGCAGAAGTGTTAACAGATATTTTATCTGCCCCGTTTTCTAACAGCACACTAACATCTTCAGTACTGTTGATGCCTCCTCCCACTGTAAAAGGGATGTTTATATGTGTGGCAATATCCCTGACCAGCCGTGCCAGTGTTTTTCTTTTTTCAGTCGTGGCTGTGATATCAAGAAAGACTAATTCATCAGCACCTTCTTCACAATACCGCATGGCCAGTTCAACAGGGTCGCCTGCATCACGCAATTGAACAAAATTGGTCCCTTTGACAGTTCTGCCATCCTTAATGTCAAGACAGGGTATGATGCGTTTGGTTAACATTAGTTACAAAAAGCGTTTTAAATCATGTAATGAAATCCGGTTCTCATAAAGGGCTTTACCGATGATAGCCCCATCGCAGCCAACCTGCCGTAAATCTTCCAGCTCAGCCAGCGTAGTAACACCTCCGCTGGCAATAAGGCCGATCGACGGGTGCCGGTTCAGTATTTTTCTGTACAGGCTGGTGGCAGGTCCCTGCAGTAACCCATCTTTATTGACATCGGTACAGAAAAACTGTCTTACCCCTTTTACTTTATACTTTTCCACCAGGTCAAAAACTGTCAGCGATGTTGTTTCTGTCCATCCCTTTATTACGATCGCTTCGTTTTTTACATCAGCACCAATAATGAAACGTTCTGCTCCAAAAGCCAGCAACCAGCCGGAAAAGGTGAGTTCATCTTTTACAGCAATACTTCCAATGGAAGCAAAGGCTGCTCCGGAATTAAAAGTAATCTCCAGGTTTTCCTGTGTGCTGATGCCACCGCTGAAGTCAATGACCAGCTGGGTTTTCCCGGCAATTCTTTCCAATACTTTCCAATTTTTCACCTGGCCGGCTTTGGCACCATCCAGGTCAACAAGGTGCAGCCTTTTTAACCCGGCATCTTCAAATTGTTTAGCTGCTTCCAGCGGGTCGCTATTATAGATCGTTTGCTGATTATAATCACCTTTTGTTAGCCGGACACATTTCCCGTCAATGATATCTATGGCTGGTATGATCGTCATAATGATAGACTGAGAAAATTTTTAAGTAACTCTTCTCCGGCTTTGGCGCTTTTCTCCGGGTGAAACTGTACTCCGTAAAAATTATTTTTTCTTAAAGCTGAACTATAGGGCTTTATATAGTTGGTAGTGGCAATGCTGTAAGGGCTCTGATCTGCATAATATCCATGGACAAAATAGCAGTAGCTGTTGCCGCTGATGTTAGTGAACAGTTCTGTTTTCAGATCATAAATCGTATTCCAGCCGATTTGGGGCACTTTGAACTGCTTTTCTGCCGGTGTGAATTTTCTGACCCTTACATTCTCATATATTCCAAGACAGGCGGTATCATTCTCTTCTGAATGTTCACAAAGTAATTGCATGCCCAGGCAGATACCTAAAACAGGTTGTTGTAATGAAACAATCAGTTTATCCAGCTCTCTTTCTTTTAAATAGCTCATTGCTGTGCTGGCTTCGCCCACACCGGGGAAAATAACCTTATCTGCTGCTTGTATCAATAAAGGATCATCCGTTACAGTAGCTTTAATGCCAATCCTTTCCAAAGCGAAAAGGACAGACCGGATATTGCCGGCGTTATATTTGATAATAACTACATTCATTTTACAGGGAGCCTTTGGTGCTGGGTAGTTGCATGTTTTCTGTATCTCTCCTCACTGCTGCCTTAATAGCTTTTGCAAGGGCTTTGAAAATGGACTCAATTTTGTGATGTTCGTTTTCTCCTTCCACTTTTATATTCAGGTTACTTTTAGAAGCATCCGAGAAGGATTTAAAGAAATGATAGAACATTTCGGTGGGCATGTCGCCGATCTTTTCTCGTTTGAAAGAAGCATCCCAGACCAACCAGGCCCTGCCTCCAAAATCTATAGCTGCCTGTGCCAGGCAATCATCCATTGGTAACGTGAATCCATAACGGCCAATTCCTTTTTTATTCCCCAGGGCAAGCAGAAATGCCTCACCCAATGCAATGGCAGTATCTTCAATGCTGTGATGCTCGTCAATATGCAGGTCACCCTCCACCTTTATACTGAGGTCAATACCACTATGACGGCCCAATTGATCCAGCATATGATCAAAAAAATGAAGTCCGCTGTTAATTTGTGTTCTGCCGCTGCCATCTAAGTTCAGTTCAATATTAATCTTTGTTTCATTGGTATAGCGGTGATGCCTGATCAGGCGCTGACCAAGCTTCAGCAGCTCATATATTTTTTGCCAATCCGTGGTTTCAAGTGCCACGACTGATTGCAGGGTCTTTTCATCGTCCTTCACTTCTGCACCACCCAATGAGCTATCTTCTTTTAACCAGATGGCTTTACAGCCCAGGTTTTTGGCAAGCTGCACATCGGTGATACGGTCCCCAATTACAAAGGAACCGGGCAGGTCATATTCTTTATTATTGATGTAACTGGTCAGCATGCCGGTACCGGGCTTACGGGTGGGGGCATTATCAGCCGGAAAGGTCTTATCGATATAGACAGCCGAAAATCCGATACCTTCATTGGCTAAACTCTTCATTACAAAATTATGAACAGGCCAGAATGTATCTTCCGGGAAGGAAGGGGTGCCGAGGCCATCCTGGTTAGTAACCATTACTAATTTATAATCCAGTTCCTGTGCAATCTTTTTCATCCAACTGAACATGCCGGGATAAAATTCAAGTTTATCAAATGAATCCAGTTGGTAAGTGGGAGGAGCTTCTTTAATTAAGGTTCCGTCACGGTCAATGAATAATACTTTTTTCATGGCTGGTAATCTTTTAAAGCATCTGTCAGTTGTTGATTCTCTTCGGGGGTGCCGATTGTAATTCGTAAACTATCGGCGCAAAGAATGACTTTGGAACGGTCACGGACAATGATCCCTCTTGCCGCCAAGTGATCATATACAGCTTTCGCACCTGTCATTCTCACCAAAATGAAATTAGCATCAGAAGGGCAGACCTCCTGCGTGAAAGGCAGCCTGGCCAGTGCGGCGGCTAACCACTCTCTTTGTTCCACGGTAATCTGTATCCAATCGTTGACAGTAATGATATTGTCCAGTGCGGCCGAGACCAGTTGCTGGGTGGCCGTATTAATATTATAAGGATACTTCACTTTGTTCATATAATCAATAACAGGCTGGCCGGCAAAAGCCATTCCCAAACGCAGTCCTGCAAGACCCCAGGCTTTGGACAGGGTTTGGAGAATGACCAGGTTGGGATATTCCATTAATTCAGGGATAAAGGTTTTCTGTTTGGCATAATTGATATACGCTTCATCAATTACAACCAGGCCTTCAAAATTATTCAGCAGTATTTCTATATCCGGCCTGCTGATACTGTTGCCGGTGGGGTTATTGGGAGAACAAATAAATACCAATTTGGTGAATGGGTCAATTGCTTCTTCAATTGCATCAAGATTGAGCTGGAAATCCGCGGTGAGAGGTACTTTTTTCAGGCTGACATCATTCATCTCCGCGCACACTTCATACATGCCATAAGTGGGCGGGAAGATGATCACATTATCTTTTCCCGGTTCACAAAAAATACGAAACAGCAGGTCAATTGCTTCATCACTCCCGTTGCCGAGGAATATATTATCGGGAGGAACGCCTTTGATCTTACTGATCTTTTCTTTTACGGCCAATTGCAAAGGATCCGGGTAGCGGTTATAATCTTCTTCCAGCGGGGAACCGAAAGCATTTTCATTTGCATCGAGGAAAATACGGGCATCGCCGCTGAATTCATGCCGGGCTGATGAATAAGCGGTCATCTTTTTAATGTTATCTCTTACTAAACTGTCCAGGTTGAAACTCATCTTTATTACTTTAAACGTATTGCTACCGCATTTTTATGTGCATCCAGCCCTTCAGCAGAAGCCATAGCCATTACTGTAGCACCTATTTGTTGTAAACCTTCTTTTGTTAATTGCTGGTAAGTGATCTTTTTCAAAAAACTATCTAATGATACTCCGCTGTACATCGCAGCATAGCCATTGGTCGGCAGGGTATGATTGGTGCCGCTTGCATAATCACCTGCACTTTCAGGTGAGTAATTACCAATAAAAACAGAACCGGCTGTGAATACCTGCCCTGCAACGGCTTCAGCATTTTCACAAGAAAGGATCAGGTGTTCCGGGGCATACAGGTTCGATAATTCAATGGCTTCATCCCTGTTTTTCAGTAGCACAATCTTGCTGTTTTGCAAAGCTTTTTCCGCAATGTTCTTTCTTGGCAATTCGCTTAACTGGTTGCTGATTGCAGTAGTTATTTCCGGAATAATATCCCCTGCTGTTGTTAACAGGATCACCTGTGAATCCGGTCCGTGTTCTGCCTGTGATAAAAGATCTGCCGCCACGTATCCGGGTACAGCTGAATCATCGGCGATCACCAGCACTTCGGATGGGCCCGCAGGCATATCAATGGCGGTGCCTTGTTGTTGTATTAACTGCTTCGCCAATGTTACATACTGGTTACCGGGGCCAAATATCTTGAATACTTTTGGAATAGTTTCTGTTCCATAAGCCATTGCGGCGATAGCCTGTATGCCGCCTGCTTTGAAAATTTTAGTCACTCCGCAAACAGAAGCAGCATACAGGATCGCGGGGTTGACAGTTCCGTTTTTGGATGGAGGTGTGCAAAGAACGATCTCTTTGCAGCCGGCAATTGACGCCGGTACTGCCAGCATGAGCACAGTAGAGAAGAGTGGTGCTGAACCTCCCGGAATATATAATCCCACTTTTTCAATACCTCTTGCTTCCCGCCAGCAAACCACACCCGGCATTGTTTCTGTTTTTTTGATCTCTTCTTTTTGCGAAAGGTGGAATGTTTGAATATTCTTCTTTGCCTGTTCTATTGCCTGTTTTAGTTCAGGTGAAAGCTGGTTTGCTGCGCTGCTTATTTCTTCTTCTGTAACCGCCAGCTTCTTTATTACTGCGCCATCAAATTCTTTCGTGAATTTCTTTACAGCCTTATCCCCCTTTTCTTTTACTTTCTGTAAGATTTTTTTCACACTTTTCTCTAATGAAGAATGATCAGCTGCCGGTCGCTGAATAATCTCCTGCCAAAGCTCTTTTTCCGGATACTTATACGTTTTCATGTCCTGCGGTTAAATGATCATTTTCTCAATAGGGATGATAAGAATGCCCTGTGCGCCGTTTGCTTTCAGTTTTTCAATCACGTTCCAGAAATCATTCTCTGCAATAACAGAGTGAATGGAACTCCAGCCTGATTCTGCCAATGGCAAAATAGTAGGGCTCTTCATGCCCGGTAATAATTCACAAATAGTTTTCACCTTATCATTCGGGGCATTCAGCAGGACATATTTATTGTTCTTGGCTTTTTTTACCGACCGGATGCGGAACAGGAGGCTTTCCAGGATGATCCTTTTCTCAGCTGATAAGTTCTTATTACTGATTAATACAGCTTCGGAAACAAGAATGGTTTCGATCTCTTTCAGTTCATTGGTGAACAGGGTGCTGCCTGAACTTACCAGGTCGCAGATGGCATCCGCAAGGCCGATCCGGGGTGCGATCTCAACAGAACCACTGATCTCGTGAATGGAGGCACTGATATTTTTTTCTTTGAGGTATGCCGTAAGAATACTGGGATAGCTGGTGGCAATTTTTTTGCCATGCAGGTCTTCTGCTGTCTTCATCGTGCCATTTTTGGGCACGGCTAATGACAAGCGGCATTTACCAAAGCCGGCTTTTTCAATACTCTCGACATCCTTGCGGCTTTCTTTTACCACATTTTCACCCACAAAGCCAATATCAGCTACCGCGTCCTGTACATATTCAGGAATATCATCATCACGCAGGAAAAAAACCTCAATGGGAAAATTGGCAGCCTGAACCCTTAACTGGTTATTGCCGTTACTGACTTCGATACCGCACTCTTTCAGGAGCTTCATTGAGCCTTCATACAAGCGCCCTGATTTCTGAACAGCGATTTTTAATGTTGTCTGCATAAATACTTTATTAGCGTAAATGAAAAGGGCTTACCCTTGAGTAAGCCCTTCACTATGTTTATAACATAATACCTTCACGGCCTACTACGGGTGTAGCAAGTGATGATGATGATTATGTGTATGTTTTTTCATGATTGAAATGCAAAAATAAGGATTAAATATACAGCCGGGGCGTTTGACTGTAATTTTTTATTCCGGGATACTAATGATTGGTAGTATTTTGTAAGTTAATTACGGGCAGCCTGTTCCAGGATATCTGTTGGTGTAATACCCAGGTGGCTTTCTTCATATACACATTCCCCCGATTTTATCAATAACACCTGTGGCGACTCATGGTGTACATTGAATACTTCCGCCACTTTATTAGAGACAGGGCGGTGCGCCAGCAGGTCAAGGAAATAAAAGTCCACTCCCTGTACATTGTCCAGTTGCTCGACCCTGTTCAGGGCTGTGCGGCTGATGCTGCAGCGGGTGCTGTGTTTAAAGATTACTTTGGGCTTATCGTGGGATGAAGCTATAAGATCATTCAGCTGATCTTCGGTAGTCAGGTGTGTCCAATGCATAATGGGAAATGTAAAATCAGCCTTTAAATTTATAGCTGGATTGGGGATTACCCGGGCAGCCATACTTTTGAGTGGCGCAGGAAGAAACTGCAAGCACCAGGGCTGCTAAAAGTAATGAGGTTAAAATCTTATTTTTCATTTGTCGGATATTTTGTGCTGTTATAACGATCCGGGACCGTATTTATTTCGCAAATATAGAACAGGAAAGCCGATTTTGCTGTTTTAAAGACCTCCGCCTCCCTTTGCGGCAGGAGTTTCCACTTAAGTGGCTGGTTATCTACGCCTGAGCCGGGATCTACCGGATTAATATTTCTCCCCAAAAAAGCACTTATTCCTTTACCTTTACCGCCCTATTTTACCAGAAAAGAAATTACTAACCTGATGTTACAATTGAAGAAACCGCTTGCTTTTATCGACCTGGAAACAACCGGGGTCAACCTTGGACTGGATCGAATCGTTGAGATAGCTATTGTAAAAATCCTGCCGGACGGGACTAAAAGTGTGAAACGGAAATTGTTAAACCCTGAAATGGCTATCCCCAAAGCCTCAAGCGATATACATGGCATTACGGATGAGATGGTAAAAGATGCTCCCACATTCAAACAGGTGGCACAGGAACTGAAACAGATGCTGGATGGCTGCGACCTGGCCGGCTATAACTCCAACCGGTTTGATATACCCCTGCTGATGGAAGAATTTTTACGGGTGCAGGTGGATTTTGATATGAAGAACAGAAAACTACTGGATGTGCAGAACATCTTCCATAAAATGGAACCCCGGACATTGGGCGCTGCATATAAATTCTACTGTAATAAGGCCCTGGATGGGGCGCATGGCGCTGAAGTGGATGCTTCTGCCACGCATGAGATACTGGAGGCGCAGATAGAACGCTATCCCGAACTTGGGAATAATGTAGATACTATTCTCAAAACCATTGGTGAAGATGTAATCGTTGATTTTGCCCGCCGCTTCATCATGGAAAATGGTACTGAAGTATTTAATTTCGGGAAATTCAAGGGCCGTCCTGTTGCAGACGTTTTGAAAAGCGAACCCCAGTATTACGACTGGATGATGAAAGGTGATTTTCCCCAGCACACAAAGCAAAAACTGACAGAAATATATACCCGTACAATGCTGAAGAAAAACTAAGCAGGCTTTCTTTAGCTAAGAATTTTTAACAGGGGTTCTTTTGGTGTTTATTGTAAATTTGAGCTTTAAACAGGTAACTGGCAATCTTGGAAAAATTAGTAGTCATACCAACTTACAACGAGAAGGAGAATATCAGTAATATCCTTCATGCGGTTTTTAATCTGAACGAGGATTTTCATGTATTGGTGATTGATGACGGTTCTCCGGATGGAACTGCACAAATTGTAAAGGATCTGCAAACGAAATTTCCCGGGCAGTTATTTATTGAAGAAAGAAAGGGTAAATTGGGCTTAGGTACGGCTTATATCCACGGGTTTAAATGGGGTATTGCCCATAACTACCAGTTCATTTTTGAAATGGACGCAGACTTTTCCCATAACCCCAACGATCTTCCCCGTTTATACAATGCCTGCAAAAATGAAGGGGCCGATCTTGCTATTGGCTCCCGTTATACTAAAGGCGGTGGCGTGGTGAACTGGCCGGCTGACCGTATCGCTTTATCAAAAGGCGGCTCACTTTATACAAGGATTATTACCTGGATGCCGGTAAAAGATCCCACGGCTGGTTTTATGTGCTACCGGAAGGAAGTACTGGAAACCATCGACCTCGATAAGATTGCCTTCGTTGGTTATGCGTTCCAGATTGAAATGAAATTTGCCACCTGGAAGCTGGGCTTTAAGATCAAAGAAGTACCCATTATTTTCCAGGACAGGACCTATGGCATTTCCAAAATGAACAAGGGCATCGTGAAAGAAGGCATTCTCGGAGTGCTCAAACTCCGCTGGCACAGCCTCTTTACCAATTACCGTAACCGGGTAAAAAAAGCTGATACGGAAACCCCTCCCGTTAAAGCTACCCAGCCTGACGAAGTACTCGCGGAAACGAAATAACCGTTTTCTTATTCCTTCTTTTCTTTAGTTTGCAGGCTATAGCTGCTGCAAATGAAGAAGGCTTTTTTACAATTACATATCGCTGTTTTCTTAGCCGGTTTCACGGGTATATTGGGGAGGCTGATCAGTTTAAATGAAGGGATGATCGTCTGGTACCGGCTGCTATTTACAGCGGTAACTATGTGGTTCCTCTTTTCATTGATGAAAAAATTGCAGCGGATACCTGTAAATGATATTCTTAAAATCAGCGGGGTTGGTTTTATAGCTGCTATGCACTGGGTAACTTTTTATGGGTCTATAAAATACTCCAACGTATCGGTGGCATTGGTTTGTTTTTCCTCGATCAGTTTTTTCACTGCTTTATTTGAACCGCTGATCCTGAAAAAGCGGGTCAACATAACAGAGCTTTTCCTGGGATTATTGACCATGACAGGCATTTATATCATTTTTCATTTTGATACGCAATTCAAAACGGGGATCATTATCGGACTGGTATCAGCCTTACTGGCTTCTTTGTTCCCGATTTACAACCGGGAATTCCTGAAACGGATCAACGTGGAGACCATGCTGACCTGGCAACAGACAGGAGGATTTATCGTGTTGTCAATCCTGTTACCTTTTTACCTGCAACAATTCCCAGTTACTGATTTTTTTCCAGGGCAGGAAGACCTTGTATGGCTATTAGTGCTTTCCTGGTTTTGTTCGGTCATCGCTTTCCGTCTTTCTGCTAATGCATTGAAAAGGCTATCAGCATTTACCGTTAACCTGACCTATAACCTGGAGCCGGTCTATGGCATCCTGCTGGCCTTTGCTGTTTATAAAGAAAACGCATTCCTGAGCAAGTGGTTCTATATTGGTTTTGCTGTTATAGCAGCAGCGCTTATTATTCATATCATTTTATTAATGCGCATAGAAAGAAAAATAATCCAGCATGCAGCCGAGTGAATATCATCAACGTATCATTGATTATTATAAATCCACTGAACATGCCTATAAAGATTCCTGGGACCTGGACAACAGTCTCGCTATTCACTATGGTTACCGGGATGAAAAGGTGAAGTCTTTTCCCGAATCTTTGTTGCGGATGAACGAGGTCATGATTGAAGCAGCCGGCATCAGGCCGAGTGATTATGTTCTGGATGCAGGTTGCGGGGTGGGAGGCAGCAGTATTTTCATTGCAAAACATACCGGGGCAAAAGTGACCGGCATTACATTAAGCGAAAGGCAGGTGCAACAGGCAACAGCCAATGCAAAGCAACAAGGGGTGGATAAAACAGCCGGTTTCAAAGTAATGAACTATAGCGCTACCAATTTCCCGGATGCCAGTTTTGATGTGGTATGGGGCTGTGAAAGTATTTGCTATGCTGATAGTAAAGAACAATTCATTCAGGAAGCATATCGGTTATTGAAGCCCGGCGGCAGGATAGTGGTGGCAGACGGATTTGTAACAAAATTTGAGAATAACGATCATCCTGTCATTCGTCAATGGAGGGAGGGATGGCAGGTGAATTTCCTGGAATCACCTGAACGATTTCAATCATTTCTTGAAGAAGCAGGTTTTCAGAATAGTATTTATCGTAATATATCAAAACAGGTGACACACTCTTCCCGCCGTCTGTACCGGTTTTATTTCCTGGCATCACTTTACCTGTTCTGGAAACGATTGACCTTTTCGTACCGTACCACAGCTATGCAAAAAGCGAATATCCGGGCATGTAAATTCCAGTACCACGGGATGAAAAAAGGGCTCTGGCAATACGGACTTTTTACTGCTGTAAAACCCTGATCGTTTTTCCTTTTTCACCGTTATCTTTAGCGTATTCAAATTAACTGTTATGAAGAGAATTGCTCTCCTGTCATTTTTTGTAGTTGTATCGACGTTATTAATTGCTCAAAAAAAACCATTGGATCATTCTGTTTACGATGGCTGGCAAAGCATTGGAGAGCGAATGATCAGTAATGATGGTAAATGGGTGGTTTATACCGTTAACCCGCAGGAAGGAGATAATGAATTAGTGATACAATCGGCTGATGCAACGTATAAAAAAACGGTTCCAAGAGGGTACAATGCACTGATCACAGAAGACAGCCGTTATGCAGTTTTTAAAATAAAACCTTTTTTCAAAGACATAAGAGATGCCCGCATCAAAAAGAAAAGGCCTGATGATATGCCGAAAGATTCTTTTGCGGTTGTTGAATTGGGAAAGGACAGTGTGTGGAAAGTGGCCAAAGTGAAAACTTATAAAACACCGGAGAAAGAAGCGGGCTGGGTGGCATATCACCTGGAAAAGGGAATGGAGAAAAAGGAAGCTCCGGCAAAGAAAACCGATTTACAAGAGAAAAAAATAGCTGACAGCCTGAATCGGGTAATAGATTCGCTGTACCAGGTTATTGAAACCATGCCGAAGAAGAAAAAGAAAAACAAAGACGAAGATGATGTACTGATTACAGACTCTGGACTCCCGGCTCAAGACTCCTACGATGCTGAGGGGGATGAACCCGCTGCCGGTCCTGTTGATGCAGGTACCGATCTTGTGCTGCGCAATTTAATGACCGGGCAGGAGAAAATCTTTATGAATGTGCTGGAATATTATTTCAGCAAAGCGGGCGGTAAATTATTGATCGAACAGGCGAAGAACCCGAAAGACTCATTAAGTAAAAATGCAGTTACTCTCTATGACCTCAAAGAAGCAAAAACAATTGTATTGAGCAAAGGGGGAAATGATTTTAAGAGTTTCACTTTTTCCGAGGATGGGGCACAGGTGGCCTATGTGGCCGAAAGGGATGCCAAGCCAAAAGAACTGCAGAAATTCTACCGGCTCTGGTATTATAAAGCAGGAATGGACAGCGCCAGTTTATTGGCTGATAAAAATTCAGCCGGCATGCAACTCGGGATGACTATCAGTGAATTTGGAAATATCAGTTTCAGTAAAAGTGGTAACCGCTTATTTTTCGGTACCGCACCTGTTCAGCCGCCGAAGGATACAACACTCATTGATATTGACCTGGTCAAACTTGATATCTGGCATTATAATGACGATTACCTGCAAACTGTTCAACTGAACCGCCTGCAAAGAGACCTGCAACCGAATTATCTCGCTGTGTATCATTTGGACAAAAGCACATTAAAACAACTGGGCTCTAAAGAAATTCCCACCATCTATCCCACCAATGAGGGTGATGGTGACCGGTTTGTCGGCGTTACCGATTTTGGTAAACGGATCGAAAGCCAATGGACCGGGAATACTAAAAAAGATATTTATACGATTGATGTACTGACTGGTAAAAAGAAATTAGTGAAGAAGGATTTAGAGGGAATTATCAGCCCTCAATTCATTTCCCCAACCGGTAAATACATTATGTGGTACGACAGCAAGGCCCGTAACTATTTTGCCTGGGATGGAGATTCCGCAAGAAATATTACCAAAAAGATAAAATACCCGCTGTGGAATGAAGAACATGATTCTCCTTCTGATCCGTCGCCTTATGGAATTATGGGATGGCACGAGGGAGATAGTGCGGTGTATGTATATGACAGGTATGATATTTGGCAAATAGACCCTTCTGGTAAAAAAATACCTGCGGTATTTAATAATGTAAATGGCAGGAAGACAAAAGTGGTTTACAGGTATATAAGAACAAATAGTGAAGAAAGGAGCATATTATTCTCACAAGATCTGTTATTCAGGTTGTTTAATGAAGTGGATAAGACCGCTTCAATTTTCAGAACTTCAATTGGGGGTAATGATTTGCCTTCTTTAATTACCATGTCAGCAGTTAGTTTTGGGCCGGTAAGCAGGGCGAAGGATTCAAGAGCATATATTTTTACAAAGGAAAACTATTCCGCACCTCCGGATTTAAATCTTAATCATTTAAACACCCAACCAGAGTATGATATAAAACTTTCTTCCATCAACCCTCAACAAAAAGAGTACAACTGGGGCACTTCAGAACTCTACAAATGGAAAGCTTTTAATGGGAAAGATGCAGAAGGTATTTTATACAAGCCCGAAAATTTTGATCCTAAGAAAAAGTACCCTGTCGTTTTTTATTTCTATGAAACACATACTAATACCCTGTATGATTATATTGACCCTACACCTACCGGCAGCCGTCTGAATATTTCCTTCTTTGTCAGCCGTGGTTATTTGGTTTTTTCACCAGACATCAGGTACACGATTGGGCATCCTGCTAAGAGCTGTTATGATTATGTGGTGAGTGCTGCCAAAGATCTCAGCAAACATAAATGGGTGGATGCGGCGAATATGGGTATCCAGGGACAAAGCTGGGGTGGCATACAAGTAGCACAGTTGGTAACGATGACTGATATCTTTAAAGCCGCCTGGGCCGGTGCACCAGTAGCTAATATGACCAGTGCTTATGGTGGCATCCGCTGGGAAAGTGGGGCGAACCGCCAGTTCCAGTATGAGAAAACACAGAGCCGCATCGGGGCCACATTATGGGAAAAGCCAAACCTTTATATTGAGAATTCTCCGTTGTTTCATTTACCCAAAGTGAAAACGCCCTTAGTGATCATGGCTAATGATGCAGATGGCGCCGTTCCCTGGTACCAGGGTATAGAATTGTTTACGGCTATGAGAAGGCTGGGCAAAAAAGTATGGATGCTCAATTATAACGGCGAAGCACATAACCTGGTGCAACGGAATAATAAGAAAGACATTTCTATCCGGGAGCAGCAATACTTCGATTGGTTATTAAAAGGGGATAAACCACCAAAATGGATCACTGAAGGTGTGCCAGCCGTAAAGAAAGGAAAAGACTGGGGACTGGAGCTTGTTGATTGAAGATACCCTTAATCAGAAGTATGAAGTACAAAGTAAGGAAGATCGGAAGTCTTTAGTTTGAAACATCTTCCTGCTTTCGGGAAGTTCGTACTTCATACTTCTGGCTTCGTACTTCGTTATGCTGCTTGTGTCGTAATAAATTTTACCAAACTTCTTTTTGCTACCGGCAACAGGGTTTCATCCACCGGGAAACTCAGTCTCGTCTCAATGGAATAAACGGCCGGGTTGGGAAGGTCTTTCCGGTGCCGGATCAGTTCTGATTTGACATGTTCATAGGTGCTGCTGATGCTCCGTACCCAATGATCAATAAAAGAGGTTTTAATGCTGCGGTATTTTTCATCATGTTTTTCAAAAATTGAAAGCCGGTAATGATACACTTTGGTGCCGCTGGTATTTCCGCTGCTTAAAAAGAAATAACCTTCCTGTGTATCCAGCGGGATGATACCAACGGGGTTGATGCTGATCTTTTCTTCTACAAATTCATAGATCTCGGTACCGTTGCGGATAGTGTTTTTTATTTTACCCGCAGAGTAGTGAATGATGTCCTCCAACTCTGTCATCAGCGCATCATCTTCGATCATTTGTTCGTATAGCACCTGCAGTTTCTCTAATTGAATACCGGTCAGTTTTTTCGGGAAATGATCCTGCAGGTATTTCTTATTCTCCCGGAAGGCAACAATATTATTGTAATGGAAAACAATATCTGCCAGCTGCGGATAAAGTTTGTTCTCGTTAAAGTACTTATTCACTTCCTGCAGGTAGGCGAGGAGGGTGTATTTTTTCAGCTCAAAATCAATACGGCCTTCGGCAAACCAGGTTTCGGATAATGATTTCATGTCGTTGGGGTTTAGATTGGTTACTCCTAATTTAAAAAAAAGACGGTAAAACAAGAAGAGGAGTTTAACTTTAAGTTGTTAAAAACACAGTATGAGATTAGTTGTTTTGCTTATATGCCTCGCCTGTTATTCCTGTGGTAATACGTATTATATCGTCCGTCATGCTGAAAAAGCCGCTGCGGAACCCGGTGCCAGTGCAATGATGGCCAGTGATCCCCCCTTATCCCCGGCTGGTGAACAAAGGGCGATAGAACTGTGGCAAACATTGCGGGGTGAAAAAATAGAGCATATCTTTTCCACTAATTTCAAAAGAACACTTTTCACCGCCAGGCCACTCAATGAAACAAGAGGATCAATTGCTATAGAATTATACAGCAGTAAAAAAGATTCAATGGACATGTTCATTGAAAAATTAAAAGCCATTAAAAAAGGGAATGTGCTGGTGGTGGGTCATTCCAATACCATTGATGATATTGCTAATAAGCTTTGTGGCAAAACCGTGGTGCCCGGTGACTTGAAAGAAACCCAGTACGATAACCTCTTTGTTGTAAGAAGAAAAGGAAAGAAATTTGTCTTTACCAATAAAAAATACGGGGCGTCAACTGAATAGTGAAATGAATATATCAGTATAAAAAAGAGCCTTATCAATGAAGGCTCTTTTTTATAATTAATTCAATCAGCCATTAGTATTCCCTGTCCGGTTTGAAATTTTCTAATTCTTTTGCCACTGCTGTTAAGAAAGTAGCCCCAAGGCTTCCATCCACGATACGATGGTCATAACTCATGCTCAGGTACATCATATGCCGGATAGCGATACTATCACCCGCCTCTGTTTCAACCACTACCGGTCTTTTCTTGATTGCACCCACTGCCATGATGGCTACCTGCGGCTGGTTGATGATCGGTGTTCCCATCAAACTGCCAAATGTACCTACATTAGTCAGGGTGAACGTTCCGCCTGTGGTATCATCTGCTTTCAGTTTACCATTCCTTGCACTGTCAGCCAGGTTATTTACCTGTTTGGCTAAACCAACAAGGTTTAACTGGTCAGCATTTTTGATCACCGGGACAATCAGGTTGCCGGAAGGGAGTGCTGTGGCCATCCCGATATTGATATCTTTCCTGATGATAATGTTATTGCCATCCAGTGAGCAATTGATCAGCGGGAATTTCTTAATGCAGCGAACAATGGCTTCCACAAACAGCGGTGTGAAGGTGATCTTGGTGCCTTCCCTTTTTTCAAAATCCTTTTTCACCTTGTCTCTCCATTGTACCAGGTTGGTTACATCGGCTTCGGTAAAACTGGTCACATGCGGGCTGGTATGCTTGCTGCGTACCATATGATCAGCAATCAGCTTGCGCATCCGGTCCATTTCGATGATTTCCACGTTGCCTGAATAAGTTGTGAACTGCTGGGAACTTTGAGCTGTGGACTGAGCCGGTTCCTTAACCATTGGTGGTTCTTGTGTACCCGTACCCCGTGGCTCATAACCCATGGCCTTCCCTGACTTCCTCTCACTGACATACTGCAAAATATCTTTCTTTGTCACCCTTCCTTCATTGCCGGTACCGGCAATTTTTTCCAGCTCCGTCATGCTGATACCTTCACTCGCCGCAATATTCAATACTAAGGGGGAATAAAAACGATTCGCAGAACCATTGGATGACTGGTGCTGAACAGCAGCCACGGTGTGCCGGATGGTTTCCACCACCACGGCCTGTTGCGCCGGTTGCTGTACTTCTGTTCTGGGGGGTGTGGAAACAACCGGGTTATTGCTTACGGTTTCAGCAGCACCGGTTCTTATCTTAGCGATCACGGTGCCGATGGGCACCACGTCATTGACATTGTATAAAATTTCTTCGAGCACGCCGGCCGCAGTACTCGGTACTTCGCTATCTACTTTATCGGTAGCAATTTCGAGTACTGTTTCATCCATCTTCACAGCATCACCGGGCTGCTTATGCCATTTCAAAATGGTAGCTTCCATGATACTTTCGCCCAGTTTTGGCATTATCAGATCAACAAGAGCCATAGTTATTTTTTTGTTTGTCGGCGACAGAATAAAACTCATCCTCCCTTGCGCCTGCCTGCCGTCAGGCAGGTCTTACACTTCATCCACGTAACACAAATGGGCTGGTCAGACAAGCAATTTAAATCCGGCCAAAGGTAATGATTTGGGAATAATCTAACCGATCAACCGTTAGTCAAAATGAATTTCCGCAGTAAATTCAGGGCATTGGCTGTTGTCATGTCTATATTGCGAGATCGGTCAAACCGAAGGTTCAGTTGCAGGGTCTCGGTTTTATCCGCATTGCCCACGGCGATCCATACGGTGCCAACCGGTTTCTCTGCAGTGCCGCCATCGGGGCCCATGATGCCGGAAGTGGCCAGTGCATAATCCACTTTCAGGTGGCTGAGAGCTCCCCGGATCATTTCTTTCACCGTTTCTTCACTTACAGCACCCACTGTTTTCAACGTTTCCGATTTAACATCCAGCAAATTTTCTTTCACTTCATTGGCATAACTCACTATCGATCCTTTGAAATATGCCGAAGAACCGGGAATGCTGGTGATCAGCCGGGCAATATTACCACCGGTACAACTTTCGGCGGTCCCCATTGTCTTGCCTTTTGCTTTCAGGATTTTTCCCAGCACAATTTCCAGCCCTTCATCTTCATTGGTGACCAGGTATTCACTCACCAGCTCCTGCAATTGCTCAAAATAAGGGAGCAGTTCCTGTTCGGTGGCTTCTTTGTTATTACCCCTTGCGGTAAGCCGGAGTTTTACCATGCCATAATTTGGCAGGTAGGCCAGTTTGATATGTTCGGGCAGCGTGGGTTCAAAATCTTTCAGTAGTTCAGCGATCATGGATTCACCCAACCCGGCTGTAAAAGCCGTGCGGTGAACAATGGCCGGCATGTCAAATTCTTTCAGCAGTCTTGGTATCACTTCATCTTTGATCAGGCCCTTCATTTCATGCGGCACACCGGGGAGAGAGATGAATACAGCCCCCCTAAATCCCCCCGTAAGGGGGACTTGGGCTTCCGACAGTTCTATGTTCCTTTCTTTTAGCCGCCCAACTATTTTGGTAACAACATTATCAGTATCGTGTAACACTTCGTTATTTGTAAACCGGAGAACCTCGAAGCCCAGCTTATTCAGTTCCTGTGTTCTTTCTTCATCACTGTTTTTATTTTCTGGTAATTGGTGATATAAGCCGTCAACTTCTATGATCAATTGCTCGGACAGGCAAACAAAATCAGCGATATAATTGGAAATAATATGTTGCCGGCGGAATTTATATCCGGCCATCTTTTTTCCTTTCAGGATTTCCCACAAGGATTTCTCAGCTTCCGTTGGATTACTCCGGTGGGTAGCAACAAATTCTTTGAGTAACCCATATATCATCGGATCAGCTCTCAGGTACCTTTCGGGTTTCCCCGGATTATCGGCATCTGAAGCCCCTCCTGCGGAGGGGTTTGGGGAGGCCTTAAACCACATCCCCGGCGCTGTTCCTCTTGCATTATGCAAGACCGTGCATACATCCGGCACTTCGGCCTGCTTCAGGTTTCTTTCCAGCATACTACCAAGGGGACGACGATACACTTTCTCAAATAAATATTTTACGTGTGCCAGTACTTTTTCATTCACCACCAGTTTACCGCCGAAATATTCGCAGAGCAGCGGCTTGGTAATATCATCAGCAGTGGGACCAAGGCCGCCGGTAATGACGATGATCTGTGATTGCTTTCTTTCTTCATCCAGTGCCTGGCGGATATCCTCTTTTACATCACCCACGGCCACTCTTCTCCGCACCCAGATGCCGATCTTATTAAACTCCTGGGCGATAAAAGCACTGTTGGTATCAATGGTCTGGCCGATCAGTAATTCATCACCAATGGTAATGATAGAAGCATTCAGTGAATTGTAGCTCATTTAAGATATGATTAAAACGAAATGAAGTAATTTGAACCTGCCTGCCGCAGGCAGGAGCAAAGTTATAACCACTGAACTATGAAAAAAGTTTTCTTACTTATTGCTGGTTGCGGGATACTGGTTGCCGGTTCTTTTGCGCAAACCGTTTCTCAGAAACTGCAGAAAGTTTTCCAGCAATTTGAGGGCGACAGCCAGTTGCGCCATGCTATCAGTTCTTTGTATGTGATCGATGCAAAGACAGGCGAAGTGCTATTTGATAAAAATGCGCAGGTGGGTTTAGCACCGGCTTCCACCCAAAAAATTATTACCAGTGTGACGGCGTTTGAGTTGCTGGGTAGTGGGTATGGGTACAAAACTTTTTTGTATACAGATGGTCAAATTAAAAATGATACTTTAAAAGGTAATTTCATTATTAAGAGCTCCGGGGATCCAACTTTTGGGTCATGGAGATATGCTGTAACCAGAATGGAGATCATACTTGCAGCAATTTCAAAGATGATCAGGGATAAGAGTATCAGGTTTATAGATGGAGATTTTATAATTGATGACAGAGCTTTTGACACACAATCAGTTCCGCCCGGCTGGATTTGGCAGGATATAGGTAATTATTATGGAGCAGGTATTAACGGAGTATCATGGAATGAGAATCAGTATGATTTGTATTTAGAGCCCGGAAAAAAAGTTGGAGACCCGGTATCTGTAATTAGAACAGTTCCTGAACTGGATGTCTATAGTTTAGTCAATGAAATTAAAACGGGAGAAAAAGGTAGCGGGGATAATGCTTATATCTACATAGCACCTTATACAGTAAATGGTTTTTTGCGAGGAACAATCCCATTAGGAGAAAGGAATTTTAAAATTTCCGGTTCCTTCCCTCATCCTGCCGGCCAGTTATTAAAGGATATTGAAAAGGAACTGAGTAAATCGGGGATTGGTTTATCCGGGAAATTTATTACAGGATTGGATTTTTTGGCGAACCGGAAGGAACTGGTGTATGAAAATGTTCCCTTTAATTTTTTTATTTCTCCCTCCCTCGATTCCATCATCTACTGGTTCAATAAAAAAAGTATCAACCTCTATGGGGAAGCGTTGGTAAAAACATTTGCCTACGAGAAAACAGGATTTGGTTCCACCGATACCGGTGTGGCTATCGTTAAAAAATTCTGGAAGGGGAAAGGACTTGATGAGGAGGAATTGAATATCTATGATGGCTCGGGCCTTTCACCCCTCAACCGGGTGACAACCCATGCACAGGTGGAGATATTGAAATATGCAAAGACCAAAGGCTGGTTTCCTTCTTTTTATGATGCGCTGCCGGAATACAATGGCATGAAAATGAAAAGTGGTACTATCAGCGATGTAAAGGGATTCTGTGGTTACCATACAGCCAAAGACGGCAAGGAGTATATTTTCTCATTCCTGGTCAATAATTACAGTGGCCGGGCTTCACAGTTGTTAGGAAAGATGTACAAAGTGCTGGATGTGCTGAAATAAATCAAGAATGGAGAATTGAAAGTGGGAATGGGGAAGAAAAGCTCTATTTTAGTTACTTAACCACATACTCAGAACCATAAACAAAACTGATTTATGAAAGAACAGAATTTTAAAAATCACTCCAGGCTGGTATTCGGCTTTCACGGGGTCACTTTTTTATTAATAATGGCCGGCCTTGCAGGCAGCATCGTTAATCTTTTTAAAGCAGATGCCGCCACGCATTATTCTGCGGCCCTCATCGTTGTTGCCTTTTTAGCGCTGCTCGGTGTGGCCTGGTATGCAAGGGTCTTTGCATTGAAAGCGCAGGACAGGGCTATCCGTGCTGAAGAGAATTTTCGTCATTATATACTCACCGGCAAGCCGCATGATAAAAATCTCCGTTTAAGCCAGGTTATTGCCCTTCGTTTTGCCAGCGATGAAGAAATGCCAGCCTTAGCCAAACGGGCGGTGGAAGAAAAATTATCGCAGCAACAGATCAAACAGGCCATTCAAAACTGGAGAGCCGATCATCACCGGGCATAAAAGAATTTCTATTCCCGGGAAGATCAGAGGCCAAAGCGGTTAAAGAAGCTCATATCCATCTTCAGCAGCCAGGGAGATGCAAAAGCGGTGAGGCAAATAAGCAGGATGAATAGTTTACCCACCAGCGATACGTCCTGTATCAGGTGCCGGTGCAATAAACTTTGTACCGTGGTCATCACTTTTTCTTCTTTGGAGCTGTATTCATAAGGCGGGGCAGGAGGAATATCTTTAAAAGCAGAATGTCCTTCGATCAGGATATTCCTGATCTTCCAGTAATCTTCATCTTTCAGGTCTTCGTAAGACACATCGGCATTGATGCCGGCTTCTTCGATCTTTTTTTCAATCGCTGTGAATTTTTTATCCGTTTGCAGACGGGTCAGTATCATCAGCGGGAAAAGAAAAAGAATAAAATAAAAAGGCTGACCCGATGACTGGTATAAACTCCAGGCTACCCAGATCATTAGTCCTGCGGAGAGCACAACAAATATTTTACTAACCCAGCTTTCTTCGTCAAGAAACACCCTGTTCAGCAACTGGCCGCCATCCAGCGGGTAAATAGGCAGGAGATTGATCAGGTTCAGCAGGATGAATAACATGGAGACCTGGTAATAAGAGATACCTGCAAGAGCTAAAGAATCATCTTTTTGCCAGAGTAAATAAAAAATGATACCCAAAACGATCCCCGGCAGCGGACCTGCCAGTAAAATAATAGCCGACTCCCGTTGTGATACTTCTCTTTTGGAGCCGGATACATAAGCACCCAATAAAGGAATGAAGAAGATGCCCAGGTCTTTATACCGGAATAATTTCATCGCAAAGAAATGCCCGAGCTCATGGATTACTACGATAGACGTAATGATCAGCAGCATGGTGAAGCTGTGAAAAATATAATAGCCAAGTATAAGATACAAAGCAAGGCTGCCAATAGATTTCACCCACACATTGGCCGGGGCTTCCAATTTTTGAAATTTGGGAGGATAGACGGTTGCTGTTTCTTCCCGGGAAACAGCCCCGCCCGCCTGTGATTCATAAGAAGGTTCCTGTACTGGCTCCATGTATTAAATTTAGCTAAAATAGGGTTGCAGTTGATCCACCAGGTTTTGGGGCATTACAGTTTTTTTCATGGTCTTCGCCTCCATAAAATAAAGAATGATCTTGCCTACGGCCAGTAATTCTTCTTTCTCATTGAACACTTCGTGGTGGAATTCAATCTTATGGTGGGCTGGTAGTTCTTTCAGCATGGTTTTTATCGTCAGCAGATCGTCATACAGGGCAGGCCGCAGGTAGCGGCAATGCACATCCACCACGGGCATAATCACCCCCATTTTTTCCATATCGGCATAGGTAAACCCTAATTGACGGATGGATTCAGCCCGGGCCGATTCAAAATAGGGGAAATAATTGCTGTGATACACCACACCCATCTGGTCGGTCTCGGCATAGCGAACCCTGATCTTTGTTTCACTTACGAACATATTGAAGTAAAAATATTGATATGCATGAATGATTCCCCAATCCCGTCCGGGAAGCAGGGTTTATTTCCCGATCAGGCGGTCCATACTCACTTTACCGGGCCCGGTGAACAATAAAGCCACAAAACCTGCCAGGTAAAGCGCAGCATGTTCTCCGTCTCCGAAGATTTGCCCGTTATGTGCATAAAAAAGGGCTACAGACATGGCAACGATAAGAGGAATGCAGGCTAATCTTGTCATTAATCCCAATACAATAAATGCAGCGCAGAATAGCTCTGCAAAGATCACCAGTACAAGGGAAGTGGAATGACCTATATGGAAAGGATCAGAAAAAGTGGCGGACCATTGCCCGAATTTCATGAGTTTCTGAACACCATGTGGTATCATCAAACCACCAAGGGTGAGGCGTAATAACAGTAAAGCAAAAGAAACTCCGTTGTCGGTATACTTTGTACTAAAGATTTTTTTCATCGGTATTGATAGTTTAGGGTATAATAAAATGCAATATTACAAAAAAACCGTTGGGCCGGATTTAATAACTATCCGTATCGTAGTGCCGAACAAAATGTTAAAACATTTTCAAACAGGCAGTTATCCACACCTGTTTGGAATGATGTTTGGTCTGACCTGAAATAATTTGAAACTTGCAACGTTAGGAATTCACTTAACGTTACCTGGACCACCGGCTAAAGGACAAACTTCATGAAGCAACAACTAGTACTCGCCATCGCCACAGTAACCAGTGTTACTGCATTTTCACAGTCAACCCGTTTTTATACCGACCCGCAGGCCACATTCAAAGAAGCGAAAGAGTATTTTCAAAAAGAGCAGTATAGCCTGGCTTACCCCTTATTCAAAGAGCTGCAGCAATCAATCAGGGAAACTGATATTGTCAATACGGCTGTGACGGTGCAGGAGATCAATTATTACACAACCGTGCTGGCATTAAAGCAAAACGAGGGACGGGCAGAGGAGCAGGCAAAAGCTTTTATTGACCTGGATAAAAATACTTCCCGCATCCAGATGATGAGCTTTCATTTGGGCGAGTATTACTACCGGAAACAGGAATTTGCGAATGCAGCGCAGCAATACGAAGCGACGAATATTGAGAACCTCAGCAATAAAGAGATCGCTGATATGAAATTTCATCAGGGCTATGCATATTTCACCCTGCAGCGTTTCAACCAGGCCAAGCCTTTGTTCAATACCATCCGGACCATGAAAGATGATCCGAATTACCTGGATGCGAATTACTATTATGGATTTCTTGCTTTCCGGGACAAACAATACAGCGATGCCTTATCCAGCTTCCGGATCGTGGAAAATGAAAAGGACTACGCAACCGTTGTTCCTTACTACATTGCCCAGATATACTATATCCAGGGTAAAAAAGAAGAAGCGATAGCTTATGTACAGAATAAACTGAAAAGCGGAGCCAATACCCAGTATTATGATCTTGAATTGAAGCAACTGATCGGCCACGCACATTTTGAAAGAAAAGAATATGCGATGGCATTGCCTTACCTGGAAGATTATGTGACCCGTTCACAGAAGGTCCGCCGGGAAGACTTGTATGAATTATCCTATTGCTATTACCAGGCCAATCAGCTCAATAAAGCCATTGACGGCTTCAAACAACTGAGTGGCAAGGATGATTCACTCAGCCAGCACTCGATGTACCTGCTCGGGGATGCCTACCTGAAAACAAACCAAAAGACCAATGCAAGAAATGCTTTCCTCTTCTGTGCCTCCAACAGCAGCAACCCGACACAAAAGGAAATTTCTAAATACCAGTATGCAAAACTGTCTTACGAACTGGGTTACCAGGATGAGGCGCTGAACAGCCTGAGCTCTTTTCTGAATGATTATCCGAAGTCAGCTTATAATGCGGAAGCAAAGGAGTTGCTGGTGGCGGTACTTGCTAATACGAACAATTATAAAGACGCCCTCTCCTTATTAGAGAGTTTGGACAAACCTTCAGAGAATGCAAAACGCTTATATCCGAGAATTTTATACGGCAGGGCCACTGAATATGTGAATGATGGCCGGCTGGCTGATGCAGATGCGTTGCTGGATAAGGCCCTGAAAGACCCTTATAATGGTTCTGTATTACCCTTCCTGAACTTCTGGAAAGGTGAACTTGCTTACCGGAATAACAAACTCGATAACGCAATTAAGTACTATAATGCCTATGTAAGTGCGGGCTCTCCCGCAGGCGGAGAAGCCAATGCAAATAATGCCCGGTATAATTTAGGGTATTGTTACCTGCGCAAAGAGAATTATGCCGCTGCGCAAACTTTTTTTGAACCATTGGGTAAAAACGCTGGTCTCAGTTCGGCTGAATTAACACAGGATGCTTATATCCGGACGGCGGATTGCTATTTTATGCAAAAAGATTATAGCAAGGCCAAAGCAATGTATGATAATGTGATCAGATTCTCCTGGCCGGCAGAGGATTATGCCACCTTCCAGAATTCCATGATTGCAGGTATTAAGAGTTCAACAGATAAGATCAATTTACTGAACACCATGAACCGGAAATTCCCCACTTCTTCATTGGTAACGGATGCCAATATGGAAATTGCGAATACCTATATTGCTGATGAACGTTTCCGGGAATCAATACCCTTCTTGAATAATGTGCTGAAGGGGGATGGAAATGCCAGCCTGAAACCACAGGCGTATCAGAAATTAGGTAATGCACACTACAATCTCAATAATAATGCGGAAGCGCTGAAACAATACAAGACATTGATCAGTCAATATCCTAATTCACCGGAAGCGGAAGATGCCCTGGAAAATGTGAAAGCGATTTATGTGGAAGATGGTAAGCCGGGTGAATATGCTGACTTTATGCGGCAGGCTGGCCGCCCTATCAGCGTGAATGTAGAAGATTCACTCACCTATGCCGCGGCAGAAACGCAATATGATAACGGTAATGTCAACGCCGCATTGACTGCGTTTGGCGCTTACCTGCAACGATTCCCTGATGGTGTATACGCACTGGATGCTAATTTTTACCGCGGGGAAATCTACAACAGCAAAAAAGACTGGAATAATGCAATGACCGGGTATGAAGCAGTAGCTGCCAATGCTCCCAATAAATATGCAGAGAAAGCAACGCTGGAAGCCGCCCGTATCAACTTCTTTGAATTGAAGAATTATGCCAATGCCGAAAAATATTATGGCCAGTTAAAACAGCTTACCGGCAGCCAGGAGAATAAACTGGAAGCAATGAGGGGTTTGTTGCGTTGCCAGTACCAGCAGCAGAAATGGACAGAGGCTGTTGATAATGCTAAAGAGTTAACAGCTGCTAAAGGAAGCAGTACGGATGATAAAGCGCTGGCGAATATGGCTATTGCTAAATCTTACCAGGTGGGAGGGCAATATGATCTTGCTATTGCCAATTACAAATCGGTTGTTACACTGAACAAAGCGGCGCTGGCGGCTGAAGCGAGGTACGAGATTGCCAATAGCTGGTTAGCGGTCAATAAACTCGCGGATGCAGAAAAAGCAGCATTCGAAACAATCAACAAATCCGGGTCCTATGACTTCTGGGTCACCAAAGCCTATATATTACTGGGTGATGTCTATTTCAGGCAAAAAGATTATTTCAATGCCAAAGCCACTTTCCAGAGTATTGTTGATAACACCATTAATACAGAACTGAAAGGTGAGGCACAAGCCAAACTGAATAAAGTAATTGATGAGGAAAGTAAATCAAGTAAAGTAGGAAACTAAGCATTGGAACAACTAACAACAACAATGATGATGAAACAGCCACTCTATAAGATCGTATTACTGGGCCTTGGGATTCTCTCCTGCAACATTGTCTTTGCACAGAAAGATACTACGAAAGGCAAGTCAGTTGATATCCGCTCCGCTTTCAAGCCCGTATTGCGGGAAGCGGCCAAGATCAACTTTAACGCCACACCACCTTCGGCTGATACTACGAAGCCTGTACTGAAATACGAAATACCCAACCAGAACCTGGCACTGGCTTTTACACCGGGTTCCTTAAAACCATTAGCACTGAATATCGATTCAGGAGGCAAATGGGATAACAGCAGTTATATTAAAGCGGGATTTGGGAGTTTGCGTACGCCGTATATACAAGCGGGCTTTTCATTCGGAGACGGAACTACCGCCGGCGCCAATATTTATGCAAAGCATGTTTCTTCACAGGGGAAAAGAGAATACCAGGATTTTACCAATACACAGGTAAAACTCAGTGGGTTTTATAAAACAGCAGGCAATCATGAATGGAATGCCAGTATCGGAATGAAACAGGACCGCACCTATAAGTATGGATACGAACCGCAGACACTTTTGTTTACAAAGGATTCCCTGAAACAAAACTTCCAGACCATTGCTGCAAGAGTTGGCATGCATAATATCAATAAAACAGAATTCGGGTTAACCTATTCGCCGGAAGTGAAGATTGATGTGTTTACCGATAACCTGAAGAATAATGAGAGCAATACGGTTGTAAATCTGCCGCTGGAAAAATCAGTTGGTAAAACCTTTGCGGTGAATCTCGGGCTGACGTTTGATCTCACCCGGCTTTCCCCAAAGAATAAGACCGCTTTTAATAATACGATTTATTATGTGTCACCTTCTGTTTTATTTAAAACACCCAATGTGAACCTGCAGGCAGGTATCCGTCCTTCCTGGGATAATAAGACCTTTAAAATGTTTCCGAATGTGCTGGCAGAAGTGGGAACAGAAGATCAACGTTTCTTCGTGAACCTGGGCTGGACGGGCTATATCCGCAAAACAACTTACCAGTACCTGGCTTCGCAGAATCCTTGGTTATGGTTGCCAACCACCTTTAAGAATAGCTGGATTGAAGAACGCTTCCTGGGTCTGAAAGGTTCTGTAGGCGATCATTTTACCTATAGCGCCAAAGCCGGTTTTAATAAGATTACGAACCAGCCATTGTTTGTGAATGATACAACCAGCGGGTTAGGGGCTAAATCATTCCTGGTAGTGAATGAACCCCGGATAAATGTATTGCATGTCGGTGGTCAGCTCGCCTATACAGTGCAGGAATCATTCTCCCTGATAGCCGGCTGGAGTTTTAACCAGTACACGGGTTTGAAAGAGCATAAAAAAGCCTGGGGCCTGATCCCGCTGGAATTGAATGCAGCGATGCGGGTGCAGGTGATTAAAGATCTGTGGCTGAAAGCAGATGTATTTGGCTGGACAGGCCCTCAATACCGCAAAGTAGATGGCGTTGATAATGGTAAATTAAAGGGAGCTCTTGATCTGAATGCCGGTTTGGAATTCAGGATTACCAAAAACCTGAACCTGTGGACGCAGTTCAATAATATTACCAACCAGGAATACCAGCGCTGGAACCAGTATCAGGTATATGGGTTCAATTTTGTGGGCGGAGTTGTATTTTCGTTTGATCAAAAGAACTGATGATGTACGGAGAACTCTATCAATATTTCATTTTGCATAAAGAACTGAACATGCCGGGTATCGGCACGTTTCAATTGGAAAGAACGCCGGCTACCGCTGATTTCCCGAATAAAGTTATCAATGCTCCTTCTTTTTCGATAGCATTACAGCATGATACTATAACGCCTCAAAAAAGTTTCTTCAACTGGCTGGCCCAGGCATTGCAGGTTTCCGATCGTGATGCAGTGGTGCGGTTCAATGATTTTGCTTTTGAATTAAAACAGAAGATCAGGAACGGGGATAAGATTACCTGGGATGGTGTGGGCACTCTGAGCAGTGGCCTGGCCGGGGAGATCCGTTTTGAACCCGCATTGAAAAATAAAACACTGGAAGCGCCGGTGAAGGCTGAGAAGGTTATCAGGGAAAAATCTGAACACATGGTAAGGGTGGGAGAGGATGAAAGAACTTCGGATGAAATGCTTGAACTCCTGAACCAGCCTTTGGATCAGCGAAATTACTGGTGGGCCTGGGCCCTGATAGCGGGCCTGCTTATTACGATGTTTATTGGCTGGTATTTTTCAGAAAACGGTTTACAGGTAATGTCATCCGGCAACAACCATAAAATAAAGCCCGCTGAACCGGCCGGCACTTATCAAGAGCTTCGCTGATATTCGCTGCTTTTTTAACGATTTTCATTTTACTTTGCCAATCCTCTTAATAAAGGATTAAGGCATGAGTTCTACTATTCATTATACACACTGCCCGGTTTGCGGATCCGGTGATATCAGAATTGTTTTATCAGCAGCAGACCATACCGTAAGTAAAGAAAAATTTCCTGTTGCAGAATGCGGCGGTTGCACACTCCGGTTTACACAGGATGTTCCGGGTCCTGAATGTATAGCCCCCTATTATCAATCGGAGGATTATATTTCTCATACCAATACTTCCAAAGGGCTGATCAACCGGTTGTACCAGTTTGTCCGTAACCGGACGATGGTGAGTAAACAAAAACTGGTTCAAAGATCAACGGGGCTTTCGAGGGGTAACTTGTTAGATGTTGGCAGCGGTGTTGGTACTTTTGTGCATGTAATGAAGCAGACCGGCTGGAATGTAACAGGGCTGGAACCTGACGCCGGTGCCAGGAAAGTGGCAGCACAGGTTTACAATACAATCTTAACCGATATCGGACAGTTCTATGATCTGCCGCAGGGAAGTTTTGATGCTATCACGATGTGGCATGTGCTGGAGCATGTACACGAACTGCAGCGTTATATCCGGCAGTTGAAAGCACTGCTGAAAGAAAACGGGAAATTGTTTATTGCGGTACCCAATTATACGTCAAAAGATGCTGCTGCTTATAAAGAGCATTGGGCCGCCTATGATGTTCCCCGGCACCTGTATCATTTTTCTCCCCGTTCCATAGAAGTGCTGATGGAAAAGAACGGGATGAAAGTGGAAGCATACAAGCCGATGTGGTACGACAGTTTTTATATCTCGCTGCTCAGCAGTAAATATAAAAGCGGGAAGCCAAACCTTGTGACGGCTTTCTTTAACGGCCTGGGGTCAAACCTGGCGGCACTGGGCAATGTGAAGAAATGCAGTTCGGTTATTTATGTAATCTCAAAATAATCACTGACCTAACTGAATTTCATAAAGCTCCGGCCAGTTTTTACCGGTAATGTATATTTTCTTTGTTGAAGGCTCAAAGGCGATACCGTTGAGATCTAAAGCAAAAGGGTATTTTGCCTTTACAGCTTCTGTGATAGCACTCAGGTCAATTTTACCGGCTACTTCTCCCTTGGCAGGATCAATTTTCAGAATATACGGAGTCTGCCATTGATTGGCATAAATAAATCCGTCAATGTATTCCAGTTCATTGATATTAAAGACCAGGCTCCCGGCTTCGGTGATTGTTTGCTGTTGTAATAGTTTGAAAGATCCCGGTTCATAGTAGTACAAATTACTGGTGCCATCACTGGCAATGATCCTTTTGCCATCCGTTGTCATGCCCCAGCCTTCTTTACTGGCAAACTTGAATTCGCCGATCTTCTTAAAATCTTTTACATCATACAACAAGCCCACTTCATCCTGGTAGGTCAGCATGTATACCGTATCATTGATGATCACAATGCCTTCACCGAAATACTTGTCACCAATAGCTATACTTTTTAGTGGCTTGCCTGTTTTGAGATCAGTTTTAATGAGTTTAGATTCTCCTTTCTCCCCGGTACTTTCAAATAACTCTCCTTTATAAAACAAAAGCCCTTCTGTGAAGGAAGAAGTGTCATGCGGGTAAGTGGCAATAACAGAATAACTGATGGGTTTGATTGCTTCACGAGTTGTATCATCAGCACCGGGCTGTGGATCACTCCCATTGCAGGAAGTAAATAAAACGGTTGTTAGTGCGAAAAGAAAGGTAAATAGTTTCATTGACTGAAATTAATTATACAAATGTAAGACCCCATCAAATACAGGCCTGTTAAAGGTTTAAGAACCTGAACTATCGGAATCGGGAAAATACGATATAAAAAAATGCCTAACAATTTAGCATCCTTCACAAAAACAGTTATATTTGGACTTCACTTGATTTTGTTCCTGAAATTTTAATCCTTTTCTGAATCGTATCCCTGGAACGCCACTTCATTAATTTCCCTTTTATCCTTATCATTTCCAATCCCGCATGAATACTCATGGCTTTAATACTATTGCCATGCACGAACGGTTAATGATTTGGAACCATGAAGACAAAACTGCTATTTGCGTTTTTTACATTCGCATCTGTTTATTCCCTGCGGGCACAAAAGAACTGCGATGCATTTCCCTATCAGCAGGCACAATTACAAAACAACCCGGCATTGGCGGGCAAGTTCAGCGATATAGAAACGTTTACCCGGAATTATATCAGCACTGATCAGGGTACTGCTTCCAGGGGAGAAGGGGAAATAATAAAAATTCCGGTTGTTGTTCATATTCTTTACCACGATCCGGCTGATAATATCAGCGATGCAAAAGTGATTAGCCAGTTAGAGGCGCTGAATAAAGCTTTTCGCCGGACAAATGCTGATACCGTTAATACACCTGCCCGGTTTAAGGGGCTTGCTGCTGATTGCGAGATCGAGTTTCAGCTGGCTGTTTCAGACCCCAGGCGAAGAAACACTTCCGGTATTGTAAGAAAATATACCCCGATCACCATTTGGCAAAGCGATGATAAAATGAAATTCTCTTCCGAAATGGGCAGCGATGCCTGGGATGCGAAGAGCTATCTGAATATCTGGGTGTGCAACCTGGACAGGGTTGCCGGTTATTCAAGTGTGCCCGGCAGCGACCCTGCCAAAGACGGCATCGTACTTGGGTTTAATGTTTTTGGAACAGAAGGAGGTATGTCCGGTTTTAATATGGGTAAAACCGCAGTACATGAAGTGGGGCATTGGCTTAACCTGAAACATATTTGGGGTGATACTGATTGTGGTGATGATGGTGTAAGCGATACTCCTAAACAATCCTGGTATAACGTTGGTTGCCCTTCCGGGAGTAATGTTACATGCGGGAATGGACCTGATGGGGATATGTATATGAATTACATGGATTTCACCGATGATGCCTGCATGAACCTGTTCACAAAAGGACAGAAGACAAGAATGCATGCGGCATTTGCACCGGGAGGTGTAAGAAATTCATTATTGAGTTCGGCCGGGTTAAGTAAGCCATTGATCTTTGAAATTCCCGTCCCCGAAGAAGATCCCAAATGGTTGCATCCCCAGTTTTATCCCAATCCTGCCAGCAGCCAGCTGACCATTGATCTTTCATATGATATCCGCTGGATCGGGAAGACAATCACTGTTATGAATATGCAGGGGCAGGTTATTATGCATTTACCCATTACTGCCAAAATACAAACCATCAATACCAGCAACCTGAAACCAGGTATGTATTTGCTGGTTGCTAAAAAAGAGGATGGAGAGACTATCAAACAGAAACTTGTTAAGCTATAAGAGAGACCAATACTAACGCTGAGGAGCCCCGCATTCTGCGGGGCTCTTTTTTATATATCAGGCACAAAAAAAGATCACTACTGAGTGATCTTTTATGCGTTTAAAGTATACTGTTCTTATAAATGGATGGCCTCGCCGTAGGCCACCTCAATTGCCTCCTTGATATTTTCGCTGATGGTCGGGTGGGGGTGGATACTATTCAGTACTTCATGGTAGGTTGTTTCCAATTTCCTGGCCACGACAGTTTCAGCGATCAGTTCTGTTACGTTATACCCGATCATATGGGTGCCTAACCATTCACCATATTTGGCATCAAAAATAACTTTGATAAAACCTTCAGGATGGCCTGCGGCTGTGGCTTTGCCTGCTGCACTTAAGGGGAACTTACCCACTTTCACCTCGTAGCCTGCATCTTTGGCTTGTTTTTCTGTATAACCAACTGAGGCAATTTCCGGGTAGCAATAGGTGCAACCAGGCACATTATTATAATCCAGTACTTCCGGCTGGTGGTTATATTTCTTTTCATTGAAGCCAATTGCTTCCACGCAAATAATACCTTCTTTGGATGCAACGTGTGCCAATGCCTGGCCCGGAACACAATCACCGATAGCATAAATGCCGGGTACATTGGTCTGGTAGTATTTGTCAACAACGATACGGCCTTTATCAGTTTTGATACCTGTTTCTTCCAGGCCAATCCCTTCAATATTTGCAGCTACTCCGACTGCGCTTAATAATATATCTGCTTCTAAAATCACTTCGCCATCAGCAGTCTTTACTTTAGCTTTTACACCATTACCCGATGTGTCTACAGAGGTTACTTCGCTGCTGGTCATAATATCAATGCCGCTTTTCTTGAAATTCTTTTCCAGCTCTTTAGAAATCTCTTCGTCCTCCACAGGTACAATACGGGGCAGAAATTCCACGATGGTTACTTTAGTGCCCATGCTGTTGTAGAAATAACCAAACTCAACACCGATTGCTCCACTTCCCACCACGATGATCGATTTGGGTTGTGCAGGCAGGCTCATCGCTTCACGGTAACCAATGATCTTTTTACCATCCTGTTTCAGGGCTGGTAATTCACGGCTCCTGCCACCGGTGGCAATAATGAGGTATTTTCCTTCAACAATACTCTTGCTGCCATCTGCGGCAGTTACTTCCACCTGGCCTTTGGCTTTTATTTTTCCAAAACCATTGATCACATCAATCTTATTTTTTTTCATCAGGTATTGAACACCCCGGCTCATTTTATCGGCTACCCCGCGGCTTCTTTTAACCACGGCTTCAAAATTGGCCGATCCGGAGGCTTCGATACCATAGCTGCTGGCATGTTTGATATCTTCAAATACCTGGGCACTTTTCAACAAGGCCTTGGTGGGGATACAACCCCAATTGAGGCAAATACCGCCAAGGCTTTCTTTTTCAATAACTGCCGTCTTAAAACCTAACTGTGATGCACGGATGGCTGCCACGTATCCACCGGGGCCGCTTCCGATCACAACTACATCGTATGCCATATTTTTTTGATTAGATTAATTGTAAACAGAAATAATAATGAGAAGCGAAGTTATCTGAAAAGAGGCAATTGGGCAAAAAGGAGCCGGAGCAGTGCCTGGCCGGTTTTACACCGCTGAAATAAAAAAAACTCAACTTCCGCAGGCTTTGATAATTTAGAGCCTGAATAATCTGCATGCGCCAGTTTTTTACTCTTTTCATATCATTTTATTGTTGTTTGTCACTGCTTGCCCAACCGGGTAATAACAGGCAGATACGGGTAAAGGTTTTAACGGAAGCCGGTGCAGGTATTCCTGATGCCACGATCATATTACTCAGGCAGGATTCATCGGTTGTGAAAAATACTGCAACAGATCTTTCCGGGGTGGCACTTTTTAACCCACTGCCGGCAGGTAATTATTTTATCAGAGTTCGCCTGCTGGGTTTCAGGGAGTACAGTTCTTTATTATTGAACCTCGCTGCTGATAAAGAAATAACCGAAACAGTTGTTTTGAAGCAGGAGCATATACTCTTGCAGGATGTTACCGTGACAGCTAAAAAGCCCATGGTCCGGTTTTTACCGGACAAGACAGTGATTAATGTAGAGGCAGGTATTACAAATGCAGGCGCCACAGTAATGGATGTATTGGAGAAATCGCCCGGCATTACTATCGGGAGGGATGGTACTATCAGTATGAAAGGGAAAGCACAGGTAATGGTATTGATTGATGGAAAGCAAACCCAGCTGAATGGTGCCGAACTGCAGGCTTACCTGGCAGGTATGAATGCATCGCAGGTGGATGTTATTGAATTAATAGAGAACCCGGGCGCTAAGTATGATGCAGCCGGTAATTCCGGGATCATTAATATCAGGACAAAAAAAAACAGGCAAAAAGGATTTAATGGGTCTCTCAGCCTCGGACTTGGCCAGGGTTTTTTTACCAAGGCCAATAACAGTCTCAATATGAACTACCGCACAGGAAAGTGGAATTTCTATATGAATTACGGAATGAGAGGAGGGAAGGAGAGAATGACTATTGAGGCTCTCCGTACCTATTTCAATACAGCGGGGGAAGATTCACTTTTGTTGGATCAGCCCAATGTGACCCGTACAAAGATCAATGCACACAATATAAAAGCAGGTGCTGATTTTTTTGCCGGTAAGCAAACAACACTCGGTATTGCCTTTACTGGGAATTTAAATGAACGAAGGACCAGCAGCTTTAGCACAATAGACTGGATGTCCCCGTCTTACGTTATTGACTCAACCATTATTACCAAGGGCAACAGGAATAGTGACTTCAAAAGGGCCGGTATCAATTTCAATACCCGCCATAGTTTTAATGAGAGCAGTGAGCTTTTGTTCGATATAGATATTATTAAGTTCACTATCAAAGGCAACCAGTATTTTGAAACAGAACTGCAGGCACCGGCGAGTCTTCCATCGGGAACAAAAGGGGATATACCTTCTGAACTGAATATATTTACGGCGAAGCTGGATTATTCCAAGAGGTTTAAACAGTTACTTTGGGAGACCGGACTTAAAACAGCCACCACGAATACTGATAATCTCGCTGAATATTTTTATAAAGACGGGGCCGGCTGGCAGGCCGATTTGAGCAGGAGTAACCATTTCCTGTATGACGAAAAAATACATTCAGCATATACCAGCATTGATGCCGAGAAAGGAAAATGGCATTGGCAGGCAGGACTTCGGTATGAATTTACCACTTATAAGGCTAACCAGTTAGGTAATGCCGTGGTAAAAGATTCTTCTTTTACAAAGAATTATGGAAGTCTGTTCCCTTCTGCCTTTGTTTCCTATTCCGCAGACAGCAGCAATACTTTTACCCTGCGTTTTGGAAGAAGAATTGACAGGCCGCAATTTCAAAACCTGAACCCATTTCTTGTAACGATCAATAAATACACATTTGAGGGAGGTAACCCTTTTATCAGGCCCCAGTACACCTGGAACGTTGAGCTGTTGCACACCTACAAAGGGCTGTTGTCGACAGGAGTTTCTTACAGCTACCTGAAAGATTATTTTTCCCAGATTTTCGTCATTGATTCCAACAGCAGTAATGTAAACAAGAATATCATCATCTACACAAGGGGGAATGTAGGCGAGTTTCATAATGCCGGGGCTTCAGCCAGCCTGCAGTTGCCTGTCGCTAAGTGGTGGAACCTGACATCAGCGGTAGTTTATAATCATAAGATAATTAAAGGGTTTATCTGGGCTCCTTTTAAAGCAACGGTAAACCAGGTGAATATCAGCATCAATAACCAGTTTCAGTTTGGCAAAGGCTGGGCGGCTGAGCTGAGCGGCTATTACCTGTCCAACAGCCAGATCGATCTCCAGGAGACATTGACCCCGCAGGGAGAAATGGGAGCAGGGATTTCGAAACAGGTGCTCAAGAACAGCGGGACTATCCGGCTGACAATCAGGGATATATTTTACACTCAAAATTATTCAGGGTACTCCACTTTCCAGAACTCCGATGAGCCTTTTGCAGTAAAGTGGGATTCCCGTGTTGCCAGGATCAGTTTCAACTGGAGGTTTGGTAAGGCCATGAAACCCGTTAAACGCTCAGGCGGGGGAGCGACGGAGGAAACGGAACGAGTGGGGGCCGGGAATTGATACAGCGCACTTATTTTGTGCTGAAAACCATCGGTTAATGCTTTGGGCGATTTTTCAACAGGTGGGTAAAAAAAACTCCTTCCGGATAGAATAGTTTCCCATCTTTCCCCTACCTTTGCCGTCCTAAAAATTACGAATCGTCATGGCCAGAGTATGTCAGGTTACAGGTAAAACGCCGATAGGGGGAAACAAAGTTTCTCACTCGAATATCAAAACAAAGCGCCGTTTTCTGCCCAATTTGCAGAAGAAGAAATTTTACCTGGCCGAAGAAGATAAATGGATCACCCTGAAGTTATCTACAGAAGCGATCCGCACCATCAACAAGAATGGTTTGTATAGTGTTGTGAAAGAACTGAGAGCTAAAGGAGAAAAAGTCTAACGTATTAAAGTTAAATAATCATGGCAAAGAAAGGCAACCGTGTACAAGTGATCCTGGAGTGTACTGAGCACAAAACAAGTGGTCAGCCCGGCACCAGCCGTTATATCACGGTAAAAAACAAGAAGAACAATCCTGAGAGATTGGAACTGAAAAAGTTCAACCCGATCCTGAAAAAAGTAACTGTTCATAAAGAAATCAAGTAATCATGGCAAAAGCAGCTTCCAAGAACGCTAAAGTAAAAGACCTTAAGGCATCAGCTGAGGCAAAGAACTGGACAAAGGTTATCAAAGCCGTTCGCAGCCCGAAAACAGGTGCTTATACTTTTAAAGAACAGATCGTTCATAAAGATAAAGTGAAAGATTTCCTGGCTCAAAAATAAGCTGAGCCTGAAAACGATATTCAAAAGCTATTCGTCACTGCGGATGGCTTTTGTTGTTTTGATAAGTTAACAGGATTTATAAGTGTGCAAGTTGAAAGGGCCTGCCAGCTTGTAAAACTATCAACAAATTGATCTAACATGGGATTCTTCAATAAACTCTTTGGCAAAAAGGAAAAAGAAAGTCTTGACCAGGGTTTGCAAAAAACCAAGGAGGGCTTCTTTGCGAAGATTACTAAAGCGATAGCCGGTAAAAGCACGGTGGATGAGGAAGTGCTGGATAACCTGGAAGAAGCACTGGTGGGGGCAGATGTAGGTATTGAGACCACCGTAAAGATCATTGAACGGATCGAAAAGCGGGTAGCAAAGGATAAATACCTGAATGCTGGCGAACTGAATAAAATGCTGCAGGAAGAAATTGAGCAGATGCTGGTGGATGCGCCGGAGGCTAATAGTTATGCCTTCAATTCAGATCTTCCCACCAAACCGTATATCATCCTGGTGGTTGGTGTAAATGGGGTTGGAAAAACAACCACTATTGGTAAGCTGGCATATAATTTTAAGAAAGCGGGGAAGAGTGTGCTCCTTGGAGCTGCTGATACTTTCCGTGCGGCTGCGGTTGACCAGCTGACCATCTGGAGTGAGAGAGTGGGTGTCCCGATTGTAAAGCAGGACATGGGATCGGACCCGGCAGCAGTTGCGTTTGATACCGTGCAAAGTGCCGTGGCCAAACAAAGCGATGTTGTACTGATTGATACGGCAGGACGTTTACACAATAAGGCCCACCTGATGGATGAGCTTAGTAAGATCAAAAGAGTGATCCGGAAAACAATACCTGATGCGCCACATGAAGTATTATTGGTGCTTGACGGAAGCACCGGGCAAAATGCGCTGGAGCAAGCCAGGCATTTTACTGCGGCTACTGATGTATCTGCATTGGCCATAACCAAACTGGATGGAACAGCCAAAGGCGGGGTGGTATTGGCAATCGCCAACCAGTTTAAGATACCCGTGAAATTTATTGGGGTGGGCGAAAAAATGGAAGACCTACTTGTATTTGATAAGCATGAATTTGTAGACAGTCTCTTTAGTTTGCAGGCAAAATAAAATTCTATCTCTGCCCGATGGACAGCGATACATTTCCCACATTGTGCCTTTCATACCCCTTAAATTCGGGGCTTATTATTTTCTGAGTAAAAGATAAGGACAGGTTTCTCCACGATAGCAGGAATGAGCAGTCAAGTTGTGTGGTGAATTTGTTCCGTGCCAGGTCAGTGCCGGATGGGGCATCGTTATCATTAACAGGCGACCGCTGGTTAAACAATCCGCCATCAAGCAATGCATTATGCAATGTAAAATCCACCAGCGGCCTCAGGCTGAACAGTATGGCAATACGTTTTTTTTCTGAGCTAAAAAACCTGCTGGCCAATCCATCATAAAACGAGAGGCCGCTTCTGAACCGGAGAATACCTGATGCTTGTACACCGGTTTGCATTGTACCGGCAAAGACTTGTGCAGCGGCACAAATGTCAGTAAACCGGTTACCAGTAATCCGTTTCTCAAACATTGTATTCAGGTTAAGCAGCAAATCTGTTGGTAACTGGTAGGGCCAGCCATTGGGTTCGGGGTCGCCGATTATCCGGTGAATAAATACCTGGGTTTGCTTCGCGAAGGAAGGAGGCCCCAATACCCCGGCAATCCATTCAACTTGGGTGGACTGTTTTTTTACCGGGTTGGAAGAGTGAATGCTGTGGATAGCAAGAAGGCCGCCTGCGTATGAATAATCTTTTTTATCGGGTATAGACGGGTTTGTTTTTTTAGGTGCATACATTACCTGCATCAAACCCCAGCCTTTTGTGGTAATGGCTTCCTCAGCTGGCCGAAATGGTACACGGCTGAAAAAATTCGTCTTCCCGGGTGCCTGCAGCCTGAAATAGTCTATCCGGGTGCCGTTGGTATAGCCCCAGTCCTGCCCTTTGAACAGGGCGTTGATGCCATCATTTTCCTCCAAAAAACGGATAAAACCAGCAGGTAGCTTTTGTGCAATAAGAGGCAGGCCGAAGAAAGTGATTATTAACAGTGAAAGGGTTCTCATGAATCGAATGGTGGTTGGCCGAAGGTACTGCTTCTTGAATGCCTGAAATGAAGCTTTTTTTACGAACTTCGCGGCGCATGAAGACGAGAACGTTTAAGAAAGATAAAGTTAATATCATCACCCTGGGGTGCAGTAAGAATATGGTGGACAGTGAAGTGCTGAGTGGTCAATTGCTGGCGAATGATATCGAGGTGGTGCATGAGAATAAAAAACTCGATCACAATATCGTGGTGGTAAATACCTGTGGCTTTATTGATAAGGCAAAAGAAGAGAGTATCAACACCATTCTTGACCAGGTGGAATTGAAAAGAAAAGGCAAACTGGATAAAGTATATGTAACAGGTTGCCTGAGTGAACGCTATAAAAATAACCTGGAAACTGAGATACCGGAAGTGGATGCTTATTTCGGCACGATGGAGTTACCACTGATCCTGAAACAATTTGAAGCTGATTATAAAACGGAATTAGTGGGTGAACGGTTGCTGGCCACGCCGCAGCATTATGCCTATATGAAAATATCGGAAGGTTGTAACCGCACCTGTTCATTTTGCGCCATTCCGCTGATGAGAGGTCAGCATGTGAGCAAGCCCATTGATGAATTGGTAAGAGAAGCAGAAGGTCTGGTGAAGAAAGGTGTGAAAGAAGTAATGCTGATTGCCCAGGAACTCACCTATTATGGGTTAGACATCAATAAAAAGAGGATGTTACCTGATCTGCTCAACCGCCTGGCAGATGTAAAAGGCCTGGAATGGATACGCCTGCATTATGCCTACCCGTCCAAATTTCCTTTAGAGATACTGGATGTGATGCGGGAGAGAGACAATATTTGCAATTATCTCGATATGCCTTTACAGCATGCGGCCAACAATATGCTGAAAGCCATGAAAAGACAGATCACCCGCGAAGAAATGGAAGAACTGACAGTCGCTATCCGGGAAAAAGTACCAGGCATTTGCCTGCGCACAACGCTGATCGCCGGTTTCCCGGGTGAAACGGAAGACGATGTGGAAGAACTGAAAGGTTTTTTACAACGCCAGCGGTTTGACCGGGTGGGTATCTTCACATATTCACACGAAGAAGGAACTTCTGCTCATGATCTTATTGATGATGTGCCTGCTGAAGAAAAAGAAAAACGGGCACAGGAAATCATGGAGGTGCAACAGGAAATCTCTTTTGAACTGAACCAGGAAAAAGTAGGTAAAGTCTTCAAAACGCTGATCGATAAAAAAGAAGCCGGCCGTTATCTGGGTCGTACCGAATTTGATTCAGTAGAAGTGGATAATGAGGTGGTGATCCACTCCGCAAAAAAACTCCCAATTGGTGAATTTGTTAACGTAAGGATTACAAAGGCCTACGATTATGACCTGGAAGGAGAAGTGGTGATCGCTTAATCTTCTTGTATAGTTCTCTCAATATTACGGTCCGGAACCAGCCAGATGATGGCAATAGTGATAATCAGGCCGCCGGCAATGGCAGGGTGTATAAAGGAAGCAGGAATAGCCAGGGTATAAATAATACAGGAAAACAATCCCTTCCTGAATTGCCTTTTTAATACTGCCTGTAGTTTTTCATTCCCGGGGTTGCAGTTTCTTATAACGATCAGCAAAATATAATAGGCCACACCACACAAATCAGCCAGAAAGGCATAGGTGGCCACTGTATTAGAAGAGAAATGGTTTTCACCCATCCAGGCCGTGGCAAAAGGGATGAGGGATAGCCAGAATAAAAGATGGAGATTGGCCCATAAAATTCCTCCCCTGACTTCTTTGATCGTATGAATAAGATGGTGATGATTTCCCCAATATATACCCAGCATGGTGAAACTTACAATGTAACTAAGGAAAACAGGCCATAACTCTTTCAATGATTCCCAGTCGGAATTATGAGGCGCTCTCAGTTCAATAACCATGATTGTGATGATGATCGCAATCACCCCGTCGCTGAAGGCTTCAAGTCTTGTTTTTGTCATGCTGCAATATAAAATAAATGATTATTAATTAATCATTCCGGAAAAGGCCCGGGGATAAAAGCGGGGCAAATCCATTATCTTAGTTTTTAAACAATCAAACCGGATGGCTGATGAGAAATATTTTTTCCTGAACCGGGATCTCAGCTGGCTTAGTTTTAATCACAGGGTGCTGCTGGAGGCGGCAGACGAAACCGTTCCCCTGTACAGCCGGATATCTTTTTTATCAATATTCTCATCCAACCTGGACGAATTTTTCAGGGTTCGCATGCCGGCAATTTATGCTTTCAGTAACCTGGATTCAAAGAAGTCAAAATGGAGGGAGGAATATCCCGAAGGATTGGCAGACAGGGTGAAGACAATGGTACAAAATCAACTGGAACAGTTTGGGCAAATACTCACACAGCAGGTAATACCGGGCTTAAAAAGCGAACATATTCACTTGTATTATGGGGAACCGGTACTTGAGCAGCATAAAGAGGTGATACGAGATTATTTTTTATCAAGGGTTTTATCCTTTTTGCAGCCGGTAATGCTCAGCAAGGAGAAACGCCAGGATGTTTTTCTTGAGAATAATGCACTGTATTTTATTTTGGATATTGAAACCGCAGATGGCCCCGGCAGCCGCCAGTATGCACTATTGAATATTCCTTCAGCAGGTTTGCCCCGGTTTTTAGAATTACCCCTTGTAAATGATGATAACTATATTCTGTTCATTGATGATGTGATCAGGGAGAATCTTGCTGTAGTTTTTCCCGGCTCTGCCATTCATGGTGTATACAGTGTGAAGCTGACCCGGGATGCGGAGATGAATCTTGATGATGAATTCATCGGTGATATTGCAGAAAAAATAGAGAAACAACTTGAAAAAAGGGATGTGGGGCATTCCACCCGTTTTCTTTTCGATGCAGGTATTTCTCCTGCGGTAAAAGATTTTGTGCAGGAATACTTTGAGTTGTGTGATGATGAAATGGTGGAAGGCGGCCGTTATCATAATTTGAAAGATCTTGGCAACCTGCCCGATCCTCAGAAAGGGAAACTGTCCTATTCCCGCTGGCCTGCTGTTCAACACCCCGGTTTTTCAACAAAGCAATCTATCTTTCAGAGCATCATTGAAAAAGAAAAGCTGCTTCACCTGCCGTACCATTCTTATAACTATATACTCCGGTTTTTTAACGAAGCTGCAAGCGATCCATTAGTAAAAGAAATCTATGTCACTCTGTACCGGGTGGCTGCAGATTCCCATATCGTAAATGCACTGATCAGTGCGGCCAGGAATGGAAAGAAGGTTACCGTTTTCGTGGAGCTGAAAGCCCGTTTTGACGAAGCAAACAACCTGAAATGGGCAAAGAAAATGAAAGCTGCGGGGGTTAAGATCATCAACAGCATACCCGGCCTGAAAGTGCATGCAAAAGTGGCATTAGTAAAAAGACAGGAAGGAAAACAAGGGCAGCACTTTTCGTTGATGGCTACGGGTAATTTCAATGAAGCTACCGGCCGCTTTTATACAGACCATGTTTATTTTACGCCCAGGCCGGAATTTGGCAGTGAACTGGAAATGTTATTTGAATACCTGCAATGGCGTATGCAGCCTGCCAGTTATGGTAAGATACCTTTTAAGCACCTGCTGGTTTCTCAATTCAATATGGTAAAACAATTCGGCAAACTGATTGACCGGGAGATAGAAAATGCAAAGAATGGGATAGCCGCCCAAATCATTATTAAGCTGAATAACCTGCAGGAAAAAGAAATGATCACCCGTCTTTATGCGGCCAGCAGGGCAGGCGTACAAGTAAAATTATTGGTACGCAGCATTTGCTGCCTGGCTCCCGGGATAAAATACCAGAGTGAAAATATAACCGTTCACCGGATTGTTGACCGTTACCTGGAACATGCAAGGGTGTTTATTTTTCATAATGGAGGCCAGCCGGAATATTATATGGGAAGTGCAGACTGGATGAACCGGAACCTGCACAGCCGCATTGAAGTTTGCTTTCCTCTCTATGAAGAAAAAATCCGGGAGCAGCTTGACAGTATCATACAATTACAATTAGCAGATAATGTAAAAGCTGTATTGCTAAAAAGTGATGTAGCCACCGGTGCTGCTGTTAATGAAAAAATACAGGATACAGGCCGGGCCTCCATATCAGCCCAGCAGGCTATCTATACATATGTAAAAGAGTTACCATGCTGATGTTATGGTAGTTTATATACCCAATAGTATACAGCTTTAATAAAGTAAGAGAATCGGTATTCTCACTCTGTTCAACCGTAGTTGAAGAGCAAACCAGTTTTGATATTTCCTGAAACGGTCGTTGTCTTTCAGTTCTTCGTATTCACCATACAATGTACTGTTGCATTTCCCCGCCGGCACCGTTTCCGCTTTACAAGGCAGCAAATGGGTTGTTCCACTGCGATTAAAATGATCGAATTCCTGTCGGGAATTGTCCTAAATCATACCCGGAAGTAGTAATTACCCGGAAACGTTTGCACTGTAAACAGGGGTTTTAACGTAGAACTGATTCTACATATTCCTGCCGCTAATTATGACCAGTTATTGGGATAGGGTTCTATTTTTTCAGGCCCCGTGGAGTTGTTTCTTTGTATTCACAACTAAGGAACACCAGCTGCCCCAACCCTTTGAAAAACTGTTACCTGGTATAATCCTGTATCCGTTACCGCGGCCCTTTGAAAGCAACCGGAAATCCGTACCCTGTGTTATCAACCTTATTAATCATGTTAACTGGAATACTATGAAATTTATGTACACAGTGGATGCCATTCCCGTTGTTGAAAAGGAGTTTTCATTACACCTGATGGTCAACCGGCTGATTGTGAGTACCATGCCAATGGCTTCACGGCAGCAGTGTGTTATTGTTAATGAAATTCAGCCGGGATTTATTTTTGAGGCAAATGAAAGAAGGCTTTTTGCCGTAACCGGAGATCTTCTTGATGCAGTAATTGATCGTACCAGGGATTGTACAATAGCTATATCGGCCAAACAGATCGGGCATGTTACTTTATTACATCTGAAGGTAGATAGCCGCCTTTATAACCGATCCTTTGCAAACCGGCTGTCAGTGATACAGGAAACGGCATTGAAGTCTGGCATCAGTGTCAGTGTAACCAGTTTCAGGAATAATATTACCACGCTGGCCATTGGGTTTATGAATTACAATACTGTTAACTGAGGTAAATAAATAAGTTCATCCGTCCTTTTTGACCGTCCACCCGTCCTGCAAATCCCTGCAGGACATTTTATTGTTCTAATGTTTTTAATATAGATAAACCCTCCGGCCATGTCCCGTAGCCGGAACCGGCATTGATATGGCCTGCGTTGCCAATACTGATAAATTCACTGCCCCAGCACCCGGCAAAATATTTTGCCCGTGCTGTTGAAACCCAGGGATCATCATCACTGGCTACAACAATTGTTTTAAATGGAATTCGTGAAAGAGGAACAGGGGCGAAGCCGGTGGCCGGAAAATCATACACCGGTGATTCAATATCGCTGGGTGCCACCAGCATAGCTCCTTTGATGATCTTGCCGGTTTGCAAAGCCCAGTGAGCAATCGTGGAACAGCCAAGGCTGTGCCCGATCAGTATAACCGATGAAAGATCATACCCTGATACTGTTTTATCTATTGTATTCACCCAATCAGGACAGGCCGGCGCATCCCATTCCTGTTGTTGTATCCGGGTGAAGTTATTTCCGGATTTTTCAAACCATGTCTGCCAGTGTTCAGGCCCAGAATTCCCAAGACCGGGAATAATAAAATGTTGTATCATTGACTTGAAATAAAAATCACTCTTTATTCTTCGTATTCAGCACCACCTTATTCCTGCCTAAATACTTCCCGATAGCTATACCGAAAGCACGGTGCCTGATCCTGGGGCCTCCATCTGCGTTGTTGATACTGGCAATCCCGTGTGTATATTGTCCAAGGATAAATAAACCACTCTGCATTTCGTAACCAAAATTCAGCAGAAAATTGGCGGAGTAATGCCCGTATTTATCGAACCCGAAAGGAGTATTACGGCTGACCGGCCCGGTTGATGTATTGAACTTCTCTTTCCCAAATAAGTGGAAGTCGAGTGATGGCCCCAATTTTAACAGGAAGTGATTAGGCTGTGAGCTGAAATCATATTGAAGGAGAAACGCTGTTTCAAACGTATGAAAAGTAGTATTGTTGTCAGTAGCCAGTGTGTCAGGCGGGTAGGCAAAATGGGTGAATGAAGCTTTGTATCCCTTCATACTATAAAAAGCAGAGGGGGCAAAATACAAACGGTTCTCAAAGGGAACTTTTAATCCCAGCCCGATTACGCCCCCGTATTTACTGGTTGTTTTTTGTTTTACCGCTTCCACGGTATAACTGGCGGTGGTAACCTGGGGACCGGCAAACAGGGTAAACTGCACCTGGCCTTGTACGGATAAACAAAACAAAAGGAAAACGGCAGGCAAAGAGATAGACTTCATTAATGGTGGTTATAATTGTCGGCAAATATCCCGGTTCGTGTTATCGGGGATAAAAGGAAACAGGACAGTGTTTCCAAAGCGGTAAAAATAGGAATAAAATCCGGGTTTTCAAATGAAGGAGGATGCCTCCTTCTCAGCAGGGACTTCAGATAGATGCCGGCAGGGATATTTTCAGAATTTTTTTGCAGGGTCTTTAATGGATGAACTGTTATTATAATTTGCAGAATCTCCTTTCCCGATAGAAAGATTCTCCCAGCTGTTATTTTTAACAATTTTACCAATGTAAATAATCTGCCCGATGTGACAGGGATAATGTGTCAATTGCCTGTTGATAGCATCCATCACTGTTAATGGCTCCTGGCGGATCGTTACATTTTTTAACAGATCCTGTTCTGTCAATGAATTGAGTGTATCAAGAAAGCAATTCCATCCTTTTTCCCACAGTTCAATAATTTCTTTCTTTGTGTAATTATGTACTTTAAATTCATCGTCTCTTTTTCTCCATTCTTTTTCTCCGTCTTCTGTTAAGAAATTGGTCCACCGGCTCAGCATATTTCCAGCTGTGTGCTGAATAATTACGGCAATGCTGTTTGATGTTTCATTCGGCTGGTAGTGCAGTTGTTCTTCATTCAACTGCTCAAGTGTTCTGTCACCAAGATCTTTATAATATTTTAAACGGCGTATTGCTGTTTGTAAAAATTCTTTGCCAACTGAGATTGTCATACTAATTACTTTTTACGGGTTGAATAATTCTAATATCCTTCTGCCGCATCGTCACCACGGTTATCAGCTACAGCTTCAAATTTCCCATCGGGTAGCACTTTGATGATTTCCAGCCGGCCGAATGTTCCCCGGGTATTTACTTTGTACCCCATTTTTTTTAAGGAGTCAATGACTGCGACAGGGAAATTTTTCTCTGCATCCAGCTGGTCGGGCAGCCATTGGTGATGAAACCTGGGCTGGTAAACAGCGTCATCTGTATTCATTTTGAATTCAAGAATATTGACTAATGTCTGAAATACCTGGGTCGGTATTGTAGTTCCGCCGGGAGTGCCAATTACAATAAAAGGTTTGTTGTCTTTTAAAACAAGAGTGGGCGTCATTGAGCTCAGCATTCTTTTGCCCGGCCTTATTGAATTCGCTTCACCACCAATGGCGCCATACATATTCGGAACTCCTGGTTTAATGCTAAAATCATCCATCTCGTCGTTAAGAAAGAAACCGGCACCCCCGACAACCGTCCGGCTGCCATAGGAATTATTCAGTGTGGTGGTAACGGATACGGCGTTGCCATCTTTATCAATCACACTCAGGTGAGTGGTTTCTTCACTTTCTGCTTTTGGCAAACGACCGGGTTTAACCATGACGCTGGGAGTGGCCCTGGCAGGATCATAATCTTTCATTCGTTCCTGCAGGTACACATCATTCGTGAGCATATCAACCGGAACTTTATAATAATCAGGATCGCCCATGTATTCACCCCGGTCAGCGAAGGCCCTCCTTTCCACTTCCGTCATCAACTGCACAGCTTGTACTGAGTGAAAGCCCATCGCCGCAATGTTTTTATCTTCTATCATTTTCAGCATCTGGTGCAGCAAAATGCCACCGCTGCTGGGCATGGGCATGCTAAGGATTTTATATCCTTTGTAAGTAAAACTGTGCGGCTCCCTGAATTTGGCTTTATAATTCTTCAGGTCTTCCAGTGTAATAAGACCACCGCCTCTTTTCATTTCTTCCATTATCAGGCTGGCCGTTTCGCCTTCATAAAAACCGGCTTCCCTGTTGTTTTGTATTCTCTTTAGTGTATTTGCCAGGTCTTTTTGTATTAATGTATCACCTTCTTTCCAGGGAACGGTTTTTACAAATACAGGCATTACTGTATTGAATTTTTTCAGTTCATCCTGTAATCCATTCAGCGAATTGGCTTCCCGTTTACTGATCACAAATCCTTTCTCCGCAAGATTAATAGCAGGTTGTATCAGCTTTTCAAACGGGAGGCGGGCATACATGTTGGCTGCAATAAGACCTGACACAGTGCCGGGCACTCCGCAGGCTAAATGGCCATCTTCGCTTTTATCATTACGGGCTTTGCCGTCCGGGTCAATATACATATCCCGGTGAGCTTTGCCGGGAGCCATTTCCCGGTAATCAATAGAAAATGTCTTACCATCCATCATCCGGGCCACCATAAAACCTCCGCCACCCAGGTTGCCTGCATTCGGGTAAACAACCGCTAATGCTAATTGTGTGGCGATGGCAGCATCTACTGCATTGCCTCCTGCTTGTAATATTTCAACGCCCACTTTACTGGCTAAAGGATGAGCCGAAACAACAGCACCATTTTCGGCTATCACTTTTTTAGCACCGGTATAATGATAGGGATCAAACGCAGATGAAGTATTTTTTTGGGGACTGTTGCAACAATAGAAGAGCAGGCTGAAAAAAAGAAGCGGGAGGGTTTTCTTTAGCATGAAGGGATTTTTTAGGATGGGTAAAGCTACTGAAAAGAGATGATTTGACTGCTTTTGAAATATGTTGAAATTAAACGTCTCTTTGTTAACTTGCCTGTCTAAAATACATGTACTATGATCAGAAAGGCTTTGCTCTCCACTCTTTTCATTTCATTTTTTATTGCCGGGAATGCCCAGTTGAAATCACCTGAAGAATTTTTAGGATATAAAATAGGTACCCGGTACACACCTCATTTTAAGATCGTCAATTATTTTAGTCATGTGGCAGCCACAATGCCTGCTATGGTAAAACTTCAGCAATACGGTGAGACGAATGAAGGGAGGCCGCTGCTGCTGACATTTATTTCGTCAGCAGAGAACATGAAGAACCTGGAGTCTGTCAGGATGAATAACCTGCGGCTGGCTAATCTGGCAAAGGACCGTGCAGCAGCTATTGAAGAAAATGCTCCTGCGATTGTGTGGCTGAGTTATAACGTTCATGGTAATGAAACATCTTCTTCAGAAGCTGCCATGCTTACACTTTATGAGCTTGTTAATCCCGCAGCAACAAAGACAAAAGAATGGCTGAAAAATACAGTAGTGATCATTGACCCCTGCCTGAACCCGGATGGGAGAGAGCGTTATATCAACTGGTTCAATTCCGTGGTGGGAAAGAATTACAATCCCCAGCGTATTGCAAGAGAGCACCGGGAACCCTGGCCCGGTGGCAGAAGCAACCACTATAATTTCGATCTGAACCGCGACTGGGCCTGGCAAACACAGGTGGAGAGCCAGCAACGTGTTAAGATGTATAACCAGTGGATGCCGCAGGTGCATGTGGATTTTCATGAACAGGGTATTAATGAGCCTTATTATTTTGCCCCTGCTGCTGAACCCTTTCATGAAGTAATTACCTCCTGGCAACGGGAATTTCAAACCACCATCGGTAAGAATCATGCAAAATATTTTGATGCCAATGGCTGGTTGTATTTTACCAAAGAGAGGTTTGATCTGTTGTACCCTTCTTACGGCGATACTTATCCAACGTACAACGGAAGTATTGGCATGACCTATGAACAGGGTGGTATCGGTGCAGGACTTGGTGTAATGAATGAGGATGATGATACACTTACACTGGTGGACAGGGTGCAGCATCATTTTACTACATCGTTAAGTACGGTTGAGGTTTCTTCCATCAATGGCGCAAGACTGGTTAAGGAGTATCGTAAATTTTTCAATGATGCTGTTGCTACAGGAATGGGTGAGCATAAAACTTTTATCATTAAATACGATGCCAGGCAACAGGAACGTATTGAAAAACTCACCGAATTGCTGGATAAAAACGGTATTCAGTATTCCGCCGGCAATGGCACAGCCGGGAAAGGATTTAATTATATGTCCGGGAAAGAAGAGCCGTTTACAGCTGCGGCTAATGATATTGTGATCTCTGTATTACAGCCCCGTTCTGCCATGGTTAAAGTATTATTTGAGCCAAAATCAAAACTGACCGACTCTGCTACATATGATATTACAGCCTGGTCATTGCCTTATGTGTATGGATTAAATGCATTCGCATCAAAAGAAAAAATACCAGCGGGCGGGGCTTACCCGGTTAAAACAAAAATCAATAATGCTGAAACAGAATATGGTTATGTGATACCCTGGAATGGTGTAAAAACAGCAAAAACGGTGGGGCACTTATTACAGAAAGGAATTCTGCTTCGTTATGCAGAGCAACCTTTTGAAGTAAATGGTAATAAATTTGACCGGGGCACCGTCATTGTAGTAAAAACTGCGAATAAAAAATTTGGAAAGAACTTATGGAATCTTGTGAGGGAGACTGCGGATGCGGATGGGGTGCAATTATACCCTGTTTCAAGTGGTTTTGTTGATAAGGGATTTGACTTTGGCAGTGATATGGTACATCCGCTGAAAGCACCGAAAGTTGTTTTGGTAACGGGAGAAGGTGTAGGCAGTAATGCCGCCGGTGAGATCTGGCATTTCTTTGATGATCAGCTGGACTATCCGGTTACATTGATCAATGCAAATGATCTTTCCCGTGCTAACTGGAATGATATTGATGTACTGATCATGCCGGATGGTAATTATCGTTTCCTCAGTAATAAAAGCGACCTGGAAGCTTTTAAAGCGTGGATATCAAAAGGAGGGAGAGTAATAGCATTAGAAGGAGCCGTGTCTCAGCTGGCTGCTGCAGATTTTGGTATCAAACAAAAGAAAGCAGAAGGTGATGATAAAAAGGATAAAGGCCCAGCTTATGATGCATTAAAAGAATACCGGGCCCGTGAAAGAGATGCAATTTCTGCTTTTACACCCGGTTCTATCTGGAAAGTGAAATTAGATAATACCCATCCGCTGGCTTTTGGCTATCCTGATTTTTATTACACGCTAAAAATGGATGATAATATCTACGAATTTCTAAAAGATGGTGGCTGGAATGTGGGTGTGATCAAAAAGGAAAACCAGGTGGCTGGTTTTGTAGGAGCTGATCTGCAATCTAAGCTGAAAGACGGTTTGTTGTTTGGTGTCCAGGATATGGGCGCAGGAAGCATCTCTTATTTGTCGGACGATCTTATGTTCCGCAGCTTTTGGGAAAATGGAAAACTGATGTTTTGTAATGCAGTATTTCTTGTAGGACAATAAATACAATACATAAAAAGAAGCCAGCTTTTTCAGGTTTGCTTCTTCTGACTCCAATATTGATTACAGTCAAAACCGGTACCGGTTTTGACTGTTTTTCTTTGCAATCATTTGCTTTGGTGTAGCTTTACATTTCAATTTTAAATGCAATGGAAACGTCTTGTTTCTTTTTACTCTCTTCCGTGCCGGCCGCAAGGTTTGCTATTTTCAATACTTCACCTCCCTGTAAATAGTAATAGCTGTTCCGGGCATGGCACCGGGATTGTACTGACCTGAATGGGCAGTACAGGAGCAGGTATATGCCTGTTCAAAAAATGTTAGCATTCCCGGGTGCTGGCGTAATCTTTATTGTCTCTAAGTAAATATTTTTATAATCATTAATTAGTAAACCATCATGGAAAAATCTGAATTGATCCGCTGGGGACTGATCATCGGCGTCCCTTTATTTCTTTTATTGTTTTACAAATTCATCCTTCGTGTTTTCTTCGGACTGGTGATCGTTCCGGAAGACAGAATCGGGCTGGTAACGAAAAAGTTTGTGCTCTTCGGGAAGCAGGAGTTGCCGGAAGGCCGCATTATTGCCACTAAGGGTGAAGCAGGTTTCCAGGCACAAACACTGGCGCCTGGTGTATATTTCTGGAAATGGATATGGCAATACTCCATCAACTTTCAGCCGTTCATTGTTATCCCAACCGGTAAGATCGGCTTGGTGTTGGCGAAAGATGGTGCTGAACTGGAAACCGGCCGTATACTTGGCCGCCGGGTGGATTGCGACTCTTACCAGGATGCCGAAGCGTTTTTAGCCAATGGCGGACGTAAAGGCCGCCAGACTGCAATCATCGCTCCGGGTTCTTATCGTATCAACACTTTGTTATTTGATATTGAGCTAACGGATATGACTATGATACCCGATAATGCAGTAGGGGTGGTTACAACGCTGGAAGGTAAACCACTTGAAGAGGGACAGATTGCCGGGAAAGTGATTGAAGGGCATAATAAATTCCAGGATGTTGACCTCTTCCTGCAAAGCGAAGGTTACAAGGGATTACAGGAACAAGTGATCCTGGCGGGTTCTTATTTCTTAAACCCCTGGTTTGCCAAACTGGAAATGGTGAAAATGACAGAGATTGCCATTGGTCATGTAGGTGTTGTTATTTCCTATGTCGGTGAAGAAGGCAAAGATCTGAGCGGGGTGGAATTCAAGCACGGGAATATTGTGGCAAAAGGAAGCAAAGGTGTTTGGGCCGAACCATTAGGTCCGGGTAAATACCCGATCAATCCCTATATCATGAAAGTGGAATTAGTGCCAACCACCAACCTGGTGCTGAACTGGGCCAGTGCAAGAAGTGAATCCCATCAGCTGGATAAAAACCTCTCTACTATTACAGTGCGTAGTAAAGACGGGTTCCCTTTCAATCTTGATGTATCACAGATCATTCATATCCCGACTACTGAAGCACCGAAAGTGATTGCCCGTTTTGGTAATATGGTTAATCTGGTAAGCCAGGTACTGGAGCCTACGATTGGTAACTACTTCCGGAACAGTGCACAAGACAGTGATGTGATTGCTTTCTTAGGAACCCGTAAAGAAAGGCAACAGTCTGCCAGGGATCATATCGGGAAAGTGCTGGAGCAATACAACGTGTATGGCGTGGATACCCTGATCGGTGATATTGTTCCGCCGGAAAGCCTGATGAAAACACTAACAGACCGTAAGCTGGCAGAAGAGCAAAAAATTACGTATGATACAGAGAAAAAAGCGCAGGAGACAAGACAAACCCTGGAGAAAGAAACAGCCATCGCGGATATGCAGAAAGAGATTGTGAAGGCAGATCAGGGTGTGCTGATCGCTGAACGTATTGCAGATGCTTCTGTAAAGAAAGCAACGGGTGATGCCAACAGCGTCCGTCTGCAGGCCAATGCTGAAGCTGACCGGTTGAAATTACTGGCAAGTGGTGAAGCAGAGAAAACAAGGCTGCTGGCAAAAGCCGATTCCGAGAAGATTGAGTTATTAGCCAAAGCCGAGGCTGAAAAAATATCGTTAACCGGTAATGCCGAAGCTGAAAAAATTCTGGCGATAGGTAAATCAAATGCTGAATCATATAAGCTTTCTGTTGAAGCTATGGGAGGCAATAACTTCACCCAGTTGAAAGTGATTGAATCTATCGCCGCGGAAAAAGTAAAGATCATGCCGGACGTACTGATTGGTGGCGGTGGTGATAGTGCCAACGGGGGTATCAGTGGTTTACTGGGTTTGCAGTTACTGGAGAAACTGGGTAAGAAGATTTCAGAACAAGACGACTCCAAAAGCAAGAATTAAACAGAATTGTTAATAACAGCTAAATCTTACGATCCCGCCGCAGGCGGGATCGTCTTTTTGTACCGGCGGTCCCAAACGCTATTCAATTTGCCGTTATATTCGCTGAATAATTACAGGGAATGCGAAAACTAACCTTACTTTTCATTTACTGCCTGGGCTTTGTTCCTTTTTCATTCTCCCAGGCACCCCAAAGCTGGACTTCAGCCGATATGTACCTGGCCCTCCGCAAACTGAATGTACTGGGTTCTGTGTTGTATGTGGCGGCTCACCCTGATGATGAGAATACAAGGCTGATCGCTTATTTATCCAAAGATAAAATGTACAGGACCGGCTACCTGTCATTAACAAGAGGTGATGGCGGCCAAAACCTGATTGGCGATGAGCAGGGAATTGAACTGGGTATGATCAGGACACAGGAACTGCTATCTGCCAGGAGAATAGATGGCGGTGAACAATTTTTTACAAGGGCCTTTGATTTTGGTTTTTCCAAAAATCCGGAAGAAACGTTTACCAAATGGGATAAAGAGAAAATACTAAGCGATGTGGTATGGGTGATCAGGAAATTTCAGCCGGACGTTATCATCACACGTTTTCCCACAACCGGCGAAGGAGGTCATGGTCATCATACCGCGTCAGCTATTTTGGCGAATGAAGCTTTTGAAGCAGCTGCTGATCCCAAACGTTTTCCCGAACAGCTGAAATATGTTACGGTTTGGCAGGCCAAAAGAGTGCTCTGGAATACATTCAATTTCGGAGGTACAAATACAATAAGAGATGATCAGTTTAAAGTGGATGTGGGAGGGTATAACCCGTTGCTGGGAAAAAGCTATGGAGAGATTGCTGCTGAAAGCCGGAGTCAGCATAAAAGCCAGGGTTTTGGTGTGCCAGCTTCAAGAGGCGAGTCATTGGAGTTTTTTAAAGCTACCAAAGGTGATCAGCCGGCGAATGAACTGACAGATGGTACAGAGCTTACCTGGAAAAGAATAAAAGGAGGTGAACCAATTGCCAACAGGGTTGATAGCCTGGTGGCGGGCTTTGATCTTTTTCACCCCGAAAAATCTGTGGAGGGATTAGTAAAACTCTATCAGTCCATCAACCAGCTGGAAGAAAGCACCTGGAAGACACAAAAATTGCGTGAAGTGTACATACTGATTGCCCAGTGCAGTGGTTTATTCCTTGATGCCACAACTACAGAACAATTTGCGGTGCAGACAGATTCGATCCGGATCAACTTCTCATTCAATAACCGTCTTGGAACAAACGCGGTACTGGAAAAAGTAATAGTAGATGATTTTGATACCCTGTTTTTAAAACCGCTGGAAAAAAACAGGAACCTGAATTTTTCCAGGAGCATTTATGTTCCTGCTGATAAACCAGTCACACAACCTTATTGGCTGGTCAATAAAATGGAAGAAGGTTATTTCAATGTAGGCGACCAGTTGCAGATTGGCCAGCCGGATGTTGATCCTGCCTATAATGCCTTTATTAAAGTAAAGATCTATGGTGAATCGTTTCTGTTTATGATACAGGTTCGTTTTAAATTCACTGACCCGGTAAGGGGTGAGTTATACCAGCCGGTTGTTGTTGTGCCCCCGGTTTTAATGAGCCCTCTGGAAGATTTAAAAATTATCACTCCTGAAAGGACAAAGATCAGCGGTTCGGTTTTGGTGAAAGGAATGAAAAAGGGCTTTGTTTCAAATGTTTCTCTTCAATCAGGTGAATCTGGTAAAGTGCTGACAAATATCAGCACCGCTAATGGCACTATTGCTGTGAATGCTAAAGACCAGATATCAGAATTTACATATAGCGGAGAGGCTTCCAAAAAAAATGAGAAAATCCTTTTTGGGATATCCGGAACCGGTAAAGAAACTGTGGCAAAAGACCGGCATGAAGTAAAATATGATCATATACCCTATATCAACTATTTTCATGATGCAGCCGTATCGTTGAAGTATGCTGACCTGAAAATCTATAACAAGAAGATCGGGTATATCGTCGGTGCCGGTGATAAAGTGCCGGCAGCCCTGGAACAAATGGGGTATGAAGTGACCTTGCTGACCGATAAAGAATTGTCGAGAAATAACCTGCAGCAATTTGATGCAATCATCACAGGAGTAAGAGCCTATAATACGCATGACTGGATGAACAAACATTACGATAAGCTGATGAAATATGTGAGTGAAGGAGGTAACCTGATCGTTCAGTACAATACGAGCAACCAGATCGGCCCGGTAAGAGCCAAGATCGGTCCTTATAATTTCAATATTACCAGGAACAGGGTAACCGATGAGAATGCAGCAGTTACTTTGCTGAAACCAGAGCACCCGGCCTTTAACTTTCCTAATAAAATAACCGGCGATGATTTCCGGGGATGGATACAGGAACGAAGTATCTATCATGCTGCTGATACTTCAGGCAAATTTGAAAAACTGATTGGGATGGCTGACCCCGGCGAAAGATCAGATGACGGAAGTTTGCTGGTGGCTAAATATGGGAAAGGATATTTTACTTATACCGGTATTGTTTTCTTCCGGGAATTACCTGCGGGAGTGCCCGGCGCTTACCGTCTGCTGGCGAACCTGATCGCATTAAACCGGAAAAAAGCTTTTTAATGAGTACGGATAAACAACCCAGTGTACGAAGAGGAGAGATGGCATTCATTTTTGCTATTGTACTTGGCCTTGCATTGGGAATCATGATCAAGAAAATACGGATTGGAATACTGATTGGATTAGTGCTGGGCCTGCTGATTATACTTACAGGCTGGTTAAGAACCACGAGGAAATAATATGTCACAAACCGATAACGATAAAGCGCCTTTATTTAAAAACTGGAATGGCTGGTATATACTCGTCGTGCTGTTTCTGGTAGTGCTGATTATTTTGTTTTCATTGTTCACCAATTATTTTTCATGAGCCAGACCGACTGGATAGTACTGGTTATTACATTGCTTGCCATCATTACTTACGGTTTGTATAAAAGCCGTACCTCTCACAACCTGGATGGCTATTTCCTGAGCAACCGCAGTTTGCCCTGGGGGCTGGTTCTGTTAAGTATTATGGGTACCCAGGCAAGCGCCATTACTTTTTTGTCAGCACCAGGCCAGGCCTATACGGATGGCATGCGGTTCGTGCAGTACTATTTTGGCATCCCGCTGGCCATGATCGTTATTTGTATCTTCTTTGTGCCCATCTTCAGCAAATTAAAAGTATATACGGCCTATGAATACCTGGAGAACCGGTTTGACGGAAAGACTAGAACACTGACTTCTTTTCTCTTCTTGCTGCAGCGCGGGTTATCAACCGGTATCAGCGTATTTGCTCCTTCTATCATTCTTTCTTCCTTACTGGGCTGGAATATTTACTGGACCAATTTATTTATGGGGGGCTTACTGATCATTTATACCATGACGGGTGGCGCCAAAGCAGTAGCGTATACACAGCAATTACAGCTGATTGTTATTTTCACCGGTATGTTCCTGGCGGCCTATATGGTGGTGAATATGCTGCCGGAGAATGTGGGGTTTATTGATGCACTGCAGGTGAGCGGGAAATTGGGTAAACTGAATGTGATCACAACAGGAATTACAGAAAAGGGATTTAACTGGAGTGATCAATATAATATCTGGACAGGGTTAGTGGGAGGGTTCTTTTTGGCATTGTCTTATTTCGGGGCCGATCAAAGCCAGGTGGGACGGTATTTAACGGCCAGTTCTTTAAAAGAAAGCAGGATGGGCCTGATCATGAACGGGCTGGTGAAAGTGCCCATGCAATTTTTGATCCTGCTGGTGGGGGTATTGGTATTTACATTTTACCAATTTAATAATGCCCCGATCTTCTTTAACCAAAAACAGGTTACGAAGATTGAGAACTCTTCTTTAAAAGATTCCTTTCATCTTGCGAATAACAGGTACAATGAATTATCTGTACAAAAAAAACAGACTGTGACCGCCTTTGCAGCTGCACTGGACAAGAAGAATGACTCCGCGATAGAATTTACTACCGCTCAACTGCGGTCTTTACAAAAGGAATCAGACAGTTTGCGGAAAAAAGTCACTGGCTGGATTAATTCAAAAGAAGTGGGTGGCGATGGGAATGATACCAATTATATCTTTCTCCGGTTTGTGGTCGATCATTTACCGGCAGGCCTGGTAGGACTGCTGATTGCAATCATCTTCCTGGCATCCTGGGGTAGTATTGCGGCAGCTATTAATTCGCTGGCGTCCTGCTCTATGGTGGATTTTCACCGCCGCTTTACTAAGAACAAAGACAGTGGCGAAGATGAATACAGGTTGTCAAAATGGTACACACTCGGCTGGGGCATCTTTTGTATCGTGGTCGCCATGTTTACTTATAATATCGGGAACAGCCTGATTGAGGCCGTGAATATTCTTGGTTCTTTATTTTATGGGGTAATTCTTGGTGTATTCCTCGTTGCATTTTTTATGAAGCATATTAAAAGCGGTACAGTGGTATTCTGGGCCGCTATCATTGCAGAACTGCTGGTATTGACGGTGTTTATCCTGACCAAAGCCGGTGTTTTCAAAATGGGTTTTCTCTGGCTGAACCCCATTGGCGCTTTTGCTGTACTCTTTTTCACCCTGTTACTTAATAAGGGCATTGCAAAAAAAGAATCCCTGCCGGTTTGAACAGCAGGGATTACCAGGAAAAGAGATCAGCAGTTATTTTAATTCCGCCAGTAATTTTTCATTCAGTTTTACATAATCATCGTTCTTGGCTTCTTTAGCCAGTTCAATAGAACGGCTGGCTGCCTTCTTAGCATCCTCTTTCTTACCCAGTTTGGCCAAACAGTTGGCCCTCTGGTGATGGATCCAGAAAGCGGTAGGTTGTGCTTCGACTGCTTTATCAAACCATGCCAGCGCCTGGTTCAGGTCTTTACCGTTATCCATGTAATACATTGCTGCATTGAAATACGGGGGCTTTTCTGTTTTCATAGCAGTTTCAATGGCGGCCATTACTTTGGTGTCGATTTCAGTGGTTATAGGCAAACTGACGGCTGCCTTGTCCCATTTAATATGCAATTCACAGCTGGTTGCGGTTAAGTTGGCAAATTGCATGGTAAATGATTCAACAGCAGTTTTTGATTTCATCACCGGGGCATTGACTCTCACCACGTCCATATCCTGCTTGTAAGCAGCAGGGCTGGTTACATCAGTTTGTTTTGTAATGATCAATGTCCAGCTGGATTTTTCAGGAATAGAAAGCAAACCGTATTTACCGGCAGGTATTTTAACGCCCCCGATGGTTACTTCATCTCCAAAAGTGAGGGTGGTGGCATTGTTGGCGCCGGTACGCCATACTTTTCCAAATGGCACCAGGTCGCCAAATATTTTGCGTCCTTTCATAGCCGGGCGTGAATATGATAATTCAACAGCAGCCAGCCCGAAATCCTGTTTAATGGTTTGAGTGGGGCTGGGGGCCGGCGTTTTTAACTGCGCACCGGCAGATAATAAGGTAAATACTGCCGCAGCAGCGGTAATGATTTTTTTCATACAAGCTAAGTTTTTGAGAAAGCAAAGGTAGGGGAACAGGTCAGAATTTCGGGTTTCTGTAAACTGCGTTTAGAAGGAGATTGCGACTGTTGTTTTGCCATTCCGTGCTTTTCGTCTCCATTTGGGACCTTCTTTGATAAGGCGGATGGCTTCCTGGTCGCAGCGGGCACATAGCGATTTGGTTACTTTAATATTGATGGGCTCTCCGTATTTATTTACTTCGAAAGAAACTTCCACCTGGCCACCGCCCGATTGTTTCCCTTTTACATCATCAGGTACCGTAAGGTTATTAACCAGGTAACTATCATAATTATCCCAGCCATCTTCCGGCTCCGGCTCATTTTCCAGTTTAAAATTGGGATTATTCGCCCTTCTTTCGGAATTGATTTTTTTACCGGATATTGTTTGCGCAGCAACCGACTTGTCTTCCTGCATCACCACCTGCGCATTGGAAACATTATTCCTCAGCTGGAGATTATTATCATTATAGCCAAGCCCCCTTATCTGTACATTCAGTACCGAGTCAGGAGATATGAGATTGAAATTGCCCCGTGCATCAGTATAAGTACCTACATTATCTTCCAGGTTGGTCACATTGGCAAAGGGAACAGCATTATTATTGGCATCCGTCACCCGGCCCCGGAATATATTCGCCCGGTACTGGTTATTCAGTTGTTCTGCATTACGATTTGCAGCAACATTGCGGTTCTGGCGATTAGCTGTTTCATTCAATACCCCCGCATTTACTTCTTTTGCTGCAACATTTTCAGCATCCTTTCTTTTGGCAGCAGCTATTTTTGTATCGGCTTCTAATGATTTATAATTATTATTATTCGCGGCACCGCTTGCTGTAACAGGGGCATTGGCTGCATTGCCGGTGGGAGGAGGAACGGAAATGTTGTTATTGGATGATTTTACATCATCATTCTTAGCTACTACACTGGCATCGGCCGGGGTAGCAATATCCTCCACATCTTGTTTGATGGTTTCATTACTGCTGCCTGGCGATCCGGGCTGTATTGCACCGGTGCGGGGTTCATCCTTTTTACCGGGTGTTGCAGTAACATCAGCCTGTTCTGTTGCTATAGTTTTTGAACTGTCCGGGGCGGCAAGTGTTTTTTTATCTTCAACTTTATTAAGCCGGGCTATATCCGTATTCTCTTTTTTAGGGAAAGCAAATTGGTAGACCAGTAAACCGGCACCTGCCACGGCAATGATCATTGCGGCAGCCCTGAACCAGGGGAATGCTCTTTTACCCGTAGCTGGTAAAAAGACCGTTTTGCTTTCTTCAGTTTTATCTGTCAGCCTGTTCTTAAGCTCTGTAATATCGGCAATGATATTTACCGGGGTATTATGATAGCCATCCAGGGCATCGGCCAGGAAGGGATCATCCAGGGCTGCTTTTTCCAGGTCATGCCTTTCTTTGGGAGAAAGCAATCCCTGCTGGTATTTTTCAATATCAAAAGCGGTAAATGTTTTTATGTTTTGCCCGGTTGCCATAAGGCTTTACAAAGTTCAACTTTTTTTTGTTTCTGCTTCCATCACGGTTTTCTCCATGCACAATTTCAGGTTTCTCCGGCCATTCTGTATAAAACTCCGGACCTGGTTCCATTCCTGCCCGGTTGCCTCCACAATTTCGTTATAGCATTTCCCTTCCAGGTAAAATAACCGGATGGCCTGCTGCTGTTCTGCTGTCAGGGTGCTGAGGCAGTATTCCATTTTTTTGAAATTCTCCTCTTTTTCCAGCACACCATTCAGATGCACATTTTCCTCGCTTTGCACAAGTTCATGTTTAAACTCAACTGTTTTCATGTTTTTAGGCGTCCGCAGCTGCATCAGGCAGTGGTTCTTAGCCAGTTGGTGCAGCCAGCCCCTGAAATTCTCCACTTCATGCTTTTTCAATTTTGATACCAGTTCCTCAAAGATCAGCATCACACTGTCTTTAGCCGTTTCAGGCTCTTTATAATACTTGAGGCAGACACCATAGACAAGGTCCATGTACCGCTGGTATAATTCACCCAGTACGGCCATGTCGTCTGACTGTTTGTAGAGCGCCACCAGCTCCTTGTCGGTCAGTGTGCTGTGAGATATGTGCTTGATAAAAGCCAAGGGCTTAAAATTAATAAATAAAACCCGTCGGGGTTGTATGCAAAAGCTAAAAAATACGCATCCGTCTTTTGTTGGTTTGTATGTAATCCGGGAAAATAAAGCATCCCGGTTCTAATGGCTAATCATTTAACAGCCGGTTAGTGATAACGGGGCTGGTTTCTACCGGCCCTTTTTACTTTAAAAAAAATGCTTATGAGATATATATTTATACTCTTTTCATTATTGACCAGCTTCTTTTCATTTGCACAACCACCTGTAGGAACAACAGATACTTCCAAAGTGATTATCATGGGAAATTGCCGGATTGCAAAAGAGACTGCACCTGCCGATGCAATAACAAAAAAACAATTAATTCCTTGTAAAACCGGGGAACAAAAACAACCGACCACAATAAGGATCAGGTGCGGGATGAATGTACCACAAACGGAGCCCTTGCTGGTTGTGGATGGAGTACCTGCAGCGTTCAGCAGCCTTTCAGCGCTGAATCAAAATGATATTGAAAGTATATCGATTCTGAAAGATGCAACGGCGACCGCTATCTATGGGTGCCGGGCCGGTAGCGGAGTTATACTTATTACCACAAAATCTTCCGGGATAAAAGAGTTTTTTGTAAAGGATTTTACGGATGGCAGCGGTATACCCGGTGCCACTTTAACATTCACTTCAGCAAAAGACAAAACCGATACACTTATGTTTGTTGCGGATGAGAAGGGGACGGTAATTACCGGCCGGTTGAAAAAAGGAGTTGAATACACAGTGACCGTTACATCCGTTGGGTATAAGAATTACAGTTATTCAGCAAAATCATCAGGTAAGTCCAATGATATCTTATTAGAAAGGAATTTCAGGGTAAATGAAGAAGTGATTGTAACAGCGAATTTCAACCAGGTGATCCGTTGCTACGGCCTTAGATGCGGCGGATATCATAAAACCAGTGAGTGTACAATAACAAGTATTAAAACAGAAGAAACAGCAAACAAACAACAGGACCAGGGTCTGACCATTACAGCGAATACTGTTTATCCCAATCCTGTTCGGCGGAGCCAGTCATTGACAGCCGAACTGGAAAGCCCTGTAGCACAACATATCCGGATCAGTTTGGTGAGTATGGGCGGACAAACGGTGGCATCTTACCCGTACCAGCTTAATAAAGGTGCCAACAGGATTGCAGTGAGTACATCGGGTAGTTGGTCTGCCGGCACCTATATGCTCATGTTCAGTTCAGCAACGAAACAATTATTCTGCCAGCAAAAGATCATCATCCAATAACTACAATTCTTCAGCATGGGAAAGAAATTTCAATTAACCATACCAACGCCCTGCCACGAAAATTGGGATGCGATGACCCCGGTGGACAAAGGACGTTTCTGTGCAGCCTGCCAGAAGCAGGTCATGGATTTTAGTAACATGAACGACCGGCAGGTGGTGGAATTCTTTAAGAAACCTTCCGCCGGACCGGTATGCGGCCGCTTTATGCAGGACCAGTTACAAAGGGATATGGAGCTACCTGTGAAGCGAATACCCTTGGCGAAATATTTTTTCCAGATCGTCATACCCGCTTTTTTTATGTCTGCTAAAGCGAAAGCGCAGGGGGAAGTAAGAGTGATCAGTTCAAGACCTGCGGTGACCAGCGAACAACAGGTTGCGTTTGACAAGGTTGTTCCAACTGTATGCAGCCTGCCTGTACCCAAAAATATGCCCGCTGCACCTGTTAAAAATACCCTGTTTACAATAAAAGGGCTTATTACGGATGAGTACAATAGCCCGATGCAGTATGTTTCGGTCATGATCAAAGGAACAACATATGGAACACTGACTGATAGCACCGGGGTATTCCGGCTGGCTGTACCTGCGGTGGAGAAAAAAATTACTATCCAGGCATCCTGTGTGGGATTTGAAACAATGGAAAAGGAAATCAGTACGGATGAGCTCACCAATAAAACGATCATCCGTATGCCTTCATTATTGTCAATTGTCGCAGGTGAAGTAGTCATTGTTAAGGCAAAAAATAAAAAGAAGAAGACAATTAGTGAACCCGTTCCATTGATAGAAGAACGAACTGTTGCAATAAAAGAAACTGCATTCAAACTATTCCCCAATCCTGTTACCTCAGGCGGCACACTGAATATAGAATGGAAACAACAGGACGAAGGCTATTATAATTTAGAAATCCTCAGCCTCGCCGGGCAGATCATCAAACAACAAACGGTCTGGATCGATAAAGAAGCAAGGTTGTTAAGCATTGATGTACCAGCTGCCAATCCCGGCACCTATATCATCCGCATCAGCAATACAAAAACAGGGAAAGCCAGCTCTGAAAAAATGGTTACCCTCTAAAAACTTTGTGGGATATCTTATTTAAACGCCGGATGGAAATTCTCCAGCGTCTTTCTTAAAAACTCCCGGTCAAGATGGGTATATATCTCCGTGGTGGTAATACTCTCATGGCCCAGCATTTCCTGTACGGCCCGTAAATCAGCGCCGCCTTCCACCAGATGCGTGGCGAAGGAATGGCGAAAAGTATGGGGCGATACTGTTTTTTGAATGCCTGCTTTTGCCACCAGGTCTTTGATAATATAAAAGATCATTACCCTTGATAATTTCCCGCCCCGCTGGTTCAGGAAAAGAATGTCCTCATTGCCGGTTTGATGGGGTATATGTACCCTGATCTTGTCTTTATATATATTGATGTACTTAATAGCACTGCTGCCAATAGGCACTAACCGTTCTTTATCTCCCTTGCCCACCACACGGATAAAACCAACATCAAGATAAAGCTGCGATATTCTCAGGTTTACGGCTTCGGTGACCCGCAAACCACAACTGTACATGGTTTCCAAGATGGCTTTATTCCTGCCACCTCCGGGTGTGCTGAGATCAATCTGTCCGATAATCTTTTCAATCTCTTCAAAGCTGAGAATATCAGGTAATGCTCTTTTCAGTTTCGGCGCTTCTAATAATACCGTGGGGTCTTTGCGGCTGATCTGCTCCACCTGGCAATACTTGTAAAAAGCTTTGATGCCGGAAATGATACGGGCCTGGCTGGTATCGGTCATCCCCAGTCCGGCAATCCATTTTACAAAAGATTGCAGATCATTCAGCTCTATATCAGCAGGGGCTTTTAACGAAGAAGCCTCCTGCAGGTATTGCGTCAGTTTATCAATATCCCGGAGGTAGGCTTCGACAGAATTATCAGAGAGAGATTTCTCTAATTGCAAATAGGCTTTGAATCCTTTTTTATAAGGTTCCCACACAAGGCTGTTGTTTATTCGATCCTGATCTTTTTTTCCTTAGCCTGGAATTGATGGTCAATCTTGATATTCGCCCAGATACTTGTTTTGGTTACATGGATCGAATCAAAAGTTCCATGCACATTGTTATGATCAATATCCAGTTTGGTATTGTTCATCAGCATCCGGTCAATTTTGCCATTTTCCATATTCTGTGCATAAATGAAGGTTTCGTCATAGTAAGCAATTACCCCTTCTTCCACATTGAATTTTTTATCAAAGTTGTTCAGGGCGCTGGTATAGATGCTCCATTTATCGGCTTTACTGTAAGGCAGTTTTACCAGAAAACCCCGGCCGGTAATACAATCATTATACTTCAGCCAGGCATAAGAAGTATCCCTGAAATAGCAGGAAATAAAATCTTTATTGATACGGGCTTCTTTGCCCACGAGTTCCATATAACCCATTTTGCGGGTAGTTTCCAGCCGCTTATTACTCCAGGAGATGGTATCGGGGTTGCAGCCTTTAAAACCGATCGTTACAAAGGGACTGTCGGGATGCGGATGATTAAATGTGATGGGCTGACCGGAACAGGCCGTATCGCAAAAATTGGGCGGGGCAGAAGAGGAACTGCAGGCACTGAACGACCAGGCGAAGAAACTGGCGGCAAGCAACAGGAAAATAAATCTCATAATTATTGGGTTTTATAGTCAAACAAAAGTAACCATTGAGGGCTATCCTTACTAAAATTCTTTTCAGCTGTTTGCCGAAAGCAATCAAGTAGTATCTTCGGCGCATGAGTGAAAAACAAGTGAATACGCTGCGAAAGTTTAAGCAGCAAATGCCGAAAAACCGCCGCCGCTTCCGCACGTTCCTGACCAAGCTGGAAAAAAAAGCGCCAAAAGGTATTGAGAAGATAACTGCGGCAATAGAAAAAGAAGTATGGAAAGAAGTGGATTGTCTCACCTGCGCCAATTGCTGCAAAACGATGACGCCGACTTTTACAGCAGCCGATCTGAAACGGATATCTGCACACTTTGGACAAACAGTAGATGAGTTCAAAGAAAAATGGTTGTACAAAGAAAGAGGCAGCGGAGACTGGATGAATAAAAAACAACCCTGCCAGTTCCTGAACCTGAAGGATAATAAATGCAGCATCTATGAAATCCGCCCGGACGACTGTGCCGGTTTCCCGCACCTTCCCAAGCGGATGAAAGATTATGTACATGTACACAAACAAAACGTGGAATACTGCCCCGCTACTTACAAAATGGTGGAGAAAATGATCGGGCAGATTGATGTGAAGTAGAAATGGACGACAGACCAAAGCCGGGCCCTTTCTTACAAAAACACATCTTCCAGTAAGAAGAATTCCGGTTCTTTATCCCGGAACAGCGTTATCGCCAGCACATCATATTGCATCCATTTATAACCCGGGTTATGAAATAAAAATTCATCTGCAGCCCGCTGCAGGTTTTTGAATTTTCTTTTTGTCACACTGTCTTCGGGATGGCCAAAAGGAGAATCCTTCCGGGCTTTCACTTCAATGACATGGAGCTTTTCCTGTTTGGTGGCAATGATATCGATCTCGTAATGGGAATGCCGCCAGTTGATATGTAAAATGGTATAGCCTTTCTCCTGCAGCCATTTTGCCGCCATCGCTTCGCCTTCCTTTCCCAGGTCATTATGTGAGGCCATGACGTATCTTTACAGTAAGATATTAAAAGAATTTTATCCATGAAAGGAATAGCACGGCTGACCGGAACTGTCAAACATTACGATTGGGGCGGCACACAGCTCATCCCTTTTTTATTGCAGGAAGACAATAAAAAGCAAAAACCTTTTGCAGAGTACTGGCTCGGTGTTCATCCCCTGGCCGATGGGATCGTGGAAGATGAAACGGGGGGGCGTCAAATTTTAAAAGATATCATCAATAATAATAAAGAACAGGCATTAGGTGAAAAAGTGAATAAGCAATTTGGCGACCTGCCTTATTTGCTTAAAGCGATGGATGTAAAAGATATGCTTTCCATCCAGGTGCATCCGTCTAAAAAAGCAGCAGAAGAAGAATTTGCAAAAGAGAATGCAGCAGGTATTCCGTTAACAGCAGGTAACAGGAATTATAAAGATGCTAATCATAAACCGGAACTGGCAATGGCATTGAGTGATTTCTGGTTATTACACGGATTTAAGCCTGAAGCACAGTTACTGAAAATATTTGAACAGGTAAAAGAAATCAGCGGACTGAAAGCGCTATTTCAACCGGGCGGCTATGAAACTTTGTACAGCAGGGTGATGACCATGCCGCAGGAAGAAGTGGACAAAATCCTGCATCCTCTTGTCAGCCGCATTGTTCCTTTGTATAAAGAAGGAAAGCTGGATCGATCCCAGGAAGATTTCTGGGCTGCAAGGGCTGCACTGACTTATTCCGGCAACGGGCATATCGACCGTGGTATATTCTCAGTGTATCTTTTTAATGTATTGCATCTCAAAAAAGGCCAGGCTATTTTCCAGGATGCGGGTATCCCGCATGCTTATCTTGAAGGACCGAATGTGGAGATCATGGCTAATTCTGATAATGTGTTGCGGGGTGGCTTAACCACGAAACATATTGACAGCAAAGAATTGCTGAAACATGTGAAATTTGAAGCCACGAAATACGAGATATTAAAAGGAGAGTGGCATGGCCTGGAAAGGATCTACCTGACCAAGGCGCCCGATTTTCAGCTCAGTTCTTTTGAGCTGGATCCGGGTGAAAAAGCAGGTTTCACTGCCGGCACTACAGAAATTCTGTTACTGACAGAAGGCCGGGTTACTGTAAGTGATGGGTCTGCAAAAATCGAACTGGCTCCGGGAAAGCCATCTGCTGTGGTTTTTGCAGGTCAGAAAGCAGAATTGGAAGCACATACTCAATCAGCTGTTTACCGGGCAACTGTTCCTGTCCACACTGGTGAATAAATAGACCGGCCATTTAGCTCAATTCTGTTATTTTTGCCACTGGTACGGAGGCGTAAGTTTCAAATCCCGTATCAACGCTAATTATGAAGATCAACGGACGTTTTATACTGTTTACAATTATACTGGTTGCTGTTGCCACTGCCTGTAAATTCTTCTTTGGTCCCGACCTGGATATGTCCGGTTTCTCGCCCATGTTTGCGATAGCCCTGTTCTCCGGTATGATTATTAAAGAAAGAGACAAATCATTTTTATTGCCGCTGATCGCTTTATTCGCCAGCGATATGCTGATACATTTCCTCTACACACAGAATATGTTCCCCTATGCCGGTATCTATAACGGCCAGTGGAAAATATATGCCATCCTGATGTTGTCCACCCTGATCGGCTGGGCGCTGAAAGGAAAGAATTATACCCGTTTACTGACCGGGGCACTTGCTGCGCCTACAGTGTTTTTCCTTGTTTCCAATTTTCTCGTATGGACAGGAACCACTGAAGCCGTGTATACCAAAGACTTCAGCGGCCTGGTGACTTGTTACACAGCTGCACTGCCGTTCTATAAGAATGCACTGGTTGCAACCCTGTTGTTCCTGCCGGCTGTATTATTCCTCTATAACCTGATGATGTCAAGAAAAGCCAGGCTGATCCTTGCCTGATTGACTAACCATACAATAAATTATTAAGAAGAGACCCCGGGTCTCTTTTTTTAGCGCCTGAAATTAATATGAACACCTGTTAGTTTGGTAGGGGTCTTTACTTAAATTATGAAAATATAAAATGTGTTATAGATATTGTTTAACAGAATTTAGTTTATTGTATAGCAATAGTAAACGAAATCCATCTTATGAAATATCGGACCCTTCTATTCCTGCTGGTCTCTTCCGGTATAGTGCATGGTCAATGCTCAACGGCAGGGGCCAATAATGCCAGTTCATTCTGGGGAAGCACACTCGTTGGCTCCGTTTCCTGGAGTTCGATGAACGGAGCCCAGGCATCTGATAATTCGTACGCCAGTTCCAGCATCAGCCTTGGTATACTTGGCAGTACCAGCACCAATTACCTCGCGGCCACCGGTTTTAATTTTTCCATTCCTGCTGATGCAACAATTTGTGGTATCATGGTGGAAATAGAGAAGCGGTATAGTATAGTTGTCGGGCTGTTGTCTTCCATTTCTGATAATTCGGTGCGGATTATTAAAGCAAACTCAATTTCGGGAACCAACCATGCACTACCGGGAAGCTGGCCTTCTTCTGATGCGTATAGCGTATACGGGGGTGTGGCTGATAGCTGGGGGCTTAGCTGGACGCCGGCAGATATTAACGCATCGGGTTTTGGCGTTGCTGTTTCGGCTTCTGTATCAGCCGGGCTGGCAGCGCTTTCCTTAAATGCGCTGGTAGATCATATCCGCCTTACCGTTTATTACAATGTACCTGTACCGGTTAAATTCAAAGATTTCAATGCTGCTGTACAGGGGAAAAAGATAAAACTTCAGTGGAGTACTGTAACAGAAATAAACAGCAGTCATTTTATTGCAGAACGCCTTGGACCTGGCAACAGCTGGGAAAAAATAGATTCTGTAAAAGCTGCTTTTAACAGCGATGAAGAACTGCACTATACTTCCTTTGATCATGCGCCGGCAGCTGTAAACGTCTACCGCATTAAGCAGGTGGATGTGGACGGGAAATGTATTTACTCCAAAACAGTAAAGCTGGATTACCAGGCAACTGCTGAGGAGGCAATACTTGTTTATCCTAATCCCGTCAGGGGAACTTTGTATATAAAATCTGCTGAGCCGGTACTTGCTGCACAGCTTACAACTATTTCGGGCAATAAGCGAACCGATATCAATCCCCCGCTATCTGCCGGTACCACCCGGTTTTCAACGGGCAGTTTACAGCCCGGCATTTACTTTCTTGTATTGCAGACCGAAAGCCGGCGGCATGTAAAGAAAATTCTGATCATGCAATAACCGGGAAGGGCAAACTACTGAAGTTCCGTTTTGGCAAACCAATAATTACCGTGCTGTATTTTTTCAGTAACTGCTACATTGATCCTTTTACTGAACAACGGGCAATCCAGCACCAGGGTATGATACTCGCCATTTTCCCCGCAGGCATCAATACCCATTGCTTCTAATTCATCCACGAGGGCAGGCGTGATGAGCCGGCCAATAAACCGTTCCCCCATCACTTCATTACAGCTTACGATAATGGTTTCAATACCGGCTTCCAGCATCTGCATTACCAAAGCTTTCCTGTTTTGCTGCCACAGGGGAAGGACTGCTGTTAATCCCGCCTTTGCGCAAACTTTTTCTTCCCAGTCACGGTGGGGCTGCAAATCAATATCGCCAAATACGGCATGTGTAAGCTGGTACTCCTCTTTTAATTTGGTAAGAGCTGCTGTAAAATGCTGTTCATATTCATCCCAGGAGCTGCTGATAAGATGAATGGGTAAGCCTGCCGCAGCCGCCTGTGCCTGCAGGATGGCAGCCGGTATGCCGTGTGAACGGGATATCCTCCCTTCTTCATTCAATACATTCAGTAATACTTTTGATGTATGGCCCGGTTGTATGGCCTGCATCAGGGCAAAGCAACTGTCTTTACCGCCACTCCAGGAACATAATGCTTCTTTCATATCGTATAGAATTTGAAATACAAAGACAGTAACGCAAAACGACAGGCAGTTAAATTTTCCTGCTGTCTATGTGTCTTAGTAGTTTAAAACAACTTACTACCAGCAGTTCCTTCATATCCTTCATCAATTAATAAGGTATGATGATTGCCATCCGCTGCTTCCGTGGCCAGTTCATCACAACGGTTATTATACGGGTTATCCGCATGTCCTTTCACCCATTTGAACCGGATCGTATGTTTCTTCGACAACTCATAAAATTCCCGCCACAGGTCCGGGTTCTTCTTACCACCTTTGAAATTCGTTTTGATCCAGTTCTTCAGCCAGCCCTCTTCCCAGGCTTTCACCACGTACTGGCTGTCCGAATAAATGGTAACATTCATTCCTTCTTTCTTCAGCGCCTTTAATCCTGCAATTACGGCCATTAATTCCATCCGGTTATTGGTGGTATGCTTATAGCCCTGCGATAATTCTTTGCGGTGATCACCACTCATCAGGATGACCCCGTAACCACCCGGCCCCGGGTTGCCTCTTGCAGATCCGTCGGTATAAATCGTGATGTTTGTTGATGACATAATGTTGGTCCATAGTCCATGGTCAATAGTCCATCGACGTTTCTTTAAAATATTTAGCTACAGATTGTGTTATAAAATATAATGTAAACAAGAGGAAATTTTCAATATTTAAACTCTGCTATGGGCCATTGACCATGGACTATGGACTTTCTCTCAACTCTGCTATGGACCATCGACTATGGACTATGGACTTCTCTCTACACCTGGAACACACCCGTCCTCAATTCACTCATCTCCGCATTATGATTCGCTGCTGCAATTCCTTCGGCAATCACCTGTCTTGTTTCAACCGGATCAATGATCGCATCCACCCACAACCGGGCCGCTGCATAGTAAGGAGAAGTCTGCTGATCATACCGCCCTTTAATATCGTTCAGTAATTTATCCTCTGCTTCCGGGGTAATCGTTTGCCCTTTTGCTTTCAGCGAAGCCACTTCAATTTGCAATAAAGTTTTTGCTGCTGCATCACCACCCATCACAGCGATCTTTGCCGTCGGCCATGCATAAATAAAACGGGGATCATAGGCTTTGCCGCACATGGCATAATTACCGGCTCCATAACTATTGCCAACAATGATTGTAATTTTGGGGACTACGGAATTAGCCACGGCATTCACCAGCTTGGCGCCGTCTTTTATGATACCTGCATGTTCGCTGCGGCTGCCCACCATAAAGCCGGTTACATCCTGCAAGAACACCAACGGTATTTTTTTTTGATTACAGTTGAGGATAAAACGGGCTGCTTTATCAGCGCTGTCATTATAAATAACACCGCCCATCTGCATTTCTCCTTTCTTACTCTTTACAATCTTGCGCTGGTTGGCCACAATGCCCACGGCCCAGCCATCTATTCGTCCATAGCCGCAAATAATTGTTTTCCCATAATCTTCTTTGAACTGTTCAAATTCTGAATCATCAACTATGCGTTCAATAATATCCAGCATTTCATAAGGCCTGCCATCAAAGGGAAACAAGCCATACAATTCTTCAGGATTCTTCTTCGGCGCTTTTGCTTTGATGCGGTCAAAACCTGCTTTAGGTTTATCGCCCAGCATGGAAAACATTTTTTTGATATGGTCCATGCATTCCTGTTCAGTCCTGAATTTATAATCGGCGATACCACTGATCTCCGTATGCGTTACCGCACCACCCAGGGTTTCATTATCGATATCTTCGCCGATTGCTGCTTTCACCAGGTAGGGACCGGCCAGGTAAATAGAACCATTCCCTTCCACCATCAGCGTTTCATCACTCATGATGGGTAAATAAGCGCCACCGGCCACACAGGGCCCCATCACCGCAGCAATTTGGGTAATGCCCATGCCGCTCATCCGGGCATTGTTGCGGAAGATGCGGCCAAAATGTTCTTTATCGGGAAAGATTTCATCCTGCATCGGCAGGAACACACCGGCGCTATCCACCAAATAAATAACAGGCAAATGATTTTCCATCGCTATCTCCTGCAGGCGTAAATTCTTTTTACCGGTGATGGGAAACCAGGCTCCCGCTTTCACCGTCTGGTCATTGGCGAGTATCACGCATTGTCTTCCGCTTACATACCCGATACCGGCCACCGTGCCACCGGCGGGGCAACCGCCCTGTTCTGCATACATGCCGTAACCCGCAAAGGCGCCGATCTCGGTGAAAGGCTTATCATCATCGGTCAGGTAAGCAATACGTTCTCTTGGCGTGAGTTTATTTTTTTCTCTTTGTTTTTCGATAGCTTTTTTGCCCCCGCCTTCACAAATCTTATCAAACCGCTGACGCAGTTCACTCAGGCTTTGTTTCAGCACGTCTTCGTTCTTATTGAAATCAAGGTTCATGGTTGTATCGTTAGAAGGCAAAGATAGGTGAGGAGAAAGGAAGTCAGAGGTACGAAGTCAGAGGCCGGAGGTCAGAAGTCAGAATCACTCCGGTGTTCCATCACACACCCTTGTTCGTAATTCCTTGTTTGGTGTTCTTTATTTCTTCCCCGATTCCCCATTATCTATTTTCCATTTTCATCTCCCTATTCTCCTCTTACCTCTCTCCGGATACCTTTTTACTAACCTGCAGTTCCTGTAACAAAATAAAGTTCTACATTTAACCATGCATCAACTACTCAGCCTTATCCGCCGCAGCCAGCTCCTGTTATTGTTCTTCTCTCCGTTCTCTCTTTTTGCACAGGTGCCTTCCAAAGCCGTGCAGGAACGAATCAATAAAGTTGAAAATTTTCTTTCCCCGGCGGTGGTATATGGTGATACGGTCACCCGTGGCAATATTGAACAGCGGATGAAGGAAACCAATACCAAAGGACTCAGCATTGCGGTAATCAGTAACTATAAAATAGAATGGGCCAAAGGCTATGGCTGGGCTGATGTGGAAGAAAAACGAAAAGTAACCACGGCCACCCGTTTCCAGGCGGCTTCCATCAGCAAAAGCCTCAACAGCCTGGGCGTAATGAAACTGGTGGAGAAAGGCAAGCTGGATCCTGAAGCCGATATCAACAACTATCTCCGCAACTGGAAATTTCCCTACGATAGTGTTTCAAAAAATAAAAAAATAAATACGTACCAGTTATTAAGTCATACCGCCGGTTTAGGCATCCATGGTTTTCCCGGTTACGGGGTCACGGATACATTACCCACCCTGCTGCAGGTACTTGATGGAAAAAACCCGGCAAATACCAAAGCGGTCCGTTCACAATTTGAACCGGGAAAAAGATTCCAGTACTCCGGCGGCGGCACCAGCATTTCGCAATTAATAGTAACTAATATCACCGGCCGTGATTATGCTGCCTATATGCAGGCAGAAGTATTAACGCCACTGGGCATGACCAACAGTTCTTATCTGCAACCACCGGCAAAGGGTGCAGCCCTGGCCACCGGTTATTATGGGAACGGTGAACCAGTCAGCGGGAAATACCATATATATCCCGAACAGGCTGCTGCGGGTTTATGGACAACACCCACTGACCTTGCCAAATACATCATCGAATGCCAGCTGGCGTATGAAGGACGTTCAAAGAAAGTACTCTCACCGGCCCTGATGAAAAAAAGAATGACAGCTTACCTTGACAGTGCGTTTGCCCTTGGTGTATTTATTGAAAACAGGGGTGGTATCAGCTACTTTAATCACAACGGCGGTAACGAAGCTTTTGTCTGCACCTACTATGGCAGCCTTGAAGGCGGCAATGCTGTCGTCATCATGGAAAACGGGGAGAACTTCAGTTTAATTGCAGAAGTACTGAACAGTGTGGCACAGGTTTATAACTGGAAAGGATTTTATAACCCCACGTTTAAAAAACTCGTGACTGTTCCTGCTGATACCCTGCGGCAATACACGGGTAATTACAAACTCGGTACGGATACACTGATGGTGAAATTCATGGGCAATGATTTGGTATTGCAGCAAAACGGCCAGCCGGCCAATGGCTACAAGATGTACTTTTCTGATAACAGCAATTTTTCCGTGAAAGAAGAACCTTCAGCTGCTTTTAAAGTGCTGCGCAATGCAGCCGGCATTGTGGAAGCCCTGGAATTAAAACAGGGAGGGGCGGTAATGCGGTTGCCGAAAATGGAATAGCCCTGCGGAGGCCGGAGGACAGAAGTATAAAGTCAGAAGCCAGAAGCCAGAAGCATGGAGCAGGAGCTACGAACTGAGAAGTACGAAGTATAAACTATCCCGTTTTTCTTCCTGATATTTCGTATCTTAATTTTCAAAGAAACGAAATGCCCCGCTTTCTCCTTATCCCTTTGCTGGTATCCGGTTTGCTGCTGGCACAGCCGGCAGTGGCACAATCGCTGCCTCCTTTATTACAGGCTATCAAAGATAATGAGCTGCCGCAGGTGGAAACCTTACTGAAGGCCGGGGCGGATATTAAAACGGCGGACAGTGACAGTGACAATGTACTTATGTATGCCGCCCTGTATTCTACCGTGGATTGCATGCAATTATTATTACAAAAAGGAGCTGATCCCAATGCAAAAAACAAACTGGGCGAAACGGCCATTCTCTGGTGCACCCACGATTTGCAAAAAACAAAACTCCTGCTTGATCATAAAGCGGATGTAAATATAAAAACAACCACGGGCAATACCGCTTTCCTTGCCGCTTGTGTAGGCCCGTCACAAACAGAAATGATACGGTTAATGTTACAGCATGGCGCCGATCCGCTGGTAAGGAACAACCGCAAATCCACTTCCCTAATGCAGGTGGCGCAATTCGGGGATACTATAGCGGCAAAATTATTACTCGGCAAAGGAGTTGATATCAATGCCAAAGGCCCTGATGGCTTCACGGCTTTACACTTAGCCATCAAGCTGGAAAATAAAAATATGGTGTACTGGCTGCTTCGCCAGGGCGCTGATCCGGATGCACATGATGATTACAAAGCCACCCCGCTCGGCTATGCCGTGCTCAGTAATGATCTTGTGATGGTAAAAACATTCATACCGCTTACGAAGGCTATTAACGAACAGGACATTGATAGTACCACTGCACTCATGTGGGCCACGTATCATGAATATGATAATCCGGACATCATCCGGGCCCTGCTGGATGCAGGTGCCTCTGTTGCCCCCAAAGACAAAAAGGGGCAAACCGTACTTGACTGGGCCCTGAAAAAAGGAAACACCGCCACCGTGGAAGTATTAAAAAAAGCAGGAGCCGTCTCCGGCAAAACAATTAAATAAATAACAATGAAAAAATGGTTCTTCTTATCTGCCATCACATTGGTTATTGCCGGGTTCAGCCGTATCAGCATTTATCATACTGATCCGGCGGATATAAAAACCGCTATTAATAAAAGCCTGCCTTTACTGCAAAAAAGCAGTTACACTTTCCTGGTCAATGCCGGTGGTTGCCACAGCTGCCACGGGCAGGGGATAGGCGGCGTGGCTTTTGCACTCGCCAAAGAAAAAGGATTTGCAATACAGGACAGCATACTGCAACAGGCACTCGACAGTATGAATAATAACTGGACACAACGCAGGCATTACCTGGAGCAGAATGTTGATCCGGCTGCTATTCTTATCAGCGGTGGCTATGATCTCTGGTCTTTTGCTGCCAATCATAAACCCGCCAATAAAACCACCGACCAGCTTACAAAAAACTTATTACAGCGGCAGCGCAGCAACGGGGGATGGGTGGTGCCCAATCCCCGCCCGCCAATCGAATACTATCCATTCTCCGGCACAGCCATGGCGGTGAAAGGATTGCAGCACTATTTGCCCGCCCTGCTCAAAAAAGAATGGCCGCAGCGCATGGCCAAAGCGGTGGACTGGATGATGAAAACACCGGCTGTCACCAATGAAGAAAAAATATTCCAGCTCCTTGGTCTTACCTGGGCTGGTGCCGATAAAAACTTTATACAGCAACAGGCCGCACTGCTGATCGCAGCACAACATGAAGATGGCGGCTGGTCGCAATTAGCAAGTCTTCCTTCCGATGCTTATGCAACCGGGCAGGCATTATATGCCCTGCAGCAAAGCGGTATGCTGAAAACGGAAGCACCCGTTTATCAGAAGGGGGTTGCTTATTTATTGCGCACCCAATATCCCGATGGTTCCTGGAATGTGCAAACCCGTTCCTTCCCGGTGGTGCCTTATGTGGACAGCGGCTTTCCCCATGGGGATAATGAATTCATCTCTGCTGCCGGCAGCACCTGGGCCACGATGGCGTTATTGCTTGCTTCACCCTGAGTGTAAGGAGGTCTGAGGTATGAAGTCAGAAGTACGAGGTACGAAGTCAGAAGCCAGAAGTACGAGGTCAGAAGTACGAAGCCGGAAGTATGAACTGGCCGTCATCCCTTCATCATTCCTTGTTCTTTGTTCAATATTCATTATTCTCTCTTCCCCGATCCCCACTCTCTATTCTCCATCTTCCATCCTCACTTCGGCAATCTCTTCGCATACCAGGTCATTTGCCCGCGGTGGTTTGCAAAATGTTCTGTTACATGAAACCATTTGCAGTAATTATTCCAGTTCCATTCCTTGGTTTCACCGCCTAAAAGCCACTCATCGTTACGTTGTTTCATCTCTTTTTTGGTGGTGGCCCGGGCTTCGTTCATCGCTTCCACGTAGTAGGAAACAGGATTTCCTTTGATCTTCATTTGCGCTTCCGGTCCCAGTTCCATAGCCACGCCCCATTTCTCTTTATTCGCTTTGGAAAAATCGGAGAGGTTTGCAAAAGTCAGATCCTGGTAGATCACTTCGGTGGCGGCCACATGCAGCATCAGGGCGCCAATGGAATTAGACTCTTTATCATGCAGGTAATCCAATTGCTCCACCGACAATTTTTTGGTCACCCGCACCACCGAATCGCTGATCCATTCCAGCATAGACAGCAGGGCGCCGATCTGCGGCGTATAGCCCTCCAGCGGACCAATATGATTAATATTAGGTGTCTCCTGCGGCAGCCAGGGCCTGGCGGCGCTTTGCTGGGGCACTACTAATGCAGCAGGCACCAGGGCAGACAGGCCCAGCATCTGCATAAACTCCCTGCGGTAAATGGGTTTGTTGGCCATAGTTGATAATTATAATGGTTAAAAGATTAAGCGGGAAGGAGGGAGGGGATTATCGTTGGTAGCTGAAGCTACGGATTTTTTAACAACAGAAACTATTGCCCCGGCTTCAGTGCACAGGGCATCATCCCTTGCGACGCTCCTTTCATCGTCAGGTTCTCTGCTCGGCAAAATTCAGAGTTTGCATCCCCTCCCAGGAGGGGATGCAAACTCTTCTTATAAATGCTCTTCGGCAGGGGTGGGTAATAAAAGCCCCGCAGGTATCCTTATCTCTCCGTATTTCCACGGATAGAAAATTAAAAAAGGAATTGTACACTTGCTGAGTAAAATAATTTCGTATTGTACTAACTACAACCTGTAGGCAGGTATGAAAAGTATAACGCTAAATGATTAATTTTTAAACCTGTATTTTTTTTTCACTTTACTTCTTATAATATCAATCTACGTATTATGTGCTATACTATCCAACTTGTTTTCGTCAGCAATACTTTAGAAAATAAATTCAATCTTTAAAACTAGCGTAACAAATAGTCTTAATTATTTCAATAACTTAAAAAGAAAAAAAAGAATAATCTATTTTTATAATACGATTTCGAACAAAAAAAATCGCCGTAAAGAAACCAGATTTTTTCTGCTTCAACATACAGCGTAAACCTATATTAGGGTTATTAATCAAAAACGTCAACTAAACTCAGGACGACACCCAATTCTATTGGGTGTCGTCCTGAGTTGAACATTAAAAAATACCAGCACAGCAGGAAGCTCTGTTCGTCGAGCGATATTGCCTTATTAGATTCAACGATTAAAATAAAATTACTATTTTAACACCTATGACTCATCCTTATTCTCGAAAATTAGACAATATCGACTTAATCAGTCACTTTTTAACAGTTGTAATAAATTATAACAATGCAGAGGATGATAATTTGCTAAGAAAAATAAAGATTGGCGAAGCTGACCTAAAAAATTATGATAATTCTTCTTCTACTTTAAACAGTACTCATCATAGAGACAGAAAATATCTTTCAGAAACTGATAGATGGAAACTAAGGAAACAAATAGTTAAAGAGTTGATTGAATTAAGACGAGAAAAGGATGATGAGGATTTAATTTTAGGTAAAGGAGGAGCACTTCCAAACTGTGAAATAAAATCAGAAAAACAAGCAATTATTATTATTGGCTTGCCTGCCTCAGGCAAATCAACCATAGCAAATAAAATTGCCGACTCATATGGAGGTGTAATTTTAGATTCTGATTTTGCAAAAAGGAAACTTCCTGAATTTAAAGACAATCCTGCTGGGGCATCCTTAGTTCATGATGAATCGGACATTTTAATTTTTGGTTACGACAAGAAAGACAGACCAGATGACTTTTCATCACTAATTGAAATATGCAATTCTCAAAAACATAACATTATTATACCTAAAATAGGTCACGACCATAGAAGTATAAATAAAATGGCAAAAGCCTTAAAACAAAACTTTGGATATACTGTCCATTTAGTATTAGTAAGCTTAGACAGAAAAAAAGCAACAAAAAGAGCCGTTGACCGATTTAAGAAGTATGGAAGATATGTTCCTTTGAGTCTTATTTTTGATGGATACGGCAATGATCCAATACTTTCATTTTATCGTCTTAAGCACAACATTTACATTGAAGAAGCGTTTATTGATACATTTGGGAAATTATCGACTGACGTAGAGAAAGACAATGACCCAATTGTGATATACAAAGAAAATAACAACCCTGTTTCAATATTCCAAAATTAAGACATACCTTTGCGTCGCAAAATGAAAAATAACAAAAGGCAGTACAAAAATGCAAATCGTTGGGAACAACGTTCAAGCCGTAGTTCTTCGAGTGCCAAAGCTAAAACTAACTTTGGTTCATCAGAATCTTACGTTAAAGCTTTTTCCCAAATTTACTATCAAGAGATTAATGACATTGACAGATTTGTAAGTTTCGCCAACACTTATTACGGTGTAAAAGCGAAATAACTTGTAATAGATAGTATTTAATCAGCTATAGTTCAGGCTGAAAGAATAAGAATCCCGACTCTGCGGCGCTTGCAGTTCGCTGCAATACTATTGAGGCACCGACCCTTCTCCTAAATTCAGCCCTCCCATAAGCGTCCCATTTCTCAGTCATATTAATTATGATAATTACTATTGGGTATCACTCCCTGAAAGGGTGACAACCTCTGCTAACTAACAAGTATTCTCTAAAAAGGGTTGTAATAAAAACCTGCTGGCATCCTTACCTCTCCGTATTTCCACGGATAAAAAAGATAAAGAAGATTTGTACACTTGCTGTGTAAGATAATATCGCATTATCCTAACGACAACCTACCTTCCGGTAGGCAGGTACGAAAGGTATAACGTTTAAGGGCTGATTTTTAACAGCTGCATTTTCCTGTATCTTACGTCTTATAACATCATCTACATGTTATATACCATTAAAATGACCCTAATAATAACAACACATATTGCATTAGCAATCATCCTTTTTTTTGGGGTAAACTTACTTGGACAGCATACTCCATCAAATTTGGGATATTATCAGTTGACAACTTTTTTAGAAACAGAAGAAGCTCCAGCATTTAATTTCGTAATAAGGGTTCTGACACCTACTGTGTTCATTATTTTAATAAGCGCTTTGTTATACTCTCTCAAACTTGACAGATTTACAGTGAATATTTATCTCGTTAGTATTTATTACGTTTCCTTTAGAACAATTTTCAATATAGCAATTAACCGTAGCAGACTTATTAATTGGACAAAATACACTTTTTATTCCCTCGCAATAGTTGCGCTAAGCTATTTTACTTATAAAAAGCTTATCGTTACAAAGTCTAATATTCTTCCAGACTTCAACAACATGGCTAATGAGCTTTGGATAATAATCATAATATTTCTTTACAACTTCTTAAACAACATAAGCCCTTCAGATAAAAATGCTCAAAAACGAAAAGACAGGTATGTAGATATTCAATTTGGCACTATCAATAGAAAATATAGTCCAATCATAATCAAACAAACAGACAATCTTAGGCTTAGACAAATTGCTCTTTCAATAATAATTTATGAAAGCTTCAATAGACCAAAGTTTTTTAGACTCATGGAATATATAAATCACTTCTTCAACCGAAAACCTCACACATTAGGTATAATGCAGGTTAAGTCAATAAAGTTCATAGGCGACAAAGAAAGTGTTAAGCTCGGGACACAGAAACTAATTGACGACTTTGCTGTACTAAAGACAGAATACCTTAAGGATGCTGACATGTATGGAACAGATGAATACAAAGACGAATCGTATCAACGCAAACTAATTGAAAAATTCAACTCTGAACTGACCTATTCATATGAGATTTTACAACTATCTGACGATATAAACATGAAATATTTTAGCAACAGTCCTAGAAATCTATTTAATAGCATATAACATTGGTATCCTATGTATATAGGCCTTAGAGAGATGATATGGTAAATCTATTATTTTCTTTTGAAAGCCAGAGATAAATGAAGGGTTGATCCTTTATTTATCTCCCGCCTTCGCCAGATTTTGTTTTGTGCATACCAAAATTATTTTACCTGACGGGCAGACTCTGAAAAATTACCAATTTGTGGTATTGCTTGCAACTCATCAATGAAATATTTTGTCATTAAAAATTGGTTGTTTATGAAATTAAACAGACTACTTTTCCCGGGACTAATTCTGACAGGACTGCTGGTGCATATCTCCTGTCGCAAAATTGACCGACAGACCGACCAGCCAGTAAATGTAAACTCTGCATTAAGATTTTTTAACTCCCATCGTTCCTCTGACCCATTAGAAGAAGCTTTTGTTAACTTTATTAAAAGGGAGAACGATAAAAATTCCTTCATTGATAAGGTCATCAAGCAGATTGGATACCCTTATTGGGATAAAGGAATGGTTGTATCTAAACGGTCTTCGGCACATGGGCGCTCGTATTCAGACTCTTCTATAGTTGTATATATTCCATTTGTAAGAGATTCTCAGAGCTATGTTAACGCCTCCATGGCAATCAGCATTGCTCCGGGGGATACTTCCTTCAGATATCTTTGCGACTGGCAGTATTCAAATCAAACCTTTAGCACTACTTCAATTAGTGACACGACAGCAGAGAAATTCGCTTTGCTCTTCATGGTATTGAACAATAATGCTTTTGGCTACAGCAATTTTAATATTACTGATAAACGATTGTTTCACGGCAGCAATAATTATTCTGATACAGCTGATATAAAAGAAAGAAAAATCACGCTGACGCCTGCTCCCAATTCCGGGAGGGCATCTCTTGTTGCTTCTATTTGCTATTACACCACTGTATATACATTTAGTGCAAATTGGCATTGCCCCCACCTTGCTCCATGTTCAATGACTTACTGTGATGGCTGTACTGCATACTGCGTTGACTATTCAGTTTCCCAGCATATGGAAGTTCACTGTTTTGATGAAGAAATTGGCGGGCCTCCGCCGGGTGGAGAAACTGGTGGTGGTGGGTCGGGAGGTTCAACACCACCCCAATGTCCAGGCGGGACAGCCAGAACTGAAAATGTAACTAACCCATGTGGTCCGGGATGGATACCTATAGATGACGATCCACCACCGCCACCTGCCTGCGACCCATATATAAGCACTCTATCAGCAGATACTGGTTTTCAAAACAGGTTCAAATTTTTAAACAATCAAACAAACGGAACAAAAGAATATGGATATGCAGTCTTTGACAGAGCCAACCGAAATTATCAACTAAAAGAAGGCATTAATTATGTACCGCATATTCCTTGGAATGATGTAATAGTACCGGGCATACAAGTTGATGGGATTTTGCACAATCATTTTCTTAACTATAATAACATTTTTTCCCCTGATGATATTCTCCTGATGGCTGAGCTATATATTAAAGGATATGTGAAGGATACCAATAACTTTTTCATGGGAGTGGCGAGCAATACAGACGCCCCATATCTTATCAAAGTAACAAACCCTGCAAAATTCAGAATATTTGCCCAAAGAATTCTTGCATTAGAGGGCAACTACAAATGGTTTACGAAGACCTACGATGAAAATTTTCGTTCGGGTGACAATACAAAAAATCTCAAAGCATTTTTTGAAATGCTTCAAAAGCATGGAGGGCTTGCGGGCTTGTCAGTCTATGAGGCTGTACCAGATGCCGGTAACTATAATTTTGATAAATGGAAAAAACTGAACTGGGATGGAAACGGAGATTTTAATGCATCAACTGATTGTTTCTAATTAAAAATGAAAAAAATTAAAAAAATGAAAAAAATATTAATCGCTTTAATCTGTTTTGTTTTTATCAGAACAGAATTAAAAGCCCAGACATCTTTTGACACTTGCCAGTATGCTAACCGGTTTAATGGTGAATGGATGTATGCCAACGGCAATGACACTATAAGAGTATTTCTTAGGGTTCAAAGAAATTATTATTCTGAATTCAAAACAGTCCAGGATATAATTTTTGGCTGGCATGAATATAAGCAGGGAAATACTATACTTGAAAGTACCTACCAAAACAGGTTTATGACAATTTCTAACGTTGATACGTTAACTGATAATAGTGTTTCTATAGGTCTTAAATCACTTGGGGCACATTGTAATTCCGGTATTATGACTGCTTCTGGGACAATTACAGATTATCTACAAGACAAGCAAGGTAAGATCGTAACAGTAACACTAAATGCCGCTGGAAATGTTATCACCTGGAAACAACGACATGCTGCTAATAACGGTATGTTTGGCAGACCCAATGGAATGACTTTGCCAAGTGAGTTTATACTCATAAAGCAATAGTTGATTTTCGCTAATGTACAAAAGGGCTTGCTTACAACAAATGTATTTATGCAATATGTGCTGACGAATAAAATAAAATATCAGCCCCAGTTGTTCTGAGTGCTCAAAGCAAATCAGGAAATTAAGATTTTAGGTTTGTTGTGGTTCGTCTGCGACTGACCACTGGCTTTGCTAAAAGCCGTCAAGCTTATAGTTATTCGGTTCCATGTGTCTGTAAACAGCGGTTTGGATCGGTATTCAATGTTCAGCTTTAGTGCTTAACTTCAGCAACAATTATTCTCGTATGAAATTTTATATCTGCCTCTTTAGCTTTTGCATGGGGCTAATGAATTGTCAGCAACAACAGCCCGCCAATAATCCCCTTGATGTGGAAAAGGAAAAAGCGTCCATCCGGGCGGTCATTGCTAAGGAAACGGAATCCTATTACAAACAGGATTTTGAAGCCTGGAAAAGCACTTACCTGCAATCACCTGCTTTTCGCAAATTTGGTTATTGGGAAGGCTATCCCGGAAAAGTGGTCAGCAATATTGGTTTTGAATCATTGGCAGCGCAAAAGAAAGAGCAATTCGATGCCAATGCAACACTCTGGAAAGGCTCAACCGAGGAACGACAAAATGAGAATTTTCGCATCACAGATGATATGGCCTGGTACACCTTTGAACAATTGTCCTACGAAAAAGACACCCGGAAATTGCTCGGAAGATCTTTAGAAACCCGCATCCTGGAAAAGGAAAACGGGGAGTGGAAAATTGCGTATTTGGGCTTTCATTATTACCCGGAGAGCAGTACTAAATAAGATCGTTTAAGAAATCTGACTGTTCAATTCCAATCAGACAAAAAAGACAATAGTGAAACGAATAATAGCAGTTATGGGAATTTTATCGTCAATACTCAACCTGCCGGGTTGTTCAGGACAGCCCAAAAAGGATACAGAAGAACTTTCAAAAGAAACGAAGGAGCAGCTGGCAAAATCAGTGGAGGCATTTAAGAACAGGCTCATCTATACACAGTTGACGGAACAGACACCACAGGTGCGCTGGCCCGGCAAAACTGCGGAGCGCTGAGCTTTGCCTGCCGGCAGGCAGGCTTCTTTTTCTATCAAGAGAAAAAGGAGGGGGCAGCATGTTAAAGCATCTTTGAATCACCCGGAAAAAATAATTGTACATTTAAACAGTAATGAATACATCATCATGAAAGCATTTCTTTCACTCTTGCTGTTCCTGCTTTACTGTTCCGCTAACTCCCAAAATGCAAAAGGCCCGGTGCGGCTCGGCGTAGTGGGTTTAACGCATACCCATGTGCACTGGATACTCGGCAGCCCGGAGAACAACCAGTTTACCATCGTCGGTATCGTGGAGCCCAATAAAGAACTGGCTCTGCGCTACAGCCGGCAGTACGGTTTTTCCATGGATATCGTGTTTGCCACGATGGAAGGAATGATCGCTGCAACAAAACCCGAAGCCGTTACAGCTTTCGGAACTATCTACGAGCATTTGAAAGTGGTGGAGACCTGTGCACCGCTCGGCATTCATGTGATGGTGGAAAAACCACTGGCAGTAAGTATGCAGCATGCCAAAAAAATGGAAGCACTGGCAAAGCAATACAAGATACACCTGCTCACCAATTATGAAACCAGCTGGTACCCGACCCTGCAGCAAACTTATGCGTGGATGGAGCAAGATAGTGTGGGTCGTCTCAGTCAGCTTGTAATCAGGGATGGTCACCGCGGGCCAAAGAAGATCGGCATTAATAAAGAATTCTTAGACTGGTTAACTGACCCGGTACAGAATGGAGGTGGCGCTATCACCGACTTTGGTTGTTATGGTACCAATATCAGCACCTGGTTGCACAAAGGAAAAAAACCGTTGGCTGTAACGGCTATCACTCAGCAGTTTCAAAAGGAAAATAACCCGGCCGTGGATGATGAAGCAACCATCCTGCTGGCTTATGATTCTTCCAAAGCAACCATACAGGCTTCCTGGAACTGGCCCATTGGCCGCAAGGATATGGAAGTCTATGGCAGCAGGGGAGTGATCTATGCGGACAACAGGAATAAGCTGCGGGTAAGAATGGCTGAAGGCTATGATGGCTTTCACGAAACAATACATCAACTGGAAGAAAGACCCGCACCCTATAATGATCCCTTCCGCTTCTTTGCGGCGGTGATCCGGAATGAAATTGTGATAGCTCCTTACGATCTTTCTTCGCTGGAGAATAATATGATCGTGGTGGAAATACTGGATGCAGCCAAACAGTCAGCGAAAAAAGGGAAGACGGTACGGCTGAGGTGAGCAGTTATGAGGTCACTTTGAACCAGCCCCAAAGAATAAGCAGTATATTTAATCATGAACCGGCTTATCCTTTTTATTACTGCACTACTACTCTGCCAGCAAAACATAGCACAACCACAACCGCTGGCTGTTTCTCAATCCGGACGCTATTTCATTACCGCAGATGGCAAACCGTTTTTCTGGCTGGGCGATACCGGCTGGTTATTATTTGTAAAATGTACAAGAGAAGAAGCCATAAAATACCTGGATACAAGAAAGGTGCAGGGTTTTAACATGATACAGGTGATGGTGCTGCACGACCTGAAAAACGCCGTGAATGTATATGGTGATTCTGCGTTTATTAATAAGGATGTATCACAGCCCAGGATAACAAGAGGTAATGCGACTACCAGTGAGGAAGAATATGATTACTGGGACCATGTGAGTTTCATCATTGATGAAGCCGCCAAACGGAATATGTATATCGGGATGGTGGCTGTATGGGGCAGTAATGTAAAAGCGAAACTGATCACTAAACAACAAGCGGCATATTATGCAGGTTTTTTAGCCTTTCGGTTTAAAGACAAACCCAATATCGTTTGGATCAATGGCGGTGATCTGAAAGGCGATGTGGAAATGGAGATATGGAATACGATAGGTGCCACTTTACATAAAGAAGATCCGCATCACCTGCAAAGCTTTCATCCAAGAGGCCGTTACAGTTCTTCGGTTTGGTTTCATGATAAAGACTGGCTCGACTTCAATATGATCCAAAGCGGTCATAAAGATTATGCACAGGATACAACAGGCAGTGATCAATTTCATTTTGGAGAAGATAACTGGCGTTTTATCAACCAGGACTATCAACGTCAGCCTGTTAAGCCCGTACTGGATGCAGAACCTTCGTATGAAAATATTCCTCATGGACTGCATGATAGTTTGCAAACCCGCTGGACAGCTGCTGATATCCGCCGTTATGCGTACTGGAGTGTATTTGCCGGAGGTGCAGGCTTTACTTATGGAGAAAATGCAGTGATGCAATTCCGGAAAGCCCATGAACCCAAAGGGGCTTATGGTGTCACAACCACCTGGGAACAGGGCATCTTATCGAAAGGTGCTGCACAGATGCAGTTTCTCAAAAAACTAATGCTCTCCAAAGATATCTTATCGGGCAAACCCGATCAAAGCTTCCTCTATGACCAGGGCGTCCGGTATAATTATCTTGTTGCCTTCAGCGGAACGAACTATGCGTTTGTCTATACGTGTAACGGCAGAATTATAACAACTAAACTGGGAACGCTGGCAGGTAACAGGATCATGTGCAGCTGGTATGATCCCCGCACCGGTCAATACCAGGTGATCGGAACTTTTGCGAATAAAGGGAAGCAAACATTTGATCCCCCAGGAAAAAAACAAAATGGGAATGATTGGGTATTAATGATGGAATCGGTGCAATAGGAAATTGCAGGTGAGATCAAGCTGTTATTGGTTATTCCTCAATAAAGATGCATCTGCAATTTTATTTTCAACAGAAGTATTGTGTCATAGCATCACCTGATCAGCGTACTGGTTCCCTTTCGCCGGTACACTTTATTATCAATACCAATTCCCTCCGCCATCCACACCAGCACCTGGCTGGCCTGTTGCTGCCCCTTGATCGTTCCGTCCCATCCTTCTTCGGCATTCGTGGTTTCAAATATCAATTGCCCCCAGCGGTTGAAGATCTTAAAATAACGGAGTTCTTTAATACCGGATAAGGTTGCCCGCAGCACATCATTCAATCCATCCCGGTTCGGGGTAAAACCGGTAGGTACAAAGATCTCGATAAACGGTATCACTTTTACGGTCTGCTGGTCGCGGGTAATGCAGCCGCTGGCCGTGGTAAGTGTGATGGTATAATTCTGATCGGCATCGCCTGTAAACAGGGGTGTATAGCTGCCCGGGTTATTTAACTGCGATGCAGGGCTCCATAAAACCGAGCTGCCGATATTCCGTGCCTGTAATTGCACAGGTGTGTTCGTAACTGCAAATTGCAGGGGATACACAATGCCGGGCGCCGGCACTTCAATCACAACCGTCCGGCTGGCTGATAATTCACTGCAGCCATCACTATTACCCAGCAGGGCATGATAGGTGCCCGAACTGCTGACACGGTAAGTCCGTTGCGTGGCGCCGGGTATCATCACATTATCTTTATACCATTGTATGCTGACCGCAGCGGTAACACCGAGTACACAGCTATCGTTATTGCCTTCACAAAAAGCCAATTTCCCGGCAACGGATACTACTGTATCTAATAGTGATTTCCTGACCAACACTTCATCGGTGGACAAACATCCGCCGCCGCTGTTGCGCACGGTTAGTGTATAAGTGGTCGTGCCGGCAGGGTTTGCAAAGGGATTTGCCGCAGAAGGATTACTCAGCCCGGCAGTTGGTAACCAGCTGTACACATAGCCCGGTTTGGGATTCGCACCTATTTGTACAGGCCGGTCATTGCAGGAAAGGCCGTCAGCGCCGGCATTGGCCCTGATGGTCAGCGTATCTATCAGTAATGCGGATAAAGTGTCGGGGCAGCCATAGCCATTATAAGGGATCAATTCAACTGCTATCGTGGTGCCGGATGCTGGTGGCGGTGAAAAATTAATGGTTTGCTGGTGCCCGAGTACCTGTGTGAAATTGCTATTGAACCAGGTGTAGGATTGATAACCGTAAGGTGCTGTTACATGAATAGCCGTATCATCCGGGCAATAACTGGCGCCCACAAACTCACCGCTGCATTCGGAATTCACATCAATATATGCATACCCAAAATGACGGCGGAATGTGCAGTCGGCTGTTTTGAAAAACAACCGGATGGTCTTCCCGGCATGCCCGTTCAGGTTGATAGAAACGGCTGTCCAGTCCTTGCACCAGATAGGGGCGTTGCTGATCTGTACAGGTGATTGAAAGAAACCCGGCAAGCCGGATCCGTTGGGAATAAAACTGAAGGAAGAACAATCAATGATTGTATTATCGGTTACATTGGTGATCTCGATCTGCATTCTTGGTTGCTGGTACTCTTCATGGGCGGGGTCTTCAAACACCACAGCATAATGATAGATGAGGGTATATACATTTTGCCCGGCCGGGATGGTGAATTCATACGAAACACCTTCTGCCTGTGTGCCGGGTTCGTCATTACCAAGCCGGATAGAATGCCCGCTGCCATTGGGGCAATTAACCGGGAACCCGCCATAACCATCCGTGACTACGGTGGGGCCGGCCGTGATCATGGTATGCCTGCCTTCCACAGGAAGGCTTTCAAACAGTGAAATTATATTCTGGCCATTCGCTTCAGCGGTGGAGCCGATATAACACTGCCAGCCGGCAAAGGTGCCGGTTTCAAAATCAATATTGGGCGGGCAGACCTGGGCATGGCTGCTGCTGAAATAAATGAATGTATATAACAGGAGAACATCCCGGGGGGAGAGGAGCCGTTTGAGCCGGAAAGAGAGCCTGCTGTTGTTCACATTGTCCGTTTGATATGGTAAAGCAACATCTCAAAAGGATATCGGGTAAATGGTTTCAAAAGTTGTCCCGGGAAATAAGTTCCTTAAAGTTCAGGAAAAAAACAATAAGTAGCACTGATCTCTGCTGAAAGAAGATAATCTGCCGGTGAAACAGCGGCTGATCAAAAGCCCCCGGGTGGCGGACCGGGTGGCATTTCCTGGCTGGCAGCCGTGCTGATACTTTCTTCCAGGTATCCTTTCTTCTTCAGGTAGGTTCTGAATTGTTTTTCCGTAAGTATTTTTTTAAAACGGTTATCCCTGTCCCGGTCCAGTTCTGCCATTTTCTCCTTTAACCTGTTTTCCCTGCCTCCTGTTACCGGGGCAGTTTGTTTTTTTTCAGCCGTCTGGTATTGCAGCGTTTGGGTCACATACTGTTTGTTGATCTTCTTTACTTCTTCAGTTTGTTGCTTTGTCAGTTTCAGCTTTTTCTTCATCCAGCTGGTTTGGGTTTCAGCTATTTCATCCGGGGTGATTGCCTGTGATCCGTTGCCGGAAGCGGGTGGCGGGCCATCGGCGCCCGGTGGTTGTGCATAGGTAACGGTACCGGCAAGGATCAGCAGGGCTGTTACTGCAACCCGCAGTGCCGCGGAAGTCTTTGTTTTCTGTTGTAACATCATACAGTGTTTTTCAATTGGAAGGCAATGATCAGCATTTCCTGCGCTTTGTAAAGGGAGGCAGGGGCTAAAATAGATCAATGACCCGGTTGTGACGATGAGTGCTATATCTTATTCCCGGCACCAACAGAAATCATAATACGGTAACCCGGCAGCAATCATCTTCGTCTTACGAGTTAATGTAACTTTCCGTTTAAATATTTTCCTATGCCTGCATATACCCGTTTTTGTTCTCTTTTCTTTTTTATCCTTTTCATGGCCGGGCCGGTAAAGGCACAGCAAACCGTAGAAAAATTTGTGCAGGAAACGGCCTACCTGCTTTCTCTTCCGCAGGGATACAGTAATGACACATCAGCACGCTGGCCCTTGCTGATCTTCCTGCATGGCAGCGGGGAGAGCGGTCATGCTATTGATAAAGTAAAGGCACATGGTCCGCCCGAACTCGTGGAAAAGGGAAAATCATTTCCATTTATTATTGTTTCCCCGCAATCAGATGTTCCGTCAGGCTGGGATATTGATATGCTGTACAGGCTCCTGCAAAACATTAAAAAGAATTACCGGGTTAATGAACAAAAGATTTACCTGACAGGATTGAGCATGGGTGGTTTTGGCACCTGGGCCATGGCGATGAAGTACCCGGATGAATTTGCTGCCATTGCGCCGGTTTGCGGTGGTGGTGATACAACAAATGCCTGGAAGTTGCGGAATATACCGGTCTGGTGTTTTCATGGTGCAAAGGATGATGTGGTGTTGCCGGCCAGCAGTGAGAACCTGGTGAGGGCGGCAAAGCGGTATAGCAATACGGTACGGTTTACCCTGTATCCTGAAGCTAATCATAACAGCTGGGATCTTACCTATACAAATGATTCGCTGTACAGCTGGTTACTGGCACAATCAAAATTCAGGTACACGGAGAAACCGGTCAGCAGTGAAGCTCTGTTAAAAAAATATGCTGGTGTGTATGTTGGGCCTGACCGTGATACGGTGCAGATTGTTGTAACCGCAAACGGGCTTCTTGCAAAACCGGGTAAAGATGTGGTGCCGCTAAAAGCAGCAGGTGATAATTTATTTTTTATTCAGTCTGATAAGAATATGGATATCCGCTTTATTATGAGAAAGGATAAAGCCAGCGGTTTTATTTTTTGTGGTGACAGGAAGCTGGAATACCTGCGGCTGTAATCTCTTGTGTTATGCAATATATGATCATCGAAAAGTTTCATCCCGGTAAGGTGAAAGCACTGTACCGGCGGTTTGCTGAAAAAGGAAGAATGCTGCCGGAAGGAGTGCTGTATATCAGCAGTTGGATCAATGAAGGGGTAACCATTTGCTACCAGGTAATGGAAGCAGATTCGCCGGAAAAATTGCAGCAATGGATCAGCCGGTGGAATGACCTTGCTGATTTTGAAGTGATACCTGTGATCAGTTCGGCACAGGCAAAAGAAAAGGTTTTCGGGAACGGGTAGGCGTTATTTTCATTGCATACCGGGCACAGCACATTATTACTGCCCGTAGCTCCCGGTGAAATGCTGGTATTATTTCCTGACTTATCAAGACAAAGGCCGATAAGAGCAAACAGCTTCGCCCTCATATTTACCGGATTAAACCGTAGTGCAAACTGCGGTTTTTATTTTGCCGTAACATCTGCTTTCTCATAAGGACCTTTGAATGCAGCGGGGTTAATGGTGAAATGACGGGTGTAAATATTGTTTTGCTCAAAGAGGTTTTTTAACCAGGTGGCTGTTTGTACAAAACCCCTTGCGTCTTTTGCATCATAATCATTCAGCTCTAATCCTTTGGCTTCTTTCATCATGGCTTGCGGGTCATCTAAATAGTAATACAGGACTGCCAGGTTAAAATAGCTGGCATATTTCATCTTCCGGTCATGCTTACTGGTGGAAGAATAGATGCGTTTGATCTTTTCAAAATAATCAATTACCGGTTTTAATTGTTCCCGTGCGCCTTCGATGGAAGTGCTGGCATTCATAGTAAACAATACTTCGCTGATCTGCTGGAAAGCCTGGCGGTGTGCGGCATATTCAGGATGCTTCCTGCTGTCAACGATCCACATAAAATCATTTGCGGTTACGGCGTTGAAACCAAAATTGTCCGTGATGCGTTCACTCAGGTAATGCATCGCTCTTGTTACACAGTTTTGGTACAGTTCTTTGGTAATTGTCAGTGAATTCAGTGCAAAATATCCTTCAGCCAGTATCCGGCTGGCAAACTCAGGGCTCCTGTATACCTGTTTATTTCCCCGGCCGGCCAGTTCCTGTTCCATAATATGCGCCCCTTTGTAATCGGTAATGCTGGCTACTGCATCAAATGAGTACAGCACTTCCTGCCGGTAATAGGTTTTGGTTGTAACCTGCCCCGTTTTGTTCTTAGATGTTTCAACTCTTTCTTTCACGGAGACAGATTCAGGCAGCAGGTCACCCAGTTTAACTTTGATATCGAGATGGCCATCTTGAGGAAGTTTTCTCCAGCCTTCCAGTACGACCGAGTTTTCCGGCGACATTTCATTCAGGAAGGATTGCATCAGTTTGGTTCCTTCCACTTCCACATTGTAGGTGCGGTACGTACTGTCGATTTGCATCTTGGGCAGGGAACGGTATTGTACAGAAAAACGAAAACGGTCAAGATCAACTTTCTTCTGGGCATTGATGTTGAAGGGAATTGCCAGCAAGGCAAGAAGGTATAGTTTTTTCACAGATTGGGATTTTAATCTGTCTATTAACGCCGGAACAGGGCATATATTTTCAATGAACGGTTCTTTTTTGGGCAGCCCAATTAATGTAACAGTATCAGCAGGAAGGCTTTACCTTTAGCCCTGTATGAGTTTATATACCAGCAGATCGGTTATTATCGTTACCTGTCCGAAAAGGCTGGCTCCTTACCTGGAGCAGGAGATAAAAGGTTTGGGTTTTGCAATTGATGAAACTTTTATAACAGGGGTACGATTATCCGGCACGATCAACGATTGTATCCGGTTAAACCTGAACCTGCGTTGCGCCAGCCAGGTATTGTATAGCCTGGAAAAGTTTGAGGCAGATAATGCAGATGCCATCTATAAAAAACTGCTGGCTTATCCCTGGGAAACAATCCTGCCGGATCCCGGCTATTTTTCCATTACCAGTAATGTCAATAACCCGACCATCAATAACAGCATGTTTGCGAACCTGCGGGTAAAAGATGCTATTGTGGACAGGATAAGAGAGCAAACCGGCAAGAGGCCTTCAACAGGTTCTGAATTAACAGGGGCGGTGATTCATTTATTCTGGAAAAATGAAAGAGCTGAAGTTTTTGTGGATACTTCCGGCGATTCGCTGGGAAGACATGGCTACCGCAAAATACCGGGCCAGGCGCCGATGCTGGAAGCATTGGCTTCGGCAACCATCTATGCCACCCGCTGGGACCAAAAATCGCCTTTTGTAAACCCGATGTGCGGTTCGGGAACACTGGCGATTGAAGCAGCGATGATTGCCACGAACAGGAGACCGGGTTTGTTCAGAACCAACTATGCATTCATGCATTTGCAGGGTTATGATGAGTCGGTGTATTTGCAGGAAGATGCTTTGCTGGAAAAACAGATCATAGAAGTGCCGGGGTTGCAGATCATCGCCACCGATTACAGTGCAAGGGCTGTTGAGAATGCAAAGAAAAATGCGATAGCAGCAGGTGTGGGCGGCCTTATTGATTTTGCTGTTTGTGATTTTGCCCTGACCGAAGTACCTGCCGGTAAGCAGGGTGTTTTTTATGTGAACCCGGAATACGGGGAACGCCTCGGTGATGTGAAAGAACTGGAAGCCACTTATGCCCGTATTGGTGATTTTATGAAGCAAAAATGCGGCGGTTATTTTGGGTATGTGTTTACCGGCAACCTGGAGCTGGCCAAAAAAATCGGGCTGAAAGCAAAACGGAGAATAGAGTTCTATACCAGCAAAATTGATTGCCGCCTGCTCGAATATGAACTATACAGCGGGAGCCGGGAGCCTAAATTAAATAAAGAAGAAACATCATTGTAAACTGATAATACATTTCACTCAATGGAAATTTCAGCACTGCAGCAAATTGTAAGAGAACGATATTTTAAAACCGATAATGAAAGGGGCATCTATCATACCGCTTTGTGGTTTCATGAAGAAGTGGGAGAACTTTCTTCAGCTATTGCAACAGGCGATCAGCAAAATGCCAAAGAAGAATTTGCAGATGTACTGATGTGGCTGCTGACCCTCGCCAACCTGATGGAAGTAGATTTGGAAGACGCCGTTGCTGACTATTTAAAGAATCCCCGGAAACTCCCCACAAAATAATCGAAGTGGCTATACATCCCCTTCATTGTAGGATAATATAAGACTGCTGATCTTTACATCCACTTTCCTGTAAGTGACACCGGCTTTATCCAGCATGATCTTCGAGGCTTTAAAAACATCGCTGCCTTCATATTTATCGGAGAGATAAATCACTTCTGTAATACCGGATTGAATAATTGCTTTGCTGCATTCATTGCAGGGGAACAGTGCTGTATAGATTTTACAGCCATGCAGGTCCATACCGATATTGTTAAGAATGGCATTCAGTTCAGCATGGCAGATATAGGGATACTTGGTATCCAGGAACTCACCCTGTTTGTTCCAGGGGAATTCATCATCGTGGCAACCGGTGGGCAGGCCGTTGTAGCCGGCACCGACTATTTTATTTTTCGTATTTACAATGCAGGCGCCAACCTGGGTATTGGGGTCTTTACTCCGTTTGGCTGATAACAACGCCACGCCCATAAAATACTCGTCCCAGGTTATATAATCGGTTCTCTTTTTCACTGTCCGATACAGTTTAAGGGTACAACAGGTATTTCTTCCGCATTTCTTTGTATTCACTCAATCCCGGTTCCCAGCTGGCACGGATCTCTTTTTCAGGAACACCATCTATGATCTGCTGGCGGAATAAGCCGGAACCTATCAGTCTTTCAATGGTTCCCATTTCTTTACTCAGTTTGGAGTCAAAGAATTTTTCTTTATACGGGGAGGCTTTGTAAAGTTCCATGATCCATTGCAGGTTGATCTGTTTACTTTTTCTCAGCAGGTCAATATTGTAATTACGAAGATCCAGACCGTAGCAAAGCTGATCCATAAAGAGGGGTGTTTCAGACATGCCGCTGATGCTGGTGGGAGTGAAAGAAAATTCATATTTGCCTTTCAGCTCCGGGCTGCCGATTACTGTGAACGGGAAATAAGTGCCGCGTCCATGATTAAGATAAGTGCCTTCAAACATGCAGGTGGAAGGATAGAGCATAATGGATTGCTGCGTATTCAGGTTTGGAGATGGTTTCACCGGCAGGGTATAAGGCATCTCATGGTTATAATTGGCGACCGGGATCACTTTAATCATACACTTAGCCTTGTTTGCCAGCCATCCTTCCCCGTTAGCCATTTGTGCAAATTCACCCACCGTCAACCCGTGCGACATGGGGATTGGAAACATACCAATGCCTGATTTATATTTCATGTCCAATATGGGGCCGTCAACAAGGTAACCATTGGGATTGGGCCGGTCCAGTATCAGTATTTCTTTACCGCTATCATAACAGGCATCCATCAGCCGCACCAGTGCATTGATATTGGTATAAAAACGGCAACCCACATCCTGCAGGTCATAGATAAGAATATCAATATCGGCAAGGTCTTCTTTGGTGGGTTTGTTTTTCTTACCATATAAAGAGATTACCGGGATACCGGTGGCTATATCCACTTCATCTGCCACATGCACGCCTGCGCTGGCGTTGCCGCGGAAGCCGTGTTCCGGGCCAAATACTTTTACAATATTCACACCTCGGTTTTTCAGGCTGTCAACCAGGTGCGTCTTTCCAATAACAGAAGTAAGATTGGCCATCATTGCCACTCTTTTTCCGCGCAGGTAAGGAAGGTATTTTTCGGTTTGCTCGGCGCCGGTTCTGATCATTTTCCCGCTACCAGCCGGATCTTCGGACGTGCGACGGGATGCACCGCAAAAACTTAATGCGAAAGCAAGTGTAAGGATGGAGATTAGTTTCATATTCAGGCTGAATTAAGCCCGATAAATATACAGATAAATGGCTGGCAAATGACGGTCTTTCAGACTTAATCAATGCCTTTTTTTGCGGCTTACAATTAAAGCGGTAATAATAGCAGTGAGCAGGACCGCAATAACCAGAGAACCTGCATACAGCACTAAAGAAACACCCGGGTTGGTTACATGTAACATAGTAATCGGTTTAATGGTAAATAAATTTCTTATTGTTGCCGGTATCATTTATTTGGCCACAGCAATCTTCACCTTTTTATTCTTGATCTTCTGGTCTCTGATCAGTTGCAGGGTGTGGCTTACTTTTATTTTCTTTACTGCTACAAAGGAAAAGAAATCTTTTACTTCAATCAATCCTATATCTTCTTTTTTGAGACCCCCTTTATTGGAAAGGAACCCGACAATATCAACCTTATTAACCTTGTCTTTTTTGCCGGCTGCAATAAACAGGGTCGACCATTTTGGCTTTTCAGGCAAAACGGTTGTTGCCGGCAGTTCTGCCTGTTCAATTCCCGGGTCAATATAGGCGGGTAGTTTTTCTTCGGGAGATAAAATGAGTATGGCTGTACCACTGGCATCCATCCGGGCGGTACGGCCATTGCGGTGTGTAAAAATATCCTCGTCTGCCGGTAAATGATAATGGATGATGTAACGGATATTGGCAATATCCAATCCCCTCGAAGCCAGGTCGGTTGTTACTAATACATTTGATGTGCCATTCCTGAATTTGCAAAGGGCGGCATCCCGTTCCGGTTGTTCCAGGGCGCCATGATAGAATTCATTGATAATATCTTTCTCTTTCAGGAATTTACTGGTCCGTTCCACCGATTCCCGGTGATTGCAAAAAATGATTGTGGACCGGTTGCCCAGCATACAAAGCAGACGGAACAGGGTTTCTAATTTATCTTTTCCATCACTTTGAAGTGATTGAATAGTAAGGCCTGTTTCCTGATCTTTGTTATTTAGAAAATCAAGAGTTATTGTGTCATTCATCCCGATAAAGCCGGGAATCTCCACAGCCTGGGTGGCTGAAATCAGTATTCTCTTCCGGATGGCAGGCAGCGACCCGATGATAAAAGACATTTCATCAAGAAAGCCCAGTTCCAGTGATTTGTCAAATTCATCAAGAACCAATGTCTCAATGCCGGCGGTTGTGATATTACCCCTCCTGATATGATCAGCAAGACGGCCGGGCGTACCGATCAGCAGGGCAGGGGCCTGTTTCAGGTTGTTTTCTTCTGTCTCTCTTAAATGACCGCCATAGCAGCAGGTTACTTTAAAATTTGTTCCCATGCTTTTGAACACAGCTTCAATTTGCAGGGCCAGTTCCCGGGATGGTACAATGATAAGGGCCTGTGTTTTTGCATGAGCAGGATTCAATGAACTGATAAGAGGTAACAGGAAAGCTAATGTTTTGCCCGACCCGGTAGCAGATAAGAGGAGGATATTATTATGTTCAGCAGTTGCTTTAATAGCAGCCTGCTGCATTTCATTTAAAGATTTGATGCCAAGTTTTGCTAAAATATTGCTGGTGGAAATTGTTGAAGCGGACATGGCGCAAATGTAAGGTACTTCGGTTTTTCATCCGGTTTTACCTGAAACTGCATGGATGATCACCAACCCATGATATCAGCCAGCCCTTTGAAGGTGAAGATAACTCCAAGTGTTGTGAAGCCATACATGGCCAGTTTAATGCTTGTTCCTGTATCAAAAAGAACAAGGGTGAGCAGGCAGCCCGCAATTAACAGGACCACACCAATGGCACAACAGGTAAAGCCTGTATTTCTTTTTTGGAGCAGGCGCAAAGCCTTTAGCTTCTCAATAATATCCAGCATCAGGTTTTCCGGGGCGCCTTTTTCCCGGAGCTGCAATACTATTTCATCATCGTTGAGCCCCTGCTTCCGGAGGGATTGGGCAACAGGGAAAAAATCGTTGTTTTCAACGTGGTTCATGCGGCAAGCTTTTACCTAAAATATAAAAAATTTATAGTACGAGCTATTTTTTCTGCCATTAATGAACGCTGGAATGACGGGCTACAATAAACGGCGGCAGGCAGTAAATTATATCCTGGGATCAGGCCTGTCCGGGTATAGCATCTGCACCGCAGTTTAATAGAGCGCTTTCGAGTATCTTAGTTGCTGAAATCCTTTCACCATGAATAATTTCCATCGCCAGGTATTTTTCATTGTCCTTCTGTTAGCTGCAATGCTGCCGGGTTCGCTCCGGGGGCAAAAAAATTACAAGGCTGATAAAGCAATGCAGCGGGAGTTTGAGAATTATTTTGCAGAGGCGGCATCTCAATACAAGCTTATGGCGGCCAACCGGCCCGCCGGAAAATTCCCCAAAACATGGTTCCCGGCCAAAGAAACGTATGAATGGAGTAATTCCGGATGGTGGTGCAGCGGGTTTTACCCGGGTAGTTTATTATATCTCTATGAGCAAACAAAAGATACTGTTTTGTACAATGAGGCAATGACCATGCTGGGCGTACTGGAAAAGGAAAAGAACAATACCGGCACACATGATCTTGGTTTTATGATGTATTGCAGTTTCGGGAATGCCAACCGGCTTGCTCCCCGCCCGGCATATCATGATATTTTACTGACCAGTGCCCGGTCGCTGGCCACCCGTTTTAATGAAAAAGTGGGGTGTATCCGTTCCTGGGATTCAAGGGCCGGCGATTTTTTAGTGATCATTGATAATATGATGAACCTTGAATTATTGTTCTGGGCCACCCGTGTTTCGGGCGATTCTTCTTTTTATAAACTGGCGGTTACACATGCCAATACAACTATTAAAAATCATTTCCGCCCGGATTACAGCTCCTGTCATGTAGTAAATTATGATACGGTAACAGGACTGGTTAAACAAAAAAGAACAGCGCAGGGCGCTGCTGATGAATCTGCCTGGGCAAGGGGCCAGGCCTGGGGCTTATATGGATTTACGGTTATGTACCGGGAAACAAAAGATAAAACCTACCTGGAGCAGGCTAAGCATATTGCCAATTTTATTCTTAAGCACCCCAATCTTCCTGCTGATAAAGTGCCCTTCTGGGATTTCAATGCACCGGGAATACCAGGTGCCGTATTAAGAGATGCTTCTGCTGCTGCGATTACGGCTTCTGCACTTATCGAACTGAGCGGGTATACGGATAAAAGAACAGCAAATTCCTATTTAAATGATGCTGCTGTTATTTTAAAAACGTTATCAGGAGCGGAGTACCGGGCAAAAGAAGGAACAAATGGCGGCTTCCTGTTGCAGCATGGAGTAGGTCACCTGCCTGCCGGTACAGAAGTTGATGTGCCGCTTACCTATGCTGATTACTATTTTATCGAGGCGATGATCCGTTATAATAAACTCAGGTAACCTGTTATCAGATACCGGTGAGGTATTGCTTTTCGATATATTCCACAACGGCTGACAGATTTTTTGTTTGTTCAAAAACGGCCAGCTGGCGATCGGCGCCGGTTCCCTGTTCCAGCATTTTATGCACATACGCGAGGCGATGGCGGCTGCCGAGATGATCCAATACAGGATCAACAAAATCGAGCAGTTCGTAGATCAATGCCCTGGTATTTACTTCTTCTTCTTTCCCAAAATCGATCAGGTAACCATCAATACCATAACGGCTGGCCCTCCACTTATTCTCATTGATCAGGGGTCTTGGGTATTGAATAAAATTCAGGTTCTTGCTGCGCAGCATATAGATCCGGGCACAGATCGCCTGGAATAAGGCAGCAATGGCAATCGTTTCATCAACGGTCATTGGCACATCACAAATACGGAACTCCACGGTATTAAAGAAAGGATGAACTCTCAGGTCCCACCATATCTTTTTTGCATTATCAATACAATTGGTTTTGATCAGCAGCTTCACATAATTATCATAAGCTTCAATGCTTTCAAAAGCTTCCGGTATTCCGGTGCGGGGAAATTTATCAAACACTTTGGTGCGGAATGATTTGTAACCCGTCATTCTTCCTTCCCAGAAAGGAGAGTTGGTGCTTAGCGCATAAACGTGCGGTAAGAAGTACCGCGTGGAGTTGGCAATATGATTGGCCATTTCCCGGTTCTCCATACCCACATGCACATGCAGCCCGAAAATGAGATTACTTCTTGCCGCTTCCTGTAATTCATTAACGATTTCGCTGTACCGGGCATGATCGGTAATCAGCTGGCTTTCCCAGTGGCTGAAAGGATGTGTGCCGGATGCTCCCATCGCAAAACCCAGGTCACCAGCAATGCCGGATATGGTTTTACGCAAAGTTGCCACATCCGTATAGGCCTCATCAATATCGGCGCAGATATCCGTACCCACTTCCACCACGGCCTGGTGCATTTCTGCTTTCACTTTATCCTTGATTACCTTTTGTCCTTCATGAACAATCTTTTGCTCATGACTTTTCAATTCGTGGGTGGCAGGGTCCAGCACCATGTACTCTTCTTCCACACCGAGGGTAAAACTTTTATAGTTGAGGGTCATACGTTAATTTGATTGGTAATTGTGGTTTAGATCAAAGGCATTTTGGTGCTGCTTCTTTTTACATATTCACCCCAGGTAAGATTATCGGCTCCATCCACATTGCTCATCGCTTTTTCAATGGCATAGTTTGCAGCTGTTTCCACCACCCATTCAAAATTCTCTTCACCCACACTGGTTCTTTCAGCATCGGGAGCCGGGTTACAGAAATCAATAGCGTAGGGCACGCCGTCGCGGACAGCTAATTCCACTGTATTAAAATCATAACCGAGGTACCCGTTGATACGAAGAACAATATCAGTCATCTGCTGCAGCCGTTCAGCAGAAGGTTTGAAATCGGCCACATACCGGAGATGGTGGGGATTGCGCGGTTCATAGGACATGATCCGTACGTATTTGCCACCAATACAATAGCAGCGGTAGTATTCTGTGAAAATGATCTCTTCCTGTAACAGCATTACCAACTGGCCTGTTTCACTGTGTTTTTGAAAAAACTCTTCTGCGCTGTTGAGTTTGTAAACATGCTTCCAGCCTCCGCCGGCAAATGGTTTCATATAAGCAGGGAAGCCGACATATTTAAAAATCGAATCCCAGTCCAGCGGGAAGGCAAGGTTGCTGAACGATTCATCAGAAGTATCATCGGGCAGGTCTCTTGAAGGAAGAATAGCGGTTTTTGGAACAGGTACATCCACTTTTGTCATCAGGCAATTATTGAAATATTTGTCGTCCGCACTCCACCAGAACGGGTTATTGATAACCGCTGTCCCTGTAACCGCAGCATTCTTCAGCCAGGTACGATAAAACGGAACATCCTGTGAGATGCGGTCTATGATCACACTATAGCCGCTGTGAACGCCCTGCATGGCCTTGTCGATACGGACAGGTTCTGCCATGATGCCGGGTACATTTTTACTGTTTACTCTTGCCACAAAGGCTTCCGGGAATGAACGTTCCTTGCCATGGAGGATTCCTATTTTCTTCATAAATGGTTTTTAGTTGATTGGTTAATGTTGCAGGCCTTGCAGTGGAAGCAAAAAACAGAACCAGTGCGGCTGTTACCAAATTTATTTTTTCGTCATCAATTTAACAAATTAACCAACTGCTTTTATGAGGTGGTGGAAGATTGTCTCAAAAAGCGGCTATTATTATTAAATCCTTATTTTTGAGACCATGCGTATGACGAAAGTAACGGGTGTCCTGGTGGAAAATGCAGTTATTCAGTCCCGGGACCTGGGCAGAGAGGTGAAAGTTGATTTTTATTTACCCAGAAATGTAGCCGACCCTTCCCAAATGAGTTTATTGCTGATCAATGATGGTCAGAATATGGAAGAACTTGGTTTTGAAAACCTCCTGGAAAAGTTGTATGCCGGTGAAGTGATTGAGCCTTTATTATGTGCTGCCATCCACTGTGGTGAGGACAGGAAGATGGAATATGGTGTGGCAGCAGAGCCTGATTATCTCGGCCGCGGGGCCAAAGCGGCGGCTTATACCCGCTTCATTCTCGACGAATTGTTCCCATACATAGGAATGACTTACAGGCTGCCTTCGTTTAAAGAAAAGGCATTCGCCGGATTTTCGCTGGGAGGGCTTAGTGCACTGGACATTGTCTGGAACCATCCTTCAGTATTTAAGAAGGTGGGCGTCTTCTCCGGTTCATTATGGTGGAGGAGCATTGACCAGACAGAAACGGAGTATGATGATGATAAACACCGCATCATTCACCAGCAGATCCGGAAAGGTAGTTATCACTCCGGGTTAAAATTCTTTTTGCAATGCGGTAATAAAGATGAAACTATGGACCGAAATCAGAATGGGATTATTGATTCTATTGACGATACCCTGGACCTGATCAGAGAACTGGTTAAAAAGGGATATGACCAGGAAAATGATATCCGGTATCTTGAAATGCCGGAGGGCAGACATGATGTTCCAACCTGGGGGCTGGCCATGCCTGAGTTTTTGAAATGGGGCTGGGGTAAGAAATAATTTTCTGGTTTTGTAAAGAAGTACAATAAAAAACCCGGTCAATGACCGGGTTTTTCTATTCAGTAAACTACAGCTTAGTTGTTAAAGATATAACGGATACCAAATTGCATAAAGTAAGTGGAAGCTGTGCTTACCACATCCCTGAATGTGCTGGTAATGATATTGCCCCTGTCAGCAGCTAATCTGAAAGTAGGTCTTGTTGTTCCGCCCGGCGTCAGTGAAGACACGTTTTGAGGAACAAGAATTGAACTTGCGTTGACTGCTTTTACACGACCCCAGCTTGGATTCAGCAGGTTACCAAAGTTGAAAATATCAATACTGAATTGCACCGTATTGCGGTTCTTGCCAACATTAGTAAAGAGGTCCTGAACGAATTTCACATCCACCTGGTTTCTCCAGGGAATTTGTGCTCCGTTTCTTTCAGCGTACTGTCCTTTATGAGCTCTCAGGTATTTATCCTGCTCGATATAGGCAAAGAACAGATCGCTTTGTTGCTGTGCTGAGTAGGTTACGCCATTCAATGTCTGTGATACGAAGTCAATCTCCGATGCATTTCTTGGGATATAGATCAAATCTAAATTGGTACCATCCCGGTTCAGGTCTGAAGAATAAGTATAAGAGAAACGTCCCTGGATACCACCTTCATAAACTAATGAGAAAGTAGTAGCAAGATGTTTGATGTATTCTTTCCTGTAAGAAACAGTTGCAATAACTCTGTCAGGCTGTACGAAACCGGCATAGCCTAATGTCTGGAAGTTAGATCCGTTCACGTTAGCAGTACCCTGCCATGCGGAAAGTGGCTGATCACCGCTACCATCAAACAGGTTGTCGGCCATTGACTTGGTATAGGCCAGGGAAGCAAAGAAACCACCACGGAATTGTTTTTGTAATTGTGCTGTCAGTGAGAAATAATAACCCTTATTGCCATTACCAAGAACAATGGTATTGAATGCCTGTGTGCCGCTCGGGCTGGCGAGACCTGCTGTTGTTAATGGATTCAGGAATTTCTGCGTGTTGCTGTTAGGATAGATCATCCTCTTGTCCGGATAGCCTGCTACATTTAACGCTGAAGGTGCCACCAGGTTAGGGTTTCTGAACACTGCTGTGTTCAGGTCTTTATTGTAGATGGCTTCAATAGTAGCCACAACGCCCCCCGGCAATTTTGTATCCATTGCTAAGCTTGTTTTCCAGGTTTGGGGGATCTTAAAGTCAGGATCCATAGCGCTGATGGTGCTTGGGATAACAGTTCCTGCAGCAGGTACTGTTGAAGGTCTGTAAGCAGCAGGATTCGGATTAAACGGACCAGGGGTGTTAGCCTGCCCAACGAATGTCTGTGTTACCTGCAGCATACCGGCATCACCCGATTGGCTCACGATCCATACAAAAGGAATGCGGCCGGTGAAAATGCCTGTACCACCACGGAACTGTAAAGAACGGTCTCCGTAAAGGTCCCAGTTAAAACCAAAGCGGGGAGACCACATCAGTTTTTTCTTGGGCAGGGTTCCTGTATTGATTTTTTCGCCGTTAGCGAAAGTCAGCGCTGCTACTAATGGGTGTGTCTGAATTTCATCTACATCAGGATAACCCGGCTGATCTAAACGAAGACCAAACGTGAGGCGTAAATTTTTATTAATAGCTATTTCATCCTGTCCGTAAGCTGATAATTGAGAAAACTTGAAACTGGGGAAGGCCTGCGCAAAACCCGGGGCCAGTGAGTAGGTAATGGCAAAGTCTCTTGGATTAACACCATTTACAAAATCATCCCAGGAGTTGAATGTGTAATAGCTGGTACCGAAGCGCTGAAAACCGTTAATTGTTTCACTGAGGTCAGCCTGTACTCCCACTGTCCAGTTATGTTTGCCCACATTCCAGCTCAGGTTATCAACGATTGAATACATTTTTACTTTTCTCAGGTTACCATAAGTAAACGGCTCATAACCAAAAGAGGTAAAGGGTGTGCCGTCTTTCAGGATATCCACGAATGGGAATATCTGGCTTGGAGATTCACGGGAATCATTCTGGTATGTATAAGTACCCCGAAGTGTATTAGATAATTTTCCAAAAGTGGAATTCAGCTCAGTCGCAAATGAATAGAAATTTGCTCCCTGGAAATAGTTGGAATTTTTAAACCACATAGCATTAATATCCGTACGTCCTGACCCGGAAGCATAACCAGTAAGAGGAGAACGGGAAGTACTTACCGGGCTGGGTGTCCCGCCTTCCACCTGGCTGTACCGGAAATTGATTTTATGCTTATTGCTGATATTCCAGTCAAGGCGGGCCAGTATCTTGGTTCTTTCCTCGTTCAGGGCATAATTCTCGTATCCATCGGTTACATATCCGTATGTATTGAAGAGGTAATCGCTGATGGCAGCCAGTTCAGTAGCCAATGGTCTTGCCACGTTTGGATTAGCTGCACCGAAAGGAGTTGCTGGCGTTGCGGCAATCCTTGATTGTATGGTCCTGGGCTGTGTCTCTTTTTCATAATTCATGAAGAAGAACAACTTGTTTTTGATAATCGGTCCGCCAACCCGGATACCAAACTGGTCATATTCCTCAATGGGGCGGATGAATGTTGTTTTATCAACTTTATCACCCCTTTGTTTTTCTGTTCTGAAATATTTATAAACAGATCCTGAGAATTTATTAGTTCCGGAACGTGTTACCGCATTAATAGCACTCCCAATGAAACCGGACTGGCGGATATCGAATGGAGTAATATTCACAGATATTTCTTCCAAAGCATCCAGGGATATCGGGGAGCCATTGGCCGGCAGGTTAGTACCAATACCAAAACTGTTATTAAAATCAGCTCCGTCAATAGTAAAGTTATTCTGGCGATAGTTACCACCACCGACAGAAGATCCGTTTGATTGTGGTGTGGCCCTTGTCAGGTCGTTCACACTCCTGCTGATGCTGGGCAACCTTTCTATCTGCACTTTACCAATGTTAGTAACTGCTCCGTTCCTGTTGGCATTAAGGATGGGGTTCCGGCGACCTGTTGTAGTGAGTACTACATTGGTCAATTCACCGGTGCCGCTTTTTAAAGTAGTGGTGAAAAGGAAAGGCTCTGCCAGTTTCAGGTATACTTCCTCCTGTTTATCTGTTACAAAACCGACAAAACTGATCTCGATGGTATAAGGACCACCTACCCGCATATTATTGATCGTAAACTGGCCACCAGCACGGGATGTAGTGGCATATTTAGTGCCCGTAGGCTGGTGTATGGCCGTAACCGTTGCTCCCGCCAGCGGTTCATCGCTGGCACCTTTAACGGTACCTGTAATACTGGACGTGGTTATCTGTGCCTTCATGATAAAAGGCGTAAGCAACAAAAGGAGAACGATCAGAGGCGTAATTCTCTTAAGCATAAAGATTTAGTTTTCGGTTGCAAAGAAAGGGAATATTCCAAAATTAAATATAGACAAATATTAACAAATTGTCTTTCAGCATAAAGCTTTTGTAAAGACAGTTGATACGGCCCCGGTGCTGCCTTGAGGGAGGGGGTATTTCCGCCGGGTTTTGTTCCTAACTTTGCCTCAAATTTGACTCCATATGTTTGACAGGATCGAAGATGCCATTAAGGATATACAGGAAGGGAAACTGGTGATTGTGGTGGATGACGAGGACAGGGAGAATGAAGGCGATTTCATTACCGCCGCTCGGAATGTTACCCCGGATGTGATCAATTTTATGACCAAATACGGGCGGGGCCTGATTTGCGCCACCCTGCCTGAAGATCGCTGCGACGAATTGGGGCTGGAATTAATGGTGAATAATAATACGGCCCTGCACGAAACCGCATTTACGGTTTCTGTGGATCTGTTAGGACATGGCTGTACTACAGGCATTTCTGCACATGACAGGGCAAAAACTATACAGGCATTAATAAATCCTGCTACCCAGCCATCAGACCTGGGCCGCCCCGGCCATATTTTTCCCCTCCGGGCTAAAAAAAGCGGTGTATTAAGGAGAGCGGGGCATACCGAAGCGGCAGTTGACCTGGCCCGTTTGGCCGGTTTTGAACCGGGCGGTGTATTGGTGGAAATTATGAATGATGACGGAAGTATGGCTAGGCTGCCCGAATTAATAGAAGTGGCGAAGAAATTTGATTTTAAACTTATTTCCATCAAAGACCTGATCGAATACCGGATCAGGATTGATTCCCTGGTGGAAGAAGTGGTACGGGTGGATATGCCTACCAAATATGGTCATTTTAAGCTGGTGGCTTTCCGGGAAAAGAATTCACCCAACGAACACCTTGCTTTATTGAAAGGGGAATGGGGGAAAGACGAACCCGTTTTAGTAAGGGTGCACTCTTCCTGTTTTACCGGCGATATTTTAGGCTCTCTTCGTTGTGATTGCGGGGAGCAATTACAAAAAGCCATGCAGCAGGTGGAAAAGGAAGGTAAGGGAGCTATATTATATATGAACCAGGAGGGCAGGGGGATCGGCCTTTTGAATAAACTAAAAGCCTACCAGCTGCAGGAACAGGGTATGGATACGGTGGAAGCTAATTTGCATTTGGGTTTCCAGATGGACCAGCGGGATTACGGGATTGGCGCACAAATGCTGCGCTATCTCGGTATTACTAAACTCCGCCTGATGAGTAATAATCCCAAAAAAAGAGTGGGCCTGGTAGGGTATGGGTTAGAGATTGTGGAGAATATTCCCATTGAGGCATGCCCAAACCCGTACAATGAGAAATACCTCGAGACAAAGAGGAATAAAATGGGACATGAGATATTGGGGGAACAATAATCAGCCTTCTGTTTTACTATTTTCCTTCGGTTTATCAGCTTCCGGGTTGGTAACTGGTTTTGTTTCTTTGGGAGCAGTTTTTTTCTTTTTAAAGAGATGATCAAATTCCCTTCTGAAAGAGATATTGGCACCTGAACGTTTATTTTTGGCAGCACCTGTACTGGTGGTAGCCAGGTCATCAATATTCTGGCGATAAAAAATACTTGCCCTTACAGTACCTGTTTGGTTGAACAGCCATTCAATTGTTACGTCAGGAAGAAATTGTACAGTCTGCTGGATATTCGATTGCAGCGGAACATCAAACGTACTTCCCAGCGTAATGAACAGACGGTCCTTAAACAAAGAAATCGGCACATTGACACCAAAATTCCCCTGGTTCAGCCCAAAACCGCCACCGCCGCCACTTAACAGATTCCTGTTATAGAGCGAGCCGCTGAAATTAACACTGATATTATCCGTTTTCAGGATTCTTGATATCTCGCTGTTCAGCTTTTTATTGATTACATTAAAGAATACACCGGACAAACTGGAAATAGCGGTATATGTAAACTCGTTCACGGCACTTCCGATGCCGGTAGATGAAGTAGTGGAATTTTCTAATGGTGCAAAACTATTCAGCGTCACTAAATAAGCAACCTGCCTGATCACCTCGGTTTCATTCTTTTCCATTTGTTCCACATTCAGTGAAATGGAAGGATCTGTTTTGGCTTTGCTGTTAGGAGGAAAATCAAGACTCAGTTTGAATTTCGGCTTAAACAGCGGACCTGTAAGGTTAGCGATCACATATACATCCTCCCGGTATTTCGATATCGACTGATCGAGATTTAAGGCACTGACCAGCGGGGAGAAGCTTACTTTGCTGGCGGTATACTGTGCATCAAACTGTATCTGCGCATTATACGGGTCTCCATTAAACGTGATATAATTATCGCCACCTTCTTTTAGTTCAAACTGCTTCTTGAAAAGAGATTGGAATGTAAACAGGTAATTCCCTTTACTGATATCGAAGCGGCCTCTCATCGTCAGCGGCTCGCTGGTGCCGGAACGGATATTCAGGGTGCCCGTACCATTCCCTTTTATTTCATCGCCGGTGATATCATCTATCTGCACTTTTACATTCACCATCGGGTTGGCAGCTACTTTTACATCGTAGATGATATTACTGGCACTGTTTCGTAAACTGCTGTCGTCCATTTCACGGCCATATTTTCTCTCTACCAGGAAATCCGCAATACCTGATTCACGGCTTTTAGAAGGAGGAATGGTAATATAGCTGCTGTCCTGGTTTGATGCCACGGCATTAATAGACATAAACATATCTTCCTGTGGCCCTACAAGGGTAAAAGAACCGGTTCCTTTTACCTTGCCATAGAATTGCTGGTTGTCATTATAGGTGGTATTCAGTAACAATACAGATTTGTCGGGATCGTTACTCCGGTTGGTTACTTTCTCTGTAAACACGTCTATATCGTAGAACATGTCTTTGAAAGAATTGTGTTGAATTCCTCCTTTTACATAGATATGGTTGCCGGTGACAGAGTCTGTCAGCACCATGCCATCCAGGTTAATTTCATGCGGGGTAAGTTCAATACCTGTGTCTTCTATCTTATAAAAACATTGTGTGAAATTTATTTTTAAGCCGGCATTTTTAAGCTGGCCTTTACCTGTTATGTCAAGATTACTGAATTCTCCCTGCAGGTCAACATTGCCGGTCAGGTAGCCTTGTATATCAGAAAAGATATTGCCGAGAAAACGTTCCAGGATACTTAACGGGAAGTTCCGGGGTTGTAGTGCGATCAGGTTATTCTTCTGCTGTACTTTATCTCCAAAGAATAAGTGCAGGTTGCCTTCCAGGTAATTTTCCTGGTTGGCAGTTTTGAATTTACTGGTCAGTTCTTTGGTTTTACTGTCATAGACAAGATCAGCATTGACTTCGCCTAAAGAATCATTATCCAGCCGCAGGTATTCAGTTTTGATATTGTCCGATACCACCCGCATATTTTTGCCGGCAGGATCTTCCACTAATAAATTCCCTGACAATAAACCTTCCAGCCGGCCCTTTGGCATCACATATGGCGACAGGTCGCCGAGATTTACTTTTTTCAGTTCAACAAACAAATCATTCCAGTTTCCTGTTTCGGAGGGTTCTGTTCTTAATTTGATCTCCTGGTCTCCCTCTCGCAGTACTAACAAACCGCTGGCAGGTGTATTGCTGCGGAATTGCAATTCACCGTTCTCATCGATGGTCCATGTTTTCCCGTTCACCATGAAATCGGAAGGGTTGAATTCAATCTTCACCCCATCGTTATACGTTTTCACCAGCGCACTGATATTGGCTTTGTCCAATGCCTGGCTGGCTCCTGCAAAAATGTTTACCTGTGACGCATCGTTGCTGCTGCTGATCCTGAAAGTGGCCTGCGGTACACTCAGGCTGTCGTTTATATAAATATTCTTGGCTCCGCCAACCAGCAGTAAACTATCAAGTGTTCCTTTTGCAGTCAGCGTTACCTCGTTAAAATCCTGTTTACCATATTTAAAATAAGGTATATCCGCTACCAGGTTTAGCTGGCTTTGCCGCATATCCAGGCTGCCATAGATATGACTGTAATTAAAACCGGTAAGGCTGGAATCAATCAGTTTGATATAATCTTCCACATAATTCGTGGTCAGGTCAAAAGTAAAAGACTCGTTGACAGGCATTTTTTTGGGAGCTGTTATATAGGCGGGATAGTATTTATTCAAAAAAAGCTGAACAGCGTCTGGCAATTCGGCAATATTAAAATCGCCTGTTACCATTCCTTCAAATTCATTGGAACTGGCTTTTAATGTTTTGATATTATCAGCATAAGAGGAAGAAAGTGTCAGTGAATCAAAAGGGAGCCTGTTGCCATCTTTGGTCAGGGAAGCTTCGGTTATTTTAGCTGTGCCAAGGAAATTGTCAATGTTGCTGCCGGTAAAGTCAAGATTGAACTTGCCGGAAAAGGCAAGATCGTCTTTCATAAGGTTCAGGTTTTTAAGCTTTGCTTTTTTAACATCGGCCAGGAAATTGAAGACAGGTATTTTACTGTTGAAATCGATAATGCCGTTCAGGGTCAGCTCAGCATTTTCCTCATTGATGGAAACGGTTCCGTCAAATAATTTTTTATCCAGCCTGCCTTTTTCAATAGCAATATTATGATACCGGTAGTTGTTATAATCAACAAAGCGGATATTCCCTTTTACGTCAGCATTGCGGTATTTTTCGCTGAAGCCGGTTCCTTTCACAATGCCTTCCATCGAGACAGCACCGATCCTTTTATCATCCAGGAAAGTTCCCAGTTGGAAATTATCAGTAGAGATAGTGCCGGAATAAACAGGTTGTCCTCCTGCCGGTAATTTCATATTCAGATCACTTTTTACAATGCCCAGGTTAGTGCGGATGGTGCCGTAGGTTACAAAGTCACGTATGAAACCAGTGAAGCTGCCGGCGAAGCTGACATACTGGATCTTTTTCAGATCAGGAGTTGTTATTTTCCGTATAGCAGGAACAATTGTAACAGCATCGGTATAAGTTGTTCTGAAATCATTTGCTTTAAAATCAATAAAGGTCTGGTTAATATCAGGAAGACCTGTGAGGGTGATGTCTCCGTTTAAGAAGGTACTGGCGCCGGCCTGTATCGTCATATCACGGCCGACAAGATCGTCCACTGTCCCTCTTATTTTTCCCCGCAGGGCAATTTTCTTTTTCCAGTCACTCATGTTCGGGGCAAAGAAAGCAATGTCATCACTGTCTATATAAGTACCATCCAGGTTAGCTGTCATTCGTACTTTATGAATGAAGTCGCCCATGTCATTCATATCATCATAAGACATACTGAAATAGTTCCGGATCGTGCTGCGGTTGGTTTGCAGATCAAGGTTAGAAAAAGCCATTCCCTTAGGCATCATCTTCATGTCTGCTTCGATCTTTTTTATTTCCAGTCCGCTTCTTTCCTTAGCTGACAGGGTCAGCCTGGAAAAAACAGTATCCCCGATAAATTTTGCATTGCTGATCTCGCCATTGATCTCAGTAAAGAGTATATGCTTGCCGTCAAAGTACGTAAATGGCTCTCTGCCGGTATTTTTGTCCGAGCGGAAAGTGCCGTTCTCGATTTTAAGATTGGCGATTTTAAATTCCATTCCGCCCTGGTTCCAGCTAAGCCTTGCATCTTTATCCAGTGTAATTCCCGGAGAGGTTCTGTCAACACCGGAAGAATCTTTTGGTTTCAAACCGGTATATCCCTTTTCCGTGAAAACCGGATCTTTCAGCACCAGGGATTTGATATCGTAAGTACTGCCTGAAAGACTGAGATGGTTGGCATCCAGTTTCATGGCGCCAACACTTACAAGCATATCCTGCCCCAGCCACTCATCTTTTTTAATGAAGAGCACATTCTTTAATTCTACCTGCTTCAGGTCGAACTGGATACCGCCTTTTTTCTTTGTGTTTCCGGCAGAGGGAGAAGAAAAATAATCAAAGAGGAACTGCTGGCTCCATACCGAGTCTTTACGTTGAAATTTGACGACAGCGTTTTCAAGGCCAATGTATTTGAATTCAGCTTTTTTCTTAAAGAAAAACCAGTCCGTGATACGAACCTTTACATCGCCCGCATACAATAAAGTATCTTTTTGGAGATCACGGACCAGCATACCTTCAAGGTGCATACTATTAAAAAGCGAAAAGTCAACGTGTTTAACACTGACCTCTGTATTCAGGTCGCGGGAGAGACGTTTGGTTACCTGTTGTATGATCAGGTTCTGTCCCCAGGGTGTCTGGACAAATATGTACAGGGCCACTAATAAAAGCAGCAGCGACAAGAAAAACCACTTCAGTATTTTTTTGAATCTCCTCAGATTCAGGAATTTGAGTTGTAAAAATAGGCAATCGTACCCTTCAGGCAAATTCAATACCAACAATATATACGAATCATAACCTTGCGGGTACGAACGGCATATTGCGTTAAATTGCCACAAATTCACAACATGCAAAAACTGTTCATCATTGTTTGCCTTTTCATTCTTAACAAAGCTTTAGCCCAGACAACAGGCCTTCCGCTGAAAGATAAATTTGTGCTGGTTATTCATGGTGGTGCCGGCACGATCCTGAGAAGCCAGATGACAGCCGAAAAAGAGAAAGCTTACCAGGAAGCATTGAATACGGCGCTTGAAACAGGTTATGCGATCCTGAAAGACGGAGGTTCTGCCATGGATGCAGCAGAAGCCGCTGTCAGAACAATGGAAGATAATCCTTTGTTCAACGCGGGTAAAGGTGCCGTATTCACGAATGAAGGGAAAAACGAACTGGATGCGGCGATTATGGATGGTAAAACATTGGCAGCTGGCTCCGTGGCGGGTGTAACCACTATTAAAAATCCGATAACAGCGGCCCGGGCAGTAATGGAAAAAAGCCCGCATGTAATGATGACCGGAAGAGGTGCTGAAAAATTTGCACAGCAGCAGGGCATTGAGATCGTTGATCCTTCTTACTTCTATACCGAAGACAGGTGGAAAGGGTTGCAAAGAGCCAGGAGAGAAGATTCGGCAAAGATGCAGCAGGATTATACAGATACTTCACAAAAAATATCGGTCCGGCAACCCGGCAATAAAGATTACAAATACGGAACTGTGGGGGCGGTTGCACTGGATCGTTATGGAAACCTGGCCGCTGCCACGAGTACCGGCGGGATGACGAATAAAAAATTCGGCAGGGTGGGGGATGCGCCAATTGTAGGTGCCGGCACTTATGCAAATAATGCAACTGTTGCTATCAGCGGCACTGGCTGGGGCGAATATTTTATCCGGCTGGTGATGGCTAAAAGCATCAGCGATATGATGGAGTTTGGTAAGATGAAACTGAAAACCGCTGCCGATGAAATGATCCTGAAACGCTTACCGGCTCTTGGTGGCGATGGCGGACTGATCGCTGTGGATAAGGATGGGAATATTGCCATGCCGTTTTGTACCGAAGGAATGTACAGGGGCTATATAAAAAGCGATGGCAAAAAAGAGATCAGGATATACAAGGACTAATACTTTGTTGTTATCTCAATAGTTGTGTGCCGGCCCGCCGTATGTATGAAACTGGCTTTAGTATACGCCGGCGGACCAAAAGTTCCTGTCACATTATTGGAAAAGCCATATCCCTCTTTGGGAAGCCCCAGCCAGGTTTTATTCATTTTCGTATCATCATTCTCATCATGCAGGATGGCAACGGCATATTTACCGGCCGGAACGGAACTGAATTGTATAATTGCTTTTTTATCACTGATAGCCACTCGTTCTTTACGAAATGCTTTTTCTGCCTTATCGGGAAAACCTTCTCCTTCTTTAAATAGGCTTACCAGAACATGGCCTTTATCATTCCGGAGGTTAGTGATATTTACCGTTATACCATCTTCAGTGGCAGGGGGAAAGATGGTAAACAGGCTACTGATAAAAAAAGAAATGACAGGGATAGATTTCATGTCTATGTAAAGAAACAACAAAAGACAGAAAAGGTTGGAAAGAGGTTGCCTGCAGCAGGTAAGCCGATCAGTAAAAAGACAGCATCCGCTGTCTTTTTACTGATACGATGCAGGTATGGTTAGTCCACAGGAATAAAGTAAATGGTTAGAGTTTAATGATCGTTTTTGTTTGTTGCCAGTTACCGGCCCTGACCTGTAATAGATAAATTCCTTTTTTCAGGCCAGCCAGGGAAATTGTTTTTTGAAAAAGCCCTTTCTCTTTCATCCATTGCCATTCTTTGGCAATTCTGCCATTTTCATTCAATAAGGTGACTTTTATATTTCCTTCATGTTCCGAAGAAACAAGCATTTCTGTATTATCACCGGCCGGGTTTGGAAACAATGTTATTACCGGGTTTTCGTTTGCGATAGTTACAGAAGGCAGAGCCGGGCTTACAGCTTCATTTTCTGTACTGGTGATGAGCTGGTTGCTAGTTCTGCCAGTCATTGTGCTGCTATTTTCAGTCAGCATAAACCCATTGATGTAAGTATAGGTAGCAGTTCTTTCCAGTGTAATTGTAATCCTGCCTGCAACAGGAGTAAGGTTATTGAAAACAGCTTTGTTGACATAATTCCTGTCCGTATTAATTGTAATGCTACTGGTGCCGGTTACATATCTTGTGGGATTACCTGCAATACGGGAAGCATACGCTTCGAAGTCGTATGTTTTACTGTTATCCAGTCCCGAAATGGTCAGCGTCCTGCTGGCATTTGTATTATAACTGGCATAGCGGCCTACTTCTGGCGGGCACATTGTGGTCGGGTAACCTGTTCCATTGTCTCCGATATTAGTATGCGCACTCAGAGCAGCAGTGATTGCTGAAGCAGCTCCGTCAGAATAAGATAAAGCACCGGTTGATAAACTGGTTTGCACATTCCAGTTATTCCACCCTGTACCGGCGGGATTGCTGCCGCCAAATATATTGACCCTCACGAACCGTTGTGCTGGAGGCACCGGATTAACTGTTATAATGACCGTGTCCTTACCAACGGCACTACTGTCATCAGTTACCTGCAATTCGAACTGGTAAGCACCTGTTATCAGGTTAGCAGCAGTGGTGCTAACTGTGCTGGCAGAACCAAGAGTGCCTGCGGAAGGCCCGCTGATCTGGCGCCATAAATAGCTAACGATCTGCCCCACAGCATCAGAGGAAGAACTGCCATTCAAAATAACTGTATTGACCGGTAAAGTAATTGTTTGGTCTGCACCTGCTCTTGCAACGGGAGGAGTGTTCAATGAAGGATATACTGTTATGCTGACTGAATCCATGCTACTGGCTCCGTTATTATCGGTAACAGTTAGTTGCATAAGATAAGTTCCTGCCACCAGGTTACTGATCAAAGGATTCGCAATTGCCGCATTATTGATCGTAAAGGAAGCCGGGCCGGATACTTTGGCCCAGCTATACGATGTGATTGTACCGTCAGGGTCGGTTGATGTGCTTCCGCTCAACGTGGTTGAATTGGCTGGTAAGATCATACTAAGATCATTTCCGGCTCTTGCAACGGGCGGCTGGTTGGGTACCGGTGTTCCTCCACCGCCATTTTCTGTCAGTGTAAACCCGTTGATATACGTGTAAGTTGTTATTCTTTCCAGCGTAACCGTTATTTTTCCGGCAACAGGTGTGAGATTGGTGAAAAGGGCTTTGTTTGTATAGTTCCTGTCGGTATTGATGGTGATACTGGTTGTACCAACCACATACCGGGTCTGGTTACCAGCAATACGGGATGCATAGGCTTCAAAGTCGTAACGCTTACTATTATCTAACCCGGAAATGATAAGTGTCCGGCTGGCGTTTGTATTATAACTGGCATGGCGTCCCACTTCCGGCGGACACATTGTAGTAGGGTAGCCGTTGCCATTATCACCAATATTAGTATGTGCACTCAAAGTAGCAGTAATAGCAGAAGTTCCGCCATCTGCGTAAGTAAAGGCACTGCTGGTTAAATTGGTTTGCACATTCCAGTTATTCCATCCTGTACCGGCGGGGTTGCTGCCGCCAAATATATTAACCCTGACAAATCGTTGCGGCGGTGGTGCCGCGTTCACCGTTACCATGATTGTATCTCTTGCCACAGCGCTGCTGTCATCTGTTACAGTTAGTTCAAACCGGTAAGTACCTGCTATTAATCCACGGGCTATAGTTGATACAGCAACCGGATTATTGATAATACTGGCTGAAGGCCCGCTTACCTGTTGCCATTGATAACTGATAATTGAGCCTACAGCATCAGACGAAGCAGAGCCGTTTAATATTACCGAATCAAGAGGTAGTGTTATTGCCTGGTCACTGCCGGCTCCTGCCACGGGAGCTGTATTAGGTGGCGGGTACACAGTAATGCTGACGGAATCTTTTGCTATGGCCCCGTCGTTATCGGTAACTGTTAGCTCTATTGTATAGATGCCGGCAACAAGGCTGCTTATAACCGGGTTAGTTACAGTTGCATTTGAAATGGCAAAGGAGGCAGGGCCCGCTACTTTTAGCCAGTTACGGCTGCTGATCGTTCCATCCGGGTCTGCAGACAGGGAACTGTTCAGCTGTATACTGCTGGTTGGTGCAGTGATAAAATTATCAGTACCTGCATTCGCAACAGGGGGAAGGTTAGCCGCTGCTACCTGTATCGTTACAGAGTCTTTATCACTTAGCCCACTGCTGTCTGTTACCACCAGCTCAAAAACATAACTGCCTATTGTAAGATTATTTACGAATGGATTTACCGATGTATCATCACTAATACTGAATTGATCTGGTCCTGAAATTTTATTCCATTGGTAATGGCTGATAACCCCATCCGGATCAACAGAGCCTGCTCCGCTGAGTTGTACAGAATCTTTTGGTAAGCGGGTACTGAGATCAATCCCGGCATTGGCGACAGGTGGTAATGGTAAGGCAGAATTGATCCTGATAAGTACAGTGTCTTTTGCAATAGCACCTGTGTTGTCTGTTACTTTCAATTCAAAAAGGTAGGTTCCATAAGCCAGGTTCCTGAGTTTGGGGTTCGCTATTGCAGCATTTGTAATTGTATATTGAGCCGGTCCACTGACTTTTGACCAGTTATAAGCAGTAATTGTGCCATCGCCGTCAGAGCCTGCTCCGCTGAGTTGTACAGAATCTTCAGGTAATGTGATTTCTTTGTCAATCCCTGCATTCGCAATAGGGGGTATATTATAACGCAGGCAGATGGTATCCAGCATTCTTTCTGCCACGGTTCTTGTATAAAGAATATGATGACCGCTGTTATTTAAATGAATGCCATCATAATTATAAAGACTGTTGATCGTTCCGGTGGCACTGGCAAGGGTGGTCCAGAAGTCAATGGCTTTGGCACCAAAACGTTGGTTGGTCCAGTCACGCATTGCGGTAAGATTAGCCACTTGTGCAGTAGTGAGCCCGTTCCGTGGTTGTGTGGTAGACACCCATACCGGAATGTTCCGGGCATCTGCCAATGCCATTGTTCTTTCATAATTGTCTTGCTGTTCCTGGAGAGTATAGTCATTTGCCGCATCATTCGAAGGCAGGTTGATGATAATGATATCCGGGTTTAATGAAAGAGCATAGGTAATATTGTTATTAATACTTGGTGAAGGTCTTCCTGCCGGTGGTACAAAACCTGTGGGGCAAAGTATTTGGTAAGTGGTCATCCCGGATAGCCCCAGATTGACAACCGTGCTTTGTGCATTTTTGCTGATGATATATTTTCTGAGTTTATTCACCCATGAACTGTCAACCGGGGTAGCTCCGGTACCCGAAGCGGTGGAAGAGCCTAATACCACTATTTTAACGACCCTGCCGCAGTTCAGTGAATCGGCGACTGTTAACGGCGATACCTGCGGGCTTACTGTTACTTCAACTGTATTAGATGCTGTGGCTCCCTGGTTATCGGTAACGGTTAACTGGAAAACATATACACCTGCTGTAGTCATGCCGGTAACTGTTGTGGATGCCTGTGCAGGATTGCTTATTGTTGCGGACGGCCCGGATAGTTTTTGCCAGTTGAAAGCAGTGATACTTCCGTCGGGATCGTTTGAGGCAGACCCGTTCAGCGTTACCTGCGAAGCAGGTAGTGTAATAAACTGGTTGCCGCCGGGTACTGAAACTGGTGCTGCATTAGAACTACTGCCGCTGGTAATCTCTGTTAGTTTAAACCCATTGATATAAGTATAAGTGGTGATGCGATCAAGCGTGATGGTGATTTTTCCGGCAACAGGTGTGAGATTGGTGAAAAGGGCTTTGTTTGCATAGTTCCTGTCTGTTGTAATAGTGATGCTGCTGTTCCCAACAGTATATTTTGTTTGATTACCACCAGTGCGGGAAGCATAGGCTTCAAAATCATAAAGCTTACTGTTGTCAAGTCCTGAAATCGTCAATGTCCTGCTGGCATTGGTATTATAGCTGGCATAGCGACCTACTTCCGGCGGGCACATGGTAGTAGGATAGCTGGTGCCATTATCACCAATATTGGTATGGGCACTTAAGGAAGCCGTTACAGTTGATGTAAGACCATTTGAATAAGGGAGTGCCGGTGTGGTTAAACCGGTTTGCACATTCCAGTTATACCATCCGGTTCCGGCGGGGTTACTTCCGCCGTAAATATTTACCTGGATGATCCTGACCGGCGGGTTTACCGTTATTGCCATCGTATCTTTTACGACAGCGCTGCTGTCATCAGTTACGGCCAGTTCAAATTTGTAAACACCTGCGGTGTTAAGATTACTGACAGTTGTGCTGACTGCATTGGGTGCTGCTACCGATGTGACAGCAGGACCGCTGATCTGCCGCCACTGGTATGCTATAATATTGCCATCGCCATCTGATGAAGAAGAACCATTTACAGTGGCGCTGCTGACGGGCAAAGTAATTACCTGGTCAGTACCTGCATTTGCAACCGGTAAGATATTAGGAAAGGGATTAATCACGATTACCTCAACGGTGTCAGAAGCGACCCCGTTCTGATTATCCGTTACTGTTAATTTAAACCGGTAGGTTCCAACTTTAAGGTTTGAAACAGATGTGCTGGCTGCATTAGGAGTGCTGATGGTGAATTGGGCCGGGCCTGCAATTTTTGTCCAGTTATAGGTTTCGATAATGCCATCAGGATCTGCAGAACCTGATCCAATCAGGGATGTCGCTGTCTGAGGCAATAATACCTGCTGGTCTTCCCCTGCCACGGCCAGTGGTAATTGGTTGGGATTGGGATTGGTTACCGTAACTCTTACTGTAGCTGTATCCGTCAGTAATACATTATCCGTAACAACTAATCTGAAGTCGTACACACCTGCCACTAAATTGGAAACTGTTGGTGTGGCTGTATTGCCATTACTGATCAGGAATGCTGATGGCCCGCTGATTTTACTCCAGCTATATTGCAAGGTGCTGTTCTCCGGATCAGTTGAAGCGGCCCCGTTCAGGTTAACGCTGTTGACCGGTAATATAATGTTTACGTTACTTCCTGCATTGGCATCCGGAGGAAAGTTGCGGCTGTATTGCAGGAACCATTCATACATATTCCTGCCGTTGGGTCTGAAAGCAGGATCATAAGCTGTACGCACTGTATTCTCATGTGTAACACCGGTAAGCCGGGTAATGATTGCCGGTATGGCAGGATTAAAACTGTTGATCTTGTTCACCATGTTTTGTGAAGCTTCCACAACGATAGAAGCATCGCTGTTACTATGTATAGCCCAGGTAGGTAAGTTGGAGTTTGCGATAAACCGGGCTGTTGTATCGTAATAGGGGTTATTATAACCTGCCACTGGCGCCAATGCCGCCAGGCGGTAAGCTGCGGAAAGATTATACGGCGTTTTCCATGCAACATCACCGCCCACACTATAGCCGGTGCAGTAGATCCTGGTGGTATCGATCCGGTAGCGGGGGATCATATAATCAATTACCTGTTTGATCTCAAGTGGCGTTGGTCTTGATGTGAACTGCGGTGAAATAACAATAAAGGAAGTTGTCTGTCCATTGACGGTAAATGTGGCTGGGAACGCACCTGTATTAATGTAATACGGGATGCCTTCATAGCTCAGCATAATGTTCATGGCTGAGGCAGTACCATTGCCATAGGAGCCGCCTCCGTGTATATAAAATATCAGCGGGTATTTGGTTGTGGTATTGCCTGCATAGTTGACAGGGAGGTATTCCCAGTAGCCGCGGCATTTACTATTGATGGTTACAGTTCTGGCAGTGTGTGTCTGGCTAAATAATAGCTGGCTTGCGAGTAAACAAAGGAGCAGTACCCGGCCCTTTGCACAGGATAAGATGGGTGGCATTTCAGAAATCAAATTTTAACTACTAATACAAAAATACAATGGTGTTTGCGCTACGGTTCGTGGTTCATTTAAACAGGGAACAGGAAAAGTTGCAGGATGGCAGCAATAGAGAAATCAATATCGGGTTTTTTATAAAATTATAATCCCCATTTTTTCCACAGGAGTCAGGGGTTATATATTTTCAATAAAAATATAATAGTGAAAATGCTTCCGGGTTTTGTGATGTTCGTTTTTTTTACAGCAAGGTGTATTGTATGGATTCGGAGCCGGAAGTTTCGGATAGCGTAGCGGGAAAACGCCGGCAACGGCGCAATTATAATACCGACTTTAAAATAATTATCGCTCCGAAATTTCTTTTAATTTATCCAATGCTGCCGGATAAGTGTTATTGAAATAATCTGAAAATTCGTCTATTGTGTCTATATCCACCGTTACAGTTGTTATACCATTGTTTTCCTGGTAAGAATAATTTTCGTGTCCGCCTGCCCATTTTTCTATTTGTTCACCTGTTGTTATTTCAGTATCGCCATCCAAAAAACCGTAATGCCGTATAGATATAAACCGGGCAGGTTGGTGTTCTTCGATTTCAGAAGCCATCCCGCCTTTTTTCCCGTTTTCGTCCACACCTACGAAATGAATTTTGCTTCCCTTTTCCCAGCTTCCTTCGTAAGTGGAGGTAGGGTTAAATGCCGATGTCCAATGTTCATAGGTGCTTTTATCTTTTAAGCCCAACATCGTTTCATAGACTTTTTGAGACACTGCGTTTATCTCTTTTTTGAATTGTAGTTTTTTCATTTCTATTGATGTTAATTACATTTCAAATTTACACTTATTTTATGGTGGTGGCGTGTTGTTCTAAACTGACCGCCAGCGATGAAAGTACTGCCGGATCAGGTGTTATTCATCGGCTTGAACCGGAGCTCGATAATGAATTCACCCGTCCTGAAAAGGTTAGACATATATTCGTTGCCGCTGCATGGAAATAGTTTTTTTTCTAATTGTCTTACAAGTTCTGAAAACCCGTCAATGATATTTTGAAGGTATAATGGGTTAGCAAAAAGTAAGTGTCCCGATATCAGTTCCAACTCTACGGGCGAATTATCTGTTGATATTTGATGCATAATCAGGGTGTGTCAGGCAGCATAACACACATAAATCTACACAATTGCTGGTACAGTTTTATATTGATCACCGATGGAAATTTGTGATAGGTAATCACTGTAACTGTCTTCCATACATCTGCACTATATTCTCTGATCCTAAATAAATGGCATTTCAGGTCACGGGTTGACTGGAATATTTGCAAAACTCCCTGACAAAGCAACGCTGTTGGACAGTGTAGCGGAAAAATTTCCACTGATCTGATTATTTGAATAGGCTGTAATAGTAACTGTTCCTGTGGCTGATGGTACGGTAAATCCAAGGTCATCAACGTATCGTATAGAGTTAGGACTTGTGGCCAAGTTATAGGAACCTGCACTAAATGAGGATAAGGCTATCGTCGGGCCTGTGCCGGGAGAGTTTTGCTGGGTTCCGGTACCACCCATTATAACAGGAGTTAAACTCCAGGTCAGGTATGCCCCTTTAAAGTTGGCAGTGTAGCTGGTGGTGCCGTATGTCCAGGTGAAATTGCTATTTGAAGAATTGTCACCTGATTTATTGCAGGATGAAATGCTGGAAATTCCAGTAATAAGTAGGACTATTAAGGCAATGAAACGGGAACTTGTTGTTTTCATGATTTATTTGTCTACTAAATAACAGAAAAAGTATATGCCACAATTAGTACAATCATATTTTGATAACTACAGCAACTGCCTTCTATACAACTGCACGGCATTCTCTAATCCCAGATAAATCGCATCACAAATCAGTGCATGGCCAATACTTACTTCATCTAACCAGGGGATGTTTTGTTTAAAGAACTGCAGGTTCTGCAGGTCCAGGTCGTGTCCGGCATTTAAACCCAGCCCCAGTTCTTTTGCTTTCAAAGCGGCCAGTACATAGGGTTTGACTCCTGACTCCCGTCTCCCGGCCCCAAACTCCCTGGCATAACCTTCTGTATACAACTCGATCCTGTCGGTCCCGGTTTCAGCAGCACCCGTTACCATCTTCACATCCGGGTCCACGAAGATGGAAACACGGATTCCGGCTTTTTTGAAAACACTGATCATGTTCCGGAGGTAGTCTTTATTCTTAATCGTATCCCAGCCATGATCAGAAGTAAGTTGCCCGAGTGTGTCGGGGACCAATGTCACCTGGTCGGGTTGTGTTTCTAATACCAGGTCCACGAATTTTTGTTCCGTGCAGTTGCCTTCAATATTGAATTCCGTAGTGATAATCTTTTTGATCCGGCGTACATCTTCATAACGGATATGCCGTTCATCCGGTCTTGGGTGAACAGTTACACCTTCAGCGCCAAAACGCTGCACATCTATCGCTGCTTTTACCACATCGGGATTATTACCGCCTCTCGAATTGCGCAGGGTGGCGATCTTATTAATATTCACACTCAGTTTGGTCATCCACAAATTATTTCCGTCAAAGTTACTGCATGAGGATAAACAAAAACCCGCCATGGTGGGTGGCGGGTACTAAACCTATCCTGTAGTTATGAATACTATTGCTTAAGCAAACAGGCCTGGCCGATCACATTCTTTAGCTCATCCGTAATACGCAGCCAATAAATACCGGCAGGTAACTGTTGAGAAACGACCATGCTGTAACTGTTATTGCCTTTGCTGAGCTGATTAATATCAGCCTGGACAGTTCTTCCTGTTGCATCAGTAATGGTACTGGTTAACTTTTGTGTTTCGGCTGAGCGGAGGCTGATATTCACCCTTGTATTGAATGGATTGGGATAAGTAACCAGTTCTGCAGCCATGTCTCTGTTACTGATCCGGGCAACGGAAGAGTATTTGAAATTTCCATCCAGATCCACCTGCCTGAGCCGGTAGAAAAGAGTGGTTCTTGCCGGGTTGATATCAGTAAATGCATAATCGGTTCTTACGTTTGTATTGCCGCGGGCGGTAATCATTCCGATTGCCGACCAATCGCCTGCATTAACGCTTCTTTCAATTGAGAAATGCGAACTGTTGTTTTCCTGTACGGTAGCCCATCTCAATTGTACATCATTACCGGTTTGCGCAGCACTAAATGACACGAGGTTGACAGGCAGGGTTAGTAATTGGAAAGAGACATTGCCTATCGCAAAATCTTGCTGTGAAGGATCCTCATCTGCTCCCGGGGCATTATCATACCGGATAATGATTTCATTGATCAGGCTGGTTCCAAAATCAACGGTAATAGTGCCCCGCTGATCAATGGCATCTGAAATTGCATCACCGGCCTGGCCACTTGTGCTGTTCACAGTAGCAACATTACTGCTGCCCATCAGGAAATTGGGATCTGTTAATGCATCATATTTTGTATAAGAAGGTATAACAACAGCGGGGCCCATCATACCTGTAATAGTAGCCCTGTCCAGGTGGCTGGTGCTGGTTGAATTTGCTTTGTCAATATCTGCAATCCGGAAAGAGGCATTTCTTACATAGCCGGAGAAAGTAAGCCGGATGGTTACATAGCTGCTGGTATTATCAAGATCAAATATAGTATGCAGTCTGTTGGGCGAGCCGGGTACAACAATCGTAGCGCCAGAGACAGTTGGAGTCAGTGCACCAAAAGAACTGGCTTGTTTAAATACCCCGCTTCCTGTTATAGAAGCAACGACTGTGCAATTAACCCCTGTACCTGCTACATTTATAGCTGTACGGTTGGTATTGCCATGTGCCCATGCAGGAGAAAAGGCACTACCCCAATTCAATACCTGGGCGGTAAGTTTGGGATAAATAAAAAGCAGAACAAAGCCTGCCATAAGTAGAGGTCTTCTCATGATCAGGATAGAGGATGGTTATCGTATAAACGCTAAGGATTTATCCTTATTGTGCAGAAAAACAGAAGAAAATTGTACCTGTTTATAATTCCATCCAGGTATGGTCGGCAAGAAGTTTTACAGCGGCAACAAATTTTTTAAAAGGACCTGATGGGCCCCATTCTTTGGGTGCCACGAGGGAAAGCATAAAACTGCCGTCCTGTTTTTCATAGAGGTAATAAGTCTGGCCGATATTGGGTTTGAAAGAAAGCTTCGCATTATAGATCATCAGCGAGAGATCTTTCCTCTTCTGGATTTCCTGTGCCTGCAGGGCGAGGAGTTCAATTTGTTTCCGGATCTGGTCCAGTTGCATATTGGTCTGCTCTTCCATGGCAGTAAGAGCCTTGTGTTTGATCATACCTTCTTCTGTGGGCCTGATCAGCGCTCCGGCTACCGAGGCAGAATAGGGAAGCACGCTTAGTTGCTTATGGTAGATCTCGGAATTGGTATAAGCTGTGCCATCTGGTTTTGTTCCCTGTTGATTGATTTTGAGATAGCCATTGGGCATTATTTCATGAACCACATGCACACAAACCTTCCCTTCCTTATAAAAACGGATCTCAAAACTGATACTGTCAATAAAACTCACTTGTGCATGGTCGGCGAGCCCGGGGTTTTGAAAAGGGTTGAGATCACCGTCTGCGATCAATTTATACTGCGAGGAAAAAGCCTGGTTCTCTAATGTTACCCAATTATGCGAAATACTCAGTTCCTTATGGTCTTCCACAGATTCGATCTTATAAATACCGCTTTTAGGTCGTTCACCATACTCATAACTGCTTTTTTCGGGAAAAAGCTGCCAGGAGGCAAGAAAGTTATAAACCTGTATCAAGTAGAAATGATTATTAGTTAGAAGTTATTTGCCAAAAACTGTTCTTTTAATAGTATAAGGTTGCAAAGGTTTTGTTTTCCGGGCAAATAAAAAAGAAGGATTGATATAAATTAGCCGCCCCGAAAAAGAAATGGCTGGCCCTGTTGCCGGTTTATTGAGAAAGACATCCCGGCTTACAACCCTGCAAGCAGACGCTATCCGCAAGCGATTCCGGGCCAATAATAAGTAATATGGAGTGTTATCTGTTATCGGGTAATTCTTCCTCTATCAACTGGTGTAATTGTTTTTCATTCTGCTCTATCCATACAGGTAGTTGCTGTGCCGGCAGTTTCCAGCCACCTTCCTGTTTTACCATCTGGAACAGGATCCTTTCGCCGCGGTCATCCACCACATTAATGCTGAAACGTTCTGTATCTGCACTATTCAATTTTCTGAAATTAAATTCCCGCAACCTTCCGCCGGCCTTCACCAGCCGGGTGAACTGGATAGCCCTGATAAATTTTATCTCCATAAGTTAGCATTATTAATATAGCAACAGTGCAATTACTATGCTAACAGAACATCCGGGAGGTAAAAGTTGTTCACAAATTTGATATTGTATATTGATTGGCTGGGCATAGAATCTTGTATTAATTTTCACAAGCTTCGTTTTATCTTTATACAATAGTTTATGATATGAAATTTGCTCTTACTCTTTTACTGGTGATTCCTTTGTCAATGGTTGCACAGGATTGTAAGCTGATCAGGGAAACCGACCCTTATACTAAAGAAAGAACCATCTCCACAGGGTTTATCCCTCTTGCAGGAGCTTCTCTTTCTATTGATGGCCGGAAGGCCGAAGTTGATTTGTTATTTTCAGTGTCAGGCGCTGACCGTTGCTTTACGGATGCATCCACCGTTGCTATTTTTTTCGTTGGCAGTAAAGTGAAACAAACCCAGCGGAATGCGGGTTCTATGAATTGTGAAGGACTTTTTCATATTATTTTCCGTAATACTGTTACGCCGGCCCCGTTTCTCCGGAAAATGGCGACACAAAAGATTGAAAAGATCATATTCACCGGGTCGGATAAAAAGGAGATAACAATTACCCTGGATACTGAACAGCAACAGGTGGTTATGGACCTGGCCGCTTGTATTGTCAAAGAAGCCCCGCCTTTGCTGCAATAAAAGAGATGCAGTAATTAAACAGTGCAGATTAAATTTTTATCTGTGAAATCATATTCAGGAACTTATTTTCTTCCCGGCGCTGGGACTGCAGAAGCAACAATACTGGTATTTGATAAAGAAATCCATATTGGTTACCCGTCAGATTCCGGTCATCAGCAGGTTCTCAAATGGAATATTACAGACCTGGAAGCAGTCTTTGATCTTGCATCCGGTTCCACCCGCATTCGCAGGAGGTCTGAGAGAGCCCCTGAATTTTTTATTAATGGTAAAGAGGCTATAGCGTACATTCATGCACTGCAGGCGGAGCAGCAAAAATCCTGGTATCAAAAAGATAAAGCAAAGGAATGGGGCAGGAATATCCTGATATTTTTGGGGATAGCCGGCGGGTTAGTGTTATTATATTTTCTGCTTGTTCCCTGGATGGCAGAAAAAATGGCTTCGCAGGTTTCTGTAAAAACAGAGGAGGATTTTGGTGATGCTGTTTATGCCGGAATGAGACTGGAAGAACAGGAAGATACTGCAGCAAGTTTTGCCCTTAACCATTTCTTTGCTGTTATGAATGTACATACAGCCTATAATATCCGGGTTACAGTGATAAAGGGGGAGACAGTAAATGCGTTTGCCCTTCCCGGTGGACGTATTGTAGTTTATACGGCATTATTAGCTGCAATGGAGACTTATCCCGAATTAGCGGCATTACTGGCTCACGAATTTACCCATGTGAACAATAGACACTCCACGAAAGCCATTTTCAGGAAACTGGGATCAAAAATATTTATCAGCCTTTTGCTGGGGAAATTTGGATCGGTGACGTCTGTATTGATTGACCAGGCGGATAATCTCAAATCACTTACTTATTCAAGGTTCCTTGAAAAAGAGGCGGATATGGATGGGCTTGAATTACTGAAAGCCAGAAAAATTGATACCAAAGGATTTGCTGATCTTTTTCAGCACCTGAAAGCTTCATCTCCGTCTTCCTCCCTGCCCGAATTTTTAGGCAGCCATCCGGATATGGATAAGCGGATTGAATATATCCAGGCCGCAGCAGCGGGTGCAGTGATTACAGAAAATACAGAACTAAGAGCTATTTTTGAAAAATTAAAACAAACCATACAATGATTATTACGACAACAAATACCGTAGATGGAAGACCTGTGCAGGAATACCTGGGTGTAATCAATGCACAAAGCATTATTGGTGCCAACATCTTCAAAGATTTTCTCGGAGGCCTGCGGGATGTGTTTGGAGGAAGAAGCAAGACTTATGAGAGAGTTCTTGAAGAAGCCAAAGAAGATGCCCTGAGAGAATTATCCCAGAAAGCGCAGGCAATGGGAGCCAATGGTATCCTGGGGGTTGACCTGGACTTTGAAACTGTGGGAGGAAGCGGCAGTATGCTGATGGTAATTGCCACAGGTACAGCCGTAAGACTATAAACCGTAATTCGTTTGATGATTGATACCCATTTCCTCTAACAACAGGAGATGGGTGTTTTTTTTACCGGAAGTTACCGGTAATGGCATAACAAATGCGGTCAGTAATCTTATGAAACACCTGGCCGTTGATTTCCCGCATCCTTCTTCGTTCAGATTTGTCGGTAAGACGCCCGTGTTTATCAAAGAATTGCCGGTCATTAAAAAAAGCAAGAGCATAATATTTCTCTCCGTTCAGGAAGGAGTTAAGATGGCTATTTCGCATCGAAATAAATACAAGGCTTTTCTGCTGCCTGTTTTCGTAATAATCCAGTTTGCTGATCCAGGTACAATGAATGAGACGCATGTCAGCCGCAAGGCCAATGATTTCAGCCGCAGGGTACTGGTATTTTTCCAGGGTATCAGCAAAATCATTCTCGAGGAGGTCAAAGCCATAAATATGTCTTGAACTGTCGGACAGCATTTCAAAAGAGATATAGCGGAAATTGCGGTCTTCAAATTGCAAATGAAAGGGTTTGATGGCATAGTAGCTCCTGAAACGGTTCCGGATACTGTCCAGCATTTCTTTGTTCTCATTATAATAGCGGCTGGCAAAATTCTTACCCGGTGTGGAGCAGGATACAATACTGCATACAAAAAGAAAGGGGATAATATAATGAATTGATCTCCGCATCAGGAACGATTTGTGCAGAAGGTAATGCCAAAAATAATTTTCTTTAAAAGGCCGGTACTGACCTGCTGGTGAGTTGTTCTTCCTCCGTCAGTGTAGGTAATATGAATAATATCATCTTTCCTGCTTATGTCCAGTAATAAAACATAGTGTGTGGGAATCCCGAAACGGGTAGCCACATGCTTTTTTTTGTAAAGAAGACGGTTATTGAGATAAAGGAATACCATTCCTTTTTTTAGTCTTTTCTCCAGGTAAACATAGATGTCATCAACAGAGGGACGGATAAGATCAGCGCCACGGGCCTGCACTTTCCAGTCAAATAACCGGCGCAGCATCCGGTTGAATTTCGCAAAATTGGTAGCAGCCCATAGTTTGTTCTCATCGCCACGGTCATATCGTTTATTGAACAGGTTCAGATAACCCTTAAAATGATCGGCCAGGGTAAGAAACCACATTTGCGTGGCAGGATTGATGTCGAGCATCCCTTTGTACTTAAGATTGCCTGCCATTGATCGGACTGCTTCTGATGGTTCAAATACCGTCCGGCCCATTTGTGCCTTTCCTTCTTTATACAATTGTATTAATAATTTGACAAACCCGAGCGGATCATGGTCAAGTGTTACAAATGATAAAGCTGTGTACCCGCAAAAATTAGTATTCCTGCTTTCAAAAGCATAAGCAGGTCTCTGTACATAGAGATGCAGGTTTTCCAGCAGGTACCCGGGCCTGATATTCGGCCAGAAAATACTGGAGTCCAGTTTAGGTAAAGTTCTTAAATAATTAGCAGCATCTTCCAAAGTTGAGTTGCGGGCTGAATCTGTATTGTTGTTAAACGCAAATAAGGGAACGGTGATCCAGCAGAAAAAGAAACAGAGTGCTCCCGCTTTAAAATGATGCAGCTTTTTACCAGGTGGTGAATTTTGCAAGGGTTTGAATTTAGTGAAATCAGGTTAAGGATTTAAAAATACGAAACATGTTTGTGGAAATAAAAAAGCCTGCTGGGCAGCAGGCAGGTTCTTCATTGTGCAGGAAATATTGTATGGTAATATCTTTTATTTACATTGATTATACAACTGAATTACTTCCGCCAGTTTTTCATAACCGGCAGTTTTATTTTTGACGCTTTCTGTTACAGCAGGACAGTCGGTACAAACGGAGACAACCACATCTGTAAAGTTCTTCTTCGTAACCAGGTGCAGGTTATTGTCCTTGCTGGTGCGGATAAAGAAATCTTTTACCGCGCCTTCGGAGCCTGAACTTACACCCACTGCTTCAGAGCCGTTGAATATAATCTGGCCTGACGCATCGGTTACTTTCTGGTAAAGGGACGCCTTCGGGCCACTGCTTACCAGTTTAAAAAAATCACTGCTATAACTGATGTAAGTGCTGCCATCAAAGCCGGTTTCTTTAATATCATTGCCAGTATAGGTTGCTTTTTTACCATCAGCAGCCAGGAAAACAACAGCGGCTTTTGATTTGAAATTCTCCTTGACAAAGCCTTCCAGCCGGGTATTGTCGTTCAGAATAATGTAACCAGTCTTAAAGCCGTCAGGAGCCTGTGCATTGGAACTTGTGGTGGTAATCAGTAAAAGGGAAAGAGAAAACAACGCCAGGGAGAGAGCATGTTTCATGGTTGTAGGTTTTTAAATAATTAAATGTGTTATTACTTACTAATAAGTAAGCAGTTGAGGTAAAAAATTTTAAGTACTTATCTGGTCAATGATGCTTTTACAAATAGCTATATAATCTTTTTTTCCTGTGATGCGGGCTAATTGTACACCAGCGGCCAGGTTGGTCATAATCAGCAATGATTTTACCCTTGCTGTTTCCGGGAAATTCAATTCGCCGCTTCTCTTTCCCTGCTGCAATACTTTTTCCACCATTCCCAATACCATTTCGATCAGTTCTCCCAGTTTGGCCTTTACAGATTCAGGCATTGTATTGTAATCGGAACAAACTGAGCCAATAATGCAGATCTTATTTTGTTCACAGAGATCTGTATACCGGCTGATGAAAATATCCAGTTTTTGCTTTGCAGTCATGCCGGGTGTATTGATTTTCGTCCCCAGTTCTTTGTAGCGTTGTATATACTGGTCAATGATCCCCGCCAGCAGGTCTTCTTTTCCCGGAAAGTGATAGTGAACAGCGGCATTTTTAATATCCAGTTCTTTGGAAATATCGGCATAACTAAAGGCATTATACCCGTAAACCTGGATGAATTCGGTACCCAGTCGTAAAATTTCTTCTTTTGTATCGGTTTGCCTGACCGTCATTTTTCAAATATAAGAAATACTTACTACTTAGTAAGTTACTTTTTGGGGTCGCAAAATGCGTAAAATAACTAACGGTTATTACGATGAAACAGGGTTAACCCTTACCTCTTTATCCTAAATCCGGTAAAGCTGTAGTAGCAGATAGTACAGCACATTAACATCTTGTTCTATTGATTACAAAAGTCAGTTGCACGTACTTTGACTTGTCAAATTCCAATACCTGTGAAAGCGACCACTAAATCCATCCTTTGAAAACCGACCCTGTTGGAAAACCCGTTTATCCGATCCTTTGAAAAATACCGGCCCTGAAAAACCAACGATCCCAATCCTTTGAAAACCGCCAAAATAGTACCTTATGGAAAAGCAAACCGATCTTGCTGCAGATACGACCGTCCAGGAAACATCTTTGCAGCAACTTGTCAGTACCCTGGTTAACAGTTCCCTGCCGGCTGCACTTCAAAACAAAACCATTGTTTCGAACGAAGTCGGGCAGGGGGTTGTACTGGGAGTTGAAAAGGTTAAGGTAATTCCCATCCTGAAGGAACTGCTGGATACTGTGATCATGAATTCCCGCAATGGTGAAATTCATATTACAGCAGAACGCTATCATGGTATTGTGATCCTGCAGATACAGGAGAGAAATAATTTTAACGGGTATGCATTGGCATTCAGTGTCAATTCCATTGAACATGAGGCTGTTGAAATCGGCGGACATATAGCCATTAAAGATCCGAGAGCAAGAGTGGCTACTATCTCTTTTACCTTCCCCAACCTTGCAGCATAACTTTTTTGTACCGGAAAAAACTGCAGATGCGTTATATTATTTGCTATTGAAAATGAAAAAGTAAAAGCCCCGACCCCTATCGGCCTTAAGATATCCGTATATTGTTTGATTATCCTGCTAATACAGATTCACCTGCTGAGATGACTTGTCTGATCCGGCTAACTTCCGGGGCCACCGTATTAAATAAGTATCTGTACGTACGGTGAACTTTTGACGGCACGGCCCCTGTCGCCTGGTGAATCGCCATCATTTTCTTATTGAAATCACCTACCCAGGCCAGTTCTATTTCCCGGATGGTATGACGGGGGAGTATTTCTTGCTGCAGGCAGCGGATCAGGGCAGACTCGATGCCATGATTCTGGTATTTATGCTTGCATCCCATCACGATGACGCGGAGACGGTCAATGGTGGTGGTATTTTTATACCAGAGGAATTTGAGTTTGCTGAAAAAATTCATTTTCCCCCGCAGGTGCCTGAGTAACTGGTTGATGTCCGGCATGCAAATGATGAATGCGATGGGCTCTTCGTTATGATAAGCGAACCAGATGATCTTTTGATCCATGACCGGCTCCATCTGGTGAAACGATTCCCGGATAGTAGTCTTGTCTATAGGATGAAAATTTTCAAAATCGTTCCAGGCCTCGTTATATATCTCATGAAAATCGCTGAAAAATTTTTCTTTATTTGATAAAATAAAGTGCCTGAAAGAGTATTCCTTTTTATTCATAACCCATGCAGCGATCTTTGAAAAGCGTTCAGGCATCGGTTGGGTGATATCCAGCGTATTGGTCAGCTGGTCATAGGCCTTTTCAAAACCATAGGATTCGAAAAGGTACTGGTAATAAGGATGATTATAATTCATTCCATATCCGGGAGGGGCGAAACCTTCAACGAGCAATCCCCAGAATTTATCATTTTCACCGAAGTTGATGGGACCGTCCATGGCTTCCATTCCTTTTGCCTGCAACCACCCGGCAGCCGTATCAAAGAGGAGATGGGCTGCGGCTGTATCTTCGATACATTCGAAAAAGCCTGTTCCGCCTGTAGGCTTCCCGGTATCAGACTGATGGTGATTGTTGATGAAAGCAGCTATGCGGCCAATGACCTCCTGATCATCATTTCTCAATAGCCAGCGTGTACAGGTGCCATGATTGAAGAAACTATTTCTTGCCGGATCGAAAACGGACTCTATTTCATTTTCCAATGGAGCGATCCATGCTTTATCCTCGCGATATATCTTTTGGGGAAGATCAAGGAATGCCCTGATATCCCTGCTACTCCTTATCTCAGAAATGATCATACACTTGTTCTTTTAAGGTCACTCTGCTCATTATTGTAAACCATTGCTTGTGTTCCCGCTGGAATGGCAATTGACGGAACAAAAGACCTGTAAAATTACAGGGCAGGGCATTCCCGGAGGCTGACGTTGGTCACATCAAACAAAAATGAAAGCCCCGATTCTATACCGGGGCTTTTCACAAGGGAAATATCAGCGATAATATTAATACCTGTAATGTTCCGCTTTGAACGGACCTTCCTTACTGATGCCGAGATATTCAGCCTGTGCAGTAGTCAGTTCATCCAGTTCAACACCAATTTTAGCAAGGTGCAGGCGGGCCACTTTCTCATCCAGGTGCTTGGGCAGCACATATACTTTGTTCTCATAGTTCTTATGGTTCAGCCACAGTTCTATTTGAGCTAAAGTCTGGTTAGAGAAGGAGTTACTCATTACAAATGAGGGGTGACCGGTGGCACAACCCAGGTTTACCAGGCGGCCTTCCGCCAGGATAATGATATCTTTTCCGTCTACATTATAGATATCCACCTGTGGTTTAATGGTGTCTTTTGTATGGCCATAATTTTGATTCAGCCAGGCAATATCGATCTCGATATCGAAGTGGCCAATGTTACAAACAATGGCTTTGTCTTTCATCAGTTTGAAATGATCTCCCCGGATCAGGTCGCGGCAACCGGAAGCGGTAACAACAATATCAGCTTCTTTTACTGCATCAATCATCTTCTTTACTTCAAAACCATCCATTGCAGCCTGTAATGCACAGATAGGATCAATCTCGGTAACGATTACACGGCATCCGGCTCCCGCCAAAGAAGCAGCTGAACCTTTACCCACATCACCATAGCCACCAACTACGGCAATCTTGCCCGCCAGCATTACATCTGTAGCCCGGCGGATAGAATCCACCAATGATTCTTTACAGCCGTATTTGTTATCGAATTTTGATTTAGTAACTGAATCGTTCACATTTATTGCCGGCATCGGCAAAGTGCCTTTTGCAACCCTCTCATACAAACGGTGAACACCGGTAGTTGTTTCTTCAGAGATACCTTTCACATGCTGTACTAATTCAGGGTATGTATCCAGTACCATATTGGTCAGGTCGCCACCATCATCCAGGATCATATTCAGGGGTTTGTCTTTACCACCAAAGAACAGTGTTTGTTCAATGCACCAGTCAGCTTCTTCCTGTGTTTGTCCTTTCCAGGCAAATACACCGATACCTGCGGCAGCTATCGCAGCAGCTGCGTGATCCTGCGTGGAGAATATGTTGCAGGAGCTCCATTTTACTTCAGCACCAAGTGCTACCAGGGTCTCGATCAGTACGGCAGTTTGAATGGTCATATGCAGACAACCGGCTACCCTTGCGCCCTTTAAAGGCTGAGAAGGCCCGTATTCTTTACGGATAGACATCAGACCGGGCATTTCTGCTTCGGCTAAACGTATTTCTTTGCGGCCCCATTCAGCCAGGCTGATATCGGCCACTTTGTAAGGAAGGTTAAAGTCAATGGATTTAGTTACTGTTGACATATTTGTGTTTTTAGATTGCAAAAATAATAGTATAGAATATTATTCTAAGGAATTGTGTAAATTTGGAAGAATCGTCTTTAAATTCATTATTCAAAGATAAAACTCCTTTTTATTGATGGCAAAAGCAGCCAAAACAGAAAAAACAGCTATTACTGATATCGTATTGGATGCCAAAGACAGGGCCATACTGAACCTGCTGCAGCAAAATGCAAGAATGACGGTAAAGGAAATTGCCGGTAAGATACACCTGAGCACCACCCCGGTTCATGAACGAATCAAACGAATGGAGACAAGCGGAGTTATTAAACAATATGCCACTTTAGTGGATCACGCCAAAGTAAAGAAAAGCCTGATCGCAATTTGTTATGTGTCCCTGAAAGAACATAACAAAACAGCCGGTACAAAATTTGTAAAAGCCATACAGTTAATGCCGGATGTGGTGGAATGTTACACGATTTCCGGCGAGTTTGATTTTATGCTGAAAGTAATGTGTGAAGACATGAATGCCTATCATGATTTTCATGTGAATAAACTGAGTCAGATCGAGAATATGGGGCATGTACAAAGCATCTTTGTAATGGGGATTATTAAACAAACACACCAGTTGGTATTTGGCTAAATGAGATGTGGGCTGCCTGATAAAAAAAGAAAACTAACTTCAATATTAAAACGACCGGAAATGTATACATACGATACGTTATCTGAAGCTGTAAATGATCTGAAAAAGAGAGGCTTCAGTCTCGATTTTAATTTGGATGAAAATTGCCTGGTATGCCATCCTCATAAGCTGGATATCAAGGATTTTGAGATTGTAGAAGTGCACCGTTTTGAAGGGAATACCGACCCGGCCGATGAAGCTGTGATTTACGCCATTGAATCTGCGGATGGCCTGAAGGGGGTATTGGTAAACGGTTATGGTATTTCAGCAGACACGATGGGGGCCGATATGGCCATGAAATTGCAGATACACCGTTCCTGATCAGACCGGTTTCAGCCGATATGAAAAAAGTACAGCTATTTTTAAAAATCATTCTTTTTTTCCTGTTGCCACAGCAATTACTGGCGCAAAAGGATAGTATCCGTTTGTTTTGCCCGCTGGAAGAAGCGGTGCTGGTGCCACCACCCAAAAATGCCATCAAATATGACCCGCCTGACCTTTGTATTGTGCTCACCAGCTTACCCGACAGTATTGTGAAATCCGTAGCAAATGCAAGAGTAACAAATGTGGAAATTGATGAAGAGGGTAAATACGGAATTGTTATTTTCTCAAAAATCAATAACAAGGATTATTATTTCTGGTACACCGGCCTGAACAGAACGGTGGTTGCAAAAAACACATTGGTGAAAGCCGGGCAGCCTGTCGGTGTTATAGATCCGGGTGGTAAAGTGGAAATGCTGATGTACCAGTTTGAAACACAACTGGATCCCTCCAAATACCTGGATTGTAAAAATGTATTGAAGAATGAATAGGGAAGATGCTACAATTTCTTTTCCATCACATAATCATCCATCACATAGCCGCTGCCGATATCGAAATCGAATTCTTTGATGACAGTAAAACCATTCTTCGCATAAAAATGCTGTGCTTTGTTACGCCGGTTAACCTGTAATTGCAGGACTTGTGCCCCCAGCGGTTTTATTTCCGAAACAATATGTTCGATGATGTAGCGGCCGGTGCCTTTCCCCTGCTGAGAAGGCAGTACATAGAGTTTATGCAGCTTGAAAACAGCCGGGCTCATTTCCTGGTAAGAAGCAAAGCCAACAGGCTCTTTATTCTCATAAATGAAAATAAACCTGGCTCCGTCACTGATCTGTTTTTTTAAGGAGGCTTCGCTGTACATCATATCCAGCATATAATCAATCTGTGCGGCAGAAATCATCGAAGCATAAGTCTGTGGCCATACTTTAAGGGCCAGTTCACGGATCAGGGGAATATCTTTGACCGAAGCTTTTTGTATCTCAAACACGGGTTGTTCTATTTTGATCTTTAAACATCTGCCGTGACAGGTTGCGGTGTTCTCTTGTCAGGTTCCGGCTGAGCACCAAAGCTACAATTAATGATGCAATTGCACCTGACAGCAGTAATAACTCGCTCATGTTTTGTCCTGCCAGCGAGTATTGATTAATGAACAAAAAGAAATCATACAAGCCGTGGAAGAAAACAGCAGCACCAACGCCACATATCATTAACCAGGCACTTCTGGCTGAATCAAATTTGGCTTTGCCCACAAAATACCCCATGATGATCCCGAAAGTGGCATGTGCCGGAACACTCAGGAACATCCGCTGAAATGCCACCTGGTAGCCCATGCCCATCTCGGCGTATTTGGTGACATAGAGTATATTCTCCACCGTGGCAAAACCCATACTCACCATCAGGCTGTATACGATACCGTCCAGGGGTTCATCAAAACTTTTCTGGCGGTAAGAATAGCCCCGCAGGAAGATGAATTTGCAGAATTCTTCACTCAGTCCCACAACGAGAAATGCAAAGATGGCCACTCCGGCCAAAGAGCCATCCACTACTTTATCTGCAAAATATTTTTCCAGTTCAGCCGCCGGTAAAATAGAAAGGCACCCAAGTATAAAACTTATAATAAGATTCAGTTTGGGTTCTTTATTATAAATATCCCGGTAAAAAATGATCAGGCAGATGGCGATACCGGGTGCGGCAGCAATGGCGATATAATTCATGTGTCGGTGGTTTAAACACCCAAGATAGTAAATGGGAATAGCTTCACTATACCTTGAGCAGGGTATCTGGTAACTATGCCATTACCGATACCATTTGCAGGGCAACAGCTCCTAAAGCAATATCGCCTGTTAGCTGAACTCTTGTCATTGCTTCATTTACAGTGATTCCCTTGGAAAACAATTTCCAGGCAGTATCAGGATCAATGCTAACAGCAGCAGTAATGTCCCTGTCAGCCTCTTTTCCCGGCTGCCATTGATCGTTGTTGCGGGTAAGATACCAGTTGCCCCCGGCACCAGTTGTCACATGAATACAAATAGCTGTACCATCCGCAGCCTGCACGTCACGGTATGTATGCGGCAAGCCACACATGAACGTATCAATAAAAGGGTAGAAGAGCTCCCGGCTAAAGAGACCGGGCTGGCCTACCGCATCTCTTATCTGCTGCTGGTGAATGAATTTCTCCGTGTATTCTCTTGCTATATGAAACCAGTTTTTTGACACCGATTCACCAGCCCAGGCTACACTAAAGATGGCATCTTCAAAAGGATCAAGCGAAGCGATATAACTGCAAAACTGTCCGCCGGTGGACGCTAATAATTCTGTTAACAACTCAGGGCTCATTCTTTTACTGGCCTGCACCCAGGTTGCATTGAGTTCGTTCAGGTAATCCACCAGTTCTTCATAGCTATTGATAGGCTTGCCGGGTTGAAGTTGGTGTTTATCTCTTGACAGCGATAAAGTCCTGATATTCCCATCCAATAAATGAGCTGCAATATCTTTTACCTGCCATTTTTTGGCAATGGTGGATTTATACCAATCTTCTTTTGATAAGGACTGCAGAAGCACAATTAACTGCTGATCAAGCAGTGGAAATAAATGAGTGGTTGGTATGGGGATGCTTACAGTCATGCCTGAATTTTTAAAATTAGACTATTGCCTGCTGATTATACTATTCATGTCAATAACAGAAGCGGGAGACGGGGCTGCTATCTTATATTTTTCAAACTCTTCTTTATTTGAAAACTGGATTACTTTTATCTTTTCAGCTTTTAACCTGTTACCGGTTTTTTCTGTTATCATTTGCCGGATCAATGGTTCAGGTACCCAGTCCCTGGTAGTGGAGGGATTGCCAAATTCATCTCCTGTACTTCTGATCGAATATAGGGATACAAATATCTTTTTGTCTGCTCTGATAAAATGGACTGAGTCTTTAACTGCAAGTGTTTTATTATTTTCCATATACCTGTTGATATCCTTGTATTCTTTTTTTAAAGGAATTACAAACTGAAAGTTATAATTATAAAATCCGAGGATAAATAATAGGGTTGCAAAAGCACTATAGATCAGTTGTTTTGCACGGGAGTATTTTATAAAATAAGCTGCCTGGTTCATCATCAGCCAGAAAACAGCAAGTTGTAAAGGGAAAAGTGTTCTGTAAGAAGCGAAATTTTCCTTTGAGATCATCGACGGAAGGTAAATTAGCAGCAGGAGAGCAATTATAATAGCAATGAAAAGTAAGACATGAACAAATCCCCTTGCCTTATACCGGGAAAAAAGCGATGCTGCCCAAAGCAGCATCAGGCCGGGAGCAAGTATTTGAGGGGCCAGAGTATTGGTCTCATATAAGTAATTTAATGTAAACGCACTTGGCAGCGGCCAAGAGAAAAAGAAAGACAACTTGCCGGGGATATCCATACTGATTCCTGTTCTGTCACTCGCTACGAGTTGATCTGACTGGAGGGAGTATTTGAATAAGAAGTAATAAACCAGATAAATCGCCAGGTAATAGAAGATGCCAATCCAAACTATCTTGGAAGGTTTTATAGTTGCTTCCTTTACATAGTGAAATAAAAAAGGCAGCAGAAAAATTCCAAAGGCATTTTGATAAAAAAACAAGGAGATGGTGCCCAGCCCCAATGACCCGAATAATACCAGGTTGGAAACACGGGTATAACCTGTCTGCCCGCAGAGACTGTTGAACAGCAGCGTCCCGCTTAGCAAGCCGGAAAGAACTGCTATGAAAAGTTCAAGGCAGGAGGCCCATCCAATAAAAATAGCAACAGGAGCTGAAACAATAGTGTAGAGGGTAAGAAGTAAGACGGTCTTATAATCAATTAGCTGCCTGGATGCCCATTTGCTTAATACCAGGTAAATGGAAAAGGTAGTCAGAATCCAACCAGAAAAGGAAAATATTCTAAGGTATTTAAGCTCTTGAATGGAACTAACAGCACTAAAAAGCTTATTTATTAATACACCTGTCAGCCAGCGGCCCTGCGAGGCGAACATAACGAAATTTGAACCGTCCTTGTTATTCCACAATTGATGGATCTCATCAAGGTAGGCGTAGTCTGCTAAGAAAACCTGATGGTAAATGATTATAAACACTAAAAGAATGGCAATGGCTGCGACAGGTTTTCTTGCAAGCATCCGCTGAATTTTATAAATAAGGGTTTGTGCCACTATCGTAAAAATAATATGTCCGGGCCTATTATCAAAAATGATCTGGAGCGGGAGCTTTTGTCAGCGCCGGATATATGTAAAAAGGTAGTAAAATAAAAACGGGATTACTTTCGTCATCCCGTTCTCAAAAAAATAGCAAAGGGATTAAAGGCCCATTTTCTTTTTCAGGTTGGCATCAATTGCATCCAGAAATTCTTCCGTGTACAGGTAGTGGTCGCCATGATTCACTTTATTGCCATGGATACAAACAGCAAGGTCTTTTGTCATTTTGCCTTCTTCCACAGTCTCAATACAAACCGCTTCCAGTGCATTGGCAAAATCGATCAGAGGTTGGTTGTTATCCAATTTACCACGGAAGGCAAGGCCCCTTGTCCATGCAAAGATGGAAGCAATTGGGTTGGTGGATGTGGGTTTGCCTTTCTGATGCTCCCGGTAATGGCGGGTAACGGTGCCATGTGCAGCTTCTGCTTCCATGGTTTTACCGTCAGGCGTTACCAGTACCGATGTCATCAGCCCAAGTGAACCGAAACCCTGTGCCACCGTATCACTTTGCACATCGCCATCATAGTTCTTACAGGCCCATACAAAGTTGCCGTTCCATTTCAGGGCGCTGGCCACCATGTCATCAATCAGGCGGTGTTCATACACGATACCAGCTGCTTCAAACTGCGCTTTGAATTCATTCTGGTAGATATCTTCAAAAATATCTTTGAAGCGGCCATCATATTTTTTGAGAATGGTGTTCTTGGTGGAAAGATATAAAGGCCATTTTTTGCTCAAGGCCATATTGAAACAACTCCGGGCAAAACCCATGATGCTTTCGTCGGTGTTGTACATTGACATGGCCACACCGTCACCTTTGAAATTAAACACTTCAAAGGTTTGTGGTTCGCCACCGCCTTCAGGGGTAAAGGTCATGGTCAGTTTCCCTTTCCCTTTGATGACAGTGTCGGTAGCCCGGTACTGATCACCAAATGCATGACGGCCCACAATGATCGGGGCTGTCCAGTTAGTAACAAGGCGGGGGATATTCTTAATAACGATTGGCTCCCGGAACACAGTTCCGTCCAAAATATTACGGATCGTACCATTCGGACTCTTCCACATTTGTTTCAGACTGAATTCTTTCACCCTGGCTTCATCCGGGGTGATGGTGGCACATTTGATACCCACGCCATGTTCTTTGATGGCATTGGCGGCATCCACTGTAACCTGGTCATTGGTCTGATCACGGTATTCCATGCCGAGATCATAATATTTGATATCTACTTCCACGTAGGGAAGAATCAGTTTGTCTTTGATGAATTTCCAGATGATACGAGTCATTTCATCTCCGTCCAGTTCTACCACCGGCTTAGCAACTTTGATCTTTTGGGCCATAAAAACATTGATTTTGGGTTAAAATTCAGGGTTGGCAAATCTACAATAATATCAAATGTGACATATGTCATGCGTCAGAAGTTATTGTAGCGTACTTTTGTATTAAAATTTTCACGGATTGATTTAAATCAATCAGAAAAGTTGTAACTTTTAAGGCAATTAGTAGTATGGACTCTGTTAAATCGTTCCTGAATTATTTAAAAAGATTCACGGATCTTACAGATGCTGATTTTAACCAGCACCTGTTACCGGTATGTAAAGTCAGGCGTTTTGGAAAGAAGGAAGTAATTACCAAAACGGGAGACGTTGAAAATTATTTCAATTTTATCGTCAGGGGACTTGTCCGCAAATACTACAAAAAAGGCCACCATGAGATCAATACACAGATATCAATGGAAGGTCACCTGATCCTGAGCCAGGAATCATTCCACAGCCGGACACCTTCTGATTATACCATTGAAGCTATTGAATCGTCAACGCTGGTTTCTATTTCTTATGAAGATTTGGAAAGGGTTTACCAGCAATCTCATAAGATGGAACATTTGGGACGCCTGATCGTTACGTTTGCCATGATCATCAAAGATAACTGGCAGATGCAGATGGTGAAGATGACACCAAGAGAACGTTTTTTGAATTTTGTGACCAAGAACCCTGAACTGATGCAGCGGGTGCCGCAAAAATACCTGGCTTCTTATCTCAATATCAAACCAGAAACCTTTAGCCGGTTTAAACACCTGATAAAGGGCCATCTCGCAAAAATGGCAGTTAAAGGTTAACCACCAGCACCGGTATTTTAAGGTCATGCCGTACGGCATTGATCGTTTCTCCATAGATCAGGTCGCGGATGCCTGTATGCCCATGTGCACCGATCACCAGCATTTCTGCCCCGCTTTCTTTTACCAAACGGACGATTTCTTTTGACCGGTTGCTATATCCCAGTTTGGCCTCAGCAGAAAATCCTTTTTCATTCAGTTGCCGGACATAGAATTCAAGATGTTCTTTGTCTTTCAGCGTTTCCATGTCATCACTATCCTGCTCATAAATACGGGCGGAAACGCTTTCCACGATATGGATCAGGCTATATGTGGTGTCTTTATTTCCCTGGCCGATAGCATGGGATAATATTTTCTTATCATTTTCACTGAAGTCAAGCGCTACTGCAATTTTATAGTAGGAAGGCACTATTAATGAATGTAAACCTTCTGCTTCCGGGTGAAGTTGTATTGTCACCTCTTTCCGGTGTTTTTTCAGCAAAGGATACACAATGGAAATGACCAGCAGGGCTGTAAACAATATCCCCCCCAGTATGATCACCGCTTTCCAGAACATATTGTCAGAATGAGTGAAATAATCAATTGCTTCGCCTGAAACCATGCGGATGTTCAGGTATACCAGTACAGCTGTAATAAGCCATGCCAGCGCCTGCACCCACGGTTTGATAGCAAAGCTACCCATCGTTTTCTTATCACTTACAAAATGGATCAGGGGAATGATGGCAAAGCCCAATTGCAAACTCAGGATCACCTGGCTCAGGATCAGCAGGCTGTCAATATTATCTTCACCATTGATCAGGATTACGATAACAGCAGGAATGATTGCTACCAGCCTGGTGAGCAATCTTCTTACCCAGGGATTAATCCTCAGCCGGAGATAACCTTCCATTACTATTTGCCCGGCCAATGTTCCTGTTACTGTTGAACTCTGGCCTGCCGCAATTAACGCGACGGCGAAGAGGGCAGGGGCCAGTTTTGTGCCTAAAAGCTGATCGAGTAAATGATGAGCATCTTTTATTTCTGCCACTTCAGTACGGCCTGTTTTAAAAAAAACAGCAGCAGCTAAAACAAGGATGGCCGCATTTACAAAGAAAGCAAGATTGAGGGCAATAAAGCTATCCCAAAAATTAAGCTTTAATGCTCTCCTGATCCCCTGCCTGTCTCTCTTTATTTTCCTGGTTTGAACCAGGGCAGAATGCAGATATAAATTATGCGGCATCACCGTGGCGCCGATGATACCGATAGCTATATAGAGCGCAGCATCATTTGGAATATGTGGCACAAATCCAGCGGCTACTTCGCCGAGATCGGGTTTGGCTAAAATGATCTCAATTAAAAAAGAAGCACCAATAATAAATACGAGGGCGATGATGAATGCTTCCATTTTCCGCATTCCCAGGCGCTGCAAAAACAATAAGAGAAACGTATCCAGTACGGTAATCAATACACCCCAGATCAAAGGAAGCCCCGTTAATAATTGCAATCCGATGGCCATTCCCAGCACTTCAGCAAGATCGGTGGCAGCAATGGCTATTTCTGCCAGAATATACAGTGCAATATTTACTTTTCTGGGATAGGTCTCCCGGTTGGCTTGCGCCAGGTCTCTCCGCCTTACAATGCCAAGTCTTGCGGATAAACTTTGGAGCAGTAATGCCATCAGGTTGCTCATCAGCAGCACCCAGATCAGTTTATAACCAAACTGGCTGCCACCGGCCAGGTCAGTCGCCCAGTTACCCGGATCCATGTAACCAACACTAACCAGGTAGGCAGGGCCAAAGAAGGACAATATCTTTCTCCAGACGGGCCGGTTGGTACGGGTGGTATCTATTGTTTCATGTACCTCACTCAGCGATATATCATGATGATTTTTATGCACCATACTTTACAAAAATATTTTTTGCTAATTGTTCACTGATCGTAAATACAGGCTGACGGCCTGCTTTTACTTCCATAGAATTGTCAAACGAGAATTTCTTCTTCACTTCGAGTTTGGTGCCGATACCAATATTTTTGTGTTTCAGCAGTTCGAGTATTGCGCTGGACTGGTCACTGACATGACTTACAATAGCTGCTTTATTAAGGGGCAGGTCCGGCAAACAAACCTGGCGGCTGGCTTCAATTTTTCCGTCCTCATCGGGTATCGGATCGCCGTGCGGATCTACTCTTGGGAAACCCAGAAACTCATCTAATTTATCAATCAGTTTTTTATTGCTTACATGTTCCAGGTGTTCGGCCACTTCATGCACTTCATCCCAGGTAAATTTTAATTTTTCCGCCAAAAAATACTCCCACAACCGGTGGCGGCGGATAATACCCAGGGCTACTTTTTTCCCTTCATTACTCAGGCTGAAACCCTGGTAAGGTTCATAGTGTAATAATTTTTTTGCCTTCAGTTTCTTCATCATATCGGTAATCGAGGCTGGTTTGGCTTTTAATTCAGCGGCCAGTTCATTAGTGGTGACAAGGCCATCCTGTTGTTGCAGGTGATAAATGGCTTTGATATAATTCTCTTCACTGGTAGAATAGTTTAGCACGGCTAAATATTTTTTTAGACAAATCTAAACTATTGCCGGCAGGCCGCCAAATGCCTTCTTTGAGGGTAAAGAGGAATCGCTTATTTTCGGATTCCAATTCACGCCCATGACCCTTTACAGGAAATTGTTGCTCCTCGCTTTGTCTTTTATGTTGCTCACCGGCTGCAAAGACAAAAAAAAGCCTTCCCTGGCCGGTGATGATCCGGTTGAGGCATCCGATTTTGTAGAATTTTTTCCTGCCGCAGACTTGCCTTTTCAGTTTTCGGACAGCACTCTCTTAAAAAAAGACAACGATTCGTTGCGTATAAGTTACAAGGTGTTTACACAGTTTATTCCCGATTCTGTGCTGATGAAATTCTTTGGAAAAGAAAAGAAACTAAAAATATATCCGCTTGGAAAAGCAGAAGCAGTTAAAGAGACCTACCTCTTTGCAAAAATTAACGGGGCAGGTAAAAAAGCCGCCTTTGTCATTGCATTAGATAAAAGCAGTAAATTCATTGCCGCATTACCGGCCGTAAGAACAGATCTTCCAAAATCCTCGGTAAGGACAACTGTCTTTGATAAACGATATACCATTACCAAGACTCAACTGCGAAAAAATGCAGATGGCAGTCTTAGTGAAGGAAAGGATGTATATGTGTTGAATGCAGATGCCGGTAATTTTATGCTGATTATGACCGATGCATTGGAAGACAAAGTGACAGAACTGATCAATCCTATTGACACATTACCCCGTAAACATAAATTGTCAGCTGATTACGCCATCGGGAAACTAAATCTTGTTTCCATCCGTGATGGGCGAAAAACAGATCGCCTTAGCTTTTTTATTCATTTTGAAAAAGACAACGGAGCCTGTACCGGGGAGTTAAAAGGAGAAGCGATAATCAGGTCTGCTAACCTGGCTGAATACAAAGTAGGTGGCGATCCCTGCGTCCTGCAATTCCGGTTCACCTCTTCTTCGGTTACATTAAAAGAAATGGAGGGCTGTGGAGCACACAGGGGGCTGCGTTGTGCGTTTGATGGTTCTTTCCCCAGGAAAAAAGAAATAAAGCCCAAAGCTGTAAAAACAAAGCTTGCCAAAAAAAGATAGTTTACCTTAATTCTGCCTTGCCTGAAAGTTTGTAACTCTTTCATTACCTGTGAATAATTTCCTTTCGTGCCTAAATCTGTTTCCTATTCACAATTAAATTTTATATTGCAGCCTCGTGTAAAAAAGACACAATATGAGTTTTACTAAATATTCGGTTCCGTACCTCGTTGATCAGCCCTACAGCAAGAAAGTAGCTTACTTTTCCATGGAATTTGCCACCCATCAGCCATTAAAAATCTACAGTGGCGGCCTGGGTTTCCTCGCCGGGTCTCATCTTCGCAGTGCTTATGAACTCCGCCAGAACCTGGTGGGTATCGGTATTTTATGGAAATATGGTTATTATGACCAGGCCCGTCACCAGGATCAGACTCTGCAGGTGACCTGGTATGAAAAATATTACAGTTTCCTGGAGGATACAGGCATCAAATTTCAGATAAACGTACATGAACATGCTGTTTGGGTAAAAGTCTATTACCTGAACCCGGAGACCTTTAAAACAGCGCCGCTGTTCTTATTATCAACCGATGTTCCGGAAAACGATTATGTTTCCCAGACCATTACCCATCGCTTATATGATGCAAATGTGGCGACGAAAGTGGCCCAATTCATTTTGCTGGGTGTCGGGGGCGCCAAATTGATGGATGTAATTGGCTTCAACCCTGAATTATATCATCTGAATGAGGCGCATGGTTTATCCGCAGCTTTTTATCTCTACAATAAGTACAATAATAATATTGAAGAAGTAAGAAAGCGGTTGGTATTTACCACACATACGCCGGAAGAAGCAGGTAATGAGAAGCATGATATCTATCTCTGCCACAAGATGAGCTACTTCTGCGGTCTTTCGGTTGACCAGGTCAAGAAATTAACTGGTAACCCGGATGATCAGTTTAACCACTCATTAGCTGCATTACGATTTGCTAAATTAGCCAACGGTGTATCGCAATTGCATGGACAGGTATCAAGAATCATGTGGGGGCGTTATGAAAATATCTGCCCGATCATTTCTATCACCAATGCGCAGAACTGGCGCTACTGGGCCGATAAACAATTATACCGGTTTATGGAAGCCGGGGATGATTATGGTATTGACGACCGCAAAAAATACCTGAAAAAAAGAGCCTTTGAAATTGTAGCTGATCAGACTGGTAAAATATTTAATCCTGATGTATTCACCATTGTATGGGCACGTCGCTTTGCAGGTTATAAAAGAGCCGGGATGCTGACTTTAGATGAAGAGAGATTTGAAAAATTATTAAACAACCCCGAGCGCCCTGTACAGATTATCTGGGCAGGTAAGCCATACCCGGTAGATCACCCTGCCATCAGTGAGTTTAACCAGTTGGTGCACGTCAGTAAGAAATATAAGAATGTAGCAGTACTTACGGGGTATGAACTGACATTATCAAAAAGATTGAAGCAGGCGGCAGATTGCTGGTTAAATAACCCAAGAGTACCCAGGGAGGCTTCGGGAACCAGTGGTATGACCGCAGCAATGAATGGTGCCGTCAATTTTTCCACGGATGATGGTTGGATACCTGAGTTCATCAATCATGGTCATAATGGTTTCGTGGTTCCGAAGGCAGATTATGCCCGCATGGCCACGCATGAACAGGACCAGTATGATCTGAATAAACTCTACGAGATATTGGAGAAGGAAATTCTCCCGTTGTATTATAATAATTATAGTACATGGCGCCAGGTGATGAAGAACGGAATGCAGGATGTACGCTTCCAGTTTGACAGCAACCGGATGGCACATGAGTATTATGATTTGCTTTATAAATAAAGAATTGTAAACAAGATAAAAAGGTCTTCATTAGTGAAGACCTTTTTTATTCAAAATTTTTAATGAGCTGCCCGCCTGATATACTGACAGGAAAGAACCCCGCGAGTTTATTGATCACCCCCTCCACTAGTGCATCCGGGCAGGAGGCACCGCTGGTGATCAGAATTTTTACAGTTTCTTTCTCCGGTAAAAAGCCAGGGGTTGTTTTTTCTTCTTTAGTATGAAAGTTATAATGCAATATTTCTGCGTCCGAAATTATTTTTTCTTCATTATTAATAAAATAAGTGGGTAGTTTTTCTTCGCAAAGCTCAACCAGGTGGGAAGTATTGGAAGAATTATATCCGCCTACCACAATTGCCAGGTCGGCAGGAGTCTCCAGCATAGCTGTTACGGCTGTCTGGTTATCATTCGTTGCATAGCAAAGTGTATCTCTTGTTTCGGCAAAACGATCTTCGGCCACTACAGGATTGAAAGTGTCAATCATCACTGCTTTTAAATAATCAGCAATAGCTTGTGTATCGCTGGCCAGCATCGTGGTTTGATTGACCACGCCGATACGCTGCAGGTCTTTTGTTACATCAAAACCTGCTGAGAACTGTCCTTTGAATTCTTCTGCAAACAGGGAGGAGGGTTTTTCTCCTGTAATATATTTTGCCAGTTCTTTTGCCTGTTTCATGTCTTCCACTACCACAGAAGCAGCATTGGCGGCTGCATGAGAGAAGGTGGCCCTTGTCTCTTCATGTTTGGGCTTGCCGTGAATCACAATGGTATAATTCTTCCTGGCGATCACCTCACTGCGGTTCCACACTTTTTCTACAAAGGGACAGGTGGTATTGTATTTTTCTGTCTTTATGCCAATATCATTTAATTGCCTTTCAATATCCAATGTGGTGCCGAATGCCGGAATGATGACAATATCATCAGCGGTCAATTCATCAAATGATATTAGCTGTTTGCCGTAGGTGTCTTGCAGAAAAGTGATACCATGCGATTGCAGGTCGGCATTCACCTGTGGATTATGGATCATTTCGCTTAATAAGAAGATCCTTTTGTCCGGGTTTTCTTCAACAGTCCGGAAGGCGATCTCGATGGCGTTCTCCACACCATAGCAAAATCCAAAATGACGGGCTAAGTAAATTTGCAGTGGTCCGAAATCCAGCAGGGTGGGGGTAAAATCCTTCTTCATCTTGTCCGCCTCCTTCCGTTTTTTTTTGATAGCGGTGATCAGCGGACTCCGGTAAATGATGGGGACATCAAAACTCTTCATGGCTGCAAAGATAGCGAGAGAAGCGCAGAGAAGCCCGGAGCCCGGTGCCGGAAATTCCCGGAAGCATGTTAGTCTGATTAAGCAGGGTTTGGTGTATTCGTATTTCTGATCTCGTACTTCCGGCCCTGATTTCTTCTTATCTTTCGCAAAAGTTCAGACCATGCGATACGCTCTGCTTGCTATTTCCCTTTCGGTATTGCTCAGTGCCTGCAAACTGATGAAGAAGGATGATGAAAAAGAAACCAAAAGTAAAAAGAGTATGACCACAGCATTCAATGCCCCGGGCTGGGCCCGCAGTACTAATATCTATGAAGTGAACATCCGCCAGTACACAGAGGAAGGCACTTTCAATGCTTTTGCCAATGAATTACCCCGGTTAAAAGATATGGGTGTGCAAACCTTATGGTTCATGCCCATTACACCCATCGCACAAAAAAACAAGAAAGGAACCTTGGGCAGCCCTTATGCCTGTTCTGATTATACTGCTATCAATCCTGAATTTGGAACCCTGGATGATTTTAAGAAGCTGGTAAAGCAGGCGCATGAAATGGGTTTTAAAGTAATCATTGACTGGGTGGCAAATCATACCGGGTGGGATCACCGCTGGACAAAAGAACACCCGGAATACTATTTGAGAGATTCTGCCACCAACGATTTTCATATTGCATCCGGCATGGATGATATTATTGAACTTGATTATAATAACCCGGCTACGGTGCAGGCCATGATTGATGCGATGAAATTCTGGGTTACGGAATGTGCTATTGATGGTTTTCGTTGTGACCTGGCCAGTTGGGTGGAATTACATTTCTGGCAAAAAGCAAGACCGGAAGTGGACGCCGTAAAGCCATTGTTCTGGCTGGGTGAATTTGATGAACTGGAAACACCCGATTACGGGAAAGTATTTGATGCCAGCTACACCTGGACATGGATGCATAAGACAAAAGATTTCTACCAGCAGCATTTGCCACTGAGTGCAATTGATTCAATCCTGTACCGGTATAGTGCCATTGGAGATGGTTCCATGCGGGCCTGGTTCACCAGTAATCATGATGAGAACAGTTGGAATGGTACCGAGTATGAGAAGTATGGAGATATGGCCCAAGTTTTAGCTGTGTTCAGCGCTACCTGGAACGGCGTGCCGCTGATCTATTCAGGCCAGGAGTTGCCACTGTTAACTAAACGACTGGAGTTTTTTGAAAAAGATCCCATCCCCTGGACCGGGAAAAATGCGCTGCATGATTTTTATAAAACTTTATTTGCACTCAAAAAAAATAACCCGGCTCTCCGTGGGGGAGACAGTACCGTTAGAACGATCCATCTCTCAACAACGGATGAAGGACATATACTGGCTTATTTAAGAAAGAACGGGGAAAGAGAAGTATTGGTGGTGCTGAACCTTTCTGCTGTAAAAAATCTGCATTTTGATATTACTGATGAAAGCCTGAAAGGAGTTTTCAAAAATGTTTTTTCAGGTGCTGTTAATGATTTTACCGGCGAAAAGAGCTTTGAGATGCAGCCCTGGGAGTATTTAGTATATGAGAAGTGATCAAAAAAAGGTTTTAAATAAAAAAAGCCGCTTGTAAATCAAGCGGCTTTTTTTATTCGATTTCTTTATTGATTATTGTTCATCCAGGTTCAGGGGATAAGTATAAGACCCATCATAACCGGGGTAGATCCCTTCCAGGCGGATACTGCCATCTGTCCTGGCGATGATTCTTGCTAATTGTTCAATACTGCTGATCTCTGTTCCGTTCACACTGGTGATTACAAACCCTTCCTGGATTCTTGTTCTGCCGATCGGGCTGTCTTTGCTGGTGATTGATTTTACCACCACGCCACCACTGATATCCAGTTGCGTTGCTTTCTCTTTACCCAGGTTTTCCAGTTCTGCCCCCAGTTTCTGGTTGATATCCGTTTTAGCTACTTCTTCGTAAGAACCCACTTTGCTTTTCAATGTGGCCGTGCCATTGTATTCTTTGTCGCCTCTTTTGTAAGTGATCTTAACTTTGTCACCGGCATTATAAGAAGCAACAGTTCCCTGTAATTCAGGCCATGAAGCGATAGTAATATCATTGATCTTGGTAATTACATCGCCTTTTTTCAAACCTATTTCAGCTGCTGCCCCATCAGGAGCTACCAGGCCAACATAAGCGCCATCGCCGGCATCATATTTATCTTCTGCGGCAGAAATGCCGAGATAAGGCCTTTTCACGTCACCATATTTCACAAGATCATTAACGATCTTTTTTACCAGGTTTACCGGGATGGCGAAACCATAACCTGCATAAGTACCATTAGGAGCCAGGATAGCAGAGTTAATTCCCACGAGTTGTCCATCGGTGGTAATCAGGGCTCCACCACTATTTCCCTGGTTAATAGCAGCATCAGTTTGTATGAAAGATTCAATCGGGCTGTTGCTCTGGCGCTGGTTGATGCCGATAGCTCTTCCTTTTGCACTCACGATACCCGCCGTAACAGTTGTTTCAAGCGTCAGGGGATAACCAACGGCTAAAACCCATTGGCCCAATTTAACAGCATCGGAATTGCCATAGATCAGGTAAGGCAGATTCGTAGCATCCACTTTTAATACAGCGAGGTCCGTACTCGGGTCCCGGCCGATCACTTTGGCTTTGTAAGTTTTCTTATTGCTTAATGTGACGGTAATCTCATCCGCAACGCCATCGCCACCGTTGGATACAACGTGGTTATTGGTAACGATATATCCATCCTCGCTGATAATTACCCCGCTGCCGGAAGCTCTTTGTTCAGGCTGTACCTGTGGACCAAACCCTTCTCCAAAAAACTGGTTGAAAAAATCATCCATGCTGTTGTTGCCACGGCTGCGGTTCAGGTTACTTATTTTCTTGGCCGGGATCTTTGTTTTGATGTGTACAACAGCCGGAACAGCGGAGCCGGCGGCTTTTGTAAAATCAATCGGGTCAGCAACTGTAGCTGCATTGTCGTAAAAACCGGCATAATTAACCGGGAGTTTACCGTCGCTGGTAGTTTGAGCAAATCCATCTTTTTTGCTGGTCAGTTTACCATATACCCACACACTGCCAACGGCTGATGCTGCACTCACAGCAACGATCAGAAAAAGTTGTTTAAGTTTCATAGTGCTATATACTTTAGATTTTTTTGTTTTTGCAAAGATTGTTGTTTCAGATTTTGTGCCATTGCATAACAAAGTAACAAACTGTCAGGACATCTTTGTTTACCAATGGTTTAGTTTAACAATTCTTTACTAAGGTCTTCGTACTTTACTGTCCATGTAAATTTAATGCCATTTGCGGGGAATAAAAAGCGCCTTTTACAGGCGGCAAAGAAAAGCAAGGGTATCAACACCGTCGGCATAATCTGCAATGGCCGGGGCCTGGCTTTGTCCAAAGGGGACGAAACCTCTGCCGGTTATGCATTGCAGGTCGGGGTTCTCTTTCAAGCTACCGGTCAATTTGTCGGGATTGTCATAAAACTCATAGTTCAATTGGCTGATGGGAGAGAACAGGGAGGGCTCCTCAACAAGCAATAAGGAGGGGGTGCTCATGTAGTATTTCTTATTCAGGAGATGCAGGGCAAGGTTATAGTCATAATTGTTCTTGTACTTATGGTGATCTGCGAGGAAATCATATTTCCTGAAGGCATGGAGCAAGGGTACAAAATCATAGCCTGCGGGGACATAAATTTTGGTCACATTCCTGCAGCCGAGACCAAAATAGAGGTACACATCATCGGCCAGTTTTGCAAGCTCTTCACCGGTTTCCTCCCCGGTGAGGATGGCGGCTGAGGTTCTGTTGCGGCGGATGATATGTGGCCATTTCCCGAAATAATATTCAAAATGCCCGGCCGAATTATTGCTGCCGGTGGCGATATAAGCACCACAACCTTTCAGTATCCCGGCAAATGAGAACCGTTGCTCTGCGGCCTTATTCCAATCAGATAACTTACTAACCAGGTGCTTTATAAGGGGCTCGTCCCTGGAAGAAGTTTTGATTGTTGCTTTGTGCCCTGAAATGAAAACGCACAGGAAATCATGGAAGCCTACCAGGGGAATGTTTCCTGCCATGACGATCCCTATATTTTGGGGCTCATGGTTATTGTCCCGCAATTCATAAGAACTGACCCATTTTTCCAATATGGGGCGGGAGAGGAAATGCTGTGCAATATTTTTCGTGGCCAGGTCAACGAATTCTGGAATAAACCAGCCGTTCTCCCGGGAGGCTTTTTCTTTGGTTTCTGCCCACGCGGGATCGCCCGATAAAATATATTCCCCGAGGTCAACTAATAAATCAATCCGATACTGTAAATTCATGCCCGTAAATTAAAGCCAGTTTTAAGTTTTCCGACTGCAAATTAACGGATGACTGCGCAGGAAAAAATTTAAAGCAGGCTTGCTGAGACTAAAAACAAACTAATTTTGCTCAGTCATGTAATTCTCAACCCGTTAAATGTTTTTTTATGGCAATCAAGATTACCGAAGAATGTATCAATTGCGGCGCCTGCGAACCCGAATGTCCCAATAACGCCATCTATGAAGGTGGTGTGGAATGGGCTGTTTCAGACGGAACAACTGTAAAAGGGCCTTTCACTTTGCTGGATGGGTCTGTAGTGGATGCAGATCAGAAAAATGCTCCCGTTAGTGTTGATATTTATTACATCACCCCCAATAAATGTACTGAGTGCCAGGGCTTTCATGAAGAACCCCAGTGTGCAGCCGTTTGCCCGGTTGATTGCTGTGTGCCGGATGAAATGTACCAGGAAACAGTAGATCAGCTGATCGCTAAGAAAGACAAACTGCACATCTGATTTGTGCCTTGACTGTGCATAATTTTTTATGCCGCTGGTAGTTGTTCTTTCTAAAGTTATTTAACTTAGTAAAAGATTCAATTTAATATAGCAGTGTATACTGCTCCATTAAAGGCGGGTGATATTTCCCGTCGTAAAAAGGTGAAGGAGAAACGGCCTTCACCTTTCTTATTTTTGGAAGCGGAAAGAAATAAATGATTTTTAGCATTTGAAATTTCGGGCATCGCTTTTTTTCCTCAATATTTGCGTAGCTAAACACATACATATCAACTATGAAGAAAACCATTGCCCTGGTGACCGGCGGTTTTTCGGGAGAAGCAGTTATTTCGTATAAAAGTGCAACAACGATTGATAATAATCTCGACAGGGATAAATTCAACGTCTATAAGATCGATGTAAACCCCAAAGGCTGGTTCTATGAACTGGCGGATGGCAGAAAAATAGAAATTGATAAGAATGATTTTTCCCTTCCCCTGGATAATGAAAAGGTGGATTTTGATGCTGTTTTTATCGGGATGCACGGTACGCCCGGGGAGGATGGAAAATTACAGGGGTACTTTGATACATTAAAAATTCCTTACACCAGTTGTGACGCCACTACATCCGCCATCACTTTCAATAAGCGATATACTGTTGCCGTGGCTAAAATGGCCGGCATTTCAGTAGCTAATTCAGTTCACTTGTTTAAGCATTCTCCTGTTCCGGCAGCACAAATACTTGACCAGGTAAAACTGCCGGTATTTGTGAAACCAAGCAACGGTGGGTCAAGCATCGGGATGAGTAAAGTGGATAACCCGGAAGACCTGGAAGCTGCTATTGTTAAAGCATTCAATGAAGATGAACAGGTGCTGGTCGAAGAAATGGTGAAAGGGAAAGAGTATACGGTAGGTGTTTTCAAAACAAAGGGAAATATTATCGTGCTGCCGCTTACGGAAGTAAGGGCGGATGATGACAAAGAATTTTTTGACTTTGAAGCCAAATACCAGGGCAAATCAACGGAAACAACACCTGCGGTTGTGGATGAAGTAATCGCTGATAAGATCAGGGCAGCGGCGCATAAAATTTATGCAGTATTCAATTGCAGGGGCGTGGTCAGAATCGACTTCATTTACAATGAAGAAAGTGGTCAGCCTTTTATGCTGGAGATAAACACAATACCCGGCCAGAGTGAGGCCAGCATTGTGCCACAGCAGGTAAGGGCTATGGGCTGGAGCCTGAAAGAGTTTTATACCAAACTGGTGGAAGAAGTATTATACTGATTAATAACTAAGTGAGATCAGATCATTCAAAATTTAAGCTGTGCTGAAATTTATCACGCATCGTCCTTTGTGGCTTAATATCCTTGCCGGTGTCTTGCTGGCAGTAGCCATCTTTTCTGTATTTATATTGTCATTGAACTGGCTTACTCATCATAATAGTTCCATGACGGTTCCGCAGGTAACCGGAAAATCATTTGAAGAGGCTGAAAGTATACTGGAAAAAGCCGGCTTTGACGTGGAGATACAGGATTCGATTTATTCCGACACCACTAAGCCAATGGAAGTTTTGAAGCAATTTCCCGAGGCTGATGAAGTGGTGAAAGTTAACCGTAAAGTTTATCTTACGATAAACCGGGCGGTTCCCCCCATGATTGATATGCCTAACCTGGTAGGTTACAGTTTTCGTAATGCGGAAATGACATTGAAGAACAACGGGCTCCGGTTTGGCGACAGCACATTTAAACCTGACTTTGCGAGGAATGCTGTATTAGAGCAATTGTATAACGGATCACCTATTACACCGGGAACAAAAATAAGAATGGGAAGCAAGATCGATTTTGTGCTGGGAGATGGAGTCGGGGACAAAGAATTTGCGGTTCCCGACATTACCGGGTTGACATTCGCTGATGCAAAAACAAGGCTTGAAGCCTACGGAATCAGTTTTGCATCCGTTATTGCTGATGGGGTCGCAGATACAGCCAGCGCCTTTATTTATAAACAAAACCCTGAACGTTTTGATATAGATAAAAAAATACAACATATCCGTTCAGGACAGACAATGGATGTATGGCTGCAGCTTGAGAAGCCCATAAAAGATACTGCTACTATACCTTTGATTCAACAATAATTTTCTAAATATGCAAAATATCACTGCGGAAGAATTGAAAGCCCGGCTTGATGCAGGGGAAAAAATGAACATCATTGATGTAAGAGAACCACATGAAAATGCAGAGTTCAATATTGGCGGTACCCTGATCCCCCTGGGGAGAATACAGGCTATGCAAATTGATGAAATTGAGGAACTAAAACATCAAGAACTGATCGTCTATTGCCGGAGTGGTAACCGCAGCGGGCAGGCCTGTATGTTTTTAGATGCTATCGGCTTTGCAAATACCAAGAACCTGGTTGGGGGTATGCTGGGCTGGCAGGAAAAATATGGAAGCCAGAAGTAAGAAACCCGGGGCCGGATACCAGGCTTCTTACTCCCGGCCTCTTTTATAACCTTATATTGACAGCGAACATAAAATTCGTTCCTGCCATCGGGAAATAATAATTCTCCGTGGTTGTTTCTCCGCCATAGATATAGCTGAATGTATACCCGTTAGGTTCATACTTTTTGCCAAACAGGTTGTTCACCTGGCCGGTAATATTTATTTCTTTCATCCATTTCCTTTTGATGGTATAGATAGCTCTTATATCCTGCACATAAAAGGCATTCAGCTTTCTGTTGCTGTTTTGCGTATTGTCAAGATACTGGTCACTGACATATTTGCTCAATAAGCTTACTTCCAGGTTTTTTACCGGCAAGAGGTTAACAGACGCACTCCCAACCACGGAAGGTGAAAATGCGATATCAGTAGCGTCATACGTGTTTAGCTTTTGCCCGCCATTGTCGTAATCATCAATAAATTCTGAGAAATTATTGACCTTATTCCTGCTTAATGCGAGATTAGCTGTTGCATTGAGCCAGGAATTCAGAATATACCCGCCCTGTAATTCAAGTCCGGCCCGGTAGCTCTTCGGAATATTGGTTCTTGTATAAGCGCCTACATCGTTAATCTTGCCGGTCAGTACCAACTGATCTTTATAATTCATATAATATAGCGTGGCCGACCAGCTGTATTTTCTGCTGTTTTTTTCAATACCCGCTTCAATATCGTGCAACCGTTCTGGTTTCGGTTGTTGCAGGGTGCCTGCTTCAAAATCATCCCGGTTCGGTTCTTTATTAGCAACAGCATATGAAAAATATCCTTTCCAGCCATTCCTTGAATAACTGACGCCGGCTTTGGGATTAAAGAAATCGAATTCATTATTTACATACAAAGTGGGGTTGTCCCGGAAACCTTCGATCTTATAACGGACGGCACGGTATTGAATATCTCCAAACAGATTCCAGTTATCACTTACCTGTACCTGTTCTTTCAGGTAAACGGTGAAGTCGTTTTTCAGCGCATCAAGATCATACCAGCGATAGTAAGGAGAAGGCAGGCCGTTGGAAGCCCATTTCAACTCACCGAAATGATTCCCGTTGTACCGGGTGATAGCGCCCCCAAACGTGGTTTGTGATTTACTGCTTTTATACTGTAAGGAGAAGACAGATCCGTAAAAATCATTATCGAGCCATAGCTGCCGGATGAAATCGGAATTGCCTGTTGTATTGATGCCATATTTTGAATAGGATTCATCGGCTTTGTATTGTTCATAATAACCTTCTCCTTTTGTAAGGAACAAAGCAGTATTAAAACTCAGCCGGCTGTTAATGGCCTGGTTAAAGAATAACTGGTAATGATCCTGTTTGAAATTGTCTGTCTCGTTGTCATAAGGATCCCCGGGTTTTTCTGTACCGGCATAATTGATGGTGCGTTTGCCGGCTCTCAGGTCAGCTTCTGAAATACCATTCCATGCCTGGTAAGTTTTTTCCTTACCTGAAAAAATATTAAAGCGCAGTGAATTGTTCCTGCCAATATAAGCGGTGGAAAAATAAACAGACTTCATATCTGTTTTTGCACGGTCGATGAAGCCATTGCTGGTGATGTTGGAAACCCGGATATCGGTGGTGATGTGATCGCCGATTAATCCACTGCCGAGTTTCAGTGTATTCTTCCAGGTGTCAAAAGATCCATAACTGTTATTGATCTCTGCATAAGCTTCCCTGTTCACTTCATTGGTGCTGAAGTTAATGCTGCCGCCAAAAGCGCCGGCACCGTTAGATGATGTGCCCACACCCCGCTGAATCTGGATACTGCCGGTAGAGGACGAAAAGTCGGGGAGATCAACAAAGAAGGTTCCCTGGCTTTCCGCATCATTGTAAGGAATACCGTTGAGGGTTACATTGATCCTGGTGGCATCCGTTCCCCGGATCCGTAAGCCGGTATATCCAACTCCATTCCCGGCATCCGAATTAATCACAACGGAAGGAGTCTGGTTTAACAGAAAAGGGATGTCTTGTCCCAAATTGATTTTGGCGATCTCTTTTCTGCTAATATTGGTTTTGGTAAAAGGGGAATTATCTGCCGCACGGATAGCTTTTACTTCCACGGGAGATAAGGCATAGAAACTGTCTTTGACTGCTTCTTTTTCCTGTGCTGTAACAGTTTGGCACAGGATGAATGAAATGATTGGAATGGCAATCCTCTTCATTTTTTTAAATTTTAAACGGTTAAAAAATGAGAGGGAAATGCTGTGGAGAAAGGGCATGTGATTGACCTCCTTCCCTGCGCAGGCATTACCCTGATCAGGTTTTACGGGTTTGATCTCAGCCAACTCTAAACTGCCAAAGATCACTTTGGCGGGTTCAGGTGAGCACCCCGGGAAACCTGCCTGCCGTTCAGGCAGGCATTGAAAAATTGCAAAGATTGTCTTTGCTGAATAAGAACTGGTGCAAAGTTAAGGGAGAAAATAATTATCATGGCTGTAACTTTTCTACCCTGCTTTTCGTACCACCTGAAAACCAGCTAAAATGAAGAAATATCTGCTATCGCTTTCTTTTGTACTGGCTATGCTGCCGGTGCTTGCCCAGCAAATTATCAATGACCCGAATGCGGAAAAACGGACCGTGAGCAGTTTTCACGGTATTGATGTGTCAACAGGGATTACCCTGATCCTGACTGAAGGTGCCGCTGAAGAAGTGGCCGTAAGCGCTGCCACCACTGAGTTCAGGGATAAAATCATAACCAAAGTGGAGAATGGCATCCTGAAGATCAGGTACGAAACAAAAATGGGATCCGTCAATAAGCGCAGGGAAAGTAAGAATCTTAAAGCATATGTATCTTATAAAACACTGGATCATCTGAATGTTAATACAGGGGCAGAAGTGGAGATCAGCGGCATACTTTCTTCCTCCGGTCTGACATTGAAGGCGAATACCGGAGGGATTGTGAAAGGAAAAATAAACATTACCAAATTAAAAGTAAGCCAGGATACCGGTTCCAAAATAACACTGACCGGGAAAGCGGAAACGCTGGAAGTGGATGGAGATACAGGGAGTAATTTTTTGGGTGAGGACCTTGAAACCACCAATTGCACAGCTTCGGCGGGAACTGGTGCAGGTATATCTGTTACCGTTAATAAAGAACTGAATGCAAAAGCGAATACCGGCGGTTACATTAAATACAAAGGAACCGCTGGTATCAGGGAAATCAAAACCAACACCGGCGGGTCAGTTTCAAAAATCTAAACTATAAGCAACCTAATTATGAAAAAGATAGTAAACTTAGTATTATTCGTAATTGCTTTTACTTCTGTTACCGCACAGAAAACCATCAATGATGCCAATGCCGAAAAGAGAAATGTTACGGGCTTTCATGCAATAGAAGTAGGCGGCGGTATTGATCTATATCTTTCGCAGGGTGATGAAGCCGTGGCAGTAAGTGCCAGTGAAACAAAATACCGGGACAGAATTAAAACAGAGGTGGTAAACGGGGTATTGAAGATCAGGTATAAATATGAAAAAGGGCTAAAAATTAACTGGACAAGCGGCAGGATGCAGCTGAAAGCTTATGTTTCTGCAAAGGAACTTGATAAAATAAATGCTTCCGGCGGATCTGATGTAAGGGTGGAGGGTAGTCTTACCTTTGCAAAGCTTGAGCTTGGTGTTTCCGGCGGATCGGATTTTTGGGGTAAAGTAGCTGTCACTGATTTGAAAGCTAATGCCAGTGGCGGTTCTGATATTCATATTTCCGGAACTGCAAAAACTATGAATATTGATGTAAGCGGGGGGAGCGATTTTAAAGGGTTTGATCTTGCTGTCGAAAACTGTACAATTGATGCCAGCGGCGGCAGCGATGTGTCTGTAACCGCAACCAGGGAGTTAAATGTGGAGAGCAGCGGCGGCAGTGATGTATATTACAAAGGGGCGGCTATGATCCGGAACGTTAGAAGCAGTGGTGGCGGTAGTGTGAAAAAAGCAACTAAATAAGGAATTTATAGTTAATAGTAATGTGTATGAAAAAGATAACTGTTCTGATGTTTGGCCTTTTGGCCGTATTGTTTGTGGCAGGGCAAACGATTAACGATCCGAATGCGGAGGTAAGGGATGTAAAAGGTTTTCATGGTATCAATGTATCACATGCCTTTGATGTGTACCTGAGTCAGGGTGATGAAGCGGTGGCAGTCAGTTCAACAGATCCTGATTACCGCAGTCGTATCAAAACCGAAGTCAGGAATGGTATCCTGTTTATCAGTCTCGATAACCAGGGGAAAAAATGGAGCAAGGGTAATAAACACCTCAAAGCTTATATCTCTTATAAGAAATTAGATAAGATCAACATAAGTGGCGCCTGTGATGTGTATATCAATGGTTCATTAAAAGCTGATGAATTGAAAGTTGATTTGTCCGGGGCCAGTGACCTGAAAGGGAAACTGGATGTAAAGACCCTTGATATTGATATCAGCGGGGCTTCCGATATGACGGTTTCCGGAACAGCCACACAGCTAAAAATCGATGCCAGCGGGGCCAGTAATTTTAAAGGAGAGAATCTCTCGGTTGATTATTGCAATGTGGATGCCAGTGGTGCCAGTGATGTAAAGGTTACCGTGAATAAAGAATTGTCGGCTAATGTGAGTGGTGCCAGTGATCTGCGGTATAAAGGAGAGGGACTGGTCAGGGACATCCGTACTTCGGGAGCGGGCTCTGTAAAACGAATTTAGACATATTATCAGGGGAATAAGAAGGGTTGTCATTAGGAAGATGACAGCCCTTTTTATTTTTCTTTTGGAAGGATAGCCAGATACATTTACCTTTGCGCTCCACATCGCGAAGTAGAGCAGCGGTAGCTCGTCGGGCTCATAACCCGAAGGTCGGGAGTTCGATCCTCCCCTTCGCAACCAACGAAATGGCCAAACCCCGGTTTGGCTTTTTCAATTTTTTTCTTAACAGTTGAACTTCAACTGCCAAGATTGATCACCTCCTCAATTCTTAGGCTCTGCCTTATAGCAGTCAAGTTGAAGTCGTCGGCTTGAATTTTTTTCAATGAAAACAGGGTTTGTCAATATTTTCGGAAGGCCCAATGCGGGAAAAAGCACCTTACTCAACGCATTAATGGGAGAAAAACTGGCTATCGTATCTCCCAAAGTGCAGACCACAAGGCACCGGATCAAAGCAATCATGACCGAAAAAGATTACCAGGTAATTTTTTCGGACACCCCGGGTATTATTGAGCCCAGGTATAAGCTGCATGAAAAAATGATGCAGGCCGTTAAAGGTGCGTTGGAAGACGCTGATGTAGCCCTGCTGATCGTTGATGTGAATGAGAATTGGGAAGAATGTAATACCATCTTTGAAGCATTGAAATTAAAAGTGCCTGCTGTGGTGGTCATCAATAAAATCGACAGGGCATCACAGGAAAAAATAAAAGACGCCATTGCGTTTTTTGAGGCCAGGCCGTATTGCAGAAAGACTGTAACAATCAGTGCCACCAGTGGTATTAATATTAAAAATTTCCTGAAGCCTGTACTGGAGTTATTGCCGGAAGGCGATCCGTTTTATACCGATGATGATATCAGTGATCTGCCGACCAAATTCTTTGTCAGTGAATTGATCCGGGAGAAAATATATGAATTATCCCAGGATGAGATTCCTTATCATACGGCCGTGCTGGTCAGGGAATTTAAAGAGAAAACGACACTCGTGAAAATTGTGGCAGATATTATAGTACACCGCGAAACCCAGAAAGTGATCCTGATCGGGGAAGGTGGCAGTATGATCAAGAAAATCGGTACAGCAGCAAGGCAGGATATAGAAGCTTTTTTGCAGCAAAAGGTTTTCCTGGAATTATTTGTAAAAGTCAAACCCAAATGGAGAGAGAATGATCTCCAGTTAAAAGAATACGGTTATTAAAGCGATTCATAGTTTTTGCTCCGGTGGCGGAGAACCATGAACTATCAATCATCAACGAAATTATTATGTCATTTACAATAGCAATAGTCGGTCGTCCCAATGTTGGGAAAAGTACATTTTTTAACCGCCTGCTGGAACAGCGCAAAGCCATCGTGGATGATGTGAGTGGTGTGACAAGAGACAGGCAGTATGGTGTGGCGGACTGGAACGGGAAAATGTTCAACGTTATAGATACTGGCGGTTTTGTGGCTGGCAGTGAAGATATTTTTGAAAAGGAAATTGCCAAACAGGTATTAATTGCAGTAGAGGAAGCTGATGCTGTCATTTTTATGGTAGATGCACATACAGGCCTGACAAACCTCGATGATGCTATGGCAAACGTATTAAGGAGAAGTACAAAGCCGGTGTTTCTGGCTGTGAATAAGGTGGACAATAATGAACGGATGCTGGAGGCAAATGAATTTTACAGTCTTGGGTTTGAACATGTATTTTTTATGGCGGCCGCCAGTGGCAGTGGCAGTGGTGAATTGCTGGATGCTGTAACAGCACTGATTACTGAAGACGCTTCTGAAGAAACTGCTGAGATGAATGCATTGCCTAAGTTTGCTATTATCGGTCAGCCCAATGTTGGTAAGTCCTCTTTGCTGAATTCACTGATCGGGGAGGAGAGGACCATTGTTAGTGAAATAGCGGGCACCACAAGAGATACTATACACACACATTATAATCTTTTCCAGAAAGAATTTGTACTAATTGATACGGCTGGTATCCGCCGGAAAGCAAAAGTGCATGAAGACCTTGAATTCTATTCCGTGATACGTGCTATAAAAGCATTGGACGAGGCTGATGTTTGTTTGCTGGTCCTGGATGCTGAAAAAGGAATTGCACAACAGGATCTGAACATTTTCAGCCTGGCTGTAAAGAAAGGGAAGGGAGTAGTGGTCCTGGTGAACAAATGGGATCTCGTCAATAAGGAAACCAATACAGCGAGGGATTACGAACTGAAACTAAAAGAAAAGCTGGCTCCTTTCACAGACGTTCCAGTTCTTTTTATATCTGCTAAGGAAAAGACAAGAATATTTAAGGCTATTGAACTTGCACTGGATGTCTACGAAAGCCGGCAGCGAAGAATACCCACATCGCAACTGAATGAGGTGATGCTGAAAGCCGTGGAGGCACATCATGCACCGGTTGTAAGAGGACATGCTTTGAAAATTAAGTTTGTAACACAAATACCGACCGCCGTACCATCGTTCGCTTTTTTCTGCAATTTCCCGGATGATGTAAAGCAACCGTATAAAAACTATCTTGAAAATCAACTCCGTAAGAATTTTAATTTTACGGGTGTGCCGGTCAGGTTATTCTTCCGAAAGAAATAAATGATTGATTATTATCAGGTATTATCCCTTCCAGGAGAAAAAATTGTCTTTCAGCTTTGATATTTGGTTCCCGGATTTTACTTTTGCACATCTTTTTAAAACCAAAAACAAATAAGTACAATGAAAAAAGTATTCGCAATCCTGGCTATCGCTACATTCATGGTAGCTTGTAACAACGAAGCTGAAAAAACTGAAAGCACTGTTGACAGCGCTGCCCTGAAAGCTGCCGCTGATTCAGCTGCCGCTGCTGCAGCAACTACAATGGATTCAGCTGCTGCAACTGTTGATTCAGCTGCTAAAGCTGCGGTTGATTCTCTTAAGAAGTAATCATTGTACGCAACAATATAACTTCTTGCAAGAAGTTCCCCTGCCATACCGGCGGGGGATTTTTTTTGCACAGTACATTTCTGTTTCTGATATTTTTCTTAATTTAAAGAACCATTAAACCTGTCCATCTCCCCGAAAAGCCTTTCATGCTCCTGCCCTCAGACCATTAAACCTTATTACATGAAAGGATATCTTCTGCTGCCAGCATTGCTGTCTCTATTTGTATATTCAGAAGCTGCTATTATCTTCTGGGATGGTGAAGCCGGTGATAATCAATGGAACACGGCTTCCAACTGGTCCGGAAATATCGTTCCTGTTGCCGGCGATGATGTGATCCTGGATAATTCCGTTGCAACCGGTTCTTATATCGTTTATTTGCCGGCAGGTGTTGTTACAACCACAGTCAATTCACTCACCATTACGGCATCAGGAATTAATAGTATCCGGTTAATATTGCCTGTTTCCAATACGATTGTTCCTGGTCTGGATATTACAGGAGCCGGGGATGTTCTTATATTAAATAACGGGGCAATTTTGCAAAACTCTTCGGGAGCCCCGGCTGGTTTAGCAGTTACAGTAAGTCATGGTTCCGGTGTTTTCAGGATTAATAATGGAGGTCTGTATACACATAATACCTTCCGCCAGCATGCTGGTTTATTAGATAAATTATCGTCTGTGCCGGGTACTGAAAATGGAACAATCGAATTTGATGTACCCACTACCGCTTCTTATATTATATCCATACAGGGCAGAACCCTTGGAAATTTGGTATTATCAGCAACTGCATCGGGAGGAGTAAGAACATATACAACCTCCGGCTCCAGCCCGTGTATTCTGAATGGTGATTTTACAATTAATAGCGGGGTTACGTTTTCTTCCGGGTTCTCTGCGGATTTTATAGTAAAAGGAGATTTTAACCAATTGGCATTATCTGTTTATAGTATCCAAAATTCAACGGACAATAATTTCGTGAGAATTGAAGGGAACGTCAATTGCCAGGGAGAAATAACAGTAACAGGCGCCGGCCTTCCTGTATTGGAACTGAATGGAATGATTAATCAGCATATCAATATAACCGGAGCCATTACGAATAATGTTGAATTGAAAATCAATAACCCGGCCGGTGCAACACTTCAATCAGCCATGACCCTGCCATACAGGCTTAATTTGACCAACGGGAAAGTTACAACCTCGCTTACAAATCTTCTTACACTCGCGGATAATGCAATCGCAACCGGGGCATCTCCTGTAAGTTTTATAGAAGGGCCTCTAAGGAAGATTGGAGATGATAACTTCTCGTTCCCGGTTGGTGTGGGGAGTATATACGCCCCTATTACCATTACCAATGTATCCGGGGAAAATACTCCGGATGTATTTACAGCAGAATATAAACGCATTAATCCGCAAGTAATTCATGGACCGGCAGTCGCACCGGGAATGGATCATGTTAGCTTTGTGGAATACTGGACACTAAGCCGTGATGCTGGAACCGCTGTTAAGGCGGTGGCACTTGCTGTTACTCCAACCAGTTTTTGTAAGTCATTGGCCACTACATATGTCAGCCGCTGGAATGGAACATTTTGGACGAATGAGGGATCAGCAAATGCTGGCGTTACGTTCTTTCCTCCCTATGAGACAGGAACGATCACCAGTACAAGTAATCTTTCTTCGTTTGGTGATTTCACACTGATCACTGATCAGCCATTTGCAATTAATCCTTTACCGGTTAAACTCGCCAGGTTTGATGTGGTAAAACAGGGTGATCTCGCTTTGTTGCAATGGGAGTTAGCAGAATACTGCTCAAAGTATACAAGATTTGAGCTGGAACGATCTGCAGACGGAAGAGTTTTTATCAAGTATAAAATTGTCCTGGGAAATCCTGTCAACCGCTTTTACCAGGCGATGGATAGCCAATTGAAACCTGGTATTACTTACTACCGGATAAAAATTATTGAAGAAGGGGAAGTGAAATCCTTCAGCCGGGTGCTGGCTGTCATCAGTAATTCAGCAGATTTGCCGGCTATAGCCGTTTCACCAACAATTGTTACCAGTACCGTTACTGCTGTACTTACGGCCGGTGAAGGCCGTGATGCGGTTGTTTTTATCACTGATATGCAAGGGAGAATGATATTGAGAAAGGAGTACCGGCTTAATACAGGCACTACTGCAATTCAATTTAATACTGAAAAACTGGCCCCCGGTATTTATTTGATGGTTGTGGAAAGCGGGGGGCAATGGGCTAAGAGCACCCGGTTTGTAAAACAATAACTATTTAGTCAGTATTCGGGCTTTGAAGCTTGTTTTTTGAGCATAGGGATTTTCAATTTTCTTGCTTCTTCATTCCAGGCGGCTGCATTAATGATGAGCTCCCTGATGCCAAATTTTATAATATCCTTTTTGGAAGTGACAGTAACAGTAGCTAATGGCAGCTCTTGACTTCAACTCCAGTTGCGGGAAAGCTTCCAGCAAATCTTTACCACGGCAGAAAGCCACATCTACACCATCTTTAGTGTTGTTGAGGTACATGAACATCCCGAAATAATGATAGAAAGGGATCTTAAAACTGAGCCGTTCTTCAATACCGTGTACATTTTCGATGATCAGTTCCCGGAGTATTTCTGCTATCTCCCGCCTTTCATCCGGCAGGCTTTCTATATATTCATCCACCTTCTTCATCACTATTATAAACTGAATTGATTGCTGATCTGCCCTGCCTGTTTTTTGAAAGCAGCTAATTCTTCCTGTTGCTGGATAATAAAAGGATTGTCTTTTAGTTTCCCGATCACAGTCTCCATTTCTTTTTCCGTTTCATAAACCATCCGGCGGTAAGGGCTCTTATAGTCTTTTGCTCTTGATTCATAAATGGCTTTTGTCATCCATTCTTTCGTATTAACTGCCTGCTGCAGCAGGGAAGCGAACATTCTTTTATTGAGTTTGGCGGGTGTTACTTGTAAAACTTCAAGCATGGAGGCAAAAGCATGCTGTGCTTTTTCTTTAGGGTATCTCAGGCTTTGCTGTTCATAAAATGTATGTACCTGGTCCCAGTCATTTATTTTGCCGGCGTGTATAGCTCTTACCAGGCTGTTAAAAGCCGGCTCCGGTATAAGCTGCCCCCCAATATTGACCCATTCCCGGCGAACCGGCCGGGCAGGCAAAGCCTTCAATAGTTGTGTGAGAGACGCTATCTTATTGTCTGCCACAAAGGACATGAGTTGTGTGATACCATGATAAACGACCAGTTCCCTGAAAATAGCAACTGCCTCAGCCACTTTGATCAACTGCACTTTGCGGCCAGTATTCTCAAAGCCTTCTGCAAGAATTTCTAATTTGCTGATATCTCCTGGTTTATTTTTCAATAATGTCTCAGCAGTTTTTTGAAGATCTTTATCCGCAATTTTTTTCTTATTCTTTAATGCCCAGGCTCTTGCTGTAGCTTCTTTTAGCAGTTGCAGCGCATCAACTATTTCGTTGATACTGTCAGGTGCCAGGAAATCATATTCAAGCGTCTGAATTTTTTCTGTCCGTTTATCCCTGCCGGCATATTTACCGGCATTACGGGCCAATGCATACATATTGTACATAAACCAGTAAGCGGGCATTATGACAAGGCGATCATGACTAACGTCATTACTGATCAGAGAAAAGGGGACAGGTATATTCAGTTCGGCAGGGAAATCACCTTTGGCTACTAATGTGAATGATGCAAATTTGGAATTGTGCTTCAGGCTAACACAAAGCCCCGGCCAGAAACCACGGCCTGCAACTATTTCACCATCTGCACCCCTGGAGTTATGGTTGGATCCAATGGTAGCCCCGGCTGCCATATTGCTCTGCCCCATAATAGTGGCAGCGCATAAAAAGGAATTGTTATGATGTTGTTCATGGGCAGGGAAGATCAGCGAGTTTAATACCTCGCAGCAGGAAATAGTAGAGTTATCACCAAGGTAAGAGTTGATCAGCCTGGCTCCGTATTTTAATTGCGATTGTGAAGCCATGATAAAACGAACAGCTTTTACACCATAAAAAATACGGCAACCAAAGCCAATAATGCCATTCACTAACTCGCATCCTTCACCAATTTGTGATTTAGCTTCGGGAGAAGAGTTAATGGTAAGGTTTTTAAGTTTATTGGCACCTTTGATATAGGCATCACTCCCGATCCACACGTCTTTTATGATACGGCTGTTCTTGATCACTGTTCTGTCGCCGATCTTACCATAATAACCCCTCTGCTTATCAAACTTCTTTTCAGTGAATTCTTTGAATTTCTGTTGTAATTTTTCATCGCCCCTGTATTTCGCCCAGAGGTATGCATCGCCTGGTAACATACCGTTGAAAGGAAGAATACTGCGGCCTGCATTTTCATTGCAAACTTCTATCCAGATCCGGACAGCTTCTTTTTCACCTTCCCTCAAAATTCCATTCCCGAATTTCGCATGGTCTGTTGCCGACAGTTCATTTACATTAACGATCATGACTTCATTCCCGATAATGTAGTGGCTCATGAAATTTACATTATCGATCACCACGTTATCGCCAATATCGCAGCTGATGATGGTGCTGTTGTACAACCCGACCGGCATCCTGATATTGTTGAACTCCAGAAAGTAAGGCTCTAGTTTACCTATCCTGACCAGGCCATAAAATTTACAGCGTTGTACCAGTTCCGGGTTAAATGCATTGGAGACCTGGACCTTGTCCCAGTTATCAGAAGTGTTGCCGTTTCGTACCAGCACTTCCGTTTCGTGAGCAGAGAGCTTGCGGTATCTGATACCGCTGCGGTTCTGGATATTGCGCAGATAATATTCGTTCTTTCCTTTGGGGATATATTCTTTAGCCACAAAACCGTAACCCAGGCTGGCAATTGGATTTTTTCTGATATGGTTCATGGAGTTCGTTTAAGTCCGCTGACAGGCTTTAAGGTAAGTAAAGGGTGTGAACTTGCAACTATTCAACGGTTACTGATTTGGCAAGGTTTCTTGGTTTGTCCACATCAAGGCCTTTCGCCACACCTATATAATAGGCAAGTAATTGCAGCGGTACAACACTCAGCATCGGCGCCACGATTTCATCTGCTTCCGGAACTACCATTACATCGTTGGAAAGTCCGGCAGATGTTTCGTCTCCTTCAGTAATAACAGAAATTACCTGGCCTTTTCTTGCTTTAATCTCCTGCATATTACTCACCACTTTTTCATGATAGGTGTCTTTTGTGGCAACGAACACGACCGGCAGGTTTTCATCAACCAATGCAATAGGGCCATGTTTCATTTCTGCAGCAGGATATCCTTCTGCATGTATGTAAGAAATTTCTTTCAGTTTCAAAGCTCCTTCCAGGGCCACAGGGAAATTATAACCGCGGCCGAGGTAAAGAAAATCCCGGGCATCTTTATATTTCTCAGCTAATGCTTTGATCGGATCGCTGTGTTTCAACGTCCAGGCCAGTTTCTCCGGCACCTGTTCTAATTCGCCCAGCAGGTGCATATACCGGTCATTAGAAACAGTCCCTTTGATATAAGCAATCTTGAGGGCCATCATGGTTAACACCGCTAATTGTGCCGTGAAGGCTTTTGTTGAAGCTACTCCGATTTCAGGCCCGGCATGTGTATAAGCGCCACCATGTGAAGCACGGGCAATAGAAGATCCCACCACGTTGACCACGCCAAGTATAATAGCTCCTTTCGATTTTGCATTCTCAATCGCCACCAATGTGTCGGCAGTTTCACCACTTTGCGAAATAGCGATGATTACGTCTCCCTTATTAATAACAGGATTGCGGTAGCGGAATTCCGAAGCGTATTCCACTTCCACATTCACCCGGCAGAGTTCTTCAAAAATATATTCTGCCACCAGGCCTGCATGCCAGCTGGTGCCGCAGGCCACCATAATAATGCGATTGGCACTCACTAACTGTTCGGCGTATTGCTGGATGCCACTCATGGTGATGGTGCCGGCTGCAGCATCCAATCTTCCTCTCAGGCAATCATACACCGTTTGCGGTTGTTCAAAGATCTCCTTCAGCATGAAATGATCGTAACCCCCTTTTTCAATGGCCGCAAGTTCTATATCCAATTTTTGAACATAGGGAGTCAGTTTTTCATTACCCAGATTTTTCAGGATCAGTTCATCCGGTCTGATGATGGCCAGTTCATAATCGTTTACATAAACCACTTCTTTGGTATACTCGAGCATCGGGGATGCATCGGATCCGAGGAAATGCTCGCCTTTGCCAACTCCAATTACCAACGGGCTTCCTTTTCTTGCAGCGATGATGGTTTCGGGATCGTCAGCATCAAGTAATAATATTACATAAGCGCCAGTTACCCTTTTTAAGGCTACCCGGACAGCTTCCTCCAGGGAACATTCATTATTTTTTTTGATCTCCTCAATAAAATTGAGGAGTACTTCTGTATCAGTATCACTGGTAAATGTGTAGCCTTTATTAATCAGCTCTTTTTTAAGCTGTGCATAGTTCTCAATAATGCCATTATGGATCATGGCCAGTTTGCCACTGGCGGATTGATGGGGATGTGCATTACGGTCACTGGGCTCACCATGTGTGGCCCAGCGGGTATGCCCAATTCCAACATGTGCATGCAGGTCTTTACCGACAATATTGTCTTCCAGTTCAGCCACACGGCCTTTCTTTTTATAAACCTTTAACCCGCTGCCATTTTGAAGAGCAACGCCCGTGCTGTCATAACCACGGTATTCAAGACGTTTAAGCCCTTTGATAATAATCGGGTAAGCCTCTCTAGGTCCTGTATATCCAACAATTCCACACATAAGTACTAATTTATTGCGGTAAAGGTATTGAATTCATAACATGCAAACGTTTGACTGGTTGCAGAATCTGCTAAGGTCGGAAAAAAGAAAAAAACAAGCAAGAGTTATTAATCATAACAGTGATCCGCTCAATATTGCAAAAGCAACAGAAAAATAAATAATCAGTCCTGTTACATCTACCAATGTTGCAACAAAGGGAGCTGAACTGACAGCAGGGTCGGCTCCTAATCGTTTTAAGACCATCGGGAGCATACTGCCTGCAAGAGTTCCCCAGAGAACAACGCCCAGTAATGTAATGCCAACTGTACAGCCAATGGCAAACCAATGGTCACCATATAATTCCGGTGCCAGGGAATGCCAGATCCAGATTCTTAAAAAACCGATGACAGCTAATACGGACCCCAGCAGCAGGCCGGAAATGATCTCCCTCCGCATGACACGCCACCAATCCCGGATAGTAATTTCGCCGACGGCCATAGCCTGTATGATGAGAGTGGATGCTTGTGACCCACTGTTACCGCCGCTGGAGATGATGAGTGGAACAAATAAGGCCAGGACAACTGCTTTTTGTATTTCTTCTTCGAAATAAGCCATTGCAGAAGCAGTTAATAATTCACCCAGGAACAGGACGATTAACCATACAACTCTTTTCTTAAAGAGTTTGAATATAGGAATATCAAGATAAGGTTCATTAAGAGCAGCAGTACCCCCCATCTTTTGCATGTCTTCACTGAATTCTTCTTCTGCCACCCAAAGCATATCGTCAATAGTAACAATACCAAGCAGTTTATTGCTGTTACTGACAACAGGTAATGCAACCCTGTTATTCATTTTAAAAACCTCACTGGCAGTTTCCTGGTCATCATAGGCATTCAGGGAAACAACGCGGCCATCCATCAGTTCTGATACTTTCTTGTCGGGAGGGTTGAGGATGAAGTCACGGATACGGATATCGTCCAGTAATTCTCCTTTTTTATTAATTACATAGATCACATTGATGGTCTCACTATCCTTCCCGTATTTACGGATAGTGGCAAAGACTTCATCGATCGTATTGTCAGGGTATACATATACGTAATCGGGGGTCATCAAACGACCGATACTATTCTCGGGGTAACCTAACAGGGAAAGGGTGATTTTTCTTTCTTCCGGATCCAGCAATTTGATCAGTTCGCGGACGGCGTTACTGGGTAATTCTTCCAGGAAATCGGTCCGGTCATCCGCCGGCAGTTCATTCAGCAAAGAGGCAATTGTATTTGGAGGCAGATCCCGGATGATCCTTTTTTGTACGGACAGGTCAAGTATTTTGAAAACGCTGGCTGCCCGGTGCACCGACATATTGGCGATAATCTGGCTCTCATAATCAGGAAACTCATCCACCAGCATTGCCACATCACTGATATTCTGGCGGTTCAGAAAATCTTTTATCTGCAGCTTATCTTCCGTCTGGATGATGGCTTCAAATTGTTCGGGTAAAGTGGGTTGTTCCAGTTCTAAAGACATACTCAAAAATACGAAGCCGTAAGTTAGCGGCATTGCGGACACCGGGACCTTCTTTGTTAATTAATTTGTTTACTTCGCTTTAAAATCAACAGACTCATGGTACTCCGTTTTTTATTTATTGCCTCCACACAAAATATGGGGCGTGGCGTTTTTACAAGGGAAGATATTGATGCGGGGCTACTTATTGAAGTTGCTCCCGTCATTGTGATGGGGGCAGAAGACCGGAAATTATTAGATCAGACTTTTTTACATGATTATATTTTCGAATGGGGCGAGCAAAGTGATCAATGCTGTATGGCGCTGGGCTATGTGCCTGTTTATAATCATTCCTACGAATCTAATTGTGAATATGAAATGGATTTTGACAATCAGCAGATTCTGATCAGGTCGGTAAAGCCGGTAAAAGCCGGGGAGGAACTGTTTATTAATTATAACGGGGAATGGAATAACAGCACCCCGCTTTGGTTTGATGCAAAATAAAAACCGCCCCATTAACAAACGGAACGGTTAAAGCTATTTTAGAAGTATTTTTTACTGGAAAACTACCTGTGCCCTGATCTCTCCAGCCGGATAAGCTGCTGTCCTGATCGCAATATAATATAAGCCACTTAAGACACTTTCTTCTTTTACGACCACTTCATCTACCAACAATGTTCCTGATTTGGTACCATTGGCAGTCAGGCCCGTTGTGCTGATCGTTTGAAGAGGGGTTGTTGGAGGAAGGGCAAAACCAACCGGGGCTGTACCATAGACTCCCATACCTGTCGGGGCTCCGCTTAAACCGGCCCAATTAACTGTATAGTTTAAAGTTTTTGTTCCTTTGATGTAGGAAACATCAATGGTTCCTAATGCAGCAGAAGCACTCGCGGGAACCACTTGTGCCCCGCTCATGGTGATACCCTTTTTTTCATATAAAACGGTTTTCTTGGCTTCAGCAGATTTTTCGCAAGCATTAAAAGTTGTCAGCATGCCCAAAAGAATAGTGGAGAAAGCAGTTAGTTTGATCCATTTCATGGTTGTGAGATTTGCTATAAAAATAAGAACTTTTTCCATTTGGCAATGGAAGACAGCCTTTTTCTGTTTTTACCTGAAAAACAAGTGAATAAGTTAGAAAGGAGCAGGCCGTTTGCTGGCTGCTTCCCCGGCTTTTCCGTTACAAAAAACTGCTATTATTGAACAATGATCTTTTGGGTACAAACCGGAACCCCGGCCTCTTTTATCCTGACCAGGAACATGCCTTTTGCCAGGTTGCCATTGCCCAGGGGAATATTGATGGTTTGACCGGCGGCAGTGGCAGGTATTTGCTGCGATAACAACAACTTCCCGGAAAAATCAAATATCTCAAAAAAAGCCTGTTTCAGGGAACTGCCGGTTTTCAGGTTGATATTATTATCAGTAACGAGTGTCGGGAATATTTTTATTTCGTTCCTGGCTACCACAGCGGTACTGATCAGTACAATTTTTGAGTAAGTAACGGTACCGCTTATATCGGTCATTTTTAACCTGTAAAAAGATGCGCCGCCTGTTAATAAGGCAGGATCGCTGTATTGATAGGCCACTGATGCCGCCAGTTGCCTGCCTGCCGGGCCAGGGATGGTTGCAATATCAGTAAAGCTGTTCCCGTCATTACTTTTCTGTACTTCAAAATAATCTGGATCGCTGTCCTGTGTGATATCCCAGTTTAGTTCAGCCAGTTTATCATGTTCTTTACCGGTAAAAGACAATAATTTCACGGGTAATGGAATATTGAACTGGGTGGTGAAACTGATCCGGTTATCTCCTCCGTTTTCATAAAATTCCAGTACCATGTCTCTCGTTCCGCTGAATACTGCACTATAGGTTGTTGTTTGATAAGAGTGGTCGCTCCATTGGTTGATAACCCATGTGCTCCCTCCGTCCAGGCTGAACCGGTAGCCATCATCGCCACCAACAATAAAAGTATGGTTGCCGTAAGTGAAATTTTTAGTAAGCCTGTAACGCACACTAAAGGTTTCTGTATTTACTCCGCATCCGCTGGTAGCAAAGGTTGTATTACTGCCACCAAAGTCCTGGGTAAAAGATGGATTCCCGGAAATTCCTTCGGTTACCATTCCCTTATAAATATTGAAGTTTGTTCCATCATATATATAGCCTCTCCAGGTATCAGATGCTCCATAAGTAGCCGTGTTTTCACCTCCGGTACAGGATGGTGCAACGGAAAAACTGAGCCTGTTATCATTGGTGTTATCATAATATTCCAGCACCATGTTATAAGTGCCGTTCAGATTAACTGTATAGGTGGTCGTATTATAAGATTGCTCATTCCATTGGTTGATGACCCAGGTGCTGCCCCCATCCAGACTGAAGCGGTAGCCATCATCACCGCCTATGGTGAAATCGTAAGTTCCGTTAGTAAATGTTTTAGTGAGTTTATAGCGGGCACTGAATGTCTCCGTATTTACAAAACAATTATAAGTGGGAAAATTGACATTGGCACCGCCAAAATCCTGGTCAAAATTGGGGCTGCTGGCCGTTCCTTCAGTTACATAACCTCTGTAGCTTCCGAAGTTGGTATTGTTATACATATAACCTCTCCAGACATTGTTGGTGCCATAACTGGTCTGGTTTCCCTGCGGGGAACACTGAGAAAATAAACGGGTGGATAGTAGTAACGCAAAAAGGGCTACGGGTAAAATTCGGTTCATGGATAGTGGATTAGGTGTTAATACCTATTATTCTATCGCTAAGAAACTGAATTTAAGTAAGTGTTATTGCTTATTGATAAAAAAAAGAGCTCAAAAACGTACAAATACTAGTGCTATCTGTATCATGACGGGTAACAATACGAGTTGGTTATACCTGATGGGCAGAATTAGCAATGTGAAGGAATTACCTGAGCTTCCCTTTTATTTCCTGTAGTTTTAGCAATGCTTCCACAGGGGTAAGGCGGTTAATATCGGTTCCCTCCAGCGCTTTCCGTATCTCGTCAAATGTTTCGCTGTGGGCATCAAAAATGGAAAGCTGCATTTTGGGCATGGATATTTTTTTTACTGTACCACTTATTTCTTCATCAACATGCTTGGTCTCTAACTGTTTCAGAATATCATTGGCCCTGTCAATCAGGGAGGGGGGCATGCCTGCCATTTTTGCCACATGAATACCGAAGCTGTGTGTACTGCCACCTCTTGCCAGTTTGCGCAGGAAAATGATCTTATTACCGGCTTCTTTATTGGTAATATGATAGTTTTTAACCCGTTCTAATTTTTCTTCCAGTTCGTTCAGCTCGTGGTAGTGGGTGGCGAAAAGTGTTTTAGGCTGGTGGGGCGAATTGTGTAAATGTTCTGCAATACTCCAGGCAATAGAAATACCATCATACGTGGAAGTGCCACGCCCGATTTCGTCCAGTAATATCAAACTGCGGGGCGTAATGTTATTAATGATGCTGGCTGTTTCATTCATCTCCACCATAAAAGTAGATTCACCCCCGCTTAGATTATCAGATGCACCAACCCGGGTAAAAATTTTATCCGTCAGCGAAATCCTGGCTTCAGTTGCCGGAACAAAAGAACCGATATGAGCCATCAGCGTAATGAGAGCTGTCTGGCGGAGTAATGCAGATTTACCACTCATGTTGGGTCCGGTAAGAATGATGATCTGCTGTTCAGTTTTATTCAGCTCAAGGTCATTGTGGATATAGCTTTCTCCGGGAGGCAGGTTTCTTTCTATCACAGGGTGACGACCTTCTTTCACGATCCATTCCTGTCCTTCATGCAGTTGGGGTTTTTTATATTGGTATTGTACAGCATTGCCGGCAAAGCAGCACAGGCAATCCAATATGGCGATAATATTGCCATTGGTTTGCACAGGCGCCAGGTAATCAAAGAGCTCGCTGAGTAAGGATTCATACAATTCCATTTCCAGCCTCAGTATCTTCTCTTCAGCGCCGGTTATTTTTTCCTCATAATCTTTTAATTCGGGGGTGATATACCGTTCAGCATTGGCCAGCGTTTGTTTGCGCATCCACTCAGCAGGCACTTTGTTTTTATGAGAGTTGGTAACTTCCAGGTAATAACCAAATACATTGTTGAACCCGATTTTTAAAGAGCTGATTCCGGTTCGTTCTGCTTCCTTTTGTTGCAGTTGGGCAAGGTAATTCTTGCCGCTGTGGGCAATATTGCGGAGATCATCCAGTTCTGCATGCACCCCGTTATTGATCATACCTCCTTTCACGGCAAGCGCAGGAGGATTCTCCGTGATCTCTTTAAATATCTTTTCTGCGATATAAGGACAAGGGTTCAGGGCGTCTCCCAGTCTTTTTAAATATTCATTGTGAGAAGACAAACATAACTGTTTGATGATTTCAACCTGTTTAAGGCCTTTAGCCAGCTGCAATACTTCCCTCGGGTTGATCTTTTTCAGCGGTATTTTTGAAACAAGCCGTTCAATATCGCCGCAAAGCTTAACAGCATGGGTGATCTTGTTCCGCAGGTCCGTTTCTTTGATCAGCAACTCCACCAGTGTCAGCCGTTCATTGATCTTATGGATATCCTTCAATGGGAAAATGATCCAGCGTTTCAGCAAACGGGCACCCATCGGGGATGCTGTATTGTCCAGTACGCTTAATAAGGTGTGATTGCCTTCGGAATTACCGTATATCAATTCAAGATTGCGGATGGTAAACCGATCCATCCATAAAAAATCATCCCGGTCAATCCGTTGGATCGAAGTAATATGCTGCAGGTTGGGATGTTCTGTATCCCGCAGGTAATGAATAATGGCGCCGGCAGCGATCAGCCCCCGTTTGAGTTCATCCACGCCAAACCCTTTTAAAGAATGGGTCTGGAAATGCTTTAATAAAATGTCTTCTGCATAGACGCTGTCAAATATCCATTCATCCAGCGTGTAGCTGTATATTTTTACCCCGAAATGTTCTTTGAATTTCTTTTGCTGCTGCCGTTGAAATACCACTTCAGCGGGCTTAAAACTCTGTAGTAATTTATCAGCATATTCCCGGTCGCCTTCGGCAATAAAAAATTCCCCGGTGGAGATATCCAGGAATGCGAGGCCGTATACTTCATTGTCAGCAAAATGAATGGATGCTAAAAAATTATTGCTGTGGTGATCGAGCAGTTTATCATTTACTGTAGTGCCCGGGGTGATCATATCCGTAACGCCCCGTTTTACCACCCCTTTCGCCTGTTTGGGATCTTCCAGCTGATCACAGATTGCCACCCGGTAACCTGCCTTCACCAGTTTATGCAAATAGGTATCTAAAGCATGATGGGGAAACCCTGCCAGGTCCAGCGAAGCCGCAGCACCATTATTTCTTTTTGTAAGCGTGATACCAAGCACCTGCGAGGCTATTACAGCATCCTGCCCGAAAGTCTCGTAAAAATCCCCGACACGAAATAACAGTATGGCATCCGGGTATTTCTGTTTAATAGCCCGGTGCTGTTGCATCATCGGTGTTTCTGAATTTGCTGTTTTGGTCATGGCTGGCAAAAATAAGGAACTGTTTATGTAACAATTCTTTTCTGTGCATCTGTTGAAAAATTATACGCCATGAAGCAATTATTCCTGCTGATGGGGATACTCAGCTGTACCCTGTTGCAAGCACAAGACACCGCAAGGGCCGACGCCAGCATGTCCACGGCCACCATTTACTTCGGTTACGGCGCCGAACTGACCCACCAGTCGAAAGTGAAAGTGGGAAGCGACACCAAATTTATCGTTATTGACCAGCTCAGTACTGTTGCTGATATCAACAGTTTGCAGATCAGTGTGCCGGAAGATGTGGCCTTATTATCTCACCGGTATGCAGTTTTTTACCCGGTACAGCCGCCCGTTGTGAAAACAAAGGAACTGGAACGGCTGGAGGATAGTATCATTTTGCTGCAAAAAGATATCGGCCGTATGGACAACCTGATCGCTATTGAACAGGAAATACTGACAAAAACAGGCACTCTTATTGAAACGACGATCAATGCCAGCGGCAATAAAACAATTACCAGTGAAGAACTGCTGAAGCTCGTTGATTATTACAACTCGAAAATTGAAAAGTCGAAGACTACTATTTATAATCACCGCCAGTATATCGGGAACCAGAATGAAAAGATCACTGCTATCCGGAAACGAATAACTGATTTGAACGTTCCGCCGGTCAGCAAACAAAAACCTTACGGGCAACTCATCCTGCAGGTAATGTGTAAAAGAGCAGCTGAGATACCTGTTTCACTTTCCTACTACACCAATAATGCCGGGTGGACGCCTTTGTATGATATACGGGTGAATTCAAAAACTAATAAAGTGAAACTGGTGTATAAAGCTTCTATAACTCAGACCAGCGGTATTGACTGGAAGAAAACAAAACTGACACTGAGCACAGGCACGCCCAACTTTGGTGTGGCAGCCCCTGTGTTGACGCCCTGGTATCTTCAGTTATACGTACCTGAATTGTACCGGTCGCTGCAGGGCAGGGTGCCAGGTGTTAATATAAACAGGAATGTGATACAATCTATACAAGACGATAAACAACTTGCTGAATCGGTTGTTGTTAATGGCTATGGAACTTACAAAGTTAAAAGCCTTGCTGATAAAGAAGTTGATCCCAGCACCCTGCAGCAATATACAACGCTGAATGAAGGGCAACTGAATACCAATTTTGAGATTGATCTCCCTTACGATATTGAAGCTGATGGGGAACTGCATAGTGTAACCATCAAAGATGAGGAAGTGAACTGTATTTTAAAGAATTATGCAGTGCCGAGAATGGATAAAGAAGCCTACCTGCTGGCCGAAGTGGCAGACTGGCAAAACCTCGACCTGTTGCCCGGGGATGCGAATATTATTATGGACGATACGTATATCGGTAAATCAGTCATCGATCCGAATACAACAGCTGATACACTGAACCTTTCTTTAGGTAAAGATAAGCGGCTGGTGGTAAAACGATCTGTTGTGAAAGAACTGAGCAGCCTGAAAACAAGCGGTGGTAATAACAAACAGACATTTACTTACGAGATTGCCGTAAAGAATAATAAGCTCACGGATGTGAATTTGTTATTGAAAGACCAGTACCCGCTGAGTACGATCAAAGAAGTGGAAGTGAAACTGGAAGACGGGGGAGAGGCGATGGTAAACCCTGAGACCGGTGTACTGACCTGGAAAATTGAACTGAAGCCGGGTGAAAGCAAAAAAGTAAGGTTTACGTATAGTGTTAAATACCCAAGGGATAAGAAAATAGTGAATTTGAAATAGGTGCTGGTTGAAGGGTTGATAAGTTGACAGGTTGATAAAGGAATGCAGTTTTTCCTTTGTTGACCTGTTAACTTTTTAACTAATCCCTACATTTGCGCCATGCGAAAACTGAGCATGGAAGAACTGGGCCGCAAATCGGTGGAAGAGTTCAGGAAATCGGAGAAGATCCCTATTATCATTGTACTGGAAAATATCCGCAGTGCCTATAATGTGGGGAGTGTGTTCCGCACCTCCGATGCTTTTCTTATTGAAGCCATTTATATTATCGGCTACTCGGCCAAACCTCCGCATAAAGAGATCAAGAAAACGGCCCTGGGTGCTGAAGAAACAGTAGAGTGGAAATATTTTAAGACAACTGCGGAAGCCGTTGAAGTACTAAGACAGCAGGGGTTTAATGTATTTGCTGCTGAACAGGCGGAAGGAAGCTTTAAGCTGAATGCCATCGGTTTTGAACCGGAAGAGAAGATTGCTGTTATATTCGGGAATGAAGTAACCGGGGTGGAGCAATCGACTATCGCATTATGCGATGGTTGTCTTGAAATACCCCAATTGGGCATGAAGCATTCCTTAAATATCGCTACAGCAGCAGGCGTGGTACTTTGGGAACTGGTGAGAACAAGAATGTCGTTGTCCACAAAAGAGGAGACCGGGTTATAGATTCATGATTAATTTTGAAACATGCTGAAAGTAAAAAATTATCTCTCTCTTATAAAATTCTCGCATACCATCTTTGCCATGCCTTTTGCGATGATTGGTTTTTTTCTTGGTATGATATCAGAAAATGGGTTTAAAAATCTGGACAGCCAAGTTGATTATTATTGGATATCTGGAAGGGTAATCCTTAATGATGGGCATATTGTTTCTGTTGAAGGCACTGTAATTAGATTTATTCTTGTTGTTCTCTGCATGATTTTTGCCCGCAGTGCCGCTATGGCGTTTAACCGTTATCTCGACCGGAGTTTTGATGCACTGAACCCACGGACTGCGATCCGGGAAATACCTGCTGGTATCATCAAATCAAATAGTGCTTTATGGTTTACGATCATCAGCAGTCTTTTGTTTGTCGCCTGCACCTTCTTCATTAACCGGCTCTGTTTTTATTTATCTCCTGTTGCCCTATTGGTCGTGTTGGGTTACAGCTATACCAAGCGCTTTACCCCGTTTTGCCATTTAGTGTTAGGCGTGGGCTTATCACTGGCACCTATTGGTGCTTACCTGGCAGTAACCGGCCAGTTTGCTTTATTACCCATCTTATTTTCTATAGCTGTTATATTCTGGGTCAGCGGCTTTGATATTATCTATGCCTTGCAGGATGAAGAGTTTGATAAATCGCAGCAATTATATTCCATTCCCGCCTGGCTGGGAAAGGCAAAGGCATTGCATGTTTCCGAACTGTTTCATGGTATCAGCGCAGCGGCTGTGTTCGTAGCCGGGAGAATAGGTGGTTTTGGCTGGCTCTACTGGATCGGGGTGGCCATTTTTACCGGGATGCTGATCTATCAGCATTCCATTGTAAAGCCCAATGACCTGCGCAAAGTAAACCTTGCCTTTATGACGGCTAATGGAATTGCATCCGTTGTTTTCGCCATCTTTGTAATAGCTGATCTTTTTTTTAACTAATCAAATACCAGTTGTAAAACTGCGATTACAGGATATTCGTACTTCATACCTCGTACTTAATATGTCCCGCATTATTTCCATAGACTTCGGCCTCAAACGCACCGGTATCGCTGTCACAGATCCTTTGCAGATCATTGCCACGGGACTCACCACCCTGCATTCAAAAGAACTGATCCCTTTCCTGAAAGATTATTTTGCCAAAGAGCAGGTGGAACTGATCATTATCGGCTGGCCCACCAACTGGGACGATTCTGCCACACATGCCACCCCCTTAGTGGAGAAATGCATTAAAGATCTCCAAAAGCATTTCCCTGCCATGCCCGTTAAAAAAGTAGATGAACGGTTTACCTCCAAAATGGCCAAAGATTCCATGCTGGAAATGGGGTTGAAGAAAAAAGACCGCCGTAATAAAGCCCTGGTGGATGAAATAGCCGCCACTATTATGTTACAGGAATATCTCCGGTCAACCGGATGACCCGTAAATTGGTTAATTAGCCCTGACAGGATAACTTTGCAGGCAGGTTTCAGACACAATTAACGCAAAACGATTTGACGGAATGATTCTTCCTATTGTAGCTTACGGACACCCGGTTTTACGAAAAGTAGCCAATGATATAATGCCCGGACACCCGGGCCTGGAAAAACTGATTGAGGATATGTGGGAGACCATGTATGCCAGTAACGGGGTAGGGCTGGCCGCACCCCAGGTGAACAGGGATATCCGGTTATTTGTGGTGGATACCGTTCAGATGTTCAACGGCATGAACGGGGATGAGCAAAAGGAATATCCCGATGCACCCGGCATCAAAGCTGTTTTTATTAATGCCCATATCGTGGAATTGGAAGGAGATGAATGGGCCTATAATGAAGGATGCCTCAGCATCCCCAAGATCCGGGAAGATGTGCGGCGCAACGAATCGGTTACTTTAAAATTCCGGGACCATAATTTTGATTCACATACCATGACCTTTACCGGTCTTTCTGCCCGGGTGATCTTACACGAATATGACCATATTGAAGGAAAACTATTTATTGATCATATATCGCCCCTGAAACGGAAATTGATGAAAGGAAAACTCAATGATATTTCTAAAGGGAAAGTGAATGTGGATTACAAAATGACCTTTCCCGGTTAATTCCCCGGGCTGCCTTATTCAAAAATTAAAGCCATGCGCCTGAAGTTCTTGTTATCCGGCTTCGTCTTTTTTATAGCAGCGGATACAATAACTGCACAGGAAGATTCCCTGGATAACCAGCGGCTGGCGCAAATGATGAACCTTTCAGAAGTGGTGATGCGGTCAGACCTGAATGTGCCTAAGTTTATCCAGCGGGTAAAAGACGATACTACATTTTATAAAGCCTTCAGGACACTCCATGTCCTGGGATTTACTTCACTTAATGATATACGGATCACAGATAAGAACGGGCAACTGAAAGCGTCACTGCAAAGCCGGACGAAGCAGAAAAGAAATGCAGGCTGCCGCACGATGGAAGTACTGGAGGAAAAAACCACCGGCAATTTTTATACTGCTGACAGCACTTATAATTATTATACAGCCCAGCTATATGCCGGTCTTTTCTTTACTAATGGTTCTGTTTGTAATGAAAATAATATTGTAAAAGGAATTGACTTTAGCACCCGTTCCAAAAAAGGGATCGCCAAACATAAAGAGCAGCTGAAGATGTTATTCTTTAACCCCGGCAAGAAGATATCCGGCATCCCGTTTATCGGCGATAAGATCGACATCTTTGACCCGGACAGGGCAAAATATTATGATTTTAAAATTGACCAGGCCGACTATGAAGGGCAGCCCTGTTATCTATTTTCTATTACTTCAAAAGAAGATCTTCGGGAAGGGAAAAAAGATAAAATTGTAATTGACAATATGATCACCTGGTTCAATGCAAAGACCATGGAGGTCGTGGCCCGCAATTATGATATCAGTTATAATGCCGGTGTGTATGATTTTGATGTACACATGGAAGTGGAGCTGACAAAATTCGGAGCTCAGCTTGTTCCAAAAACGCTACGCTATAAGGGCAACTGGAATGTGATCTTTAAGAAAAGGGAAAGAGGAGTATTTACTGCCACCTTGTTTGATTTCAGAAACTGAGATGTGTATTTGTTTTATTCCTCCGGCTTTTTCCCACCGGCGTTCACATACTTTCTCCACTTTTCGATCACATTACTGATGTCTCCGGGCAATTCAGTATCAAAAAACATTTCTTCACCGGTGGTGGGGTGAACAAAGCCCAGCGTCTTGGCATGCAGGGCCTGCCGCTTGCAGATATTGAAACAATTATCAACAAACTGTTTGTATTTGGTGTATACTGTTCCCTTTACAATTTTATCCCCTCCGTAAAAATCATCATTGAATAAGGGGTGGCCGATGTATTTCATATGTACCCGTATCTGGTGGGTGCGGCCTGTTTCCAGCACGCACTGCACCAGCGTCACATAACCAAACCGTTCAATTACTTTATAATGGGTAATCGCTTCTTTACCATGATCACCTTCAGGATAGGCTTCAAATAATTTCCGGAAACGTAGATGACGGCCCACATGGGCGATAATCGTTCCCTCATCATTTTGCACATCACCCCAGACCAAAGCGAGGTATTGCCGCTTCACAGTATGATCAAAGAATTGTTTGGCTAATTGCCGCATGGCAATATCAGTTTTTGCCAATACAAGCAGGCCGCTGGTGTTTTTATCAATGCGATGCACCAGGCCAAATCTTGGCAACACATCTTCAGAGATACTCGGATTTTTTTGCTGCAGGTAATAGGCCACACCATTTAATAAAGTACCGGAATAATTACCGCTGCCGGGATGCACCACCATACCGGCGGGCTTATTGATCATCATGAGCTCGTGATCTTCGTACACAATGTTCAGTTCCATGGCTTCCGGCACAACATCAGTTTCTTCGGGGCTCATGTCGGAATACACTACGACCTCATCCATCGGCTTTATCTTGTAATTGGGCCTTATCTCTTTTCCGTTGACCAGCACCAGGCCGGCATTGATCGCCTGTTGCAGCTTATTCCGGGTGGCTCTTTCGATCCGGTTCGTCAGGAATTTGTCAATACGCAAAGGTTCCTGTCCCTTGTCGGTTTTAAAACTAAACCGTTCATAGAGCTCATCGCTATTATCCTGTATTTCCGGGTTGTCCTGTTCTGGTTTTTCGGTCATAGCCTGCAAAGGTAATGGTTGGCGTTTTTCCGGAGAAGCCTGGCTAAACATACCCTTTATCTCCCGGCCGCTTTCAATTAAAGCGCCTTATCCCACTTTGGTCTAAATTTGCTTTCAGTATGAATAAGCAACAGATCAAATTCGAAGACCTTGGCCGGATGGACTACCAGGCTGCCTGGGACTACCAGGAAAGCCTGTTGCAGGAAAATGTGAGGAAGAAAACAGAAGCCAGAAGTCTGGTGCCTGATGCCGGGGCGTTACAATCCGACTTCAATCTTCCGGTCTCAGACCTCAGTACCCGGCACCATCTTCTTTTCGTAGAGCATCCTCCTGTATATACACTGGGTAAAAGCGGCAATATTGAAAACGTGCTGATCAGTGAAGAGATGAGATCGGTGAAGGGCATCGAGTTCTTTCGTACCAACCGGGGAGGAGATATTACGTTTCATGGCCCCGGGCAAATTGTTGGTTATCCTATACTGGACCTGGAGAAATTTTATACAGATATCGGCAAATACCTGCGCAATATTGAAGAAGTGATCATTCTCACCTTAGCTGAATATGGGATTAAGGGAGATCGTTCACCGGGCGAAACAGGTGTCTGGATTGATCCGGATATAAAGGGGAGGGAAAGAAAGATCTGTGCCATCGGTGTCCGCAGCAGCCGCTGGATTACCATGCACGGATTTGCATTGAATGTTAATACCGACCTGAATTATTTCAATTTTATTGTTCCCTGTGGAATTACGGACAAACAGGTGACTTCATTGGAAAAAGAGCTGGGGTATACGATGGATTTCGAAGCAGTAAAAGAAAAAGTAAAGAATAACTTTTCAAGAGTATTTGAGGCTGACCTGGTGACCGGCTGATCAGAAATCTTTTTGCAGGAAGAACTTGTGCTTTTCTTTCAATTTTCCGTCTTCGTATAATTCAAATTTGAACCAGCCGCTGTGCAGGAAGACCGCTTTGTCAATACTGAAGGTTCGTTCTTTAATGTCTTTGAGTTCAAACAACATATCATCATTCTCTTCAAAGAATTTGATAGCATATCTTTTATTCTCTTCCTCGGGAAGGTTGATGCGGATATTGCCATCTTTATACGTGTAGACATGCAGGGAAGCTGTAAAAACAGGTGGCTTGGGTTTATTGCTGATTCCGATACCGGGAATCCCGATTGAATCCCCTGGATTGATCAGGTTTGCCGCATCTCCCACGTCAACTCCGTTCAGTTTACTGCTATCCGCCGCTGCTGTTTGTGTTTTCCCATTTGTTACGGTCACAATAACCGGGGGCGCTGTTCTCCGGGTCGTATCCTTAAAGGGGCGCCTGGGTTTACTGAAAGTATACATCCCCTTATCAAACATGATATAGAGCCGGTAAAACATATGGTCGTTGGTGGCTTTGGTATCCACATACCCGTTTTGTAATGTTGAGGGATCCGGAACGGTCATGATAGACTTATAACCGGTAAGGCTGTCGAAGGAACGCTGGATGCTGATCTGCCTTACATTGTCATAGGTATTGGTCCAGCCAATTATGATCCGGTTATTACCGGCATTTGTAACGGAAAATTTAGGCAGGGTATCCTGTGCGAACAGATGACTGCTTGTTATGCAACAGATCAGTAAAAGGGGCAGGACCAGTTTCTTCATAATGGTAAAATAACGGAAAAGGATTGCCGCCTGTCAGGTAATCCTTTATCAGTGTTGACAAAGATAGGGCAGGGAGCTAAAATAGCTAAAAGATTAACGTATCCTTACTCAGTGACCGGTTGCCCTGTAGCCCTCCGCTATGTATCAACAATATTTTACTACCGGGCGAAAAGAAATCTTTTGCCGCAAGATCATTAATCGCATAAAACAATTTGCCGGTGTAAACAAAGTCAGAAGGAATACCTGTTGTTCTGTAGAATTCGTTCATGAATGATAATAAAGTTGGCTTGTGCTTCGCATATCCGCCGAAATGGTAATCATGAAATAGCTGAATCTGTTGTTGCGGTTCAGTCAATAATTGACGGACGGCCTCTTCCAGTTGCAAATTATTCTTCATTGCACTGATGCCAATGACCTGCTGCCCGGTAAGCGCATTCATTAAGCCAGCCATCATGGTGCCGGTACCCACAGCACAGCAGATATGGGAATAATCAGCCGGGATAAAATGATCACTGATACTGGCTGCTCCTTGCGCACCAATCCTTCCATAGCCGCCTTCGTTAATAATATAACTGTCTTCGGAGTTTAGCAGGGCTGGTAATTTTTTAGCAGCATAATCCTCCCGGCTGATAAAAACGAGCTGCATGCCCAGTTCTTTTGCCTGTAACAGGGTGGGAGAAAGAGATACGGCTTCTTCACCGCGAATGATGCCCGTACAATTCAACTGATGGATCCGGCAGGCAGCGGCGGTAGCCACGATATGATTGGAATAAGCCCCTCCAAAAGTCACAATATGATTCTTATTTGTTTCAACAGCTTCCTGAATATAATAACGGAGCTTGAACCATTTGTTACCCGATACTATTTCATGGAGCTGATCAATCCGGAGAACAGACAACCCTATTTGTTTTTGCACAAAAACGGGTATGGTTACACTATCAACAGTAATATTGGTAAAACAGAGCTCTTTCAAAATAGAAGATATTGCATGGCGAATTTACTTTAATTTCGTCCCGCAATTTTAAACCATGAAACCTACATTAGTAATACTTGCAGCGGGCATGGCTTCCCGCTATGGCAGCATGAAACAGATCGAAGGCTTTGGCCCCGCTGGTGAAACCATTATGGATTATTCGATCTACGATGCCATCCGTTCCGGTTTTGGTAAGGTCGTCTTCATTATCCGGAAAGAGTTTGCCAATAATTTCAAATCCATATTTGAACCCAAGCTGAATGGACGGATTGCAACAGAATATGTTTTCCAGGAGATGGATTCATTTACAGATGATTTTGAAAGACATCCTGAACGGACCAAACCCTGGGGAACAGCCCATGCTGTATTGTGCGCCATGCAGGTGGTGCATGAGCCTTTTGCTGTGATTAATGCAGATGATTTTTACGGCTACAGCGCCTTTAAAAATGCTGCTGATTTTCTGATTACCAGGTGTCATGCTGATAATTTCGGTATTGTTGGCTACGACCTGTTAAGCACGTTGTCAGAACATGGTACGGTGAACAGGGGTGTTTGCGGCCTTGATGCGGATGGAAACCTTGCCACGATCACAGAACGTATCAATATTGCCAGGAAGGACGGGAAGATATTATGTGATGACGGGCTTGAACCTAAAGAGTTATCCCTTGCTACAAGAGTCTCCATGAACTTCTGGTGCTTTGATCCTTCTTTCTTTTCCTATACCCGCAAACTGTTCAGCGAATTTCTCAGGAAATCCGGAAAGGAGCTCAAATCAGAATTCTTTATCCCGATCGTGGCCGACCAGTTTATAAAGGAGGGTGGTAAAATAGAAGTAGTTCCCACCAGTTCACTTTGGTTTGGTGTAACTTATAAGGAAGATGCTCCTTTTGTGCAGAAGAGCCTGAATGACCTGATCGAAAAAGGGGAGTACCCCGAGTTTCTCTGGAAATAAGAGATGAATTTTACATTGAAGAAATAAAAAGCCGCAGTTGAATCACTGCGGCCTTTTTCATAGGGGAATAGGTTGCTTAGTCACCTTTCACCATGAATACATAGTCCTGGATTTTTTTCACCTGTTGAACTTTGCTAAGCCCGCTGACAGATGATTTGGCTGACATTTTTGTATGCTGGTATAGTGAATTCTTTTTTAATTCTTCCAGGGCCTGGTAGATGTATTTTGACTGAACGGCAAATACAGTACTTTCTGCGTCAGTTTCTTTTGCACTAAGAATACCGATCACCTCGCCGTTATGATTGAATACAGGGCCCCCGCTGTTCCCTGGGTTTGCGGCAACTGCTATCTGGCAGGAGAGTGTGTCGCCATTGTATCCGGTTTTGGCACTCAGATATCCCTCTCCGTAAACTATTTCATTTTTCGGGAAGCCAAGTGTAAATATAGGTTCAGCAATTTCTGAACTTGTTTTCCTGATACCATAAGGAAGGGAAGGGAACTGTTTGAAATTATCATCATCGATTTTTATGATAGCCACATCTCTCGCCACATCAAGCCTTACAACGATGGCTTTAAACTGTTCTCCTTTATTATTCTGAACAAAGATATTCCTGGAATTTTTTACAACGTGGGCATTCGTGATCATCAGGCCTTTTGCATCAATAAGAAATCCGGTACCATTATAGCGAACAGGGGTTGCCATAATAGGTTTTTTGTTATTCTTCTTATCTGCATTAGTGATCTTGGTGTCCAGCTGCTTTGTTTTAGTGTCAAGGTCATTTACCTTTTTTACAAGCTCTTTTACTTTTGCATTTTCAGGAGCCGGGTTAAAAGTAGTAACAAGCGATGAAACTGTCAGTGCGGTCACACCGGCGATAGTAGCGGCGATAGCTGTTACTCTCTTATACCTGTTCCAGAGATAAACCACTTTCGCTTTGCCGGTGAGTTTGGCGGAATTGATCTTGCCCGTTTCGGTAAGGTTGGTATGAACATCATGCAGGTTGGACCTGAATTTCTGCCACTCCCCAAACCGGTTCATCTGCTGCAGGAATAAAGTATGCTCCACCACCAGCTGGTCCACTTCTGTATTGGTCTTGCGCAGGTTTTCGAAATACAACCGTTCATCCGGGTTCATTTCACCGCGGATATATCGTTCTACTGCTTCTAATATCTGAACATCATTCATCACTGGTTCCGTTTTTATAATGACTAAAAAATATCTTCTTCAAACGCATCAGGCACTTATACTTCTGGTTCTTGGCATTGTCAGCATTGGTGTACCCAAAACTGGCCGCAATATCCTGCATATTCCTTTTTTGCAGGTAGTAGGCTTCCAGCAGACTTTTGCAGGGTTCTCCCAGGCTGCTGATGGCCTTATTCATCATGTCAAATTCCAGGTTCCGCTGTTCATGTGCTTCGATCTCATCTTCCACCGGTACCAGGCCTTCCAGGTTTTCAACCGGGGCGGAATAGCGGTTCAGCTGCTGCAGTCTTTTGAGCCATAAGCGCCGGCTGACCGAATAAACATAGGTTTTGATCTGGCAGTTGAGCTCAAAAGTCCCTGATCTCACCTTTTCATAGAGGACGATCATGGCTTCCTGGAATATGTCTTTGGCATCGTCGGCTGATCCGTTGTTATTGATTATCAGGGCCTGAATGCTGTTATAGTTCTCCCTGTAGATCGTCTCAACCGCTTTTGTCTCGTTCCGGGCTAATCCTTGCAGTAAAGCTTGTTCGTTAATCTCTTGTTTCACTATTCCGTGATTTAATACGGTTTTTTAAAAATAGTAACCCTGAAGCTCCTAAAAAAAATTTTAAAATACCGGGTTACCTTTCTTCAATCCGGGTATTAACAATGAAATATTTCAAAACTCAAACAAAAAATCGCAACAAATGAAAAAGCTTTTTATCGTTTTGGCTGTAGCTAGCCTTGGTTTCGTAGCATGTAACAATGAAGGTGAAAAAACTGAAAGCACTGTTGACAGCGCTGCTCTGAAAGCTGCTGCTGATTCAGCTGCTGCCGCTGCTGCTGCAACTGTAGATTCAGCTGCTGCAAAAATTGATTCTGCTGCTACTATGGTAGTTGATTCACTGAAGAAGTAATAAATTTACGGCAAGCAATTGAAGGCCGTCCCGTTAACCGGGGCGGCTTTTCTTTTCTCAACTATTCCGCTTAATAAAACTACCTTTGCCGCCTTATCCGGTTAACATTTTAAAATTAATTTACCAGTGACCAGTTTTGCAGAATTAGGGATTGAAGAAGGTTTATTACAATCCATACAGGCTTTGGGTTTTACCCAGCCTACTCCCATACAGGAAAAAGCGATCCCTGTGCTATTACAGGGTACAAAAGATTTTATCGGCCTGGCGCAGACCGGCACTGGCAAAACAGCCGCTTTCGGCTTGCCTTTATTGCAACTGATCAATAAAGCGGATAAATTTCCCCAGGCGCTGATTATTTGTCCAACCCGTGAACTTTGCCTCCAGATCGCCAGTGACCTGGATAAATTTAAAAGCAAAAAAGCAAATGTTACCGTAACGGCTGTATACGGGGGCACTTCCATCAGTATGCAGATCAGGGACCTGAAAAGAGGGACGCATGTGGTGGTGGCCACTCCCGGCCGTTTGATTGACCTGATCGAAAGAAAAGCGATCAACCTGGAGCAAATCCATTATGTGGTGCTGGATGAAGCAGATGAAATGCTGAACATGGGCTTCAAGGACGATATAGAGTTCATTTTAAAAAATACTCCTAACCGCCAGAGTACCTGGTTATTCAGCGCTACAATGCCACCGGAGATCCGGCAGGTCAGCAAAAGGTATATGGACAAACCTTTCGAGATCACAGTAGGAAAAGTGAACTCGGGCAATGCTAATATTGATCACCAGTATTATGCCACGCAGCATCATAACCGCTACGAAGTATTAAAACGTATCATTGATTTTAATCCGGGTATTTATGGAATTGTATTTGCCCGCACCAAGGCCGATACACAGGATATAGCTGAAAAACTGACAAGAGAAGGATATGATATTGATGCAATCCATGGCGACCTGACCCAGCAGCAACGGGATAAAGTAATGGGTCTGTTCCGGGATAAAAGTGTGAAACTGCTGGTGGCTACCGATGTGGCAGCCCGCGGTATCGATGTGCAGGGAATCACCCATGTGATCAACTACGAACTGCCGGATGATGTGGAAGTATATACGCACCGAAGCGGGCGGACCGGCCGGGCAGGCAATAGCGGTGTTTCTGTTTCTATAGTAACACCTAAAGAGATATACCGCCTGCGCCAGATTGAAAGACTGGTAAATACAAGAGTGCACAAAATGGATATACCGAGTGGTAAAGATGTTTGCCGCAAACAGTTCTTCCATTTTATTGATAAGATGCTGCAGGCAGATATCAGTCATGGCGAATATGAAGCCTACCTGCCGGTGCTGAGAGAAAAATTTGCAGCAGTCGAAAAGGAAGAGATATTACAAAGAGTGGCTGCATTGGAGTTTGACCGTTTCCTGAAATATTATGAGAATGCCGCTGATCTGAATATGAGAGAAGATAGCCGGAGGGGAGACAGGGGTGCCGACCGGAGAGCAGAACGTTCACCGAGGGAAGGCAGCGAAAGAAAATATGGCGGGGGTGGTAATGGTTCATATCAACGTTTGTTCGTGAACCTGGGAACTAAGGATGGCTTTTATAAAGCAAGTTTTCTACAGTTTATATTAGATATGAGTGATCTGAAAAAAGAAGTACTTGGGCGTATCGATATGAAAGAGATGACAAGCTGGATAGAGATAGAGCCCTCTGCCGGTAAAAAAATGATTAAAGCAATTGATGGTAAGAACTACCGCGGCCGTAAGATCCGGATGAACGATGCCGAATCGGGCGGAGGCAGAAGAAAATAAATTAAAAATTGGTTGGTTTTAATGATCATAAAAAGTACATTTGTTCCATGTCAATGACGAAAGCATATTTTGGTTTTAGTTTTTATTACTTCTTTTTTGGAAAGAGGCCGGGAATGCTTTTGTTGAAAACAAAATAAGAACAACTAAAAATCAACATAAAGAATCCCGGCCAGACGGCCGGGATTCTTATTTAAAGCATATGAGTACCAAAGTTTCAATACAGGGTTATGAAGGCAGTTTCCACCAGGTGGCAGCGCAATTGTTTTACGGTAAAGAAACAACGGTGATCCCCTGTGATACATTTCGGGAAGTGGTGAAGATTGCTGCGAATAAAAAAGAAAGTGATGGAGGGGTGATGGCGATTGAGAATTCTATTGCAGGCAGCATACTTGCTAATTATAACCTGCTGCAAAAATCAAATCTCCGCATCGTGGGGGAATTGTATTTGCAGATCCGCCAGAATTTATTGGTGAACCCCGGCGTGAAACTGGAAGATATCCGTGAAGTGCATTCGCATACCATGGCCCTGCAGCAATGCTATGATTTTCTGGATAAATACAAATGGAAACTGGTGGAGACAGATGATACTGCTCTTAGCGCCAGGCATATTCACCAGCATAAAAGCAAACATGTGGCAGCTATTGCCAGTAAACTGGCCGCTGAGTTATATGATCTGAACGTGATTGCACCGAATATTCATACCCTGAAAAACAATTATACCCGTTTTTTAATGCTGCAGCGGGAAGATATGGCACCTGCTATTGCGGGTGCAGATAAAGCATCGGTTACTTTTCATACTGATCATTCAAGAGGTAGCCTCGCAAAAGTGCTGACCAGAATTTCAGAAGGAGGGATCAACCTCAGCAAGCTGCAGAGTTTCCCGATACCGGGATCAGATTTTAAATATGCATTTCATGCAGATATGGAGTTCGATTCAACGGAACAGTTCAATACAGTGATAGAAACGATCAGCCCGCTGACAGAAGCAATAAAAATTTATGGTGTTTATAAAAGAGGATTATGGAAATAAAGACAAGCAAAAGACTGGAAGGGATCGGGGAATATTATTTCTCGCAGAAATTGCGGGAGATAGATACGCTGAATAAAGAAGGAAAGAATATTATCAATCTTGGTATCGGCAGCCCCGATCTGCCGCCACATCCTGATGTAATCAGAATACTACAGGAAGAAGCGGCAAAGCCCAGCACACATGCTTATCAATCTTACAAAGGATCGCCGGTGTTGCGGAATGCAGTAAGCGACTGGTATAAGAAATGGTATAAAGTGGAATTGAATACTGATACCGAAATATTGCCTTTGATCGGCAGTAAGGAAGGTATTATGCATATCTGTATGACTTACCTGGATAAAGGCGATGAAGTGCTGGTGCCCAACCCTGGCTATCCAACATATAGAAGTGCTGTGAAATTAGCAGGTGGTAAATGTGTGGAGTATAAACTGAAAGAGAAAAACAATTACGAACCGGAGTTGGATAAATTGGATGAAAAGAAACTGAAGAAAGTAAAATTAATGTTTGTCAATTACCCGCAGATGCCGACCGGTCAACTGCCTTCGGAAGATTTATTTAAACGGATAGTGGCTTTCGGGAAGAAACATAATATCCTGATCGTTCATGATAACCCGTACAGTTTTATCCTGAACGAGCACCCGGCGAGTTTATTAAGTGTGGAAGGGGCAAAAGATTGTGTGATCGAACTGAACTCCCTCAGCAAAAGCCATAATATGGCCGGCTGGAGGATCGGGATGTTGTGCGGGGCCAAAGAAAGAATAGAAGAAGTATTGCGATTCAAAAGCAATATGGACAGCGGTATGTTTTTGCCGGTACAATTAGCCGCCGCCAAAGCATTATCACTCGGCAAAGAATGGCAGGAGGAAGTGAATGCGGTTTACCGGGAACGGCGGGAAAAGGCTTTTGAATTGCTTCGCTTGCTGCAATGCAAATTTTCGATAGAGCAGGCGGGAATGTTTGTTTGGGCAGCCTCCCCCAACCCCTCCGCAGGAGGGGCTTTGGAACATCCTCTCGGCAAGGGCGGGTTACTCAGCGATGAAATACTATACAAGTCGGGTGTCTTTATTACACCGGGAGGGATCTTTGGCAGCGCCGGTAATAATTTTATCAGGGTAAGTTTGTGTGCTCCGGTAGAAAAATTTACAGAAGCAATAGACAGAATCAAAAAACAAAATTCCAAAATCTAAAATGGAAAGAAAGAAAATAGCAATAGTAGGAGTCGGGCTTATTGGTGGTTCACTAGCTATTCAGCTGCATGAGAAGAAATTGTCTTCCCGGCTGATCGGAGTGGACGCCAGTGAAGAACATGCAAAGAAAGCGGTGGAACTGGAACTGGTGGACGAAACTATGCCGCTGGATGCCGCTGTTGAACAATCAGACGTGATCATACTGGCCATACCGGTTGATAAGCTGGTGGAGTTGTTGCCGGCTATCCTGGATAAAATAGATGAGCAGATCGTTGTTGACCTTGGATCCACCAAATATCAAATGGTGGAATCCTTGAAAAATCATCCCAAAAGGGGGAGATATGTAGCCACGCACCCGATGTGGGGAACCGAATACAGCGGTCCGCAGGCGGCCTTGCGTGGCGCCTATGAGAACAAAGCTGTGATCATTTGCAACCCGGAAGAAAGTGATGCTGATGCGTTGGGCTGGGTCAGGCATATGTATAAAAAGATCGGGATGCACTTGCTGGAAATGGAAGCCAAAGCCCACGACCTGCATGCGGCCTATGTCAGTCATATATCACATATCACTTCTTTTGCATTGGCCAATACGGTATTGCAAAAAGAAAAAGAGGATAATGCCATTTTTGAACTGGCGTCAGCAGGTTTTGAAAGTACAGTACGCCTGGCGAAAAGCAACCCGGCCATGTGGGTGCCCATTTTTATGCAGAATAAAGAAAATGTGCTGGATGTTTTGAAGGAACATATTGCACAGTTGGAACGGTTCAAAGAAAGTATTGAGAAAAGTGATGATGTTTATTTGATGAAGTTGATTGAGGATGCGAATAAGATCAGGAGGATAATAAAATAGTATGGAAGTCAGACAAATAGCGAAAGAAATATTTACCATCAGCAATGTCCTGTCAGGGGAAGAGTGCAGAGATTTTATAAAGCAAAGTGAGAGGGAGGGGTATGAGATTGCTACAGTGGAAACGGAGAAAGGGGAAAAGTTTATTGCGGATGTTAGAAACAATCAAAGGGTCCTGTATAAAAATGATGAACTGGCAGCGAAGCTATGGGAAAGAGTTTCTTCTTTAGTGCCTCAGAAAATAGGGAATAGTGTTGCTGTTGGATTAAACGAACTTTTCAGATTTTATAAATATGGCCATGGGCAAAAGTTCAAGAAGCATGTTGATGAGAGTTTTATTAGGAATGGAGAGGAAGCCAGTTATTACACGTTCATGATTTATCTGAATGAAGGTTATAAAGGAGGTGAAACATCATTTGATGAAAAGATTGTAAAAGGAGAAACGGGAATGGGTCTTGTTTTTTTACACTCATTGGTTCATGAAGGGAATGAAGTTTTAGAAGGTGTAAAATATGTTTTAAGAACAGATATTATGTACAGGCTAAAAGCCGGGTAGCGGACAGAATCCTGAATGGAACGCCGCAACAAAGCTGATAGTAGTACAACAGAAGACAACATAAAAATTTATCTTTACAAAATATGCAGACAGCAGAACAAACCGCAAAAGACAGCATGCAGCAGGCATGGAACAAAAGGCCGTTGATCATCAGCGGGCCTTGCAGTGCAGAAACGGAAGAGCAGGTATTGGCTACGGCACAACGCCTGGCCGCTACAGGTAAAGTAGACATGCTCCGGGCCGGCATCTGGAAACCCCGCACCAAACCGGGTATGTTTGAAGGAATTGGTGCCAAGGGCCTGCCCTGGTTACAGCGGGCCAAAAAACTCACCGGTCTTCCCACCACTGTGGAAGTGGCTACGGGTAAACAGGTGGAAGATGCCCTCAACTTTGAAGTGGATGTATTATGGATCGGTGCAAGAACAACGGTGAACCCCTTCAGTGTGCAGGAAGTGGCTGATGCCTTACGGGGTGTTGATGTGCCGGTGATGATCAAAAACCCGATTAACCCTGACCTTGAATTATGGAGTGGTGCAGTGGAAAGAATTGCCCGGGCCGGCGTAAAACAGATCGGTCTTATCCATCGCGGTTTCAGTTCCTACGGCAACAGTGAATACCGGAATGCACCGATGTGGCACCTGGCCATTGAAATGAAACTGAAGCATCCCGGTCTGCCGGTCATTAATGATCCTTCGCATATCTGCGGCCGCCGTGATATTTTACTGGAAGTGATGCAAAGGGCAATTGACCTGGATTACGACGGGCTGATGATCGAAAGTCATATTGATCCTGATAATGCCTGGAGTGATGCGAAACAACAGGTGACCCCGGAACGGCTTGCAGAAATGCTGAACTCTATCACCTGGAGAAAGGAGGATGTGAACTCGGAGGAATACCACGCAGCGCTGGAAGCACTGCGGCAGAAGATCAACCACCTGGATGATGAACTGATGCAGATACTAAGCCAGCGGATGAAGATTGCCGAACAGATCGGGAAGTATAAAAAGGAAAATAATATTACAATCCTGCAAACAAACCGCTGGAACGAGATCATTGAAAGAGCCAGTGCCAAGGGGGAGAAGATCGGGCTGAGTAAGGAATTCATTACGAAGTACCTGGATGCGGTGCATATGGAAAGTATCAATCACCAGAAGAAAGTGCTGGATAGTTAAGTGTTTGTAGTTTGAGGTTTGAAGTTTATGGTTGCCGGCTGCATACCTGCAATCATCGCCTGTTGTGTCACTCACTTCATCGTTCGGTAATGCTGCTGAGCGTTTTTGAATAGTAAAAAATATTCGGTCGGGTATCTGGCAGAAGAAATAAAAATGAAACATATCAATTACAAATTTTCGGGTTCGTCTACGGATTTCTATTTTGCACATGGGATCAGCCATTTGAAAGAGATCACGGATAAGAACAATACGATCCTGATCACGGATGAGAATGTTTTTAATGCCCATACCAAACGTTTTAAAGGCTGGAATACGATCGTGTTGAAACCCGGCGAAGAGTTCAAAGTGCAGGCTACCGTGGATGCAGTGATTGAGCAACTGATTGCCATGCAGGCTGACCGGAAGACAATGCTTGTTGGGGTGGGTGGCGGTGTGATCACCGATATCACCGGTTATGTGGCGGCAGTGTATATGCGGGGGATTGCTTTTGGATTTATTCCAACTTCATTACTAGCATTGGTAGATGCTTCCATTGGTGGTAAGAATGGAATTGATGTGGGTGTATATAAGAATATGGTCGGGGTGATCCGGCAGCCGAAATTCATTTTGCATGATATGGTTTTTCTCAACAGCCTGCCGCAGGCAGAATGGGAAAACGGGTTTGCAGAAATTATTAAACATGCCTGTATCAAAGATGTGGCGATGTTCCGGGAACTGGAAGCCCATTCATTTAAAACCTATCAAACTAAAAAGAAAGCGATCTGTGAGCTGGTGCAGCGCAATGCGCAGATCAAAATAAAAGTGGTGCAGCAGGATGAATTTGAGAAAGGAGAAAGAAGGCTCTTGAATTTTGGTCATACGCTTGGCCATGCACTGGAAAATCAATACGAATTATCACATGGACAGGCGGTGGCTATCGGTATGACCTATGCCTGTCATGTATCCGAACAGTTGAATGGTTTCAAACAAACCGGTAGAGTAATAAATCTACTGGAGCAATATAATTTGCCCACCTATGCTTCTTTCAACAAAGCAAAAGCGATGGATGTGCTGAAGATGGATAAGAAACGGGAGCGGAAGGAAATGAATTATATTTTATTGGAGAAAATCGGGAAGGGAGTGGTGAAGAGTATTCCGATGAGTCAATTGGAGAAAATTATTACAAATCTTTAAAATCAGGTTCCTCCGGGGAACAGTGCATGAAAGTAACAATCAATCCGTCGCAATTAAGAGGGACCATACAGGCCCCGGCTTCCAAGAGTTCAATGCAAAGAGCCTGTGCGGCAGCCTTACTGGTAAAAGGAATTTCACAGTTGCACAATCCCGGTCACAGTAATGATGATAAAGCAGCTCTCGGTATAATCCAGCGATTGGGTGCAAAAGCAGCATTGGAGAATGGGGTATGGACTATCGAAAGCGGGGGTGTGGATCCTGTTGATACAATCATCAATTGTGGCGAAAGCGGTTTGAGTATCCGCATGTTCACGCCGTTAGCAGCGCTGAGTGATAAAGAAATTACCATTAACGGTTCAGGCAGCCTGGTAACAAGGCCTATGGATTTCTTTGATGCCATCTTACCGAAGCTGAATGTAAAAGTAAAAAGCCAGGGTGGAAAACTCCCGCTGGTTATTCAGGGGCCATTGGTGCCGGCTGATATAGAAGTGGATGGCTCTTTAAGTTCACAGTTTTTAACGGGTCTGCTGATGGCTTATGCTGCTGCCGGGGCATCCGGTATTTCCATAAAAGTAAAAGACCTGAAGAGCAAACCTTATATCGATCTTACTTTATCAGTAATGAAGGGGTTTGGATTGAAAGTGCCGGAGAACCGGAATTACGAAGAATTCTGGTTTGATGAGTTGACTCCTGGATCCGGGCTATTGACTCATAACTACACTGTAGAAGGTGACTGGAGCGGTGGCGCCTTTTTGCTCGTGGCGGGTGCTATTGCAGGACCCATTATGGTCAACGGGCTTGACTTAACTTCTGCCCAGGCCGACAAAGCTATTGTAGATGCATTAATGGCTGCCAATGCCGGCATTGCTATTGAAGCCAAGGGTATCAGGATACATCAATCTGCTATGACCGGGTTTTATTTTGATGCCACGGATTGCCCGGATTTATTTCCACCGCTGGTGGCTTTAGCAGCTTATTGCAAAGGAAAAACAACGATCAAAGGGGTATCCCGTCTTACGCATAAAGAAAGCAACCGGGCAGTAACACTACAAGATGAATTTGATAAAATGGGAGTGACCATTGACCTGGATGGAGATGATATGGTCATCCACGGGACTGCAAAAGTGAAAGGGGCCGATGTATATTCCCATCACGACCACCGGATAGCGATGGCTTGTGCAGTGGCCGGTTTACGAGCCGATAGTGAAATGCTGATTGAAGAAGCACAGGCGGTCAGTAAATCTTACCCGGATTTTTATAATGACCTGAAATCTCTCGGCGCATCTGTGAATAATGGTAAAGGCTTTATAATACATGAATAGCAATAAATCAATATGGCACTTTGTTATTTCTATAATTTCCCTTTTTATCACTCTTTTTGTATTTGCTTCTAATGAGGAAAATGGAGATTTTAATGCTGTAACAATGTACTTTGTGGTTTTCGGCTTAGTGCCGGTTGCATTTGGGGTCGCCAGTAACCAAATTATCCATTTTTCGAGCCGTTTTTTCCGAGAAAGTAAATTGAAATTTATTTCATACATACTACCTTCAGTGTTATTTTTCATAGTTTTCCTTTTAGTTGGAAAACAGTTTAAAGGAATGATTGCTAGTTTCTCAGTTGTTTCAACAATTATTAATGGGGTATTTTACTTCGTTGATTTTAATAAAACGAATTCTTAATAGAAATGAACTCATTCGGCCGCATTTTCCGGGTACACATTTTTGGCGAATCGCATGGCGAATCCGTTGGCATTGTTATTGACGGGTGCCCGGCTGGTTTATCCTTATCCCAAGAGGACCTGTTAGCTGACCTGGAGAGAAGAAAAGGCGGCAAACAAAAAGGCACTACGCCCCGGCAGGAAGCAGATTATCCCTTTTTTAAAAGTGGATTATTCAATGGTAAAACAACCGGGGCCCCGATTACGATCTTGTTTGAAAATAATAATACCCGCAGCGAAGATTATAACAAACAAAGAAGCATTCCCCGTCCCGGGCATGCCGACTGGGTGGCGCAGCAAAAATATGGCGGGCATGAAGATTACAGAGGCGGCGGCCATTTCAGTGCAAGACTGACAACCGGCCTCGTAGCCGCAGGTGCTATTGCTAAGAAATTAATGCAGGGTATCACTATCCAAGCTGCTGTTACAGAAATAGGAGGAGAGGCCGACCTGGAAAAGGGATTACAAAAAGCCATCGATGCAAAGGATTCGGTGGGTGGTTTGGTGGAATGCCGCGTCAACGGATTACCGGTTGGTTTAGGCGAACCGTTTTTTGATTCCGTGGAATCACAAATTGCCCATATCGCATTTGCTATCCCAGCGGTAAAAGGGATTGAATTCGGAACCGGTTTTGCAGCGGCCAGAATGTTTGGCTCGCAGCATAATGATGCCATTGAAACTATGGAGGGTAAAACAAGAACCAATCATGCCGGTGGCGTGGTGGGTGGTATCAGCAACGGGAATGAATTAGTATTCCGTATTGCCATAAAACCTACAGCTTCCACTCCCAAAGAACAAAACAGCCTGAACTGGGAAACGGGACAGACAGAGAATTTTTCGGTGAAAGGACGCCACGATCTTTGCGTGGCTTTAAGAGCTCCTGTCATCCTGGAAGCAGCAGCGGCTGTTACCTTACTCGACTTTCTTTTACTCGAACAACAAACTAAACGCGTCGTTTTATAACCTCACCCCACCTGACGATTATGCCAATCATTTACCATGTTACAACAGCTGCGGAATGGAATGCCGCAAAAGAAGCCGGTTTTTACGAAGCGCCTTCCTTACAGGACGAAGGGTTTATTCATTGCTCACAGGAGCACCAGGTAGCCGGGGTTCTGGAAAGATATTATGCCGGTAAAACGGACCTGGTAAAACTCATCATTGATACAGATAAGCTCACGAGTAAATATGTATTCGACTGGTCGCCTTCCACCCAGGATACTTTTCCGCATGTATACGGAACGATCAATCCGGATGCAGTAACGGACGTGATCAGTTTGTAAGAACAGGCTGGCAAATGCAGAAAGGATTTTCTATTTTGCCGGTCATAACCGGTTAAATGAGTCGTGAAAATTAGTGTAAATTCGGTTATTACCATTATACCATTGTTTCCTTATGCATAAGAAGAATCCTCCGTATTCCTGCATTCCTTTACTGTTGTTATTACTGCTGTCAGCCTGCGGCAATACCAAACACCCGCCGGGAACTGATATTGCCAGCACCCCTGAACAACTGGAAGAAAAAGTAACCGGTGATATCCGGCAACTGCTGGAATATGCAGCAGCTAACAAGGGCCGGCTGAACGATTCTGTCCCCCTGTTCAAAGCAGAGCTTATTCAACAGGTATATGAAAAGAAACAATTTGCTGCAGTGTGGAGCGGTAAGGAGCAATGGAATGCACAGGGAGATTCCCTGTTACAGTTAGTTGGCAAGGCTAAACTTTACGGATTATTTCCCCGGCAATATTATTACAGTATTCTTGATTCAATCAATCAGCAGTTTTTGCAGGATAGTCTTTCCAAATCGGCAAGAAGAGATGCCGCTTTATGGTCAACAGCAGATGTGTTGCTGACCAGCGCTTTCTTTCATATCATCAAAGATGTGAAACTGGGCCGTCTTCCTAATGACAGTATATCGTTACGAAAGGATACAATACTGACAGATCAATTTTACATACAGCAACTGGAGGCTTTTCAGAAAGGGAATTCTTTATCGTCCCTTCTGGCCGCACTGGAGCCGCAGCACGAAGGCTACCAGTTATTGAAAGCAGGGATAAAGAAGTTTTTAGACAGCGCTGATTATAAGCAGTACACGAAACTGCCATCCTCTAAAGATGCCGGCTTCAGGGTCCTGCTGCAAAAAAGACTATTGGAAGGCGGCTATCTTGCTAATGACAGTACGCAGGCAGATTCGCTGGAACTGGCTGAAGCGGTAAAGAAATTTCAAAAACAAAAGAACATTACTGTTGACGGGAAAGCAGGAGAGGGTACAATAAGAATGCTCAATACGTCTGATGAGGATAAATTTTACAGCATTGCTATTACCATGGACCGGTACAAAATGCTGCCGCCAACGATGCCTGAACGTTATATCTGGGTCAACCTGCCTTCTTTCTCCATGAAAGTACAGGATAAGGATTCAGTGAAGCTTGCCTCCCGTATCATTTGTGGCAAAGCGATTACCCGCACACCGGTGTTAAATAGTGCCGTTTCAGAAATTATCACTTACCCGCTGTGGACGGTTCCCACCAGCATTATTGTAAAAGAAATATTACCGGCTGTAAAACGAAACCCCGGGTACTTGGCCAAAAAAGGTTTTAGCCTGGTGGATAAGAACGGGGAGGAGGTGGATCCCTATACTGTTGATTGGTCAAAATACTCTAAAGGTATTCCATACAGGGTGGTGCAGGGCAGCGGGGATGCCAATGCCCTGGGGGTGCTGAAATTCAATTTCCCCAACAAATATGCAGTTTACCTGCACGATACGAACCAGCGGTCCTTATTTGGCCAGGTGGTCCGCACGTTCAGTCACGGTTGTGTCCGGGTGCAGGAATGGCAAAAATTGGCTGATTATATTATCCGGAGGGACAGGCCGGAAATCAATGGGAAAATAGCACTCCTGGATTCCATGGGTGCCTGGCTGAAAAGAAAGGAAAAGCATAGCATACCTGTAAAAAGCAAGCTGCCCGTTTACATACGTTATTTCACCTGTGAAGGCAAGCCCGGCGGAATTGTCTTTTATGATGATATTTACGGGGAGGATAAAATGCTTCGTGAAAAATATTTCACAGCAGGTGCTGTAACTACAGGCAAAACGGCGGGGATTGCTGAAAAAAAAGCTCTCCAATAGGGTGGATATGAGCCAAATAATTTATTTTAGGGAATAGAACATACCCGTTATTTTTGCTCAGTTTTAAACCAAACTATCTCTTTATGAAGAAGATATTAGCTGTATGCCTTGCTATATACCTGATGGCACCTGCTACTAACGCACAGGATGATGAGATCAGACAGCCTGCTATTGGTATCAGTTTTTTCCTGAATGATTTCCAGACTGCTCAAAAAATCCGTACTACTTCCCTTGCACAGGTATTCCGGGATAAGGGGTGGGCTAAATTCCGTGAGATGTCCCCGGGCCTTTCTGTTCATTATTTCAAGGGTTTAAGAAAGCATATTGATTTTGCAGCATCACTTGGCGGATCATTTGTGCGCTACCCGTTTCCTAATAAACCGGCTTTTGCAAATGACAGGTTCCTGCTGGAAGCTAATGCAGCTGCAAACCTGAAAATGGTTTCTGAAAAATACTGGTTGCAACCTTATATTATTGCCGGAATTGGCGGCCATATGTATGGTAAATACTGGGGTGCTTTCATGCCACTGGGTCTCGGTTTGAAAGTAAACTTCTATGATGAAGCTCATCTGTTCATTACTTCCCAGTACAGGGTGCCTGTTACCACTGAAACATCGAACTATCATTTTCAAAACAGTATAGGCATTGCCGGTGCTCTTGGTAAAAAGAAAGAACCCAAAGTAATTCCGCCGCCGCCGCCACCACCTGCTGATACAGACGGAGATGGTATTATTGACGATGAAGATAAATGCCCAACTGTAAAAGGTCTTGCCAAGTACCAGGGTTGCCCGATTCCTGATACAGATAAAGATGGTATCAATGATGAGGAGGACAAATGCCCGACTGTCCCGGGTCTTGCCAAGTACCAGGGCTGCCCGATTCCCGATACGGATAAAGATGGTATCAATGATGAAGAAGATAAATGCCCAACAGTTCCTGGTGTGGCCCGTTACCAGGGTTGCCCCGTACCTGATGGCGACAAAGACGGTGTGAACGATGAGGAAGATAAATGCCCAACATTAGCTGGTCCGGTCGAAAACCAGGGCTGTCCTGTTATTTCTGAAGAAGTGAAGAAGAAAGTGGATGTGGCGGCTAATAATATCCTCTTTGTTACGGGTAGTGCAAAACTGCAGTCTAAATCATTCAAAGGCCTGAACGAAGTAGTGAAGATCATGAATGAAAATCCTGAAATGAAACTGGCTATTGACGGTCATACGGATAATGTAGGTAAAGATGAACTGAACCAGAAACTGAGTGACAACCGTGCGGCTGCTGTAAGAACTTATCTTGTCAGCAAAGGTGTTGACGAAAGCCGCATCACTTCTGCCGGTCATGGTGAAACAATGCCGGTTGCAGACAACAAGACTGCGGCAGGACGTGCCAAGAACCGCAGGGTGGAACTGAAGCTGAGCTATTTCCAATAAACCAATTGCTTACAATAGGAATCCCCTCATCAACTAATGAGGGGATTTTTTTTGGCATTACTCTCAAAAACAATCTGTTTTCAGAAAAGCGATGGATTTGCAAAGCCCGCTTATTGCTATGTTCCAGCCAATCAGAACTGTGCCTGCCAATCCGCAGGAAGTTTTTCCCCATTTTTAATTTATACACTTTCCTTTGCAGATGAGGAGCGAGGGGTTGGGATCAGTAATTAACCTCCGGACTGGTATTCTTTTCCAATTTCATTCCACGCTAATCTGATAAAATAGCTGTAAATGGTAAATTGAGAGCATTTAACCGGACTGAAAGATGCAGCCGGAGGGATACTTACAGTACAAAAAAACCTGCTTATGAAGCAGGTTTGTAAAATTCTATGTGGTGGGTTATTCTTTATTCTTTTTCCCAAAAATTCTTTTCAGCAATCCTTTCTTTTTAGGAGGATCATCAGCAGCCGACCCGATTGGTTTGCTGTCATCTTTTTTTACAACCGGTGTTTTGGCCGAATCTTTTTTGGCCGGCTTCTTCATATTGTCTTCATCTATTACGGGTTTGGATTCCGGCCCGATGTATTCATTCATATTGTTATAATCCTGTTCGGTGCCCACACCCTGGTCTTCTCCCTGTGCACCGGGGTCACTGTCATCTATAGACTCCATGATATCTGCGCTGTTGATCTCGTTTTCCAGGTTTTCCGGTTTAATGAACCTGGCATCTTTTTCAATCCCCAGCGTTTTATCTGCGTACACTTTTTTGAAAAAGTTTTCCCAAATAGGACGGGCTACAGACCCCCCATAGAAAGCTGAGCTCTCAAGGGTAATAAACCGGTCATCACAGCCAACCCAGGCACCTGCCATCAGTTGCGGTGTATAGCCGATGAACCAGAAATCTGCGTTGGAATTGGTAGTACCGGTTTTACCGCCCATTTCTGCCGCACCCAGCCTGCCACGGAGACCCGCAGCGGTTCCTTTATCAACGGTGCCCTGCATAATACGTGACATCTGGTAAGCTGCAACCTCGCTGACTGCTTCTTTACGGTTCACGCTGTAATCAAGCCGTTTGATGACATTGCCGTTCCTGTCTTCTATGCGGCTGATGATATAGGGTTTTGTAGAAAAACCACGGCCTGCGAAAATGCTGTATCCCCAGAGCATTTCGTACAGGGAAAGGTCGCAGGATCCTAATGCAATGGAAGGATGCGGATCAACTTTGGTGGGTATATTAATGCGGCTGAGGAAATTAGCAAAATTCTCAGGGCCGATTTGTTTCATGATATAAGCCGAAGCACAGTTTTTGGAATAGGCCAGGGCATTGGCAAAAGTCATTGTTCCGCCTGAACAGGTTCTTGAAGTAGCGGGAACCAAACGCCCGGCTCCGAAATTCTGCTGCACATCCTGTACTTCTGTTTCAGCCGTATAGCCCAATTCTTCCACCGCCTGTGTATACAATAATGGTTTGATAGTGGAGCCAACCTGTCTTTTCGTTTTCAGGTTAACGTGGTCATATTTATACGTTTTAAAACTGATGCCACCCACCCATGCTTTTACTTCGCCGGTAATGGGATCCATCACCATAAAAGCGGTCTGCATCATCTGCCGGTGATATTTGATAGAATCAAGAGGGGTCATCACCGTATCCTTTTCCCGGTTACTGTTCCAGGCGAAGACCTTCATCGTCACTTTTTTAGAAAAACTGGCCTTAATTTCTTTATCGCTCAGGCCATCATCGGCCAGGTTTTTCCAGCGGTCACTTTGTTTCATTGCCGCTTCGATGATGTTTTCATGTTCATTCCAGACAGCTCCATTTTTTACCCTTCCCTGGCTTACCAATGCCTTCTGCAGTGTAGGCATATGTGAGGCTACTGCTTCTTCAGCATATTCCTGCATTCTCGGATTGATGGTGGTATAGATCTTCAGCCCGTCTTCATAGATATCATAACTCCCGCCATCCGGTTTTTTCACATCTTTCAGTACATCCTTTATTTCATCTTTTAGTACTTCCCTGAAATAAGGGGCATAGCCTGTATTCTCATCAAGCTTCCGGTAATTCAGTTTAATCGGTTTTGCTTTCAGCCGGGTGCCTTCTTCTTCGCTGATCTTTCCGTTTACTGCCATCTGGCCAATTACCACATTCCGGCGGTCGAGGGCAGCTTTGGGATTCCGGATGGGGTTATAGATACTGTTTCCTTTCAGCATACCAACGAGGAGGGCGGCTTCTTCCACATTCAAACGGTCAGGTTCTTTTTGAAAAAAAGTCCGGGAAGCATTCCTGATACCATAAATATTATTACCAAAAGGAACTGCATTCAGGTACAGGGTTATAATCTCTTCCTTGGTGAAATTCCTTTCCAGTTTCACTGCAATGATCCATTCTTTCAGCTTTTCAATACCCCGTTCTGCTATGTTTTTGCTCCCCTGGTCCAATAGTGCTTTGGCTAACTGCTGAGTAATAGTACTGCCACCACCTTGTTTCCCGAATGTAAATACAGCCCGTAGTGTTGATTTGAAATCAATCCCCGAGTGGTCATAGAAACGTTCATCCTCTGTGGCAACAAGGGCATCAATCACATGCCTGGAGATATCACGATATTTTACATTGCTGCGGTTTCCCCTTTCTGTATAATATTTACCCATTAATGTACCATCTGCAGCATACACTTCTGATGCCTGGAGTATGGATGGGTTTTCAAGGTCCTTCAAAGAAGGCATCTTTCCGAAAATGCCAAAATTGGCCAATGCGATCAGGAGGATAAATGCGCCCAGCCCTAACAGGAAGAGGCGCCAGAAAATGCGGACTGATCTTTTCATCTGAATTGAATGGTTGTGGTGATGAAGGTCTGCTACAAGCAGCAAATATCATGCGCCGAAAATAGGAAAATCCATTCGGGCAAGAGGATTGCAGCGTTTAATTTTTTGTCAAAACAGGTAGTTCAGCCTGTTAAAAACTCAGAACTTTCCCGGCATTTGCTCATTAAGGAAGGTTTTGTAGCCTTCCAGGTTCTTGTTATCCCTTAATAACCCGAGATTTTTTTCGGAGATTATTGTGAAATAGTACTTACCGCCTTTCAGCCAGGGAATGATTTCACTGGCGGTCCTGGGTCTTGTCTTTTCAATATAGGAGAGGGCCTCAGCTGCATCTTTGAACGGGCTGATCAGCATCAGCCGGTTGTCATCATCTAATTGCAGGAGGTCGATTGCAAATTGTTTATTATAAAAAGTTTCCCGGTTATAGCGGAAGAAAGCGTTTTTAGCCTCATTCGAGAAAACAGGATCCACTTTATTCAGCACCAGTACCACAAATTGCGGATCGGTGGCGGCAAACGTAAAGGGCGATGCTGCAGGCGGGGGCGAAACTGGTTTCTTACCTGCCGTATCTGTAACGGGTTTATTATTGACAGCAACCGGTGGTACTGCCGGTTTATTTACTGCAACCGTATCTTTTTTAATAACAGGGGGCGGAATAACCGGATTACTGACAACAGGCCTGTTCATTTTCACTTCTTCAGCCGGGCGGTTCACCACTAAATTCTTTAATTCTTCCTCGATCCTGCTCCTGTTCTTTAATACATTGATCAGGTTGGTGGCTCTTTCCGCCAGCGGAGATTTCGGAAAATTGATCGTGATATCGGTAAGTACCTTCGTGGCGATACTGTCCTCCCGTTGTTTTACATAATAAACAGCTTCGATATAGAGTAATTGCGGTGTCCAGTAATTGCTGCTGTATAAACTATCTGCCACTTTCTTTTGAGCAATTGCTTCGGCGAAATTTCCTTCTATGAACAGGTCGTAGATCTTTTCATAGGTTTTTGTGGCATCGCTGTTGGCTGATTTAGACTGCGGGTTTTTCCCGGTGGTAATGATTGTTGTGAAATTGCTGTTGCCATAGTTCTCACTCAGGAGCTTTTTGATAGCTGCAGCTTTAGCAGTTTCACCATTTTTATTGTAACAATAATAAAGATTGAACAGCACTTCATCCATCGGTTTGAATTCGGGGAAACGGGTGCGGAGATTTTCCAGGGTTGCAGTCCCTTCTGCGCAATCTTCTATTTCCTGGATATAGGATTTACCCAGGTTAAAGAGGGCGGCTTTAACGGAATCATTTGATTTTTGCAGCAACTCTGCTGTTAACGGAAGTTTGCTGTATAAACCTTCAAAAGTAGTTGCTGTTTCCCCGCTGCTGCCATCATCATTTTTGATAACGACAACGGGATTCCGGGGCTGGTTATTATCCTGCACAATGTTATTGCGGCTGGCGCTTCTTCTCCAGTTGTCTGTGTTGGGCCGGTTTCCCCAACGGGCTTTAAAATCATTAGCCCCTTTCATTTTTGAGGCTGTATTATAAAAATACCATTCTCCTTTTGTGTCATTATTTGCAAAAAGATTGGCTGCAGGTGTTTGCTGAAAAGGAGAGCCTGTAGTTGCCACGGGTTCATCTTTCAATCCCTGCTGCTTCCGTAGTTGTTTCACCAGTTTTTTTACAATATCCCTGCGTTCTTCGTCAGGCAGGGCGGCAATGCGCTGCAGGCTGTCCTGTCTTTCTATTATTTCAAGGCTGGCAGCAATATTACCAAGCGCTTCTTTGCGTTGCAGTATGGCTTCCGGGTTCTTTAATTCAGGATCGTCCATGCGCAGGCTGTCGTAGAAATTATAGGACTGGCGGAATAATTTTTTTCCAAAAGACAGCTCAGCCAGCTGAAGAAAAGCTTTGTTGCGCTGTGCCGGGTTATTATTGTTGTATTGGGTGCTTTTAACAAGAAGGGGAATGGCCGCATCAATGTTATTTCTCTCCAGTTGCATTTGTGCAGCCATGTAATAAATGATATCCCGGTACTCTTCATATTTATCCCGCTTTGCCATTTTCAGCAACTCGGCAATATTTTTTTCAATGTATCCTTCCCCGCCGTCTTTATTCACCCGGATGGAATAGAGACGGGCATAGATATCAAGGATCGGATCTGTAGTATGTTTGATGGCTTTGGCATAATAGCCTTCTGCTTCCCCGGGATTGCTGGCGTTTTCGTACAACTGGGCCACGAGGTATTCCCATCTTGCCCGTTCCTGTTTATTCGTGGCATTATCTAATGCCTGTGAAAGATGGAAAGCGGCGCTATCCCAGATGGCTTGTTTATAAAACCAATAGGCTTGTACTTCTTCCAGGTCGCTATGCAGCCTTTTGGGAAACACAGGGTCATTCCTCAGTGTTACAATAAGACTGGCTGCTTCTGCAAAAAGATCCTGGGCCAGGAAATTACGGATCTGCCAGATAAAGGCATCATTCCGGCTGGGAGGTTCACTGAATATTTTTCTTGGCAGGCTGTTCTTTTCCTTGGTGGCAATGCTATAGGCGGTGCCATCCCGGCCACTTCCTATTGTTTTATAATACCCGTCTTTTTCTTTCTGGGCAAAAGCATAATTGATGTATTGAAACATCAGGTAAGCCGAATCAAAATCTTTCCGGAGATAATAGGAAGCTCCCCAAAGCAGATAAAGATTATCAATCCAGTCATTACGGAGATCATGCAGGGCGATACCTGTTTGCACTTTATAGGAAACCGAATCAATTTGCAGGGTATCTCCTGCGGTTACATCGAGGCTGTAATTATAAAAGGAGAGGAGTTGCGAGTAATCATCCTTATGAACCATTTTGGCCCTGTCGATGATCTCGTTGATTTTATTATTGGCGTTAAAAAAGAAATTGTAATGGGTGACGGTGTTTTGCATGAAACGGCGGGGTACCGTAAATTTCTTCTCTTCTGACCTTTCTGAGCGTAAAGTCCTCTCGCTATATTCCTTGGGTTTTTTCAGGCCCAGGGAAAAGCCTAATTGTCCAAAAGCTGGTTCACTGAACTGGCAAAGGATAAGGAGGAATAATATAGCAGTAGTCGTATAGCTGGTAAGTCTCATGGTCCGTCTCAAACTAAAGTCTTAATAACTGAAATTCAAATATTTTAGTATAAAAATAAGCGTTTTTATTTTGGCAGGAACCGCCCCGGGCTATTGGCAAAACCGACCTTCATTTCTTACCTTTAATTCCCCTAAAAGATGGTTATGGCTAAATTAGATGCAGGCTCCACACTCAAGCGGCTTCGCAACAGGTACCGGCTGGTGGTGATGAATGATGATACCTATGAAGAAGTGGTGACATTTAAATTATCCCGGCTGAGTGTTTACGTGATGTTGAGCACAGTTTTTGTGTTGTTGGTAGGCCTTACAGTCGCCCTCATCGTTTTCACACCTTTGAAATATTATATCCCCGGCTATGATGACCTGAAAATCGGCCGGGAATACCGCCAGCTGAAGTATAAAGTGGATGAAATGGAGAAGAAAATGACCGACCTGGAACAATACAACACAGGTCTGAAAAAAGCACTGGCATCCGATAAAACCGTTGCTTTGGACACCACCCAGCTGAATGTGCCGAAGCCTGAAGTATCAAATGATTAATCGCTATACCTATGTTTAACGCCAAAAACAAAACCGACATGCAGCCAGAAAAAACCAACGGAACAGGGAATGGCACCACGCTTATCAGTGCCGGCACCACATTGAAAGGAGACATCAGCAGTAACGGGGATCTCCGGGTGGATGGGACCATTATCGGGAATATTCAAAGCAACGCCAAGATCGTAATCGGGGCCAACGGGGTGGTGGAAGGAGATATCTCCGGTAACCAGGCCGATATTGTTGGAAAAGTATCCGGCAATATCAGGGCGAAAGAATTATTACAATTACGGGGCGAATGTGTGGTGGTGGGTAATCTTTATGCAGGTAAATTGCAGGTGGAACCATCCGCTACTTTCAATGGCCAATGCCATATGGGTGCCAACGTGGTGGAAATGAGTAATGATAATGAACAAAAAGCCGCCGCCCGGTAACAAAGAATTCTTTTATCGCTATCTCAGCCTCGGTACACAAATACTGGCGGGGATCGGCCTGGCCGTTTTCGTTGGGTTAAAAACAGATTACTGGCTGCATACCTTACCGTTGTTTTCCTGTGTCTTACCTTTGCTCGTCCTGGGAGGAATTTTTTACCGGCTTGCCAGGGAAACAAAATCAAACGGAAATGAAAAATAGCCTGAGCCTGGCCCGGCCGCTGCTGCTTCTTTTTATCCTATTAAATGGTTTATTTATCGCTTCAGGATCCCTGCTGACCAAATGGGGTTTTGACCAGGCGGTGCTGATTGGCGGCAACCTGCTGGTCTTTGCCGTAGTATTCGTCTCCTTCCTGCTCCTGCACAAAGCAATCCATTCCGCCAATCCACAGGCTTTTGTCAGGGCCATGTACGGAAGTTTTATTGTGAAATTCTTCCTGATTGCCATTGCTGCATTCGTTTACATACAGGTTACGAAAAAGGATGTCAACAAACCAGCCTTGTTCACTACTATGGGCTTGTATCTTCTGTATACATTTATCGAGATTAATGTCCTGATGAAACTGCTGAAGTCGAAAAAGAATGCCTAAGCAAGAAGCTCCTATTCAACAATTGCAGGATTATCTTCCCCCCGGCACTTTTGAACCGGTGCTGGCTTATTTGCGGCAATACCGGGTTCATCTTACCGTGGCCAGGGAACGGAAAACTGTATTGGGTGATTACCGCCACCGGACACATCATGCCAATCACCGCATCAGTGTAAATGGCAATCTCAACAGCTATTCATTTCTGATTACTTTATTACATGAGCTGGCACACCTGGTGACCTTTGAGCAGTTCGGGCATAAAGTGCAGGCACACGGGAAAGAATGGAAGATAATCTATGGACAATTTCTTTTCCAATTTTTACTACATAAAGTTTTCCCGGCTGATATTGAAAACGAATTGCAGCAATCATTAAAGAATCCTGCTGCCAGCAGCTGTGCGGAAGATGGTTTACTGCGGGTGCTGAGAAAATATGACAGCAAAAAAGATAATCACCGGCTGCTCGAAGAATTGCCGGTCAATACCGTATTCAAAATTGCCGATGGCCGTGTCTTCCAGAAAAAAGAAAAATTGAGAAAGCGGTTCAGGTGCGTGGAAGTGGGAACGAACAAAGTGTATTTATTCAGCCCGGTGTATGAAGTGGAAATAATGAACAACTGATCATTAAACACTCACACTCCAGGCTACCGGCTATAGACTCCTGATCATCCATAAAGGACAACCAAAGTGCCCGCTGTTTCCCATCGGCCCGTCTAAATAAGCAAAGCCCATCCGTTCATATACCTTTAAAGCGGCTTTCAATTCCGTCATGGTTTCCAGGTATACGTTGCTGAAACCATATTCTTTGGCCTGTTCCAGGCAAAGGTTGATCATTTTTGATCCCAGTCCTGTTCCTCTTGCTTCCGGTACCAGATACATTTTTACCAGTTCACAGGTATCTTCCGGTAATCCTTCCGTAGGGTAGATGCCGCCGCCGCCAACGATCTGGCCATTGAGCAGGGCAATATTATAAGCGGATCTTTCCTGTTGGAAAAGTTCAAATAAATGATCCGTTGTTTTATCATAATACACCGTGCCGGGATGATTGGCGCAAAACTCTTTTAACGTCTGCCGGATAATAGCAGCGATGGTTGGATTGTCAGATGGTTCAATGCGGCGGATAAGAATGTCGTCCATGCAGCAAAACTAAGCAAGCATGTTTTTTCAGTGAAAGAAAAATGAAGGACGGGTATTTTTTACGGAGCCAGCCTTTCTGTTTTCCAACGGTCCCCGTCTTTGGTATATAAGATGCGGTCATGCATGCGGCTTGGTCTTCCCTGCCAGAATTCCACCCGGAATGGCTTCACCCTGTATCCACCCCAATGCGGTGGTTTGGGTATCTGTCCGTGTTTGAAACGTTCTGCATAGTATTGAAACGTTTCTTTCAACCAGGCTTTGCCGGCCACCACCATACTTTGCGGCGAAGCCCAGGCGCCGATCTTGCTGCCTTCAGGGCGGCTGTCGAAATAATCAATACTTTCTTTGGCCGTTATTCTTTCGGCGGTGCCGTTAATGCGTACCTGCCGTTCCAGTTCTTTCCAGTAAAATAACAGGCAGCATTTATCATTGGCATCCAGCTGGGTGCTCTTGGTGCTGTTGTAATTGGTAAAGAAAACAAACCCTTTTTCGTCAAAGGCTTTTAATAAAACAGTTCTCGCATCGGCCATGCCTTCAGGGCTGGTGCTGGCAAGGGTCATGGCATTGAACTCTTCAATATGTGATGCCGCAGCATCCTCCCACCATTTTTTAAACTGGGTAAACGGGGATTCGTCCACATCATCTTCATTCAGGGAATGTAAGGTATAGTCTTTGCGGAGCTGCGCTATTTCTTCAGGATTCATAAAACGGTAATGATTGTGCCGGGTAAAGATAAATCATCTTCTGTGTTTCAGCGGTGACTGAGCCCTGTTAAATAATATTGAGATTATATTTGTGAACCTGCCCTGAGTTTATGGGTGATTCAATGATGAGAAGAAGATGGGGTATGAGACTCCGGGCGGAAAAATACAAATTATGAAAGTAAGAGTATTGGATTCTGCACTCATAACAGATTTTATCAATGCAGGATTTAGTGGTGATAAAATTCGTTTAATAGGTAAAGAATATGCCGATGGCTTTGCTGTAAAGATAACAAATGAGGCGTTATTTGATTGGGAAGTAACTTTCCGTTTTTATTACAATCACCTAAAAAAGATTTTGATTTATCTGAAGGAAAGGTCATATCCTATAGAGAAATACAAGGAAATTACTATACATATTCCTATACCCATGATTGAGAAAGTAGTTTGGGGGGTGGCTCTTGAACAATATCTTTATCAAAACGAAGATTACTTAGACGAGAAAATAAAGAATTTTCATTGCTTGGATGTTGATTACTCAAAGTTCGATAACCGGGAAGATTATATATTAGATTGCGTACGAAGATCGATAGAGTATTGTTTTGCAAAAGGGTTTACTATAAATGGAATTAAGGTTAAGATATAGTTTTTCTTTTTCCTACCCGGAGTCTTCCTTTTGAACCGTTTCGGCCCATGTCTCCCTGCCGGATTATGTGTGCAGGCCGGGGACATTGGGCGTTGTATAACGTATATTCCTATTCAATACCTTTACGGCATGCCGGTTCGCAAAGAGATACCATACCAGGAGGGGTTGTTCTTTATCACTTTCACCTGTTTTAAATGGCTGCCGCTGCTTGATCTTACAAATAGTTACGACCTGGTTTATGGTTGGTTTGATTATCTGCAAAAACAAAATCACCGGATTGCCGGCTATGTGATCATGCCTAATCATCTTCATGTCCTGATTGATTTTTCAGCTACTGCAAAGAAGATTAATACCATCATTGGAGATAGTAAACGGTTCATGGCGTATGAGATCATTCAACGCCTGCAACGGGCAGGCAAGGCCGATCTGTTGATGATGCTGGAAAAAGCAGTGGCGGCAAAAAGAAAGGAAAAAGGAAAACTGCATGAAGTATGGGAAGAGTCGTTTGACTGGAAAATTTGTGAAACGGCGGAGTTTACCTATCAAAAGCTGATCTATATCCACAACAATCCCTGTAGTGGCAAGTGGGAGTTGGTTGAAGATATTACAAAGTATGAGCATAGCTCTGCAAGATTTTATATAACAGGTAAACATGCAGGCTATATGGTGACCGATGTAGAAGTAATATTGAGCGGGAGATATGCGGAAGGGGAGTTGCCCAAAATGAAAGAAGAAAATGGATGAAAGGAACGGATGTCTTCGTAGTGGCCCGGAGTCCATGGGGAAATTTGTTGCTGAGACGAAGATCGGATGATGAGACTCCGGGCCGAAAAAATGAAGCGAAGCCTGCAGACATGATGTTACAACACAACCCTGGTGGAGGTGGTTATACTGGTCACACGATGATAATTGCTGCCGTTATAAAAGGCATGCCAATATATGGAGGAGGGCAAGCTGTATTGTGGTATCAGGGAAACCTACCTGCTGTAATCCCTGAGTTACGGTTAGATTATGTAGCCAATATGGCACCTAAAATATATGGAAACATGCCAAGAAGATGGAATTTTAATTACTTTAATAAATAGCTATGAAAAGTTACACTGTTTTATTAATTTCTTTTTTGCTTTTTAGCACATCGTGTCAAAGTGATTATGAACTCGTTTCTTTTGATAAAAGAAATTCAAGAGCATTTATTTCAATGACTCTGGTTAGTAATAATATTAAAGAAGTTGAAGAAAAAATCAAAAAAGTACTAAAAGATTTGAGAGAGAACGGGAAAATGGATTTTAATAACTTGAATCTGTCGATTTCTTTTTTTTCTGAAAAGAAGTTTGCTGGTTATAAGCCTGAGGATAATGAACAGTTTCTAGACTGGTCTAGGTCTTACATAGGAGAGTATACTAATAAAGAGCGTATTTTAATCTTATATCCAATGAAATTAGACAAGCAAAGAAAAGTGCTATTATAAGTGGTAATGTATCAAATTAGTTGGTGGTGATAAAAGCCGAACAACAAATGATTTACAGGGTGCAATTTTGCATCCTGTTTTGTTTTTAAACTTTTCCTGCCCAGAGTCTCCCAGCGGAGGCCAGCAGTAAAAGAAACCAGCGGGGACTCTGGGAGCTAGAAAACGGAATGAACAAAAGAAAAGATAAGGATACAACGAGTCCCGGAGTCCATGGGAGATTCGGTGCTGCGAAGGAGGCCGGGTTATGAGACTCCGGGCAGAAAAATTATATTTTTTGTAAGAAGTCGGTGCTGAGTTTGCAACACGGCATCAAACCGATTTGGTTCTATCAGTCATCTTGCTCAGCTCACCGGTTGTACTTTCAATTCAACAACCATCGCCTCACCTCTTTCCAATGCCTGCCGGTTGATGGGAAGTAAATGATGATATTTCTCCGGCAATACTTTTTGTAATGCTTCCAGGATAGATTCATTGCTGACAACGGGCCGCAATTGAAGGTAGGCTCCCAGTATGATCATGTTCATGACTTTTGTATTCTTCATCTTCAGCGCTTCCGTCGTGGCGGGGATGCCGATCATTTCAATATCTGTCCGGGTACTCGGTTTGAGAATTGTACCGGATTCATATAATAGGATACCGCCTGGTTTTACCCTCGGGGCAAATTTATCCATCGAAGGCTGGTTCAGCACTATCGCTGAATCAAAGAGGGAGATAATGGGTGAACTGATCTTATTGGCCGAAATGATCGTAATGCAATTGGCCGTGCCACCCCGCATTTCCGGCCCGTAAGAAGGCATCCAGGAAATTTCTTTATTCTCCAGCATGCCAGCATAAGCCAATGTCATTCCCAATGATAACACACCCTGTCCGCCAAAGCCGGCCACGATCAGTTCTTCCAATTGGTTATTATTTTTCATGCTTCCTGCTTTGGTTAATATATTTTCATGTCTTCTGCACCCGGGATCTTAATATCACCCAGCGGGAATGTTTTTACCATTTCTTCATCAATGAATCTGGAGGCTTCCACCGGTGTCATCTTCCAGTTGGAAGGACAGTTGCCGATGATCTCCACCAGGCAGGTGCCTTTATGCAGGGGCTGGTATTTGAAAGCATTCAATAAAGCTTTTTTAGTCCGCCTTACCGCATTGGCGCTGTTGACCGCCTGCCTCGTTACATAAAATGCTCCCGGAAGATTAGCCATCAGTTCAGCCACTTTAATGGGTGCACCATAGTAGCTTACGTCTCTTCCGTCAGGACTGGTGGTGGTATGCATACCCGGTAAAGTAGTGGGTGCCATCTGCCCGCTGGTCATTCCATACACGGCATTGTTCATAAAAACAATACAAATATTTTCCCCGCGGTTGATGGCATGCAGTGTTTCTGCAATACCAATGGCGGCAAGGTCGCCATCGCCCTGGTAGGTGAAAACATATTTGTCCGGCATCAGTCTTTTGATACCGGTAGCCACCGCACAGGCACGGCCATGTGCGGCTTCCTGCATATCAATATCCATATAATCATAAGCAAATACCGAACAACCTACCGGTGCCACACCAACTGTTTTTTCCTGTATGTCCAGCTCTTCCACCACTTCCATAATCAGTTTGTGTACCAGGCTGTGAGCACAGCCGGGGCAATAGTGCATGGTGGTATCCACCATCGTTGCCGGTTTGTGATACACCATTTCGTATTCTTCTTCGGTGTGACAGGGAGGCAGGTTCAATACCGGCACCGGTCCGGGTAGTATATGCTGCTCAGTTGACATGATGATATTGTATTAATGTTTCCAAATGATGAACGATCTCTTCCGGGGTGGGCATCATGCCGCCCATTCTTCCATAAAACTCAACAGGTACTTTACCATTAACACCCAGTCTTACATCTTCTACCATTTGCCCGCTGTTGAGTTCCACGCTGAGCATCATCTTTACCTGCGAGGCAAGTTCCTGCAGTCGTTGGTAAGGATAAGGATATAAGGTGATAGGACGCAGCAGGCCGATATTGATCCCTTTCTCCCGGGCAATATCCATGGCTTTCTGGCAGATCCTTGCACTCAGCCCGTATGCTACAAATAAGTAGTCAGCATCAGTCGTATTGATTTCTTCAAACCGGACTTCGTTTTCCCGTATCTGTTTGAATTTTTCTTCCAGCTTGAGGTTATGAACTTCCATCCGTTCCGGCTGGATGAAAAGGGAGGTGATATAGTTCCTGTTCCTGCTTTTCGGTTTCCCGGTGGTAGCCCATGTGGATTTATCAACCACAGGTCTTGTATACGGTTTGAATTCCACTTTCTCCATCATTTGCCCGATGGCGCCATCGGAGAGCAGTAAAACAGGATTGCGGTATTTGTCAGCAAGATCAAAACCGAGATAAACAAAGTCGGCCATTTCCTGTACAGAGGCCGGTGCCAACACGATCATTTTATAATCACCATGTCCCCCGCCTTTCACCGATTGGAAATAATCTCCCTGTCCGGGTTGTATAGTTCCTAAACCAGGGCCGGCCCTGTTCACATTAACTATTAAGCAGGGCAATTCTGCACCGGCGATATAAGAAATACCTTCCTGCATCAGGCTGATACCAGGTGATGAAGAACTCGTCATGGTACGGAATCCTGCACCCGCAGCACCGTAAACCATATTGATAGAAGCCACTTCACTTTCCGCCTGCATCACGATGCGGTTATGTTTTGGCATTTCACGGGCCAGGTATTCCAGCACTTCGGATTGCGGGGTGATGGGATAACCGAAGTAGGCGTCGCAACCCGCCAGGATTGCTGCCTCCGCCATTGCTTCATTACCCTTCATGAGTTTGAATTCCGCCATAAGAGTTTTATTTAACGGGACTGATCATGGATTGTAATTGCTCCTTTATATCAGCAGGAGTAATATCAACCGGTTTCTTTTTGGGATGGGTACGGTAAACGGTGATCACTGCATCAGGACATACCAATGCACAGTTCACACAACCGGTACAGGCATCATTATTGGCAATGATGTAGCGATAGCCTTTGATATTGATTGTGTCTGAAAGTGCCAGTGCATGTTCTTTGCAGGCGGTTGTGCAGAGTTCGCAACCTTTACATTTCTGTATATCTATTTCAACCCTTCCTTTGACTTTTCTTTCCTTAACCACTGGGGTTTTGCTGGTATTGTCTTCCATTGCCGGGTTTTTAAAGATCAGAACTATAACAAATGTCCGGAGATGATCACCTGAATCATAGCTGTATCGTCAGTGCCGGGTATGATTAATGTCAGTTTTTCAGCTTTTTGCAAAGGAAAATATGCCTCAGAAAGAAGCCGGAAGTAAACAAAATTTGGGTGGATAAATTCGTTGAAAAGCTTTTGTGTAAACAATCCTGTAGGATGATCCCCCCGCCGGGCGGCAACAGTTGATATAAATCATATTCCGCCAGCAGGTGCCGGAGTAGCTTCGTATTCACTCAAACAGTACACGGCATTATGAAAAAGACCGCCAGTACTACATTGCTTCCAACCTGTCACTTTTTTTATTCAATAAAAATGCTGGAGAATTTTATATGAAAAGCGATACCGCTGTTCCGGTGAAAGATATGCCCAAAACGGACCCCCGCATGAAGCTGATAGCTGCCAAGCTGAAGAAAGAGAATTTTAAAGCTGATGCGCTGATCGAGATACTGCATACAGCGCAGAATGCATATGGTTATTTGCCCAAAGAAGTATTGTCCTATATAACCAGGGCACTGCATCTTCCGCCGTCAAGGGTTTATTCCACAGTTACATTTTATCATTTCTTTTCCCTGAAATCAAAAGGAGAGCATACCTGCCTGGTTTGTACCGGCACGGCATGTTATGTAAAAGGTGCGCAGGCAATTCTTAATGAGATTGAACGGGGGATGGGCTTAAAAGCAGGGCAGGTTTCGGCAGATAATAAATTGGGTGTGCAGGTGGCCCGCTGTATCGGCGCCTGTGGTTTAGCCCCGGCGGTTGTACTCGATGATGAGGTGCAGGCCAAAGTAACCCCCGGAGAAATTATACAAAAGATCAACGCTAAAATCGGAACACTATGAACAGGCAGGATCTGAAGACGATCATCTACGCAGAAAAAAAGAAAGACGAAACCAATAAGTATAAACATAAAATATGTGTATGCTGTGGTGCCGGTTGTATCTCCTCCGGGTCGGAAGAAGTGATGAAGAAACTGCAGGAAGAGATTAAAACAAGGGGATTGGAGAATGAAGTGGAAGTGATCCCCACCGGTTGTATGGGACCCTGTAACCAGGGGCCGCTGATGAAGTTTTTACCGGATTATAATATTTACCAGAAAGTGGATTGCTCCAATATCTCAACGATTGTTCAAAGCCAGCTGATCGAAAAGAAACCTATCGAGGATTTGTTATTATTCGCTGATTCAAGGGAAAAGCCATTCATTGATGCAAGAGATGATCCGTATTTTAAAAAGCAATTGAAGATCGCTTTAAAGAATTGCGGGCATATCAACCCGGAACGGATTGAAGATTATCTCGTTCATAACGGTTACCAGGCGCTGGATAAAGTGTTATTCGAGATGAGCCCGGAAGAAGTAATCGCTGAAATAAAGCAAAGCCGCATCCGGGGCCGTGGCGGTGCCGGCTACCCGGCCGGTTTGAAATGGGAGACTGTTTATAAGTACGTGAACGACCAGAAATATGTGATCTGCAATGGCGATGAAGGGGATCCCGGTGCTTTTATGGACAGGAGTGTGCTGGAAGGTAACCCCCACAGGGTGCTGGAAGGAATGGCAATTGCCGGTTATGCAATAGGGGCGAACAAAGGGTATGCCTATATACGCGGCGAATACCCGCTGGCTATTAAACGGTTTGAACTGGCCATCAAGCAATCCAGGAAATTAGGTTTGCTGGGTAATAATATACTGGGAACAACATTTTCTTTTGATGTGGAAGTACGGATCGGAGCCGGGGCATTTGTTTGTGGTGAAGAAACGGCGCTGATTGCATCTATCGAAGGAAAAAGAGGAACGCCAAGACCAAGACCGCCATTCCCGGCTGAGTCGGGTTTATGGGGCAAGCCCACATTGATTAATAATGTGGAAACATTTGCAGCCATTTCCCCGATCATTAATAATGGCGGTGAATGGTACAGCGAAATCGGAACCCCCAAAAGCGCCGGAACAAAAGTGTTTGCACTGGCAGGAAAAATAAATTATGCCGGTCTGATTGAAGTACCGATGGGAACCACACTCCGTGAAATTGTTTTTGATATCGGGGGAGGCATACAAAACGGGGAAGAATTTAAAGCAGCGCAAACCGGGGGCCCATCCGGCGGCTGTATTCCGGCTGAACACCTGGATGTGAAAATGGATTATGAGTCATTGATAAGCCTGGGTTCCATTATGGGTTCCGGGGGACTGATTATTATGGATAAGAGTTCCGACATGGTGGATGTGGCCCGTTTCTTTATGGAATTCTGTATGGACGAAAGCTGCGGTAAATGTGTGCCCTGCCGGGTGGGTACAAGAATGATGCACGACCTGCTGCAAAAAATATGTGATAATAAAGCCACGCAGATTGACCTGGACAGGCTGGAAGAATTAGCTGTTTATGTAAAAGAAACAAGCTTGTGCGGTTTGGGTGGTTCTGCGCCGAATCCATTACTGAGCACATTGCGGCATTTCCGGCAGGAATATGAGAACAGGATACTGCAGCATGATTAATTATTACTTATTCAATGAACTGCTATATGAACACAATATCCATTATAATAGATGATCAAAAACTGGAAACGGATCCGGGAAAAACAATACTGGAAGTGTGCAGGGAAAACGGGATAGATATACTGACGATGTGCCACCTGAAGGGGGTACTGGATATTGGCGCCTGCCGCTTATGCCTGGTGGAGATCGAAGGGGTGAATAAATTATTGTCCGCCTGCACCACCAAAGTGGCAGCTAATATGATCGTAAGAACCAATACAGACCGCATAAAAAAATACCAGCGCATCACCACGGAATTATTTTTTGCGGAAAGGAACCATGTATGTGCTGTATGTGTGGCCAATGGCAAATGCGAATTGCAGGACCTGGGATATAAAGTAGGGCTGGATCATATCCGTTACCCGCATTTGTTCCCGCAATGTGAAGTGGACACTTCTCATCCCTGGTACGTAATGGATCATAACCGGTGTATTATGTGCACCCGCTGTGTAAGGGTTTGTAATGAAGTGGAAGGAGCCCATAACTGGGATGTGATGAACCGCGGCCACCAGGTAAGGATTATATCCGATTTTAATTCACCCTGGGGAGAATCGGAGACCTGTACTTCCTGTGGCAAATGCCTGCATGCCTGCCCGACAGGCGCCATCTGGCCAAAAGCCATTGTGCAGGGACAATTGCAAAAGAACCCGGGTATGATCAATGAACTGGTAGAAAAAAGAAAAATGAAATTATAAAATCAGCCATTAAGGAATTAGGAAGCATTAAGCCTTAACTTCTTAATGGTTAAATATAAAAAGATGCGTAAGAAAAAATTAGCAACGGTATGGCTGGGCGGATGTTCGGGTTGCCATATGTCATTGCTGGATATTGATGAAAGAATATTAGACGTAGCCCAACTGGCAGATATCGTGAAAAGCCCGATCGTTGATGGAAAAGAAATGCCGGACGTGGATATTGCACTGGTGGAAGGTTCCGTCACCAGTGATGAACATTACCGGGAAATATTACATATCCGGAAAAAAGCAAAAACGCTGATCGCATTTGGGGATTGTGCTGTGATGACCAATGTGACCGGTATGCGGAATTATTTCCCGTTGAAAGAAGTGTTTGATGCTGCTTATGTGAACGCTGTCAGTAATGATGCGGAAGGGCAGGTGCCTGATCATCCTTCTTTACTAAAACTGAATGATAAAGTAGTACCGCTGCAGGAAGTGGTGAACGTTGATTTTGTTATTCCCGGTTGCCCCCCGAATGCGGATACGATTTTTTATGTATTGTTTGAATTCCTCAATGACCGCCTTCCTGACCTGGGTAAGGCAAAAAAACTGAAATATGGATAAGCGCAGAATATTTATATCACCTGTTACGAGGATAGAAGGCCATGCAAACATCACGATTGAAATGGATGATAACGGCAATGTAAGTGATGCCCTGTTTCATGTGAATGAATTCCGGGGCTTTGAAAAATTCTGTGAAGGACGTATGTACACAGAAATGCCGACCATCACACCAAGGATATGTGGTATATGTCCCACCAGTCACACACTGGCCAGTGTAAAAGCCTGCGAGATGATACAGGGGATACAGCCTACTTATACGGCCAACCTCCTGAGAAGACTGATGCACATTGGTCAGAACCTGTCCTCTCATGCTTTATCATTTTTTCATTTATCTTCTCCTGATTTTCTATTGGGCTACGACAGTGATCCTGCAAAACGGAATATCCTGGGTATTGCTGAAAAGTACCCTGATATTGCCCTGCGGGGAATCCGGTTAAGAAAATTCGGGCAGGAATTAAGTGAACGCATCACCGGTAAGAAGATACATATCATGGGTATTGTACCCGGTGGTATGGCTTATCCGTTAACAGAAGATAACCGCAAAGCCTTATTGGCATGGATACCCGAAGCTATTGAGACCGTGCAGGCAGGTATGAGTATTATTAAGAAATTTCACGAAGAAAATGCGGAAATGGTTGCCTCCTTTGCCACATCACCTACTTTGTATTTAGGCACAGTGGGTCCCGATGGTGAACACGAATTGTACGATGGTAAACTCCGTTTCATGGACACTGACGGTACAATTTTACAGGACCAGTTATTACCCAGGCAGTATTTAGAATTTATAGCCGAAAGATCCGTTAACTGGTCATACCTGAAATATCCATATTACAAACCGTTCGGATTCGACAAAGGCTTTTACAGGGTGGGTCCGCTGGCGAGGCTCAACGTGGCCAGCCGGATGAGGACAGCACTGGCTCAGCGGGAGTTTGAGCAGTTTAAGCAAATGAATAACGGCAAGCCGGTACACGGGGCTTTTTATTTTCATTACACCCGGCTGATAGAAGCATTGAGTGATGTGGAGGATGCTGAACGGATTTTGAACGATCCGCAGGTTACATCAACACATATACAGCATCATGGCCGCTGGAATTATGAAGAAGGGATCGGCAGTTCCGAAGCGCCAAGGGGAACTTTATTTCATCATTACAAAACGGATGAGACCGGTAAGCTGAAAATGGTGAACTTGCTGATTGCAACCGGGCAGAATAACCCGTCTATGAACCGATCAGTACTGGAAGTGGCTAAGCAATATGTAAAAGGTGATGATATTAAAGAAGGAATGCTGAACAGGGTGGAGTCAACGATCCGTTGTTATGACCCCTGCCTGTCCTGTTCCACACACGCCATCGGGCAAATGCCAATGGTGATCGAGGTAAAAGATAAAAAGGGAGTGCTGCTGAAAAGGCTGGAGCGAAATTAGCTGTTACTATTAATCCATTCTGTAATAATGGCCACTGCCTTATCTGCATTCTTTTTTGCCTTTGCAGATAACTTTTCCCGCATGCCGAAACGGTAACCGGTTACGGCACAGATCATCATGGATAATTCTTTATGATAGATGGCTTGTGCCATCCTCATTAATAACGGGGCACTCATATGATGGGATGAGGAAGCAGGCATTGATTCATTCCCGTTCACTTTAAAGAAATTCACTGATCTCCCTTCAAATGATGCATCAGCAATGATGATATGATCCGCCTGCATTAATTCATCCAGTAATGCTGTATCCAATTGCTGTGTTGCCAGGGTCTGAACCCCTTCCTGTTTCAGGGCATCAATACAGGAGCAGATATAAGCGCCAATACCATCATCGCCACGGAGTGTATTACCAACACCAACTATCAATATGTTTTTAACGGGCTTCTTCATGCTCATCACAAACGGGCCCGGGCCCGGGATTGCCTAAAATTAGAGCAAGCGGGGAATAAAAGGAAAATAAGCAGCGTGTGCCGGACAGTCTTCCGGCCGGGTATCCCAAAGGTTCGCCAATCCGGCGATAATGCAGGCAGTGAGACGCGGCAGCGAATAGATATTTCTTCTGCTAACGGTTAAAGGGTACAGGCAAAAAAGCCCGGAATTTTTCCGGGCTTTTTATGATAGTTTAATGGCTTATTGAATAATTACTTTCTGACCAACTGTATTATCACTTGCCAGTTTAACATAGTAAGTGCCGGCCGGTAGTCCATTTACCTGCTGCTGGCTGTTGTTTTCTATAGTAAACTTTTTTACCAATCTTCCGTTCATATCCAGCACCTGTAGTATATCCGCTTTGGTTAGCCCGGTTACATTTACATTAAAAAAGCCAACTGCGGGTACCGGCCATACCTGCATGGTAAGTTGCTTCCCTTCAGCTCCTTTTATGGTACGTATTACAGAATAGGAGCTGTGCCCGTCCAGATCCTGCTGCCGGAGACGGTAATAAGTAATGCCGCTGAAGTTATTGTTATCCAGTTGCTGGTATTGCAGCGGATCGCTGCTGTTGCCAGCTGTTGCATAGCTGCCAACAAAATCAATATCCGCAAAAGCGTTTTCATTTTCTTTTTGCCGTTCAATGGTAAAACCTTTGTTGTTGAGCTCCTGTAAAGTCTTCCAGTTCAGTTGTACCTGTGTATTGCTTATTCGTTTGGCATAAAACTCTAAACCTGTCACCGGCAGCACGCCGCCAATACTGTAGGGCTGTAATATGCCCTGGGTAAGCAGGCTGCTTCCTGCATTTAGTGTTTTACTTGCAAACTCACCGGTAGTAAACTCCAGCATAATATTGCCGTTGATGAATGTACTTCCGCCGTTATCGACACCAACACCCAAGGTGTTGGCCAGTGATGGTGGTGTTTGAACAGAGCTGGTAGTGCCGGCATCCGGTTGTAAAAAGCCCTGGGTGTACAGGTAAGTGGTTCCATAAAAACTGCTTACTGCAAAACCGCCAGTTTCACTCTCCAGCAAAATGCCACCGGTTGCACTGCTTTTACCTGCTGTACTGATGGATTGCGGTGAAAGCTGCTGGGCTCCACTATGTATACAGAGCAGAACACAGCCTGATAGAATTAAATATCGCATACTTGCTGAATTGATGGATTAATAGATCATGATATAACCGTTCATAAAATCATTGTTGTTCAGCTGCACAGTACTTCCGTTGCGTATGCCAAGCCCGATTTTATAAGTACCTGCCAGTAATACGCCGGTTTGGGCGACTGTTGAAAACCTTACTGTCCCTGCACAGGAGGTAGAAGCTCTTCCTGTAATACTGAATTCAGCGTATGCACTTGGATAAATAGGAGTAACAGGGCCGGTACCATCCTTTTGTACGCAAATACAAAGTGATAAATAGCCATTTGCTGTTCCGCCTGCTGTGGTTGTTCCCAGGGCTGCATTAAAGGCACCATTCAGGGTTTGGCCGGGAGTTACTGTAACTGTTTGTGTCGAGCCTATAAATGCCCAGGCAGGAGTTGCTCCGCCCGGAGCCACACTCCCTATCGATCCAAAAAAATTATAGGTTTGTATAGAAGGCCCGGTGCTAACCGCTGTTGGTGTCCACTCGGTGCCATCCCAACGCAAGAGATCCCCGTTTTGCGGAGTGTTACTGCTTACAGCATTATATTGAAGACTGTTGGCGCTGCTGGCGATATTGGCCGTATTGGCTTTGTCAGCTGCCAGTGCATAGGGCACAGATACCAGTTCCTGGCTGCCCATGCTTACAAAATTGTTATTGTTATTAATGTCTAATTCTACATTCATATTATGAGATACCGTGTTGTTCAGCCAGTTCGTGTTATTAAATGAGCCGGTTACATTGCTGGCGCCTGCACTGCCAATCTGGATATTAAACAGGCCCAGCGCATTCGTGGTAACAGTCCTGGTTTCAGAATAATAAGAAGTGGCGCCTGATGCATTTATTTCAGATAAACCAATACGCACTTTCATGGTTTGGTTGGCCAGCGCCTGGCCGCTGCTGTTACGGGCCACAGCCTGATAATTGATGGCCTTGGGTACCTGCGCATTTGCAATGAATGCAACCAGGGATAAAACTGAAGCAAAGAATAAATGTTTCATATTGATGTATTTTTTTGATTTAATGCTGCAAATATTTAACGGAACAGAAACTGCCACAACTGATATAAAGTCAGCAAACTATTTGAATGGTTAAAACGGATAAACGCAAATGCGAAATGAAATGACAGGTATGTTCCTTGCATAGGCATAATAACCTTCCTGAAAGAAAGAATTTATTGCAGGTGAGTTCAGCAACTGAACCCGGGATCACGGATCAGCAAATTTGTGTATCCGTTTCGGAGGGTGGTCTATACGGTTGGAGGGGTGTTTTATCCGCTTCATGTCCCGGTACTATGCAGCTTTACAGTACATTCGTAACTTTCTTCAAATAACTGCGGCAATGCTGTATCGGCTGGGCGTAAAAAAAATAATTGAGTTTATTGCAATTGTATGCGTACTACTGGTATCGCCTGATATGGTTGCGCAAAACGGGGATATATTGTTTCGCAGTGTTACCGTTAAAAATGGCCTCAATGACGGGTATGTGATGTCGGTTACCCAGGATAAATTTGGCTATATGTGGATAGGCACACTGGGGGGATTGAACCGGTACAATGGCGTCATGGGAGAAAGATTCACACATCGTTTTGGTGATACGACTTCTGCACCGGGTACCATTCCCTATTCGATGGTGAGTGATGCGGATGGCCGGCTCTGGTTTGGTTGCGATGATGGTTTATATGAATTTGATTTTACGGTTAATAATTTTAAAAAGCACCCGGTGTTGCAAAACAGATTTATTGGTAAAATTGTTGCCGCACCCGGGCACAAACTCTATTTATTCGGCAATGGCACTCTGGTGGGTTATAATACCGAAAATGGCAATCATGAAGATTTACAAAAAAGTATTTCAATTGCAAAAGAACATCCTTTTTATTCCATCAGCATCAGGGGAGATTTACTTTACATTGGCAGTAAAGGCGGCTATATTATCTATAATACCGGCACCGGCAGGAGTGCTTTTTATACAGTTGCCCGGATGCAGAATCTCGCTGTTAACCGTATCATGGCGGGTAACAGCGGCGAAATATGGCTAAGCAATAACGAGGAGTTTAAGCTGATGCGTTTGGAGCCCGGTAAAGACAGTATTATGATCTCGGATTACCCGGAATTGCAATCGCTTAAAAAGAAAACGCTGTACAATGATTTTGCAACTGACCATGAAAACAATGTATGGATTGGTACTTCTGCCGCGGGCTTATTAAAATACAATACCGCCAGCAGGGAGCTGAATATGTACCTGGGGGATTATGACAGGGGGGCTTACAATGTGAATGTCTTTTTGAGCTGCGTATATGCGGCAGCAGACGGGAATATATGGGTGGGTAAAAACGGTTGCGTTTATTTCCGGCCGGGGCAAAAACTTTTCAGGTCTGTACTTCCGTTCCCACCCGGAGAAAAGAACCAGTTTGCCCGGTCGGTAAGAGAAGACAATGAAGGCAACCTTTGGTTTGGCACAGTGAATGGATTTTCAAAGCTTGATAAAAAAAATAACCGTTACACCAGCTGGCATAATGAACCCGGACGGCCCAATATTATTTATAATAATTCAGTGAGGGGTATTGAAACTGGTTCCGATGGACGGGTATGGATCGCTACCGGGGGCGGCATCAACAGCTATAACCCGGCAACAGGCAAAATGGAATTTTATACCGAAAAGGATGGCGCACCCCGCTTGTTTTATTATTCTGCCAACCGTGACAGTAAGGGAAGGATATGGTTTGCCAGCAACCAGGGCGACGGTTTGTACTATTACACCGAAAAAGAAAATAAATTTTACAGCATAGCGCAGCACCCCCTGCTTCAGAAATTCAGGGGTTATCCGTCCCGTATCGTTTTTGAAGACAGTAAAGGACGGTTATGGATAGGTCTTGGCAGCGGATTGATAATGGCAGACGAGAAAAATAAGCAAACCCGTTTCTGGAACAATAACGACAGCAACCGGAATACAATTACCGGTAATACCGTGGTGGATATAAAAGAAGACCGGGAAGGAATTATTTGGGTAAGTACATTCAGTGGTGTAACCGGTATTGATACCCGGCTGGAGAAATATATATGGATAGATGAAACAACGGGCCTCAAAACAAATGTTACATCTGCTTTACTGGTGGATAGTGCCGACAGGCTATGGATAGGCTCCGCATCGGGATTATATATGCTCGATGCACAACGGCAGCAACTGGATTATTATGACGAATCTTCCGGTCTCATTAGTGAAGAATTTACAGAACATCCGGGTTACCGGCTTAAAGATGGCACTGTGCTGATGCCTACGATCAAAGGGTTTGTGGAATTTAACGCTTCCCGGTTTTCGGCAGATGCTGCTTCATTACCCTTTTATGCAGCCCGGGCAATAACTGATAAAAGTAATTCCTGGATCCGGAAAGACAGCGCAGCACAATTGCACCTGCGTGCAGGAGATAATTCTTTTACTATCTGGCTGGAAGCGCTTAATTACAACAATCCTTCACCAGCCTGGTATGCCTATAAGCTGGACGGCTTTGAAAAGGAGTGGCACTATAGTAATGACCCTAAAATTGTATACACCAATATCCCGGGGGGTAACTATACATTGCTGTATAAAGCAGGGTTTAAAAAGGATTTTGCCGGTATCCGTGAAAAACAACTGGCTATCTATATCGAAAAACATTTTTACAAAACAACCTGGTTTTGGCTGGCAGTTTCATTAGCTGTGGCAGCAGGTCTTTACTGGGTGTACCGCTACCGGATGAACCAGCAAAAACAGATATTGTTGCTGGAACGAAAGGCAGAACACCTGGAAAAAGAAAAGACCCATGTACAATATGAAAGCCTGAAACAGCAACTTAATCCGCACTTTCTCTTCAATTCATTAACCTCCCTGCGGAGCCTTATTAAAACAGATGCTAAAACAGCTACCGGCTTTTTAGACGGTTTGAGTATGGTATACCGCTATATTTTGAAAAGCGGCAACCAGGAACTGGTAATGCTGCAGGCGGAAATTGATTTTGTAAAAAACTTCACGGAATTACAAAAAATACGATTTGGCGACGGGCTTGTGATGATGATCAATATAGATACTCCGCAGCTCAGAAAATATATAGTGCCCGTCACACTTCAGAACCTGGTGGAAAATGCTATAAAGCATAATACCACGGCGGAGGACAGCCCGTTAGTAATTGAAATTTATACGGAAGATGAGTATGTGGTTGTAAAAAATAACCTTCAGCGGTACCAGTATGTGGAAACGAGTAATAAAAAGGGCCTGGAAAGTTTACAGACACTCTACCGGTATTATTCCGAAAAGCCAATCGGAATTAATGCTGATGAACATTATTTCACTGTCAGAATCCCGTTATTGTAAATAATATATTTTGAGAAGCATGAAAGCTGTTATTATTGAAGATGAAAAACTGATCGCTGCAGAAATGCGTGAAATGATTAAAGCGGTGGCTGGTGATATCGAAATCCTGGAGGTTCTGCCAAGTCTGAAAGCGGCAAGAAAATGGTTTTTGCAAAACGCAGAACCTGATATTCTTTTTATGGATATTAAACTCAGTGACGGACTGAGTTTTGAATTGTTTGATGACTTTACGCTCCATTGTCCTGTTATCTTTTGCACGGCTTACGAAGAATATGCCATCCGTGCATTTAAGGTAAATGGTGTTGACTACCTGCTGAAGCCGGTACAGGAAGCGGATATTAAAAAAGCTATTGATAGGGTACGGGGATTGAAAAATGAAAAAGCGGCTTTCCCTGCTGACCTGCAGCAACTGGTTCAGCTTTTTAAAAACCCGGGCGCTGTAAGGCAGCCTTATAAAGAACGGTTTATTATTAACAGCAACAACAGGTGGATGCCCGTGGAGGCAAAAGACATAGCCGTATTTTTCAAGGATAGCCTGAACTACATTTACACTTTTGCCGGTGAAAAATATATCTATGATTTTTCTGCACTGGATGAAATAGAAGAATTACTGGACCCGGAGATTTTTTTCAGGGCTAACCGGCAGGCTATCATTCATATCAATGCTGTGCATAGCGTGAAGCCTTATGGGAATCAAAAATTATTAATACAGGTAAAGCCGCCATTAAAGCTCGAAGTGGATATCAGCCGGGAAAAAGCTCCCTTATTTAAGAAATGGATGGACCGGTAATCAGCCAACAATACCTGTTTCATAGCGGATTTGATACGCTTTGAGCAAAAATATTTGCTGCAGTGGGCATGAAATCAAAATCTTTACAGAATAAAATTGCAGCAAGATGACAACAGAGCAGGTACAATTGGTGAAAAAAACATGGCGGATGTTCAGGGGAGTCAGCCCGGCCACAGTCGGGGATTTGTTTTACTCAAAATTATTTATGGATAACCCGCATTTGCGTAAAATGTTTCCTGCCGATATGGAGCAGCAATACCAAAAACTGCTGGATATGCTCAATTCAATTGTTATCCGTTTGGACCGGCTGGATGAATTAAGTGAAGAGGTGGCGGCTATGGCACAGCGGCATGTTCAATATGGGGTAAGACCGGCGCATTATAAACTGGTTGGAAGCGCCCTGCTCTGGACTTTGCAGAAAGGACTGGGTGATGAATGGACAGAGGCGGTTGAAAACGCATGGACTGTTTGTTACTCGGCATTATCCGATACCATGATTAAAAGCACCTGCCTCAGTGAAGGAGCGGGGTGAACTTTCATATAGCCTGTACTGCCCGATTTTTAAATCATGACCTGAAATAGCTTAAAATTTACGGTTAACTTCAACAGGGTTACCGGCCTATTACCGCTTTTATGTCTTTCCTGTTTATGAGGAGCGGAAATCTGCCGGGGCCATTTTTTCGTATACCTCATAATCGGTTTTCCAGGGGCAGTTATTTTAATTACCAGTTGTCAGGACTGCGACATAGCTGATCTTGAATATTGCCTACATTTCCGCATTGGTTATCTTTATATTTCATATAAGATCCCACCGGGTCGTCAGTTATGGCAAAAGCAAAGAATGATATTCATGATAAGAATTTGTTGCAGGTTATCTCTGAAGCCACTTCCGGATTGGTAGGCAAGGATTTAATGGATGAGCTATGCAGGAATTTTACCCGGATATTAAATATGCAATTTGCAGTGATTGCTGAATGCATTGAAGAAGGAAGCACACAGGTAAGAACAATTTGTTTTGTGAACGGGAATAACGTGGCTGATAATATTGAGTATGATACAACGGGGCGCCCCTGTGAACTTATCTTAAAAGGAAATGAGCTTTTTGTTCCCCGTGAAGTATATAAACAATTCCCTGAAGCAAAGGGTATCGAAGGGGCAACAGGAGTTCCTATTTTTAGCTCGGTTACAGGAAAAATAATTGGTCATATTATTGTATCCGGTCCGCAACCGGTTACAGAAGAAAGCAACCAGACTGCTATCCTGAAAATATTTGCCTCAAGGATCGGCGCAGAGATTGAACGCATGAAAGCGGAAAAGGAGCTGACCAGGCGTATACGGGAAAATGAATTTTATGCATTTACAATTAACCATCTTAAGGAGGCAGTTTTTTGGGTGGATGAAGATGGGAATATCTGGGATGTAAACGATGGAGCTGCAGAATTGTCGGGCTATTCGAGAGAGGAGCTCCGGAGTATGAAAGTGTTTGAAATGGATCAAACTGTTCAGCCGAAAAACTGGGCTTCTGTTTGGCAAAAATTGAAAAAAGAAAAGAAAGTTCTTTTTGATGCGAAACTCAAACAGAAACAAGGGGCAATTATTGACATTGAGATTACGCAAAATTTCCTTGAATTTGAAGGACGTGAGTACACATGCAGCATTGTAAGGGACATCCGGCAAAGAAAAATGGAAGAAGAATTGCTTCGTACGGTTTCAGAAGCAACTTCCGGTCTGACGGGGGAAGATTTTCTTAAAGAACTGGCCCGGCATATTACGATGACCTTGCTGATGCGGTATGCATTGATTACCGAGTGTGCAAACGAAGAGAAAACCCGGCTGCGAACCTTATGTTATGTTGACGGGCAAAGCGTTCTTGATAACACAGAATATGACACGGAGGGACTTCCCTGCGAAATTATCATGCAGGGAAAAGAATTTTTCCAGGCGGAAGGAGTACAAAAACTTTTTCCAAAAGAAGAGGGGATTGAATCGGCAGTCGGAGTCCCGATTTATAGCACCAAAAGCGGCGAGATCATCGGGCATATTCTTGCAGTAAACCCTGACCCGGTCACAACAGAACGAAATCAAACTGCTATACTCAGGATATTTGCGGCCAGGGCAGGTGCGGAACTGGAAAGAATGAAAGCGGAGGAGAAGTTAAAAATTGCCAATAGCGAGTTGCAGGTTTTATTAAAAGAAAGTGATCAGCGCTACCGCGATTTATTTGAGGAAGCGCCGATTGCCTATGTGCATGAGAAGCTTGATTCTGAATTTATTAAAGCTAACCGGGCTGCATTAAGAATATTGGGTGTCAGGCCTGATGAAGTGGCGGGTACGTATGGAAAATCACTGGCCCCGGATACGCCCGATGCACAGCGCCGGCTCAGGGAAGCTTTTGAATCAGTGGGACGGGGAACAGATACCAGCGGGGTGGTGCTTGAGCTCAGGCGAAAGGATAATGGTCGGCCAATATGGATACAGTGGTGGTCCAACCCCGATCCCGGTGGACAATTTACCAGGACGATGTTTGTTGATATTACAGAAAAGGTGCTGATGGAACAGGAACAGGCAAGGTTACAGGCACAAAACAAATACCTGCAGGAAGAAATAAAACTCACTTACAATTTTGAAGAGATCATCAGCAAAAGCAAGGATTTTCAAAAAGTATTGCAGCAAATAGAACAGGTAGCTTCCACTGATGCAACAGTATTGATATTGGGGGAATCAGGAACCGGAAAAGAATTAATTGCAAGAGCGGTTCATAATATCAGTAACCGCAGTAAACGGCCTCTGGTAAAAGTAAACTGCGCCACATTACCGGCTAACCTGATCGAAAGTGAATTATTTGGTCATGAAAAAGGGGCATTCACCGGGGCGATGGAAAGGAAGATCGGACGTTTTGAGCTGGCAGATGGGGGATCTATTTTCCTCGATGAAATCGGCGAATTGCCGGTAGAATTGCAGGCTAAATTATTACGTGTCCTGCAGGAAGGCGAGTTTGAACGGTTGGGCAACCCTAAAACTATGAAGGTTAATGTGCGGGTAATTGCAGCCACTAACAGAAACCTGCAGCAGGCTATTGAGAAAAAAGAATTCCGGGAGGACTTGTATTACCGTCTGAATGTGTTCCCGATAATTTGCCCTCCTTTACGGGATCGCAAAGAAGATATACCTCTTCTGGTCAGGCATTTTTGCCAAAAGCATGAAGGCAAGATCGGGAAAAAGATTTCAAGTATTGCTCCTGATGTAATGACAGCGCTGATGGATTATGACTGGCCCGGTAATATCCGTGAATTGGAGAATATCATTGAAAGAGCAATGATACTCAGCCGGGGAAACAGCCTTGAATACGGGGAGTGGATCCCGGTTGAAAAAATGCCGCTGGCAAAATCTCAATCCGCCAGGTTGGGTGATCTTGAAAAAGAACATATCCTTGAAACGCTGAGGAAGACCGGCTGGAAAGTAAGTGGTGAAAAGGGTGCAGCAAAAATACTCGGGCTAAACCCCACCACGCTGGAAGCCCGGATGAAAAAACTGGGTATTAAGAGAGAAGCCTGATTATTATTGTAAAGACGCTTCAGCTGCCCCGGTTACCTGGAAAGTTGTTTTATCCTGTAAGTAGGCGATTACCTTTATCTCTTTTGTTGTCAGACCTCCGGGAATGGTTAATGGTATAGTTCCGCTTGTTGCCTTGCCGGTATCAAGTGTTTTGAATACCCTGACAATATTAATATGATTAAGATGATGACCGGCATTTTCTCCTCTTTTTACATTCGTTGTGGCCTTTAGCTGTACCAGCGCAATATTGAGTAGCTTAGGAGCTGATACATCATAGGAGACCCCGATGTTTTCACCATTGACTTTAACACGCAGGCTAATACTGTCAGTAACTTCCTTTTTTAATTCCCTGCTGATACTTTTTCTTAATACTGCTTCTTTTGACCCAATACCTTCCTCTATACCATTAATAATTACCTGCGGTGTATAGATGCTGGTAAGATCAAAAATGCGGGCATATTTTCTCTGCCTCTCTGTATAACCCGGGTTACTGAATTCATCTTTCCAGCCTATGTTATCCCAGTAGTCAACATGAAACCCAAGGAAATAAACATTGCCGGGATATTCCCCGGAAATCCTGATTGCAACTTCATCAGCCGGGGGGCAACTGGAGCACCCTTCTGATGTGAACAGCTCAACAACTGCAAAACCTTTATGAGATCTGGTATCTTTTTTACCAGGGCTGGGCTTACCTGAAAAACCAAAGGACAGGCCTGCTATGATTAATGCTGTGGTAACCGGAATGGTAGTGATCAGTCTCATACGGTTTATCTTTTGCCTTCAACTAATTTTATATATTGACTGCTTTCTTTAAGCATACTCAGGCCGGACCGTATATCCATATAAGGACGGTGCTGGTTATGATGATTCAGCCTGCTGATCTTCCACAGGATATTCCAGTGCCTGATAATTTCCTTCCATGCAAAAAACAGGCTATGCCGGGGATCATACATATGGGTGGGCTCGCTGCCTGCACCATTCAGTTCAATAATCGAAAAATTTCTTCCCTCCTTTAATTCTTCCCATGTGTTATAGCGAATATCCATGCGTCCGTAATAGAATCCATCCACCTGGCGGCAGATAGTATCGATAGTGTGTGTCAATTGTTCATCAATAAGGTAACTTATATCAATGAATTTTGCACCCCTGACATGATTGCCATAGGGAACGAGCAGAAGTTTCTCTCCTTTTCCCGGTATTGAATTTATCTTTTCCCCGCAGGTCTTTATCAAAACGGGCAATTGCAAAATATACCGTTTATCCTGTTTCAGTAATTCTTTAACCGTGGAAACCCCATCCCCCGTAACAGCAAGAAACTCCTTTCCCGCAATGCCTGAAATATGCCCGTTTTTTTCACCCGGAAACCGGTAATAGAATAAGCCGATTTCATTTTCAGAGGGGATGAACTTCTGGATAAGGAAATTTACTTTCGAGTGAATACAATAATCCGTCAACTCGGCTTCATTATGGATTTTTTTTACAGCCATACCTTTCATGCCGATATCGGGTTTGCCAATTAAAGGATAATCCAGTTGAAGATGTTTTATTTTCTCAATAACCCGGGCGGGCTCAACACAGGTTTCAAAAAAAATAGTTTCAGGGTAATACGCCGGGGGGATAAGATTGTATATAGCCCATTTTGATTCCATCAGGAATCCACCGTTTTTGATAGTGGGGTTAGACGTATTAAAAAAGAAAAATGACCGTGCACGCAGGCATAACCAGAACCAGTAAAAATAAACGGGTCCGTATACCACATGGAATGGCCAGTATTCCCAGTGAAATAGTTTAATCAGGGCAGGATAGTTTAATATTCTTTTCATAATACAGTGCTGTGCCCGGCCAGCTCAATTTTTATTTCAGTTTGTTTGCCGGAACTGATGTCCAAGTGTTTTAAACTCCCGCGGTCAGTGGTCAATAAGATGCTGGTAATACTTACGGTGGAGTAAACGTCATCACGCCTCATCAGCAGATCATTTCTTTCGTCCCCGTCGCCACTAAATCTATGAAAGTTTAATATATCAGACTGTGTGGGTGTTGGATTACGGTTAAGAAACCCCGCCAACCATTGTTCTCTCTTCCTGGCAATACCACTATCGTATAAGGTGGAAGATGACCAGATATGGGGACGATTCGCAGCCGGTTGCCTGCAGTAATGTTCGGCGCCATCCCACCTGAATTCATAAAGGCAGTTTTTTTCAAATAGTATAAAAGTGAATGGTTCTATGTCAGTGAGATCTGTTTTTGCAAATTGCAGAGAAGGGCGTTCAGTGGCCAGGATATCAAGAAATACAATGCCCCGGCTCTTGCGGTAGGGAGGGGAAGAGGTGTGGCCAAAAAAGGCGCCGTTTAATAAAACGGCCATATCTCCATTTTCTTTCAGACCGATCCAGGTGCCTCCCCGGTCAGCATCTTTGGGGAATAAAATAGTATGTCCTTTGTAAGAAGTTAGCGCAGGACTGAAGGCTTTTCCCCTGGTATTTCTTTCATCCCTGTTCGATGTCAGGAAAAATTTATCCTTTACAGGAATAAAGCTTACTGTGCACATTGCTGGCGGAATTTTATTGTTGAATAGGCGACACCAAACTCGGCAGGCAGTTCCACCTGTGAAACTTCATTTATCCCGACCCGGATCAGGGCCATATGATGTATTGTGTGCTCAAGATTATAGGCGATCTCCCGGTAATAATTGCTGGGGATATTAATAACCCCGGCAGTTTCACAATAATCCTCTGCCTGCATTATTATTTCCTTATCCGGTTTGTCCAGTTGCCGGAAAATATTTTTCAGCAATTCAGTTGCAAGAACTTTGTCTGTTTCAATACGATGGTCTCGTTTTCTTTTTTCATAGTTAATGATTCCTGCCTCATATCCCATTTCAAGGCACTGGAATAATTCAATGATATGTCTTACGTGCTGGCCAATTGTGGCGGCAGAAAGAATGCTGCTGGGCCGGGTATATTCGGCGTCACTCAGCTGTGATAAGGTTTCACTGATCTGGACAAAAACATGTTGAAGCGGTTGTTTGAGCAGCATAATTTTAATCTGGTTTTATTGGAGTCCGGCACTGCCAAAAAGATGGTTGTAGCGCTGACAGTGGATCAGTGCATATTTATATTGTGAAAAATCAGGTGATCCGGGGATATTGTACAACTGGTTGCCGGCCACTGATTGCAGGCGGCCAAGATCTATATAATTTGCAGGCAGTATTTCTTTTGAAAGATAAACATGAAGATCAGGACCGTTTGAGATACTGACTCCTTCCAGCGCCAGGATAAAACTATTATTTTGCAGATAGATTTTGGCAGTTCCGCTCACATTTCCGTAAGGACCATTCACAAAACTGCCCGCATACCTGCTCATAGTAACAGTTGTGTCAATACTGTTGTCTAAAGCTGTTGTTGGGGTATTCCCCTTTACACAGGAGCTAAGTCCTGCTGCAACGAACATGGATATGAGCAGGATTAAATATCTCATCGGTTTGTGATTTTGTATAGTAAACGTTTCAGGAACCCGGCCAGTTCATTTCGCAGTAGTACAATTAAGAGCACACAGGCAATAAATACAAGCAGGGCATAGGCAAACAACAGCCCGCCGTCATTGTTTATAACAATGCCAAGTTTTGTCAGGTGGGCGCCAATAGCACCAATCATTAGCCCGGCTCCCAATGTAGCTCCCAGGAATGTTGTACGGGGATAAAGTATAAGAACTGATGCTATCAGTTCAAGTATACCGGTGCCGATCCGCCCCCAGGGCTCTATTCCTAATTTGGAAAATATATATACAGATTCTTCTGCGCCGCTAAATTTGAAATAAAGGGTTTGGAGCATGATCGCTGCAGCAATAACCCGCAGGACCCAAAGACCGATAGTTGTGAAACTGATATTCATCTTGTTTTATTTACGGGTATAACTTAATGATAGATTTTTTGCCAGTTTGCATCTGCTTTTGATTTCAGGTTGGCTTCATCCTTATTCCAGCTTTTTAGAGTATTGGTAAAATACCGGTTATAAAAAAGATAAAGCCGGCCGTTCAAAATTTTAAATGTTTCAGGGTCGATACTTACTTTTTCACCTTTGGCTCCCATGGCATATGCACACCAGCCACCATATTCAGGCTCATATTTGGCAGGATTTTTTTTAAATTCTTCTTTGTTTTCTGCTGAGGAGAAGTAATAGGTAGCACCCAGGTGATAAACAGCCAGTTCCTTTTTTCCTTTCACGGCTTTATTGATTTTGAAATAGGCAACAGGGTCATAACCATCAATAGCCAGGCCATCATCCAGGTTAAATTGCTTTTTTCGTAATGTAGCCGGGTCCTGGGTAAAACCGGTAAGAGAAATAGTGCTTAAAAACAGGAGCGTCGTAAAAAATCGGGCTTTCATATCGTCTTTTTTATAAAACAAATGTAGAATCTGGTCCGGGTAGTCTTTGTCAGGCAATTGACAGGGGCGTATTGTTTATTTTCTTTTAACAAAGCCGTCATTTTCGGGCTGGGAATTAAAACTTTCCCATTCCCAATATTTTGGGGGATTCACAACATGTTGGGAAATTTTTCAATTCAAAACAAGTAGCAGGTGTTAATCCTTTTTTCAATGAAATGCTTGCCGGGTAAGGTTTTGAGCAGGATATGATATTGGGAATAATTTTCTGGCACGCCGGTTGGCTATAAGGGAAAGCAAAATGAAAAATATGAATCGCACAATCTCCCGGGATGAGTTTAGAAAGCAGGTAATTGAAAGTATCACCCTGTCGCTGGTCCAGTTTAAAATTGAGTGGAGAGGGGCCTGCCAGATTGTTTCTCCCATTTACGAGGAACTCGCGGCTTCTTATAAAGGCCAGGCTAATTTTTTCACCGTAGATGTGGAGGACGGATCCGGGCTGGATAATGAGTACGGGATAATGGAGTTGCCAACTATCCTTTTTTTTAAATCGGGTAAAGTGATTGATCATGTAGCAGGCCTGACGCCCAAAAACGTAGTGATCAGCAAGATTGAAAATGCATTAAACGGGAATTAACTATTACTAATAATTAAATAAATCTTTAAAAGTTACAACCATGTCTGATGAAATGAAATTCTTCTACCTGAAGAACCACCCGATGCTGGCCTCCCTGCCTGAACAAAGGATGAGGGAAGTGGCAGCTGTTGCCAGGATAAGAACTGTTTGCCGCGGGGAAGTAATCAGTTACGGCGAAGCAGGCTACACCCGTATTCATTTTCTTGTAAAGGGAAAAGTGAAGATCACGGATAACGGGAATGCCGAGAATGAGTTAGTAAAAGATATTTTAACTGAACCTGATATTTTTGGCGACCTGGGACTTGAAGGTAAAATCTCCCGCGAAGAATGTGCCGAAGTATTGACAGCAAACACCATAATATGTTCTTTCCATGTCAGCGATTTTAAACGGATATTGGAAGAGAACCCTGCCATTGTATTAAATTATGCAAGAAAAGTCAACAGTAAACTGCAACGGCTGGAAAATCGTCATGCAGATCTTGTTTACCTGGATACTAAAGACCGGCTGATCCGGTTTATTAAAAATTGGGCACAATCAGATGGCAGCCGCCAGGGCGATAAAATTATCCTCAACAATTATCTTACTCATAGTGATATTGCCGGGTTTATTGCGACTTCACGGCAAAGCGTAAATATGCTGCTGAATGAATTAAGAAGCTCCGGTTTGCTTTGTTATAACAGGAAACATATTGAGTTGAACAACCCTGTCGTATGGAATTGATCGCTTAAGTGATTAAGTATAACTCCTGCGGAATATAAACAGGGCATGGTGTTGAATCTCTTGAATACACTAAATCAGGCCCGGGAATGGAAACCCATCGTAATTCACGAAGCGATGATTTAGGAAGTTCGTATACCCGGTTGCTGTCAGCAATGCGGAGGAGTTGTATAATAAAATAAAATCGGCCGGGAAAATACCAGTTTGTAAGTAAGGAATTGCTTTTATCCGGCAGGAAGATGGGGCGGTTCAGAAGCCTTTTATTGTATGGGACACTGAGGTCATGTACATAACAGAAATGGGAAAATAATTTTTAACGAATAGAAAAGTAAACCATGAAAAGAATTATTTCAGTCATTATTGCTTTTTGCGTGGCAACTGGCAGCTTGCAGGCACAGGGATGCAGCGATGCGGGTGTTTGCACCATTCATTCCTTTAAAAATAACACGCAACATCCTTCTGCTGATAAAAATAAGAATGAAGTGGTTATCGGATTTTCTTTTGGCAAAGGGGAACGATCTGTATCGGATTACTCACAATACCTTGAATATACCCGGAGCATCACAGAAAATACTTCTGTAACAGGAAAAATCGTTTTTTCAGAGATAAACGGTGAACTGGCGAATACAGGCGGCCCGGGAGATATTTTCCTGTCGGTAAATCATGCTTTTGATACAAAAAGGAAATGGAGAAAATCATTTGTAGCAGGATTGAAAATTACGTTTAATAAAGCAGATATTGTGAAAGAAGGTATTCACCTGCCAATGCCCTACCAGACCAGCCTGGGGACAACTGACCTTGTATCCGGGATCAATTTCGCCAACAAATCTTTTGGGGCAACATTGGCTTTGCAACAACCTTTGAAACCGGCTAACGGGAACATGTTTTTGCCGGAATTGTACCCTGCTGTTCCATTAGCCAACAGGTATCTCCCGACCTATAAATTCTCAAGAAAAGCCGATGTGCTGCTCAGGCTTTCCTATAGCTTTGATCTGAATAAAAAATTCTCTGTGAGACCCGGTTTGCTTTCTATATATCACGTTGCTAATGACAGTTATCTTGATGCCGGTAAGATGAGGAGGGAAATTGCCAGGTCAGCTGGTTTAACTGTAAACGGGAATATGTTTGCTAATTATCGTCTGACAAAAAGCAGTTCTTTTGAATTGTCATTGGGTGCTCCCTTTGTGATCCGCACCAACAGGCCTGACGGGCTGACCCGTTCGTTTGTTACCTCATTGGAGTATACATTCAGCTTCTGATGCTATTTCTGTCACCCGGCTGACAAACTCTTATACCCGGCCTCTTTATTTTCAATAAAAATTTATAAGTCATGAAGAAATTATTTTTAATCGTATCCGTGTTTATTTTGGCAATCGCTGTGAACGGCCAGGAAGAGCCTAAAGGGTTAAATATAAATGACCAGGCTCCTGATTTTACAGCAAAGGACCAGAATGGCAAGGACGTAAATCTCAGGGAAAAACTAAAAGAGGGGGCAGTGGTATTGGTTTTTTACCGGGGGCAATGGTGCCCTTATTGTAACCGCTACCTGAAAAAACTTGAAGACTCTATGACTCTTGTCAATAATAAAGGAGCAAGTCTTATTACGATAACTCCGGAAACGGCTGCGGGGATAGCAAAAACAATTGAAAAAACAAAAGCTACGTACCCGATATTGTTTGATGACGGGCTCAGTATCATGAAAAGCTATGATGTTGCTTTTAAAGTAGACGACAAAACTGTGGAGAAGTATAAAACTTACGGGATTGACTTCGCAAAGGCAAACGGTGATAACAATGGCGCCAATCTTCCGGTCCCGGCAGTATATGTTATCAATAAAGAAGGTAAAATTATCTTCCGTCATTTTGATAAGGATTATACCAAACGGGTCTCCGTGGCTGAAATCTTAGCGCATTTATAAAATTCCGGCATTAGCCGGACTCTTTACAAGGTTAATTCGGGCTGATAGGCGAGGGGAAAAAGCTATTTCAAATATTTTGCCCGTCATTCAAAAAAAGGAAAATTCTTTGCTGCTAAAACTGGTATAGAAAAATAGTAACGGATAAGGAATGATTGACCCGCAGGATAGCAACTTTTACCTGGTTCGTTGCGTGTTATCAGTGTATTATTTACCCGGGTTCTTTTCCGGTTTGAAATACAGGTCTGCAAAATCAAGATATTGTTTCCAGTCAAATGCTGTAATATCGTGTTTCCCGGATCTTATATGGTATGCCATATTACCGGCCCTCAGAACTGTATTTACTTTAGGTAATGTATCTGATTGAAAAGATGGCAGCCCCCAAAGCCGGTATGCCGGCCCTGCATAATACAACGAAAGATATTCTCCTTTAGGGTCCGCCCAGCTATCATCTTCTGCACTGGCCACGTATACCGGTCGCGGAGCTATTAATCCCATCAGCATATGCTGATCTACAGGCAGCAGTTCTTCCTTGTCGTTGAATGCATGAAAATTGCCGCAAAACCAATGGGGAAATCTTTCATTGATCAGCTTAACCGTTTCCCCGAATTTTCTTTTTGACAGGGCGGCGCCACCACAACCTGAATTATTGGATATCACTATGGCAAACCGCTGGTCCTGTGCACCTGCCCAGAGAGCAGTTTTGCCTAACCGGGAATGACCGATTACTGCAATTTGCTTACTGTTGATATCCCGGTCTTTTTCAAAATAATCCATTGCCCTGGACAGTGCATAGGACCATGCGCCGATAGATCCCCATTCATCAGGGCGGGGCTTTTTTTGTCCTTCTTTATAAAACAGGGGATGAATGCCATTTTGAAATCCGTCATCAAAATCGGGATCAACATCACCGTAATAGATAGTTGCAAGACCATAACCTCTTTCCAGGATTCTGTCAACCTGCCACTGATCCGCTTCAACACCCGTTGATGCGGCTGTGGCTGTATTATTAAAAATATGGTACTGAGGGTTATTGATTACATAGTTTTTGGTTACAGGAATCGTTGTGTCCCGGCAAATTGTATGATTGCCATAAAAATTCATTCCTAAAAATAAGGGGACCGGTTTTTTTGCCTGTGCGGGTAAAAGAATAACCAAAGGTATTTGAAATGTATCCCTGCTGTTTGAAAGGGAAATTGTAACCAGTTTTATGATTGCTTTGCCAGCAACGGCCCCGGGTATTATTTTAGTTACTTCAAAACTGCAATGGATACCGGCATCCGGTGTGCAGCCATAAATATATTTACCGAATTGCTGCAGTATTTCATTTCTCCGGCTTGTAATCCAGTTTTCTTTATCAGTGATTACCTGGCCGTCTTTTACTGCCAGCAGCCCCGGTAAGCTGTAGGGCATGACTTTACTCTCATCGGTATTAGACTGTGCATGTATACTTAATTCCGAAACAGCCATTAGTGTGGTTAAAAGGTAACTGCTTATTTTTTTAATGGAGGAAACAGTGTGCATTCGGTGTTATCAGTTTCGGTACTCAAAGTAACGAAGTATTGGAATGCTGCATCATGTACTGTCCTGTTTCCGGCAGCGTTTCCGGAGTTATTTATTATACTTGAGGATGTATTGTATATGTTTGAGATATACTTTTTCTATCACTTTATTTTTATTGTATCATGCGTATTACAATTGCCAAAGACAATAATGAACTGGGAAATCTTGCGGGTAAAGCTGCAGCTCAGCTGATCAGGAATGCAATCCGTACAAAGGGAACCGCAAATATCATAGTGGCAACCGGTACAAGCCAGCTGGCTACAATTGCCAGCCTGGTTGCTGATAAGGAAACAGACTGGTCAAAAGTTGTAATGTTTCACCTGGATGAATATATCGGTCTGCCGGAGACTTCTCCTGCCAGTTTCCGGAGATACCTGAAACAATTTTTCTTATCCCGACTGCCGCCCTTGAAAGCGGCTTACCTGATCAACGGAGAAAGCAATGCAAAGGAAGAATGTGACCGCCTGAATCATATCATTGCTGATCATCCGGCAGATCTTGCCCTGGTGGGAATCGGGGAGAACGGGCATCTTGCTTTTAATGATCCGCCTGCTGATTTTGAAACAACGGACCCGTATATCATTGTGAACCTGGATGAGAATTGCAGGAAGCAACAGGCTGGTGAAGGCTGGTTCCATTCACCGGATGAAGTTCCGGAACAGGCTATAAGTATGTCTGTAAACCAGATTATGAAATCAGCATCCATTATTTGCTCTGTGCCGGGCAGCCGGAAAGTAAATGCGCTGAGAAACTGCCTGAAGAAAGAAGTGAGCAACCTGTATCCTGCAAGTATACTCCGCCTGCACAGTGATTGCAGCTGTTTTCTTGACGAAGATTCGGCTGTGGCCTTGTCTGATGACGGGCAATAGCCTGTTCGCTGCAACTACTATTTTATTACAGGATAATACGGATGGACTAAAAACCGAAAGCGAAAAGATATGATAGCAATTGTAAACCCGGCTTCTTTAACCAGAAAAGACTCTGTTATTTCTATTGCCATTATTGGAGTTCTCTTTTTTGTATTCGGGTTTATTTCCTGGGTTAATTCAATACTAATTCCTTATTTCAAAATTGCATGTGAGCTGACGAATTTCCAGTCTTATCTTGTTGCTTTTTCTTTTTACATCTCGTACTTTTTTTTATCAGTTCCTTCTTCTTACCTGCTAAAAAGAACCGGCTTTAAAAAAGGAATGATGACAGGCTTCTGGATCATGTCGCTGGGGGCTTTTGTTTTTATTCCTGCTGCACTGGCAAGGAGATATGAAATATTTCTCACCGGTCTTTTTTTTATTGGTGCGGGCCTTGCAGTTCTTCAGACAGCCGCTAATCCTTACATTACTATTCTCGGGAGTAAAGAAACTGCCGCGAGGCGCATCAGTATTATGGGGATCTGTAATAAAGGCGCCGGGATTCTTGCCCCGCTGATTTTTGCAGCAGTAATACTTAAGGCTACAGATTCGGAGCTGTTTGCACAACTGGGTTCTATGGGGCCGGAGGAAAAAGCTGCAGCCTTAGATGAGTTAATACGCCGTGTTATTATACCGTACAGTTGCGTTGGAACCCTGCTTTTTATTCTTGGGTTAGTTGTGCGCAATTCCCCTCTTCCCGAAATAAATACCGATTCAAACACCGTTGAAGATTCCGTTAATAATGCGACAAAGAAAAATATATTCCAGTTTCCTTATCTTATACTGGGGGCAATAGCCATTTTTTTGCATGTCGGTACACAGGTGATAGCTATTGATACAGTTATTGGCTATGCCGGCAGTATGAATATAGAGTTGATGGAAGCTAAGGTTTTTCCATCCTATACACTGCTGGCAACTATCTGCGGGTATATACTGGGTATTATTTTTATTCCGAAATACATCAGCCAGCTTACTGCCTTACGGGTTTGTACAATGCTGGGAACCTTGCTTACATTATTAATAATTTTTACCAGGAGGGACATATTCTTTTTAGGGCACCATACGGATATCTCCATATGGTTTATTGTGCTCCTCGGCTTTGCTAATTCACTGGTATGGGCAGGCATCTGGCCACTGGCGCTGGATGGTCTTGGGAAGTTCACCAAACTGGGCGCCTCTGTTATGATCATGGGTCTCTGTGGTAATGCATTGCTGCCCCTTGCGTACGGATACCTTGCAGATCAGTATGACCTGCGGTCAGCTTACTGGGTTTTATTTCCCTGTTACCTTTACCTCGTTTTTTATGCAATAAGAGGCTACCGGGTAAAGAGATGGTGTTTATAATTGTATAGTTATGCATGGACAATCTTTAAAAATTTATAACGGAAAAATTATTACACCGGGCGGGATCATCCCGGACGGAAGCCTGGTGATTCAGCAGGGTGTAATAACAGCAATTGCTGGTGAGGACCTGCCTGTTTCCCCGGAAATAACAGGTATTGATGCAATGGGTCATTATATCTCGCCGGGTTTTATTGACCTGCATGTGCATGGTGGCGGGGGCTATGATTTTATGGATGGAACTGCAGAAGCATTCCGGGGAATTGCAGCTGCTCACTCCCGTTATGGCACCACCTCCCTGATGCCAACAACAGTTTCCTGTAGTAAACAGGAATTATTACAAATGCTTGACACCTATGAGCAGGCCAGGTCCGGGAATTATAAAGGAGCTTCGTTTGAAGGTGTTCACCTGGAGGGTCCTTATTTGGCCATGAGCCAGCGGGGTGCGCAGGATCCTGAGTATATAAGAGATCCTGATCCTGCCGAATATGAGGATATTTTATCAAAGAGTGATTCCATAAAACGCTGGAGTGCTGCTCCCGAATTAAAAGGGGCACTTGAATTCGGGAAATATATAAGTGACAGGGGAATAATTGCGGCAGTTGCGCATACTGATGCGGTGTATGATGAAGTGCTGCAGGCTTCTGAAAACGGCTATTCTTTAGCCACACATTTATATTCGGGGATGTCGGGGGTTACAAGAAGAAATGCCTTTCGTTATGCCGGGGTTATTGAAAGTGTGCTGTTACTGGATGAATTTGATGTTGAAATAATTGCAGACGGTATTCATGTGCCACCGCCTCTGCTTAAGCTGGCTTATAAAATCAAAGGGCCGGATAAAATAGCCCTGATAACCGATGCCATGCGGGCATCAGGTATGCCACCGGGTGAAAGTATTCTCGGCAGCGGTCAAAGAGGGTTAAGGGTAATTGTTGAAGATGGTGTGGCGAAACTTCCTGATCGTTCTTCTTTTGCAGGCAGTGTTGCCACTGCCAACCAGTTAGTCAGGAATATGGCGGAACTGGCAGCGGTTCCTTTAACCGATGCGGTTAAAATGATGACAGCCACTCCTGCAAGAATACTGGGCATTGGTGACCGTAAAGGAAGTATTGCCACGGGCAAAGATGGCGATATTATTATTTTTGATAACCAGTTTGATGTACAAACGACAATAGTAAGAGGGGAGATAGTTTATAACAAGCTACATCCGGTTGCTTGATTCGCGGATAATAAGCCTGCCGGTAAGTATTTTCTCTTCGGCAGAATATTTTTTCTTCTTCATATGCTTTACAAGTAATTCACAGCTTTCCCTGCCAATATCAAAACCAGGCTCTTCAATAGTGGTAAGAGAGGGAGAGATTATTGCCGCAGCCGGGTCGTTTGTAAAGCCTGCAACACCAAACTCGTTCCCCGGCAGAATATTTTTCTCTTTTAAGGCTATCAGGGCCCCGATCGCTTTCCTGTCATTGACAGCAAAAATTGCATCCGGCTTCTCTTCCAGGTTTAATAAACGGAAAGTGTCTTCTGTTCCCGCTTCCTGTGTAAACGCTGAGTGAATGATCCATTCTTTTCTTACTGGAATATTGTTTGCCACCAGGCCGGAAATATATCCTTCAAGCCTTCGCCGGGTAAACATCAGGTCTCCGGGCCCCGTGATGTGAGCAACTTTTGTATAACCGTTTTTGATAAGATGCGTCACAGCTTCATATGCCCCGCTGATGTCATCATGCAACACCCTGGACGTGTTAGATATATCTGCGGCCCTGTCGAAGAAAACCACCGGTATACCACTGCCCGTAATATTTTTGAAATAACATTCATGTTGTGCACTCAGGGAAGAACAGATAAGAACACCGTCCAGGACAGAACCGGAGAGGGTACTTAAAATGGATAATTCTTTCCGGGGAATATCACCGGTCATATATACCGTAGTGGTATAGCCGTGGTGATTAGCCACCTGGTATATACCTGTAACAACGGATGAGAAGTAATGATTGGTAATGAACGGGAGTACAATGCCAATATTATATGTTTTACCCTTTGCCAGGGCAGCAGCATTATAGTTGGGTTTGTAATTCAATTCAGCCGCGACAGACATGACTTTTTTTCGTGTAAAAGGGCTCACATCATGCGTATCCCTGAGAGCCCTCGATACTGTTGAAACAGAAATTTCAAGTCTTTGCGCAATATCTCTTATTGTAGCGGAGTGATGCATGGCAGGCCGGCGTCATATTTTGATAAATACTTTCAATTTGTAAAGTATGTAGAGGAAAAGCCAGACTAACAGAAGTGCCCCCAGGGCATTCAATGCAGGTATATATTTTTCCGGGGCATGTTTATAAAAGCCTTCGAACAGCATCCGGGAAGTAAACCTGAAATCAATAAAATGAAAAGCGAAATAAATGACTAATGAATTCATGCCTATCACCTTGAAGGGGAAGGCCCATTTTTTAAATCCTTTAATGTCTATCAGCCAGTAGAAAACAGCCAGGAAAAGGAATGACATTCCTCCTGTCAGCATAATAAAAGAACTTGACCACAGGTGTTTGTTGACCGGGAGTACATTATTCCATAAAAGCCCTGTACCAATGCCCGCAATACCATAAAGTACAAGGCGGGCAATTTTAGCCGAACCAGCTTGTTCCTTTTGTAAAATTTCCCCGGCAACGGAACCGGCGATTGTTAAGCAACATGCCGGCAACTGCGTGAGCAGGCCGTTCTCATCATATGTTTTCTGAATGAGGCGTCCCGGCAGAAAATTCCGGTCTACCCAACCCACAATATTCCCTTCAAGCGATAAGTCGCCCGCCGCAAATCCCGGTGCCGGTATAAAACGCAGCACAAGAAAATAAAGAAAAAGTACAGCAACAGCAATCAGTAATCGTTTATACTGCGGGAACCGGATATAAAGAAATGTAGTGATAAAAGTGGCAAGGCCGATACGGGCAAGAACCCCGGCAAAACGGATTTGGGCAGGGTTAAAGATATCGAGGGGTGCATTTTTATCAATAATGCTGAGCAGAAAAAGAATAAGCATCCGGCGGAATGCTTTTGTATAAAGTGATTTCCGGGGAATACCTTTTTGCAACCCTGCGGTTACCGAAAAGGATAGGGAGATGCCGGCAGTAAACAGGAAAAGAGGAAAAATAAAATCGTAAAATGTAAACCCGTTCCATGCAGTATGTTCCAGCTGATCAGCGATATGATCAACCCATGTTATGCCGGTAACACCTTTGAGGCAAACGATAAATGCTCCGCCACCGGAGATCAGCCACATGTCAAAACCCCTTAGCGCATCAATAGAGAGCAACCTTTTGGGAGAATTCAAGTTTGGCATGGAACTGACCTGTTATTTTGTGTCAAGAACTTTTGTGTTTCCTCCCTTATCAAGAGAAAGATCAACGGGCTTATTTGTTTTCCAGCGACCCTTTGTAAAATCAGGTATTACAACAGGCGCAGAATTTGACGCAACGGATCGCTCACTTAAAGGGCTGATGGCACTCCACAAAGCCGCATCATATACATCTATATCAAGTGGCAGGCCATTGCGAAGGCAATCAATCGTTCTCCAGTCCATCAGGAAATCCATCCCGCCATGGCCGCCGATTTCTTTTGCCGTTTCACCCAGTTTTTGAAGAATGGGAGGGCTGGATTCTTTTGTAAGCACTGTTTGTTGTTCTTCCGTAAGCCAGCCTGTATGACCGGTTGCTATTTTTCCCGGTAAAGGATATTTTAATGCAGATCCCCTGGTGCCGCTTATTTTATGAATCCTTGAATAGATATTCGGAGAAGTTACATCATGCTGCAGCATAATGGTGCGCCCTTTATGGGTACGGAGTACAGAGGTATTCATATTCCCCCTGAATTTTTTGCCGGTATAGTCTTTATAGAAATCATCTTTCTTTGCCAGTTCTTCTGCCATCTGGTGCATCATGAAATCATTACCTGAAACAGAAACAATAAAATCTGCTTTATCGCCCCTGTTCAGGTTCATTGCCTGTGCTATCGGGCCAAGGCCATGTGTTGGATAAAGGTTCCCGTTCCTGAGGTTTTCCTTTAAGCGCCACATATTGTAATACTTCTCTTTTGAAAAATTCCCTTCGAGCAGGTCATGTATATAAGCTCCTTCTGCATGTACGATTTCCCCAAAGTATCCCTGTCGGACCAGGTTAAGTGTCAGTAATTCAAAATAATCGTAGCAGCAATTTTCGAGAATCATACAATGCTTCTTTGTCTGCTCAGAAGTTTCAACAAGTTCCCAGCATTCATCAATTGTTTTTGCGGCCGGTACTTCAATACATACATGTTTCCCCTGTTTCATTGCATATATGGCCATGGGGGTATGCAGGCTCCAGGGCGTGGCAATATATACAAGATCTATATCGGGGCTGGAGCATAATTTTTTCCATGCCTCTTCCTTTCCTGAGTAAATAACCGGCTGATGAACGGAGCCTTCCAGTGTTTTTTTTGCAGCTTCTGCTTTTTCAGAACGGATATCACAAAGCGCATTAATGCGGGTGCCCTCAATCCGTTTCATTCTGTTCACAGCATAAGGTCCCCTGTTTCCAAGTCCGATAAAGCCAATCCTGACAGTGTCTAATGCAGGTGCGGCGTATCCGCTCATGTTAAAAGAGGATGGGTTAAAAGGGAAAGTTGCTGCAACCGGCTGCTGGCCGGAGGCCCGTGCTATAGTTTGTTTTGCTACAAGACCGATACCTGCCAGGCCGGACAGTTTAAGAAAATTTCTGCGGCTGTTGCTCATTGCGGATAATTAATACCCGGGGCGATCAGAATGTTGCAGTTATGGAAAGCAATAAATTAGCCCCGCAGTGAGACAAATTTATACGGATGAGCAAACACAACTGTCATGTGCTGTATGCAGTCATCAGGTATAAAAATATTCGGAAGGCAGGGTGTTTTTTTCAGCCTTATCATGAGCTTCAGCAGCTTTTAATTCTGCCCGCCTGATCTTTCCGCTGATTGTTTTAGGAAGTTCTGCAACAAACTGGATGATACGGGGCATTTTGTACGGTGCCATGTTTTTTCTGGCAAATGCAAAAACTTCTGCAGCCAGTTTATCAGACGGGGAATGACCGGCACTTAGAATGATAAAAGCTTTTACTTCACAGCCTTTAATGGGGTGGGGGCTTCCTATTACTGCCGATTCCATAACAGCTTCATGTTTTAAAAGAACACTTTCAACTTCAAACGGCCCAACACGATAATCGGAAGTTTTTATGACATCATCATCACGGCCTACAAACCAGATATAACCATCTTCATCCTTATAAGCTTTATCACCTGTATAATATAAACCATGCCTGAAAACTTCTTTTTTCTTCCCGGGGAAATCAAAATACCCGGAAAATATACCATCCGGGCGGTTGCCCGTTGTTTTTACAGTGATATATCCTTCTTCATGTACGGGCATTTCATTTCCTTCATCGTCTGAAATAACAATATCATAAAGAAAGCAGGGTTTGCCCATCGAACCGGGTTTGATAACTTGTCCTTTATGATTAGCAACCAGGCAGGAACTTTCTGTTTGCCCATAGCCATCACGGATGATAATGCCGGTTCCCAGCTTCCATGCATTGATGATTTCAGGATTTAGCGGTTCCCCGGCTGCCACGCATTCACGGAGATTCAGCTTGTAACCAGAAAGATCCTCCTGTATCAGCATCCGTAAAACAGTTGGCGGAGCGCAAAAAGTGGTTACAGGGTATTCCTGAATTATGCTTAATTGCTCCGCAGCAATAAATCGCCCCGGTGGTGAAAAGGAAAAAATGCAACTGCCCATATTCCAGGGTGCAAAAAAACTGCTCCAGGCAAATTTAGCCCAGCCGGGTTGGGAAATATTATAATGCACATCATCATGGGATAAGCCAATCCATGCAGCAGTCGTCAGATGTCCTAAAGGATAGCTGAGGTGAGTATGCATTACTATTTTGGGCATCCCGGTGGTGCCGGATGTAAAGAAAAGGAAAAGCGGGTCATCTGCATTTGTAACGGCTGCTTCTGCCACCGGGGACTCACTAAGATAATTTTCAAATGGAATCCATCCGGCACGTTCTCCCGCCACAATAATTTTTACAGGAATGCTTTCTCCCGATAACTCTTCTGCCTCATCTATTTTTGATGCACTTTCGGGATCAGCCACTACTGCTTTCGGTAATAATTTTCCAAAGCGGTAAACAATATCTTCCACACTCAGAATAACTGGTGCCGGTACAAGGCGAAATCCGCCTTTAATGACTGCGAGATAGCAGAGCCAGTTTTCAGGCAGTAAGGGTAACTGTGAAAATATAGCATCATTTTGCTGTAAGCCCTGTCTGCGGAGGAAATTGAGCAGGCGATTGTATTTCATTTCCAGGTCAGAAAAGGAAAATACCCTGTCCGTATTCCCATCTGTCCACATCAGTGCCGGTTTACCGGGATGATCTTTCAGGTTAATATTTTCAAAGACTTCTGTTACCCAGTTAAACTGTTCTGGTTTCCGGATATTAATATCTTTTAAAAGATCAGTTTTATTTTCACTGATTAAGTGGCGGCAGGCTCTGAATAGTTGTTCCATGACAGCAATCGTTGATTCGTGATTTTCTTTACAGGGAGTCCCGTAAGGTCAGTGTAAAGGGTATTTCAATAATTTTCTTTTCATCATTAAGTATCAGCCGGGCTGCAGCTTCGCCCATGGCCGAAAAATTTGTTGAAAAAGTTGTGATCCCGTTTAATAGTATTTTTTTCAAAGGGGTCTCGTTATAGGAAATGATTCCCACATCTTTCCCGGGTTTCAGCCCGCAGCTTAATATCTTTTCGATTAAAACCACCAGGTCTTCTTCCATCAGGCTGATGTATACTTCACTTTCTTTAATAGGTTCCTGTGCTATGGTATGCACAACCTTATAGTTAAAAGCATATTGCTGGCAAAAGGAAATAAAACCTTTCAGTATTTCCTCGGGAAAATAAGTGTAGGAAGGGAAAATGATTTTAATGGTCTGGTATTTTTCCAGTTTGGGCAGGGCATTCTCCAATGCTTCAAAAATGTCTTTTTCAAAATTTTCATAGACGGCCGCATGATCATGTTCAATCCCCGCAATTTTTTTGTCGAGTAAGATAAGGCTGGCAGGATGAAGCGAATTTATTATGGCCGGGGCTTTGTCCTCTTCTTCCATAAAATGCGGGATGATGACAAAATGTGTATGATCTTCCTTGCGGGAGTTGAGCAGTTTTTTGAACAGGGCAATATCATTGTTATAAATATAGAAATCAATAGAGGCCTGGTCGCCAATCGTTGCGACAAATGAGTCGTAAATGATCTTTTTGTGTGCACTGAGTTTATTAAAGATCAGAAATATCCTTATGGGTTGTTTGAAGTCTGTTTTTGCTATAAAAAACCCTTTGCCGGGCACTGATCCGATGACCCCTATTCTCTTCAGCCGCTTGTAGGCTTTTTCCGCAGTATCCCGTGAAATATCCATCTCATAACTCAGGTCGTTGATAGAAGGCAGGAAGTAATCTTTCTCAACAAACCCTTTTTCCACTGCTTTTAAAATAGAATTGGCTAATTGAATGTATTTGGGCGTTACCGATTCGTGATCAATTTGTATAATGCGGTAAATATTCTCAGATGCCATGCAGGGTTATTGTTGTTTAAATCATATTAAAGGTAAAAGATTCCTATATACATACCCGGAAGGCTGCGTTTAATTTTCTTTGTAACAGGATGGTGCAGGACAGAAAGGCTGCCTGTTTCAATAACTTTATTTGCAATAAGGTATAAAGGCAGAATCACAGGTTAATATTTCAAGATATGGAAAGAAGAGATTTTATTACTGCAAATGCCGGGATGTTCTTATCGGGGATTTTTATGCCGGTAACCGGATCATCATTTTCATCTTTTTACGAAGAAAAGAAGCTGAACTCCGGGAAGGCAGAAGAACTGGCTTACGGGATCAGTCAGCTTCCGAATTTTTGTGCGCATGAGCATTGGGGCAGTATTGCTGCTATCGGGAGTGCTCCTGAACAAAATGGTTACCGTGCAGATACAATGGCCGGCGCAAAACCGGTAAGACCTGTTTCTGTCTGGGACCTGGTACTGGATCCGTATGCGTTAGGATGGATGAGATTAGCGGGACTTGATCCCAATGCGGAGGCCATAGCAAAAGGATATAAATCACAACAGGAATGGTGGGAGAAAAGTCCTGATGAAGCGCTCAGGAAATTCAGCCAGCTCATGCAAACTTTCCTGCTGACAGGCGGATTCCAGTGTGCAAGGCGGGGGATAAAGCTCCTCTATGATACGGATATCGCACAATTCAGAACGGAGATTTGGCAGGAGGCGGATAAATTAATTAAAGAAAAATATTCCGGAATATTCTCCTGGTACACATCCGCAATGAAGAAAGCGCATTTTTCAGGTCTGATCAGGCCTGTTCATCCTGAATTTTATGTTCGCCCGGAATCGGAAGAGTCAGCCCGGGAAGAAGCTTCTTTTACAAATACAGTATTGCGTATTGATCCTTTACTTGACTTGTGGAAGACAAAGGACAAGCGACGTGATGACCTGTCTGCTATAACAGGTATTGATCCGGTTGATGCTGCTGGTTACAGAGAGTTTATCAAAAGAATATTTGACATTGCCGGGAAAAATGGCGCAGTTGGGATCAAGCAATTGCAGGGATACCGCCGTTCATTTCAATTTACTGAAAGAAGCGATAAAGAAGTGCTGTTTCGCGGCGAACTCACACCTGCCGAAGTGCTGGTATTCCAGGATTGGGTGATGCACGAATGTTGCAGGCAGGCCAATGAAAGGCAATGGGTGCACCAGGTGCATGTGGGTACTCACAACCTCGGGCAATCTAATCCGCTGCCGCTGGAGGAGTTATCCAGAAAGTATGCAAAAATGAAAATTGTCCTGATACATTGCTGGCCTTTTATCAATGAAGCGGGCTGGCTGGCAAAAATGCGTTCCAATATTTATCTTGATTGTAACTGGCTTGCTGTACTTAACCCTTCCTTCCTGACAGATGCATTAAGGAGCTGGCTGGGATATGTTCCCGCACATAAGCTGATGATGTCACATGATTCCACACATATTGAAATGGCTGCAGGCGCCTCTCTTTTTGCAAGAGAAGCATTAAGCGCTGAATTGGTTAATCGGAATAAAACGCTCCGGCTGCCGGATGCAGTAATTAAAAAAACAGCGGCAGATATGCTGAATAATAATGCTGTCCGCCTGTATGGAACCGGGAAGGAATATTATTTGTAGAAACTGCTAAAAGCTATTAGTTTCAGGTGAGGACAGGATAGTTATCTGGCGGAAGAAAATAATATTTGAATGTCTGACAAATGTTGCATCCGGTTTTTCCTGTACTGCCGGACGAATTGCGGGATACGGGAGCCGGTAATGCAGCAGCGGTTTAATAAAATGTTTTTCGATGAAAAATTTTAGCTTGCTTGCTTTTTCCTTTTTTATTTTTTCTGCACTTTCTTTATTCCCGCCGGGAGAACAACCCGGACCGGACGGGAAATACACCGGAGAAAATATTCCATCTTACACAGTTCCTGTTAAGGACAAACCCAGGCTCAAAAAAATTCCTGATAAACTAGTTGTGCTGACATTTGATGATGCAGTGGAGTCACATTATTCTTTTGTAAGGCCACTTTTAAAAAAATACGGTTTTTCTGCTACTTTTTTTGTTACGGAAGGATTCAACTTTCATACCAATAAAAAAGATTACCTGACATGGGAACAGATAGCGGCCTTGGATAAAGAAGGCTTTGAAATAGGAAATCATACCAGGGATCATATTGGTATTTTCCCGGAAACAGTAAATCAGTTGCAGCAACAGTTGCGTGCAATCAATGATAAATGTAAGCAGTATGGTATACCACAGCCCGTATCATTTGCTTACCCCGGAAATTTTATTCTTCCGGAGGCCCTGGATATAATCAGGCAGGAAGGAATTGTATGGGCAAGACGGGGAAATATTCCCGAATATAAAGGGGGAGATGATGGAAGAGGGTTTGGCTACGAGCCGGGAACTGACGATCCTTTATTAGTTCCTTCTGCCGGCGTTGCTCTTCCTGCATGGACCCTGGAAGATTTTAAAACATCAGTGGCCAAAGCCCGTGACGGGAAAATTGCGGTCATCCAGTTTCATGGAGTACCGGACCGTGAACATCCGTGGGTGCATACCAGCGAGGAACAATTCCGTTCTTACATGAAATATTTACATAAAAAGAAATACCATGTAATAGCGATGAGAGATCTTTCGCTTTACGTGGATCCTTCTGTTCACCCCAAAGATCCCTGGGCGGTAATTGAACGGAGAAAACGGAATAATGAATAGAATATAGAACCGCAGGTTATTGCCCGGCGGGTTTTATATAAACGCTATTATACCTGGTTGTTTTTATAATAGCTTTCCCAACCGGCAGATGATGAAAAGAAGGGCGTGAAGAATGATGTGATTTTGCAGTACAGGGCATGACGGTCAGGACATTTTCTTCTTCTATATTTATGGCGTATTAGGTTTGATTGACGATTGCTGATAATGAATTTGTATTTTGTTTCCTGCTTATCCTCTGAGTATTTCAGGCTAACCTACACAATTACTGTTTTCCCGGGGAAACAAACACTGCTGCTATTCTTCAATTGTCAGATTTTGTATTTCGTCATTCTTGTAGCTGAACATTAAAGTTGCTTTATAATTTAAAAACTACACTGCTATGCTAGAACAATTGCTGTCAGGATTTAAGCGGGAAAGATCAAAAATGCTTATGGCGTTATTGCTCTTTTTGGGGATTACTGCTTTTTCACAGGAAACCATTCATGTGAAAGGAAAAATTATTTCTTCAGCGGGCGGAACCCCGCTTGCAGGAGTTACTGTTAAATCGGAAAGTACCCGGAAAACTGTTGTCTCCCTGGGTGATGGTTCCTATTCAATCGAAACCATGAAAGGGACTGTTCTTTTGTTTAACCACGTGGGGTATAAGGAATACCAGTTGGTGGCGAACACAGAAACAATGGATGTTGTGTTAGAAGTACAGGAAAAGGTTCTGGAGGATGTTGTTGTGGTCGGGTATGGCACACAGAACCGCAGGGATTTAACCGGATCCATTTCGAAAGTCAGCAGCAAGGAGTTTAAAAACTCGGTAATTACAACAGTTGACCAGGCTTTGCAGGGAAGGGCTACCGGTGTTCAGGTAACACAGGCATCAGGAGAACCTGGTGCGAATGTGGTGGTGCGCATCAGGGGTGTCAGTTCCTTTTCCAGCAATAACCAGCCCCTGTATGTAATAGATGGATTTTTGATGCCGCCGTATACGGAGGCTGCTGCACCCAATACTTCAGGATCCAGTATCAGTAATGGTTTATACGGCCTTAATCCTTCAGACATAGAAAGTATCGAAGTCTTAAAAGATGCATCAGCCACTGCTATTTACGGATCCAGGGCTGCTAATGGGGTAATACTGATTACTACAAGGAAAGGGAAACTGGGAGAAAGCCAGATTGAAGTCATCAGCAAAACTTCGATAGCTACCATGACCAATCCTTATGATATGATGAATAGCTATGAGTTTGCTTCTGCCAAAAACCAATCTTACATTGACGCAGGTCAGCCGGGACCTTTTAATGCCGATTCAATCAAATCGGCGGGGAACAGCACAAACTGGCTGGATCAGATTTCACGTACAAGCCTCCGGCAGGAAACAAGCATTAATTTCAGGGGAGGATCCGGCAAAACCAACTACTTTCTTTCCGGCACTTATTTAACGGAAAAGGGTGTTATAAAAGGATCGGATAATAAAAGGGGGAGTGTACGCTTTAACCTGAATACCTCTTTTAAAGACTGGTACGATGCAAGAATGCAATTCAGCGCAACAAGGGCAAAGCTGACACGGGCAACAACAGAAACCGGGGGATGGCCTTATTCCGGGGGACCGATTTTTGACGCTTTGAGGGCCAGCCCGCTTCATCAGAATAACAGCAGCTCTTTAGGCGAGGTTCCTGATATAATTGGTGGAGTAACTCTAAGCCAGAATTCTTTTGTAAGCCCGGTACAGGAACTGCTGGAAAAAACAGATAATACATTCAATGACCAGGTACTTGCTAACATTGAGAATATATTCTATCTCACGAAAAATAAGAACCTGGAACTGCACGCAGTGGTAGGTTCGAGTCTGCAAAATTCAGAACGGCATATCAATTTGCCACCCTGGCTCGGTTCCGGGAAAACATACAATGGTCTTGTTATCCAGAGCAGGGCAAAAACACAATCATTTAACTCAAGTATTTACTTTGCGCATAAAGGCACTTTCGGAGACCATTCGTTAGCGTCTACTGCCGGTGTGGAATATAATAATACCATACTCCAGGCTAACTCACAGGTCGGGAAAGGAATTAATTTTTCTTCTATTGCTCTTTTCAATCTCGGGTCTGCGTTAAACCAGTCAATCACTTCGTATAAAGAAGAAAGCGTTATCCAGTCAGCATTCTTCCGGGAGAATTACTCCTTCCGCGAAAAATATCTTTTATCGGTATCTGTACGTGCTGACGGAGCTTCGAAATTCGCTGATAATAAAAAATGGGCCGTATTCCCGGCTGCAGCACTTGCATGGAACCTCAGCCAGGAGAAATTTTTATCAAATGTTAAGCAACTTGATTTTGCCAAATTAAGGGTCAGTTACGGTCTGACAGGAAACCAGAGCCTGCCGGCGTACCGTTCACTGAGAAATTATGTTCCTTCTTTTTATGAACTGGGGAATACACCCGGTGGCACCAATCCTGTTGTTACGCTGATTGTATCGCAGCCCAACAACCCTGACCTTAAATGGGAAACAACAGCCCAGTTCAATACCGGTTTAGATCTTTCATTTTTTGAAGGCCGGGCAACACTAGTGGTTGATTATTATAATAAGAAAACAACAGACCTCTTACAATTGCTTCCGATTCCTTCCCAGTCAGGTTACGAAAGTATCTGGGCCAACACCGGCAGTATCCGCAACAGGGGATTTGAAATCAACCTGGGATTGAAACCTGTCGTTACTAAGAATTTTTCATGGGATATGAATATTACATATTCCAGGAACAAAACAGTACTGCTTGATCTTGGTGCATTCGATCCCGCATCACAAGGTGTTACCAGAGGAGGGACTACTAATTTACTGGGTGGCGGTACCACCATTTTAATGCCCGGGAGAGAATTGGGGTTATTTTACGGGTATAATGTAATTGGCCTTTACCAGCAGGGAGATTTTAATACATCGGGAGCCCTGATAGTACCTGCACCACAAAATAGTAATGACAATACGATTGGAAGGTATAAGTATGAAGATGTGAATAACGATGGAAAAATAACGGAGGCTGACAGAACTGTTCTGGGACATTCACAGCCGAAGTTTATACTGGGCTGGAACAATAATCTGAAATGGAAGGATTGGGGACTTAACCTTTTCTTCAACAGTTCAATGGGGAATGATATACTGAACATGGCCGGGGCTTACCTGCGTACCGGTATCCTGAATCTCAGCGGGCTCAGCTTTAATCAAACCAAAGATTGGTATGAAAAAAGATGGACTGCTGCCAACCCGACCAATGACCCGAAATACCCGGCTATTCAGCCAAGGCCTAATGGCGGATTGCTTTCATTTAATGATGCAAATTCGACAATGGTTGAAGACGGAAGTTTTGTAAGGCTTAAATCGGTTACCCTGTCTTATTCTTTTGCCAGGTCGCACAACAAATTTATGCGGGGACTGAACCTGTTTGTGACAGGAACCAATTTGTTTACTATTTCCAAATACAGCGGTTTTGATCCGGAGGTCAGCTCATACGGGGCGGATATTAAATTGTCCGGGATCGATTACGGCGCTTATCCAAACTTTAAAAGTTTTACCGCAGGTATAAACCTTAGCCTTTAATAACGATATTAATTAATACTCAAATAGTATATAATGCAACGATTATTGTTTACAATCATTCTTTTTGCCACGCTGCTCGGCCAGGGATGTAAAAAGCTGGATGAAGAAACCTTTTCAGTTCTTTCCAGTTATTCAAACGAGACTGAAGTAAAAGCTGCGGTAACCGGCATGTATCAAACATTTTTTTCCAACTATTCCCAGACACAGGGACTTATTTCCATGCTTGAGTCTGGTAACCGCTACAGTACATTCGGAGAGTTCGGGGATACTTACGGGAATACTCCCTATTATGATTATACGGTAACACCACAGGAGGCAACATTGTCCAGTAACTGGAAAATGTTTTACAAGATGATCAACAATGCCAACGAGGTGATGGTGGCTGTTCCGGAGATTATCAAAGACCAGGCTACTGCTGATGCCTATATCGGGGAAGCACGGTTTTTACGTGGATGGGCCTACTTTATGCTTACCCAGCTTTGGGGAGAAGTGCCTTTACATCTTGAGCCAACCCGGTCATTAGCCAACACAGCTTCGATCTACAAACCAAGATCACCAATTAGTGAAGTATATAATGTTATTGTTGCAGATCTTGAATTTGCAAAAAGCAACTTACCAAACACCCGCCCCGGTAACGAACTGGGCAGGGCTACCAAAGCAGCCGCAATGGGTATGTTGGGTAAAGTTTACCTGACCATGGCCGGTAAACCACTCAATGCTGCAGGCTACTACCAAAAAGCTGCTGACGAATTAAACCAAATGACGCAGTTGGTTAATAATGGTACATTTAATACGAGCCTTCTTCCCAAATACGAAGATGTCTTCAGTACACGCAATGAAATGAATAACGAAGTTTTAGTAGCTTTCAGGGGAAGCGCTAATTCTTCATCACAATCGAATGGAACTATTTTCCCCTGGATAATGGGATCTCACGGTTGTTACCCGACTGCTGCCGGCCAGTTCCAGGCGCAGATGTATGGGTTAAGATGGGATATCATGCGGCTTTTTGAAAAGAACGGCAGTGATGTACGGCTGAGAGATGGTATAGGGGGACGTTACGCCAGTCTTTCAGATCCTAACGTAAACGGTGTGGCCGATACTGTTTATTACGATACAGCAACTTTTGTGTACAGGATGAAATCCAATCCTAACCGGGTGTTCGGGTTTCTGGGAATTGTAAAGATCGGTCTTGGTTACACCAAGTGGAAGAGCCTGGACAGCTGGATTGGTTCACCTGCCGGTTTCCAGAAAGATTGGATTGTGCTCCGGTATGCTGATGTTTTATTGTGCCTTGCAGAAGCACTGAATGAAACCAACCAGCCGGGACAGGCCATGACCCTGATCAACCAGGTAAGACAACGATCCGGAGCTTCAGCATGTCCGAATGCGATGTACCCGGCAACAGACCAGGCTTCAGTAAGACAATTAATAAAAGAGGAAAGGGTACGTGAATTGATCGGGGAGGGGACTTCCATAACAGATATCCGTCGTTGGGGAACATTGCAAAGTGAGATGGCAGCTTTTCGGGCAGACCAGTTTTTTGTAGGCAGGGTGATGCCATCGTATAATGCAAAATTTGAGTTGTACCCCGTTCCGTTTTCTGAACTGTCAACTAATCCTTTATTATTACCTCAAAATACGGGATGGTGATTTTAATAACTTATTAAACCAGTCTGAATTCAAGGTATGTTGGATGATAAAAGCAAGCAACCGTTCTTTTCTTTCCGTGCCTGTATACCTGCCATATGTGCATTAGTCGCTGTTTGTACAAGCAGCAGTAGCAATGCACAACAGGAAATCCCTTTGTATGATTCATTGTCTCTTCTTACAGGTAATGTGATCAAAACGGATGCGAATGGTACATTGTTTGGTGATTATGCGCCAACCCTGATCAGTTACCTGCCGGCAAAGAAAAAAGCTACGGGAGCAGCTGTAATCATTTGCCCGGGCGGGGGATACAGTTCACTCGTAATAAAGACAGAAGGTTACCCGATTGCAGAGTATTTTGTCAAAAGGGGCATTGCAGCCTTTATTTTAAAATACCGGCTGCCGGACGCAGATAAATCCGGTCATCCTGATATGTCGCCATTGCAGGATGTTCAGCAGGCTGTTAAGAAACTGAGGAAAGAAGCAGCTAAGTGGAATATCAGCGCCGGTAAAATAGGTTTGATGGGTTTTTCAGCTGGAGGACATTTGGTTGCTGCGGCAGGTACGCATTTTAATAACATACTGATTCCTGACGAGGAAAATATATCTGTGCGTCCTGATTTTCTATTGCTGGTATACCCGCTTATCAGTATGTCAGACAGTTTGGGACATGCAGGTTCCCGTAATAAACTGCTTGGAAATTCGCCTTCACCGGAATTGATAAAACTCTATTCAAATGAACAGCAGGTTACGAAGAATACCCCTCCTGTGTTTCTTCTTCATTCAGGAGACGATAATATAGTAAAAGTGGATAACAGCCTGGTATTCTATAAAGCATTGCAGCAACAGCAGGTGCCTGCCGAGATGCATATTTACCCAACCGGGGGTCATGGCGGATTTGTATTAAGGATTCCCAAAGATGACTGGATGCCGCTTTGTATAAAATGGATAAACACCATTACCGGGAATAAAAAATGAATTTAAAAGATTACACCACATGGTCAGATCAATTCGCTTTCTTTATAAACCCATCTGCTGTTTCAGTATAGGGGTGCTTATTTCTTCCAACCTGTTTGCACAAAAGAACAACTTGCCTCCTGCCAATGCAGATATCTGGATACTGGCGGGGCAATCCAATATGGCGGGTGCCGGCAGAACAAAAGATACAATGACCAGTGGCCAGGTATGGATGCTGAACATGGATGGCAGATGGATGACAGCGCAGAATCCTTTGCACAGGATTTTTGAAGCTACAGCCCCTGCCTATAAACTGGGCTTTTATGAACTGACAGTAAAGGACTCAAAAAAAAGCTGGGAAGAATTTGATAAAGAGTTCCGGGCAATCAGGGAATCCAGTATAAAGGATCCGGTTTCATCAGCAGGCGTAGGCCCGGGGATTTATTTTGGCCGTCATTTGTCAGAGCAAATGAAACGCCCTGTTGCATTAATACCCTGCGCATTAGGAGGAGCAACAATAGAACTATGGAGTCCGCTAAAAAAAAGCAAAGGGGATAGTTCTTTGTATGGCACTATGCTGAACCGTGCCCGTTCAGTCAATAATAAAATCAAAGGGATACTCTGGTCGCAGGGGGAATCAGAAGCCATGTTTGGGCTGACAGATACTTATGAGCAAAAATTACTTTCTTTTATTGATCACCTGAGAGAAGACCTGGGAAATCCCGACCTGCCTTTTGTAATCGTCCAGATTGGGCGGATGATCACAGATGTAAGCGATCAGCAGGAAAAATGGGAAAAGATAAGAGAAATACAGAGAAAGGTTACAACAAAGAGAAAGGCTGTCTTTCTCACCACAGGTATTGATCTGCCGCTTGATGATGCTGTTCATACAAGTACCGCCGGTCAAAAGCGGCTGGGATACCGGATGGCAGAAGTGGCTCTGAGCAGGGTATATAATATACCGGGTCACGGAACTCCTATTGACCTGGAATCTGTAAGCCTGATGGAGGATAAAACATCCGGTCTCAGCTACCTGAAACTGCATTTCAGCGGGGTAAGCGGTAAACTTTCTTCCTGCGGTGCCCCATCTCAATTCGAAATAAGAATTGATGGGAAAACGGATTTCATGTACACGGTATGCCGGACAGAATTAGACCCTGATGATCCGGCCGGGATAAAGTTATTCTTATCAGCAAAACCGCTTAAGCCTTCAAAACTATTCTGTGGTAAAGGGGCCAACCCGGTGATGAATGTAACGGATGGATTAGATATGCCCATTCCTGCATTTGGGCCTGTTGATGTGCCGGAGAAATAGAATATGATCACGACTACTTTTTTTTCTCATACCCTTAATAAGCGCCACAGAATATGTCTAAGAAAGTGAATGCCCGGTTACTGATTTCCTGTTTTCTCCTGATTCTCCTTGCCAATAATGTAAAAGGGCAGCCTAAAATCAGCAGTAATACTGCTTCATATCTTGAAAAGGGTTTTACTCATCCTCCTGATTCAGTAAAACCATCGGTATACTGGTATTGGCTGAATGATAATATTTCAAAAGAAGGAGTAGTAAAGGACCTGGAGGCAATGGCGGAAGCGGGAATTGGCAGGGCATTCATTGGTAATATAGGTCTTGAAAAGGAGCAATTGGCTTATGGTAAAACAAAAGTTCTTTCCAGTGAATGGTTAGCTATTACGAAAGCGGCGATAGCCACAGGCAGAAAAAAAGGAATTGATATCGGGTTATTCAACAGCCCCGGGTGGAGCCAGTCAGGAGGGCCCTGGATAAAACCCGAAAATTCCATGCGCTTTCTTACTTCCTCAGAACTGGATGTGCAGGGCCCCGGGTTGTTTGCTGAAAAATTACCGGTGCCGTCCGCGAAATTTTTCCAGGATGTAAAAGTGCTGGCTTTCCCCCGTCCGTTGCTGTCCGGCAATTCTTCATCTCCGGCGAAGTTGTCATTTTCATCTTTACCGGAGATAAAAGACCTGGAGAAGATGTTTGATGGCGACACAACCACGGCTGCCTTTTTCCCGGGTAATAAAAATGCAGGCCAGGAAATTACAATTGATTTAGATTACCTGTCTCCTGTTACCGCAAGAGCTATAGTAATTTATACCGCAAATATTCCTGTTAAAGCGAATGTATCGCTGCAGGTAAAAGACCAGGATCAGTTTAAAGTAATCAGGGAGTTTGAGATCGACCGGAGTAACGCTTCTAATATTGTCGGATTTATACCATTTGGCCCTATCGCTATTTCTTTCCCTGCTATTACTGCCGCGCATTTCAGGATAGTGTTTTCCGGGATAAGCAGTAATCAGGGGGGAATAGCGGAAATAAAATTAACATCATCACCAGTTGTTGAAAGATTTATTGAGAAACAGCTTGGCAAAATGTTTCAGACTCCATTGCCCCTGTGGAAGGAATATCAATGGCCATTACAACCAGAAGTGGATGATTCGTCTTTATGTATTGACCCGGGGAAAGTAGTGGACATAACTGCATTACTTTCAAAAGATGGTAAACTTACCTGGCAGGTACCCCGGGGTGCATGGACGATTATCCGTTATTCGATGGCTTCAACCGGGGTGGTGAATGCTCCTGCTTCCCCCGAAGGGCGGGGACTTGAAGTGGATAAGATGAATAAGGAAGCAGTTAAAAAACACTTTACTTCTTTTATCGGGCAGTTGTGGAAACGTGTGCCTGTTGCTGACCGCAAAGCATTGAAATATGTTGTAGCCGATAGTTATGAAACGGGCTCCCAGAACTGGACAGACGGGCTTGCTGCGGAGTTCACAAAAAGATATGGGTATAACCCATTACCATGGCTGCCAGTACTGACAGGCCGTGTTGTGAAAAATGAAGATGCTTCCGATCGTTTCTTGTGGGACCTGCGCAGGCTGGTGGCTGATAAAGTGGCGTATGATTATGTAGGTACACTCAGGAATTTAAGCCATCAGTACAATATGAAATTATGGCTGGAGAATTACGGGCATTGGGGATTCCCGGCAGAATTTTTACAATACGGAGGACAGGCGGATGAAGTAGCCGGAGAATTCTGGAATGAAAGGGACCTGGGAACAATTGAATTAAGGGCAGCCTCATCAGCTGCACACATATATGGAAAAACAAAAGTGTCCGCTGAGTCGTTTACTTCCAGCGGGCTTAGTTATGCCCGCCACCCTCTGTTATTAAAAGCAAAGGCAGACTGGTCATTTACTGAAGGGATTAATAATACCTTATTGCATGTCTACATACATCAGCCTTATGAAGAAAAGAGCCCGGGTATCAATGCCTGGTTTGGTACAGAATTTAATCGTAAGAATACATGGTTCAAACAGGGAAAAGCTTTTATTGATTACCTGCGGCGATGCAATTTTATGTTACAACAGGGTTTGCCTGTAAATGATGTGGCTTATTTCATTGGCGAGGATGTGCCTAAAATGACGGGTATACGGGAGCCTTCTCTTCCCCGCGGGTATCAGTTTGATTATATCAATGCAGAAGTGATTGAAAAAAGAATGGAAGTGAAAAATGGCAGACTGGTATTGCCTGATGGAATGAGCTATCGCCTGTTGGTGCTCCCACCGTTAACATCAATGCGCCCGGCATTGCTGAAAAAAATAATGCAATTGGTAAAGGATGGAGCACATGTGGCAGGCAGCGCTCCCCATCGTTCACCAAGCCTGGAAAATTATCCGGTTGCAGACCAGGAAATAAAAAGGATGGCTGCGGGATTATGGGGAAAATCATTTGCTGAAACGGGTAAACAGCAATATGGCAAGGGGATGGTCTTCTCACCCGGCGATCTGAACAGCATTTTTGCAGCTATTGGTTTATCACCTGATTTTGATCTGCAAAACCAGGACTCGGTTCTTTATTTTCACAGGAAAAGCGGGGATGCTGATATATTCTTTGTTAGTAACCAGGCACAATCCACTCTTGCAATAGAGCCCGTTTTCAGGGTTTCCGGGCTACAACCGGAATGGTGGGATCCTGTTTCAGGAGATTCGAAAATCCTTCATGAATTTACTATTCAGTCTTCCGGAATAAAAATTCCGCTTGTCCTGCAACCGTTGCAAAGCGGGTTTGTAGTCTTCCGTAAAAGAATAAATACCGGTATTGTTTCTTCTGCTCCCAATTTTCCGGTTGCAAGGCTTATACAAAAAATAGAAGGGGACTGGAACGTATCGTTCGATACAGCTATGCAGGGAAAAAAGAATCCTCTGTTATTTCATCAACTGGAAGACTGGAGCAAGAGCCAGGATGATAGTATTAAAAACTATTCAGGAACGGCGGTGTACAGGAAAGGATTTGTTGCAGCGGAAATGAATCACGGTGAAAGAATATACCTGGACCTGGGCAGGGTTGCTGTAATGGCAAAAATCCGTTTGAACGGGAAAGATGCTGGTACAGTCTGGACAGCACCCTGGCGGGTGGATATAACGAATGCAATCCGGGCCGGAAAAAACGAATTGGAAATTGAAGTTGTAAATACATGGGTCAACCGTTTAATCGGTGACAGTAAATTACCGGCGGAAAACAGAAAGACATGGATCAACTATAATACATTCAAGCCCGGCAATAATTATCAAACCGCTGGTTTATCGGGGCCTGTTACTATTCAGGCAGCGCCTTATTAAATGCACGACATGAGTAAAACAAAGACAAACAGCGGGATATACACAATATTGTTTATTGTCATTGCTGCCTGTTCATCTCCTGCATATGCGCAGAGCACAAACCAACTAAAGGACAGTGTATCCGGTATGCGTTATCTTGACAATGGTATAATAAAGCTGGGTATTGATTTGAACCTGGGAGGTGCCATTACCTATCTGGAAGATAAACGACATCCCGGCAATATGATCAACAATCATGATTGGGGACGGCAGATACAAATGTCTTTCTATGGCGGGCCTGTTCCTTATTCACCCGAAGGAAAATCTCCACACACCGTATGGAAAAACCTGGGATGGAATCCTATCCAATCAGGTGACTGGGCTAATAATCGTTCCAGGGTGCTGGCGTATAACAATTCAGGACAAGAACTATATGTAAAGTGTATTCCCATGCAATGGCCGTTAGACAATGTGCCGGGAGAATGTACGTTTGAGAGCTGGATCCGCCTGGATGATCATACCGTACAGGTAAAATCAAGGATTAATAATAAAAGAAAGGACAGTACATTTTATAACAGTAGATCGCAGGAACTGCCTGCTATCTACACCAGTATAGCATTTAACCAACTGACCACCTACCGGGGATCCCGCCCTTTTACAAACGATACGGTCAGCTATATTCGTAATAACAACCCATCCAATGGCACAGAAATAAAGTGGGCAACCTGGGATGCTACAGAAAACTGGGCGGCCAATCTCAATAAAGAAAAAAGAGGCCTTGGTATCTGGATGCCGGAATCGCAATTTTTTTGCGGAGGTTCATATGGTAACGCTGGCGATACATTCAGCACCAAAGCTACTGCCACCAGTTATATTTCACCTTTGTTGAATGAAATCCTGGATCATAATATTCAATATGAATATAATTATGTGCTTATCCTGGGATCACTCGATGAAATCAGGTCGTATGTCTATGCGCATGCAAAAAGAAATAAATCTCCGGTCTATTATTTTAAGGAAGACAGGCAGCATTTTATATATGAGAATGTCACTGATGCGGGCTGGCCGGTTGAAGGATGCCTGGATCTGAAACCGGAAAAAGGTTCAGCGATCATAAGCCCGGTGTCTTTTTGGAATGCAGAAGATGCACCGTATGTTCAGCTTGAAGCTGCTTCTTCAGTTAAAAAGGGGAAGGGCAGGATTTATTTTCGTGTATTCGGCGAACAGGGCTACAAGGAATCTAACAGCATTGCTTTTGAAATTGCCGGTGATGGAAAATTTCATGAATATAAAATACCATTGAAGGATATACCGGGTTACAAAGGGTTTATTACAAATATTAAGATGGTTCTGCCTTTCGATGATTCCGGCAAGGATAAACGTTTTCAGATCAGGACTATTTTATTGAAATAAAATTCTTCAGTATAAAACGCAATACAATGAGGAGATCATTATTCATTACCGGATGTGCTGTCTTATGTGTTTTTACCATTTATGCACAAAAGGAATCACCGGCAACAATTTCCGGTGTATCAGCTAAGCGGCTGCAACGGATCGATACTGTTATTCAGGAATATATCAGTAAAAAATGGATCAATGGCGCTGTGGCGGTTGTTTACAAAAATGGAGCACCGGTTTATTTTAAAGCAATAGGGTATGATGACCTGGATACGAAGACGCCTTTGCAGAAGGATGCCATTTTCCGGCTGGCTTCAATGACCAAGGCTATCGTTTCAACAGGAGTTATGCTGTTGTATGAAGAAGGAAAATTTTTGCCTGATGATCCTGTCTCTATGTATATCCCGGAGTTTAAAAACGTTAAGGTGCTGGATAAATTCAATGAAAAGGATTCGACCTATACAACGATACCGGCAAAACGGCAGGTTACAATCAGGGATTTACTCAGTCATATTGCCGGTATTGGATATCCTCAAATTGGCAGCAAAGAGCAAAATGCTATTTATAGTAAAGCAGGCCTGCACATGGGGATGACTTCAGAAGATACCGCCTTTTTGGCTACCAAAATGAAAATACTTGCCGGGTTGCCTTTGTTTAGCCAGCCCGGTGAAAAATGGAGTTATGGATTAAATACCGACTTGCTGGGATACCTGATTGAAATATGGTCGGGAATGCCCCTTGACCAGTTTTTAAAGAAAAGAATTTTTGATCCGTTGGGAATGAAGGATACCTATTTCTATTTGCCCGGGTCAAAATACAACAGGCTGGCTATACAGTATACACAGGATGTAACAGGTGATTTGAAAAAAGCCACGCACTATATAGAACTCAATGGAAAACTCTTTACAGATTTCCCGGTATCAAAAGGCAATTACTTTTCAGGTGGCGGCGGTCTCTGTGGCACTGCACAAGATTATACTGTTTTTATGCAGATGATATTAAACAAGGGTATTTATAAAGGTGTACGAATACTCAGCCCGAATACAATACGATTAATGACAGTGAACCAGATTGGGAATATTGCTATCGGCTACGATGACAGGTTTGGTCTTGGTTTCCAGGTTACAACTGAAAAAGGAAGCACAAGAACTCCTCTCAACCCAGGCTCTCTCAGTTGGGCGGGTGCATTTGGTACTTCATTCTGGATCGATCCGTCCGAAAACCTGACGGCAGCACTTTTTCTTCAGATACTTCCGAACAGCCACAACGAAATTCATGACAAATTTAAAGCCCTGGTTTACCAGGCAATTGAAAAATAATTTTAGGAGAGCAGCTTGAAGAAATGCATCATCATATTGTTTTTTTTAATGGCAGTTCAGGCAAGGACGCAAGTCCGGGTTGAATGGCCTGCAATCAGCATGCAAACAAAACCATGGGCCCGCTGGTGGTGGCCGGGCAGTGCAGTAAACAAGGCAGACATTTTTTCATTACTAAAACAATACAAACAGGCTGGATTAGGTGGTTTGGAAATAACTCCGGTTTATGGAGTTAAAGGACAGGAAGACCGGTTCATCAACTACCTGTCCTGGGATTGGATGGATGTGTTTGAATTTACATTAATGAAAGCAGGTTCCCTGCAATTGGGCATTGACATGGCAACAGGAACAGGCTGGCCGTTTGGCGGTCCCTGGGTGGGGCCGGATGATGCATGCCGGAACTTCCATATGAAAGTGTTTTCGTTAAAAGAAGGAGAAAGAATTACCGAACCTGTAAAAATGATGCAGGAACCTTTTGTAAGCTCAATCGGGGTACGGGGAGTAAATGCAGATTCTTTAAAATTCCCGATAGGGAATAATCCTGATCTTCAGAAATATGCGTTTGAACAGGTTCGTTATGCTACCAGCATGCCATTGCAAACCCTGGTGGGATTTGCAGACAGCGGCGAAACCAGGGAACTAACCAGCTATATAGATAAAGAAGGTATACTTCAATGGACTGCGCCGAAAGGCACCTGGAAGATATATGCTTTATTCATGGGATGGCATGGGAAAATGGTGGAACGTGCTGCACCGGGAGGTGAAGGCGATGTTATTGATCACTTCAGTACCAGGGCGTTTAAAAATTATGTGCTGAAATTTGATACAGCGTTTAAAGGACGAAATATTCAGCATCTCCGTTCTTTCTTTAATGATTCATATGAGGTGGATGATGCTAAAGGACAAAGTAACTGGACGCCGGATTTTTTTTCCGAATTTCAAAAAAGGAGAGGGTATGATTTAAAAACTCAATTACCCTCTTTGTATGCTGCTTTAAACGGAACCGTTGAATCAGCAGTACTATATGATTACAGGCTTACAGTTTCGGAATTACTATATGATAATTTTACCGCTGCATGGAGAAATTGGGCAAAGACAAAAGGAAAAATTATTCGTAACCAGGCTCATGGTTCACCGGCAAATATTCTTGACCTGTATGCCGCAGCTGATATACCTGAAACAGAAGGTAATGATATTCTCAGGTTTAAATTTGCCTCTTCTGCAGCTCATGTTGGCGGGAAAAAACTGGTTTCGGCAGAAGCTTCCACCTGGCTTGGCGAGCATTTTTGCAGTAAGCTCAGCGATATTAAAGCAAATGCAGACCAGTTTTTTCTTGCAGGGGTTAATCACTTGTTTTATCATGGAGTAAGCTATTCCCCGCCTGCGGCAAAATGGCCGGGATGGCTGTTTTATGCGTCTGTTCATTTTGCTCCCGCGAATCCATTTTGGAAAGACTTTGCCAAATTGAATGAGTATGTTTCCAGGTGCCAGTCTTTTTTGCAAAGGGGAAACCCGGATAATGATATCCTCCTTTATTATCCTTTCAGCGATTTTTTATCAGCAAAAGGATCCGGCCTGCTACGCCATTTTGATGGAATGCAGGGTGTGGAAAGCTCCGGTTTTGCACAGACAGCAAAAGAAATGCAGGAAGCAGGTTACAGTTTCGATTTTATATCTGATAAACAGATTATGGATTTGAATACCGAAAAGGGGGAAATAAGGACGGGTTCACTAGCTTATAAAACTATAGTCCTGCCGGGTTGCTCTTTTATCCCTCTTGCAACATGGCAAAAATTGTTGCGCCTGGCAGAGGAAGGAGCTACTGTTATTTTTTATAAGAAGATGCCGGCTGAAGTGCCGGGGCTTTTTAATGGACGCAGGCAGACAGAAACGCTGCAACTGGAATTGAATGCATTACATTTTATTAAAACTACCGGACAGGAAATTTCAAAAGCCATTACCGGGCAAGGTTCCGTATTAGCAGGGGATAATTTAAGAAAGCTCTTTTCTTATGCTGGTATTGAACGGGAGTTGCTGACGGATAGTGGTATTGCGTTTACCAGGAAAGAAATAGATGGGGATAAGGAGTATTTTATTGTAAATAACAACAATCAGGAATGGAACGGCTGGCTGCCTTTTCTTTCTGCGGGTAATTCAGCTGTATTATTTGATCCCATGATGCATAAATCAGGGCTCTCAAAGTTTAAGAAAGACAATAGCCGGTATGTAAAAGTATTCGTGCAGCTAAAGCCCGGAGAATCCTGTTTTGTCCGTATCCTGAAAGGAGAGGTGAAAGCTGAAAATTATCCTTACATCCTGGATGAAGAAAGCCCTGGGAAAATTCAGGGACAATGGGAAGTAACATTTTTAAACGGGGGCCCTTCAATACCGGGCAGGTTAACACTACAGCAGCCGGGTTACTGGACGGATCAGAAAGACAGTGCTTACACCGTGTTTTCCGGTACGGCTTCCTACTCCGTAAAATTTGATCATCTTCCGGGGAAATCCCAATGGTACCAGCTGGATCTTGGAAAAGTAAGCGGCACGGCACGGGTATACCTGAACGGGAAAAATATTGATGTACTGATAGGCCCTTTTTATAAAGTGCTTATTAAAGGGTCCTTGCTCAGGAATAAGAACAACTTACTTAGGGTGGATATCTCTAATTCCATGATCAACCGGATAATTGATCTTGACAGGAAAGGAGCAGATTGGAAAATCTTTTACAACATTAATTTCCCGGCATTCTACCCGGCTAACAGGGGTAAAGATGGATTGTTTAATGCCGGAAAATGGGAGACAGAAGAAGCAGGATTAAAAGGCCCTGTTTTACTATCTCCGGTGACGGTTTATTGAATAGTATGCAGCATGGAGGCACATGACAGTTAACTGATTAAGCAATAATAATTTTAGTACTCGCTGTACTTATTTTATATTATGATAACGATTGTTTTAGGATTAATTTTTCATTTTATCGGAGGTTTTGCCTCCGGAAGTTTTTATATACCCTATAAAAAAATCAGGGATTGGTCCTGGGAGAGCTACTGGCTGGCCGGAGGTATCTTTTCCTGGTTCATCATCCCTTTTATAGCAGCCTGGATTACGGTACCCGGTTTTATGGATATCATTCTTTCTGCTTCCGGGAAAACGATTTTATGGACTTATGTGATGGGCGTTCTGTGGGGTATCGGGGGGCTGACATTTGGATTAGCCATGCGTTACCTGGGAATGTCATTAGGCATGGCTGTTGCGCTCGGGTTTACTTCTTCATTTGGGGCATTAATACCGGCAATTTACCGTGACTTGTTTACAAACGAAACTGCGAATACATTCAGTTCTATGCTTGGCAGCTGGGGAGGCAGATATGTGCTCCTGGGTATTATAGTTTGTCTTGCCGGGATCGCTATTTGCGGTCGTGCCGGAACATTAAAGGAAAAGGAACTGACGAAAGAACAGAAGCAGGTGAGCATTAAGGAATTTAATCTCAGGAAAGGGCTGATAGTGGCGGTGATCTCAGGGATACTCAGTGCCTGCTTTAATTATGGAATTGAAGCAGGACGGGCTATGAGCCAGGCGGCAGAAGAAGCGGGAGCAAATCCTTTATTCCGCAATAATGTAATTTTTGTGGTGGTGCTATGGGGCGGGTTGACAACCAATCTTATCTGGTGCGTACTTCTTAATATCAGGAACAAATCCTACAAAGATTACCTGAATAAAAAAACACCGCTTTTAAGAAATTATGTTTTTGCCGCACTTGCAGGGACTACCTGGTTTTTGCAATTCTTCTTTTACGGGATGGGAGAAAGTAAACTTGGTAACGGGGCCAGCTCGTGGATTCTACATATGGCCTTTATCATACTGGTATCTACAATGTGGGGGCTGGTATTGAAAGAATGGAAAGGGGTAAGTGCAAAGACAATCCGGACTATATCAATCGGGATAGTGGTAATAATACTTTCCGTAATCCTTGTCGGATACGGCAACTCATTAATATAAACGGGCTTGTAAAAGCCGAATAAAAAAATATGGAACCCATCACTGAAAAATTCAAACATGTAAATTATCTCTGGGACGAAGCAATAGCTGCATCTATGAAAGATGATGAAGTGGCCCAGCTTATTTACCGGTCTAACCTGCTTGGCGCTGATCTCCGGCTGACTAATTACGGGGGAGGTAATACATCCTGCAAGGCTATGACCACGGATCCCCTGACTGGTAACCCAACAGAAGTAATGTGGGTAAAAGGCAGCGGTGGGGATCTGAGGACCATGAAGCGAAGCGGGCTGGCGGCATTGTATACGGATCGCCTGCTGAGTTTAAAAAATGTTTACCGCGGCATTGCCTCTGAAGATGAAATGGTGGCGTTATTCAATCATTGCATATTTGATCTTGCATCAAAAGCGCCTTCTATTGATACTCCGTTACACGGGTTTTTGCCGTTCCGGCATATCGATCATTTACACCCGGATGCCGTTATTGCCATAGCAGCAGCTAAGGATGGAAAAAAGATTACAGAACAATTATTTAACGGAAGTGTTGGGTGGGTTGACTGGCAACGGCCCGGTTTTGACCTGGGATTGAAGTTGCGGGAATGCCTGGATGAAAATCCACATATACGGGGAATTATACTGGGTTCTCACGGATTATTCACCTGGGGTGAGACATCGTATGAGAGCTACTGCAATACACTGGATGTTATTAATACCTGTGCTGAATATCTTGAAGACAAGTACCGGAAAAATGTCGCTTTCGGAGGTCATAAACTTGAATCGCTTCCTGCTGCGGAACGAAAACAACAGGCCATATTATTGAGCCCTTTGTTAAGAGGTTTTTGCAGCAGTAATCAGCCGATGATCGGGCATTTTACCGATGATGAAAGAGTGCTTGAGTTTATTAATTCAAAAGACCTGGAACGTCTTGCAGCTATGGGCACCAGCTGCCCGGATCATTTTCTGCGGACAAAGATATCCCCGATGGTGTTGCAACTATCACCGCGGGCTGATATCACTGATCACGACAGCATAAAGGGAAAACTGGCAGTTCAGTTTGCTGAATACCGGAAAATGTACGGGGATTATTACAACCAGTGCAAACACCCGGATAGCCCTGCTATGCGGGACCCGAACCCGGTGATTATATTATATCCCGGGGTAGGAATGTTCTCGTTTGCAAAGGATAAACAGACAGCGAGAGTGGCTTCTGAATTTTATATCAATGCTATCAATGTAATGAAGGGGGCAGAAGCGATATCGGCTTACACTTCATTATCCAAACAGGCAGCTTTTGATATTGAATACTGGTTACTCGAAGAGGCTAAGCTGCAAAGGATGCCCCGGCCCAAACCGCTAAGCGGGAAGGTTGCCCTGATTACCGGTAGTGCCGGTGGCATCGGCAAAGCGATTGCTAAAAAATTTGCAAGAGAGGGAGCTTGTGTTATTATCAACGATAATGATGTAAACAGGCTGGAACAGGCAAAAGAAGAATTTGGTCATTCTTTCAGCGGGGATGTATTTATTACCACGAAACTGGATGTAACAGACCCTGAAACGATCAGCGCTGCGTTCAATGCATCGGTACTGGCTTTTGGTGGAGTTGATATTATCGTCAATAATGCAGGCCTTTCTATTTCCAAGCCATTGGAAGAGCACTCTGAAGCGGATTGGGATATTTTGTATGATGTATTAGTGAAGGGGCAATTCCTGGTGACACAACAGGCAGCAGTGATTTTACGTAAACAGGGATTTGGCGGGGATATTATTAATATAGTAAGCAAGAATGCACTGGTAAGTGGCCCTAATAATATGGCGTATGGATCAGCCAAGGCAGCCCAGTTGCATCTCAGCAGGTTAAGCGCTGCCGAACTTGGGAAAGACCATGTCCGTGTGAATGTGATTAACCCGGATGCCGTTATTTCTGACAGCAAAATATGGAGTGGTGCCTGGGCAGAAGGGAGGGCAAAAGCCTATGGAATAAGTGTTGATGAATTGCCTTCGTATTATGCAAAAAGAACCTTGTTAAATGAGATCATTAATCCCGGGGATATCGCTGACGCATGTTTTACATTTGTATGCGGATTATTACAGAAATCTACCGGCAATATTCTGAATGTTGATGGGGGAATTGCTATGGCATTTACCAGATAGAAGAGTCGTTCAGATAATAAACAGGCTGTCATATGATAATCAAAAAAACAGAAATAGAGGAGCATAATGGTAAAATCATTAATGCCCATAAAAACAGGTTGAAGCCCATCACTGATCAATTTCAGGATGCAGAAGAAATAATAAAAAAACTTGCCGCTTTCCAGCTCGCTATTCCAAGCTGGGCTCTTGGGACAGGTGGTACCCGGTTCGGACGATTTGGCGGCGGCGGAGAACCTGGTAACCTGGAATTAAAGATTGAGGATGTCGGGTTGTTACACTCCCTCAACTGTTCAAGCGGGGCGATTTCTTTACATATTCCCTGGGATATCCCAAAAGAGCCGGGTTCTGTAAAAGCGCTTGCCAGCTATTTCGGGTTAAAGTTTGATGCAGTTAACTCTAATACATTCCAGGATCAGCCGGGACAGGAGTATAGCTATAAATTCGGATCGCTTCAGCATACCGACAGAAGAGTCAGGGAGCAGGCAATACAACACAATATAGAAGTAATAAAATACGGAGTGGAGCTGGACTCAAAAGCTCTGACTGTCTGGCTAAGTGATGGGTCCTCATTCCCCGGCCAGTTGAATTTCAGAAAAGCTTTTGAAAATACCCTGGAAAGCCTCCGGGAGGTTTATGCTTCATTGCCGGCTGACTGGAAGATATTTATAGAATATAAGGCTTTTGAGCCCAATTTCTATTCTATGACAGTAGGCGACTGGGGACAATCGCTGCTATACGCCGGGAAGCTCGGCACAAAGGCTTTTACGCTGGTTGACCTGGGACATCATCTACCCAATACGAATATTGAACAAATCGTTTCTACTTTATTAATGGAAGAGAAACTGGGTGGCTTTCACTTCAATGATTCAAAATACGGGGATGACGACCTTACAGCAGGCAGTATGAAGCCCTACCAGTTATTCCTGATTTTTAATGAGCTGGTTGAGGGAATGGATCATAAAAAAATGGATCATGCCCGGGATCTTGCATGGATGATTGATGCTTCCCATAATATCAAGGATCCGCTCGAGGATTTACTGCAGTCTGTTGAAGCAATTATGATTGCTTATGCCCAGGCATTGATTGTGGACAGGAAAAAACTGGAGGAGGCTCAGTTGGCTAATGATACTGTTATGGCGCAGGAAGTACTACAGGAAGCGTTTCGTACAGATGTCAGGCCATTAGTGGCTGAAGCAAGAAGGAAGGAAGGAGGGGCGTTGCAACCCCTGCAGCTTTTCAGGGATCTGAAAGTAAGAGAGCAACTCATAAAAGAAAGGGGATATAAAACTTTTGTTACGGGTTTGTAAGAATGCGAAGATTGCCTGTCATAGCTATTTTTGATATTGGAAAAACCAATAAGAAATTACTCCTGTTCAATGAGCAATACCAGCCGGTATATGAATTCAGTACCCGGTTTGATGAGATACAGGACGAAGACGGGTTTCCCTGTGAGGATATTGATCATCTCCGTTTATCTGTTTTTGATCTGCTCAAAAAGGCGCTGGCCAAAAATGAAGTAGAGGTCAAAGCAGTTAATTATGCAGCGTACGGAGCCAGCCTGGTTTATCTGGATGAAAACGGAACGGCAACTGCACCACTCTATAATTACCTTAAACCTTTTCCTGCAGAAATAACCGGGCAATTTTGCCATGTGCACGGATCCCTGGAAAAATTATCGCTGGAAACTGCATCCCCTGTATTGGGAAACCTTAATGCTGCAATGCAGTTATACAGGATCAGTAAAGAAAAGCCTGTTGTGTTTAGCCGTACACGTTATGCACTCCACCTGCCGCAATATCTGGGTTACCTGGTATCCGGTTGTTTTTTCTCCGACCTTACTAGCATCGGGTGTCATACCATGTTATGGGATTTTCAAAAGAACTGTTATCACTCATGGGTGAAGCAGGAGGGGTTCGATGAAAAACTGGCACCACTTCAGCATTGTAAACATACCGTTGATGCCAATTTCTCCGGATCATCTTTTAAATCAGGCATAGGAGTACATGACAGTTCAGCTGCCCTTATACCGTACCTTGTAAACTTTCATGAACCCTTTATATTGCTGTCAACAGGCACCTGGTGCATCAGCCTGAACCCGTTTAATAATGAACCGCTTACTACAGAGGAACTAAAGAAGGATTGCCTTTGCTACCTGAGTTTCGAAGGCAGACCGGTGAAAGCGTCCAGGTTGTTTGCAGGACATGAACATGAGCAGCAGTTGAAAAGAATTGCAGGGCATTTTCAGCAGCAACCGGAAAAATTCAAAACCCTGTTATTTGACCCTGTTGTGGCAGCATCATTAAGAAGGGCGGAACAGGAAGAGGCTTATGAGACACCGGTTCATACTTCTGTGTTTGACAGGAGGGACCTTAACGACTTTGAAAGCGATACAGTGGCATATCACAGGCTTATGATGGATATTATTGCTATGCAGAAGCGTTCCACCCTGTTGGTACTCGACAAGGGGAAGAAAACAAAAAGGATATTTGTTGACGGAGGGTTTAGTCACAATAATATCTATATGAATCTTCTTGCTTCTTCATTCCCGGGAATGGAGGTATATGGAGCTTCTATGGCTCAGGCAAGTGCTTTAGGAGCTGCACTTGCTATTCATTCTTCATGGAATAAATATGCCATGCCTAACGATATTATTGAATTTAAGTTTTATGCAGCAATGCAATTCAATGAATTATGACTGTCGGACTATTTATCCCCTGTTACATAGACCAGCTGTATCCTTCAGCCGGTATTGCTTCGCTGCAATTATTGGAGAAACTGGGATGCGAGGTAGTATTTCCCCTGCAGCAGACCTGCTGCGGGCAGCCAATGGCTAATAGCGGATTTGCCGGTTTATCCAAAGGGTGCAGCAGGAATTTTATCATGAACTTCAGTAAGTGTGATCATATTGTAGCTCCTTCCGGCAGTTGTGTTTTGCATATCAGGGAACATTTAGAGGATGAAAAATACACTTCAGAAGCCACACATATCCGGGAAAACATTTTTGAGCTGACGGAATACCTGACGGATATATTACAAGTCGAAAAAATTGATGCAAGCTTCCCTTATGTTGTGGGATTACATACAGGTTGTCACGGGCAAAGGGGTTTGCAATTGTCGTCCATGAGTGAATTGGCAGTCCCGGCTTTTTCGAAACCGGAGAAATTACTTTCAATGGTCAGGGGGCTGCAATTAAGAAAGCCGGAACGGCCGGACGAGTGCTGTGGTTTTGGAGGCACTTTTTGTGTTTTCGAAGAAGCCGTCAGCGTAAAAATGGGGAAGGACAGGGTAAGTGAACACATGGCAAATGAAGTTGAATATATCACCAGTGCGGATATAAGTTGCCTGATGCATATGGAAGGGATATTGAAAAGACAAAAGAAAATGGTAAAAACGATTCATATCGCTGAAATACTAAATGCGGGGTAGCGCCGCTGAGGAAATGATATACCTACTTAATTAACTCCCGGTTACCGGTTTTAACGGACAGATAATGAGCAATCATGCAGTTTTAGCGGAGAAGTTTATTGCAGATGAAGCCAGAACAGACTGGCATGATCAAACATTATGGTGGATCAGGCAAAAAAGAGATAAAAGCGCAAAATCATTGCCTGAATGGGAACAATTAAGAGAATGGGCTTCACAGATAAAAAATCATACCCTTTCAAATCTTGATAACTACCTGGTTGAATTCGAGGAAAGAGCACAGGCGAATGGTGTAACAGTCCACTGGGCGTCCAATGCTGATGAGCATAATGAAATTGTATATAATATTATCAGGGATAACCAGGGCTCCCGGGTAGTTAAAAGTAAAAGTATGCTTACCGAGGAATGCCATTTGAACACATATCTCGGGCAAAAAGGTATACAGGTTGTTGACACGGATCTGGGAGAACGAATTGTGCAGTTGAGGAAAGAGCCGCCGAGTCATATTGTTTTACCTGCTATTCATTTAAAGAAGCAGGATGTCGCAGAGACATTTCACAAGTATTTACATACAGAAAAGGAGAATGCTGATCCGGGATACCTGGCCGGCGCTGCCCGCCGGCATTTGCGGGAAAAATTCATTGAGGCAGATATTGCCATTACCGGGGTCAATTTTGCTGTTGCTGAAACAGGGGCTATTGTCGTATGCACGAATGAAGGTAACGCAGACATGGGTGTGCATGCTGCCAATGTTCATATTGCATGCATGGGATTTGAAAAATTGATACCCCACACAAAGCATCTGGCCGTTTTTCTCAGGCTACTGGCGAGAAGTGCCACCGGCCAGGAAATAACGACCTACTCAAGTCATTATGTTCGCCCGGGAATTGGCCGGCAAATGCATATTGTAATTGTAGACAACGGGAGAAGCCGGCAATTAGGAACGCCTGATTTCAGGAACTCGCTTAAATGCATACGTTGTGCAGCCTGTTTCAATACATGCCCGGTTTACCGGCGGAGCGGGGGGTATAGTTATCACACAGCCGTTGCCGGCCCGATAGGCTCTATTCTCAATCCTAATCTTGACCCGGAGAAATATGCAGACCTTCCATTTGCTTCCACGCTGTGCGGCAGTTGCAGTAATGTCTGCCCGGTGAAGATTGATATACACAGTCAATTATTAAAATGGCGCCAGGTGATTGTTTCAAAAGGGTATGTAGCCAATAGTAAAAAGAACGGGATGAAGCTGGTGGCGTTTATTTTATCGAAACCGGGTATTTACCGCTTCTGTGGAAGTATGCTGAGATTTACGATGCGGTGGTTCCCATTTACAGTGAAAAACAGATTAAATCCCTGGTACCGTCAAAGAGAAATGCCGGAGGCTCCGCCTCAGAGCTTCCATGATTGGTATAAAAAAAGAAAGAAAGTTGAGCACAAGAGATAACATCCTAAATGCAATTGCGGCTAACAAACCCTCCTGTATTCCGCTACCGGAAATAAACCCGGAAAGAGAGGAAGAGAAAGAAGTGTTGTTACAACAGTTTAAGAAAACAGCATTAATTGCGGGAGCCCGGCTATCCGAAGTAACCGGCGTTGAAAATATCCTGCACGATATTGAAGCAGAGGTAAAGTTGGGGAAGCGTGTCATTGATGCCCGGCAGGGGGGGGCTAATGCCTTGTTACAGGCAAAGGCTTCTGAACTGGCAACAGTTGACATCGCTATTATTGACGGGTCGGTAGGGGTGGCGGAGAACGGTGCCATATGGGTCAGCAGCCGTGAAGTAATAAACCCGCTGCTGCCTTTTATAAGCCAGCATCTAATTATTGTCCTTAAACAAAGAGACATTGTTGATACAATGCACAGTGCCTATGAAAAAATTGGTTCAGGCATGCCTGCTTTTGGTGTTTTCATAGCAGGACCCTCTAAAACTGCCGATATAGAACAGTCGCTTGTGATCGGTGCACATGGTGCGGTGAGCCTTACAATTTATCTTTTAGAATGACCAGCTAATATTTTGTAACCACGCCGCAGAGTGGTATGAAAGCGGATACCTGCTATTCAGTTTCTTGAATTGCATGAACGGTAATTTATGATTTATCAGAAATACCGGAATAGCTGACGGTTTGAATACCAGTTTAAGATAATTAACCCGGAAAATTTTCAAGAATGCAAACTGCTTCTATATTCAAAATCACTCTCTTCCTGGCGACGAATATTTATTTTTCAATAAATAATGTTTCAGGCCAAAAAAAGGTATATAATGTACTGGATTTTGGTGCAAGGGGAGATACGGTTACTGACAACAGGATACCGGTTCAAAAAGCTATTGATGCCTGTTCACAAACGGGAGGCGAAGTATATTTTCCGCCAGGCACCTTTTTGACATCAACTTTATTTCTTAAAAGTAATGTAACGCTTTATTTATCCGCAGGGGCTGTTATACTTGGCCACGACCAGGTTGATAAATACCCGGCGCTGAATGCAGGGTTCTCTTTTTATGGAGATCAATGGGCAAAATACAGTCTTATCTTTTGTAAAGAAGCGGAAAATGTAAGTATCCGGGGTGAAGGCCTGATAGACGGACAGGGAGCTTCTTTTGCATCAGGGGAAACGGAAGCCAGCCGCTACAACAACAGGCCTTTTTTGTTATGGTTTGTGAATTGCAAAAATGTATCTGTAAAGAATATACGGCTGAGGAATTCTGCTTTCTGGATGCAATATTATCTCTCCTGTGAAAAGGTGGCTATTGAGGGTATTGATGTATGGAACCATTCCAATAAAAACAATGACATGCTGGATATTGATGGTTGCAGGGATGTGATTGTGTCTGATGTGACCGGGGATTCTGATGATGATGGTATCACAATAAAAAGCACGTCACCACGTATTTCAGAAAATATTATCATTACGAACTGTGTAATCAGCAGTCATTGTAACGCAATAAAATTTGGTACCGAATCAACAGGCGGGTTTAAAAAAATAATCATATCCGATTGTGTGATTAAACCTTCAAAGCAGCGGACAGTAATTTATGGAAAGCCGGATGGTATCAGCGGGGTTGCGTTAGAAACAGTTGATGGGGGTATTATTGAAAATATTAATATTCATAGCCTTGTTATTGACGGTCCCGGTGTACCCATTTTTGTGAGGCTCGGTAACCGGGCAAGGAAATATACTGAAACAGCAGCAACTCCTCCGGCCGGGAAAATCAGGCAGGTAAGTATTTCGGACATTATTGCTACCGGCGCAGGAGCGACAGGATGTTCAATTACGGGATTGCCGGGTGCACCCATAAAGCATATAACGTTACGTGATATAAGTATTGAGTTCAGCGGAAGTAATATGCCTGACTCGGTTTTTAATGTGCCTGAAAAAGAAACTGCTTACCCGGAAGCCACGATGTTTGGTGATTTGCCGGCATATGGATTTTATATAAGGCATACAAACGATCTGAAATTTATAAATATAACTACCCGGTGTAAGAACAGGGAGGATCGTCCCGGTGTTATAATTGCTGATACTGATGGGTTCAGGGTGCAATCAGCAGATATATGGACCTCCCCGGTAACAAAAGCTGCTTTGCAGGTATATAACAGCAAAAATGGGCTGGTTGAAGGTTGCAGGAGCAAATACCCCGGAAAGAAATTCCTGTTTCTTGATACAAAAACGAAGAATATAAAAGCCGGACAATAATAGGTATCCGGGTTATGCCTTTAAATGAACAGGAATAGTAACCAGGAAATATTCAAAATATAAACTGTTTTTTATTGCGAATCTCTTTTCATTCGCTAAGCACTGTTAGTAATATTATCTTATTTGTTTGCAGGTATTCCCGGGGCCGGGCCAGGTAAGCTATGGTAAAGAACCCAGCCCGGTTTCCCGGAAAATTTATTTAATTTTTTTATCCTTTTGACTTCCAGGCTACCAGTGCAATGTTCACATCGTTGAAATCATTATCGGTGCCGTCTTCGATACAAATATTATATCCATAACCCACGATGCTTCCACTGGGGTTAGTGATGTTGTAGGAATTAATACTGTTGAGGATTTCAGCAGACTGGGGGATGTTGATGTTCAATACCAGGTTGGTGCCACCTACATTTGCAGCGCCCTGCGCCAGTGGAGGGTTGATATTAATACTTGTCTTGGTACCCGAAAAATAAGTTCCGCTGCTGTCACTCAGTGAAGCGGTGATTGCAAAAGCGGCCTGGGTTGTCACGAACCAGCTCATAAAATATCCCTGCGGGAATGAATCAATGTTGAATGTTTTTTGTGCCATGGTAAATTGTTAATGATGCTGCTGCACCTTGATGAATATTTTTATTTATTGAGTAGCTGCGATGAAATTCTGCAGCTCATAATTCATGGCCTGTGAATAAAGTTGTAAAGCGAGGTTCACATCCACGGGGTTTTGCTGCTGGTAGGTTTGTAGAAAATTCCCCATTGCATAAGCGCCGGAAGGATCGTTGTTCCCATTGATCCAGGGGGCATATAAATTACCCGGGGCTGCAGGGGAAAGCTGGTTGCCCAGCCAGTACCAGAGAAATTCGCAGGGGATCATGGTAATCAGTGTATAGATAGGTAACTGGTGAGAAGCTACCTGTTCTTCGAATTGGGCATATGCCTGTACCACCGGTACGGGCACAACACCGCTTGCGTCACGAAGGTGCCATACCGAAGTAAAGGTTTGATTGTACTTCAGGTAGGAATTATATTTCTTGAATAAGAATGCCCGGAGAACAGGATCCGTGGCCTGGCTTTCCGCAACGAGATAATCTTCGGCTCCTTCGTAACAATAATAAGCATCTGTTACATTAAAAGCACCATACTTTACCGGATCAAGATTACCGTTTTTTATTCCTTGTATAAACTGGGTATTCAATGCAGAAGTTGCCACAGCAATGTTGGCATTCCATAATTGAAAAAAAAGTGAATTGGAAGGTGGTGGGTCTGCACTAAGCCCATACTGACGCAGGAACTCCGGTGTCATTTGTATGCTACGATTGTTCATATTGATAAGGGGTTTGGTGTTAATGGTTAGCCTGTATCTTATAAATTCTAAAGTAGGGGCTAATTGTGGGTTTGTTGCCCGTGTTAATACGGTCAGGCTGACCGGATAATACTGTGTATAACAGGTTTCGTAATAATTTATTAATAATGCAATAAGGGTTTACCATGACAATTGATTTTTTACACAGAAATCCCTTGCTTACGATGAATGTTATACTGAACTAACGGATGTTGCGGGGATATTTTGCAGAATAGAAATGATGTTTTGCAGAAAAAAAAATTCAACCGGGCATGAAGAAATTAGTTTAGCAGCTTACCAAATAACAGGATATGCAATGTTGTGTGGAAACAAGAGAATTACAACACAGTTTTGCCGGTAACCAGCCGGTTATTGACCAGGTATCCCTGCAGGTACCTTATCATTCTATCTATGCTTTCCTTGGACCAAATGGCGCCGGGAAGACAACAACACTCCGCTTGCTGACCGGGTTGTTACCCAGGCAGGGTGGAGAAATAAACTTATTTGGTAAGGCCCTGGACAAAAACCGGGCTTCCCTGTTGCGGCAGACAGGAACGATGATTGAATCACCTTCTATTTACGGACACCTGAGCGCCGCTGATAATTTGCAGGTGTGGTACTCTTATTTCCGTTGCAGGGACTACCGTATCTAGCATGTGTTTCAAACCATTGATTGGTGCCGAATGGATGAAGCAAAGACGGATTTTTCTCACTGGTTGGTTATTGCGGTTAATTTTTTACCGAAATGCCACTAAGTTTTGATGGTATCTGGCCATTTTGAGAACTTCTTTACAATAAGTCCTGGCAAATCACGGCTTTGTTGTAAAGGGGGCTTTCATCTATTGGCTGTCCGCGGAACTACTGAAAATCATGCGGTGTAATATTTTCTTAACAATTTCTCCGAGCAGAATAGCGGATGTGGGCATCCATTTATTTAGAGCTGGATATTAAAAGTTGATTTTCTGAATTTTCCCGCAATATTGCTATTTCCGGTTGCTCCAGGTTGCTATAGTGAGCTTCCCGAACCTATCCGTATTAATACGGTTGTTTGGTAAGCTGGTTCGATTGAATTTACCGGTTTCTTTTCACCTATTAAACGAACCAATTATGAGTCAATTCATTTCATTACCCCAAGCCGTGGACATGACCACACTCTACCGCAACATGCGGGAAACTATCTTAGCTCCTGAATATAAGGGGCAGAATATCTTAGCCTTGAATGAAACATTTGACCGGAACATTTTTGACACTTTACTTGCCAAGAATGGATGTACAGGTATCCGGATTTATTATGGTATGGACGTTTCGCAGAAAGTTCATGCTATTGTGGTAGCAGTGAATGAGAACAATGAGGATATCCTTCCGGCTGGAGCTTCCGCTGTTACAGGCGGGAATGACGACATCGGGGATGAGGCACAGCGTTGCCCGGACGATTGTCCTCCGCCGTCGCCTTTAAACCCCTAGAATGATAACTTTATCCCATGAATTTTTCAGTTCTACAACTACTGAGTTATTTGGTAGGCATTGCAGCCATCCTCGGCCTGGTTTATTCAAAACGGATAGACCGGGCCTTTTTCCCGTTCATCTTTTTTTTGTGGGCTGGTTTTTTAAATGAAATTGTTTCCGGCATTTGTATTTCATTATACAGAACTAATGCAATAAATAGTAATATCTATATACTGATATCCTCACTGCTGGTTTTATGGCAATTCAGTAACTGGGGATTATTTAAAAGTAACAACAGGGTATTTTTATTCCTTATTTTATTGTTTATCTCCTGCTGGGTTATTGATAGTTTTTTTATTGGACATATCAGCAGGTTTAACCCTTACTACCGGATATTTTATAGTTTCAGTGTTGTATTAATGAGTATTCAAATGATCAACAGGCTGTTTTCCACCCAAAAAAAACAGCTGATACGGAATTCTGTTTTTTTAATCTGTATTTGCTTTATTGTGTTCTTCACATACAAAGCACTGGTTGAGATTTTTTGGGTTTATGGCCTGAATGCAAGCCGGGATTTTCGTGTAGAAGTATATCGGATAATGACCTATATTAATCTTACTGCTAATTTACTTTACGCAATCGCTGTATTATGGATACCCAGGAAGCAAGAATCTTTACTGCTGTCGTGATCACAGCGGTGGTGATCGGCATAATCATCGGTTTTTTTGCATTCTCGGTGATCCGCCAGCAAAAACGTAACCTCGCGTTACAGAAAGCAAACATACTGGCTGAGATTAAAGCCATGGAAAAAGAACGATCCCGGATCGCCGCTGACCTGCATGATGAACTCGGGCCGGTACTGTCGGTGATTAAATTCAAAGTAGATCTGGCTTCACAAAGCGGGCACCCGGACAAAGAACAACTTGATTCAGCCAGTGTGCAACTGGATGAGATGATCAGTAAGATGCGGGAAATCTCCAATGACCTGATGCCAAGCACGCTTCTCCGCAAGGGACTGCTTGTAGCCGTGGAAGAATTTATCAGTAAAGTGGAAAGCGTAAACGCCCTGAAGATTGTATTTGAGCACCCGGCCACTATTGAACTGCCGGAACATTCGATGATCCATTTATACCGGGTACTTCAGGAAGTGATCCATAATACAGTAAAACATGCGAATGCAACGCTAATGGAAATCAGGTTGGAATCTTTGCCAGGAAAACTATCATTGCTTTGCCGGGATAACGGCCAGGGTTTTGATACCAATAAACCCGGAACCGGTATGGGCCTTTTGAGTTTGCGTAACCGGACCGAACTCCTGGGCGGCACCATGACTACAGAATCTAAAATAGGAAAAGGATCTGCGTTTTTATTCGAGATACCTTTATAATTTTTTTTAAGGTAAGGCTTATGTATACACGTATCAGGATCGCTATTGCAGATGATCATGAAATTTTCAGGGAAGGCTTTAAATTGCTTCTTCGTGACCAGACCGAAGCTCAATTGGTGGGAGAAGCTGAAAACGGCCGTGAACTGCTCCAGTTGGTGGAAACTGCCAAACCCGATGTCGTGATTGCAGATATCAAGATGCCGGTGATGGACGGAGTGGATGCCTGCAGGGCGATCAAAAAGAAATTCCCTGATGTACAGGTAATAGCTTTGTCCATGTTTAATGAAGACAGCCTGATCGTGGATATGCTGGAAGCAGGAGCAAAAGGTTATTTACTGAAGAATACGAACAAACCTGAACTGCTTACCGCAGTCCGTACCGTTTATGAGGGCCGCACTTATTACTGCAGTGCCACTTCTGATAAACTTACCCGAATGATCGCTGAAAGTAAATTTAATCCTTACCGTAACCAGCCCATCGTCCGGTTCACACCAAGAGAACTCGATATCATTAAACTCATGTGTCAGCAATTTACCAGTAAGGAGATTGCTTCTAAACTTGACCTTAGTATCCGCACTGTTGAAAGCCACCGCGAAAAGATACAGGAAAAGACAGGGTCGAAAAATGCAATTGGGATTGTCATTTATGCCATCAAACATGAACTGGTGGTGTTATAGGCCGGGTTGTTTATAGCTGAAAGACCGGGAAAGAGGGAGTATGTACCTGCGCTTAATACCAGTATTTGTATAAGGGATAAAATTGGCGGGTTTAAAAAGTTAACATTGGAAAACGGGGCGGCTTGTTATCTTTATGTTACTAAATTGTAAAATAATCATGAGTAAGATAAAAGCAACAGAAAAGAAAGTATCCCTCAAAAAAGAAATAAAAAAGAAAATTGCTTTACAACTAACCAGCTCTCTTGAAGAATTGAAATTGCTGCTGGGAGACAAGAAATTCAATGCAAGAATCCAAAAGGCGTCAAGGATATTAAGTGCCGGTATTAAGGCAAAAAACCGCGGGAAAAGTGAGGGAAATAAGGTGAATGACAATGTCCGGGCTGTTGAAAACAGTGTGACAATGGCCACCTGACGGGATTAATTCCTGCCTGGCTTATTAACATTGCAGCAGACCTCTGCTGTTTTTTTATTTTTTAATTCAATGTTCTGTAAGTTTTAGAAACTATCTGAACTTTCTTTAGTTGTCTTTTTTAGCAATGCGGTTTGTTGTTATTAAAGTCAACCCATTTTGTGATATATGTCAGGGCCTGTTCTCTTTGCCATCTGTATTTTGGCATATCAATCATGACAATTCATCAATGACAACAGATCACCTGGCACAGTTACGGCAGCAATTAACAACACTGGAAAATGAGATGTTATCCGGGGTGGCAAACAGATCTTCCCTGTTAAAACTTATCCATCCTGATCAGCATCCTGCTGCTCACAATATGATTCATTACCTGACACTGCGCAGACAGGATATACGGCTGCTCCAGGATCAGCTTCATATACTTGGCCTCTCATCGCTGGCCAGCTCAGAAAGTCATATTCGCAGCCAGCTGCAATCTATTTTGCAGCGACTGGGGCAGCAGTATTCCCCGGAACAGCTGGAGGTTTGCACTTATGACTACAGCCTCAGCCAGCTGGAGCAAAAAAGTAAAAAACTATTTGGCGAGAAGAAAGAAGACATTGCTCCTTATATAATGGTGACATTTGATGCTTCTTTTGCGGATAATTATGCATTAATTAAAACACTTCTTCAGAATGGGATGAATGTCGCCCGTATCAATTGTGCACATGATGATGAAGCTACCTGGTCCAGGATGATTCATCACCTTAAAAAAGCCTGCCGTTCCACCCGTCTTACCTGTAAAGTTTATATGGATCTTGCAGGCCCGAAAGTGCGGATACAATTAATGAGAAAGGGGGCCGGAAAAGGGAAAGTGAAAGTAAAGGAAGGAGAACTGATCTGGTTGTCGGAAGACGCAACTGCTTTTACAGATGAGGATATTGTAATCAACCCCAATGAGCCGGGAATAGTTCAGGTGCTGAGGAAGGGCGACCGGGTATATATAGATGACGGTATAATTAAAGGAGTTGTGGAATCCATTACTTCGAGAGGCGTGGGTATGCGTATACTCAGGATTTCTTCAGAGAAAAAACAAATCAAAAAAGATAAGGGTATTAACTTTCCTGATTCAGCTATTTCTATTCCCTCCCTGACTGAATTCGATAAGGCCTGTTTACCATTTATATGCAATCATGCAGATATGGTGGGGTATTCCTTTGTCCGTTCAGCCGCAGATTTACAGGAATTGCAGGTTACATTAAAAAGCATAACGCCGTTACCTCCCCATATTATCATTAAAATTGAAACTCCTGAAGCTGTAAAAAACCTGCCCAGTTTGTTGCTTTGCGGGATGCAGCAGAAGGTGTTTGGCGTTATGATTGCCCGGGGCGATCTGGCTGTTGAAATCGGGTTTGAAAGAATGGGAGAGATACAAGAGGAGATACTATGGATCTGTGAGGCAGCGCATGTGCCGGTAATATGGGCAACACAGGTGTTGGAAACGCTGAACAAATCAGGAATAGCCACACGTTCAGAGATTACAGATGCATCACATGCCTCGATGGCTGAATGCGTGATGATCAACAAAGGTGATCATACAATTGAGGTTATTGAAACATTGCGGAATATCTTTCAGCGAACAGGAGGGCACCATATCAAAAAGAGGTTTACATTCAGACCGCTGAGTATCGCTGAGAAATTTATGCGTGACGGTGTTCCAGAAGTAGAATCATTCCCGCTTCCTTACAAAGAACAATAGCCGGAGCCTGTTTCTATACGCCATATGCTTCTGGCTGAATAAACGGGAGCAGGCTCAATCTCAGGTTGCATCGCTTTCGCAAACGTTCCTGAAAGAGTTTTGCACTTACCTGCTTGTAAAAGGATTAAATGAAATGCCCAGTTGTACATTCAGCCCTTTACTATCCATTTTTTGTACCGGGTCGGGTTTATCTCCCAATGGGATAGTAATAACTGTCCATGCTGTTGTGGAGGCATCATCGTAGAGTTTATAGGTTTGTTTGAAATTTCTGCCGATACCTATATTGAATTGCCATGCTTTGGTAAATTGATATTCCAGTTTTGCCAATCCTGTCCATTGGTTGATCTGTACAAACTGGTTATTCTTTTCAGTTGCGGATAAGCGGTAGCTTGCTGCCTCGCCGTTTATTTCTATACCGGCGCTTAGTTGATTATTGAAGTGGTACAATACTTTGGGTTTCACTGGGAATTGCCCGGTTATGCTCCACTTTTCATTCGGCTTATAGTCAACGTCTATGAATGGTATTACCTGGTTGCCGAAAAACTGGCGGGAATACGCCAGCCCCCAGCCAGTGCTTAATTTACCGGAATGGGTATACCGGTAGCGGAAACCTGCGGAGTACCTGAAGTCTTTTGCATTGATATCCTTCATATCGGAAAACAAACCGGCCTGGGTAAACAGGGTGATACTCTTTTTGCTGCTGAACCTGTGAAGCCACACGGCTTGTAAGATGACGCCATGCAGGTTTTTCGAATAACTTTCAGGGAAATTATTTAATGTAACATTTTTATAGCCGATGGCACCGGCGATAGTGTTTTTATCTCCCTGGTACACCGGGAGCCTGAATTTTACATCAACTTGCTTTGCATGAGCAGCAGTGTCATTGTATTTTAATTTTGAAAAGCTATAATTAACAGTTGCCCAATCCCTGTCCTGTGAAAAGCTGTTGATTGCTGTCAGTATTGTTATACCAGCAAAGAAATATTGTTTCATGCGTTGATAATTTTCCCGTCCATCATTTCAATCACCCTGTCACTTTTGGCTGCAAAGTCATTGTCGTGGGTAACGGTAATAATTGTTTTATTATGTTCGTTTGCTAATTGTTTGAATATGTCAAATACTATGGAGGTGTTTTTACTGTCCAGATTGCCTGTTGGTTCGTCGCCCATGATGATGGAGGGCTCGTTAATCAAAGCCCTGGCTATAGCCACCCGCTGCTGCTGTCCGCCCGATATCCTGGAGGCCGGCTTTAAAGCTTGTTCGGCTACGCCCAGTGTTCTGAGTTTCTCATAGGCATGATGTTCTATTTCCTGGTGAGATAATTTTCCCAGGCGTAATGCGGGTATCATTACATTTTTCAGGCAACTGAAATCGGGCAGCAGGTAATGAAACTGAAATACAAACCCCAAATGGGCGTTTCTGAAAGCGGCAAGACTGTTTTGCTTTTTGCCTGTTACAATTTCTCCATTCAATATCAATGAACCTTCATAGCCGGTATCCATAGTTGAGAGTATATACAACATGGTGGATTTGCCGCAACCGGATTTGCCGGTGACGGAAACAAACTCTCCTTTATTCACTTCAAAACTCACGTTGGTGAGTGCCTGAAATTTTTCAGGAGTGAAAAAATATTTGTTGATATGATCCGCCTTTAAAGCTATGCTTTTCATTGCTGAATAGAATTACTGAACGTACAAGTGAGTAGTCTGTCGCCGGTCACTAAATTTATCCTCTTATAATCTGCACCGGGTCAACTTTTGATGCTTTTACTGCCGGTATATATCCGGCAAAAAATGCGGTTATTATTCCGAATAATGCTCCCTGTATATAATGTCTTATATGAAATGTAATGGGCAGGTATTCTACATTGCCAAGGCCTATATACATTTTGGAAACGATAAATGAAACAAGCCAGCCAAACAACACCCCGGCAGCGGAGCCAATAAAGCCAATGAATAATGCTTGTTGTATAAAAATACTTACGACATGGCCGCCCTGGAAACCTGTGGCTTTTAAAATAGCTATCTCCTTTATTTTATCGTAGATAACCATATTGAGAATATTGTAAATGCCGAAACCTGCCACAATGAGGATGGTGATAACCATGGCATTGGCAATCACATCCCGTATCTTTTTACCGGCCAGTGATTGTTCGTTATTGCTCTGCCAGGTTTCTGCTGTATAGCCGGTTTGAGCAGCTATGCCTGTTGCTATTGCAGCATTGTTATTGTAATCTTTTAAGTTGATATAGATATCGGTAATATAGCTCCTGTCTTTTTGCAGTAGCTGCTGCACTACGGGGATATTGGTGTAGCTTTTTGAATTGTCAACCCCCCTGATAGTAGTCTTGAAGACACCCACCACTTCCAGTCGTTTTGTTGCTGTGCTGGCAACAGTAAGCGTAATGTAATCACCTTTTTTTACATTCAGTTTGGCGGACAGGCCCGCACCAATGATTATCCCGTTGGGATTGTTTGCCAGTGCTTTTACAGAACCTGAAATAAGCGTAGAGGTTATATCGAACATTTTATCCTGCTCCAGGATATTTACACCAGATACGTTTCCGTTCTCCTGTACATTGCTGTTGGCATAGATAACGTTTGTGTTGACCTGCTTGCTGATAGAGGTGATTTCTTTCCATTGCCACAATTGCCGCACAACAGCATCGGGGTTTGTTATCTTGTTGTCGTTGTTTACAAGCTGAGGGTTACTGATAAGGTTGATGGTTTTATTGCCTGCATACTTATTGAGCATAGCTTCATCATTCATTTTATTATCGTTATATAGCCGGAGGTGGGGGGTGCTGCTGAGCATTATTTTCTCGGACCATTCGTTAGTTCCTGTAATCAGCGAATTCATAAAAATGAACATACTGATACCGAAGGTTACTCCTAATGCCGCTACGATAGTTTGTTTGCGGCGGCTGACCATGTACGTAAGGGCTATTTCGGTATTGATGCGGATGCTCATGTTATAGTTTATGCGACAGTCCCAGGAAAAAACCATTGCTGTCATGCGAGGGATTTCGTTCCACGCCTTTGGTATCTCCGTTGGAAATATGCAGGTGTCTTATGCCAAATAGGATAGCATTGGATTTATTGAAATTTATTTCGGAACCTATGCCATATTTAGTAGTGCCGTTCCATCGTGTACCTGACCGGCTATCCTGGTCAGTGGGTTTAGGAAATTCGTCCAACAGGTAAATAAAGCCCCCTCCCGACTCAAAATACATTCTCCATTTTTCTTTATTAACAGGATAGAATCTTGCAAATGGACGGATAGCAAAGCCAACGGTGTTATTAAACTCGTCCCGGGGTAAATAAATATCAAACTCAATACCTGCAGACATAAATTTTCTTAGCTGAAAATTGATACCCGTGTTGTTTTGCGGCAAAAAAGTACGGGGATATTTATAGCCCAGGGACAGGCCGGTTTCGTTATAAACCGACAATCGGTGATGTAAGCTGGTATCCTTATGAGTTAGCAGTAAACTGATGCCAACTGCTGCAGCAGGAACAATAAAGCCCATTGATGTATGCAGGTTAAGCGGCTTAAATCCTAAAGGGTTGTCGTACCAGTGGTCGCCGTAAGAATACTGTGCTTTGGGTGTTGATGTTATGAGAACCAGCAGGAGTATTGTTGCTAAAGTTTGTTTAAACCACATCGCTAAAATTTTTTAATGAGTTTGTCGTTTGCATTCACGCCGTGCAGTACTTCTACCCAATCATTAGAAACAATGCCTGCCTGGATGGTTGCCGTATCTGTTTGCTTACCTCTTTGTATCCATACTTTCCCGTTGGGATTAAGACAGCTGCGGGGTATCAGCATGGCCTTGTTTTTTTCAGCCACAATTATATTGGCCTGCAATAACGTACCATTAATCAAATTTGGTACATTATCAAACATGGCTTCAGCATTGTATGCCTGCGTGGAAGCATCAAATGAAGGATAGATTTTCGAGATGCGGGCAGTATGGGTTTTACCTTTTTCAGTATTCAGTTCAACCAATACCTTTTGCAGCAATTGTATTTTAGCAATGCTGGTCTCATCAACAGAAAGTGCGATGATTAAGGTATCGGAGCTGCCCAATACGGCCAGCGCTTCACCTTTACGTACCAACTCGCCTTGTTTTTTAAAAACGTTGTATACTTTATAATTGCCTGGCGATTTTACCTGGTAATAATTGCTGTTGACAGCGGCAGTCTGTTGCTGGCTTCGGCTATTGATCACTGTCTGCTTCAATGTCAGTTTTGTAGCAGCTATACTTTGTTGTATACCAGCCACGTTGCTGACTGAATTGTCGAAATTTAACCGGGCATTGTCGAAATCTATTTTTGCAACGGAATGGGTGGCATACAGGCGTTGCATTCTTTGTAACTGTACGTTGTCGTTTTGAAGTTTTGCATTTGCTGCGTCTAACTGAGCCTGTAATTGCTGCAATACTGCAGAACGGGATGATGCCTGTTCTTGTGCAATCTTCAGGTTCTCTGTTGCCGCTTCCAGTTGTATGGCAGCTGTAGTATTGTCCTGCACAAAAAGGATTTGCCCTGTGAGCACAGTGTCGCCTTCCTGTATCAACACTTTGGTAATATATCCATCGTTTAAAGCGGTAAGTGTAAACTGGCCGGCAGCCTCAATATGTCCCGGGGCAAATACCGCTTCGGTAATGGGGGCGATAGTGGGGGATACGGTTATTGTTTTTTTCTGTTTACAGGAGGAGAAAAAAAACATTATTACTGTAAATGCTATGAATGATACCCTGTTCATTGGAGTAAATTGGTTTGACGAATCTGTAAACGGTAGTGCTGAATAAAATAGTCGCTCATGCTTTGCAGGTATTCATTTTGATTAGTGATCAGATCCGTGTATACTTTCAGCCGGTCATCCATGGAAATAATGCCTTCGTTCATCCTCCGCGCTGCATGCAAATCATTGCTTTGATATAAAGACAGTATATTTTTCGATTTTTCAAAAGCATTCAGCGAACTGTTGTACGCCAGTAATATGTTTTGATTATTGATATCGGATTGCAGCCTTGCATTGTCATATTGCTTTTGCTTCAGGGTATAATCTGTTTTTGATTTTTGTACCTGGTAACGTTTGCTGTTACCGCCGAATATGGGCATGGATAGCCGCAAGCCCCAATATTGCTGGGGTGTGGTATTGCTGTTACCGAATTTCAGGAAATCACTGGCAGCTATTTGTGTATTATACTGGTATACTGCTGAAATTGTAGGTGCAAAAGCCGCTTTGGAAGACTGCCATTGCGTTTTTGATACGAGCATTTGTGTATAAGAAATTTTTACATTGGGGTCTTCTGCAAACACAGTATCTGCGATAAAGACTGGCTCTGTGGCCGCATCAACGGAAATGCTGATATTATCGCTGGTATTGAGTACTAGTTTAATACTGTTGAGCTGCAACTGCTTATTTTCAACGGCGATGTCAAGGCTTTTGGCAGCTTTCTGTTCGTTGATTAAAGCAGTGTTTACTGTAACTTCGCTTACCAGGCCTTCAGTAAATTTGTTTTTGGCAATAACATACAATTCAGTTGCCGTTTGCAGATTCTCCCTCGATAGTTCCTCTGCTTTACTGAGAAGGAGGTACGAATAAAAACTATTTGCCAGCTGCTCGTGCAAATCAGCTTTTGACCTTGCTATATTTAATGCAGCTATTTCTCTGCTCAATTTTTCAGATTTAATCGCAAACCAATCTTTTGTATTCAGCAAATCAAACTGGGCTGATCCCCCTGCGTTATATATATACCTCTTGCCGAAAGTTGCTTCGGCATAAGTACCTGCCGGAGCAGCAGGGTTTAATAGATTGGCAGGGATCAGTGTGGATTGAATGGTTAGATTGTCGGTAAATGCCCCGTTAGCTGAAATTACCGGAAACACTGCAGCATAAGCCTGTTGAACGCTTTTGTCAGCAACTGACTTTGCTGCCCGATGAGTAATGATTTGTATATTATGCTGGTCGGCATAGGACCAGATTTCCTGCAACGATGAAAATTGCAGTTGTGCATGCCCGGTATAAAATACAAAAAGACTGCTTAGTAATAATATGATCATCCTTCTCTTCATTGCTTAGTAGACTTCGCCCTGCGGTTTTATTAGTTTCTTTGCCTGGCTATACCAGGGCTATTGAGATTCTGCCACGCCTGCCGTCAGGCAAACAGGCCCCCGGCCTATATGTTCAGTATTCTATTAGCAATGTGCAGCCCTTTTGTGCAGCAGCTGCACATTGCTAATAGATTTTTCGGCTGAATAGCTGCCGTAACAGCCCCTGAAAGATTATTATAATCTTGACCAGGTTTGAGATTTGCTCATGAAACCTGCTTTTACAGTAAGCTCCATTGTGCCATCACCTTTTATGGTAATGGTACAGGGATAACTTTTCCCTTTTTTGGGCAGGTAAAGCTTGCCTTTGTACGAGGATTTTCTGAACGATAAATTGGTAAGCTGTTTTTGTCCAACCAGGCTATTATCCGGCGCTTCTTTAATAATGGCATCATAGGAACTGCCATTTTTTACAAATTCCAGCACACGGGTCTTGTCCTCGTTTGTCCACTTGCCAAGGATATCATCTGCATTTGTTTGTGCCTGTACGGCGGTAAACAGGCCTGCGATGAATAGGAGGGTCAGCAGCAGGGGTTTCATTGTCTTTGTCATTGTCTTTGTTTTATTCGTGATGTAAAATTGATGCTTATCGTTTTGTGTAATAATGTAATAGTCATTTAAGCGGGCAAATTATGTCTTGATGCGGGCAGTACATGGGTACGCTGCATTTACTCTCACTGGTGCCTGGATTGTTGTAGTCAACTGACTGCCGGGCAACACTGCCATTGAAAAGATTGCCTTTCCCATTTTGTATTTTTTATTTGTGAATAATATCTTACAGACAATTACAGGAGAATGAAGTCTGAAGAGGACCGGTAAAACGGGCATTTTTTTTGTTGAAGCGGCCCTTTAATGCCATTCATAATAATAACAGCAGTAATAACATTCGTAACAGGGTTCGTTGTAGTAATAGCAATATTGGCAATAACAGCAGGTGCCCCGGCTGTACAGAATGATATGAAAAGCGAGACTGACTATAACCCATAACAGTAATATGTATACTCCTTTTTTTATCATATTGCTAAATTGGCACATGTGCCCGGAACACTGCTGACGAATGTATATGTAATGGACAAATGAGCTGGTAAGACGGGCATAAGAAAACCACAGTAATTGCTGTGGTTTTCTTATGTATAGTATCAGATGAAGAACTACGCTGAAATATATCATGCCCTTCACCGTTGCCCAGGTTCATGATAACTTCTTCGTGGATGATTTTGTCGTCTTTTACGGTGAATACATCGAATTCGCCAAATTTTATACGACCTGTGCCGTTCATGTCAAAACCCAGTGCAATTACATCAGCTTTGCCTTTTGCTGCTGGGTGGCTTAATGCACTCGATGTCATCGTAGTAACAGGTGTCGCTAATTTTGCTCCATAAAACTGTATTATCTTGTTGCAAAACTGCCGGGATTAACTTTCCAGCCATTGTAAAAACTCACCGGCTTTTGCCTTGCTCACAATAATTGTTTCGGGAGTATCTGTCGCCATTTTCACCACCAGTTTCCTGGCAAAGAACCGCTCTGCATTGGTAATAGCTCCTTTATTAATGAGAAATTGCCGGTTAGCCCGGTAAAACAGAGATGGGTCGAGCATGCCCTCAATGTCCTCTAATGTGTTGGTGAGGTAAAACTTTTGATTGCTGACGGTGGTAATATGAACGATGGTTTTATCAAGATAAAAAAAAGCAATTTCTTTTACCTGTACGGGAATTATTTTTTCTTTTTGATGTACCAATAAAGCTGTTTTGTAGGTATTCTTCAATTGGTTTAACAGCCCGGAAAGCCCTTTATGAGACTCATTTTTTTCAAAAACGGACTTTAACGCATGGAATTTATCCAGTGCTTTCTCTACTTTTTCCCGGGTAACAGGCTTCAGCAGATAACTTACCGCATTGGTATCAAAAGCATTCATCAGGTATTCATCAAAAGCTGTGCAAAAAACAACCGGGCTCTGAATATTAACCTGGTTGTAAATATCAAAGCATAATCCATCAGCTAACTGGATGTCTGAGAAAATCAGATCAGGTTGTTTATTGGAAGCAAACCATTGCAAAGATTGTTCTACCGAATCGAGTATAGCCAGCACATTAATATCTTCATCTATGTGCTTCAGTATGGCCGCCAGTTCCCTTGCGGCCTTGGCTTCATCTTCAATAATCAGGATATTGATCATACAATGGGAAGTTTTACTGTGAAAGACACATCACTCTTTTCAATGATAATTTCTTTGTCGAATAACAAGCGGTATCTCTTCATTACGTTATCAAGGCCGATACCCGCTGAAAACGGGGTGGATGATTTTGGCTGGAAATTATTGCTGACCAGTAAAAAATTATCTGCTGAATTTCTTATATCAATTTTCAGTTGTTTTGTGGAGGATGCAATATTGTGTTTAATGGCATTTTCAATCAGTAACTGAAGAGTGAGGGGCGGGATTCTGGAATGCATCACCGTTGCGTCTACATTGATGCTAATCCGGATTGCGTCTTCCAGCCTTGTTTTGATGATGTAAAGATATGACTCAATAAAGGCGAGTTCCTGTTTTAATGCTGCCGTGTCAAGCTCCTTGTATTGCAACACATACCGGTACACATTGGCCAGTTCAGCCACGTAGTCTTTAACATTTTTTTCCTGCGTTAAGGAACTAAGTGTGTTCAGTGTATTGAACAGGAAATGGGGGCTCAGTTGTTCTTTCAGCGAAGATAAATTCGCAGCAAGCTGAGCCTGTTTTAGTTCCGCAATTTCCAGGGTGCTTTTCTGTTTTTCGGAGAGTACATGCAGGTAATAAGAAATAAAATAATACAATCCGCTCACCAGCAGTCCCCGCAGCAAGAGTATATAAGGTCTTTTGTTGCCAACGATTTCTGGAAATTGCAAAGTCCTGTCTGAAAAAAAGGAAAAGAGGTAATCATATATGTAGGCCAGCAGGGCAACGCATAGTATAGCTGCCCCGGATATTAAAACCCGGTACCTTTTAATCTGGAGCCACCGGGTTTTGTTAAACAGGTACTGGTAAAAAATCCAGCAGGTAATGCAGAAAAAGAAGTTGTACAGGATACTTACAACGATAAAACCCGTCTCAGGGCTTTCCATTCTTATCAGCCTCGGGGATGAGGCGATAAGGGATATGCCCAGAGATATAACGAGGCCTGCTATCCAGTTTTGCTTTTTCACAATGCAAAGATAGAAAATGTGCAGGTGTACAGCACTTGTATAAGTTAAAGCAGGCAGCTAAGCATTTGAAGCGGGCAGTTTTGTGATTATGTGTATTAGCTATTAACGTTAACAGTATAGTATCATCTTTTCCCTGCTCTATGAGCTTGTTGTTTGTTCCTCATTTTTTTATCTGATATCATTATAGTGAAAAGCGAAACAATTAAAATGAAGCTAAACTCCATACCGTTCCTGCCGGCTCCCACTACATACCAGCCTTCTGCAAAATGGACTGTTATTATGCCAAAAACCAGGATAATGATGTTTAAGATGCAGGAGATCTTCACGAACCTGTTTACAATTAACAGTATCGAAGTGATTATCTGGCCAATTACAACACCCCAGGCAATGAAAACCCCGAATGGACTGAACCCGATTTTGTTTAAAAATAAATTACCAAAATCGTTTACATCATTGCCTGTAAAAATGCCGTGCAGGCTGTGGGAAAGAAAGATTACGGCTAGCCCTGCTCTTAAAAGAAAAGTGTCATTAAATATCTTTACATTTTTCATCGATCTTAATTTTCTAAATATGATTTAATATCTGTAATGTACCTGTTAAAGAAGTTCAGGATTGTTTTTTGAACCTCCCCGTTTTTGACTTTGGTTTTTCCTTTTTTATTGAAAACATAAATTGCTTCCGGGTACTCATCCGCATATTTATCCCAAATTTGAAATTCATAAGGTGCAAATGGAACATCGTTCTTTGAAGCCACATCATCATTATCATTAATCAGCAATTCAGCACCATAAAACGATGAATAAATTTCATAGTCAATAGTAATTTTCACAAATCCTGCATTACAGGCAAGGTGAAAAATGGTTTTTGCAATCAGGTCAGAACCACATTTGCTTTTATCACAGATCCTGGCAAAGTCCCGGAAAGAAACCAGGCTTTCATTGGAATAATAGGGCTTGTAAACATAGTTCCGTTCCTTTATTAAAGACTGTATTTTTTGTTTGATCTCTTCCTTTGAAAGATTCGGAAGATTTATTGTTACACTTCCCTTATTTAAGTAAACAGCAATTTCATCGCATGTGAAATACGATTGCTGGGCTGACATTGTTTTAACTACGACAAGCAAAATGATCGTAACAAATATTTTTTTCATCGGTTTCCTGTTTTAACATGAATAATGAATTGATTTTTATCAACATAAAAGTCATAGTATTCAGTAAAGTTGTATGAATAGGTATTGTCTTTGCCAGCTTTTTCTTCCAAAACATTCCCGAATTGGTCTGTTACAGTATAGCCGGGAGTATATTTTCCCCCACTGCCTGAATAAGTATACTCAAAACTATAAACCATGATACCATTGGGCAGTTCATTTTTTCTGGTAAAATTGCCCCATTTAGCCAACAAATCAGAAATGCTGGCACCTGCCCAACTTGTTATGTTAAAGATTTTTCTTTGGGTAGTGGCATAAACCTTGTCTTTATTGTATCTCGCCCGGGCTTTGGTATTATTACTTGCAAGCGTTTGTGCCTTCAATATTGAACTTGTGGTTGATAAGCAAGAAACAAACACGGAAAATAGAATTAAGTTTTTCATTAGCTCTTTTTTTTGTTTAAAAATGTTCTTTATAAGTTTTGTTTGGTGAGACATAGAATGGTGCCGCTAATCATTCTTTATATTTCTGTTTTTTTTAAGTATTTTCAATAAAGAACTTATCTGTTAAAAATTTATCCCGCCAATCTGGGTTTAACTTATCAAGCAAAAGCCCCTCAGAAAAGCAATTGCATAAGAGCAAACCCCGCTTATCAACTTCCAGTTTTAGGTTGACACGCTGCCAGTACACTCTAAAATCTAAAATTTACTCCAAATTGTCCATAAAAGGGAAGTAATGGCTGTAAGTTGAAATCCTGCTGTAAAAGCTTACCGGCTTTCAGCGTAAAATCTATTTTTTTCATAGAATAGCCGCCTTGTATTCCGTAATAAAAATTGCCACCGGTTGCAGGCTCATGCCAGCTATCCTGAACGTTGTCGTAAATATTTTCTTTGTACCAATCACTATGTTTAAAATGTGTAACAATGGCTTTATCAAAGCCAACTTCAACACCCCAAAACCAATGTTTTTTATAATAGCCTAATGTTCCGGCAAAATCACTTCCGAAATTGAAAAGTGTTACAGACTGATTCTGGTAACGCCGGGCTATTCCCTGTATCCTCGCTGAAAACTGGAAATGACTGAATGTAGCGATCCTGATCTGTGCACCTACCCTCGCCTTATAATCATCTGCCAACTCATTTCCCGCCGGCACAGAAAATTCGCCACCAATCCATAATGGAAATTTTTTGATGGGTATTAAGTGATGATACCCCAACCCGGCTGTTACGCCATATTCTGCTCCCACATTAGCATGCAACAAATGCTTGTTTTGTTTAGAAATATTTTCCCAGTTTATGACCTGGGCATTTATTTTATTCTGGAAAAATGAGAAAGCGGCAACTATTATAATTGACTTAAGAGTAATCGTCTTCATTTGTGATGTTATAATGATTGTATGTAAGAAATAATTTTAGGTTCCATAGTTGTTGTCCAGAAATTTACCTGGTCTATCATTCCCGAATGACCTACGCCCTGTGCTTTAAAAATTTCTTTGTTAGGATAAACCGATGAAATTTTTGTTGCCCAACTGTCCGGGTAAGCTTTATTGTTAGAGCTATAAATAAAAAATGTTTTGGTGGAAAAATTATTGATACCGGCTGAAAAATCAGGCTTAGTATCTTGCCCCAATTCATACGATGCTACATTAACAATTGCACCGCTCCTGGAAGCAACATAAGACGGTGCATTATTACCTAAATCAGGACCTGCATCGCCAACTATTGCATTTGTGCTACCTATCAAGCCTGCTTTATAGTCTAATATTTCATGCTGGTCTTCTTTGCCAGTAATAAACTGGTCAATATAGGTGGCATCATTTAAAGTTTCACTCCACAACTTGAAAGACCTTGATTCGGAAACGTAGTCAACCACATCATCCCATTTTAAACCACCCGGCTCTGCTACAATTAAACCATTTATCTCGGTTGGGTATTTGCCTGTATAACCTGTAGCTAACATTGCCCCCCAAGACTGCCCTAATAGAATTACCTTTTGCGAAGCAGTTGTTCTGTAATGCGCTATCACGCCTTTTAATTCATCATAAAATATTTTATTAATGGCGTCGCTGCCCTGGGATTTATACCAGCTTTTGGGGAATCGTTGTGAAAGACCTGCACCACGCTGGTCGTAAAAAACAACCCGATAGCCTTTTGTTGCAAGAGTTTTACAATTGAGCATATATCGGTAGTCACCACCCGGACCACCATGAATACATATAATCAATGTACTGTCTTTTGGACCGAAAGCTTCTGAGTGCAATTTTGCTCCATTTACAGATATAGCCGGAAGGCTTCCATCTTCCATTACAGTTTTTGGCACCAAATTTCCGGATTCATCGATATACCTTTCTTTATTGCAAGAGAATGAGAATACTGACAGGATTATGACAGTTAAATAAACTGAGAACAAATTTTTCATACTATTTACTTTACTATTTTAATGTTACTCACAACTTTCTTTGTTATTGAAAAGTGTATGACATCGCAGAATTGGAATTGTTGTATGACTGAGATTTTACAACCTGATTGTCGACTAGTATTTCCAGTTTTACCGTTTGAGCAGGATTCACAAAATAACCCAGTGTTATAATATTATTTTTGTTTACAGTTTTTGTGATGGTCTTCGTGAAGGGCAATGCGGGGTTATTTGCAGTAGTCTGTCCTCCGGTTTCGTTATCATAGGTAATAGATACCAGGGTATTCGTTGTTGTACTGCTAACACGGTAGGTAATGCTCACTTGTTTGGGATAAGTATTGGTACTGCCAGTATCGGAATCTGATTTTTTACAGGATGCTACTGCAAAAGTGATGAACGCAATGAGCAAAGGAATTTTAAGTTGTTTCATTTTTTAAAGTTTTATATATATTATATAAAGGAGGTAATTGTTTTGTATTTCATTGGTTGCTTTATTGTATTTAGCTGTCGGCAGCATTAATTCTTCGGCCAGCGCCAGGCCTTCCATATTATAATGGATGTAATAATGCTTTCCAGTAAGGCCAACATCACATAAAATATTCTCCATTCACTAAGAGATGAAGCGCCTACCAATAAAGTGAACAAGGTCAGGAATGCAGCAATTGACATATTTAATATCCTATTCCATTTGGGCTTCATTATCAGCGAAAGGAAAATCATGAGCGATGGAAGTGTCAAAATAATAGTAGCAAAAAACAGTTTGTAAGGAGTACTCAGCAGGTTACGCCCGCTTAGCAGCCCTTCAGTTTTTCCGGGAACATACAACTCAAAATAGTCGCCATAGATGTACAGAAACATGACGGAGGCCCAGAGTGCTGACAGCAGTAGCTTTATATTGATTTTATAATCTTCGTACCGGATTTCTTTATGCTCCATTCTTTTTTATTTTTAAACCAACAATCAGCAGCCAAAGACATATTCCTATTTCTGCAACTGCCGGAAACATACGGGCATATTTTCCCAATCCTGATTGTGAGTAATTTTCGACTAACGTATTGCCGGTAAAATTTACCAGGTAGCCAATACAGCCTAACATCAATAAAATGCCAAAAAGTTTCGGAATAAATCCTGATCTGTAAACCAGCAACCCAAACGGAAAAAGCCAAAGACCCCAAAACACGGTTGCCAGCAAAATCCCGTCGTTGTACTGATGGAGAGAAAACATTAACCGGTTTTGTAAATCCCCGGTAGATACTCCCTGCAGAAAGGGTTCTTTAGCCGTGAGTGTCAATGCTGCATATTTATGCTGTAAATTGATGAACGATAATGGCACACTTAATAATGCCAGTATCACCATTGCCCT
>DGQP01000001.1 GCA_002400415.1 Chitinophagaceae bacterium UBA4411
CCTGCACAAGGTAACCGATCATACTAGGTTTCATGTTTTGTTTCTCCCACTCTTATTAGTTAAATCCAGTCACAGTTTGATCTTCTTATTAATTTTAGGAAGAATGTATATGCTCTTTAGAACGTGGTTTACGATATCCAGGGCATAGGATAGGATATCTAATGGAAGAAAGCAATGGAAATTTTTAATTGATTATAGGGAGGCAATTAAATTTTCTATCTATGATGTTCCTGTAAAGAAAAACGCTTTACAAGTAAATAACCTGCAAAGCGTTATATCTATTTCCAGTGATCCCGCTGGGACTCGAACCCAGGGCCCATACATTAAAAGTGTATTGCTCTACCAACTGAGCTACGAGATCAACCTGTTCCTTCCTCCTTTCGGATTTGGGAGTGCAAAAATACAGTCTCACTGCTTTCAGTCCAAAAATATTTCAGCCTGTTTTCAACATTATTTCAACTGATTTTCAAGCCGAAATAAAGGATCCGGGTTCTTCAAAAAATATATTGTTGCACATTTTTAAAGTAGGTTTGCGCATTAACCCAGTTGAAGCATGTCAAATTACTTTACAAATAAAGTGGTGGTCGTTACCGGCGGTACCGATGGTATTGGTAAAGCCCTGGTAGAAGCCTTACTGAATATGGGCGCCAAAGTCGCTACCTGTGGCCGTAATTATGATAAACTATACCAGCTGCAATCTCAGCATCCGTCTGCCGCCCTGCATACCATGGTCGCAGACGTGAGCAGCGAAAATGATTGCCGTCGTTTTATGGAAACCACAATCAAATTCTTTGGTGGTGTGGATATCCTGATCAATAATGCCGGCATTTCTATGCGGGCTGTTCTGAAAGATGTTTCTATGGATGCTATCCGGAAAGTGATGGATATCAATTTTTATGGTGCTGTTTACTGTACTAAATATGCTCTCCAATCCATTATTGAACGAAAAGGAACGATTGTTGGCGTCTCTTCCATTGCCGGTTACCGCGGTTTACCGGGGAGAAGCGGTTATTCCGCCAGTAAATATGCCCTGCAGGGATGGCTGGAAGCTGTTAAAACGGAGCTTTTATATGACGGGGTACATGTGATGTGGGTATGCCCGGGTTTTACCACTTCCAATATCCGGAACGCTGCCTTAAATAAAGATGCCGAAGCACATGGAGAAACGCCAATGGACGAAGGCAGCATGATGAGTGCGGAAGAATGTGCCGGTCATATCCTCAAAGCAGTGAGGAAGAAAAAAAGAACCCTGGTACTCACCTTCACCGGCAAAAGAACGGTGTTCCTGAATAAATTCTTTCCCCGGCTGGCTGATAAATTAGTGTATAAATTTTTCTTTAAAGGCGGTCAGCTCATTAAGTAAAACTGCGGATAATACAGCCTGCTGCGTATAGCGCTTTAACTTTTGCATTTTTACTTCTAACTTCATTACATGCCTTTACTAACCCTTACCTCTGATATTGGCGGCCAGGATTACCTGGTCAGTGCAGTAAAGGCACAACTATTACAAACCAACCCTGCTTTTACTATCATTGATATTTCACACAGCATTCCTCCTTTCAATTACCCCCAGGCAGCCTATGTATGCCGCAGTGCTGTGAAGAATTTCCCGGAGTTCACTTATCATATTATTCTTGTAAACCTGTTTGAAAAAAAACCGGAGCACCTGCTGCTTGCCTTTCATAATAACCAGTATTTTCTTTGCGCTGATAATGGCTTGCTGACCATGATTCTCGAAGGAAAACCCGAGTTGGTGATCGGCATCCCGCTGGATAAAACAGCTATAAAAAATACGATTTACTGTACCGAAGTGATGGGTAAAGCGGTGAATCAGCTGGTAAACGGCGAGTCTATAAAAAATATCGGCATTCCGGATACCGGGTATGTCGAAAAATTACATTTACGTCCGCTGCTGGACAACCAATGGATAGAAGGCCAGATCATCTTTATCGACAATTTTGAGAATGTGATCGTCAATATTACCCGGGAACAATTTGAAGAACAACGAAAAGGCCGGAGTTTCCGTATCGTTTTTAAAAGGGATGAAGTGATTGACCGCATCAGTGAGTCCTATGCAGATGTGGCGGAGGGGGAAAAGCTGGCCATTTTCAACAGCGCCGGTTACCTGGAGATTGCTATTAATAAAGGCAATGCCGCGGGATTATTTGGCTTAAAAGGCTTTTCTGAAAAATCGCGGCAATCATCCCAACTCATGCAAAGCCAGTTATCATACCAGACCGTGCGGGTTTATTTTGAATAATAAAGAACAGGATACAATATGAAAAGAATTGCAATTGACATGGACGGCGTGATGGCAGATGTGATGGAGCTCTTCCTGGATTACCATGAAAGAGATTTTGGCCAGCGAAAATCCCCGGAAGAAATTAACGGGTTGTCAGAACGGGAAGCTTTCCCCAAAGCAAAAGAATATGTTCATTCTAAAGGTTTTTTTCGCCATGCACAGGTTATGAAGGGCAGCCAGGAAGTAATTGAACGGCTTCACCGGCATTATGAGATTTTCATTGTTTCAGCTGCCACCGAATTCCCGCAAAGCCTGCAAGAAAAACAGGAGTGGCTGAATGAACATTTCCCCTTTATCAGCTGGCAGCAAATGGTGTTTTGCGGCCTGAAAACCATCATTACGGCCGATATCATGATTGATGACCGCTTCAGGAACCTGGACCCCTTCAAAGGAGATACCTACCTGTTCTCACAGCACCATAACCTGCTTAAAGACCCGGGCAGGCACCGGCGGGTGCATTCATGGGCGGAAATAGCCGGGATTCTTTTACCATAAATCCTTAAATATGAATGGTGGAATAGCAAATATTGGGCTGCTTCCCTATTTTTGCTTTCCTTCAATCCCCCTGCGTACAAGGGATTAAATGAGAATAAAATTTATAGTCTATTATGAACTTCAGAAAACTTAATAACCTTACCGGTTGGGCCGTGTTTTTTATTGCCTTTGCCACTTATTTTCTGACACGTGAGGCAAGAGGAAGCCTGTGGGATTGCGGCGAGTTTGTAGCCAGCGCTGATAAGATGCAGCTTCCCCACCCCCCGGGTGCCCCGCTATTCGTTTTGCTGGGCCGTTTCTTTATCATCCTGTTTGGTGATAACGGGCAAACAGCTGCCAATGCAGTCAACTTCATGAGTGCCCTGGCCAGTGCCGCCACCATTTTATTCCTTTTCTGGAGTATTACTCACTTTGCCCGGAAAATGTTTGTCACTACCGGTGAAGAGCTGACCGGCTCACAATCATTCACCGTAATGGCTGCCGGTGTGGTCGGTGGATTAGCATATACATTTTCGGATTCCTTCTGGTTCAGTGCTGTTGAAGGCGAGGTATATGCCTTATCTTCTTTCTTCACAGCCCTGGTATTCTGGGCCATGCTGAAATGGGAACATGCTGATGAACATGCAGGTAATGACCCGGGAGCAAGAGCAAGATCAGACCGCTGGATCATTTTCCTTTTCTTTATGATGGGGCTCTCTATTGGTGTTCACTTACTGAACCTGTTGAGCATCCCGGCTGTGGTAATGATCTATTATTACCGCCGCTACCAGGTAAGTACCAAGGGCGCAATCTTTGCTTTTATCATAGGCTGTATCATCACCGGCCTGGTACAGGTTGGCGTTATACAATATTCCATGAAAGCTGCCGGGCAGTTTGATGTATTCTTTGTGAACTCTTTCAAACTACCTTTCTTCAGCGGCTTTACCATTTACTTCCTGGCATTAGCAGCACTGATCGTATGGGCGCTTCGCTTTACAGAAAAAAGCATTTCACAAACAAAACTTATCATCTGGTTCACTCTCTTCCTGGGCCTTTCGTTACTGCCTTTTATTGTCAGTACGGGTTCTGACGGCGTCAAAGTGCTTAAGTTTTTATTAGTGGCAGGTCTGGCAGCGCTGATCGGCTATTTTCTGAAAGCTTCGGCACTGAGAGTATTGAAACTGACTCTCTGGTGTTATGCCTTCATGATGCTGGGTTACTTTATGTACTTCACCACGCTGATCCGTTCCAATGCAGACCCGGCCATTGATATGAATAATGTTGACAATCCTATTACCCTTGTTTATTATCTCAGCCGTGAACAATATGGAGAAGCCCCGTTATTATACGGGCCGCATTATTCAGCCGATTATAAATACGGGGAAGATGGCTATCCCGTATTCAAAGACGGGGAAATGAAATATGTAAAAGGTAAAGACAAATATATTGCTATCGGCAAGCAACGTGATGTGCAGTATGAAAGTGCAGATATGCAATTATTCCCGCGGATCTGGGACCCCAGCAACGACCAGGGACATGCCGATTTCTATGTTGCCTGGTTAAACCTCGGGCAGGAACCCAGTCCGGTTACCGGAAGAACAAGAAATTCCCCCCCAACGATGGGTGATAATATAAGATGGTTCTTTACTTACCAGAATGGCTTTATGTACTGGCGTTATTTCATGTGGAATTTTGCCGGTAAACAAAATGATGTGCAGGGATTTGGCAACCGCAGAGATGGTAACTGGATCAGTGGTATCCCGGTTATTGATAACAGCCGGCTTGGTGATCAAAATATGCTGCCTGACAGCCTGAAAGAGAATAAAGCCCATAATAAATTATACCTGATACCTTTTATACTCGGTATACTTGGTTGTGTGTACCAGTTCGTAAGAAATAAAAAAGACTGGGTGGTAAACTTCCTGCTCTTTTTCTTTACAGGTATTGCGGTTGTGCTCTACCTGAACCAGCCCGGCAACCAGCCCCGTGAACGGGATTATGCATATGTGGGTTCCTTCTATGCTTTTGCTATCTGGATCGGTCTTTCTGTAGTTGCTTTTGTAAGGCTGGCCCGTGAAAAAGCAGACCATCTCACATTCACTAATACATTAACCTATGGCGCTGCCCTTACTTTCCTGATCATGCTGATGAGTACTGCCAGCGAAACACCCGGCGGTATGTTTATGTCAGCTATCGCTTCTTCCGTAATTTATGTTGCAGCCGTAGCAGCAATTACGTACCTCGTAAGGGCTGTTTCATCCGCCGGACAAAATGCCGGAGTGCTGAATATCGTTACAGGAGTTGTTTGTCTTGCTGCACCATTATTAATGGCACAGCAGGAATGGGATGATCATAACCGCAGCAAGAAAACACTGGCGCCGGATATGGCAAAAGATTACTTAGAAAGTTGTGCACCGAATGCAATCATTTTCACTTTTGGTGATAACGATACTTACCCGCTGTGGTATGCGCAGGAAGTGGAAGGTGTCCGCCCGGATATCCGCATTATCAATAATAGTTTGCTCGGTATTGACTGGTATATTAACCAGCTTCGCAGGAAGATCAATAATGCAGATACTGTTGATGTGATCTGGAGTGAAGAGCAGATAGAAGGCCATAACCGGGAGTTTCTCCGTTACCGTGCACAAGGTTCCAAAGAAACTTTCTATGACTTGTATGATGCCATGAAGAATGTAATCGGCAAGCCTTATATAGATCCTGAAACAGGTCGTGATGTAGGAACAGGTGCATTCCCGGTGGCCCGTTTCAAAGTTCCCGTGGATACAATGCTCGTCAGGAAAAACGGGACTGCTAATGCTACAGATGTTGTTTACCCGGAAATCAGGTTTGAAATACCGGAGAATAAATTGCAGGAAGGACTGGTACGCAGCGATCTTATTATTCTGAATATTATTGCTGCCAACCAATGGAAACGCCCCATCTATTTCACCGCGCCGTATGGTTCATTAGGCTTTGGTGGTTTCCTTCGCAAGGACGGTCTCGCTTACCGCCTGGTTCCTGTTCAAACACAAAACCGTTCCACCAACTGGCTGATCAATATGGGAAGAACGGATGATAACCTGGATTTCATGGCCAATAATATGCTGAACAAATTTGTTTTTGAAAGTCAGCGGGGTGTTTATTTTGATGAAGAGAACAGGCGCCATGCACTCAACGTGCGCAGCACATATGGCGAGATTGCCGGTAATATGGCGGATGCAGGCAATAAAGCAGAAGCCCTGAAGCTGATCGAAAAAGCAGAGAAGCTGGTCAATAAATATGATCTGCCTTATGCCATGGTCAGCCGTGATAACGGACATAATATCCAGAACATGTCTTACCTCGAAGCTTGTTATAAAGCAGGTAATACGCAACTGGCAAAAGAAATAAGTGCCGCATTGAAAAAAGATATGCAGCAGCAAAAAGCTTATTTCGATTACCTGCGCACCGAGAAAGAAGAAATGTTTGGTTTGTTTGATGGCCGTAACGGAGAAGCTGCCCAGAATGAATACTTCCTCCAGTTACTGGATGCACTGGAGCAGAAATATGGTGCGGCACCAGTAGCTCCTGTTACCCCGGGAACAGAAGGAAACAAAAACATCCTGACACCGGCAAGGGACAGTGGTACGCCCAGATAATATTTATTAGTGAATTAGTGATATCTTTCAAAACCCCGGTTTTTACCGGGGTTTTTTAGTACCGAACCTCTTGCCAGCCCGGTTGTTATAATCCCGGATTCCATTATGGGATTTATCGTAAATTGTAATAGATGAGAGGTTTCCATTTTACAAAATTTGATGCAGATGCTGAAGGGAAAGGCCGTTTTGAACAACTCCTGGACCTTTTTATGCAATTACTCACTTACACCAGCGGTGATGTAAGTGAAGCTATGCAATGGCTGAATGAACTGGACAAAAAATACCAGTTAACCGATGATGAATATGGCATGGGGGATTTTATTGATGAGCTGAAAGAGAAAGGTTATATCACCGGCGATAATGAACCGGGAGAAATCAGGATCACACCCAAAACGGAACAGGGCATTCGTAAAAAGAGTTTGGAAGAGATATTCGGAAAACTTAAGAAGACAAAGCAGGGAGACCATCACAGTTTTAAACCCGGGCAGGGAGATGAATTGAATCCGGAAACAAGAAATTTCCGTTTCGGCGATATGCTGGAGCAGATCGATTTTACCGAAAGCATCCGCAATGCCCAAATCAATCATGGTATTGAGAGTTTCAATATGCAGGAAGATGACCTGAGTATCCGGGAAACGGATTTCAAAGCACAAACTTCCACGGTACTGATGATCGATATTTCGCATTCCATGATCTTATACGGGGAAGACAGGATCACACCGGCTAAAAAAGTGGCGATGGCCCTGAGTGAACTCATCAAAACAAAATACCCGAAAGACACATTGGATATCGTGGTGTTTGGGAATGATGCCTGGCCGATTGAAGTCAAAGACCTTCCTTATTTACAGGTGGGGCCATATCATACAAATACGGTAGCAGGATTAGAATTAGCGATGGATATATTACGCCGCAGGAAAAATCCCAACAAACAGATCTTTATGATCACGGATGGGAAACCAACCTGCCTGAAAATCGGGAAACGGTATTACAAAAATAGTTTCGGCCTTGACAGGAAAGTGGTGAACCGCTGTATGAATCTGGCTGCACAATGTAAAAAACTGAAAATACCCATCACCACGTTCATGATCGCCACTGACCCTTACCTGCAACGGTTTGTACAGGAATTCACAGAGACCAACAATGGAAAAGCCTTCTTTGCCTCATTGGATAAGCTGGGAGCTTTTATATTCAAGGATTTTGAAAGTGGAAAACGAAAGACTGTTTATTGATATGACAAAAAGAAATCCATACAGCTCTTTTCTGCTATTATTTGCACAAATATTGTTTCTGCTAAGTTGTGGCCGGGGAAACAATAAACAAGATCATTTAGTATCAACAATTATTTCATCCGACTCCGTTATCATTTATAGTGATAAATTTGAAAACAATACCCAGGTTCAAAAGATTGGTTTAGATGAAAAGAAATTTAGAGAAGTTCTTGCCGATAAAAAGAACAAAGCCAGCAAACCAATAACTGTTTTACTGAAACTTTCTCCAGATGGTGAGCAAGAAGGAATAATAGGCTCTGTTTATAATGTTATTAAATGGTCTAAAGAACTCGGGATTGCCAGCTTTGTAATTTCTGACGGCGAAGACAAAACTATCGCCCGGTTTAATTCTGCAGACGACACATGGCGTTATATTGATTCTGTTGTTAGTCAACCAGTCACATTAGAATTGAATCTTCCAAAAGAGGAGGAAGAACCTGTTACACAGGTAAGAACAAAAAATGCCCTGACTTGTATTCTTTTCAGCAACGAAAAAATTTATTGTTACCAGGACAGCGATTTTAAGCAGGGAAAATACTATTCGATTGACGGGGAGAATAGTTTCAGAAACGAATTACTCCGCGTCAAAAAAACAAAAGGCGATGACCTCACCGTAATCATAAACCAGCAAAGAATACAACTTACAAATCAGCGATAGACATATTGGATGAAATGACAATAAATAAAATTAAAACGTATACAGTTGTAAAATTACCTGAAGCAGAAGAGTTGTTTTTATTGAAACACTGAATATCTCAGATCGTAAAAAAAATCTTCTAACAAAAGCACCGAAAAATAACTTATGGATATAAAGAAAATCAAGACGCTGGGAGAATTGAAGAAAAGTGGCTACCTGCCGAAAAGTATCAAAGAAGAGATTCGCCAGAATCTGATCTCCAAACTCAAAAAAGGGGACACTACCTTCTCCGGCATTGTCGGCTATGAGGACACGGTGATACCTGATGTGGAAAGAGCTCTACTCAGTAAGCACAATATCTTATTCCTCGGATTGCGTGGACAGGCCAAAACAAGAATGGCCCGTCAGATGGTGGAGTTACTGGATGAATATATTCCCTGTGTGGCGGGCAGCGATATCAATGATGATCCCATTCAGCCCGTATCAAAATTCGCAGAAGAGGAAATTGCCACCCATGGCGATGAAACACCTGTACACTGGATTCACCGGAGTGAACGCTATGGCGAAAAACTGGCCACCCCGGATGTGAGTGTGGCAGACCTGATCGGAGATATTGACCCGATCAAAGCCGCTAATCTCAAATTGAGTTTTGCAGATGAACGGGTATTACATTATGGCATTATCCCCAGAAGCAACCGGGGTATTTTTGTGATCAATGAACTGCCCGACCTGCAGGCAAGGATACAGGTGGCCCTGTTCAATATTCTTGAAGAAGGTGATGTGCAAATAAGAGGTTTTAAATTAAGACTCCCGCTGGATATACTATTTGTCTTCACCGCCAACCCGGAAGACTATACCAATCGTGGTTCTATTGTTACCCCCCTGAAAGACAGGATCGAAAGCCAGATATTAACGCACTACCCCAAATCGCTGGAGAATGCACTGGAGATCACGGAACAGGAAGCAGAGATCAGTGAAGAACAAAAAGACAAAGTCAATGTCAGCGACCTGGTAAAGCGTCTGATAGAACAGGTGGCATTTGAAGCAAGAAGCAGTGAATTTGTAGATAAGAAAAGCGGAGTGAGTGCCAGGCTGACCATTTCTGCTTTTGAAAATGCAATAAGCGCTGCTGAACGAAGGGCTATCATCAATAATGAAAAACAAACACAGGTCTGGATCGGTGATCTTGCAGGCATCATACCGTCCATTACCGGTAAAGTGGAATTAGTATACGAAGGTGAACAGGAAGGCCCTTACCAGGTAGCCATGAACCTGGTGGAAAAAGCGATCCGTTCACAGTTTGTTCAATACTTCCCCAATCCCGATACCTTAAAGAAAAGAAGGAATACCGGCAAGCCATCGCAACAGGAAAAAGAGGATGAGAATCCTTACAAACCTGTTACCAGCTGGTTTGACAAAGGCAATAGCCTGAATTTGTCATTCAACACCACTGATAAAGACAAGATACTGCAGCTGTATAAAGTGAATGGATTGCAACCACTGGTAAAAAAATATTTTCCAAAAGCTGACGAAGAGCAAGCCGCTTTGTTAATGGAATTCGTATTACATGGCCTCGCTTCTTATTCACTCATCAGTAAAAAAATATTTGAGAGCAAGATCGAGTTCAAGGACCTTATAGGAAGCATGATGAACCTTGGCGGAAAAGATTTTGAGGAGGAATTTGATGAAGAGGCTTAATTTAAAAAAGAAAGCCCTGCTGAACCAGCAGGGCTTTTATATAAAACTTAATTATATCAGTATACGCTCAGAACCGGAAACCAATACTGGCGCCTCCCCAGGGAATAAATCCGCCTTCACCAATAAAGGGAGTGAAAGCCACTCTCCATGTTAATCCCTTTTTACCAAATGGTTGCTTCCGGAAACCCAGCGTAAAAGAACCAAAAACATTATTGGTGGTTCCTTCATCAAAGAAAATATCGCTGGCAGATACGAAGGTGATACCGGCTCCCATTTCAAAATACTGTCCCCGGGTTCCCGCCAGATAATTGATCTGCGCCGGTATTGCCACATATCCGTCGCCATCAGCAGAGGCGCCGCCAATACCAATACGCATTCCTAATCCGTTTTCCAGTTTTCCAAACCTTCCGTCATAGTTGATAGAATAAATAACACCTGCACCACCTACTTCAAGATATATTTGTGAAGCATTGGCTGTTGTTTTTCCTTCCCGCTCCATACCCTGTGCCCTGGTATCAGAGCTTACCAGCATAAATAAAGTGATCAGTAAACCTGTGCCTGAGATAAAAATTCTTTTCATAAAAATGGTTTTGTTTAGCAGCCAAGATATAGTAAATAGATTCCGGGTACAATCCGTCAGTAAATATTAACTTCTTTTTCGAGCTCTATCCCAAACTGATCCTTCACACTCTGTATAATTTCGTCACTCAACTGGCAAATGTCAGCCCCTTTTGCATTCCCATAATTCACAAGTACCAGGGCCTGCTTTGCATGACAGCCGGCATCTCCCCTTCTGAAACCTTTCCAGCCACATTGCTCAATAAGCCATCCGGCCGCAATTTTCATACTGCCATCCGGATTCTGATAACCAACAATTCCCTCAAAACGTTGCTTCAATTCCAGAAATTTTCTGCCCGTTACGGATGGGTTCTTAAAAAAACTGCCTGCGTTACCAACCAGTTTCGGATCGGGCAGTTTGGAAGAACGGATATTGATCACAGCATCCGAGACCGCCTTTATATTTAGTTCTTTTACCCCCATTCTTTCCAGTTCCTGCTCAATGGCACCATAACTGGTATGAAAGATGGGAGTCTTATGTAAACGATAGGTTACTGATACAATGATGAACTGGCCCCTATATTTTCTTTTAAAGACACTTTCCCGGTATCCAAAGTCACAATCTGACCGGGTGAAATTGACCAGCTTTTTTTCCTGCACATGCCAGGCTTCCAGGCTCTGGAAAACACTTTCCAGTTCCACTCCATAGGCACCGATATTCTGCATTGGGGATGCCCCGACATTGCCCGGAATCAGTGATAAATTTTCTATCCCGGCCCAATTCCGGTTAATGCAATACAATACAAAGCGGTGCCAGTTCTCTCCTGCGCCTGCTTTGACGTAGACATACTCCTCATCCTCATGTAATTCCTGTATTCCGGTTATTTCATTCTTCAGCACCCAACCATCAATGTCGCTGGTAAAAAGAATATTACTCCCCCCGCCAAGTACAATAGTTCCGGGTTCGATATTGATGGATTCAAGATCATTTAAAGAGGAAAAGGTCGCTAATTGCTTTGCTTTTACATCTATCCCAAATGTATTAAAGGGTTTCAGGGAAATATTGTCCAAAACTTTCATACAGCAAAAGTCCTGATTTTTTCATTCTGAACGAAAGAAGTAATTTTCCGGATGGCTCTTATTTGCTAACGGTTCAATTTAAAAAGCCCATTATGAAAAAACTGTTTTTCTTCCTGCTGGCTCCTGTCTTTCTTTTTTCCTGCAAATCCAAAGAACAAAAACCGGTTGTTACTGATACAGTTCAAACAACTGCACACCCGGAATGGATCATGCAGGGTAATATTTACGAAGTGAATACACGCCAGTATACACCCGAGGGCACTTTCAATGCCTTTGCCAAACACCTGGACCGCCTGAAAGAAATGGGTGTACAGACACTTTGGTTCATGCCCATCAACCCTATCAGCAAAGCGGATCGCAAAGGCAGTTTGGGAAGTTACTATGCAGTAGCTGACTATACAGCTATCAATCCTGAATATGGCACGTTAGAAGACTGGACACATTTGGTAAAAACGATCCATGACAAAGGAATGAAAGTAATGATTGACTGGGTGCCCAATCATACGGGAGCCGATCATCCCTGGCTGCTAAGCCATCCCGGTTTTTTTGTGAAAGATAGTGCCGGAAAAGCTGCCACCATGTTTGACTGGACAGATACCCGTATCCTTGATTATAAAAACAACGAGATGCAGGATAGCATGATCGCTGCCATGAAATACTGGGTAAGCAATACGGGTATTGATGGCTACAGGGTGGATGTGGCCTGGAATGTGCCCGGGGAGTTCTGGAAAAAATGTATACCACAGTTAAAGGAACTGAATAAAGAACTGTTTTTTCTGGCCGAAGGCGATAAACCTTATTTGATGACCAGCGGGTTTGATGCTTATTACCCCTGGGAAATGTTTCATATGATGGTGAAAGTGGCAGCAGGAGAACGACCAGCTTTTGCATTAGACAGTATTAAACGCCGGGTTGATACACTGTATCCAAAAGAAGCTATCCCGCTCTACTTTACCAGCAACCATGATGAAAACAGCTGGAATAAATCCGACTATGGAACTTTCCCGGGAGCAGTACATGCGCCGTTTGCTGTATTCACCCAGACAATGGCCGGCAGTGTCCCTTTAGTCTATAGCGGGCAGGAAGAACCTTTGCTGCGCCCCTTACAATTTTTTGAAAGAGACCCGGTTGTTTTTGGAAAGTTTGAAAGAGCAAAATTCTATAAAATATTGCTCAGCCTCCGCACCAGCAATGCAGCACTGGCCGCTGATGCCTCCTTCCGGAAAGTGAAAGCTGGTGATGAAAAAGCAGTTTATGCCTATGTAAGAGAAAAAGCGGGTAAAAAAATACTGGTAGTCCTGAACCTGTCAAAGAAAGAACAGGCCATTACCATAACCGATAAAGACCTGCAGGGTAATCCTTATAATGTGTTTATGGGCACCAATGAACCATTGACAGAGAAAGAATGGAAGATGGAGCCCTGGGGATATGCGATATATGAGTACAACCCTGTTGATACGAAATAAACAGCAAAGGCTGAATTCTGATCATAAACCTATATGCTCCTGTTTAGTATTTTACCACACAGGAGCAAATAGTTAAAACAACGCTTCATGACAGCAACAGTAGCCGGAGCAACAGGTTTGATTGGCAGTTATCTTCTGGAAAAGCTGCTGAAAGATGATTATTTCGATATTGTGAGAATACTGATCCGGCGGCCATTGGATATTTCTCAACCAAAGTTGGAAAAGAAACTGGTTGATTTTGAAGATGCCGATTCACTGCTGGTAGCACTGACCGGCACCGATGTACTCTTTTGTGCCGTGGGCACCACACAAAAAAAAGTAAACGGCGATAAAGTTGCCTACCGGAAAGTAGATTATGATATCCCAGTTAACCTGGCCAGTTATTGCAAAATAGTTGGGTGTGAAAAATTTATACTGGTATCCTCGGTTGGAGCCAATAGTAAAAGCAATAATTTTTACCTGCACCTGAAAGGCGAAGTGGAAGATGCTATAAAAACAACCGGGTTACAATCCCTGCATATCATGCAGCCCTCTATGTTACTGGGCGACCGGAAAGAAACAAGAACCGCTGAAAGAACCGGCCAGGTAATAATGAAAGCTTTTCCCTTTTTATTACCGGCCAAATATAAGCCGGTGCATGGCAGGGATGTGGCGAAGGCGATGCTGAAGGCTGCAAAATCTCCGAAGAAAGGTTTTATATCTTATACATTCAAAGATTTCAGATACTGACCAGCAGGAATAGTCTTAAGATACGCTGCCACTGAAACTGGCAGTATCTTTTAAGCCGGCGCTGCGTGTTTAAGCCGCCACAGCAACCAGCCATTGATGCTATAAAAGCAAAGAACCGGAGTAAACTGCATAGCATAGTAGCTAAAATAAGAAATAGTGACAACCGGAGCCGGCTCCACAGGTACGAACAGTTGCCTGCCAATATTGCTATTCGAGAAGATGACCATGTTCACAATATTCCAGCCGATATGTAAAGCTATGGGGACGTACAATGAAAATGTCTTTGCATAGCCGTAAGCATAGATGACTCCTGCAAGGCCTGTTGCCAGGAAAGTAATCAGCATCTGCCAGCCATCTCCCCATACTTCGAATGAGAACCAGTGATAGATACCAAACGCGATGGAAGAAACTATTACTGCTCTTATTGTTCCAATTTTTTTGATCAGTATATAAAACAATACCCCCCTGAATATCAGTTCTTCAAATAAAACCGATTTGATCACAAACCAGGTTCCATCCAGGACTGTTGAAAGACTAAACTCCGGGTTCAGTTCCCAGCTTTGCAAAGCAATATAATGCCGCAGCAAAAATGTAAGCGATGAACAGGCCACAGCTACAATAAGAAAGAAGGAAAAATTCTTTACCCGCTTTTTGGAAGGTAGCAACCCAAGTATACGGAGATCCCCTTTCTCGTACCACCAAATAATCAGCCAGGAAATTCCCAGCTGGACAACAATTCCAATCATGAAAGAAATTTATTGGGTTATTTTTTCCGCCACAAAAAGAAAAGAATACCTGTAATAAGGAAGAGCACAACAGCGGAAAAGACAAAGAATTCAAAACTTGTTTCCGGGAAACGGGATGACTGGGCAATAAAGGCAGCCGCTAACACCAGTACAGAAAGGCAAATACCTGCCGATAATATGATCCGCTGGGCATGGTTGATCCTCGCAGGCGCCTTTGCAGGTATATCTTCGATACCCGTTTCTGTGGTACCCTGCTCCTGCATATTCCTGGCAAAATCCTCATATGAACGGCCTAAGATACCCGCCAGTGTCTTCAATGTGTAGGTCCTTGGAATGATCTCTCCGTTTTCTATCCGTTGTATGGAACGGATACTGATGTTGGATAATTCAGATAACTCTTTTTGCGTGTAGCCCTTTTCCATCCGGCCCTCTTTTACCAGGCTTGCTATCATTTCTTTTTGGGTTGATTTCATCGCAAAATTATCTGAACTCCAAAGGTATTAAGAATTTTAGCCCGGCCATTCAGGCGACATAAAGGTGACATTCACCCGGTTTTAACGGCAGGAAGATGCATTTTAAGTTGTGTATCAAATACCATCCACATCGGGAATGATAGTGACAGCGGCAAATCTTTTTTCCTGGTGCAGGATGGCAACCTGTTCAAGTATATCGGCTTTGCACTGCAAAATGGTTTTGGTATCCCTCGGCAGTTTGATCAGCAGTTCCATCAGGTATTGGTTGCGGATGCGGCTGATGACGGGCTCTGCAGGACCGATGATATAGTCCCCGTATTTATTCTTTAAAGCGTCGGCAAATTGCTGGGCCGCCCGTTCCACCACCTCCCGGAATTTATGCCTGAACGTAAGCTGTATGGTCCTTGAAAAAGGCGGGTATGCAAAATGTTTTCGTTTATCAATCTCATCTGCGAACATTTTTTTATAGTCATGTAGCTTTATATATTGCAATACAGGATGAAATGGCTGTGTCGTTTGAACGAGCACTTTCCCGGTCGCCTGTTTCCTGCCCGCACGGCCACTCACCTGTTCCATGAGTTGAAAAGCTCTTTCATTCACCCGGAAATCGGCAAAATGCAATAACCCGTCTGCATCTAATATCCCGACCAGGTCCACGTTGTCAAAATCCAACCCTTTTACCACCATCTGTGTACCCACCAGTATATCAATTCTCTTCTGTTCAAATTGCTGGATTAAAATATCATGCGCATTCTTTCCCCGTACTGTATCAATATCCATCCTGGCGACTTTGGCCTCCGGGAATATTTCCTGCAATTGTTCCTCAATTTTCTCTGTACCAAAATTCCGTTGCACAAATTTGTGGCTGCCGCAGGCCATGCAGGTGTGCACCGGGGGATAAGTAGTACCACAGTAATGACAGAGTAATTTGTTAGTGATCTTATGATAGGTCAGCGATACATCACAATATTTACACTGCGGAATCCAGCCACAAACACTGCAAACCTGGTAGGGATCATACCCTCTCCTGTTCTGAAAAAGAATCACCTGCCGGTTTCTCTCCAATACTTCCTGGATAGCCTGCTGCAATTGGGGCGACAGCATCACTTTTGACCGGTCTTTCTGCTCCACTTTTTTAGTATCGATGATCTCAATAGGTGGCAATTGAAAGTCACCATAGCGCTGTGACAGCTCCACTAATCCATATTTCCCGTTAACGGCATTATAATAACTCTCAATAGAAGGAGTGGCACTGCCCAATACTACTTTTGCTTTGAACAAAGCGGCAAAATAGATCGCAGCATCACGGCCATTGTAGCGGGGAGCAGGTTCCTGTTGCTTGAAAGAAGTATCATGCTCCTCATCGCAGATGATCAGGCCAAGGTCCTGGTAAGGAAGAAACACAGATGAACGGGCACCCAGGATCACTTTTAATTCGCCCGTCTTTACTTTATGCCATATCTCCACTCTTTCATTCTGGGAAAATTTGGAATGATAGATGCCAATATAACCTCCAAAATGTTTTTGCAGTCTCCTGATGACCTGGGAGGTTAAAGCAATCTCCGGCAGCATATATAAGACCTGTTTTCCTTTCTTCACCAGTTCTTCGATCAGTTTAATATATATCTGCGTTTTACCGCTGGAAGTAACACCATGCAATAAACAAACGGACTTTGTTTTCAGCTGTTCCTGTACCTGTATCAATGCCTGTTGCTGATCGGGCGATAATTCAAAATCGATTTTTACATCTTTGGGTAAATATTGCAGGCGGTCCACCACCCTTCTTTCTGTCCAGAGTATTTTTTTATCCACCAAACCTTTTAGCTGGGCATCAGTAGCTCCTGATTTTTTTAATAAATTAGTTTTTGTTACCTCCCCTTCTGTCCTGGTTAAATGCAGGTAACTGAGCAGGAGTTCCATTTGCTTTTCTGCCCGTTGCAATTTTTTATCCTCGTTCAGTAATTTCTCCAGTTCTTCTTCATTGTCGTATTGAGGGTTCAGCAACACATAAGTTTCTTTCTTAGCTGTATATGTCTGTTTCAGCGCTTCCCATACAAAACACACTTTCTTATGGATCAGCGAATTGATAACGGGGTACACATGAGATGAATCCAGCAGTTGCTGCACTTCCGTTAGTTTAAGTTCTTTTTTTATCAATAAGGCTTCGCCAACCAGGTATTCGTCATGTTCAAGTGCTGAAAAATCATCCCCGTATTCTTCATTATAGACAAGAACCGTTTCACTTGATAGTTTGAAATGAGCAGGTAAAGCAGCCGCCATCACTTCTCCTTCGCTGCACATATAATAACCGGCGATCCATTCCCAAAGTTTCAGTTGTTCTTCGTAAACCACCGGATCCGCATCCAGTACATTCAGTATATCTTTTGTTTCAAAGAAATCGGGTTTATCGTAATGCAGCCGTTTAATGATACCGGCATACCGTTTATTCTTTCCGAGGTTCACTTCCACCCGGCAGCCAACTCTTGCTGTTTCCCGTAGGGATGCAGGAACAGACCATGTGTAATTTTTAGGTAATGCTAACGGGATAATGATCTCAGCGAAGAGCATCGCTGCTCCGGGAGAGCCAGCCCTGTTTTCATTATTGAAATTTTCTTCCGGCATTGAAACGCAAATCTAACTATCCGGGGTTAAAGTCTCTCTTTTAAGAGCGCATCCGGCAGGTTCAGGGCTCTTTTCGCCATCCGCCGTTATACTCTTTCATTTTCTGACTCATCAATGTAAAAACCTTTTCTTTCAATAACCCGATGTCACTGGTTGTATAGCCATCCACAGGGATTTCCTCCAGGTACAGTATCCTGCTCCGGCCCGGGCTCAGATGAAAGAGACTTTCATAGGGCATCCGGTAATAGGCGTCCAAAAAAAGAACCGGCCTGACAGGCGTCTGCGTTTCAACCGCCACCCGGAAAGCCCCGTCATAGAATTCCTTCATGGGTTCTGTGGTCATATTAAATGTTCCTTCCGGGAAAACCATCACCGAAATGCCTTTGCTGATAAGCGATTTCAAAACCCGTACACTATTGGCCCGGTTGGCAGCACTGCTCCGGTCTACTGTTACGATCGCATTCCGGTAGATAAACCCGAATACCGGCACTTTACTCATTTCCACCTTCCCCAGTGGCCGGAATGGTTTTCTTAGTGCTTTTACAAGAATAGCTGCATCCAGGTAAGAGATATGATTGCTGACAAAAATGTAAGGTTTTGCCCCGTCATACGGCGCCTCATATATCTTCTGGTGCCGGATAAAGATCAGGAAGAACCAGATATCGGCCCAGAGCATACAAAGCCGGATCACCATATTGCCCCCTTTAATACGCCCGAAAAAACTGGCGATGACCGCAAATGGGAAGATGAGCAGCATGACGGCGACAAAAGTGATGAAGGCATAGATGCTGTATATCCATTGCAGAGGCCTTCGTAATAACATCATCAATTGCGGTTTTTATATTTATCGTCATCGCCGGGGCAATCACAGGTCCAGTCGGTATCCAGGTCAATTACCGTAACCACCGTTGTTGCCTCATTGCATTGTGCATACACGATCCTTACCCGCTGGTCATCTTTAGTAATACCTTCCACTGCGTACCGGGGGCATCTTACATTTTTCAGGTCGCTTTTATTGTAATTAATTTTTCCCGTTTGCATGATATCTTCCACTTCTGCCTGCGAAATGCGGCGGCATTGCATCCTGCATTTTGCATGGTTACTGTATTCCAGGTAGGAAATGCGGCGGTCAAAACCTTTGTCCCGGTCTGTAGGGTTACTGGCCGGATCTTTTGGTTTTGTGGTTGTCGTTTTAGGCTTGGGAGCCGGCTCATTGCCTCCCTGGCATTGCTTTATTACAATCACGGCAATTGCCAGGATAATGATCAGAACATATGGTAACCACTTCTTATTCACTGCCAATAATTTCTACAAATTAAAAGTAAATCTATGATTACCACTTAACTGCTGCGGAAAACCTTCAAATACCCAAAATCCTGACACATGCTTATCTTTGCGGCCGCTATGGCAGTATCCAAAACAGTAGCTTTTCATACTCTCGGCTGCAAGCTCAATTTCTCAGAAACATCCTCCATTTCCCGCTTATTGGAAAAGGAAGGCTTTGAAAAAAAAGAGTTTGACGACCAGGCCGACGTGTATGTGATCAATACCTGCTCGGTTACCGATAATGCCGATAAGGAATGCCGTCAGTTGGTGCGCCGCATTCAACGAAGATCACCGGAAAGTTTTGTGGTCATCACTGGTTGCTATGCCCAGCTGAAACCCAAAGAGATTTCATCTATTCCCGGAGTTGACCTGGTGCTGGGAGCTGCCGAGAAATTCAATATTGCCCAACATATCCGGGAACTTTCCAAAGGTGATACCACTAAAATCTGCAGTTGTGATATTGGCGAAGTATCCGGTTTCCACTCTTCCTGGTCGGTGAATGACCGTACGAGAACTTTTTTAAAAGTACAGGATGGCTGTGATTATAACTGCTCTTTTTGTACCATCCCGATGGCAAGAGGGAAAAGCCGTAGTGATAGTATCAGCAATGTTGTAAAGAATGCAGAAGAACTGGCTGCCAGCGGGGTGAAAGAAATCGTATTAACCGGCGTCAATCTCGGTGATTTTGGAAAAGGACCGGATGGAGCCGGCAGTACGATCAGTATCAGTGGCCGGGAAGAAAATTTCTTTGAACTGGTGAAAGCATTAGACAAAGTAAAAGGTATTGAACGCTACCGCATCTCCTCGATTGAGCCTAACCTGCTGACCAACGGGATCATTGAATTTGTGGCGAACAGCGACAAGTTCATGCCGCATTTTCATATCCCTTTACAAAGCGGCAGCAATACGGTACTGGCTGCCATGCGGAGAAGGTATAAGCGGGAGCTATATGCCGACAGGGTGAAACTGATCAAAACATTGATGCCGCATTGCGCCATTGGTGTGGACGTGATTGTTGGTTTCCCGGGAGAAACAGATGAATACTTCAAAGAGACGTTTGAATTTCTTCATTCCCTTGACATTTCTTACCTGCATGTGTTCACCTATTCAGAAAGAGACAATACACATGCCTTAACCCTTGCTCCTGTCGTTCCGATGAATACCCGGCACGGGAGAAACAAGACGCTTCGCAACCTTTCTTATATGAAGATGCAGTACTTCACTGAACAGCATGCAGGGCAAACCCGGAAGGTATTGTTTGAGCACCGGGACAAAAACGGCATGATGGAAGGTTATACGGATAATTATATCCGCATCAGCACCCCGTACAGGAAGGAATGGGAGAATACCATCGCGGAATGGAAGATATAAACCAATCCCTTAATTTTACAGCACCGGAACGTTAGCTCAGTTGGTTCAGAGCATTACTTTGACAGAGTAGGGGTCACTGGTTCGAGTCCAGTACGTTCCACTTTTTTCTTCGCTGAGTTTATTTTTTTATCACTGCAACTTTCCTGCGCATAAGTTGTCATTAATAAAGATGAAGAAATACCAGGCAACCATACAGTTTGACATGAGTGATGAATTCATGGAACTGGTGCCACCGCACCGTACTTATATTAATTACCTGATTAATAAAGACATCATTGACCAGTATGCTGTCAGCATGGAAACACAACGGGTCTGGATAACCCTGACAGCAGAGACAAAAGAAGAAGTGATCAAAGTACTGGAGAAATCCCCGCTTTTCAGGTTCTGGCGCTACGAGATCGATGAATTATTCGTACTGGATGGGCAGCATTACCGGCTGCCGGCTGTACAGCCTAATTAAGCTTTTTTCTTTGCCGTCCATTTCGGTTTTTGCTTCAATACCTTTTTATAAACAGGACAGGTTTCGGTATGGCAACCGGGCAGATAACCGGTACTCATTAAAAATTCGTTGACAATCTCACCGCCGGTAAAACGGAAAGTGGATTTAAAAATCTTTACCCACTCCTCCTTTGTTTTCGGATGATGATGATCCAGCCATTTTTCAAAGGATCCGAATTCTTTCTGCAATAACTGAATTGCTTTAGCATTATGTACTGCTGCTTCGATTTTAAGCCGGTTGCGGATGATACCTGCATCCTGCATCAATTTCTCTTTTTTCTTATCTGTATAGCGGGCTACTTTATCGATCCTGAAATCATCAAAGGCCTTGAAAAAATTATCTTTCTTTTTCAGGATCGTTTCCCAACTGAGCCCGGCCTGGTTGATTTCTAAGACTAACCTTGCAAACAAAAGGTCATCATCATGAATCGGGAACCCATATTCATGGTCATGGTAATACCGGTGAACTGTGTTTTTCCCCGCATTCTGTACAAACTCGCAATAGGAAGCAGCCATCTTTCAATATTATTTTGTGAATACTTCTATAACACCCCTTGTTTCGCCCTGCCGCGGAGCCGGGAAAGAATCAATTTTATTATAATGCCGCAATAATGAATCCCGTACCCGGAACGGGTAAAAATTATTCAGGGAAGGGATGTGCTCAAACAATACAAGATCATATTCCTTATTACCGATTCGCTTTTCAAACATTTCAGCCTGTTTGTTAAACATGGCTACACCAAGATGATACCAGAGCGGGTAATTCGGCCCCTTCTCCAGTTCAAAGGGCATCTCTTTTGCCAGCGGGGTCAGCTCGGTCATATTTAAAACCCTGAGGTTTTTCCCTTGCTTTACCATATCCATATTCAGCAATCTTGACATTCCATCTGCCGTGGCAGCGGGCATATATATCTTATGAAAAGATTTTAACGGCGAAAAAGTCCATTGCGACAAAGGAATATCAGCAGTGTCTTCGTTATTGATAATAAATGTTCTTTTATTTACTACGTTCTCTCCTGTGGGAGATACGGTTGCCACATCATTGCTTAATGACCTTTCAGCGATACGCTGAAAATATTTCCAGTACACACTGCTCCACCATAAAAGAATACCTGCTGAACAAACAACAGCCATTTTCATTTTACTGAAATCAACAGAAAACTGGCCTGCCAGCAAGGTCAGGATATAGGCAATGGCGAATGAATGATAGAAAATATTGTTATCCGGTGGCGTATAACTTGTCACTTGGAATATAGCCGCTTCAGCAATAATTCCCAACGTGAGTAAGAGGAATAAAAAATTGGCTTTATCATTCCAGCATTCTTTCCAGTTCCGGAAACGCAGTACAAGGAGTAAGCCAATAATAAAAAGATAAAACTTCAGCCATTGTGATCCGGAAAAGAAATCGTTAGCAATTTCAAACGCAGATATACGGCCCGAATGCGGGGCCTGCCCGTGGTTGAACCAATATGAAAAGCCGTAATTCGATAATGGTATAATGAATACAGCCATGAACAGGACGAAACCTCCTCCGTATATAAAAAGATATTTCCATCTTTTATACTGTACACTATAAAAGAAAACCAATGCCGCACAAAGGAGGAAGGTTAATGCGCCTGCATCTTGTTTGGTAAAAAAAGAACAAACTGTAAAAAAAGCTGATAACAGCAAAGCCGGAATCGTAAACCGGTTCTTTTCATTCACCAGGGCTTTTAATAAGAAAGCAATGGCGATGAATTCATAAACGATTACCGTATGATTATACCAGGGCCAGAAATTAAAAAAGGAATAAGAAAGGCAAAAAAGTAGTACTGCGGAAAACTTAATACCGGGATTCACCCTGAAACTGTTCAGGATAGACCGGAAAGCCAGCCCTGACAGTATATTAATAAAAACCTGTGCCTTTACCAGGGTGATCATTTGAGCCCCAAAGATTTTAAAAAAGATCCCCGGGATGACCCAATACATACCCCCCAAAGGAGTTCCAAAATCCCGGAAGGGTATCTGACCCTCGCTGACCCGGTATGCTCCTTCCCAGGAAAGAAAAATATTGACCCTGTAGGGAAATGTGACAAATAAGGGAACGCCCGCCAGCACCAAAATGACCGCCAGTTCTGCATAAGAGAGGTATTTGTGCTTAATTCCCGTGCTAATGCTCATATAATCAATATGTTTTTGTAAACATAAAGCAAATAAAGTATTATCAAAATTGCAACATTATTAAATCTGCGTTTATGTTTGTATTTTGGCCGCTAATCTGTTCCAAAGTGGCTTATATCAAATTATTACGACCGAAAGACTGGGCAAAAAATTGCTTTCTTTTTATCCCCTTATTTTTTGCAGGAGAGATTTCCAATACTGATAAGATACTCCAGATTATCTGGGGATTTATCGCTTTTTCCTGCATTGCCAGCAGTATCTATATTTTAAACGACTACCGGGATATTGAAGATGACCGCAAGCACCCGGTAAAAAGTAAGAGGCCACTGGCCAGCGGCGCTGTTTCCAAATCACTGGCTTTGGTGATCGCTGCAGTACTTATCATAGGCGGGTTTACACTGGCCTGGTTTATCCGGGACAAATTCCTGTTTGTGCTGGGTATCTATTTTTTGATCAACCTCGGTTATTCATTTGGGCTCAAAACAGTTCCCATCCTGGATATTTTCTTATTAGCGATTGGCTTTGTGCTGCGGGTAAAAGCAGGTTCAGTAATTGCCTTTATTCCTTTATCAGAATGGATCGTCATCATGGTATTCCTGCTGGCCCTGTTCATGGCCATTGGTAAAAGAAGAGATGATGTATTACTTAAAGTCAGTTCCGGGGTGGACATGAGAAAATCAGTGAAAGGATACAACCTTGAATTCTTAAACGTACTTCTTTCTCTTGTTTGTGCTGTTATCATCGTAGCCTATTTTATGTACACCATGTCGGACGAAGTAAAAATGAGATTAGGCACGTACCGTCTTTATTATACCTGTATCTTTGTGATGGCCGGGATCATGCGGTACCTGCAAATCATATTTGTATCAGCTGATTCCGGGTCGCCAACTAAGATCCTTTACAAAGACCGGTTCATTCAACTTTCCCTTCTCCTCTGGATAGCCAGTTTTATTGTAATCATTTACATCAAAGACATAACTATCTTCAAATGACAAAGAAAGATATTGCCAACTGGGGCAATTACCCGGTGATTGAAAGCGATGAAAAATCCGTCTCTTTTACAAATGATATCCAGCAGTACGCAGCTACAACAAAAAATTTTATTGCCCGCGGGAATGGCCGCTGTTATGGTGATGCCTCGTTAGCAGAACAAACCATTTCAACACTCAAATACGACAAAATACTCTCCTTTGACACGGAAAAAGGGATACTGGAATGTGAGTCAGGATTGACATTGGATAAGATACTGGAAGTGATCGTTCCCAAAGGATGGTTCCTGCCGGTTACTCCCGGCACGAAATTCATAACGGTTGGCGGTGCTGTAGCCAGCGATGTGCACGGGAAAAATCACCATGTGGATGGTTCATTTTCTGCACACGTCATGGAAATGGATGTGATACTGGCGAGTGGTGAAATGATCACCTGCTCCCCTTCCTCTTATACTGATCTGTTCTGGGCTACCTGTGGCGGTATGGGACTAACAGGTATTATTGGCCGGGTGAAGTTTGACCTGAAAAAAATCGAAAGTTCTTATATCAAACAAAAACAGGTAAAAGCTAAAAACCTGGAAGAAGTGATCCGGCTGTTTGAGGAATATAAGCACTATACCTATTCCGTTGCCTGGATCGATTGCTTAAAGAAAGGAAAGAATTTTGGAAGAAGTATTTTGATCCTTGGTGAACATGCCAAACAGGATGAATTGCCGGAGAACAAAAAGAAAGAACCTTTAAAATTGCCGGCTAAAAAACAGATCACTTTCCCTTTTACGCTTCCTTCTTTTGTATTAAATACATTCACGGTAAAGGCGTTCAACTTTCTTTACTACGGGAAAAATTTCAAAAGGGAGATCAACAACGTTGTTTCTTACGAACCTTTCTTCTACCCCCTTGATGCGATATTGCACTGGAACAGGGGCTACGGAAAGAAGGGATTTGTTCAATACCAGTTTGTATTGCCTCTCGAAAGCAAGCAAGGCCTGATCGAAATATTACAACGCATCAGTGACCAGGGTTTGGGGTCTTTCCTTGCCGTATTAAAAGTATTCGGCAAACAGGATGATCTCATTTCCTTCCCGATGGAAGGATACACTCTGGCACTTGATTTTCCTGTCCGGAAAGGCCTGTTTGAATTCCTGGATCAATTGGACCAGGTGGTGCTGAAATACGGCGGCCGTCTGTATATGTCAAAAGATGCCAGGATGGACCCTTCTGTATTAAAGGCCGGGTACAAACGCCTGCCTGAATTCATGGATATCGTAAAAAAATATAATCCCGAAGCAAGGATCCGGTCTGTGCAGTCTGACCGATTAGCATTAACCACTAACTAACCATTAAGAAAGATACAATGCCTTCCACCGTACTTATCCTGGGTGCCACCTCCGATATGGCTGTTGCCCTCGCTAAAAAATTCGCATCCAAAGGACATAATATTCAGCTGGCGGCCCGCAATGCAGAGCGGTTAAAATCTCTTCAGTCTGATTTATCAATCCGTTATAATATTACGTCCAGCATTCATGAATTTGATGCTGTTAAGTTTGAACAACATCAATCCTTTTGGGATTCACTGAACCCCAAACCTGATATCACGATCAGTGTGATGGGATATATGAATGATAACGACAAAGTAATTGCCGAACAGGGTGAGACCCTGAAAACAATACATACCAATTACACAGGCCCCGTTTCTATCCTCAATATTGCCGCTAATGAGTATATGGCAAAACAGCAGGGAACAATTGCAGGTATCAGTTCGGTTGCGGGAATGAGGGGGCGGCAAAGTAATTATATCTATGGCAGTGCCAAAGCAGGTTTTACAGCCTATTTATCCGGCCTCAGGAATAAATTATTCCATCACAAAGTGCATGTACTGACAGTTTTGCCCGGCTTTGTGTACACTAAAATGACCGAACACCTCAACTTACCTAAACTGCTTACTGCCCAGCCTGAAAACGTTGCAGATGCGGTATACAAAGGCATCCAGAAAAAGAAAAATATTGTTTTTGTAAAATGGTTCTGGCGCTGGATCATGCTGATTATTACATCTGTTCCTGAATTCATGTTCAAAAAGAAAAAACTGTGAAAAAAGGAATTGCTTTCTTCGATTTTGATGGAACTATTACAACGAAAGATACATTGCTGGAGTTCATCAGGTATTGCAAAGGCAGCAATGCTTTCTATGCCGGGTTCCTTATTAATAGCCCGTTCCTGCTGGCGTATAAGTTAAAGATCATTTCAAACCAGGCTGCGAAAGAGAAAGTACTGCAGTACTTCTTTCACAATACTTCTGCTGACCGGTTTAAGGAGTATTGTGAAAAATTTGCAGCTGAGAAAATCCCGGGATTGATCCGGCCGGGAGCCGTTGAAGAAATAAAGAAACTGCAGGAGAACGGCCAAACGGTTGTTATTGTTTCAGCCTCCCCAGAAAACTGGATATCCCCCTGGGCTGAAAAATTGAAAGTGGACCTGATTGCCACCCGGCTTGAAATTCAAAACGGGTTGCTGACAGGTAAGATACAGGGTAAAAACTGCCATGGAACTGAAAAGGTAAACAGGATTACCAACAAGTATTCCCTGAACGAGTATTCAGAAATAGCGGCCTACGGCGATACCAAAGGCGACCTGCCGATGCTGGCACTGGCCCGGCGGCCCGTTTACAAACCCTTCCGTTAGCAACAGCAGGAACGGGATTTTCCGAGGGCAATTACCTAAATTAAATGGCAAAATGTTTTAAATTCCTTACTATTTTTTTACTTTTATGAGCTGAAAATAACCGCTTCTAACCACCCTGTTAAAACGAATCTACCCTTCTTAACCATTAATACCTTTATAACATGGCGTTCGTCAACAAATCTGCGGAAGAGCTGAAAGCTTTTGGCCTGGAGAAAAGAGCTGAATATGTAAATGCTGATCCTTTTCCCAATACTTACTTCGATAATTTTTTCATCCCGGAACGGCTAAAAGAAGTGCTGGAAGAATTTCCTGATCTCTCCAAAGGAGCAGACTATAAATTTAACGACCCGAACCAGATCAAGCTGGCATCGAAAGGCGAATACCGTTTTGGAGAAAAGACAAAGGAGTTCATGCATTACCTGAACTCGCAACCTTTTCTTGAATTCTTATCAAACCTCACTGGTATAGAAAATCTGATCCCCGATCCTTTCTTTGACGGCGGTGGCTGCCACCAGATACAACCGGGAGGCTTATTAAAGATCCATGCAGATTTCAATAAACATCCAAAAACAAAATTAGACAGAAGACTGAATGTGCTGGTTTACCTGAATGAAGACTGGCATGAAGAATATGGAGGGCATTTTGAATTGTGGGATAAGGAAATGAAAGAATCCAAAAAGAAAATATTGCCATTGTTTAACAGGATGGCTTTATTTTCCACTACCTCCACCTCCTATCATGGTCATCCGAATCCGCTGACCTGTCCCCCCGAAAGGACAAGGAAATCACTTGCATTGTATTATTATACCAATGGAAGGCCGGCTGAAGAACAACTGGAAGGACTCGAAGATCATACTACCTTGTTTAAGCACCGGGCCGAAGATAAAAAACCGGTATCCGGTGTGTTCAAAGAATTTGTCCGCCAGGTTACTCCTCCGTTTATCATTAACGGTTTGAAGAAACTAAAGGGCTGATAGTACCCAGTTGCGGCATAACTGAAATGAACGGATTTTACTAAACTACCCATACACCGACTATGGAACCTTACCCTGATACTGCGATGAATACAATTACCCACTCTCCGGCCCTGCTGAAAGGGCGAGATATTGTGATTGTAGGTTTACAACCCTGGTATTTCCCGACAGGCTGTAATTGCAAGAATATTGCCCAGGAACTGGCCCTTTATAACAGGGTGCTGTATGTAAATTTTCCATTAAAAAGAAAATCATTTACCGCAAAACAGCCTGATCCGAAAATCGAAAGCCATATTTCAATTATCAAAAACAAAGAAAACAGGATAAAGGAAATAAATCCGGGCTTATGGGAATTTTATCCTGATACTTTAATTGAATCGGTTAACTGGATTCCCTCCACCGCCGCTTTCAAACCTGTTAATTACCTGAACAACCGCCGTTTTGCAAAAAATATAAAAGAAGCAATAGCCGAGTTGAACTTCAGGGATATTGTTCTTTTTAATGATAACGACATTTATAATGGTTTTTATCTTAAAGAACTGCTGTCTCCTTCTTTGTACATTTATTACCTGAGAGATTTCCTGCAGGGTTATCCCTACTGGAAAAAACACACCCGGGTATTGGAACCACAGCTTATCAAAAAAGCAGACCTGGTGGTGGCCAATTCTCTTTTCCTGGCAGAATACAGTGCTGGTATTAATAAACACTCTTATTATATCGGGCAGGGTTGCAGCCTGGATCACTTTGATCATACAATTTCTCATCAACGCCCGGCAGATATTCCTAAAGGTTTCCCGGTCATCGGTTATATAGGCGCCCTGGATGCTGACCGGCTCGACCTGAAAATATTCGAACATATTGCAAAAGAGAACCCCGAATGGCAGGTTGTATTAGTAGGTCCTGAAGATGCCACATTCAGCAGCAGCACATTGCATAGTATTCCCAATATTCATTTCCTGGGCAGAAAACCCTTCGCAGAACTGGCTTCCTATGTACAATCTTTTGATGTATGTATGAACCCACAGCTCAGAAATGATATCACCAAAGGTAATTACCCGTTGAAAATTGACGAGTACCTTGCCATGGGCAAACCAACTATTGCCACCCGTACGGGGGCAATGAAACTCTTCGAGGACCATGTTTACCTTGCCAACGTTCCATCAGATTATCCCGGGCTCATTAAAAAAGCATTAGCAGAAAATACTCCGCAGAAAGAAGCTGAAAGAATCAGTTTTGCTAAAAGCCATACCTGGGAAAACTGCATGCTGGAATTATATAAAGCGATTGTTGCTTATTCAAAACAACCAATTAACGTACAATAAGACTCATTTAACACTACCCTGCTTATGGAATGGATAGCAATTTTAAAATGCCCCTTCACCGGGCAGAATCTTCGTTTATTGACTGCTGATGAACTTGCAGGGCTTAACAAACGTATTGAAGCCGGGGAAGCCTGGCAGGCAGATGGCACCCCTTTCAAAACAACAATTTCAAAGGGGTTAGTATCAGCAGACGGGGCCTTTATCTACCCGATAATCAAAGATATCATCCTACTTCTGAAAGATCTTGCCCTTGTTGATTCAAAAGATAAGCTGGCTTCTCATAAAATCAGTGCCGATAAACTGCTGGTTAAAAATTTTTATGATGAAAAAGGCTGGTTTGCTGATGAAAAAGGTCATTATGAAGATGGTGTGATCTTCGAAGACTTCAGGGATATAACAAAAGAATATATTAAACGCTGCCACGACAGGGTGAACAGGTACCTGAACCCCGGTGGCACTTATATGGTGGATGCCGCTTCCGGAGCATTGCAGTTTGAAGATTACCTGCAGTATTCAGCTAATTATACATACAGGGTTTGCGTTGATTTCTCGTTCCAGGCCCTGACGGAAGTGAAACGGAAACTGGGTGATAAAGCGCTTTGTGTACTTTGTGATATGACCAATATGCCCTTTAAGAACAATACCATTGACGGATTTATTTCGTTGAATACGATCTATCATATCCCCAAAGACGAGCAATTAACAGCGGTGAACGAATTATACAGAATTTTGATGCCCAAAGGGAAAGGAGTGATTGTTTATGAATGGTTCAAACATTCCCCCTGGATGAATTTCTGGCTGCTGCCTTCAAGAGGCTTCATGTTTATTAAAAACAGGATAAACAGGCTGTTTAGCAAACTAAGTAAAGGAGGAGCACCTAAAAAGCTGTTATATTTTCATGCACACCCTTACAGCTATTTTAAAAACAACCTTCCCTTTGAATTCAAACTGGGGGTTTGGCGTTCTGTCAGCGTCCCTTTCATGAAAATATACATTCATAAAAACCTGATGGGTAAAAAAATATTGAACTGGCTTTATAACAAAGAGGAAAAAGAACCGGAAAAATGCGGGCTTAAAGGAGAGTACCCGATGTTTATTATTGAGAAAAAATAATCCCGGGCATAATCCGCTGATTAATTTATTAAACAAAAAAGAAGGCTGTAATAAAAATTACAGCCTTCTTTCATTTAATGATTCCTTATTACATCTTGATAAACTCTAATGTCCTGGAATTATTGATATCAACATCAATCTTTACAAAATAAGCACCATTCGGGAATTTACTTACATCCACCTGGCGGATCATCACCTGCTGCGTTCTTGTAAATTGCTCATGATACAGGATCATACCTCTTGCATCATATATCCTGATTGTTGTTTTGGCCTGGTTAGTAATAGCATCAATCCTGATATTAATAACAGAAGTGGCCGGGTTGGGAAAGACTGAGGCATCAGATTGTGTTCTTGGATCCGGATTGACAGTTACAGTCACCGTATCACGACCGGCTGCACCCTGGTTATCCGTTACTCTTAATTCAAACTGATACACTCCTTCTTCAAGGTTATCAATTACTGTTTGTGCCTGGCTGGCATTAACGATATTGAATGATGCCGGGCCGGCTATTTTGGTCCATTGGTAAGCAGTAATTGTTCCATCAGGATCAGTTCCGCTTCCAGTTAGTGTTACATAATTGAGTGGTAATGTAATTGCCTGGTCAGCTCCTGCATTCGCTGTCGGCGCCTGGTTAGTCGGTGGTGCAGCAGCATTCACCGTTACAGTAATAGTATCACGGCCAGATGCCCCGCTGTTATCTGTCACTTTCAGTTCAAACTGGTACACTCCCTGCGCTAAATTATTGATCACAGTCTGTGCCTGTGTAGGTGATACAATATTAAATGTTCCCGTACCTCCCACTCTGGTCCATTGGTAAGAAGCGATTGTTCCGTCAGGATCAGTTCCGCTTCCAGTTACTGTTATACTATTTGTTGGTAAAGTAATAGTTTGATTTGCTCCCGCATTCGCTGTCGGTGCCTGGTTAGGTGCGGGCACAGCAGCATTCACCGTTATCATCACGGTATCACGGCCAAAAGCTCCAAAATTATCTGTAATCCTCAGTTCAAATTGGTATACTCCCTGTGTCAGGTTATTAACAACTGTCTGAAACTGTGCAGGTGATACAATGTTAAACGAAGTGGGGCCAGACACCTTTGTCCACAGGTAAGCAGTAATTGTTCCATCAGGATCGGTTCCACTACCAGTCAGTGTTACACTGTTTGTTGGTAATGTGATAGTTTGATTACCACCTGCATTTGCTGTCGGTACCTGGTTGGGTGGTGGTACAGCAGCATTCACCGTTACTGTTAACGTATCGCGGCCAACTGCTCCTCCATTGTCCGTTACCTTCAGTTCAAACTGGTATACTCCCTGCACCAGGCTATTGACCACGGTCTGCGCCTGTGTGGCACTTACTATGCTATAGCCGGCCGGACCAGCAATCTTTGTCCACTGGTAAGAAGCTATCGTTCCATCCGGATCGGTTCCACTACCTGTTAATGTCACACTGCTTACCGGTAAAGTTATAGTCTGATCAGCTCCAGCATTCGCTGTCGGGCTGATATTACCAGTAGTATTTACAGTTACAACAACTGTATCAGCCATTGTGCCCGTGTTATTGTCAGTTGTAACAAGCCTGAATGAATATGTACCATTTGAAAGCCCTGTTACTGCCGTTGTTGCTGATGAAGGAGAAACGATTGTACATGTTGGGCCGCTTAGTTTAGTCCATTGATAGGAAACAATAGAATAACTCAGATCGGGTATACCATTATTCAACACACCGCGGTATAAAAGTTTGGGTGCGGTGGCTGTTCCTGCTAATGTTGTGGTTGAAGTAGTAATAGATTGCGCATCGCCCGCATTGATTACACCCAACGTAAAATTATATGCCTGGTATTTAGATTGCAGCGGATGGACCTGTAACGGTTGCAAAACGTCCATGGCGTTTGGATATGCAGCTTCGTCCCAGTTTATATACCCACGGCCGGATACCAATGCTTTATCTCTGCCCCAGAAATACACCGAATCATTAGCATCAGTTGCATATACGTAGTATGAGATCGTGTTATTCTTATAAAGCTTATTCCAGGTTATGCCACTACCTATCTGGATAGCAGGTGAGCCTGTAAGTGACTCATTTGGGTTCCAGCTCCAGGCATAAGGCGTTGGATACGTATATTTATTCACCAGTTCATACCCATTACCAATTTCACCATTGGGATTATCCCCTATTGAAAATAACCTTCCCAAACTATCAATGTAATGAATGGTATTAGGGTTTGCGGCTATCTCTTTGATCGGGGCCGTAATATTCCACAATGTTCTTACGGACGTGGGCTGGGTATAAGCTGTGTTCCCACCCCAATAACTGAAGTGTGTTCCCCAAATGTAAGGATATCCCATTGACTGGCTGCCGGTCGCATCCGGAATAATACAACCATTAACATCATACTGACCGGCAAAAATATCTATCGCCGGGCGGGGAACAGGGAGGGTTTTCTGTACAGGTGTCAGCGTTCCATTCTTGGTCCACTGCCAAACCTGTCCGTTAGTTAATAATACCACTAAATTGGATCCCCCCATCGCCACTTTTTTCACTTTCATGCCGGCTGGAGAAAGCTGAATAGGCCTGGTCAGATAATTAGTACCGGCATAAAGATTATAATTATCCTGTCCCCAGTACCAGAGTGAACTGTCTGATCGTATTGAAACATTTGTGAAGTAATACCCGAAAACAGCAATATTATTATTGAAAGGAGCTCCTGTGGTGTCTGTTTCAATACGGACCGGCGCTGTTGCTCCTCCGGTTTGTGTTGTCCAGATATACCCCTGATCATCCAGTATTTGCAGTTGGGCATACCCTGCTGAGGTGACACTTACAGCTTTCCTGGCCCCCATGTTATATTTGGTAATAGCATTGTTAATGTATGAGTATGCATTACTGTCACTGGCTATATAAACCACCCTGTATTCAGTTATACCAATATTTTTAACTACTAAAGATGTAGACGCTGCAATATTTACACTAACGGATATTGTATCGCGGCCAACTGCTCCCCCGTTATCAGTCACTTTCAATTCAAACTGGTATACCCCCTGCACCAGGCTATTGATCGCTGTCTGCGCCTGTGTGGCACTTACTATGCTATAGCCGGCCGGACCAGCAATCTTTGTCCACTGATAAGAAGCTATCGTTCCATCCGGATCGGTTCCACTACCAGTCAGTGTTACACTGTTTGTTGGTAACGTGATAGTTTGATTTCCACCTGCATTTGCTGTCGGTACCTGGTTGGGTGGTGGTACAGCAGCATTCACCGTTACTGTTACCGTATCGCGGCCAACTGCTCCTCCATTGTCCGTTACCTTCAGTTCAAACTGGTATACTCCCTGCACCAGGCTATTGACCACGGTCTGTGCCTGTGTGGCACTTACTATGCTATAGCCGGCCGGACCAGCAATCTTTGTCCACTGATAAGAAGCTATCGTTCCATCCGGATCGGTTCCACTACCTGTTAATGTCACACTGCTTACCGGTAAAGTTATAGTCTGATCAGCTCCAGCATTCGCTGTCGGCGCCTGGTTGGTTATGATTCCATTTATAATTATGTTAACGGTATCTTTTCCAACTGCGCCCTGGTTATCGGTTACTTTCAACTCAAATTGATACGTCCCTTGCAAAAGGGTATTGATAAGTGTAATGGGCAAGGTGGGCGATAGGATATTCCCTGCAGATGCAGGTCCTGCTATTTTAGTCCATTGGTAAGAAGCGATTGTTCCGTCAGGATCAGTTCCGCTTCCTGACAGCGTTAAACTTACCGGCAGGATGCTGGTTTGATCAGGTCCGGCATTTGCGATGGGTGGTTGGTTCGCGGAGACAGCCCCGTTCACCAGGGAAGTATCGCCTTGCCTTAACATCCATTGAAATATATTAGAACCGACAGAATAGTTTCCCGGAGTATTAGGATGAGCATTTGTAGTCACGTTAGGGCCCATCGGTGCGGAATTGCTCCAGTTATTTCTTGATGGGTCGTACATAGTATTCCAGCAACAATGAGCACCACCGCCAATATTCTCATACGCAAAATAAGCGCTGCCCGGCATACTATCATTCATATTCTCGCTCACTCTCCATACATTTCTGACATCGGTGGTTCCTTCCAGTCCGAAAAACTTACCGCCATATTTTTTGGCCCAGTGTCCCCATGAGGCATCGCCTAAAGACCATTGATCATACGGAGGAAAAGTTTCGCTGCTTATCCCCTGCAATGCTACCACACTTGTAATAAGCTTCATTCCGGTTTCTGCTCCGGCAGAAGCCTGGTGACACAACATCAACGTCCAGGAGAACCCTCCCATACTTAATCCGGCTACATGCACTGAATTCCTTTTGATATGGTATGTATTCAAAAGATGATTCATCATTAAAGTCAATTCAGGCCCCCGGGGATAAGCTGCACTGGGTATAACAGTTATAATAATAGGATAATGCGTACCATTACCCAACTGTACACTTCCATCCCATCCATTATTCATCCAGTAATGGGGACCATATTTCTGAAGATTTGCCAGGTTGGTACCAGCTTCGCCTAACCCCGGCATGGTGATTATAGCAGGTCTGCTTGCCGTGTCAGGATGTCCCGGGGTGAACATATTTGCGGGACGGGAAATTCTAAACCTGTATTGTAATCCTGCGTAGCCAACATTAAAAACAGTATCGTAAGTGATGAAATCGTGAGTTTCTGATTGAGCCCGGAGATTGTCGCAAGGAAGGAAACTGCCAATCAGATATAAAAAGAATAGAGAGGTAAACCTTAACCTGGTTTTCATAGTTCTTGGATTATTGGATTATCGGAAATTGGATCAAGAGAAAAGCAAATACTTTACTCATACTAAAAATAATTATTAACTGTCAACATTATAATTTTTTGATGCACTAAAATACTGCAATAAGTAGTTTTCCTATTTTTTTCTGTGAGTATTTACTAAATTGTTATTCACAGAGTTATTCACACAGAAATAATAAAAAGTCTGTCTAAGTCAGGAAAAATAATGCCAGAATTCAAAGATTATCTTGATCGAAAACAGTTAATGATTATTACTTAAATCTGGTAAATTACTTTACCTTTATTTTCTACTCCACATCTCCTGGGAAAATCGCCTAAATTTAATTCTAATCAAAATCTTAAGACAAGCGTCTATGAAAATTAAATTCTACGCACTGTCGTTAGTTTCACTAACGCTGGCGGCAACGATTGCAGCGCAAACACCGGGAGGAGTAAGCTCAAATCTTAAACTGTGGGTTAAATCTGATGCGGGTACAAGCACCTCAGGCAGCCTTGTTGATTCCTGGACCTATGTAAACGACGGTACCAAGTCATTTACTGCAACCGGTACAGACCGCCCTACCTTAGTATCTTCAGTTCTCAATTTTAATCCCGTGATACGTTTCATTGGCGGGGGAACCGAGCATATGGACGGACCAACTGGCGCCAATGCCCCAATTCCTGCCGGTGATGATGATTATGCAGTCTTTGTGGTCTGGCAATCCACTACAGTTACTAATTTCCAGCGGATGTGGACACAACGTTCTGCAAACGCCACTTTTAATGATGCCTGCGCTTTTTCGAGCTGGAATAATGGGAATTATGGATCCGAAACAGCAACCCCGGCCTTTACGCATACAATCAACAGGCCCTATACTATCAGCACCTGGAACATAAGCCAGCTAAATTTATTAAACCAGGCTCTCGGCGACCTGGAAATTGTGGATGACCGCAATATCAGTACAGGTATTTTAGTAGACAATACTGATCCGTCTAATGTGAATGGTGCGGCCCTCAGAGCTATAAGTACTGCCGTTCACCGGATAGGCGGAAGTTATGACCCCGTTGACCCGGTTCAGAGCTTAAGAGGAGATATTGCAGAAATTATTGTCTATGACCGTTCCATTAGTGGCGCAGAACGAAACAGGATTTTTTCTTACCTCGCTATGAAATATGGTATTACTATAAAAACCGACCTGGTTTCTTCAGCAGGTACTATCATTTGGAACGCTGCGGCCAATAGTGCTTTCAATAACTCAGTTTTTGGTCTTTCCAGGGATGATGGCGCCAGCGGCTCTGGTTTACTGGTTAATCAATCCAACAGCATTGAGACCGGCAGTGGTAATGGAACTGGTCAAAACGCGGAAGGAAATATCGTGTTGAGTAACCCCACAAGCCTTGATGATCAGGATTTTTTACAAATCGGTAACGATAATGCTGCGCTTACTGAAAGTATTAGCCTGGATGTTCCGGCTGCTGTAGCAGGCTCAAAACGCCTGGCCAGGGAATGGAAAGTGCAACATACCGGCAACATAGGTTCCTTTGATATGACTATGGATTTTTCTGGGTTAACGATTTCAGGAACGGGTCCATTTCAGTTCAGATTGATGGTTGACGAAGATGGTGACGGCGATTTTACTACGGGTACTGTAAGGTACTACTCCCCTTTCTCTTTCGGGGGTGGTATTATTAGTTTATCTGGTGTTACCCTGAACAATAATGAAGTTTTTACTTTCATTACCCAGGCAGGTGGTGTTTTATTACCCGTAACCTGGAAGAGTTTCTCCGCTAAACAAGTGAATAATGATGTTCGCCTTGACTGGAAAGTTGAAAACAATGCCAATGCAAGCCATTATGAAATTGAACACTCTTTTGATGGCATCAATTTCGAAAGAATTGGAACAGTTTCAAACACTACAAATGATGTAACTTATGAATTCCTTCATCGTGGAGTATTAAGCGGAGCCCATTTCTACAGGATTCGTCAGTTTGACTTTGACGGAAAGAATACATATAGCAAAATCGTAAGTGTTACTATTAAAACACCTGACTTCATCACCTATATGCTGAATAACCCTGTTATGAGTTCAACTGCAGACGTGGTTATCAAAGCAGTTAAACCAGGTATGGCCCTTGTTGAACTTTGGTCAGCCAATGGCGCAAAACTGAGCGCAAAACAACAAGTTATCACTGCAGGATCAACAATAGTACCTGTGGATATGAGAAGTGCACAACCGGGTAATTACCTGATCAGGCTGACAGTGGGTGACATTACACAAACTGTACAGTTTGTGAAGCTATAAACCGATTTCAGTTATTAAAAAAGACCTATCTCCTGCTGAGTTAGGTCTTTTTTAATGTATGATCTTAAACAAGCCAACTTGATGAAGGGCCTATCTGAAAAAAATACAGGAATTACCGGCAGAGAAGCAGGGATGATAATAGTACTTTTCGTCATTTCACGAATTATCATCAGGATCATCGGCATTGAAATGGATTACCAGGCACTTTACCGTAACTGGCAGTACCTTTCTGTTGATACACTCCGGCATGATCTTCTGAAAGGTGTATGGTATGATCATACTCAACCACCGCTTTTTAACCTGCTCCTGGGAGCCATCCTGAAAATATCCGGCTCCTCCGCACCCCTTATTTTTTCGTTATGCTTTAAAATCATTACCCTCCTCAATACATTTCTGCTATTAAGGCTCCTGAAAGAAAATGCAAAACATAAAAACATCCCTTTGCTCCTTGCGTTGATCTATCTTTTGAGCCCGGCCACCATTTTGTTTGAAAATGAGCTCTTCTATACTTCTTTCATAACACTGTTATTACTACTAAGCTGTAATTATCTTTCAAAGTACCAGGTAGCTGGTAAGCCAGGAAAACTGTTCGGCTTTTTTCTTCCCCTGGCTCTTATCTGCTTAACCAGGAGTATGTATCATCTTGCCTGGCTGGTTTTGCCATGGCTATTTATTCTTTTCAGGTCCCGTGAAAAAAAGTATGCAGTAAAAGTTCTGCTTACAGGCCTTTCTTTAATCATCCTTGTCAGCGGATGGTATATCAAAAACAGCCTGATCTTCGGAAGTTTTACAACCTCCACCTGGGGTGGAATGAACATTGCCCGTAATGTATTCCATGATGCGGTTATTACAGACTCCGGCCAGATTGCATCTATCGAGCCTTTTTCAAAAATTTCAGCTTATACGCATTTTCTTCCCCCTGACCCGGCAGCCGATTTTAAAGGACTCAATGACCGTGATTTGTTACAGGAGATGAAGAATGATTCATTTATCAATGAAAAACATGCAGGGTATATAGAAATTTCGAAGCGGTATATGCAAGCCAGTAAACAACAGGTGAAGGATCATCCCGGTGCCTACCTGAAGAATGTAATGCAATCGGCAATTATTTTCTTTGCCCCGGCAACAAGATACCCGGTAAATGAAGCACAAGCCAGGAAAATGAAATACTATGACCTGCTCTATTCGTTCAATCTCTCTCAACTGGCTGAAGGAAAAAAAGAAAGAAGAATTGCCTTAACCTTATCAGCATTGCCGAAATTTATTTGTTACTTCCTGGTGTTTTTTATTGTGGTAAGAACCTGGATAAGAAAAAGACAAATCCCCCTGCTGCATCTTTTTATTATTTATGTGACCGGGTATATTTTCACCGTCAGCTCTTTATTTGAACATTATGAAAACATGCGGTTCCGGTATGAAGCCGAGCCACTTTTCCTTGTTTTGGCAGGAGCTGTATTAACTGATTGGCTCAATAAGAGATCAAATAAAAAAAAGCAGGCTATTTGATCCGATAGCCTGCTTTCCAAAAATTGCAGCCTGGTTATGCTTTTTTGGCAATAACCATTATTTCTTTAATGCCAAACAGTCTTGATACAAGATTGGTCGCAAACCTGTATAACCCAAAGTTTATTTTGGCAAGTGGTAATAATTTGAAATATCCTGCTCCCCTGATGTAGCGGTTTTCCTGTATTATGAACCCGGTGGTGATGAGCAGATTATTAATCGCCTGGAAATTCCAGGTATGCAGGTGCTGATTCAGATCATACTCAAATTTCCCCTTACCATGACGTTCATGCGGAATAACAAGTACCAGCGTATGCCCCTTCTTTAATTTGCTATTGATGCTCTCCAGCATAGCTTTCGGATGCGGGTGATGTTCCAGAACATGGGCAGAAAAAACCACATCAAAAGCCTCAGTAGGTATCTCATCGAGATTTGTGGTGGCGTCAATCCCTTTTTTCTTACAAAATTCTATCCCAAAGGTTGAAATATCATACCCTTTTGCGTTGGGCAGGTAATATATATTCTGACCAAGCCCGCAGCCGTAATCGAGAATCCGGCTATTCTTGTCCACGCTGAAAAAAAACTTATCCAGAGCAATTTTAGCCCTTGCATTATAATAAGCTTCGTTAAAGTGATTACTATGGCGGGTTTCATGGTACCATGATTCATAATCCAGCGAAACATGCTTTTCTTCAACGGTAGTTGTCTGACTCATTACTTTCAATAGAATTTAAGTTTACATTCCCTGAATACAGGGAACAGACGCTAAAATAGAAAGAAATCCACGACCTTGAAATATTTTGGCCAATATCTTTCAGTATTGCCCCTGAAAAACCCGCAACAAGGTCTGAAACATATTTTTTATCCTACTCCGCTATAAAATGTCATTTTTTTATTAAGCAGCCATAACAGTTGTTAGCCCGGAAAGGGTTCGGAGAATACAATAAACCATAAATTATTTTCTTAGTTTATTTTTACCGTTCTTTATGGTTCACCATTACAAACCCTTCCTTCGCTTGAAAAATCGTTTTTCGTCATATTGGGTCCGTTCTGCATTTTATTCCTTTTTCCAGCGTTTTTCGTTGACTTTTTTTGGTCTTATTAATTTTATGATCCTGACCAGGACCATTTCGGAAAACCAGCTGGGAACCTGGGCTCTGTTTCTTATTATCACCGGCGTTTTCGAAGCCACAAAAAGCAACTTGCTTAAGAATGCCCATGTTAAATATGTAAGCGGCAGTCCTGACAAAAAAGAAAAAATCGCAATTGCTTCCTCCTCTTTTCTTATTAATACCTGTATCAGTTTCCTGTTTATCCTCCTGGTCATTTTCTTTTCAGAGTGGCTAAGTCAATGGCTTAATGCCGGGCTGGAGCTTGCACAAATGCTGGTTTGGTTTATACCGGGGATGCTTTTCATGATATTTTTTACGCATCTTGAATCAGTTCAGCAATCCCACCTGGATTTTAAAGGTGTATTTGCAGGCTATTTCATCCGGCAAATCTTCTTTTTTCTTGTCTTGCTGATTTACTGGATACTCAAAAAACCTCTTTCGCTGCCCCTGCTTGCTATATATCAGTCACTCAGTATTGCACTGGGCTCCCTTGTGCTGTATATTTTCAGTAAAAAATATTTAGCCCATCAATTTATAGCCAGTTGGCCTTGGTCAAAAAAAATAATCGGTTACGGCGGTTATATTTTCGGATCCGGGCTTGTAGCGAATATCGCAAATAACCTGGACCAGGTAATGATTGCCCGGTATGTGCCCGGTTCGGTAGCCTACTATAATGTTGCTTCCCGTATCAACAACCTGGTTGACATGCCCTCTTATGCCGCAGCAGATATTATTTTCCCAAAAGCTTCGCTTGCATCGGTGGAAGAAGGCCCGGCCAAAGTAAAATACCTGTTTGAACGAATGATTGCCATCCTGATTGCTATCACCATCCCTGTGGCTCTTTTTATTATCCTCTTCCCGAAATTGATAACTACCATCATCGCAGGTACAGCTTATACCCCTGCTGCCGGCATCCTGCAGATTTATATGGTAACAGGTATTCTGCGCCCTGCACAAAACCAGGCAGCCAATCTCCTGAATTCCATTGGCAAACCCGGAGTCACCTTCGCCATGAATACCATTTCGCTAAGCATTCTTCTTTTGCTGAATTATATATGCCTGAAAGAGTTCGGGTTTTATGGCGCAGCTATCGGAACACTGACCACCACGCTGATCAGTTTTATTACATGGTATTTTTTAATGCGTAAAATCATCCGCCTTGATCTGTCAAATGTAGCCAGGTACATCATCAGTACTTACCGGTCCTTCTACCAGCAGGCAAAAGGATTTCTTTCCAGGAGACAGAAGAACCAGGAAATGGGACAGGGAGTGTAATACTAAAGAGCGCCCTGTTTCAGTTCATTTACAGCGTAATTACAGGCTCTTGCTGTAAAAGCCATATACGTAAGCGATGGATTGGCGGTCCCGGAAGATGTCATAAAGCTTCCATCAGTAACAAACACATTTTTCACATCATGCATCTGGTTAAACTGGTTAAGTACAGAGGTCTCTGGATCTTTTCCCATACGTGCCGTTCCCATTTCATGAAAAGCAGAACCACCCGGCTGTAAATGACTGTAGGATTTAATGTCCTTAAACCCGGCCGTTGTCAGCATTTCTTCAATACTGGCACGTATATCTTTTTGCATGGCTTTCTCGTTATCATGATATTCGAAATCGATCTTTACAAGCGGTATGCCCCATTGATCTTTTTGCTGTTCATCAAGTGTAATTTTATTCTCAAAATAAGGCAATGTTTCTCCCCAGCCTCCCAGCCAGATACGCCAGGGCCCGGGTTGTAGTAACCGCTCTTTAAAGTCTTTACCGAATCCGCTAACCAATCTTCCTTGTTCCTGCCAGCCGGCCCGGCCTCCCATACCCTGCAAACCATAACCACGTATAAACTCTTTCTGCTTTGTATCTGCTGAGATATTGCGAAACCTTGGAACATAGATACCTACCGGTCTCCTCCCGGAATGGTATTTGTCTTCAAATCCGTCAAATTGCGCCTCAGCCCCCGTCCCGGTAAAATGATCCATTAAATTATGACCTATCTGCCCGCTTGAATTACCTAACCCTGTTGGGAAGCTGCCCGATTTGGAATTTAATAATATGGCAGCTGTGGCAATCGCCGATGCGTTAAGAAATATAATCCTTGCAGTATATTCCGTTACTTTTTTGGTAACAGCATCCATAACCCGAACCCCTGATGCCCGTTTTTTTTGGGCATCATACAATACTTCTGTTACTATTGAGTCTGGTTTCAGGGTCATATTTCCCGTTGCAGCTGCAGCAGGTAAACTGGCAGCATTACTACTGTAGTAGCCTCCGAAAGGACAGCCCCGGCTGCAGAGATTACGGTATTGGCAAGGGCCTCTGCCATTCCAGCCGCGGGTTAAATTAGCCACCCTTCCAATCGTGACGATCCTGTCTTTATAACCTGACCGGATTTTTGATGAGAAATGCTCCTCAACACAATTCATTTCCATGGGAGGTAAAAAAATTCCATCCGGCAAATGAGCTAAACCTTCATTTTTACCACTGATGCCTATATAATTTTCCACGTAATCATACCAGGGAGCAATATCCTTATACCGGACGGGCCAGTCAACACCAATACCGTCTTTCTGATTGGCTTCAAAATCAAGATCGCTGTACCGGAAACACTGACGCCCCCATGTTAATGATTTACCCCCAACCTGGTAGCCCCTGCCCCAGTTAAAGGGCTTTTCCTGTATGTAAGGATGTTCTTTATCGCTGGCAAAAAACTGGAGGGCTCCCGGGTCACCAGCCATACTCTGAACAGGGTTTTGCTCCAGTTGGGTATTCGTTAACCGCAAACGGTGATCAAACTCCCAGGGAAGCATGTTCGCAGTTTTATAACCTGTAATATGTTCAACATTTTCCCCGCGTTCCAGTACAAGGGTTTTTAATCCTTTTTCACAAAGTTCTTTGGCAGCTAAGCCACCGGTAATACCAGATCCAACCACAATCGCATCATAGTTATACAGTTCTTTTCCGTTCTGGCTCGTTTTAATCGGATCACCCATAATATTCAGTTTGTAGCCCAGGCTTTCTGCCCGGGTTTAAGAGGAACACAGCCATGATAATTTCCGGGAACATAATCATAAGCAAGTGCTTTGGTGGCCCCTTGCCGGGAAGTACAAAACCCTTCCACTGTATATTCTTTCAATGTTGTAAAAAATGATTTACCCAGGTACTTTGTTTGAGCTTTGCCCAGAATACCCGCATAAGGCTTCCCTTTCTTTTCAAAATACGTCAATGCAGCTTCTTGTTGCCCCGGCAAACAGGACTGGTATGGTTTCCCGTACTTTATCAGGCAATGTGATTGTATGTCTTTCAATCCTGTTATGAAATTGTTTTGTGATTTCCGGTCCGTGCAATCTTTAACCATTTTAATAATAACAGGAGCCACCTCTGCTTCTTTTGCACCGGGAGTATCAGTGGAAGGAATAATCGTCTCAGCAAGAGAAGCAACCAGATCACTATTTGCAGAAAGGAATCCGGTATCCGGAGTCTTGTTAATTTCATACCATTTATATCCACCTGATGCAATAGCTATCCCGGCTCCTGCGAATAAAATTCTTGAAATCGCCTTACGTCTGTTCATTTGATTAATTCATTTTCAGGGAAACAGATAGAAATGCGCTTAAAGATAGAAAAACGTATTGATTAACAAGATGAGTGGATATGTATTGCTTTTCAAAAAGAAGAACAAATATCGCATTTCACAGAGATTCCGAATTAAAAATGAAATCAATTTAATTGACTAATAATCATATAGTTACAAACAATTCATCTACCTTCTTATTATTTTCTCTCCGGATTATCGTTTCGGTTTCATTTTCATTGAACAATATTCTATCTTGCTCCTTCATTCAATGGCATCCTGCTTGGTGCACCAACTCCATTTTAAAATTCAAAGTCGGAAAAGAAAACCTAAATGATTAATTCAGGGGCTTTTATGTGCTCTTTTTTAAAAAGTATGGGCTTTAAAAACTAAATTTGTTCTAATAAAGTAATCTTATCTAATGGATCTTGTCTACCTGTTCAGGGTGTTGTTCAAACGAAAATGGATAATCCTCGCGGCGGCTGTTATTGCAGCCGGAATGGCTTATTTTTTTACCCGGAATGAACCCCGGAATTTCCGTTCTTCTACAGTAGTTTCAACCGGGTTCGGGGTACCCGATGAAATACGTCTCAGCGATGAACGTTATAATTATTTTGACGCTGAACTAAAGTTTAATAATGCAATCAGCACCTGGACCTCCCCAACAGTAATCAGCCTTTTATCGTATGAACTGATCCTGCATGATCTGAAAAACCCAAAAACTGCTTTTCGCCGGCTGACTGAAAAACAACTGGAAACAGACTGGTATAAACAGATTAAAATAGATTCTGCCATCAGAATATTCGAAGAGAAACTGGCCACCATGAGTGTGCTTACCTCTTTTAAGCCAGAAGAAAAAAAGTTGCTGGAATTGCTGAAACTTTATGGCTATGGCTATTCAAATATTATGCAACGGCTGACTATCAACTGGCAGCAGCGAACTGATTATATTCATATCGATTGTGTTTCCGAAAACCCTGATTTATCGGCTTTTGTTGTCAATAATGTTTTCCAGCAGTTTATACGCTATTATAAAGGTATCCGTGATTCCAAATCACAGCAATCCATTGATACACTGGAAAGCATCATGCTTAAGAAGAAACAGGAGTACGACCTCAAAAACCAGATGCTGAGAGGAGAAGGTGGTGGTGATGTAAGCAATGAAAGCTCCAGCAAGTATGAGTTGATGGCTGATCTTGAGAAAACCCTGGCCACCGAAAAAAGTAAGCAAACAGATAATTACTATTCTCTTCGGAAGATCAATCAGCGAATTGCTAACCTTGGCACGGGCACAAGTACAACACCTAACAGTAATAACAATGAAGAGCTCATCATTGCCCGTAAAGCCATGAATGATGCTTACGCAGAATACCTGAAAACAAACAGTGCTTCGGATCTGGCCAGGTACAACCAGTTAAAAACAGAATATAATAACAAGGTGGCCGGTTCAAAAACTGTTAATAATACACCTGAGCGGGGCACAGAAACAAAAGCCGAACTCCTTAATCAAAAAAATGACCTGGAACTGGATATCGATGCCAGTAATGTCAAAATCCGCGAACTCGAAAACAGGATTAGCTCCGTAAAGGCCAATGCAAATGCTATTACGGCCAGGGGGGCTAATGTTGAATCACTGATGGATGAAGTAAAATTAGCAGAGCGTGAATATCTTGATGCCAAATCAAAATACAACAGTGCTTATGAGCAAAGTTCAGCTTCAGCAAATAACTTTCGTCAATTACAAATAGCGCAGCCGGCCATTGAACCCGAACCATCCAAAAGGAAAATGATTGTTGCCATCGCAGGTATTGTTGCCATGATGAGTACCATCCTTTTTATCACTATTCTGACCTATCTCGATTCTTCTATAAAAACGCCGACTATCTTTTCAAAGACAGTGGATTTGAAACTGATCAGTATGGTCAACTTTATGAATCTGAAAAAGAAGGAGCTGAGGGATATAGTTGCGGGCAAGAACCTCGAAACATCCAAAGCCGAGAAAAAAAGGAGTAATGTATTCAGGGAATCTATACGAAAATTAAGGTATGAAGTGGAAAAAAGCGGGCATAAAATATTCCTGTTTACCAGTACAAAAAAAGGCATGGGCAAGACCACTCTCATCCAGGCACTTTCTTACAGTTTCAGCCTGAGCAATAAGAAAGTACTGGTGATTGATACAAATTTTTGTAATAATGACCTGACAGTACAGATGGATGCCACACCCATTCTGGAAAAAATAGCTGCAGAAGGCGACAGCCAGTCGTTTTCTAACTACATCAAATCTGTGGCAAAAGAAATAGACGGCGGCAATATTTATGTGATTGGCTCTGAAGGCGGGGATTATACGCCATCTGAAATCCTGCCTAAAGAAAACATACTGGATAAACTTCACCTGCTGGCACCAGAATTTGATTACATTTTTCTGGAAGGCCCGCCTCTGAATGATTTTACTGACAGTAAAGAGTTACTTCATTATGTAGACAGTGTGATCGCCATTTTCTCGGCCACCCATATTATCAAACAAATTGACAAAGAATCTATCCAGTTCTTCAAAGAGATAAATGGCAAATTTTGCGGATCTGTATTGAATAAAGTAGATCTTGAAAACGTTAATGCAATATAATTTTATGAACCGTACATTTATTTTACTTCTCCTGCTTGTATCTTTTGCTTCCGGAATACAGGCACAAACCAATGCCGCCCCTGCGCTGCAGACAGATGCAATCACGGATTCTGCCGAGCAGGCTATCCAGGATACTTTAGTTTACCTGGCTTTAAAAAGCCCGCTCTATTCTGCATCTAACCATCAAAATAAGATTAATGAACTGGAGCTGAAAAAAGCGAAAGGTTCCTGGATGAACCTCCTGAGTATCTCTTCAAACTATAATGACCAGACTTTTGCCAAACAAAATCCCAATACAGCTATAGTTTACCCAAAATATTTCTTTGGGGTCACCATTCCGCTTGGCGTTATTTTCTCGCAAGGTAATTCAGTAAAAATGGCCCGGGCTGCTATTGCAAACAGTAAAGACAACCAGGAACAACTGGCCCGGACAATCAAAGCGGATATTTTATCCAAATACAGCCAGTATAAATTATTTAATCAACTGATCAGGCTGCAGGGTGAACTGATCAATGATATTTCAGCGCAGGTATCTTCCACAGAGGAAAACTTCAAAAAAGGCTCCATTACTGTTGATATTTACCTCACAGCATTAAAAACAAATAATGAGGAGATTTCAAAATATTTAATGCTGAAAAACCAGCAACAGCAATTACAATTAGAAATGGAGAAAATCATCGGGGTGCCATTAGAACAAATAATAAAACCGGCCCCCCTAACCACCCCTTCAAAATAAGAAGCGACCATCAACAATATGGCAGGCAATGGATATATAAAAAGCCTGGACGGAGTCCGGGCCATAGCAATTATACTGGTAATGACCTACCATGCCGAGATCACCCATTTTGGCTGGTCGGGTGTGCAATTATTTTTTGTGCTATCCGGTTTCCTGATTACTGGCATATTATGGAATGAAAAAAACAGGGAAGGCTCCCTTTCTTTTAAATTTAAAAAATTCTGGGTTCGCCGTTCACTGCGGATATTCCCCCTTTACTTTGGATATATTTTCGTTATTGGAATATCCTACCTGCTGTTTCATTTTCCATCTTACTTTGAAATGTACTTCCCCTACCTGGTTTCTTATACGGTCAACTTTACCCGCCTGTTGCCCGGTTGGGAAGGAAATCCATTATTCACACACCTCTGGTCATTATCTATCGAAGAGCAATTTTATTTATTGTTCCCGCTTATCATCTTCTTATGTCCGCCTAAATTCATCAAGTTCCTTCTTATTACAGTTATTCTCCTTTCGCCTGTATTCCGGTTCCTGCTCGGAGAATATTACAAGAACAAAGGTTTGGCTGATGATGTGGTGGCTAATGCCGTAAACTTCCACACTTTAAGCCATCTTGATGCCTTTTTTATAGGGGGCATTATCCCGGTTTTCTCCCTGCAAAACCGTATCAAAAACTCCCGCAATTTCTTCCTGGCTACCCTGGCCATTGTAGCCGGTGCTGGTGTTATTAATTTTATTTTTACACAAACCGGCTCAAGTTATTGGCTTGACCTGGGATATAATCACTGGTTGATCGGGAATTACCAGCATGTCTGGCTATACACCTGTATTAACCTTTTCGGCGCCTCCGTTATTCTTTTATTAATAAGCCCGGATAACAGGTGGAAGTTCGTATCGTTTTTCAGGAAAATTCTGGAAAGTAAATGGCTCGTCCGGATTGGAAAAGTATCTTACGGAATGTATCTTTTTCACTGGCTTATACTGGTATATGTTTTCAATAATCTTTATAAACCGGAAACAATTGCCACCAAGTTGCTGATGTTCATCCCTTATACAGTGGCCGTGTATCTTTTCTCCCAACTCAGCTACAATTTGTATGAAGTACATTTTATCAGGCTGAAGGACAAATTTTTTACAGGGAAGGGTAAAACAAAAAAAGAGAGTGCCGAAGTTTTACAACCAATTAACAGAGATGCCATTACCTAATGGAGCCAAACTCATCCTGTAAAAGAACTCACAGGACTAATTACTCTGAAAATTCTTTAGGCGTATGCAGGAATCCTTTCTTATTCTGGCCAATTTTTAATAATGCCCTCAGCATAGATATGATCAGGGCTGGTACCTGCAATACAGCCTTACCTGTTTCCCTGTTGTAAAATGAAGAAGGAATAGCAACAAGCATTGTCAGCAGGTACAACAAAAATAATGCAACCCACCAGTGCCATGAAGGCAGTAAAAGCTGAAAGCCCGTAATTATATCGGCTGTACAGACAACCAGGATAAAAAAGAACAACAAAACAAATAATAACCGGGGCAGTAAAAAATTCTGAAAACATTTGTTCAGGTAGGTTTTTGTCCAGAAGCGGGAAAGCAAATCCTTTTTAAAAAAGCGACTGGCTTGCTCCACCTGTGTACCCAACCAGCGTGTTCTCTGCTTCTCAAATACTTCCTTCCTTTGCACTTTTTCATCAAACACATATGCATCATCCAGGTACTCTACGACAATATTCTTTTTAACCAACTGGATGTCAACCTCCCTGTCCTCACCGGGATTATTCTGTATTTCCGGTAAAGCAAAAATATCTTTCAACAGCTCATACCTGAATGCCATTCCCGAACCAATAAGGGTGCAGGAAAATCCAGCAACCCTGTGCCCTCTTCTGAAAATCGTATTATTCACTTCTTCACTTAATGCATCAAGGATAGCGACCGCTGTATTTTTATTCTTTGCAGCCCGGTGACACTGGATCACCTCCCAGCCCTGCTGAAATGCATGATTCACTTTTTCAAGACAATCCTGGTTCATAATATTGTCCGAATCCAGGATCATGGCAATATCATACACGTCTGAAGGTAATTGGTGAAAAGCAACATTGAGCGATTTAGCTTTCATGCTCACATCAAAAGATACTTCCACAACATTTAGAGGAAGTTCTTTCAACTGCCTTATCGTTTCCGGCTGCAGCTGATCTGCAATGACAGTTACCGTGTATCGTTCAGATGGGTAAGATTGTTTTAGTGCCTGTTGTGCCGTATCAAGGATTACCGAGTCGTCCTTATAAGAAGGAATAAGAACAGCTATCATAGCCTTTTTTTCAGCTACCGAGTACTTCCTTAAATTCCCAAATCTTCCGGCTATTGCAAATACAAAAAGGTATACAACACTCAGCCCTGTATAAATAAAGACGATAAGCGATAAGAAATGAATAACCTGCATAGAAATAATTATTTGAGAGTACTGCTGCCTGTAAATAACTCAAGGTAAATATTCTCAATCCGGCGTGTCATCATAATGGCATCAAACCTTTCCTCCACGGTTTTCCGGCCATTGCCGGCCAGCTGTTGCAGAAACCCAGGATCCTGAACCATCCGCTGCAAAGCAGTGCAAAGACCCGGCTCCAGGTTTTCCAGTTTCACCAGTAAGCCATCTGTTTCATCTGTCACAACATCCGTGCACCCCTGCACAGCAGTAGCAACAGCCGCATTACCCATCGCCATTGCTTCTATCAAACTGACCGGGAGCCCTTCCTTAATGGAGGGAAGACAAAAGATATCTGATGCTGCAAGTATTGCGGGAACATCAGACCGAAAACCCGGAAAAAAGATGTGGTTACTGACGGCTAATTCATCCGCTAATCTGACAGCCTCAGCTCTCGCAGGCCCATCCCCCACCATCAACATATACATATCAGGGTAACTTTGCTGAACCTTTTTAAATGCCCTTATAAGTGGAAGCGGGTTTTTATCATGAATAAATCTTGCAACAAAACTCACCACTACCGCTTTTTCTGGAATATTAAACTCCTTTCTTATACCAAGCCCTTTATCCAACCTGTTGTATACGGCGAGATCCACCCCATTATTAATAACCCGGCATGAAAAATCGCCCAGCTCCTTAATTCCTATTTTCTTATTAGATTCTGAAACAACAATATTCATTTTCGTTTTCCCGGTCAGGAATTTCTCTCCTTTTATTCTCAGTCTGCGCTTCCATGCCGGTAAATAATCATGAAATGACCAGCCATGAACTGTATGAACTACTGGTATTTTTAAAGCAGTTGCGGGATAAATAATATTAGAAAGAGCTCTTGCCCCATGCGTATGAATGATATCAACGGAATTACCCAGCAGGATTTTCTTCATTTTTTTCCATACCAGAAAATTAAAGGGCACCCGGCTCTTCACAACATAGTTCCTTATTCCCATCGCATTAAGACGATTGATCATCTCTCCATCTGAAAGAGCAATTACAACCGGCTCAAACCTGTTGCGGTCAAGCTTGCTTAACAATGTCAGCAGATGACTCTCCCCCCCTCCTATTTCTCCCTGCTGAATAACTTCGAGTACCTTGATTTTTTTCATGTTTGTATATCAATCTGCTTCTGGTATAGTATATACTGATTTTACTTTTGCAGGCAGCAAGGACTGGAAAGCTGCAACATCTTTCCGGAGTTGCCGGGCATCAGCGCTGTCAATGCTATAGAACGAAACAGTATCTCCCCCTGTAATCACATTATCACTGATCTGCCAGGTAGCTACTTTTGTCCAGCCTTCCAGAAGTCTTTTATCAAACCATTCGTCATATACAATAGCGAGACCCGCTTGCTTGCTCTTTACTAGGCTATCAAGAAATTCAGGTGTCCAGTACTTTTTCTTCCTGCTCCTGGCCACATCTATACTCCCCAGTCCCCATAGATCAATCACTTCCGCTTTGCTGAAAAAAGATATCGCCCCAATATCGTTAGCCGCAATAGGGGTCCCGGGATAATACTTACGCAGGAATTGCGCCATCTGGTACTGTTGCTCAAAAATATTTACACAAGCCTGTTTAGCCTTGGTAAATGCAGCAGCGCTTCGCAATACAAAAGGGAAGAACAAGGCAAAAACCAGGATCCCTGCCAGGAGGCGGGCATATAACCGTTTATCAGGTAACAACTCCTTCCAATATTTGTTCAGGACAAAGAAGCTGATCACACAGGCATTCATGACCAGGTAAGCTTCATACCTGTAAAACCATCCTGTAGAAGCAAAAGCAAGATGCAAAACAGTTGTCAGGGTCACTATAAATATTATATAGCTATACTTACCTGCCATCTTTAGCTGGTTTCTAAAGAGCAAATAAAGAAGCGGGAGAAGAATTAATATTCTCTGCGCGGTGAGTAAACTGATTCCCGGCGGAGGTACTCCCGGAAGTGATCCTGTGGTTTTGGTAACAGTAAATTTATTGATCAGGATATTACTGAAGAAATTGAAAACCCCTTTTACAGAAAGTTGAAATTCTTCTGATTTAATAAATACCGGGTTAGGTAAAAAATAGCTGCCTTTTGTAATGGAATACACCCCGAACAATACAACAGGTAATAATGCGGCAGCGCCTAAAATAAAAGAGGATATTATTTTTTTCCTCCACAATAAGATAAGACAGGCTACTACAACAAGGAATAATCCCTCATACCTGATTGCGGTAACCAGGAAAGCGTAAATAAGTAAACTCCAGGGGATTTTCAATTTCCCTGCAACAGGCCTTTCACCCGCTGCCCAATCTGCAAATGTTGTAATAAAAAGGAAAGAAAAAAGGCATTGCAGCGTATGCTCCATGCCGCTGATGATCATCACAGGCAAGGGAAGAAAAAAAACGGTCAGTGTGAGAATTACCAGTCTTGCAAAGATTTCAACCCCTTGCTTACGCAGCCATTTGTCAGCTACTATTAATAAAATAACGGCTGCAATGCAGTTAACAATAAAAGGAATTATTACCTGTACTGAAAACAGCTTGAATAAAAAAGCCAGAATCATTGTATATAACAGGGAAGAGGAAGCTGAAGCAAATTCACCCGGATTTATACCCCATGTGCCGTCTGTTGCAAGATTCTTAGCAATTTCCATGTGAATAAAAGGATCATCAAGCGGGTACATAAAGACACCGCCGGTTTCCAGCATAACTGATCTTTCTATTATCAAAACAGAAACAAACGTAATAATCAGTGCAAATATCAAAGGAACGTTATACAGAAGGCTTTGTCTCTGTATCCTTATCATAATATTTCAGCTTTAAGATGATTGCAAGTATGGGATAGTAAACGACCACATCAGATACGCCCCCGATTGCCACCTGGGCAAATTCTGCGATATAAAATGCAAACAGGCTGGTAACACAGGCTGCGGCCAGCACTTTATTTCTTTCCTGCCGGACTCCAAAATAGGCTCTCAGGCCCGCTTTTAAACTCAAATAATACAAAATGCAGGTGATGGCTAGGCCGATCCATCCTGTCTCAGCCGCTCGTTTTACATAACTGCTGTCCGGCTGAAAGTTTGCCAGGTAATGGCCCGGGTGTTCCCTGACTCCATTAAATCCTGTTGTACCCAAACCACCTCCAATAGGGTGGCTCCGGATATATGGCTGGATAAATGCCCTTGCCTGTACTCGTACATTATACGACTCGTCTTTTGCTCCCATAAATGTTGTCCGGAAACGGGCCAGTGTTTTACCACCATAAAACGGTGCAAAAAGCAGGACTGCAAATACAACTGAAGCAACTATTCCAAATATACGGGTAGATTTCTTTTCAAAATTAAGCAGTATAAAAAAAGCTATTCCTGCAATAATCGTTGCATAGGCAGTACGGGTGCCGGAATAGGCCATACCTAAAATCATCAGAAATGTACCACCATAAAGAATATTCTTAGTGGTACGGTTCTTTTCATTCAGCCCGGCTATTAAAAAGAAAACAGCACAAACCGCCATCAATATTCCAAACGTTGACGGGTCAGACATCGTTGAGAACTTCCTGAATTCGCCGCCAACAAATATGAGTCCGAGGCCGTGAGGATCAGCAAGGATCAATTCCATTTCAAAATTGAAATAGCCATGCAACTGTTGCATACATCCATAAAACGCACTGATACTGGCAATGATAAATATATAGCGGAGATATTTCCGGGCTTTATCATAGCTGTCAAAAACAGCATAAGCAATAAACATGACGAATATATAACCCACAAATTTTCTTATCGCCAGGATATTAGTGCTAAGCGACATTGCATTGGGGTTAAAGAACTGGATTGCATTAAAGAACAGTGTAAAGAAAATAAAAGCAACCAGTGTATTTTTAGTAAACAGGCTGAATTCCTGCTTAACTGATGTTTTCCTTGTAAAGAGCCCGATAAAAGTAGCCAACACCAGTGCATCAAACAACGCCCCGATTGGCATCTCCCCCTTTAATAACAATCTCGAAAAAAAAGAAGCGAAAAAAGAAAATCCGGCAATAATATAAAGTCCCGTTTCAGCACTGGATATACATATAATTGCTACACACAAACCGAGAATGGCGCCGAAAACGCCTAAACCGGCTACCATATTCGTTGCCAGCAGGTAGCCAAAGCCTAATGCTATGGCAAGAGCTAAAAGGTAGCCAAACCAGTTATTAAGTTTTTTCAGGAGAAATGTCTGTCCGAAAAAATCCTGGAACTTTTTATAGAAGCTATTTTTATACCCGGGTAGATCTCTCATGATTATTGAATAGTCATAAAAATAAGATCTTGATAAAAATATAGATCATGGCTCCTGCAGAGAGCAGGATCATACATGTTTCATGAAATGATAACTTCTCATTATCCATAGAATGCGGGGTTTAAAAGGCAGACTAAATTATTGAAAATATTCTGAAAATCAAGGCTTTACTATTGATAAATTAAAAATCTGTAGTTATTTTTAGCCCTCAAACATAACTCAAGTAATTTACTAATGCAATTCTGGGAATTTGTATTTCTCCTCAGCTGTTTCCTGGTCTTTTATAACTATGCCGGGTATGCCCTGCTAGCCTATGTTATTACCCTGTTGACAAGAAACCGGGTCATCCCTGAAACAACTACCAGGGATTTTCCAACTGTATCTTTTATCGTTGCCGCTTACAATGAGGAAGATTTTATTGAAAAGAAAATTCTTAATTCCCTGTCTCTCGATTACCCTGCATCACTGATTGAATTCATTTTTATCACAGACGGATCAACAGATAAAACTAACACCATTATCAGGCTTTTCCCTTCTGTCAAATTATTATACCAGGCAGAAAGAGGAGGAAAATCAGCGGCCCTGAACAGGGCCGTCAATGCCGCCCAAAATGACATCCTGATTTTTAGTGATGCCAATACCACACTTAATACAGACGTTATACTGAATATTGTTAAACATTACCAGGATGAAAAAACCGGAGGAGTGGCCGGTGAGAAAAAAGTGATGAGCCCGTCTGATAAACCTGATGAAGTTGGTACTGGAGAGGGGCTATACTGGAAATATGAGTCGTTGCTGAAAAAGATAGATTCAAAATTTTATTCGGTTGTCGGGGCAGCAGGCGAGCTCTTTTCAATCCGCCGTTCCCTGTATGAACCGGTTCCTCATAACCTGATACTTGATGATTTTGTTATTTCATTAAAAGTGGCGCAAAAAGGATACAGGATCATTTATGAACCTGATGCCTATGCAGCTGAATTGCCTTCTTTTTCTATCAGGGATGAACAAAAAAGAAAGATCAGGATTGCCGCGGGAGGTTTCCAGGCAATCGGAATGCTTACCAGGCTTTTCAAATTCTGGAAATATCCCCGGCTTTCATTCCTGTACATTTCACATCGCTTAATGCGATGGACAGTTAGTCCTCTTTGTCTCGTCCTTGCCTTTGTTTCAAACCTGCTGTTATATATGACATCGGTCAGCAACCTGTATAAAATAACTTTCATCCTGCAACTCGCCTTTTACCTGATGGCGGCAATTGGGACATCAGGGACGCTGAGCCGGTTTAAACTGCTTAAGCTCCCTTACTATTTCACTTTTATGAACGTATCAGTAATACAGGGATTTTTCAGGTACCTCAAAGGGAATCAATCTGCTATTTGGGAAAAAGCAAAAAGATCATCAGGGCTGGCTCCTACTCATCAAACAAATAATAAGTAACCATGGCCGGAGCTGCTCAGCTTAAACAATTCTTTACAAAGGCATTTAACCTGGTAGTACTTGAAAAGAGCAGGATGCCCTGGGTTGATTACCTGCGGGGCATAGCCATTGTTCTTGTTGTTTACCGTCACGTATTAATTGGTATTGAACGATCCGGCCGCAGCATCCCGGTTGTATTAGAGCAGGCTAATATGATATTTTTCAGTTTCAGAATGCCCCTTTTCTTTATCCTTTCCGGTTTGTTTATATCCGGCAGTATTGCCAAAAGAACAGTCAAAAAACTTGTCGCCATCAAGTTTGAGAACCTGCTATACCCTTATCTCATCTGGGCATTCCTGCAAACAACTTTGCAAATTGTTCTTTCAAGGTATACGAATGCTGAAAGAACATGGGAAGATTACACCTATATTTTATACCAGCCACGGGGGCTTGATCAGTTCTGGTACCTCCCTGCGCTGTTTAATACGACTGTTATTTATATATTGGTTAAAACAAAGCTGCGTGCCAGGAACTGGATGCAATTACTGCTGGGAGTTGCCCTGTACTTTACAGGGCCTTATTTGCGTGATGTGAGTATGATGTCTGACTGGATGGAATTTTATATATTTTTTGCGATCGGCGATTCCATTTCCGGTATGTTTTTCAAAAATCCGGCGCAACGTTTCCTGAACAGCAATCTCACAATTCTCCTGATCACCCCCATTTTTGCTTTAACACAGTATTATTATGTAAAACATTTTGGCTCCATTACACAGGCCGAGTTTCTTACAATATCGCTTATTGGCTGCGTCAGCATGTTTGTATTTTCGTTTCGCCTGCAAAAACTGAATATCCTCTCTTTTCTCCGGGTATTGGGATTCCATTCCCTGTACATTTACGTAATGCATGTAATTGTATCCGCTTTTGTACGGCTGGTACTTACCAGGTTTATGGGAATTACAGATCCCACCACTCTTCTTTTCTCTGGTATTGCAGCAGGGGTTATCATTCCTGTGATGCTTTACAACCTTATTATTAAGAAAAAACTCTGGTTCCTCTTTACCTATCACAGGCCAAAGGCTGTATCAAAACAAACCGGCCTTGTTCAATAGCAAAGGGATATCTGTTACCGGCCATATCGTTCTATTACATGTAATGCTTCCTGGTTGATCTGCTTTGCTGTGTCGCTTTGAGGCTTTCCGAAAAAGACGGTCTCATATTCGTTTCTGTACACCCCGTTGGCTTGTGTACGTGCAAAAGCTTTCTTGTTTAAAGAAGTGTAAGTCATATACCCGATAGAAACCACCCCGATGAGCATATAAACTGTAAATGCAGTTACCTGCAGATTTCTTGACAACCCCGATACCGGAAATGATGACATTATAACTACTACTGCCACCAGGGGAAGAACAGGCACCCAAAATCTGGGGTCATAAAACGGCCAGTTGAACATCAGGACTGAATAGAAGACCAGGTAAGCCTTTACTATAAATGGGATTTTCCTGTTCCGGAATAACAAGTATACAAACACAGCAAAAAAGAGAATACCCGCCGCGATAAAACCCGTCTTAGACAGCGAAGCCGGTAAATAAGCTGCTACCTTGGCCTGGGATGTATTCACCACCAATTCAGACCATTCAGTAAAATGCCAGCCCAGAATGTCTTTGAATCCAACACCTTCATCAAATTGTTTTGAAAATACTCCTGTATAATGATCCAGTCCCAATTGCCTGGAAAAAACAGCCACTCCTGCTATAATAATCAGCAGGATCAGCACAACCACTTTATTTTTACGGATAAGTAAAAGTAATTGTTCCCTGTACTCCCATATAACCCCCGCTACCAGGGCAGCCGCCAGGGCTACACCTACAGAACGTGTAAGAAAAGCCAGCCCGGCTGCAATGAATGAAAAAAGCAAGGCTATAAAACTCCTGGTCCTGGCAAACTTACAGAAGTAATATAAGCTGGCCATTGAAAAAAAGAGATACTGCATCTCTGAAAGAGGGTGCGTGGTAAACTTAATAGTGGTCCAGTTTAGCAATACTATAGCAATAAACAGATAAGTTTTTCCCGACAGTTCAAAAATCTTCCGGGCCAGGTATATACTTCCAAAAAGAAAAGCACAGTTAATGAAAACGATAACAAACGAGTTTAATAATCCTGCTTTTGATAAAAGAAGCAGCAATCCTGTATATCCATAAGGCAGGTAATCCTTAGCTGCGTCAGAATCAGGCGGGCAGCCCAGTTCTATACAATCCTTAATGGCAAAATACCGCAGCATATCAACATGCAGTCGGAGAGGACTTAAACAATTAAGAAGATAAACGAGGACCAGTGAAGCAGCAATAAACTTTATCAGCTGCTCATTCCTCCTGCTTAACAATGCTGTGTTCAGGTTTTGCATTATTATATTCTGTTTTATTTTTTTCAGCTATCATGATCAAAGACAATCCTGCTATCCGGCTGGTTATTTTATCAAGAAGCCGGAACAGGGGAACCAGCGAATTATATACCGACAATTGAGACCGGGATATGATTTTTCTCCGGAGTAAAGTTCCGGATATCCACCAGCCGGGGATACCCGGAATATTAAAATATCTTGAAGTATTGATAGTAAATCCTTCACCCGTCAATAGCATTGATAGTGTTTTTTTGGTGTACCGCCTGAAATGCTTTAATTCGCTGTCTAAAGAATTATACAGCCATTGAAAGGCAGGCACCAATATCACTATCCGTCCATTTTCATTTAATAGTTTCTTGCAATTCCTTACGGCAGCCCCGTCATCTTTTATATGCTCAATGACGTTTAATGCAACCACAGTATCAAATTTCCCCAGTAAAGGCGCATAACGCTGCTCAAAATCAATAACTGAAAGATCAACCTGGTAAATACCCTGCACATGCTTATTATGGCCAAGGCGCTGCTCCAATACTGAACAATAATTCTTATTCATATCAGATACAGTAAGTGATTCCGCTTTTTCAAGCAGATATACAGACAGATTACCAATACCACTGCCTATTTCCAGGATTTTGCCGCTGCAATGAATTTTTATGGCTTCAAACATCCATCTGTTAAACCGTTTTGCCGCTGCAAAAGCTTCCAATGTTTCTCCCCCGGTCCAATCAGCACTTTTATCCTCAATCACTGTCATTTGGAAAATAAATTATACTTGAGGATGCAATAAATAGCCCTGAAACCGTCTTTCCAGCCGATCTTCTTCCCTTCCTCGTAAGTGCGGCCGTAATAGGAAATCCCCACTTCATAGATTCTGATCTTGGGAATGCGTGAAATTTTAGCAGTCACCTCGGGTTCAAAACCAAACCGTTTTTCCTTAAGTTTTACATCCTGGATAATAGATGTTTTGAACAACTTATAACAGGTTTCCATATCCGTCAGGTTCAGGTTTGTAAACATATTGCTGAGCCTTGTCAGGAATTTATTCCCGATAGAATGCCAGTAAAAAAGAATACGGTGTGAGTTCCCGCCAAGAAACCGGGATCCATATACAACATCTGCAAAACCACGGACTACAGGTTTCAACAGTAAATTGAATTCCTCGGGATCATACTCCAGGTCCGCATCCTGGATGACGAGGTATTCACCGGAAGCTTTTTGAATACCGGTATGAATAGCAGCGCCTTTCCCTTTATTTATCTCATGCTTATAATATTGGATATTTAAACCCGGCCGGCTGCTCATATAGTTTTTTATAGCCTCTTCGGTATTATCTGTTGAACAATCATTAACAATGATCACTTCCTTTTCAATTTCATTGATGAGTACGGTATCAGCAACGCGGTCAAGTATCAGATGGATTGTTCGTCCCTCGTTATAAGCCGGTATCACAATTGAAAGCCTGGTAATTTTTTCCATTTTGGGGTTTCGCTAGTTTTAATAAGGCGTTAAAATACAGTTTTATAACCTGTTATGCAATGCCCTGACGTTTTTTTAAAAGAGAAGGGCTGATTTTTTAAGATCAGCCCTCCCTATTGAGTTGGTTTTTACATGTTCTATCTCTTTGCCAGTTTCAGGCTCTTCGATTTGCCCGACTGCACATAAAGTACCCGTGCAATGTAGGTACCCCTGGCCATACCTGTACCGCCGTCAATTCTTACATAATTATCACCTTTATTCAGGCCGGCAATCTGCTTCTGGTATACTTGTTTTCCGGACATATCATAAATACTGATCTGAACTGTCTCGTTTTCAGAAGCAGGCACCACCAATGTAAAGCTCTGCTCGAACGGATTTGGATAAACACCCAGAATTTCATTATCGCTTGCCGCCTCTTTTTCTTTAGCAACTTCAGCCTTTGTTTCTTCTGCAACTGACGCAGCAGGTGCCACAGGGCTTGATTGGGTAATTGTACCGGTGATAACCGGTCCTCTTCCACCCAGATTAGCCGGCGTAGAAGCTATATCACTATCAGATTTAGTATACCCTTTAACGATCATAGCGCCAAGCAGACCAAATGTTGCACTTTCGTAGCTTCCAAAAGTTACGATGGCTTCGCCATTCTCATCACCGGAAACATTATATAATGTAACAGTGCCGCTCTTGTTATTAAATCCATTCAATAAAACTGTTTTACCGTTTACAGTATAATAACATGTCTGGTCTCCAAATACCCCTGTAACACTACAGAAGAATGTGAGATCATATGTTTTGGCGCTGCTTAGTCCTGACAGTTTTACATAAGTCGGTGTGCCCGGGAACATCCCGAAGTTTTCCACCATTACATTATCCGGGAAGATACCTGAGTTATTGCCCGTATTCACCCCACTATTTACAACTCCATCAACTTTTGCAGGCTGAGTCATTCCAATATTGGTTGGTATACCCGACTGATTTACGAAATTATCCCAGCTTGCACCGATACCGTAAACCCAGTTAAGATTATTCCATGGGCTTGGTGCAACTGCTGCGCTGGTATTGAAATTAATATGCACCAGTGAGCTGTATGTATAACCTCTTGCAGCATTACTGTAACCAGAGAAAGCAGACGCCGTCTTCGCACGGACTGTGTAGTCATAAGTAGTATTAGCCGGCAGGTTACTGTTAACATACGATGTCGTATTAGCAGGAACGGTTGTGAGTAATGAATAAGAGCCCCCTGCACTGGCACGCCATATTTCATAGCCGGTTTCATTATCTGCCCTGTCCTGCCACTGTAATGTGATTGAATTATTTTTCAAATCAACGGCTCTCAGTTCAACCGGACTCAGAACAGTTACATCAGCCGGCACATAAGACTGGATAACCAATGCACTGAATACAGCAGTAACGGCCCCGGCTCCTTTGGCTACGTTGATAGTAACTGTTCCATTAACCGGAGTGATGCCATTTATCTGAACTGTCTTATCTGCATTATAAGCCGCACTCAGCGAAACTGTTGTTCCATTGATTGTAAAGTTTGTTAAGGAAGCTTCGCTTGTGCCATGACTATTAAAGAATACAAAATTGTATTTCCTGGCATTATTAAGCCCTGTAACTGTAACCCTGCGGGTTCCGGCATCTGTAAAGTAAATACCTGAGCGTGAAACCTGTTCCGGGTACAGTTCTTTACCATCGCGGAATCTCACACCGGTTGAAGAACCACCCTGCCATGCATCGGTAAGGGTCACATTAATTCCAGTAGCCAGATCGTTATCATCTTTCAGATTAGTGATGGATAAGCCCGCAAAAGGTGCAGGTGCATTCAGGTTATTCCATGGCTTCGGCGCCTGGTTATTATCATTTGCAATATTTACATACGTATATGTAACATCTGCATCGGTAACAAAAATGGTGAAATTAACAGTGCTGCTTGCATCATTATTATCCTTTGCAGTTACGGTAACACCCGGGAAAATACCCAGTGTACCTGCATTCGGGTTGATACTGATCACCCCTGTGCCATTACCATTATCGGTAAATGTGGCAAAAGCGGGCAAGCCTGTTACTGTCAGTGTTACCTGGTCAGTAGCGTCATCCACTGCTGTAATATTCACAGTTGCACTTTGGTTATTCTTTATCTGCACATCAGGTATTGCCGTAAGGGCAGGCACCCGGTTAGCAGTAGTTACAGTAACAGCATCAGTGTAATCAGAATTACCATAGCTGTTAAATGCTCTTAGTTTATAGAAATACTGTGTATTACCAGAGATAGTATTATCCATGTACGTTACAGTATTGGGGTTCGTGGTTCCCACAAGACTATAAGTACCTGCTTCACTTACAGAACGATAAACTTCATAACCTGTTTCATTGTATGCCGCATCCTGCCAGTTTAATCTTACACCCTGGCCTGTTATTACCTGGGCTGTTAATGATCTTGGCATTGCGGGTGCTGTGCCGTCATCATACACCTCTGTAATCACAAGGGCGTTCAGGTAACCAATTGGTGTTCCCGGCGCTTTACTCATATTTACAGTAATAGTGCCATTAGCAGCCGGTGTGATTTCATTAATTGAAACTGTATTTTGCGTATTGTTTTGTACGTACAGGGAAACAGTCTGACCTCCTACTGTGTAATTAGTCGTTCCATTATCAGTAACATAATTAAATACGCTACCGGCATAGAAAGAAAGATTGTATTTCTTATTAGGATCAAGGCCTGTAACGTCCAGGCTGGCCGTTTCTGGTCCGCCATAATAACCGAAATACCAGAAATCGTTCAGAACCCCATCAGGGTATACACCTGAGTTATTACCGGTGGTAGGACCTGCATTATAAGGCAGCCACCATGGTTGCAGGAAGTTAATACCCACAGAGGTGGTATTATTATTAGCGTCCTTAAGGTTGTTGGTGGTAGTCCCGGTCATATTATTCCAGGGGGCTCCCATTACATTAGCGTACTGCACCCTGGCGTATATTTTTCTGTTAGGATCTTTATCATTAACAGTCAGCTGGAACTGTGCTGTACCTGTACCGCCATTGCCATCGCTTACATTTACATTAACCGTATAAACACCGGCAGCAGCATAGTTTGGTTCTAATAACAGCGTGGCGCTTCCGTTCGCACCCGGAGTTAGTGTATACACATTCGGAAGGTTGGTAACTGACCAGCTGAGTACATCAGCAGCATTCTGGTCTTGTGCTGTCAGGTTGATCAAAACGCTTCCGTTCTCATCAACTGTATAATTACTGATTGCATTTACTGTCGGGTTATAATTATCATTTACAGTAAGATCAAATGATTCTGTGCTTTCTCCACCATCCACATCTGTTACATGGACTGTAATACCCGGGAAAGAACCCTGAACACCCGGCTGCGTGAAGGTAATGGTACCTGCCCCGCTCGCTGTTTGCTGGAAGCTGGCAAATGCCGGGAGATTATCAACTGTAAGTGTGAGATATCCCGGATCAGTATCAGTTGCAGTAACGTTTAATGCTATGGTCGACTGGTAATGAATTGCCTGGTTATTGATAGCCGCAATTACCGGGATATTATTAAGAGTTTTAGCACTGTCTTCATTACTAAAGGCAGAGTTACTACCAACTCCTATGGCCATTACTTTGTAGTAATAAATAACATTAGCGAACAAATCATTGTCAGTGTATGAATTACTATTAGCAGGCAATGTAGCCAGTTGGACAAAATTGGCGTTATCATTAACAGATCTGTACAACTGGTACCCGGTTTCATTCACAGCATTATCTGTCCAGCTAACAGTAGTTGACGTAGTCGAAACAGCAGTTGCGGTTAAACCACCCGGCACAGCAGGAGTTGCAGGCAGCGCAAGCGTGGTCGCTGTTACAAGACCATATGTATTGTCCATCAACGCAGCTATTTCTGATGCTGACAAAGCTCTCCCAAAAATATAGAAGTCATCAAATCGGCCATCAAACTGTCCGAATGTCGTGTTCAGGGCATCAGTACCGGTATCATCTCCGATCATTGAAGCATCAGAAGTTGTACCAACAGAGGTAAACCCAAGATTCGTGTTAGCTGCAACCTGAACCCCATTGACGTAAAGCCGTAAAGTATTGGTGCTATATACCAAAGCTATATGCCTCCATGCCGTGCTGTTGTAAGAAGCAGATATACTTCTGCGGGTATTATTACTTGCAACCCCTGCTATCAGGTTATTGCCGTTAATATACATGGCTAACCCATCATCACTTCCGCCAAAATCAAAAATACCACGGTTACTGTTCGACACGTCTGATCTCATCCAGAAGGCAACAGTCTTTTGTGAATAGCCGCCGCGCAGGTAATCTCCTGAACTGGTATTAACAGTTATATCTTCATTGCTTCCGTTCAGATCCACTGAATGGCTTCCTTCAACCCTGTCCGTGTTAAATGTTGGCGTATTATTACCTGTTAACGTTCTTCCGTTAGGGCTATCATCTGTATAATTATTATTAAACTTCCAGTTAGCCTGGGCATCGCTCTGAGGTATAAAAGCTGATTCCCCATACTGGCCAACAGCCCTTAGCTGGTAGTAATAAGTTGTAGCTGGGCTCAATGCAACACTATCTGTAAACGTTGCAGCGTTTGCCGGGGCAAGCCCAACCGGTGCAAATCCTGAAGTTGCATTGGTGGATCTCCATATTTCAAAACCCGTTTCATTGTTGCTATTATCAGTCCACGCCAGGCTTATTGCTTTATAGGAAACCACAGAAGCCGCCAGATTTGATGGTACGGCAGGAGCTGAACCGTTATTTGTCGCAGTTTCCTGGAATGCACTATTTGGTATTGTTACATAAGAAGTCCCGGTAGATGGCGTCCTCCAGGAAACAGTCAATCCCTCGCCGCCGCTTTGTTCATAAAAAGCTATAGCGATAGGATAAACACCTGCAGCAAGACTCATCGCACTGGAAGTTCTGTCTTGTCCACCATGAAGTCCATCGTTATTAACAGTAGGCGTGCCGGAGAAGCTGTAGGGAGACGAACTGCCATTCAGGCTTCCCAGCCACAGCCGGCTTCCGTCATCCGAGTTGGTGCGGAAATAATATGTACCTGATGTGGGGATAATAATATATCCCTCCCACAAAAAGGCAAAATTATCATTTTGCACCCTTGGCGTTAACGCAATATTTGCCATTACACCTGTTGTTACAGGTGTCAGGGAGTTAAAATCTGGAAGATTATTCCATGTTCCTGTGTATGTATAATGTTTGTATGCAATACCATTAATTCTTGGCTGTGCAGTTACCTGGTTGCTGAAAGGTGATTGATTGCCTGCACCATCCAGCGCCCTTACAGTGAAATTGTAAGATTGCTGTGGCGTTAATTCATTAATCGTAATAGATGTTCCTGTTGTGGGATAAGCCCTTACTCCATTGATATAAACATCATATCGCACTACGGCAATATCATCGGTTGATTCGGTCCATGTCAGCGACACAGATGTTCTTGTAATACCTGTAACCTGGAGATTGCCGGGCGCTGTCGGGATTTGTGTATCAGATTCTGTTGTTGCAGAAGCCTCATTTGAGGCAGCAGCAGCGGCAGAACTGTTGACAGCTCTCAGTTTATAATAGTATTTAGTCTTGGGGGTAAGGTTATTAACTGTATATGTCGTAACATCAGCTCCTGTAATTGCTATCAACGTATACGGTCCGCCGGCACTGGTGCCCTGGTATATCTCGTAATTGCTTTCGTTATACTGCGGGGCAGGATTGTCGCTCCAGTCAAGCCTGATTGTTGTCTTGGAAGTTGCTGTTGCAATAAGATTGGAGGCCGGGCTTGGTTTATTCGCCCCGTTGGCATCAACAACAGTAAATGGATCTGAAAAACTGCTTGAACAACCATATTGCTCAGTTACTCTTGCTATATAATCTCCCGGAGTTGAAACCACCAATGTATTGGCAGTTCCAATAGAAGTATTGCTGCCTACTTTTCTCCATTCATAAGAAGCATAACCTTCAGGCACTTTCAGGGTAACACTGGTGCTTCCGTCAAGAGCAGGCAATACACTACTCATCAGGCTTTCAGTAGCAATAGGAGGCGTTACAGTTGCCACCTTTATTTTTATTTGAACAGGTATTCTTGACCAGTCAGACCATATTCCATTCTTTTGAACCCTTGCAGAATATACACCCAGCTGAGTTACATTGATACTGTTGGATGTGGCGCCCTGAATTAAAACACCGTCTTTTCTCCATTCATATGCAGTCATACCCGGCACCACGCCAACTGTTACATTTATCGCATCCCCCGGGCAAAATTCTGTTCTTCCGAATAATGTCCATGGGTTAGAACTGTAGGCTCTCGTACATGCAGGGAAAAAATCCGGTTCTGCCCAGGCAGCATTCCATGTACCGTGGCCCAATGTAGGGTAAAGAGTATTTTTGAACTGACCACCAAGAGCTGCAATAGCAGCAGCCACTTCATTTGTGGTATTCGGATCGGGATTGCTATCCAAACCGCCCTGGAAATGCCAGACCGGGGTATATTTATATTTCTGAATGTTTGTGGTGCTTCCATGAGCTAACGATACTCCCGACATCGGCAAACATGTTGCAACATAGGTAGGGTAATTAATCATCATCTCCCAGCAGGCGCCACCACCGGCTGAAAGCCCGTTCACTGTTGTTGCAAACGGATCCAGTTTGTTATTGGTAATCATATAATCCAATAACTGCTTAATAATGGCAAAATGATTGGTACCCCAGCCGCCTGCGCTCTGAGGGATAATGATATACCCGTCAAAGCTGCCGTTATTAGTAGCATTATTGAAAGCCACACCTCCATTGGCCATAGACCACTCATTATCATAAATTGTTCCTTTTTCACCGATACCATGCAGGAAAACGACAGCAGGATATCTCTTACCATCAACGGCTGTATGGTTGTACGAAGCAGGAAATTTGATCCTGAACGGAACACCACTCAGGTAATACGCTTTCCAGGAATCTGTGTTCCAGGATAACCGCTTTGTCCTGATCCATTTTGCAATAGTTCCGTTGGCAGGTGTTGCCGGCGGAGCAGATGGATTATAGGTGATAACCGGGTCTGCCGGATCAATCACACTCTGGGTATTACCGTCCTGTATAAACGCAGCAACTGCAAATACCATGGCAAGAAGAGCTCTCTTGAAAACTTTCATAATTTGAAGGCTTGAGATAATGGGTAAAATCATTTCTATATTCTGTTATTAAAACTCTTTTTATTAATTCCTTTATATAACCATATCCTGCCGCTTATGCAGCCCGCAGGGTATTCTGACTGTAATTCAATTTTCGGGTAACTTTTCTTTTTTTACTTCCTTCCAAATGCCAGGTAATCCCTTTCCAAAAAGCCCTCAGGTGCTGCTTTTGCCCTTTCAGGAGGAATACGATGGTATTCTTTGGAATTGTAAACAAAATAAAATAGCCCAGGAAAATGGTATAATTCAGCAAGGGCATATTCCGTTGCATGAACAATATCCTGTTCCGGGTTAAATAATATGTTTTTAACGGACTTGACTTACCGGTTGTCATTGATTCTTTGTGATAAATCAATGCACCGGGCTGGTAATATATCTTGTAACCGCTCCTTTTAATTTGCTCAGACCAGTCCAGTTCTTCGTAGTACAAAAAGAATATCTCCGGCATCAGCCCTGCATCTTCGATCGCTTTTCGTGACAGCATCATTGCCCCGCCATGTGCATAATGAGTCGTCTTCAGTTTATTATGCTGTCCGGCATCCTTCTCCCCGCAGCCAATCATTCCGTTCCGTCCCGTAAACACATTTACCTTATTGTAGCCGGCATACTCTATTGTTCCTTTATTAAAGAAATAATGAAACTTCGGGCTCACAATTCCTGCATCGGGATGGCTTCTGAATACTGAAATGAGTTCCTCGAGCAGACCTGCTGTAAATTCAGTATCATTATTTACTATAAACAAATATTCCCCCGCAGCGGCCCGGATACCTGTATTATTTCCTCCTGAGAAGCCAAGGTTCTCCGAATTACGGATCACTTTTACAGTTGGAAGAATTGCCTGGAGTGTTTTCGTCGGATCTTCTTTAGATGCATTGTCAACAACTATTACCTCGTAGGAAGGATAGGAACAGTGTTCTGAGACCGAGCGCAGAAACTCACCGGTCACAGCTGTGGTATTCCAGTTTAAAGTAATAATTGATATCATTGGATATTCTCCAGTCTTCATTGCTAATTCATTTTCAGGTACGGGGTTAAGGGTTTTACTTTTCCGGCTGCTATCAGTTACACATTACATTTTTGGAAAAGAGCAAAAGGCGTTTGTATTATTATTGACATGTCCATTAATAAACTATATTTTCTTGCATATTGTATATCCAGATCTATTCTTTCTTCTGCAGACATTTCCGCCCTTCCTCTTTTCTTGATCTGCCATAAGCCGGTTATTCCCGCCGGGGCCATGAATCGTTCAGCAAATTCATTAGTAGTTAAAGTAGTTGCCTCATAAATAGGTAAAGGCCTGTTCCCCACCAACGACATATCCCCTATCAATACGTTGAAAAGCTGGGGCAACTCATCAAGACTGGTTTTGCGAAGGAATTTTCCAACTTTGGTAACCCTTGGGTCATTGCATATCTTCAAAAACTTAGCACCATTTTCACTTTTCCCATATTGATTCAAATGCGCCACAGCATCAATTTTCTGGTCTGCATTGACCTCCATGGTACGGAACTTGAAAAATTTGAAAACTCTGAACCCACGGCCCGCCCTTGAGGAAGTAAAGATTACGGGGCCTTTAGATTCCATCTTTATTGCCAGTGCAACCAAAAGAAATACCGGCAATAAAGCGATAATCAATACTGATGCAACAAAAATGTCAAAAAATCTCTTGGGTAAAGGCAGTTTCTTACCTCTTTCACTATCATAAACCGGCAGTCTTTTGTGGGCCAGGTGTAAAGCCGGGGGATGATTTTTAAATTTCTTCAGAAACGCCACTTTCCTGGAAAAATTTGTCTCCCATGAGCTCACATCCGTAATATCGTCTACCAGCCCAAGCTTCTGTATCATAGCAATCTTCTCCCTGTCCAGCTGCTTCTCATTATAAATCAGGGAAATTTTGCCGGAAAGGTTCTTTTCTCCAAGGTAGGCGCTAAAAGACTGGAAAGAAGTTTTATTAAAAGGTATGTCAATAACGATAGTATCAGGAAGTGCATCCTTATCTGATAATAATTTATCAATAACTTGCTGAGCCCTGGTTAAGTCGTCAGCAAAAATCCCTGAGATAAAAAAGCTGGAGAAATACTGAAGGGATTCATTATAGCTGCCTATGTACAGGAATGTCAGGCTGCTTTTCCTTCTGCTTTCATAAGCCAGGTGATCAAAATTGATCCAGTGTTGTTCTGCATTAACTGCAAGTGGGTAGGTTTCTAAATACATACAAGGTTAAGGTTGGGTGGTTTAATTAATGGTTGCTTTCACAGCGTACATAAGCTTGTCAATACTTCTTATAAGATCCAGCGGGCTGAAAGGCTTCATCACGGTTTCATATACTTTCTCATCTGCCATGTTCTTATCTGTTCTCATATTTCTTTCACTGGCAAGCACGATTACGGGTTTCTGGTAAATAACACTGGAACTGATGTGTTGGATAAAATCCCAATTTTCCTGTGTAGAGTAATCAACATCGATTAAAACCAATTCAATATCGCTATCCTTCCTCAACTGTTCCATTCCTCCAAATACATCTGAAACGGCAATAATTTCATACCTGGCAGACAGCACCGTCTGCAGTAAGAAACTCATGGACCTGTTCCCGTTGATGCTCAAAATTTTTCGTTTCATAATACAAGGGTTTTCGGATTAATCTTGTTAATCGAATACATTCGGGCAAACAATCATGGAATTGGAGGTCAGTACAAAACAGCTAGTGCATCGTTGTACCTGGATTTGATCTAGGATAGTTGAATGAGGAGGACATCCTTATTTAAAAGGGCCCTGTAATGGTTAATGGTTATCCTGTAGGAGAATTGGTGGTATTAATCAGAGGTTTGTCGCGGGACTCGTATTTTCCTGATCGGTTTTCAGTAAAAATACTTAGACAATGCTAAAGTAGACATTTTATTCTAATCACATAAAAAAAAAGGAAAAAACTTTAAAAAATACCACTAACAGGGTAGCTTTTAATGGAAAAATAAAGCAGAAATAATAAGTTCGTTTAAAATGCTTAATATGGAATACTTATTGATAACCCCAGGATATCGTATATCTACGAATCTACTCTGATTTCGAAATTTCAAGATCAGCCAATAGAGGATAATGGTCAGAATACACCAGCTTCTTCCGGGAGAACTGCCGGACCCTGAATTTGGGATCAGTAAACAGGTGATCTATACGGAGTGTAGGCGAAAAAAACTGGTAAGTGCCTCCTATACCTGATCCTTTTTCCAGAAAAGCGTCTCTCAACCCACCCCTTACCTTAAAATAAGCAAAAGAATTAGGCACATCGTCAATGTCCCCGCAAACGATAACGGGATAAGGGCTGGCGCTAATATAAGTTCTCAGTGTGCCGGCCTGTTGGTTGCGCAATGCGTAGCTACGTTTAATTTTCCGGATTATATTACCTGATGACGCCAGTGTTCCCAATCCTTCATAATCCTTCCGGCTGAAACCAAACGACTCCAGGTGCGTTGTAAATACCCGGATCGTTTGATCTTTTACCCTGATATCCGCATAACTGAACCCTTCAGAATGCTCGCCGGCTCCATTTAGGTACCGGGCCGAATCCAAAATCGGGTATTTTGAAAAAATGCACAATCCAAATTGAAAATTCCCTTCGAATATTTTTGAGGAAGGAAAAAAATAATGATAGGGATACCCCATTTTTTTAATAACAGGAATATTCTGAACAGAGATATTGGGATCATAACATTCAAAAAACTCCTGAAAGCAAACGATATCTGCATCCATTATCTGTACCCAGTCCATCATCAGGTTGCGATAGCTCTGGCCCCCTCTCGCTTCCCTGTTGGCTTCATCCCAACGGGCTACATTCCACGATAATACCCGGATTGACCCTTCCGGCCTTGAATTCATAATATTCTTATCATCGTCACCGAAGCGAAGAGCAAAACTGGCAGATACCTGCTGCCAGCTTAGCAACAAGGCTATAGCCGGCATAATTGCCCATCTCCATCTTCGTCTTATTAACCAATAAATGAGCAACAGTAAAACCAATATAAAGAGGAAGGGGAAAACAAGGCCAAGCATTGCAATGAACCAGAAACTGCCCGACTCAAGAAAAGGAACCAGGCAGACCAGCAAATACATCAGGATTATCAGCATATTGAACGCTATAAAAGATCGGCTGAGCAGCTTCCTGAGTTTTTCATTTTTAAGCACCGGCAATCAGATAAGGTTAACTATTTTATTAGCTGAACGAAGACTGAATTTTCTCTCATTATTCATCTCTAAAATAAAGACAATCCATCTTTCCTTCAAAATAACGCAACAAAAAAGGTTTCAGTATTCCTGAAACCTTTTGATCTGTATTGTGGGAGTTGACGGGATCGAACCGCCGACCCTCTGCTTGTAAGGCAGATGCTCTGAACCAGCTGAGCTAAACTCCCTTTTTTAATTGGGAGTGCAAAGATAGGGTTGAACAGTTTTTTGCCAAATTTTTTTTCCGTCATCAGGCTTAATGGCCCTATTTTTTTCACTCAGGATCAGGTTCGTTGATAAAAAAACAGTTGTGTCTGGGCTCCCGCCACTCCTGCCAATTCATGGCAGGTATAATTTCGCTACCAATCCAAAAACAGAATGATTATTTTTGTGAAAAGCAGCCTGCAATGCCGATAATAAAAACTGAGACGGGGACCCGGAACCATGAGGATACAGATGTACTCACCAGCCATGAGGACCCCTGCAGCCTTATTGTGTGGAATGACGAAGTCAATACTTTTGAATGGGTGATCGTAACCCTCGAAGAGGTTTGCGGCCATAGCCACGAACAGGCCGAGCAATGCGCATATATCATCCACTTTCAGGGGAAATATGCGGTGAAACAGGGGATATACGATGACCTGAAGCCCATGTGTGACGCTATCACAGAAAGAGGCATTAATGCGACTGTAGAAATAATAGCTGAATAGATTCCCCGCCGGCTCCTTTTTTATGCCCCTTTTTGTTCTCGATAAAGAATTAGCTTTCCCTCCGCCCTATTTAGCAGGTCCCGATGGTTTACTTGCCATGGGCGGCGACCTTTCACCCGAACGATTATTGTTAGCTTATCGTAATGGCATCTTTCCCTGGTACGAAGGAGAGCACATTCTTTGGTGGGCACCAGATCCGCGTTTTGTACTCTTCCCCGGAGAATTAAAGATCAGTAAAAATATCAGGCCCTTATTAAAAAAGAAAGAATTTGACTTTACAATCAATAAAGCATTTGTTTCCGTTATTCACCAGTGTAAAAAAATAACAAGGCCGGGGCAAGATGGCACCTGGATCACCGCCGAAGTGGAAAATGCTTATATTAAAATGCATGAACTTGGATATGCCCATAGTGCCGAAGTATGGAAAAACAATGAATTGGCCGGAGGATTGTATGGCATAAAACTGGGAAATGTGTTTTTTGGTGAAAGTATGTTCAGTAAAGTAAGTAATGCTTCCCGCTATGCATTTATCACTTATGTACAACAACTAAAAGAGGAAGGCTTCCAGCTGATAGATTGCCAGGTCTATACTGAATACCTTGAAAGTATGGGCGCCCGCATGATACCGGGAAAAGAATTCAGCACACTGTTAAAACAGCTGATCAGCTAAGCAGCTCAGAATTTCGATCCCAGATAATGCGGCAGCATAGCCCTCCAGGTATCCCAGTCGTGTGGCCATTCAGCGCCCCATATATCAAGCTCGTACCACACTCCTTTGTCATACAAAACTTTGGCAAAACGTCCGCTGGCCGCCGGATCTTCATAATTACCGCTGCCGGTCAGAATATGAATATGCCTGCTCTGGCGTATCTGTTCCAGTATAGCATGATCGGTCAGGTTAGGCATATAATGCATCGGGCTGTTGAAGTAGACATTGTCATCAAAATGCCCCTTTGAATATTCAGTCAGGTCGTAAACTCCGCTCATTGCGATCACCCCGTTGATAAGATCAGGCCGTTTCAGAAAGAGATTCATACTGTGTAAGGCCCCAAAGGAGGCACCGCAGGTAATGATAGGCGTCTCACCGCTGGTATTACCCTTAATAAAAGGAACCACTTCGTTATATACATAACTGTTCCATTGCTGGTGCCGGATCGATTTATCCCAGGGATTCACATGATTATTCATCCAGCTTTCATTATTGATACTATCAATAGAAAATACTTTCACCTTCCCGCTGTTAATAAAAGGTGCCAGGTGGTCCATCAGCTGAAACCTTTCATACTCCAGGTAATCAGCGGCGGCAGTAGGAATTAATAATAGTGCAAACCCATAATCCCCGTAAGTGGCTATGGGCATTTCCTTATTAAGTGAAGGGCTGTGCCAGGAAGTCAATTCTCTTTTCATGTAAAGGGGTGTTATTTTTAGGACGTTATTTTTTACGAATATAATTGTAATTGGCTAAGAACAAGCGGGAAACGATGCCCGGGGTCATCCTTCGTATAAGCCAAAACAAACCGGACAAACAGTTCGCCGGCAAAGCACAGATATCCCGTGAATAAAAAAAGATACTTCTAAGATTGGTAAATTCAACAAGTAATATTACTTTAGATTTTCAGTATTTTTACTAACGTTATTTTACCTGCCCGGCCCTCCTTATCCTTCCGGATCAATGTAAAGTTAGTAAAGCTGCCGCCTGCCAAGGCCCTCCGGGGATCCGGCAGTTCGGAATCCTGCCTTTTAATTTATTAAAGGAAGGACCCGTCATCCTCTGATAAAACCCGCACATTATTATGTATAAAACTGTTTGATGAACAACGACCCTATCCGGATCATCCTGGTAGATGACCACAAACTGGCCCGTGAATCATGGTCCCTCCTGCTTGACTATGATACAAGGTTCTCTGTTATTAAGGAATGTGATAACGGACATGACGCTATTCAGGAAGTTGGCCTCCTGAGACCAGATATATTATTAGTTGATATTAATATGTATCCTCTAAATGGTTTTGAGGTTGCCCAAAAAGTACTGGAGGAAGACCCTTCAATGAAAATCATCGGAATATCTGTTAACAACCAGCCTTCGTATGCCAATAAGATGCTGGAAATCGGTGCCCGCGGATTTGTTACCAAGGGCTCTTCCTTTGAGGAAATCACACATGCTATCGTTGAAGTGCATAACGGCAGAAACTACATATGCAACGAGATCAGGAATATGCAACACTAACTGATTTTTCTTTTGTTGATCTATTTTCTTACACCTGCCCGCGGTATGATTGCCTGCTTTTATTAGTTACCGGCTTTTCGCTATCTGTGCAAAACCCGGTAAATTTGCGGCCTTATGGAATTGTCGAAAAATTTTGAGCATAGCGCCGCCGAACAGCACTGGTACCGGCATTGGCTGGATAGAAAATATTTCAAGAGCAGCCCTGATGAAAGGGAACCTTACACGGTGGTCATACCTCCGCCAAATGTAACAGGTGTATTGCACATGGGTCACTGCCTCAACAATACCATACAGGACATCCTGGTCCGCCGTGCTAGGATGCAGGGCAAAAATGCCTGCTGGGTGCCGGGTACTGACCATGCTTCAATAGCCACCGAGGCAAAAGTGGTTCAAATGCTCCGCGAAAGAGGTATCCAGAAATCATCGCTCAGCCGTGATGAATTTCTGAAATATGCCTGGGAATGGAAAGAGAAATACGGAGGCATCATTTTACAGCAATTAAAAAAACTGGGGTGCAGCCTCGACTGGGACCGCACCAGTTTTACCATGGACCCTGATTACTACCAGTCAGTGATCAGTGTTTTTATTGACCTGTATAACAAAGGTTATATCTATCGTGGCAAACGAATGATCAACTGGGATGTCAAGGCCAAGACAGCGCTGAGCGATGAAGAAGTGATCCGGAAAGAGGCACAACAAAAATTATATCATTTAAGATACAAAATTGATGTACCAGGTGATGAATACATTGTAATTGCTACGGTAAGGCCAGAGACCATCATGGGCGATACCGCTATCTGTGTTCATCCCAAAGACGAACGCTATAAACACCTGCATGGAAAATTTGCTTTTGTTCCATTAATCAACAGGCGTATTCCCATCATCACCGATGATTATGTGACGATGGAATTTGGTACCGGTGCGCTGAAAGTTACCCCGGCACACGATATGAACGATAACCTGCTGGGGCAAAAACATAACCTCGAAGTTGTTGATATCTTAAACGAAGACGGAACACTGAATGAAGAAGCACATATCTATATTGGTGAAGACCGTTTTGAAGCGAGAAAAAAAATTGCACGTGAGCTGGAAGAAAAAGGCTTTTTACTAAAGACAGAAGATTATACCAGCGAAGTAGGATATAGTGAAAGAACAGACGCCGTGGTGGAACCGCGGCTCAGTTTGCAATGGTGGGTGGATATGAAAAAAATATCCGGGCCGGCATTGAATGCGGTGATGGAGGATGATATCAAGTTCTATCCCGCTAAATTTAAGAACCTGTACCGCCACTGGATGGAGAATATCAAAGACTGGTGTATCAGCCGCCAGCTCTGGTGGGGTCATCGTATTCCCGCCTGGTATGATGCAAAAGGAAATTACGTTGTAGCCAGAGATGAACAGGAAGCCAAAGAAATATACAGGAAGAAATATGGACAACAATCCGCAGGCAACGGCGATGGACCATTGACCATGGACCATGGACTAACACAGGATGAAGATTGTCTTGATACCTGGTTCTCGTCCTGGCTCTGGCCTTTTGAAGTATTTAAAGGATACAGCAACCCCGGCAATAAAGATGTTAATTACTATTATCCCACTAATACATTAGTAACAGCACCCGAGATCATTTTCTTCTGGGTGGCGAGGATGATCATGGCGGGCTATGAATACAAAGGACAGAAACCTTTTAATGAAGTTTATTTCACCGGTATCGTAAGAGACAAGCAGGGCCGGAAAATGAGTAAAAGCCTTGGCAATTCACCTGACCTGCTGGAAATGATTGACAAAGACGGGGCTGATGCTGTTCGCTTCGGTATTATGATCTCCTCTCCTGCCGGAAACGACCTGATGTGGGATCCTGCTGGCAATGAACAAGGCCGTTTCTTTATTAATAAGATGTGGAATGCCCTGAAGCTGGTGAAGATGTGGGAAGGGAGACAGTCAGGAGTATTGAGCCAGGAGTCGGGCGTTGATAACTTCGCAGTACAATGGTTCGAAAACCGCCTGCATGAAGCTAAAGCAGAAATTGATGAGTTGTACAAAGATTTCCGGTTAAGTGAAATTCTGAAAACAATTTATTCGCTGATCTGGGATGATTTCTGTTCCTGGTATTTGGAGTGGGTGAAACCGGGTTTTGAACAGCCCATTGATAAAGACGTATACGAAAAAACTGTTGGCTTCTTCGATGAACTGCTGCAACTACTGCACCCCTTCATGCCTTTTATCACGGAAGAGATATATCACCAGTTAAAGGAAAGAAAAGATGACCTGACTATAAAAGAATACTCACCGGTTTTACCTGCAGATAAAACATCTCTTGCAGCTGCTGCTCTTTTAAAAGAAGTTATCACTGCCATTCGTGATGCGAGGGTAAAGAACCAGCTAAAACCCAAAGACACGATCAGGCTGCATATATTATCAGACGATACCGCAACATACAAATCTGTTGAACCGATACTGGCAAGGCAGATAAATGCTGAAGCCGTAATCTATGCAACAGCATCTGTTAGAAATAGTATTACTGTAGTTGTCCAAAAAGACAAGTTCTTCCTGGAAACAACAACGATACTGGACACCACTTCTCAAAAAGAACAATTACAAAAAGATCTTGACTATCTGAAAGGGTTCCTTATCTCTGTTGATAAAAAACTCAGCAATGAAAAATTTGTCAGCAATGCCAAACCAGAAGTAGTGGAAAGTGAGCGCAGGAAAAAAGCAGATGCTGAAGAAAAAATCAGGGTGATTGAGGAAAGTTTAGCTTCTTTATAATTTTTCTACAAAGACACGAAGCACAAATAGCTATTATGATTAGGACCTTGCATGTTTCGTGTCTTTGTGTATACTCCTTAAATTACCGGGGCAAAATACTCACCGGCAGCACCAGTTCAAAAACAGTTCCTTTAAATCCGTCAAACTGATCCCTGTCCAGCAGCCGGCTAACCCGGAAACCAAACGTCAGCGGGTATTGGTTCCACCATTTCGTGTCTACAAAAACCTCTCCGCCAGCACTGCGCTGATCCCTTGTTTGTGTTTTATCTCTTGAATATACTTTGGTAAAATCATAAAAGGCGTTAGCACGGACCCGCTGCAGGTACAGAATATTGGCAAATCCAAAATCAGTATGCCAGACGGGGAAATGATAATTGGCAGACAACCGCCACATTCTTGAAAAATACCGGCCGGTATACCCTCTTGCATAGGCAAACCGGTTAGAGAAAACAGTATTGATTGTGTCTACCTGTTGAAAGCTCCCGGTCAGCACCAGGTTATGATTAGCCATTACACCGGGTAAATAAACAGTTGCATTTCCTAAAAATTGCCGGCTTTCCAAATCAGAGATAGCATACCGGTGGTTCAGGGTGATACCATATCCCAGCCTGGGGAAAATATGCTGGGTGGCCCTTTGCACCTGCTGGTTCCAGGAAATAAAATGATGCAGGTAACTGAAACCGGTATTGCCCATTGAATCTTTGAAGAAGCCCTTATTGAATTCGTTACGGTAATAATAATTGGTACCGATAGTAAACTGCTTAAAACTCCGCCCCCCGGTAAAATTAAGCGGCACACTCAATCCAATTCTTGAATCCAGCTGATCCCATTGGCGCAGGCGGCTGCCCGCTGTTCTTTCCCTGTTAAACGTATATTCAGTTCCCGCACTGAGATAAGGAAACCAGCCACCAAAAATGGTACTAAATCCAACTGCATTGGTTTTCTCATCCTGGTTATATAAATAGTATAGTTCAGTTTGGAGCGTATTCAATATATTCTCCCCATATAAAGAAAAGGTAAAAACAGGATCCTCGTAATATGGTCTCCAGCTATGAAAATTCAGCAACCTTGTTCCTTTATTATATTTTTCTGTGCTGAATTCTCTTGCCCCCGCTTTACTTAGTAATATATCACTAACCTGCTCTGTTCCTGCAATTACAAACTTGCTATCAGCGTCTGGTGACAGGGGCTGATTGACTTCCGTCCTGCTAATGGCAGTGAGTGGCTGTTGTTGCAGCTGGTAGCCTTCAGCAGTAAAAGAAGACCAGGTAATTTTCCCTCCCGACACATTCACATAGTAATTCCCCAGCGGGCCATTACTGATCTTAAACAATCTCTTATCACTTAACTGCAAAGCGAACACATCATCATTTCCGCCATAGGAAGCTGTAAAATAAACGATGCCTTCACTAACACAAGGATAGCCCACCACATTATAGGAAGGAGATATCAGTCTTACCAGATTTCCTGAAGATATCTCAGCATGCGCCAATGCCATTTTACCATCTTTCAACCGCACGGCTGTCACTAAATTATCTTCATCAATGAATTTAGGATCCGTGAACAACATAATATCAGCTGATCTGATCACATTTAATACCCTTCCATCCTCAGCAGCTATGATATGGATTTCACTCTTACCTCCCGGATCTACCAGTACAGCCGCTATTTTTTTTCCGCTGGCAGCTATATCGGGTGTAAAATATTTTGTTTTATGAGTAATCGTACGTTGCTGTCCCGTTTGTATATCCAGCAACCGTATCACACTGTAATCTCTCCAGCCCCAGCGGGGATCCGTTTCATAAGCTGCATAAACAATTTTTCCATTCCTGTAAGAGAACTGTTCATCAATAGAAATATCTTTTACTCTTACCTGCTTCTCCCCGTTTTTATCTTTAATAAAAAATGCGGGGCGGTGGCGATAAGTTGTTTTCAGATATAACAATGAATCTTCCCCTATCGTGTAGGGGAACAAATAAGAAGTCACATATTGCTTATTGACAGGAAATACAAACTGGTCTTTTGTGGCAGCTACTCCCGGCTTATTTCTCTGATAGAATTCAAAAGCCTGCTCCCGGAAAGTTTTATAGTCCACAGCAGCATGCCGCTCAATTGCTTTTTGAAAAGGGTACAATAACCCTTTAAAAGCGCTGGCATCTTTTGTCACTTTCGTCCAGAAATCCAGGCCATATTTCTCCCGGCCATAATTCACCAGCAGGTAACCGAGATAATAATGATTGGGCACATAATCCTTTAATGACCCGTTCCGTAATTTCATCCAGGAATATTTCTTACCCGCCTGCCACAACGAAGGATAAGCATTTAAAAACAGGGGCAGCTTTCCCCTGCCCTGCTTTGTCAGTATGGTTTCATTATACACGGCATCCCCTTCATAAAACCAGTCGGGTACAGAAGCATTGACAGCTAATGCCAGCCCTTCTTCCCCAAACAGGGTTCCCATTGTTTTACTAAGCCCATTTCTAAAATTATTGAACTGCTGCACATGCCGGTATTCATGCACCGCCAGTTGGTCTGTCCACGAAATACTGCCTTCATCAAAATTGCTGAGTACGGGTGTCAGGTAAAATTCACTCCGGAAAGGGCCTAACCCCACATAACCATTCCCAACCGCTGTCTGGTTCTGAAGAACAATATTGATCTTTCGCAACTGGTCACCCAGTGAAACCGGTTGCTGTGCAGCCAGGTAATGCACGACAGATGCTATTCTTTTTGCAGCACTGTCCATGCCCCCGGGAAAAATAATCCTGGCCGTATCCGTACTGATCTGCTGCCATTTTTGTGAAGGAGGCGTGCCGCCAAACTGCTGCCCATAAAAGAGAATTGTAATTAACAGCAAACAAAGCGTACCATAAAGTTTCCGCATTGGGAAAAGATTTAAACGGAAGTTACAACGGAAAATACAAAATCAATACGCTGGCACTTTTCCACTTATACAACAGCTTTCTCTACTTGTAAAAAAACAGCGAACTTCATTCTATTGTTTTAATCATCAAACCCTGCAAATTATGCCAAGACCTGACCTTTCCCGTGTTACTGCTTTCTATCACCGTTATATCAACCTGGTAAAAGAAGATGATTTGGTAACCGCTTTAAAAAAACAATCCGATTCATTCCCTGGTTTCCTGGCATCCATACCGGCAGCAAAAAGAGAATACCGGTATGCAGAAGGCAAGTGGACTGTTAAAGAAATGCTCCAGCATATTATAGACACGGAAAGAATATTCGCTTACCGGGGACTTTGCATAGCCCGCAAAGAGCAAGCGTCTTTACCCGGTTTTGATGAGAACGAATATGCAGACAACTCCAAAGCAGGCAGCCGGAGCTGGGATGACCTGGTGGAGGAATTCAAAGTTACCCGCCGGTCCAACGAGATCCTGTTCAGTTCGTTTGATAATGAACAATTGGAAACCAATGGTACTGCTAACGGCAACCCGGTTTATGTTTTACCAATCGGGTTTATGCTGGTGGGGCATATCGAACACCATGTCAATGTGCTCAAAGAAAGGTACCTGTAGAAAAAGAAACAGGGGTATCATTTTTTGATACCCCTGTACTCGCTGTTGTTTTATCAGAACGCTTTTTTAGGTTCTTCCGATTTTGCTTTGGCAATATTCTGCTGACCGATAATATCATTCACCACTTTCACCGCTTGGTCAAGATAAATATCCTTCCGCAGGCTTTTTAGCCACAGGCTAAAACGATCCTGTTTGTTTTTATCGCTTGCCCAGCGATTTTCTTCTCCTGCCAGGGCTGTCACATCAATTTCATCTTTCAATTTCAGTAAAGATTCTAACTGGCTGAAAGTAGCCCTGATCATCTTTTGCTCTGCCCGGTATTTGCTGAGTTGCAAGGAGTAGGTCTTATCATTCTGTTTAGCCAGCCAGTCTGTATTTTCCTTAATCAGCTTAAAGCGGACATCATTTTCAAGTCGCTGGCTGCTTAATTGCTGGATCGTTTTCAAATCATACCCGGCGTTCCAGGCCGAGTACGGAGATTTATTGATCTCATCCCAGGGCAATGCATCTTCATCATCTTTCTCTCTTACTTTCAGGTATTCGAGGTTATCAGGCAACACAATATCAGAAGCAACGCCTCTTAATTGGGTGGAACCTCCGTTTATCCGGTAAAATTTCTGAAGTGTCAGTTTTACAGTTCCCAGGTCGGAGTTGGACATGGAAAACCCGGTCTCAGGGTCAAGCCCGATATTACGCTGCACCGTTCCTTTACCATATGTGGAAGTACTGCCAATCACCACACCACGGCCATAATCCTGGATAGCAGCAGCAAAAATTTCTGAAGCCGATGCACTGAATTCATTCACCATCACTGCAAGCGGGCCTGTATATAATACATTACGGTCTTTGTCTTTTAAGACGCTGGCTTTATTCTCCCTGTCTTTCACCTGCACAATCGGGCCATCTTCAATGAACAAACCCGCCATCTGCACCACATCATATAATGACCCGCCGCCGTTATTCCTGAGATCAATCACAATACCATCCACCTTTTCTTCCTTCAGCTTCACCACTTCTTTCATTACATCAATATAGCTGCGGTTCCCGTTGGGATTATCAAAATCCGCATAAAATTCGGGCAGGAAAATATAGCCAATCTTGCCGCCAGTAGTTTTTACCACTGCACTGCGGGCAAAAGTTTCATCCTGTACGATCTCATCACGAATCAGTGTAACTATTTTAATGGTGCCATCCAGTTTTTTCACAGTAAGGCGGACCTCTGTTCCTTTTTTACCACGGATCAGCTTTACCGCATCGGTTACCACAAACCCGGTCAGGTCGGTAGGTTCTTCTTTCCCCTGCGCCACTTTCTGGATCAGATCGCCGGCTTGCAATTCTCCCGATTTTGCAGCCGGGCTGCCGGTAAGAATACTTGCTACTTTAATATTGCCTTCATCATATTGCAAAGAAGCACCAATACCATAAAAACGGCCACTCATTTCCTCATCAAAATATCGTTTATCAACCGGTGGAAAAAATTCAGAGTGAGGGTCCATTGTAGTAGTAATGGCATTTACAAATACATTGAACTTATCATCATCAGAAAACTTGAAACGGAACCGGTCAAAAGTTCTGTCCATCAGTTTTTTTACCTTCTCCCGGGCTTCTTTCTCCAGCTCTTCATCGGTCTTCACCACGAAACCATCTTTCCCTTTATTCTTTTCCCTTATATCCAGCGATTCCACATAGCGTTCCAGCGTCAGGTATTTCAGTTTCTTTCTCCAGCGTTCCTTTCTTTCGGCCTCGGTAGCAGGGTAGGTGAGTTTATCTGCATCCAGCACCACTTCTTCATCTACAGTAAAATCAAAAGGCTTTAAAAGAAACTCGTTATAGACCAGGGCAACTTCCTCCATTCTCTGGTTGAAATTTTTGCCGGCTGCTAAAAAGAATGCAGCATCAACCCCTTTAATCTCATCATCTATTTTGGTCTCGTATTTTTTCTGCAACTGATCAATATCAGCCTGCAGGTACATATTCTTTTCCGGGTCCAGATCACCCATGAATTTTTTAAACACTTTTTTGGAAAATGCATCATTGATATCCTGCGGGCTGTAATGAGCCTGGGACATCATTTCACCCACCAGCCTGAGAATTTTTTCATATTTACCGGGAGGGGTACTGTTGTGGGGGGTGTTTCCAACGGAACGGAATGCCAGGAAAGAGCCTGTTAACGCCAACAACACAATGATCGGGAGTCTTTTCATATTTGTCAGGTATTTAAATGCTTGCCGCATAACCAAAAATAACGTAAAAACGATGGATTTCGTGCCTTTAACTCCTTTTAACACAGGATTTTGATGAGTGGAAAACAGTAGTCAAAGTCCCTCGTTTTCAAATTTCGGGAGTTAACTTCCCGGGAACAGAGTAGTTAGTACCCAGAACAACCGTTTTCAATGAATTATGCAACATATCCAGCCTTTTATTTTTTACAAAAAATCATTTTACCTATTTTTGCCGTCCCAAAATGGTGGTTATAGCTCAGTTGGTTAGAGCATCAGATTGTGGTTCTGAGGGTCGCCGGTTCGAGCCCGGTTAGCCACCCCATCACCCCGTCTCGTCTCAGGCGAGACGGGTTCTTTTTATCTATACAGATATGAATTATTGGTTACTAATCATTCCTGTTATTTCTGCCTTTATTGGCTGGGTTACCAATTGGGTGGCCATTAAAATGTTGTTTCACCCGAGGGAGCCAAAAAAATTTCTTGGTATCACTTTCCACGGCATTTTTCCCAAACGGCAGCAGCAATTTGCCGAAAAACTGGGCAAATTGGTAAGTGAAGAATTTCTTTCCTTTAGTGATATAGAGCAAAAAATCAGCAGTCCTGAGAACCTGAAGAAGATCATGCCGATGATAGAAAACCATATTGATGATTTTTTGCGTCATAAACTGAGTGAGCAAATGCCTGTACTCAGCATGTTCATCGGAGATAAGACCATCAATTCACTGAAAGAAGTATTCATGAAAGAATTGGAAATATTATTTCCCCAGGTAATGAAACAATATGCCGGCAACCTGAAAGCAGAACTGGACCTGGAGCATATCGTTATTCAGAAAGTATCCAATTTCTCGTCCGATAAACTTGAAGAAATACTCTACCAGATCATGTCCAAAGAATTCCGGTTTGTAGAGATCATTGGCGCCGTTATCGGGTTCATTATTGGGGTGGTACAGGTGGCTATTACCGTTCTTACCAGCTAATAGCAATTGAACCATTGCGGCCTCCCATTTGTAAAGCTGCATATGCCTTTCATCCAAATGTCACATGCCTGTCAGCAAGTTAGTTCACCTTTGCACGTCTAATCGTTAAATTATAGATTCATGAGAAAATTGTTCCTCGCCTTATCCCTTGTATTTGTGTCAGTTATCGGTCTTGCCCAACCGACCCGTATGGGAGGAGGTAACCGGGGGGCTGCTGGCCAGATGCCTACCGGCCGTTTTTATGGCAAGGTCGTGGATTCCAAAACCGGTAAACCGATTGAATATGCTTCCGTCACCCTGCTCCAGAATAAAATGGATACAGCTACAAAAAAAAGAAAGGAAGTGATTGTGGCAGGAATGCTCACGAAAAACAATGGCGAATTCAGCCTGGAGAATGTGGCCGTCTTTGGTCCTTCCAAGTTAAAGATCACTGTAATTGGTTTTAAAGAATTTACTCAAAACGTTTCCTTTGATATCAAGCCCGGCGGCGATATGAGTGCCATGATGAATGCACTCGATAAGGATCTTGGCAATATTAAAATTGATCTGGAAGAAAAAGTACTGGATAATGTAACCGTTACCGCTTCCACCAACCCGGGCCTGCAACTGGGTATCGACCGCAAAGTCTTCAATGTAGATAAGAATATTGTTTCTGCCGGTGGCACCGCTGTGGATGTGATGAAGAATGTTCCATCTATCAATGTCGATATTGATGGTAATGTTTCGCTGCGTAACAATGCACCGCAAATATTTGTGGATGGCCGTCCCACGACCATGCAGTTAGATCAGATTCCTGCTGACGCTATTGAAAGTGTGGAAGTGATCACGAATCCTTCCGCCAAATTTGATGCATCAGGGGGTACAGCCGGTATCCTGAATATTGTTTTAAAGAAAAACAGGAAAGTAGGATATAACGGAAGTCTCCGTGCCAATATTGATTCCCGCGCAAGAGTTGGTTTCGGCGGTGATATTAACCTGCGCCAGGAAAAGATCAATGTATTTGTAAGCGCCAATTTTAACCAGCGTCGTTCCATCGGGAAAGGAAATACGGAAAGATTGTCCTTACTGGATGATCCGGATAATATTTTATACCAGACGGACAGAAGCACCATGAATGGCCAGTTCGGTTTCGGCCGTGCGGGGTTTGATTATTTTATCAATAACAGAACTACTCTTTCAGCCAGTGTAAACCTGGGGCGTGGAAAATTTACTCCTAATACAATCAGTAACCTGCTGGTTGATACGCTCAGCACCCCTGTTAAGTCGTCCCTGTCAAAAAGAGCTACCTATACTAATGGGGATTTCAGGAACCTGGGAACAACCATCAGTTTAAAACATAATTTCCCCAAAGCAGGAAGAGAATGGACCGCTGACGTAACCTTTAACCGGAGAAAAAATGCAAATGACAATGAAGTAAATACTGATTATTACCAGGAAGACCTGACTACACTCGACAGGACTTTCAAACAACGCCAGATCGGTAATGGCCTCAACAAGAGCCTGATTTTACAAAGTGATTTTGTTAACCCCCTGGGCGAGAATTCCAAAATCGAAATGGGTATCCGGGCCGCCTTTAATGAGAACGTAAGTACAAATGCTTTTTATATTGATAATAACGGGCAATTGGTAATCCAGCCTGCTTCACAGGTGAATTATGAAAGCAATGACCGTGTTATCGCGGCATATACTACTTACAGCAACAGGATCAAGAATTTCGGGTACCAGTTAGGTCTCCGCGCTGAAAGTTCAAATTACCAGGGCAAACTGACCAAAACCAATGAAAATTTTGATATCGACTTCCCGATCAGTTTTTTCCCGAGTGTATTCCTGAATCAAAAGTTGAAAAACAACCAGGAGTTGCAACTGAATTATTCAAGAAGAGTGAACCGTCCTAATTTCTGGCAATTGTCCCCCTTCACAGATTCGTCTGATTTCCTGAACCTGAGCAAAGGGAACCCTGGACTGAACCCTGAATTCACCAACTCACTCGAATTGTCGTATTCCAAGACCTTCAAGAATAAAGACAATATTTTATTGTCATTATACTATAAAAACACAAATGACCTCATCACCCGTTACCAGATTGTCCAGGTAGAGCCTGTAACCGGGAAGGATCAGCTGATCAATACTTATATCAATGCCAATTCAAGCTATGTAACAGGCCTTGAGATCATTTTGAAAAATAAGATCACCAAGTGGTGGGACCTGACCAGCAACTTTAATCTTTTCACCTCGAAGATCAATATTGATGATCCATCCATTCCTGACCAGGATCAGTTTGCCAGCTGGTTTGGCAAGATCAATAATACTTTCAAACTACCAAAGAATTTCAGCCTGCAATTATCTGGTGACTACCAGTCAAAAACAATCCTTCCGCCCGGTGGAAGTGGCAGCGGCGGCGGCCGCGGTATGGGTGGTATGTTCGGGCCTTCCACATCTGCACAGGGATATGTCCGCCCGGTATATGGTGTTGACGCAGCTGTACGTTATGAATTCCTGAAAAATAAACAGGCTTCTTTATCGGTCAATATCAATGATATCTTCAGGACAAGGGTATCGGATGTGCATTCAGAATCACCTTATTTTATCCAGGATGTATTCCGCCGACGTGACCCGCAGGTGGTGCGTATCAACTTCAACTGGCGCTTTGGCAAGTTTGATGCTTCCCTTTTCAAGAGAAAGAATATGAAGAACAATGGCGAAGGCAGCGGTATGGAAGGAATGGGTATGTAATTCCCGCTCCTGAATTTTTTAAAAACGCTTTGCAGGTGCAAAGCGTTTTTTTTATTTATGTTTTTCCGGCATATACATTCTCCGGGAAAAGCGCACAATTCCGTTTCTTTGCCGGACGGCAGCTTATGAAACGAATATTTTTTACAGTAACTAACGACCTGACCTACGATCAGCGGATGAACCGCATTTGTACTTCCCTCGCAGAAAATGGTTATGCTGTTACCCTGGTGGGAAGAAAATTGCCGGCTTCGCTCCCGCTGAAGAAAGAGAAATACAGGCAGAAAAGGTTATCCTGCTTTTTTAAAAAAGGGAAATGGTTTTATGCGGAATACAATATCCGGGTTCTTTTTTACCTGGTTTTCCGGAAAATGGATGCCGTCTGCGCCATTGATCTTGATACCATCCTCCCCTGCCTGCGTATCTCCAGATGGAAAAAGATTCCCCGTGTATACGATGCCCATGAATTGTTTACTGAGTTAAAAGAAGTCGTAACAAGGCCTCTTATAAAAAAATTATGGACGGCCATTGAAAAAAAAACAGTCCCTCAATACAACCGCGGCTACACAGTGAGTGATAGTATAGCAGAGGAGTTCAGCAAACGTTATGGCGTTCACTACAAAACCATCCGGAATATTACACGGCTGCGGGAAATGGATGCATCCCAGTCAGCAGAAAAATTTTTATTGTACCAGGGAGCCGTCAATGAAGCAAGGGCTTTTGAATATCTTATACCTGCCATGAAAATGATAAACTGCAGGCTCGTCATTTGCGGTGATGGCAATTTTATGCCGCAGCTGAAAGAACTGATCGAAATACACGGAGTAAAAGAAAAGGTGGAACTGAGGGGAATGCTGCTGCCGGATGAACTCTGGAATATTTCGCAACAGGCATACATCGGCATGGCGGTGGCCGAGAACCAGGGCATGAACCAGTATTTAGCCCTGCCGAATAAATTTTTTGATTATGTGCATGCCGGGCTGCCCCAGTTATCCATGAATTATCCTGAATACCGGCAGCTGAACAAACAATATGAAGTAGCGGTATTAATGGAAGACCTGGCTCCGAAAAGAATTGCGGAAGCCATAAACAATTTGCTGGAAGATACTGTTATGTACCAGAGACTCCGGCAAAATTGCCTGCAGGCCAGGCTGGAATGGAACTGGCAAAACGAAGAAAAAAAATTAATCGCCTTTTATCAATCTGTTTTTAATTCTTGACCCGGCATCTACATATCGTTTGCCTCGATGTTCCCTGGCCTGCTGATTATGGCGGCGCTATCGACATGATGAACCGCATTATGATGCTGAAAAAGCTCGGCATCGCTATTCATCTTCACTATTTCAGTTATAATGAACGGGGAATGCCCAATGAACTGAACCAGTTTTGTGAGTCCATCCATGTCTATAAAAGAAAAAAAGGACACAGGGGTTTCTCTGCAAAGCTGCCTTATATTGTTTCTTCCCGCATCAATGAGGATCTTGTACAAAACCTTCAAAAAGATAATTACCCTGTTTTATTAGAGGGTTTGCATTGTACGGGTATTCTTCCCCAACTGAATTTGTCAGCCCGTAAAGTGGTGGTAAGGATGCACAATGAAGAGAGTGCTTATTATAAAGAACTGGCAAGATCTGAATCGTCCATACTGAAAAAATTATACTTCCTGCATGAAAGCAAGCTGATCAGGAAATATAACAAACAGTTACCGGACGCCTGCACCTATGCCTGCGTTTCCCGGGAAGACATACACGTACTGGAAGATAACTATCAGCTGCACCGGGTAAAATTCCTTCCTACTTTTCCGGCCTGGCAAAAGGTATGCAGTGAGGAAGGTGTTGGCAGCCTTTGCTTATATCACGGTAATCTTTCTGTACCGGAAAATGAAGAAGCAGCTATCTGGTTATTGCAGAACGTATTTTCAAAAATGAAGAAGCCTTTCGTAATCGCCGGCAAAAAGCCATCCCGGCGTTTACAAAAAATGGCCCACCTGTACCAGCATACCTGTTTAGTGGCCAACCCCTCTGATTCAGAACTGAATGATCTTATCCGTAAGGCACACATCAATGTACTGCCCTGTTTTAATAAAAAGATTACCGGCATACGGCTAAAGCTGCTGCATGTACTTTTTGAAGGAAGGCACTGCGTGGTGAATGAACCTATGGTCAAAGGAACCGGGCTGGAAGCCGCCTGTCATACCGGAATAAATGCCAACGCGATTGCCTCAATTATTATGCAACTCTGCCACCAGCCATTTACCAGCGAAGAAATAATGATCCGTAAAAAATTACTGGAGGATACTTACGATAACGAAAAGAATTCCCGCCTGCTTATTCAATGGTTATACTAGCATTGTCAATCACCCTTCCCCTTTCAGTACGTATCATTCTCGCCGGGAATTTTTGCACCACGATATAATCATGTGACGCCATCACGATCGTGGTATTATAATCACGGCTGATGCTGAATAACAAATTCATGATCTCATCCGAGGTTTCCGGATCAAGATTGCCGGTTGGTTCATCAGCCAGTATCAGTTTCGGTGAGTTCAATAAAGCACGGGCAATATCAATACGCTGCTGTTCACCCCCGCTCAGCTCAAATGGCATCTTAAATCCCTTGGCTTTCAGCCCTACTTTATCCAGCACATCCTGGATTTTCTCATCCATCAGTTTTTCATCGGTCCAGCCTGTTGCTCTTAATACAAACTTGAGATTATTATTCACGTTACGATCAGTCAATAACTGAAAATCCTGGAATACAACTCCCAGTGTACGGCGCAGGTAAGGCACTTTTCTCCAGTCGAGATTCCGCAAATTAAAACCGGCCACCTCTGCCTCCCCTTCTTTTAAAGGGAGTTCCCCATACAGGGTTTTCAGTAAGCTTGACTTACCAGTCCCCGTTTTTCCCACCAGGTACACAAACTCACCTTTATTAACAGTCAGGTTTACATCCTGTAAAATGAGATTATTACCCTGGTAAATATTGGCGTGGCTTATTTGTATAATCGGCTCTGACATACGGAATTGCTTTGCTGCAAAATAAGGCAAACTAAGTGTACCGCAAGTCAAAAAATTTACCTCAACTAAAAAATTAGTTTGTAAAACTAATAAATTAGTTATACTTTCGGAATCACAACTTCAAAAATGAAACCACTTACAAAAGCCGAAGAACAGATCATGCAGGTATTATGGAAATTGGAAAGAGCATTCCTCCGGGAACTGGTGGATGCCATGCCCAATCCCAAGCCGCACCAGAACACCATTGCCACGCTGTTGAAAATATTAGCAGAGAAAGAATTTGTTGGTATTACGGCTATCAGCCGGCATCACCAGTATTACCCGCTTGTTACAAAAGAGGATTATTCCAAACGCACCATGAAACAGCTGGTGAAAGGCTATTTTGAAGGATCGTTCAGCAATGTTGTTTCCTTTTTAGTAAAGGAAAATAATATTTCTGTGGAGGAGCTCGAAACCCTATTACAACAGATCAGGAAACAACAAAACGCAAAAAAATGAGCAACCTGTTATATTATGGCCTGCAGGTAATAGCCGCTTCCGGTATTTTATACGGCTACTACCATTTCTTCCTGCGGAACAAAAAATTTCACCAGTATAACCGTTTCTACCTGCTGGCTGCTATCCTGGTCAGCATCATTATACCCTTTATCAATATCCCTGTCTATTTTACAAACGAACAAAAAGACTCATCTGCCATATGGCAGGCATTAAGCAGTTTTGCCGGTAACGACACGGTACTGGTTGAAGCTGACAATCAGGCTGGCTCTTTTACTTCCGATCCGATGCTGCTGGTTTTTTACGGGTACATTTTTCTGACAGTAATTGCTTTAACAAGAGTACTGATCTCCCTGAACAGAATCAGGAAACTGAAAAAGACAAACCCGGGTGAAAAAATTGATGACATTCATTTTATAACTACTTCCGAAGAAGGAACTCCTTTCTCATTTTTCAATTTATTATTCTGGAATAAAAAGATCGAGCTGGATTCGCCCAAAGGTGAACAGGTGTTCCGTCATGAACTATTCCATATCCGGCAATACCATAGCATTGATGTGATTTTTGCAGAACTGGTTACTGTTATTTGCTGGATCAATCCTTTTTTTCATATCATGAAAAAAGAGATAAAAGCCATTCATGAATTCCTGGCCGATCAATATGCCGTTACTCAAAATCGCGAATGGGAATATGCTGAGCTATTGCTGATGCAGGCCCTGCAAACCAAACAAACCCTTGTCAACCCTTTTTTCCATAACCAGATAAAAAGACGTATAGCCATGATTACTTTATCTCAACAACCCAGGTACCGTTATTTCAGGAAAATAATGGTGCTCCCTTTACTTGTACTGATCACTACCCTGTTTGCGTTCAGTTACAAGAATCTGCCTGATGTAAAAACTCCGGCACAACAAACCGCAGGGGTCAATCCCACTGAAGACCTGGTATTACAGCCCATACCTGCGGACACCCCGAAAGTCAAAATAACAGCAGGCAACCAGATGCTGGAAGTAAAAAAATCAGCTGAAAAACTGACCGAAGTTCTTATTGAAAAAAAGATCACAGATCCGGAACCGCTGATTGTTATTAATAATGTTGTTCAAAAAGAAAAACCAACGGTTTCTCTGGCGAATATAAATCCAGGGTCTATTGAATCCATAACAGTTCTGAAAGACAGCAAAGCTGTTGCACAATATGGGGAAGCAGGTGCCAACGGAGTAATAGAAATAGTTACAAAAAAAGACTTCGAAGCCCATGAAGAAATCGTGGTTACCGGTTATCCTACTAAAAAAATTGCAGCGGTGAGAGAAGAACCAAAAGAAGTTGTAGTTACCGGTTACCCGACCAAAAAAATTGCAGCTGTCAGGGAAGAACCAAAAGAAATTGTAGTGACAGGCTATCCTACCGGATCAAGAAAAGTGACTGGTGTTCAATTAAAAGAAGTGACTTTGGAGTCAAAGAAAACAGAAGATGCCCGGCTGGAAGAAGTCCGGGGCCTCGAATTGAAAAAAACTGCAGCGGAAAACCCGGAAAATGAAATTGTGGTCACCGGTTACCCGACCAAAAGAACAACAGCGGTCAGGGATGAACCAAAGGAGGTTGTAGTGACAGGCTATCCTACCCGGAAAATTAAGCCAGAGAGCAGCGAAGCAAAGAACGAGACCACGGCTCCTCTTGCAGCTGAAAACAATAACAACACGGATGGCAATATTTATCCAAACCCGACCAGCAATTTGGTACAGATTCCTGTATCATCAGCAAAAGGAGGCTCAGCATTCCTGCAGGTGATTGATGCTTCCGGGAATCCTGTACTCACTCAAAGACCTGCGCTCAGCAAAGGCTCGAATACGGTTTCCGTCAATACAAGCTCAATAAAGCCCGGGGCATATATAATAAAACTAACGACCCCTGAAGGAAGTTTACAGTCCTATAAAATGATAAAAAAATAAGTGGATTAAAAGGAAAGTGCAGTGCCAGCTGTTTTGATCAGCAATTCCTTTTTCGCACTTTCTTCCACCCTGCCGATCACCCTGGCCTCCACACCAAAACTCTCCGAGACGCTGATAATATTGTCAGCGTCTTTTTCATTCGTATAGATCTCCAGTCTTGTGCCCATATTGAAGACCTGGTACATTTCCCGTTCATCGGCGCCACTGGCTTTTTGGATCAGTTCAAATATCACAGGTGGTTCAAACAAATTGTCCTTAATGATGCGGACATTGTCCGGTATATATTTCATGCATTTGGTCTGGCCACCGCCGCTGCAATGGATTAATCCATGGATGGCATTAAAATGATTTCCCAGTAGTTGTTTCATTACTGGCGCAAATGTTCTGGTAGGCGAAAGTAACAGCCTCCCGATCTGGTGCTCTGCTCCATTGTCTTCCACAAAATCAGTCAGTTTATGCGGACCAATATATACCACAGATTCATCTAATGAAGGTTCGAATGTTTCCGGGTATTGCTGCCCGTATGATTTGTGCAATACATCATGCCGGGCGCTGGTCAAACCATTACTCGCTAACCCGCTGTTATACGCCGATTCATAATTCGCCTGGCCAAAGCCCGCCAGTCCCACAATCACATCACCCGGTTTTATTTTTTCGTTGGTTATTAACTTTGATTTTGGCCAGCGGGCTGTCATTGTCCCGTTTACGGCAATGGTTCTTACCACATCGCCCACATCAGCCGTTTCACCACCCATGAAATTAATATGGACACCAAAATTTTTCATGGTATCAAAGAATTCCTGTGTGCCGTTGATCACTGCTTCCAATACTTCTGCCGGGATCAGTTTTTTATTCCGGTCAATAGTGGAAGAAAATAATACCTGGTCATAGATACCCACACAAAGCAGATCGTCCAGGTTCATCACGATGGCATCCTGTGCTATTCCCCTCCATACGGATACATCGCCGGTTTCTTTCCAGTATAAATAGGCCAAAATACTTTTCGTGCCGGCCCCGTCTGCATGCATTACATTCACCCAATCCTTATCACCGCACAATACATCTGCATATATTTTGCAAAAAGCATTTGGGTAAAGGCCCTGGTCAAGGTGCTTTGTGGCTGCATGTACTTCTTCTTTCTGGGCCGAAACACCACGTTTGGAATAGAGGGACATTTATTTCAGGAGATTTTGAATTGTTGAATACCGGAACCGCTGCAAAGCTAACCATTCCGGGCTAAAGACCCGCTTCCGCCGACTCAGCGTTAATAATTATCTTCGCAGTCCTTTATGAAAGTACATCGTGATATTGACAACCTGCCCGTATTCCGGAATGCAGTGGTAACTATCGGCACTTTTGACGGCGTACATATGGGCCACCGGCAGATCCTGGATAAACTAAAAGAAGAAGCGGCGGCTATTAATGGAGAAACCGTGATCATTACGTTTCACCCGCATCCCCGGAAAGTCATTTCTTCCACCATCCTGGGTATCCGCCTCATCAACACACTGGATGAAAAACTGCAGTTGCTGGAGCAGCATGGTATCGGCCATGTAGTAATCGTTCCCTTCACCGAAGCATTTGCCAACCAGCCGGCAGAAGATTATGTACAGCATTTCCTGGTCAATAAATTCAAACCGCATACCATCATCATTGGCTATGACCACCGTTTTGGCCGCGACCGGCTTGGCGACTATAAACTCTTAGAGAAAAAAGCAGCGGTTTATCATTACCGCCTGAAAGAAATTCCCAAACATATCCTGGATAATATTTCCATCAGCTCCACCAATATCCGGGAAGCGATCCTGCATAATGATACGGAAACTGCTAACCTGTTACTGGGCTATGAGTTCTTTTTCTCCGGCATCGTTGTGCATGGCGATAAGATCGGGAGGACATTGGGTTATCCGACAGCCAACCTGAAAGTACAGGACGAAGAAAAGATTACTCCCGGCAATGGCATTTATGCCGTGTATGCATCCCTGCCCGGAAGTAATCAACGATTGAAGGGAATGATGAGTATCGGCTTCCGTCCTACCGTGGATGGGAAAAGAAGAGTGATCGAAGTAAATCTTTTTGATTTTTCGGAAGAAATATATGATCAGGCATTAACAGTCTATGTAAAAAAATACCTGCGTGAAGAAGTGAAATTCGAAGGATTGGAAGCCCTGATCAAACAGATTGGCCAGGATAAGATCGATTCACTGGCGGTGCTGTAACCCTTATTTAGATTTCTTCGTTTCCCCGAAGCCGTTTATTTTTAGACAATGGAAATGTCAATCACCCTGATCATTGTGATCGTAACCGCCTTAGTATCTGTTGGCGGAATGACCAATCAAAAAATAATTGATGATCTCATTTTCTATCCCCCGTCCGTCAAGCGGGGACAAGTATATCGTTTCATCACACACGGCTTCATTCATGCAGATGCATTCCATCTTATTTTCAACATGATTGCTTTGTATTCTTTTGGCGAGGACCTGGAAAAATATTATCTCTCCAGTCCTTTTACTTTCGGGAACAGCGGAAAGTTTGTTTACATTCTTTTGTACTTTACCGGGTTGATCGTGGCTTCAGTACCTGATTATTTCCGGCACAAGGATCACTATCATTACCGTTCACTCGGTGCATCAGGCGCCGTGTCTGCAGTTATATTTTCGACCATCCTGTTTAACCCGACATCTGGTATCGGATTCGCTTTGATACCCCGTGTCTCAATACCCGGATATATTTTCGGGATTTTATACCTTGTCATTTCCACAATTCTTGCCAAAAAAGGCCAGGATAATATTGGCCACAGCGCACATATTACCGGCGCTATATATGGTCTGCTGTTTACTTATATTGCCACTACTGTTTTTACTGACTATCCACTGATTGACTCTTTTATTAAAAGAATAACTGGGCAGTAGCTACTGGTGCAGCGAAAGTTTTAGCATTTTTTGGGTAGAAGAAAGAACCTTCACCCGTTCATCAATCCGATACCCCACCACCCAGATAATGCGTTGATCGCTTTCTATCACCCAGGTATTTTCTTTGTCGGTCTTCGACAGTTTCTGATCAATAAAGAAACGGGATAGCTTTTTCTTCTTAGTCATGCCCAGCGGGTAGAAATAATCACCGGCTTTCCATTTGCGCAATAATAAAGGAAAAGTTATTTTATTAAAGTCAATACTTGCTTCAAGGTTTGAGGTCTGAGGTCTGAGGTTTGAAGTTATTTCGATACTCAGGATTCCCTGTTCAAAAATCACTTGCTTATCTTTTTCCTCAATAACAATGGCTGTTGATGCAGTGGATTGGACAGGACTGATAATAAACCAATGCCGGTGTTTGATAATGCGGTAAGGCAACACCGGTGATTCAATATACCTGCCGGAATCACTGCCCGCCAGCTTTACCAGTTCCTCCACCTGTTTTTCCTGGAACCCATAGTCTTTAATGATCTCGTAGAGCAATGCCCGGCTCTGATAGCCCATCAGCTGCTTCACGGGTATATGTACTTCCGCTCCTGTTTCTTTCAGCAATTTCTTTTTAATAGCACCAACGGATAACTGGTACAATTTTTCAATTTCCTTAAACCGTGCAATATTATCCTGCAGGTTGGCATTCACCTGCGGGTACACTTTACTGATGGCCGGGATCAATTCATTCCGGAAAAAATTACGGGTGTATTTCGATGATTGATTAGAAGAATCTTCCACATAATCCAATTGCTGCTTCTTAGCAAAAGCCAGTAATTCTTCTTTGGAAAATGGCAATATGGGCCTGCGGATATAATTGATGGATGCCGGGATACCGGTGAGTCCATGCAAACCTGTGCCCCGGAAAAAATTCATCAGCAACGTTTCCGCATTATCATCTGCATGATGAGCAGTTAAAAGGAATACCCGGCCCTTTTGTGTTGACTCCAGACTAACGACTTCAGGCTCCCGGCTACTCACTAACTCCTCAAACCATGCATACCGCAATGCCCTTGCTGCTTCCTGGATGGATAGTTTATTCGCAGCTGCATATTGTTCCGTATCAAATCTTTTCACTTCTACCGCAACAGCATATTTTTCGCCCAGTTGTTGTACAAACTGTTCATCTCGTTCACTCTCGGCCCCTCTTAATTGAAAATTACAATGTGCAATAGTAAAATTATACCCTGCCTGTTTGCATAATTCACATAGTACTACAGAATCAACACCGCCGCTGACGGCCAGCACTAATATATCTTTTATGGAGAAAAGATGTTGATCAGTGATATGTTTTTTAAAGAATGATACATTCATGTAGCCTGGCATTTTATGCACTTACAATTTCAATTTTGATCTCCTGAACAGGTTCCCCTTCAGGGGACAGGGGTTAAAAAGTTAACTCCTCCAACGCCCCTCTCAATTCCCCAAATGCATGATTGTCCCCTGCTTTCTTTGCCTCTTCCATTCCTTTCTCATACACTTTAATGGCTCCTTCTTCATCCTTATTCCGTTCCAGCAGCTTGCCCAAATGATAATAACTGCCAATATAACCCGGTTCCCTGTTTAATAGCTCCTCAAATAATTGCCTTGCTGCTGCATCATTTCCCAACTTGATATATTCCAATGCCAGGGCATGCTGCAAAAAGCTGTCCCCGGGGCTTGTCTTCAAAAATTCTTTTAACTTTTCAATCCTGTCCATGTTGATATAAAAAATTTGCCCGGATTTGCCCGGATTTACCTTTGCAACACTTATCTTTGTTTTAGTTGCATAAACAACCAATTTTATTATTAGCTTTGCCGGGAGCCGATCCAGCAAACTATTAAAACGATACTTAATTATGAAAATCCTGGTTTGTATCAGTAAAACGCCGGACACCACGGCAAAAATAGCCTTCACCGATAACAACACGAAATTCGATACCGGCGGTGTACAGTGGATCATTAATCCCTACGACGAATGGTATGCCCTTGTCCGTGCCATTGAACTGAAAGAAGCTGATCCCTCCGCTGTCATTCATTTGATTACGGTGGGTGCTGCCGATGCAGAACCAATTATCCGCAAAGCATTAGCCCTGGGAGGTGATGAGGCGATCAGGGTGAACGCAGATAATCACGACAGTTATTATATCGCTTCGCAGATTGCTGAAGTGGCGAAACAGGGTGGCTACGATCTGATTTTCACCGGTAAAGAAACCATCGATTATAATGGTTCTTCTATCGGCGGCATGGTCTCCGAATTACTCGGTCTTCCGTATGTTTCTTTGGCCGCTAAGTTTGAACTGGCCGGAAACAAGGCAACTATTACCCGGGAAATTGAAGGTGGTGAAGAAGTGAATGAAGTGGAATTACCGGTGCTGGTAAGTTGCCAGAAAGGAATGGCAGAACAACGTATTCCGAATATGAAAGGCATCATGGGTGCCCGCACCAAACCCTTAAAAGTAGTAGAACCGGTAGCCGTGGATACACTGACCAGCGTGGTTGGTTTCGGTTTACCTCCTGCCAAAGCAGGTGTGAAATTAGTAGCTCCGGACAACGTGGAAGAACTTGTTCGTTTATTGCACGAAGAAGTCAAAGCCATCTAAAAGCAATCCTAAAACTTCAAACTTATTATAATGCCTGTTTTAATATTCATTGATACTGCCGAAGGCCATGTAAAAAAATCATCTTTAGAAGCATTGACCTATGGCGCTAAAGTGGCGGAACAGTTGGGTACAACTGCCGAAGGCGTTGTGCTGGGATCAGTAACTGATGATCTTGCCGCGCTGGGAAAATACGGGGTGAAGAAAATCCATCATGTTGCAGCTGAGGCACTGAGCCATTTTGATGCACAGGTATTCGCCAAAGTGTTGGCACAGGTAGCTGAGGCCAGCAGTGCGAAAGTCATCGTCTTCTCTAATAATTTAAGTGGTAAAGCCATTGCTCCCCGTCTTTCGGTACGGTTAAAGGCCGGATTGGTATCTGGCGCTGTTGCCCTGCCCGATACCAGCAATGGATTCGTGGTCAGGAAAAATGTATTCTCGGGTAAAGCATTTGCCAATATAGCAGTGAACACGGATGTAAAGATCATTGCACTAAGCCCAAATGCTTACCAGATCATTGCCGGTGAAGGGACTGCTGAAGTGGTTGCTTTTAATGTAACTGTTGATGCCCCCAAAATAAAAGTAACCGCTGTTACCAAAGCCAGTGGCGAAGTGCCATTGACAGAAGCGGAAATCGTGGTAAGTGCCGGCCGCGGTATGAAGGGCCCGGAGCATTGGGGCATAGTGGAAGACCTGGCCAAAGTTTTACATGCTGCCACAGCCTGCAGCCGCCCGGTAGCGGATGCACACTGGCGTCCGCATAATGAGCATGTGGGGCAAACCGGTTTTGCTATTGCACCCAATTTATATATTGCCATCGGCATTTCTGGTGCTATCCAGCACCTCGCCGGTGTGAACCGCAGTAAAGTGATCGTGGTGATCAATAAAGACCCGGAAGCACCCTTCTTTAAAGCCGCTGATTATGGTATTGTGGGAGATGCATTTGACGTGGTGCCGAAAATGACTGAAGCTATTAAAAAGATTAAAGGAACTGCATAATATCTTTTAAAAAAGTGTAAAAGGCTGACCATTCTGAGTCAGCCTTTTTTGTTATAAACAAGGCCTGAGCCGCTAAGGAATTAACCCGGCCGGCTCATGAACCATTTAGCCAAAATCCCTTAGTTTCGTGCCATAATTATGAAGAAGATAGAACTGGAAATAGTGGCCCTTTCCCATAGCATCACACAGACGCATTCCTATGCCGTGGTACTGGGGGAAGTGAATGGATTAAGGCGTCTTCCGATCGTTATCGGTGGCTTTGAAGCTCAGGCAATTGCTGTGGCACTGGAAAAAATGCAACCCAGCCGCCCGCTGACGCACGACCTGATGAAGAATTTCCTGAATGCTTTTGCAATTGATCTTCATGAGATCATTATCTGCGACCTGCAGGAAGGTATCTTCTATTCTAAACTGCTTTGTTCTTCTGCCAACGATACTATTGAAATAGATTCCAGGACCTCTGATGCATTGGCGCTGGCTGTTCGTTTTGGCTGCCCCATTTATACTTATGAGAATATTTTAGAAAGTGCAGGCATACTGATGGAGGACACCGAAAAAACCGGCAAAAAGAAAAAAGTAAAACAGGAAGCCATGGTGGAAAATGATGCAACTACCGGCAATGAAGACCTGAAAACCATGACACTGGAAGAATTAAACCACCTGCTGAACGAAGTCTTGGACAACGAAGATTATATCAGGGCTATCGCTATCCGTGACGAGATCAACAGCCGCAAAAAGAAATAAAAATCTCTAAAAGCTGTAATTGCATTTCTTCCCCGAATGCACTATTTTACCAGTCCAACTTTTTGAAAAAACCGACCGTAACCTTTTATTCTATGATTGTTTTCCCAAACAGTAAGATCAACCTCGGCCTTCGGGTTCTCCGAAAACGTAATGATGGCTACCATGACCTGGAAACCGTATTCTACCCGATCAAACTGACCGATATACTCGAGATAACCCCCCTCACCACCACGGTCAAAACATTCAGCATCCCATTCAGTAAAAGTGGCTTTGTGATTGAAGGCGACCCCAGCGATAACCTTTGTATTAAGGCTTATGGTATGCTGAAAAAAGATTTCCCTAAACTGCCAAACGTACAAATTCACTTGCATAAAGCCGTTCCGGCCGGCGCGGGTTTGGGTGGCGGCAGCGCTGATGCTGCTTTTACCCTGCTGTTACTGAACAAAGAATTTAAACTGGAACTCACCCGGGAACAATTATTACAGTATGCCCTGAAACTCGGCAGCGACTGCCCGTTCTTTATCATTAACAAACCCTGCCACGCCACAGGCAGAGGTGAGCAACTCACCCCGATCGGGCTTGACCTGTCTGCTTACAAAATTGTAGTAGTCAACCCCCGCATACATATCAATACAGGGAGAGCCTTCCTGCACATTAAACCTTCTGTTCCTGAACGGACATTGAAAGAGATCATAACCCAGCCGATTGAACGATGGAAAGATGAACTGGTAAATGATTTTGAAAAATGGGTATTTACTGAATACAAACAAGTGGTGGAAATCAAAGACCAGTTGTATATTAAAGGAGCTGTCTTTGCTTCAATGAGCGGCAGTGGCAGTACTGTCTTTGGAATATTCGATAAAAGCAAACAGTTAGACCTCCATTTTCCGGAGCATTATTTTGTAAAGGAGCTCGCCAACTGATACCTCTCATATCCTCTTTCCGGGCAGACCACTACATTTGCACAAAACTGCAATGGCATGGAGATTTACAAAGAATTTGCTTTTGACGCTGCCCATTTTCTGCCCAATGTTCCGGAAGGCCATAAATGCAAACAGATGCATGGACACACGTATCATCTGCGGGTGTATGTCAGCGGCACACCGGATAAGGAATTCGGCTGGATTATTGATTTTAAAGAATTAAAAGACAGTATCCTGCCATTGATCGACCAGGTGGACCACCGGGTAATGAATGATGTTCCCGGGTTGGAGAATCCCACCGCTGAAAATATTACCCTTTGGTTCTGGAACAAATTAAAACCCCAGTTGCCGGGCCTGAGCCGCATAGAACTGAAAGAAACACCCACTACCGGTGTTATCTATGATGGTCATTAATTTTCAGGCTATCTTTTGTATCTTGCAACTGTGTTATTCCATTACAACATAACGCCAAGAGATTTTCTTACCTCCAATCTCGATCTGCTCAATCACCGATGACGCATCGTGGCAACCGGCTTTGGACAAGCCGGTAATTTCCTGTCCCCTTTTCTTTTTGAATTTTACTTTTCACGCAACAATTGTTTTTTATGCAATCAACCATCACGATGTCAGCATTAACACAACACTATCTTGAACTGGAAGAGAACTATGGCGCTCATAATTATCATCCGTTGCCCGTGGTACTGAACCGTGGTGAGGGCGTTTTTGTATGGGATGTGGATGGCAAACGCTATTATGATTTCCTCAGTGGTTACTCCGCCGTAAACCAGGGACACTGCCATCCAAAAATCGTGAAAGCCTTTATTGAACAGGCACAACAATTAACCCTCACCAGCCGGGCATTCCATAGTGATCAGTTGGGAGAATATACGAGGTATATTACAGCGTATTTTAGCTATGACAAGGTATTACCAATGAATACCGGCGTGGAAGCAGTGGAAACAGCCATCAAGCTCTGCCGCAAATGGGCTTATGAAGTAAAGGGGATAGCAGAAGGCGAAGCGGTGATTATTGTTTGCGAAGGAAATTTTCATGGCCGCACCACGTCTGTCATCTCCTTTAGCAGTGATCCTTCTGCCAGGAAAAACTTCGGACCTTACATGCCCGGCTTTACTGCTATACCTTATAACGATACGGATGCACTGGCCAAAGCGCTGGACAATAAAAATATTGCCGGTTTTTTAGTGGAACCCATACAAGGAGAAGCCGGGGTGCTGGTACCGGATGATGGTTACCTTGCTAAAGCAAAAGATCTTTGTGAGGCTGCCAATGTATTATTCATCGGTGATGAGATACAAACCGGGCTGGCCAGAACAGGAAAGATGCTGGCCTGTGATCATGAAAATGTGCGCCCGGATATTTTAATCCTTGGTAAAGCGTTGAGCGGCGGTATGCTCCCCGTAAGTGCTGTCCTTACTGATGATGAGATCATGATGACGATTAAACCCGGTGAACATGGCTCCACTTACGGCGGCAATCCTTTAGCCTGTAAAACAGCTATCGCGGCCCTGCAGGTATTAAAAGACGAACAGATGACTGCACAGGCTGAAATTATGGGTGAACTATTACGCAGTGAGCTGAGGGCAATTAATTCACGGCATATTGCTTTGGTCCGGGGTAAAGGACTGTTGAATGCTATCGTTATTGATCATACTGATAAAGAAGCTGCCTGGGATCTTTGTTTGCAGCTGAAAGAAAACGGCTTACTGGCCAAACCCACACATGGCGATAAGATACGTTTTGCACCACCTTTAGTAATCACGAGGGAACAGGTACTGGAATCTGTTGATATCATCCGCAGGAGCCTGGCTGTGCTGGATTGATTGCCCGGTATCAGTACTGATAAGAATCAATACCTGCCGGTTGATGGAACAGGGAGCGATCTTTGATAAATCAGTAATTTGTCCTGCATTAATTCAGAACAAAGAACTAATATGGACACACATCTTCATCATGACAACGTCACACACAAAGAAGAGCATTTAAAGAGCAGTGAAGCACTCCGGGATATAGTAATCGGTATGAGTGACGGGCTCACGGTACCTTTTGCATTAGCCGCCGGTTTAAGTGGCGCTGTTGAGTCCACTTCCATTATCGTTATAGCAGGCATAGCTGAAGTGGCAGCCGGTTCTATTGCTATGGGACTGGGTGGCTACCTGGCTGGCAAAACCGAACAGGACCACTATAACAGTGAGCTGAAGCGAGAATACTATGAAGTGGATAATCTCCGTCACCTGGAAATAGAAGAAACCAAAGATTTTTTCGCCAATATCGGCTTAAGCAAAGAACTGCAGGAAAAAGCTACAGAGGAAATTGCGCAGGATAAAAACCGCTGGGTGGACTTTATGATGAAATATGAGCTGGGCCTGGAAAAACCTGATCCCAAAAGAGCCACCAAGTCAGCCATGAATATTGGCCTCTCCTATGTAGTGGGGGGATTAGTCCCTCTCAGTCCCTATTTCTTTGCAGACTCGCCGATAGAAGCTTTGACCATCTCCGTAATTGTTACATTAATCTGCCTGTTTGTTTTCGGATTCTTCAAAAGCAGGATCACCGGAATCAACCCCTGGATTGGCGCCCTCCGGGTTATGCTAATCGGAGCCCTGGCTGCCGGCGCGGCCTTTGCGGTTGCCAAATTATTTGAAGGGTAGCTGCGCCTTGTTTACCGCGTTATAAAAAGGAAGAGCCGTGGTGGAAACCACGGCCCATGTTTAATCCGTACCCTAATGAAAACTTCGTTGGGATTTTCTGTTATCTTACGATAAATGATTTATTGATTACAGTGATTGCTCCGGCAATCTGAAGGGTGTACATACCTGGCTTGATGGTTGAAGGCAGCTCAACAGAAGAAGTAACTGCACCGCCGGCATGGGCCAGTGATTTTGCATATACCTGTTGCCCGTTTGCACTCATCACTCTCAGCATATACTGGCCTTTTTCCAAACCTGTAGCCTGCAGTGATAAAGTACTACCCGTAACAGGATTGGGATATAATACGACATCTGTCTGTGCTGCTTTGGTATCCACCTTCACGATCACACTGTATTTTTTACTGTTGTTTCCTTCCAGCGACTGTATACGGTAATAATTCACAGCGGCAGGATTAGCATCATAAAAACTATAATCTGCTTTGCCACCATCATTTTGCTTTGCCATCACATTGGCAACAGTTGTAAAATCGACGCCGTTTGATGAACGTTCAACAACATAATTCAGTACATCTGTTTCAGTCATATTGCTCCATTCTAATTGCACACCGGTTCCTTTACTATAGGCTTTTACATTGGCAAAATTTACAGGAAGAGGTGCACCAGCAGCGCCCAGGTTAGCCCAGGCAGCTGAAGCATTGGCAGCCTGTGTCGACTGGCCGGAACCATAAGCAACACGGATTGCATCCAAAGCCGCTATCGGTGAATTACCACTCTGGCGTAAAGCTATCTTATTCATATCATCCACACTACCGCCTGATCCATCATACGTTTCTGATACATTAAGCCTGGTAAGAGTCGCAGAACCTGTTGCCGGTTCAGTTACGGTGGAAGGGTTCACCCACATATACATATCATCATTAGTAGTACTTCCTGTAACGATATCATAGCGGATGGCGATCAGGTAGGTAGTATTAAAGGAGTGCGTTCCAGTCCACGATATCCCAGTACCGTTACCAGAAATCCCAAACTGGAGATTACCAGAATTGGTGCGGACATAAAACCTGCCTACAAAATCACCGGCATCGGTTCCCAGTGCCAGTATATAATCTCCGGCAGTCGTGGCACTTGTAACTCTTACTACGAAAGTAGTAAAGAAGGTACCTGTAGTACCCAGGGGTATAGTTGCACCGGTAAACAGTTTATGAGGATCCGTGCCATTAGTCCCGATAGTCACATAGGTTCTTCCGCTTGAATAGGAAGGATACGTTAATGCACCTGTGTTATTTGTTTTGAAAACAACCTGCACATCAGTGCCGCCTCCATTCTGCACCCATGAGTTTTTTGTTCCCAGGTTTCCACTGGCTGTAAAAATGGTATTATCAAATTGTTCGGTGAGTTTTAACTGGGCTGTAGAAGCCAGCGCTGATAAAGAAAAAGCTGCAATTAGTAATAAATGTTTCATTGTTCAGGGTTTGTATATTCAGATTAAATCATTATGCTTTCATACAGTGCAGGCAATACAGAGCCTTCGTCCATGACGGCCGGTTTGCCAGTGATAATCAGCCATTGCTGGATCAATGATCACTTCAATCAGTAAATTTTAAAGGATCAGGTACGGATCTTCGGAGGATGTGGAATTACGTGGGTGATAATACGAGTACAAATATAGAAGAAAACCGTATTTTCTGCAATTTTTTTAAGATTTTTTACAGGAAAATTTACTGCAATTAATAGAATCCACTTACTAAAACAGCCCGCCAGGCCCGGATGTCCCTTCAGGATAACTGGCTCAAAAAAGAAAGGACCTTTTGGGTCCTTTCCGTTTTATGGGGTTCTTCAGTTGGCTTCCAAGATTACAATCCACCCGGATTCTTTACAAGCTCAGCTTCACCGTCACTAATAAGCAGATTATAAATAATCATCGTTTTCACCGAAACGCCTTTATAACCCCTGACTTCTCCAAAACGAACAAAAAGCTATGCAGGGAAACTGACCCGGGGAGAAACTAATAACAAAAATAGAAGTACTGTTGCCAGTCCGCCAGCGGGTTATATTATTAAATTATGAGCAATGCCAGGTGGATTGTCTTTCTAGAGCTATAAATGTCTTCTTCACAACAGAGAAGGGTGGCCTGTTATACTCTATTTTTCCGGCCGGGTTTCCTTGAGTTCCACATCCGGGAACAGGGCCGAAACCAGCATGAGCAGGGAAGCCAGCACTAACAGGAACAGGCCGGTTTGCCGCTCCGGGCATTCCCCCCCCGAACAGGTACCCAGCACAAAATAATTACGGGCCGTCCAGGCCAGGTTAATGGCCACAATCGCCAGGTTCAGCCGCTTCGCCCATACCCTTGGAATCAGCGTCAACGGAATAAACAACAAGGCCATGAGCAGGTTGATATAACCGGGCCTGCCAAAACTAAAATCGGGAGTAATTGACCCATCAATCCCGGTCACAATAATTTGTCTGGACCCGATAACAACCCAGGGCATGAAACAGGCTACGACAAGAACCACAGCAGCGGCCACACCGGCCCATTTCAGGTAACGCATAAAATAAAATTGGGAAGCAAGATAATGATTTCTGCTGCACCTCACTTCAAACCCTTCCTCCCCGCAGAGAGGAGACAAAAAAAGAACAACGCCTCCCGGTGAAGACGTTGTTCTTAAAAGTTACAGGAACAGGAAAATAGTTTATAACCGGAAGCCAACCGTCAGGCTCAGTACACGATGTTTGTTCTTTTCATCTGCACTGCTGTTGCTTCCGCTTTGCAGTTTGGCTAATCCCAATCCATAGTTTACTGATATCACAGCCGATTTAGTTTCAATGCCCGCCAGTCCGTTCAGGCCATAATCAAACCGTTTCATGATCCCGTAACCGGCTCCTTCTTCATAATTAAATGTTGTGGGATCATCATTGGACCATTCAATTTTATTCTCGCTGCTGAATGAAGTGCCGAGAAATTTCCCGTTTACTTTATTCTTACCGGCAATACCCATGGCGATATAAGGGCCGGCTCCTGCAAAAAATTTCACCGGACCGGTAGGCGTTTTAAAAACAAGATTCACGGGCACTTCAAGATAATAAGGATTGGTAGTAGCCCTGTAGTACGTGGCATCATTGGTATTGCCTGATTGTGTTTTGGATCCTTTGCCTGTAAATAATAAACCCGGCTGCACTGAAAGAAAAGAGGCCAATGGCAGATCACCAATAATGCCCAGCTGGAAGCTGCCCAGTGTTTTATTATCATCCACACTGCCGTCATTAGTGATACTGATATTGGCCATATTGAAACCAGCACGGATAAAGGCAGATGATTGTTGTGCGTTCACGGTTACCACAGTCATACATAATGCTGCGATAAAGAATACGAATTGTTTATACATAGTTTTCATTTTTGTGTTACCACCCCTTTTGCAAGGACCTTGCCAGACTTTCTCAGGTCCCTCCTTTGCAGGCAGGTGTATTTACGGACACTGCATAGATCGTAATTGCAGGTTCTAAAAGAATTTAAAGACAGGTAGCCGGGCAATAAGTTTAATCACCGTCACATATCTTCAAAAAAAATCCTGTGTTTGGCGGGAAAATGACAGCCAAACAGGAAAAGCAGATAAGAGTATACTTCCCGTTAATTGTAGTTTGTAAATACCGGTCTAACTGTTATTATAAACTTTGATCACCGGTTCTCTTAATGTCGCAGCTTCATCCCTGCAATAAAAATGTATAATGCCGGCAATACTATCAGCATTCACCCATTTTGACGGGTCAGCATCCGGCATGCTCTTCCTGTTCTGCGGGGTATCAATCGTGGAAGGAACGACAACACTGGTTACCACATTCGTTTCCCGGGCTTCATCATTCATTAATTCTGCCAGACGGAAAATGAGAGATTTGGCCAGGCCATAAGCCACCATCCCTTTACTATTGTGCATATCCAGCCCGGGCCTTGCACCAATCAAAAAAATACGACCACTACCCTGTTTCATCATTTGTAAAAAAACAGGCCGGGCAATATTATAAGCAGTTTCAAAATTCAGTTGTAATTGCTGGCTGACAGCGGTTGTCCCGGTTTCTGCAATCGATCCCATTGCAAAGCCTCCGACAGTAAGCACAGCGGCATCGATTGTCCCATTCCTGCTGGAAACAGAAGATACAAACTGCCGGGCCGCTTCTTCCTCCGTAAGATTTACAGAGGCAGTTTCAAAATACTCATGTGGTACGAAAAGCCCCGCGGGATCTTTGGGCAGCAAAGTACCGATCACCCTGTATCCTTCTGCAAGAAATTTTTTACTGACAGCCCGGCCGAGATTCCCGGAAACACCGGTAATAATTACCGTTTTCATGATTCTTTTTTTATACAGTGAATCTACGAAATAAAAAACGGCTTATTATACCGGCTTCAGGCAATCTGTTACATATCTTCAGACGACATGATTCCACCCATACACATCTTCTTCGGCACCACTTCTTATTTTTTCCAGTCTATCCTTTAATTGGCCGGAGACACTTTCCTTCCCATAATCCGGCAAATGAAAATCTGTACCGTCAATATGAACCACACCTATTGGCGAAACAACTGCGGCGGTACCTGCCCCAAAAGCTTCGGTGATTGTTTTATTATGAAAAGCAGCAGCCAGTTCATTTACGGACAACTGCCGCTCTTCTGTCCTGAATCCAAGTTGATGGGCTAATGTCAGCAAAGAATCCCTCGTCACACCATCCAGTATTGAATCAGATAAGGGCGTCGTTATCAATGTATCATTGATAACGAACAGTACATTCATCATACCCGATTCTTCAATATGCGGATCGTCTTTCCCATCCGTCCATAATACCTGGTCATATCCTTCCTGCCTGACTAACCGGGTGGGATAGAATGCCCCTCCATAGTTACCGCCGCATTTCGCAAAACCAGTTCCGCCTCTGGCCGCTCTTACAAATTCAGTTTCAACTTTTACTTTGATCGGTCTTGCATACAATTCAGGCACAGGCCCGGTAAAAACGATAAAACGATATTGCTCTGACACCTTCACCCCAAATTTTGCTTCACTGGCATACATGAAGGGGCGGATATACAAGGAAGCTCCTTTTTGAGCAGGTACCCAACTGGCATCTGTTTCAATCAGTTTCATTAATCCTTCCGTAAAAAATTCTTTTGGCGGAATGGCCATGCACATTCTTTCTAATGAACGGACAAACCGGTCATAATGTTTATCCAGCCGGAATATATTGATGTGTCCATCCTGCATACGAAAGGCTTTCATGCCTTCGAAAACAGTTTGCCCGTAATGTAGTGCCAGCGTGGCGGGACTTAATGAAAGATTGGTAAAAGGAACTATCGCCGGCGAAGACCATTCACCCTCGTCATAATCGGCCACAAGCATGTGATCGGCGACATATTTACCGAACTCAAGTTGTTCAAAATCCACTTCCTGTATTCTTGATTGTGTTGTCTTCCTGACAACAATGTCGGTCAGTATTTCCATATTGATTGATTTAGGTTTTATACCAATAATGATTGTTCATACAATTCAGCTGCTTTTACAGCAGCCGTAATAGCAATGGTCATTTTCACATTCGCCCTTTTATACACACCCGGCTCCACTTCCAGGTGACGAAACCCGATCTTTTCATACAATTTAATCGCTCCTGCATTCTTTGTATTGGAATACAGGATAATCTCCTTCGCACCAAGTTGCCCTGCTTTTATGAAACTGGCATAGCTGATTGCTTCTGCAATTCCTTTACGGCGAAAACTTTCATCCACGGCCATCTTGGTAAACTCGTAAATTTCATTGTCCACTTTGCGAAGACCAACTGTTCCCGCTACCTCCCCGGCATACAATGCCATTAAAATAGCACCACCTGTTTCCAGGATTGCTTTACCGGGGTTGGTCAGCACCCATTCATCCACCGGTTCCATCTCAAACCACGCTTCTATCCAGGCCCGGTTGAATTTTTCAAAATAGGGCTGATGTTCCTGCCGGTAATCAACAATATGAATAAGGTTGCTCATCTCTTTACTTTTTTAAATTCACGATTTACTATATATACTCCTCCTAAAGTAATCAGGGTTCCAACGACCATCTGCGCATTCATTTTTTCAGATAATAGCAACCACCCGATCAGTACGGCCACAACAGGATTAATATATGCATAAACGGAAACACGGGTGGGTGGCAGTTTGCTGATCATAAATACATAAGCTGAATAGGCGATCAGTGAACCGAACACAATAAGATATATCAAAGCCAGCCATGCGTTTTGCCCTACATTTGCCATATTCACATACTTGCCCGTAACGCCACAGATGATCAGTACAAGCACACCGGCGATCAGCATCTGCAGACCCACATTGAATAGAATATTGATCGGTGGCCTTTCTTTTGAAGTATAAACAGTACCGAATGACCAGGACAAAGTGGAGAGGATTGCCAGCACCACACCCAATACAAACGAGCTGCTTTTCATTTGCCCGAGGTAATCATAAAAGATCGTCATCACCCCTGCAAACCCAATAATCAAACCAATAAGCATCAACCGGCTGATTTTTGCGCATTTTGATAACCATACCGTGAACAGGGCAATAAATAAGGGAACGAGAGCGGCAATGATTGCCGCCAGCCCTCCGCTGATATACTCCACTGACCAGGTAAGCAGTCCATTTGCAATACACAGCAAGAAGATACTTTGCACTGATATCTTTTTTAAGATATCCTTATTGGGTATCTTATATCCTTTTAGCAGGAAATAACTGACAAGCACAGCGCCGGATATAAATTGTCTTAACCCCGAAATAAATAAACCGGGTATTTCCTGTGCTCCCACTCTTGCGGCAATATAGGTGGTTCCCCAGAAGAAGCTGACAATGCCCAGTGCGATATACGCTTTATGTAGTTCTCTTTTCATCGTTGGCTTTTATGTTTCCGGCAAAGCAATTGCGTCAGTTCACTATGGTTTATTCTGTCCGTCACTTAACAACAGGGACATACAGAAACGACAGTGCAAATCTTTACAGAATTTCTTAAAAAAAACAGATGCAGTTTTTGTATTTTTGACCATATCAGATTTTTTAACAAATGGCGAAAACCAACCACAATGACGATCATCTGTATATGCAGGTGGCCACCGGGCTTGAAAAAATGATCAGTGATGATGTATTGAAGATCGGCGACAAACTCCCTTCCGTAAGAGTGCTGAGTGATGAATACGGTATCAGTATGGGAACGGCTTTCCAGGCCTATTATCATCTCGAAGGAAAAGGCCTGATCGAATCAAGACCTAAATCAGGTTACTATGTCCGCTTCAGTAAGCGCCGTTTCCCGGAACTTCCCAAGGTAGTACAACCCGATCCCCTGTCACATGAAGTGAGTGTGAAGGAAATGATCGCTTCTATCTATTCGGATATCACTGCGGGCAATGTGATTAATTTTGCACTGGCTGTACCCGATACATCTTTATTACCTGCAGCCAAGATCAGTAAATCGGTTGTGCATGTTTTGCGCAATCACCCCAATGCCTGCATCAATTATGAACACCCGCAGGGTAATGTGGAATTAAGAAAGCAAATCGCCAAACTGGCTTTCAACTGGGGTGGCAAAATAAAAGCAGATGATGTGCTGGTAACAGGTGGCTGCCTCGAAGCAATAACTCTGTGCATTAAAGCTATCACCCGGCCGGGAGATACTATCGCTATTGAATCGCCTAATTATTTTGGCCTTTTCCAGGCCATCGAACAGATGGGATTGAAAGTAGTTGAGCTCTCCTCTTCTCCTGTTGATGGCCTTGATCTCGGTTGCCTGGAAAAGACGGTCAGAAAATATGATATCAAAGCCTGCGTGGTAATTCCCAATTTCAATAACCCGTTAGGCGGATGTATGCCTGAAGAAAATAAAAAGAAATTAGTGGAGATCATCACAAAACATAATATCCCGCTGATCGAAGATGATATTTATGGCGACCTTTATTTTGGCAAGCAACGCCCCCGCACCTGCAAGTACTATGATACCAAAGGTCTGGTAATGCATTGTTCTTCCTTATCCAAATCTCTCACCCCCGGCTACCGCATCGGCTGGACCATCCCCGGTAAATTCATTGACCAGGTGAAACAGATCAAACGGATCCACAATATCAGCTCTCCCACTTTAACACAAGCCGCTATTGCTCATTTCCTGCAGAATGGCCGTTATGAATACCATTTGAAGAATATCCGCAAAGCCCTGTACACCCAGAGCCTGCGTTATTTGCAGGCCATTATTCAATATTTCCCGGAAGACACTAAGGTATCGAGGCCCCATGGAGGTTTTGTATTATGGGTACAGCTGAACAAAAAAATAAATGCGTTCAAACTGCGGACAGAAGCGATGAAGCATAATATCTCCATCGTACCAGGCAAAATATTTTCTGCCAGTTCCAATTACGGCAATTGCATCCGCATCAGTTTTGGCAAACCCTGGAGTGATGATGCCGATTATGGATTAATGATGCTGGGAAAAATGATTAAGAAGATGATATAACCGACAGGCAAATAATCAGCCATTTTGATGGTTTATCATCTTTGCTTCTTTTTCCGGTAATAATAAAATAGGGGGATACCTATCGCTGTTAATAATAATCCCAGTACAGAATTAATCACGGGTTGTTTATGGGCCAGGTAATTACTAACATCATTCCATACTGTAACTATTAAGTAAAACGCAGAAAAACCAATGAACAAAACAGGCACCCAGGGATAACCCCACATTTTGTAAGGCCTTTCTTTTCCCGGCATCTTCTTTCGCAATAAGAAGATACCCACCGCCCCTACCCCGTAAGCGATCCAGGTAATAAAAACAAACATATCGGCCAGCATATCAAAAGAACCCGAGATGATAAAAACAGAGGTCCAGATGCCATGTAACCATAAGGCATTGCCCGGAGTTTGGTATTTTGCATGTTCCTTACCTGTCCAGGGCATAAATACTTTATCCTTTCCCATCGCGTAAGTGATGCGGGTGGTTGCCATGATATTTCCATTGATTGCCCCAAACGTACAGATAACGATCAGTGCCGCCACAACAGCACCCCCTGTTTTACCAAAGGCAACTGCAATCGCATCCGCCGCTACTAATGGGGAAGCAGCAATTTTTTCCACCGGCAATACATAGAGATAGGCCTGGTTTACTAAAACATATACGGCAATACAGGCAAACACACCAATGATCAAACTGCGGGGAATATTCTTTTGCGGTTCCTTGATCTCACCGGCCATCGAGGTAATATTGATCCAGCCATCATACGAAAAAAATGCCCCCGTCATGGCTACTATAACTGCACTCATCAAATCAAATCCTTCTTTAGGATGTTCAGCCTGTACAAAATTTTGTACCGACCCGTTCCCGGAAAATAAAATACCAACGATCAATGCCCCGATCACAACTATTTTAATAAACGTAGATACCACCTGGAAATAACTTCCTGCTTTTACGCTGCGGTAATTCAGGTAGGTAAGCCCGATGGTAAGTGCTACTGCTAATGACTTGACGCCAAAGTTTTCCAGCGGGTGCAGGTCACCGATAAAAGGGATATGCCAGGTTAAATTTTGTTCGGCGATAGTATCAAATCTGGGTAAATGCAAAAAATAATCGGCATACTGTGCACAGACAAAAGCGATAGCTGCAACAGCTGCTGTATTGATCACGGCAAATGCAGCCCATCCGTATAAAAAAGCAATGAACTCCCCGAACATCACCCGGAAATACACATAGATACCACCTGTCTCAGGCAACATAGCACCCAATTCAGCATAGATCAGTGCACCGAATAAAGAAAATATCCCGGCAATCACCCAGACCAGTGTCAGCCATACCGGAGAACCCAGTTCATGCGCCATACTCGCCGGTTTCATAAACACGCCGGAGCCAATGATACTGCCAATGATAATGGAAGTAGCTGACCAGAAGCCTATTTTTTTTGCCAGGGAAGCCGCAGACATAATGAACAAGGAAGATAGGGAATATTTGATTGCTTATTTAAAGTGAAGCGCCTGTGTCGATTCATAAAAAAAAGCCCCATCCGCGATGAGGCTTTAAAATCGTTTGCGTTTTCTGGTTTCAACCCGAATATCCTTTTCAGTAAGCATAAAGTTAACTGCTTGCTGTCGTGACATACTCCCGGCCCGGATACAGGTCTTTCCCGGAAGATTAACAGGTACGGCAGGATTTGGATGCCAGAATTGGTGAAAAGAACTGAGTAGCTGTACAAATATAATTACAGGCAGGGCCTGAAGCAAGAACTACAGATGATTTTTTTGAACAAGAAAGATCGTATTTTTTCGTTCTTGCAGTATGAAATGCAGCTTTCTCCTCTTGTTATCAGTTTTTATCAGCAACAGCTTATTCAGTCAGATCAATTTCTATAACCTCAGCCTCACCGATAGTACAAAGCCCATATTATATATTGCTCATGAAAACAGGGTAACGCTAAAAGGAATTAAAAACCAACTCTCAATGAGCAAAATTGCTGTAGCCGGTTGCGGCAGCTCCATTTCCAAATCAGGAAATCAATCCTATATAATAAGAGTACGTACTACCGGTATATGTACGCTTACTTACTCAGAATATGGCAAACTTATTTTTACTAAAAAAATCAGGGCAGAATTAATACCCTACCCGGTTGCTACTGTAAATGGGCTGAGAGATACTATTGTAAAAGTAAAAAATTTACTGGCCAGTCCCTTTATCTCCGTCCGCTACCCCGGTTGCTCTTTAAAAATAAATTACATTATCCTCTCTTTTAAAACAACATTCATTAGAGGTACAGACAGCACGGATTTTTTTGCTAAAACTTCTTACTTTTCATCGGAACAAATAAAACTCATAAAACAATCAGAGCCGGGAGATATTATTTACTTTACAGAAATCAGAGGTACATCACCTGATGCAAGGATCAGTAAACTCTCATCCTTCTGGATCAGGATCGAATAAAAAATCCCGCCTCTTCCGAAGCGGGACATATCTTGTCTTATTATCGACTCCCGACTACATTTCTCCCCATTCTCCACTGTCAATTTTCCACTCCTATTTATACATCTCCTCCTTCAACCCTTTCACCCGTTCATCAACCAGGTATTCATCAAACGTCGTCAGGCGGTCAATGATGCCTTTCGGTGTTAATTCGATCACCCGGTTAGCTACGGTTTGCATAAACGTATGGTCATGGCTCGTTAACAACACGATGCCTTTGTAATCGGTACATTGTTCGTTAAAGCTCTGGATGCTTTCCAGGTCAAGGTGGTTGGTGGGCTGATCCAGCAAAATAACATTCGGGCTCTGCAGCATCATCCGGCTCAGCATGCAGCGTACTTTTTCACCACCACTCAATACATTCGTCTTCTTGAGTACATCATCACCACTGAATAACATTTTACCTAAGAACCCACGCAGGAAAGGCTCATCCACATCTTTCACATGATCGGGAACATACTGCCGGAGCCAGTCCATCAGGTTATCTTGCCCGGTAAAGAACTCGCTGTTCTCCTGTGGCAGGTAAGCATGGGTAACGGTGGTACCCCATTCATAAGAACCACTGTCCGCAATCGTGTTGGCGGTAATGATATTAAAGAAACTGGTCACCGCCAGCGGGTCACGGCTCAGCAAAGCAATCTTATCACCTTTGTTCACCGTAAATGTTACGTCTTTGAACAGCACGCGGCCATCCACCGATTTGGATAGTTTTTCAATATTCAGGATCTGGTTACCCACTTCCCGCAGCGGCTGGAAAATAATACCCGGGTACTTGCGGTAACTCGGTTCTATTTCTTCAATACTCAATTTTTCTAATGCTTTCTTACGGCTGGTGGCCTGTTTACTTTTTGAAGCATTTGCACTGAAACGGGCAATGAAGTCGATCAAGGCCTGCCGCTTTTCTTCCACTTTTTTATTCTTATCGTTGATCTGGCGGGCCATCAGTTGGGATGATTCATACCAGAACGTGTAGTTCCCGGTAAATATCTTGACCTTCTGGCGGTCCACATCAGCCACATGCGTACACACAGCGTCTAAGAAGTGACGGTCGTGGCTCACCACCAGTACAATGTTCTCATAATCCGCCAGGAAATTCTCCAACCAGCTGATCGTTTCGATATCGAGACCGTTGGTCGGTTCATCCAGTAACAAAATATCAGGATTACCGAAGATGGCCTGTGCGAGCAACACCCTTACTTTTAAAGTAGAAGGAATATCTTTCATCAGTGCCGCATGAAATTCTTCTTTTACTCCCAGTTCACTTAATAAAGTGGCAGCATCACTGTCAGCGGTATAACCGCCCATTTCACCAAACTCAGCTTCCAGTTCACCGGCCCGCATACCATCTTCTTCGGTAAAATCCGCCAGTGCATAGATAGCTTCCCGTTCCTTGGCCACCTGCCACAGTTTGCTATGCCCCATCATTACCGTATTTAATACGGTCTGATCATCAAATTCAAACTGGTTTTGTTTCAATATCGCCATTCGTTCACCCGGAGTGATCGTAACGGTTCCTTTATTCGGCTCGATTTCGCCGCTTAATATTTTCAGGAAGGTACTTTTACCGGCGCCGTTGGCCCCAATCACTCCATAACAATTACCCTTGGTGAAATTGAGGTTAACTTCTTCAAACAATACCCGTTTACCGTAAGCCAGTTTCAGGTCTTTTACACTGATCATTGTTGCTGCTGATTTTAAGGCGGCCCGCCCGAATGTTCCGCCTATTAAAATTTTTTTGAATTACCGATTTCAGAACGGGCGGGCAAAGGTAAGGCTTAACAGCCGATCTGTCGCGGCGTTTTTCCCCTATTGGCAGGCGGGCAGGGTGCACAAAAAATCCCGTTCAGTGTTAAACTGAACGGGATTGATTTATAAGCTGATAATCAACTGTTCTTACTGAATCAGCACATTGCCTTTAGCGATACGTTTACCAGAGGCATCGCCCACCACTACATAGTACAGGCCTTTTGCAGCAGGTTTGATATCGAGATTCAGCAAAGTATAAGAGCCTGTTACGGCAAATTTCTCATGATGAACTTTGGCTCCGGCCGCATTATAAATGGTAATGGTACGGGAAGATGATGCACCAGTACTATTGTAATACGCTACCTGGAACGCACCATCATTCGGGCTTGGGAAGATGAACAACCTTTCACTTGCCTGTGCGGTAATGGCTACCACCGCTGATTGGTTAGAACATACCAGTGTACTTGGCCAGGTTTCCTGGATGCGAACCTGGTAATCTCCCACCTGTTCTACATTCACGATCCTGGTATTGCCCGTATTAGCAACCGGGTTAGTATTAAAGAACCAGCTCGTTGTCAGAACGCCACCTGTTGAAGCGCTCGGTGTGGCTGTCAGCGTGGTGCTTTGTCCTGGTAACAGCGCTGTTAATGGCGCTGCGGCTAAAGTAACCGTTGGTAACTGGCGTACCGTTAAGGTTGCAGAACCTGACGTGGTTTGATTAGCTCCGGAACAAGTTGCATTAGACAAGATGCAACGGTATTGATAGGTACTTATGGTTGTGGTAGCACCTGTAATGGTCAGCGTTGCTGTAGTAGCGCCGGAATAAGGAGCCGCATTGGCTACATTCACAAAACCTGTTCCCGGGTTTACCTGCCATTGATAAATGATTGTCTGAGTACTGCTTCCTGTTACACTAAACGAAGTGTTACTTCCAGAGCATATTTCAGAGTTAGCAGGCTGCGTAGTAATAGCAACAGGGTTGATTACAGTCAAGACAGCACCTGTTGAGTTAGCAGCGGGTGCACAGGTTCCTGTAACCACCACCCTGTAACGATACGAATTCATCGCTGCAGTGGCGCCTGTGATCGTTAAAGTAGTAGTGGTTGCACCTGCATATACACCACCATTCGTAATGTTTGTATACGTCGTTCCTCCATCTGTACTCACCTGCCACTGGTAACCGATACCGGTTCCGGTTGCAGCAGTGCTGAAGGATGTATTACCACCAAGACATATTGTTGAGTTGGCCGGATTGCTGGTTACTGCCGGTAATGTATTTACCGTAAGGATACCTGCATTCGATACTCCCGGTGTTGTACAGGTTGAATTCGACAACTGGCAACGGTAACGGTATGTATTCATCGCAAATGTTGCACCGGTAATATTTAAGGTTGCAGTAGTTGCGCTACTGTAAACACCAGCATTCGCCACATTGGTCCACGTGGTTCCACCATCGGTGCTCACCTGCCATTGGTAAATGATACCTGAGCCACTGCCCGCAACCGTAAAGCTGCTGTTGCTGCCTTCACAAACAGTAGCATCAGAAGGTTGAGTGGTTACGGTTACCGATGTTACTACCGTAAGCATAGCTCCGTTTGAATTAACGGGAGGAGTGCAGGATCCTGATACCACGCAACGATAACGGTTACCATCCAACCCTGCTGTCAAACCGGTCAAGGTCAGACTGCCGGATGTGGCCCCGGAATAAATACCTCCGTTACTGATATTATTGTATGTGCCACCACCATCAGTACTCAGCTGCCATTGGTAGGTCAGTCCTGCACCTGTTGCGGTTACATTGAAGGTATGATTACTGCCTGCACACAAAGTGATATCCTGGGGTTGTGCAGTTACTGCAGGAGCTGCATTTACTGACAGGATGCCAGCATTGGAAGTGCTGCTTCCGCATTGAGTAGATGCAATACAACGATAACGGTTATTGTTCAAACCGATAGTTGCCCCGGTAATCGTTAAAGTATTGGTTGTTGCACCACTATAAACACCTGCATTCGCCACATTGTTATAAGTAGTACCGCCATCAGTACTCAGCTGCCATTGGAAGGAAGTAGCACCAGCAGAAGCAATACTAAAAGACGTATTAGTAGTTACACAAATGGTTGAGTTGGAAGGCTGCGTTGTAATAGCAGGACCTGCTGTCCCTGTAATCGTGAAGGTCAGGTCTCTTGTTTGGTTTGGCGCACCTGTTGCCGTACCTGTTATTGTAATAACATAAGTACCGGCTGCCAGCGTATTGGTATTATTTAAAGTAACTATTGAACTGTTGCCGGGTGTTACAGGGTTGGTCCCAAACGTTACACTCGTTCCCGCTGGTACACCTGCAGTAGCTGACAGGGTAACAGGGTTACTAAAGCCGCCAGTTGAAGTAGTACCAAGGGTTATGGCCATTGTCGCCCCGGCAGGACATGTTGTAGTAGCCGGAGCCGGGCTGTTAAAATTAAACCCGGTAGGTGGCGCTGTTACTGTAATATTTGCATTATTGATATCGAAGAAAATATTACCAATCGCTTCTACTTTTATTCTGCCTGTGGTAGTCAGCACAGTTGGAATAACAATATCCTCTGTTCCGTCATTGGCCGTATTAGCTGCCAATACTGTAGGGAATGTCTGTCCGCCATCAGATGAGAAAAGTATATTGACAAAAGCGCAGTTAATGGGTGCACCAGTTGTGCCATTCACCAACCAACTTACCGTTTGAGTAGTACCTCCCTGGTAACTAACCGCCGAGTTTTGTGTGCTGATCAGAAATGGGCCTGTTGCTGCATTGACAGTAACCACCACGTCTGTAAAAGCGGTTTGCCCAACCGCACCTGTGCTGCTGTTATAGGGACGGTTATCCCGCACAGTTAACCTGAAATTCAATGTTCTTCCTATTGAACTTAGAGCTTCTATATTTGCAATGGCATCACCACCAGGTAAAGGCCCCGTAACAGAAGCACCGGTAAGAATAGTCGATAATCTTGGAAACAACCTTATTGGGCTGGTCGTTGGAGAAAAACTAAGCCAGTTTGGACCAGTCAGTTTTGTAGGGCTTGCTACACTTGCATTGCCAATAGTAGTTGAATTATCATTTTGTTCCCAGCAATACGTCAGTACATCTCCCGGATCTGCATCCGTTGCAGAACCAGTTAATGCAAATGGAGTGCTGACAGGTATAGTACGGTTAATCACAGGCGTCACTACTGGTATGCTATTAAGTCCAGTTTGACTTGTAATTACAGCACAGTTTCTTGTTGATATATGCCCCTGAACTTGTTCTATTGATGTTTGATGGAAAATATCAATTGAGTGAGGAGCAACATCCTGATTGGTGATACCTGCATAACCCATAATAGTAATACCAGACCCCACTTCTTTGTTTCTACCTGTACTTTCATTATCCATAGAAAAGGTATGGTTAGCTCCGAGTTGATGGCCGATTTCATGTACTACATAATCAATATCAAAATTATCACCTTGAGGTATTTGATCCGCCGGAGACGTAATACCTCCACCTTTATAATTTGAATTAGCTGAATTTACTTGGTTACCTGTAGCTAAAACATTTGAACAAACACAACCAATACAGCCGGCATTACCACCACCTCCGGAAGCCCCAAACATATGACCAATATCAAAAGCATCGTCTCCTAGCACATTATGAAGCGTATTCATTAGTTGGTTATTCCAGTTCCCCAAGTTTACCGAATAAGGATCGGTTGTCGGATCATAATATATCACTTGTGTGGTAGCATCGATAATATTTAAATGAATAGCCAGATCTTTTTCAAGACAACCATTCACTCTTGTATAGGTTGCATTGAATGCCGCCAATACTAATGCTACTTGTGCTGAACTTGTAGCTCCAAACCAGTTCGCATATTCTCCATTACATGATTGAGCCAGTCTAAATACTCTTAACTCACCTGCACTGCTTTCAATTCTGTTCATCGATGCCGCCTGCGACATTGCTCCTGAAGCCATATCTGCATCTGGAGTTGAACACACCCATGGAAGACTACCTTTATTTCTTTGAGCCCGGAATACTGCATAGACCGACCCATCGTTTGAGTAAGGTTCCATGTATTCATTGGGCTGGTCTCCTTTCCTGAAAACCATTGTTTGTATTCCTTTAGGAGAAATACTTAGTTTCAGCGTTGCGGCTTTATCTGTAATCCCCCTGCCCGAATAAGCCCTTATCTGCGGAAAACGGGCCTGTAAAACAGGGTCAAAATTTGATGCTTCAAACACTTCAAACTGCTCCATTCCCCCCGTTGCATTCGGCAAAGAAATAATCGTTGACCTGCTGCGTGCCTGGTCACCCACAATAGAAAATAATTCCTGTCGTAAGGAACTGACACTTAATTGGAATAATTTGAATTCTTTGGGGAATGACTGCCTTGCAACAGCTTTGTCCGTTGCCCCAACACTACTCTCACTACGGGAGCTCCAGTAGTTTTGCTGGGCGGAGGCATTGAATGATACAATACTGGCAATAGCAATAACCAGTAAAAATTTGTACAGTTTACTCATAAAAACAGTTTGGTTTAAACGATTAAAAACGGCCTGTAAAGGAAAATAAATGTAGGATTATTTGTCCAAAAATGAACAAATGACCAAAGACAACCGGCAATAATAAAGCCTGTCCGGGCAGAACAGGCTTTTACGCTTATAAAATCAGGTAGGGGTTATCGGGGAAACCATCATCTTTCCGGCCGGAGCGACCGCATAAACTCCTGATTTTTTGCCACATTAATTTCATTTTGCTGAAACGAATCAGGGATTTCATAGCACAATTATTTTTAAACAATAAAAGGGTCTGAAAACCAGATGCCCCACCCCATAACCGGAGCGGGGCATCTTTTATTTCCCAGGCTTCCTTGCCTGTGTAATAATTGAGAGCATCGCTTTTAGTAACCCATGCCCCCCATATCAGGCGCACCATGAGAATGCGGTTCTTCTTTCTTCGGTTTGTCAGCCACCACGCATTCAGTGGTTAACAGCATCCCGGCGATTGAAGCAGCATTTTCTAATGCCACACGGCTCACTTTGGTCGGGTCAATTACACCAGCTTTAAACAGGTTTTCATATACTTCTGTTCTGGCGTTGAAACCATAATCAGCTTTTCCTTCTTTGATCTTTTGTACCACGATAGAACCATCAATACCAGCATTAGCTGTTAAGGTACGGACAGGCTCTTCCAAAGCACGGCGGACAATAGCCATACCGGTTTGCTCGTCAGCGATCTGGCCTTTTACTTTTGGATCCAGCGCTTCAATAGCACGGATATAGGCCACACCACCACCCGGAACGATACCTTCTTCCACAGCAGCCCTTGTTGCATGTAAAGCATCGTCAACACGGTCTTTCTTTTCTTTCATTTCCATTTCTGTAGCCGCACCAATATATAATACAGCCACCCCGCCGGCTAACTTAGCCAGGCGCTCCTGTAATTTTTCTTTATCGTAATCAGAAGTGGTGTTCTCAACCTGTGCTTTTATCTGATTTACACGGGCAGTGATGTCCGCTTTTTTACCTTTCCCACCTACGATAGTAGTGTTGTCCTTATCAATAGTCACGGAAGCAGCTTGCCCCAGGCTGGTCAGGTCAGCACCTTCCAGTTTGTGGCCTAATTCTTCGCTGATCACCGTACCCGCAGTCAGGATAGCAATATCTGTCAGCATTTCTTTTCTCCTGTCGCCAAAACCGGGAGCTTTTACAGCAGCCACTTTAATGGTACCACGCAGCTTGTTCACCACTAATGTTGCCAGTGCTTCTCCTTCGAGGTCTTCAGCAATAATCAGCAACGGACGGCCGCTTTGTGCCACTTTCTCCAGGATATGCAGGATGTCTTTCATATTGCTGATCTTCTTATCGTAGATCAGGATATAAGGGTTTTGCAGCTCCGCTTCCATCTTTTCGCTGTTCGTAACGAAGTAAGGAGAGATATAACCACGATCAAACTGCATACCTTCCACCACATCAACAGTAGTGTCAGTACCTTTTGCTTCTTCCACAGTGATCACACCTTCTTTACCCACTTTTACAAACGCTTCAGCGATCAGTTTACCAATGGTTTCATCATTGTTTGCAGAAATCGTTGCTACCTGTTGAATTTTCTTTGTGTCGTTACCCACCGTCTGAGATTGCCCTTTCAGGTTTTCAACGATCAGGCTGACGGCTTTATCAATGCCGCGTTTCAGGTCCATCGGGTTAGCACCAGCCGCCACCATTTTCAGGCCTTCGCTGATAATGGATTGCGCCAGCACAGTGGCAGTAGTAGTACCATCACCTGCAATATCCGCAGTTTTAGAAGCCACTTCTTTCACCATTTGCGCACCCATGTTCTCAATAGGATCTTCGAGTTCAATTTCTTTTGCTACCGTAACACCATCTTTTGTAACAGCTGGTGCACCAAATTTTTTCTCGATCACCACATTACGGCCTTTGGGACCTAATGTCACTTTCACGGCGTTGGCTAATGTATCCACGCCTTTCTTCATCTTGTTTCTTGCTTCAATGTCGAAGAAGATTTGCTTTGCCATTGTATTTTAGTTTGAGGTTTGTTTAAAATATTATTTGGTGGTGAGTAAGGTTTCGCCCCATGAGGCTTCAGCTCATGGCTCACCAGTCATTGCCGCAGTTATCTTATACTATTGCCAGTATATCTGATTCTCTCATGATCAGAAAATCTTCACCATCGATCTGGATCTCTGTACCTGCATATTTACCATATAAAACAGTATCGCCTGTTTTTACAGTTACCGGCTCGTCTTTTTTACCGGGACCAGCTGCGATTACAGTACCCCGTTGTGGTTTTTCTTTCGCTGTATCGGGGATGATAATGCCGCCGGCAGTTTTTTCTTCAGCCGCTGCTGCTTTCACAATTACCCTGTCATGAAGCGGGGTAACATTGACTTTCTTAGCCATAGTTGTATTGATTTTGAGTTTTTTGATATGAATTTGTCCTTTCCTTTGACAAGCTCAGGATTTTAGGGACGGCGAAGGTACAGGAAATACTATGCCAGCTGCTGAAAAAAGCCATTTTTTCATTCCTGCCTGCAATAGCGGCTGAAAAAATTACATTTTACAGGCAATAATGGACAAATTTTCACATATTGTGCTACGGTTAACAGCCTGCCAGGCCCAACCAGCATCTCCGTTTCTTAATATCGTTAAATCAATATCATATGAAAAGAACAGTTCTGCTTCTTTTTATTATTTTCCAGCTTGCAGCTTTCTCAATAGTAAACGCTCAGCCACCTTGCGGTTTTGATGACCTCCACACCCGCCTGTTAAACAGGGATGCCAGTTATGCCCGCCAGGTTGAACTCAATGAGCAGTCCATCCGCAGGTATATTGAAACTCATCCCCGGCCTGCCAACCAGTCTGCCCGTACCAATGCTTTATACACTATACCCGTGGTGGTACATGTCATGCATACCGGCGGGGCAATAGGTACTATATATAACCCAACGGATGCGCAGATCACAGGTGCTATTAATTACCTCAACCAGGTATATGCCGGCACCTATGCAGGAATGACAGCTCCGGTGGAAGGCGGTGGCATTGTGGATATGGAAGTACAATTTGCCCTTGCGCAACGCACCCCTTCCTGCGGAGCGACTAATGGCATCGAGAGGGTGGATGCATCGGCCCTGCCCAACTATGTGACTAACGGAGTAAACGTTCAAACCTCCTCCGGCTGCCCGGAGCTAACCATGAAAAACCTGTCCCGGTGGAACACATCTGATTATTATAATATCTGGATTGTAAATAAACTCGATGGCGCAGATGGCACATCCGGCCAATTCATTGCAGGTTTTGCTTACTTCCCCGGCGCTTCTTCTTCTCTCGACGGGACTGTGATGCTGGCAACCCAAATGATAGCCGGCGAAAAAACATTACCGCATGAAATTGGCCATGCCCTTAATTTATATCACCCGTTCCAGGGTTCAGCAGATAATTCACAATGCCCCGTGAATACGAATTGTACTGCAGATGGCGACCGGGTTTGTGATACTGATCCTATTTTTAATAATTATAACTCGGGCACCGGCATTTACAGTTTTGCCTGCCGATCGGGAGCAAACCCCTGTGCAGTACCTAATAATTATACAATCAACACAGAAAGCAATTTCATGAGTTATACGAATTGCTATACCCTGTTTACCAACGGGCAAAAGACAAGGGCACAGGCAGCAATGTCACTGGCTTCAAGGGCCAGTTTGGTTGCGCCGGGCAACCTCGCATTAGTACCCTGTGGCACAACCATAAATTTCAATACGGCCACTTCTTCTCAAACCGAAAATATCGCAGGCACCCTCAATGGTTGCCGCCGGTATACCGATCATACCTATCAAATGACCATCGGTGCAGGCCCTTCTGCCACCGCCACGGCTACTTTGACTTATGGCGGAACGGCTATAAAAGGGCTGGATTATGATGTTACCACCAATGGCAATTTCAGCAGCCCGAGTGATGTGCTGACTTTTAACAGCGGATCCACCACCGCCCAAAACTTCACCGTAAGAATATATGATGATGCCAGCGTGGAAACGGCTGAAACAATCATTATCGACTTTACTGTAAATAACGGCGGCGGAGATGCATCGGAAGGAACTGCTGCCCCAACACTTACTATTACCCTTGCTGATAATGACCAGGCACCGGCAGGAATATCAAACGGGACCTATTCCATCGGATCAGCAACCAACCTGATATCTTCCGCACCGTTTGACGCAAGACAACAACGGCAGCGTGGCCAATATCTCTATAAAGCAAGTGAGCTGCTTGCTGCAGGAATTTCGGCAGGAAGTATCACCTCGTTCCAGCTTTTCATTAATTCAAAACTAAGCACAAGAGCCTTTAGTAATTTCTCTATTAAAATGGCTCCTACAAATACCGCTTACCTGGTGGATGGAACTGTGACTGTTATAGGAGGCATGACCACTGTTTATTCGTCTGCATCCGTTTCCACAACAGCTGGATGGAATAGTTTTACCTTATCATCTCCCTTTAACTGGAATGGCAGCAGCAACCTTGCTGTTGAAATTTGTTATGATAACGTTACGGCAGATGCCGGGAATGCTGCCGACCTGGTAGAGGCCTATTCCGATGGCGGAAATGCCTCCCAGGGCAATATGTTTTACCAGAATGGGATTAACTGTTCCGGGTCATTCAGCTCTGTATCCTATTTTGCGACAGGAATAAAACCCGTGATACGTCTTGACGTTTCCACGACCGGCACACCTATTGAAACAGTAGCCACATCCACTGCAGCCAATCATATTGCAACAGGCAGTGATGATTATTTCTATTCGAATAACAGCAGGCTTCTTTTCCGGCTGAACAGTGTGACCGCCTCCTTAGGCTGTGTAAATGCCACGCTGGAAGCCGGTGGTACTACCTGGGTAAATGCACTGGGCGGACAACGTTCCGCAAAAGTTTTTGCCATCACACCCTCCACCAATACAGCAACAACAGGTTATTCTCTTTCACTGTATTTTGAAAATGCTGAGCTCGGAGGCAAGAACCCGGCTACATTAAGAATTGCAAAAACAACAGCCGCATCAGCCGCTGCTGCAGATGCCACCAATACCCAGTTCATGACACCCGTTGTTACCACACTCGGTTCAGGCACCACGGTCTTTACAGCCCCGTTCACCGGCTTCTCCCGTTTTTTCCTTGTGGATGCAGGCGCCACTCTTCCGGTATCACTGACAGATTTTACTGCTGTGGCAACCAGCCAGCAAAATACCCTGGTAAAATGGACCACTTCTTTTGAACAGAATAACAGGGATTTTATCATTGAAGTAAGCAATGATGGAAGAAATTTTGCAGCACTGGCTACCATCCCGTCTAAAGGAAACTCAACCTCCCTGCAGGCCTATGAATTCCTGCATGTCAAACCGGCATCAGGAACAACCTGGTACCGCCTGAAACAAACCGACCTGGATGATAATTTTAAATACAGCCGTATTGTAAGTGTACAGATCAGCAAAGGGCAAACGGGTGCATTCCTGTATCCTGTTCCCGCTACAGATAGGGTAACAATTAATTTCAGTAAGGTGATCAGCAAATACTCTATCGAAATATTTGCTGCAGATATGAAAACAATTCACCGGGAACAGGTAAACAATTCCATGATCAAAAAAGACATTCCTGTCAGCCACCTGAAAGCCGGGGTTTATTTTATACGGCTGACCAGTGCTGCCGGAACCGAATTACTGCGCTTCATAAAAGAATAATATTAACATAACCAACTGGTTTTAAAAGCCTGCTGATATTTTCAGCAGGCTTTTAAATTAGCAAATACATCACCTGTAATACGGCAAAGCCGGCCTGCTTCCTTATCTTTGCTGCTTCAAAAAGTTCTTCTTTCAAATATGATCAGCAGACGAAATATCAGGGTGAAAGTGATGCAGACCCTTTACACAATTGCCACCCTGGAAAATGAGGCTAAAAGCGGCGAGCCCCGCAAGATATTACAACAGCATTTTGATGAAAGCCGCACCCTGCTGGTTTACCTGATCTGGTTCCTGACTGAAGTAACCCGTTACGCTGAAAAAGACTCCCACCAGCGGGCCGGGAAACATCTCCCCACTTCGGACGATCTTAATGTTAATACTAAAATTGCAGGCAATGAGCTGCTCTGGAAAATACTGGAAGACCCCGCATTAAAAGAACAATTCGCCACACAAAAACCGGAACGGATTGCCGACAAAGAACTGATCCGGAAGACGTATCTCCAGCTGGTTGAAACAAAAGAATACAAAACATACACGGCACAGCAGGTACGGGAAAAAAGTGAAGAGAAAAAGATCATGGAGTTTATCCTGAACGACCTGATGCTCGCCAACGAATTATTTGTATCACATATAGAAGAAAATTTCAGCAACTGGGATGATGACGGCGAAATGCTGGTGCAATTATTAGCCGGCTATATCCAGAAACCAGGCAGTTGCAATTTCAAACAAATTGCAACACCGGACAAAGAACAATTTGCCAGAGAACTCCTGCAAACTGTTCTTGACAAAAACGAATACCTGCAGGAACTGATTGTGCCCAAACTGAAAAACTGGGACCCGGAACGGATCGCCCTCCTCGATATGATCCTCATGAAAATGGGTGTTTCTGAATTCCTGTACTTTGAAACCATCCCTCCTAAAGTAACCATCAACGAATATATTGACCTGGCCAAAGAATACAGTACCCAGCAAAGCGGCCAGTTTGTGAATGGTATCCTTGACAATATCCACAAAGAGCTGGTGCAACAGGGCAAAATGCAAAAAACCGATTATAAAAAGGCATAACCGGCCTTTAAAGGAGGCAAAGAGAATTTCCCGGGGTTTGAAAACCCCTTTTACCGTTTTTCTCTTTGCCCTCTTTGCTTTCTTCTTACATTTGCAATTCTAAAAATAGCAGCGCATGAAAACATTTTTTTTAACCCTGATCATTGCCGGCACTATGGTTGCCTGCAAAACCGGCGATAAAAAAGCAGAAGCCGCAAAACTGACGGAAGAAGACCTGGTGGCAAAACAGGAAGCATTAAATAAACAACTGGCCGATTCTGCCAACTTTACCACCCTGCAATGGCTGGACAGCACTTCACTGGAGCTGGGCACCGTAAAAGAAGGCAAGGTAGTGGAAGTGTCTTATAAATTTAAAAACACCGGCACCAAACCCTTAGTTATTGCCAGTGTATCCGCCAGTTGCGGTTGCACGGTTCCTGAAAAACCAGAAGAACCTGTTATGCCCGGTGAGGAAGGGCTGATCAAAGCTACCTTTAACAGTAAGGACAGGGTGGGCACTGCCAACAAATCAGTATATGTAACGGCAAATACAAGCCCCAGCACATCGCATGAACTGAAATTTCACGTAGAGGTCATTAAATAATTATATACAATAATCAAATTACAATATGCCTCCTATCCATTTATTACAGCAGAAAGCTGCGCAAAGTGGTTTCGGCATATTACAGCTTATAATCCTTATTGTCATTATATTAATTATTATCACCATCATTAATGCACTAAAAAACAAGAAAGATGTAAACAGTAGTTTGATAACCCAACAAGATCAAATCAATAAAGTTTGTAAAGTATCTCTTATTGGCGGGCTAATTGGTCTTTTTTCCGGAAGCCCAGTAGATTCTTTAAATAAAAGAATCAAAATTGAAAATGCTCAAGGTTGGGAAGTGATTCAAATTATACCAGATACTAATTTAAACCTCTTAGAGCTAATTTTGCGAATATTGCTTTTAATAATAACACTATTTATTTACACAACATCAAACGGATACTATATCATATTAAAAAGTAAATTATAATTTCTAATGTATAAAATTAATCTCTTAGACACAACGCCAGCAGGTGGTTTCGGTGGGTTCCAATTCATTTTCCTCGGATTAATGATACTCGTTTTCTGGCTGTTCTTTATCCGCCCCCAGGCGAAAAGGGCCAAGAACCAGAAAAAATTCATTGAAGAATTAGGCAAAGGTGAAAAGATCGTCACCATTGCGGGTATCCACGGTACTATCAATAAAGTGAATGAAGACGGTACTTTGAGCATTGAAGTAAGCCCCGGCAGCTATATCAAAATTGAAAAATCTGCCATCAGCATGGACTGGACAGCAGCGCTGAACAAACCGGCTGCAGCAGAAAAGAAATAAACCGTTATTTAACGGAAAAGGATTCGTTAAAAGCGCCTGACCTTTATCAGGCGCTTTTTCTATTTTAGCAGCAGCAATTTATTTATTCAATCAAACAACAGCATTCGTGATCCGGGTTGGACTTACAGGCGGTATTGGCAGTGGTAAAAGCACTGTGGCACGGGTATTTGAAGTCCTTGGCATTCCCGTTTATTATGCCGATGAAGCCACCCGTCAGCTGATGAATACAGATGAAGCACTGAAAAAAGAGATCATCAAAAATTTTGGAGAAGAAAGTTACAGTGAAGGGCAGCTGAACCGTCCGTATATCGCATCCATTGTTTTTAATAACAAAGAAAAACTGGAATTGCTGAATGCTTTAACCCATCCTGCCACCATCCGTCACGCCAATGAATGGATGCAGCAGCAAACAGCGCCTTATGTCATTAAGGAAGCTGCATTGATCTTTGAAAGTGGCTCCGCAGAAAACCTGGATTATGTGATCGGGGTATCTGCCCCCAAAATAACCCGGATACAGCGGGTGATGGAAAGGGATCATATCAGTTCTGATGAAGTACAAAAAAGAATGGACCGGCAGATTGATGAGGAAATGAAAATGAAGCTTTGTGACTTTGTGCTTGTCAACAATGATACGGAGCTGTTAACACCGCAGGTGCTGGCTTTGCATGAGCAACTGTTAAAAAAATAAAGTCATTTTATTTTTACTGTACTCCTTTGTATTTTCAGCCAGGCAAACTTATTGTATGAAAAGAATCCTTATCGCTTTCCTGTTCACCTTCTCCCTGCTGAACATATCCGCACAACAAACTTTTACCACAAAAGCAAGGCTCACCGAAAGCTCGGTGGTAAAAGATACTACCGGCACTGAATATCCATATGCCATCTGGCAGCAATTAATGGCAACCGGCCGCTATATCATCAAAGCCGAAAAGCCCGCTGATCCCAACACAGCTTATTTTATCATCCGCCTTTCCGATGAAGACTTCGCAAAGAGAAACCTTGCATTACCCAAACCACCCGAGAGTAAATATTTCAAAACAGGCAGTAAATTCTCTTCTTTTAAAACAACGGATATTGACGGTAATAAAATCAATACAAAAAATCTTGCCGGGAAGATCATCGTACTGAACTTCTGGTTTATCAATTGTCCGCCCTGTGTAAGAGAAATACCGGAATTGCATAAACTATCCCAGACCTACAGGGAAGACAGTTCCGTTGTCTTTATTGCCGTGGCATTGGATCTTGCTTCCGATATCCGTGAATTCCTGAAAACACATCCTTTCGGTTACCGCATTGTGGATAACGGCCGTTATATCAGCAACCAGTACAGCATTAACTCCTATCCAACCAACGTAGTGGTATCACCGGAAGGAAAAGTATATTTTCACGCCTCCGGTTTCGGCATGAGTACCGTACACTGGATCAGTAAATCAATAGAGGAATTAAAACAACAGCTTCCAAAGAAAGAGGAAACTGTTGCTGCGCAATAAATTATTATTTCAGTTTGGCTAAAGCGGCTTTAATACGTTTCCAGCCCTCTTCAATTTTTTCCATACTGTTGGCAAAAGAAAAACGGACACAGGCCGGTTCACCAAAAGCTTCACCCATCACAGAAGATACATGGGCTGTATTCAACAGGTACATGCAAAAATCACCAGAGTTGGTGATCGTGGTGACACCATCTGTTTTGCCATAATAAGCACTCACATCGGGGAAAATATAAAATGCCCCTTCGGGTTCATTGCATTTAATACCCGGAATCTCACTCACCAGTTCCATCACTCTTTTCCGGCGGCGTGTAAACTCTTCCACCATTTCCATGGAAGGGCGCAGATCTGTGGTCAATGCCACCACCGCTGCTTTCTGTGTTATCGAGCTGGTGCCGCTGGTAAACTGTCCCTGTAGTTTTTCACAGGCTTTGGCGATATCAGCATTCGCAGCAATATAGCCGAGCCTCCATCCCGTCATCGCAAAACCTTTGCTCAGGCCATTCACAATGATCACACGGTCTTTTATTTCGCTGAACTGGGCAATGCTTTCATGAGTACCCACAAAATTGATATACTCGTAGATCTCATCCGAGATGATATAGACCTGCGGATGTTTGGCAAACACTGTTGCCAGTGCCGCTAACTCTTCTTTACTATACACTGCACCACTGGGATTGCAGGGTGAAGAAAACAGGAATACTTTTGTTTTCGGGGTAATCGCTGCTTCCAATTGTGCCGCCGTGATCTTAAAACCACTTTCGGGTGTGGTATGAATTTCCACCACTTTCCCTCTTGCAATTTTTACCAGTTCACTATAAGTAACCCAATACGGCGTCGGGATGATCACTTCCTGGTCTTCATCCACCAGGGCCAGTATTGTATTTGCTAAACTCTGTTTGGCTCCTGTGGACGTAATAATATTCTCCGGTTTATATTCCAGGTTATTATCCCTTTTGAATTTGGTACAAATGGCTTCCCGCAGGTCAGGATAACCGGCCACCGGAGTATAATGGCTGAAATTGTCATGGATCGCTTTGACCGCAGCTTCTTTGATATGTTCCGGTGTATCAAAATCAGGCTCCCCCAAACTAAGATCGATCACATCAATTCCTTTGGCCCGCAGTTCACGGCCCAGCTTTGCCATTTTCAAAGTTTCCGGTTCACTGAAACGCTGTAATAAAGAAGATAATTCCATGTCTGTTGTTTAATGAATCAAAAAAGATAAAACAAGGTTGGCAAAGCAGTTGCAAATGTAGGAATTTGAAAAAAAGAAGCCGCAGGAAATACAACGAAAAAAAGACATTGAAAAAATAGCATGACTAACACCTGTTCTGCCGGCAGGATGATACCTGCAGCGAATGATCAATTTCATGATCTTTTTCCCGATACTTTTCGAAATTGTATTTTCATTTATCAAACACAGATTTTATGAACCGCTGGCTGGCAGCAATAATAACCGGAACCATCCTCGCCATACTGAGCTGGATTACTTACCCTGTCTTTTTCGCCCCAAAAAATGAAAAGCTTTATTCAGCCACTTACCGTATACGTGTAAAAGAAGATACCAGCAGGAAAAGCCGGGTAGCCGGCAATCCCGTTGCTGCAACCATTAATATACTCAGCAAGCGGCTGGCCGCAGCAACTTATAAACATGAGATCACAGCCGTGACGAATAGCGGAGAAGGAGGAACCCTCTTTGATGCCAGGATCAGTAATATGGATGACAGCAGCCGTTGTAAAGAGCTGCTGACCCGTCGGGGACTGATCCAGTTCCGGGAAATGTATCTGCTGCCGGACATCTCACCTGCAATCGCTGTTGCGGACTCCATTTTACAAGCTGAAAACGGGGTGGTTCCGGAAACAAAATCTACAAACACAACCAATACTGACAACATCACACCCGAAGTAAAAGCCCTGTTAGACAGTATGAACTTTTCTGAACAACAAGAACTGAAACGCAGTAGTGGTATTGTTTCCATCCTGCAGCTGGAAGGTTATGCTGCTGAAATCGGAACCATAAAAATCAGGGATACGGCCAGGCTGGGAGAATTATTCAGAAGAAAAGAAGTGATCAATAGTATGCCTTTTGATGCACAGTATTGTTTCGGGAAAACCTTTTCCGATGCAAACAGCGGAACCGAACCCGGCAACAGACTGCTTGGATTTTATTTCATCCGTACCAGGGGTCGCGAAAAAGCGGTAATAGAAAACGAGGATATTGCCAGCGCAACTGATGTCTATGAAAACGGGAGACCTGCCGTTAGCATGGAATTTACAACGGCAGGTTCTTATGCATGGGGAAATCTCACTGAGATCAATATTGGCAAACCCATTGCGATGCTTTTTGACAATTCCCTCCTGACGGCGCCCGCCCCGCAGCAGCGATTGGATGGCCCCTCCTCAATAATAACGGGTGATTTTACGGTAAGCGAAACACAGGAACTAGCCATTCTCATCGGCGGTGCTGCTTTACCGGCCGATGTAACAATTCTCAGCGCTGAAACCCGGAAACAAGAGGCTCCGCAGGGTAAAAAACTACTCATCAGCCTGCTTGCTTTCGTTATTGGCGCAGTTGCCGGTTTTTTCATCGTTAACAGCCTGAAATCCACCTGAAAAAAGGTCACCGGCCTCCCTAAAAAGCCCCTGAAATGCAGTTTCGGGTTCTGCCCGAAAACCCTATCTTTGCCCGCCCGTTCCGAAAAAATAATTTACCGGTAAAAACTTAAGGATGGAACATTCGGGCGGGCCGTCCTTAAATTTTAGGCAAAGCCTTTACCCTGCTTAACGATGGCCGGATGAGGCAAATAAAAGTAAATACCCATAACGTATGCAATTCAAAGGTCTGGTCAGATTTTTTGCAATCCTGCTGATTATCTACTCTCTTTACCAACTGTCATTTACCTGGTTTGTAAAAAACCATGAAAAGAAAATGGAAGCCAAAGCTTTTGCGTTTGTAAAAGCCAATCATGCTGACGCCAAGAAATTTACAAGAGCGGATGATCTTCCGGATTCACTGAAAACCATCTATGATACCGAGCTGAGACGTTTATTAGCCAGCACCAAAGATGAGACACTGACCTATGGTATCACCGGACCTGTGAGCTACCAGAAAGCCAAAGAAGAAGAACTGAATCTTGGTCTCGACCTGCAGGGTGGTATGAACGTGACCATGGAAGTGGAAATGACCGGTTTGCTAAAAACACTTGCCAATAACTCCAAAGACCCGGTTTTCCTTACTGCATTAAGCAATGCTGAAAAACAAAAAGCAAACAGCGATGCAGATTTCGTGACCCTGTTCACTACCGAATATAAAAAGCTGGCAGGTGATGGTAAAATGTCTGCTCTGTTCTTTGCCGCCAACTCAAAAGATATCAAAATCGGCGACAGTGATGAGAAAGTGGCTTCCGTGCTGCGGACCAATGCCAAAGGCGCATTCGATAATACATTCCGTGTATTGAATACCCGTATCGACCAGTTTGGTGTGGCACAGCCCTCCATCTACCCAAACCCTGAACGGGGTATTATTACGGTTGAACTGCCCGGTATCAAAGACAAGGAAAGGGTAAGAAAATTATTACAGGCAACTGCCAATCTCCAGTTCTGGGAAACATACCGTTTCGATGAAATTCAACCGGCACTGGTAAAAACAATGCAGGATTACGACCGGATACACAAGGGTATTACAAAAGATACTTCAAAGGTTGACTCGACAAATACAGTAATAAAAATTGATTCCACAGTAAATAACGAGATACTTTCAGAACAAATAGGGAAAGAAACACCGGATTCACCTGCTGTTGCAGCCACAACCAACACAGGAGGAGATAAAAGAAGTTTTACAGAGATTATGAAACCAATAGGGAGCAATGCTTCCTTTATTGGAACAGTTGCTGTAAGCGACACAGCTTATGTAAGAGAAACTCTTACCTCCGAACTTATCTTCAGGAACTTCCCGAATGATGCCCGTTTTGCATATGGAATTCCTGATGCTAAAAATAAAAATGAAGTCCCCCTGTATGTGCTCAGAACTTATAACAGGGAAAAAGCGCCTGTGGAAGGGGAAGCAGTGAGTGATGCCCGCCAGGATTATGAAAACGCCAACCCTATCGTTACCATGGAAATGAACGACCAGGGAGCAAGGGACTGGGGAGCATTAACAGAAAAAACGGCCAAGAAAACTCCTATCGCCATTGTACTCGATGGTATCGTTTACTCTGCGCCCATAGCAGAGGGGAAACTGGGAAGCAATTCCAGGATCACCGGTAATTTCACCGTACTGGAAGCACAGGATCTTGCCAACATCCTGAAATCCGGTAAATTATCTGCACCGGCCAAAATCGTACAGGACCAGGAAGTCGGACCTACCCTGGGTAAAGAGGCGATCAACGGCGGTGCGCTGGCTTTCTTTATTTCTTTTATCGTGATCTTCCTCCTGATGCTGATTTATTATAATACCAGCGGATGGATCGCTAATATAGCCCTGATCTTAAACCTGCTGTTTACAATAGGTGTACTCACCGGTTTGGGTGCTACCTTAACTGCACCCGGTATCGCCGGTTTGGTGCTCACTATCGGTATGGCCGTGGATACTAACGTAATCATTTATGAACGTATCAAGGAAGAGCTGACAAGAGGTAAAGGATATATACCTGCCATCAACGAAGGCTATAAACGTTCCCTGCCTCCTGTACTGGATGGTCACATTACTATCCTGTTAACAGCAGTAATTCTTTACTACTTTGGCCTGGGCCCTGTAAAAGGCTTTGCCACCACGCAGATCCTTGGTATCCTCTTATCCCTGTTCTGTGGTATCCTCGTGAGCCGCTGGGTCAGTGATATATTTACCAATAAAAAACGTCACCTGGAATACTTCACCGGTATCAGCCGCAAAATCTTCCAGCATGCCAAATTCAAATTCATTGAATACAGGAAAATTGCTTATGTCATCTCCTTCGTGGTACTGGCACTCGGCATCGCTTCCTTCTTCCATGGTTTTGACTACGGCGTGGAATTTGACGGGGGCCGCAGCTACACCGTCCGTTTTGACCAGAAAGTAGATGTGGAGAAAGTTCGTGATGAGCTGAAAGCGGCTTTCAAAGGAGAAAGCCCCGTGATCAAAACGATCGGCGATACAAGAACACTTGATATCACAACGGCTTACCTGATTGATGAAACCGACCAGACTACCGGCCAGAACGTAGACTCTGTGGTAACGACAACTTTAATGACCGGGTTAAAAGACCACCTGCCTGCCGGTATTACTTACGAAGATTTTGCCAACAGCACCAAATACAAGATCGCTTCCAAGAAAGTATTGCCTACCATCTCGGATGACCTGAAAAGAGGCGCGGTGAAAGCAACAATCTTTGCATTGTTAGCCATCTTCCTTTATATCTTCATCCGTTTCCGTGACTGGAGATATTCACTGGGTACTATTATTGCCCTGCTGCACGACGTATTGGTAACACTGATTGTATTTTCATTTGCCCGGGCCGTTGTGCCGTTCCCGCTTGAAATTGACCAGCACTTTATCGCAGCGGTACTGACGGTGATCGGTTTCTCGATGAATGATACCGTGATTGTATTCGACCGTATCCGTGAGGACAGGAAGCTCTATCCTTCCGCAGCATTAGGCGATACCATCAACAGGGCCATCAATGAAACCCTGAGCCGTACAATCATGACATCACTGACCGTATTCTTAACCATCCTGATCCTCTTCATCTTTGGTGGTGAGGTCACAAGAGGTTTCGCTTTCGCAATGCTGATCGGTGTTGTTACCGGTACGTACTCTTCTATCTTTGTGGCAGCACCTATTCTTGTTGACTTAGGTATTTCTAAAGGAAAGAAAACAGCGGTGGCAGCTGCAAAGCCTGCTGATACAAAAGCATAACAAAAGAAGCTTTATACGTAAAAGCCTGTTCTGTATGAACAGGCTTTTTTATTTCCTTGTATCGAACAAATAAAAAAGCTCCCCGGAGGAAGCTTATGATTAGTGAGACCTTTAATTCTTACACAGCAAAACTCGTCCCGCAGCCACAGGTGCTGCTGGCATTCGGGTTCTTAAACGTGAAACCGCGGTTATTCAATCCATCCTGCCAGTCCACCAGCATACCATAGAGATAAATCTGGTGGGCTTTATCCATCACGCAGGGTATTCCTTCCACATCAAAGCTCATATCGTTATCGGTTTGCCTGTCGAAGCCCAGCACATAGGTCATGCCGGAGCAACCGCCCCCTTTCACGCCCACTCTTAAAACCTGGCTGTTATCAAATCCTTCGGCGGTCATCAGTTTCCTGATCTCGGCCACAGCGCCTGCTGTCAATGTTACGGGTTGGGCTATTGTCATTTCCATACTGCAAAAATAATCAAAGATTCCAGGGAAAAGAAGCTGCCGGTTTCCGGGTTAGGGAATTTTAACAGCGGGCCGCCCGCCGGCCATCACTTGCCACTCGCTATTCCTTCCCTATTTTTGCTGCAACACAAATACACTTCCTATGGATCTGAATATGATCACTTTCCTGACCGCTATCGTTGCCCTGCTGATCGCCCTTTACAGTTTCTACCTTGTGAATGAATTAAAAAAGAAAAGAGCAAGCGCTGAACCGGCAGACGGCTTCACCAGCCGCCCGCTGCAATTGCAGGCCTATGAACGCTTGGTGATGCTCGCTGAACGGATTGCTATTCCCAACCTGGTGAGCCGTGCCAACCAGCCCGGGCTGGATGCAAGACAAATGCAACGGCTGCTGATCGACAGTATCAAACAGGAATACGAATACAATACCACCCAGCAAATCTATGTCAGCCCAACTGCCTGGGAAGCCGTCAGAAACCTGAAAGACCAGAATATGCTGATCATAAACCAGGTGGGTGCCAGCCTGCCGGCCGAAGCCAGTGGCCTGGATCTGAACCGGAGACTATTAGAATTCATGATGTCCAGTAAAAAAGGGGCCCTGCATGAGATCGTGATGGAAGCCCTCAATTTTGAAGCGAAGAAGATGATGAGATAAAGAACAGTTTGTAGTTTACTGTTCGAAGTTTATAGTTACCTCCCTGTAAACAGTTTCAATATGGAAGAGAAGAAAACATACACCGACAGCGGAATCGAAATAAAATCGATCTATACCGGACTACCAACTCCAAACCACCAACTACAAACTGAACTACCCGGCCAATTTCCCTTCACCCGGGGTGTGCAACCCGATATGTACCGCGGCAAACTCTGGACCATGCGCCAGTATGCGGGCTTCTCCACGGCGGAAGAAAGTAATAAACGCTATCACTACTTACTATCACAGGGTGTCAGCGGGCTGAGTGTGGCATTTGACCTTCCCACGCAAATCGGTTACGACAGCGATCATCCCTTAGCAGAAGGTGAAGTGGGGAAAGTAGGCGTGGCCATTGACAGTATTGAAGACATTCAGACCCTGTTCAACGGCATCAAACTGGAAGAGGTCAGTACCTCCATGACCATTAATGCAACAGGATTTATTCTGCTCTCTTTTTATGTGGCGCTGGCCAAACAACAGGGTGCTGATCTGAAAAAAATTTCCGGCACCATACAAAATGATATTTTAAAAGAATACGCTGCCCGGGGCACCTATATCTATCCGCCCAAACCTTCCATGCGCATCATCACCGATATCTTTGAATGGTGCAGCAAAGAAGTGCCGAAATGGAATACAATCTCCATTTCCGGTTATCATATCCGGGAAGCCGGCTCCACGGCCGTACAGGAAATTGCTTTCACCCTCAGCAATGGCAAAGCCTATGTGGAAGCAGCGTTAAAAAAAGGATTAGACATTAATGTCTTTGGCAAACGCCTCTCCTTCTTCTTCAATGCCCATAACAACCTGTTTGAAGAAGTGGCAAAATTCCGGGCGGCAAGAAGAATGTGGGCCGTGATGATGAAGGAACTCGGCGCTACGGATGAAAAAGCCATGATGCTGCGTTTTCATACGCAAACCGGCGGCAGCACTTTAACAGCTCAGCAGCCGCTCAACAATATCTCAAGGGTAACCATACAAACCCTGGCTGCTGTAATGGGCGGCACGCAATCTTTACACACCAATGGTTATGATGAAGCGCTCAGTTTGCCCACCGAGGAAGCTGCACGGATCGCATTGCGCACACAACAAATCGTGGCATTTGAAAGCGGCGCTCCGGATACAGTGGATCCCTTAGCCGGTTCCTACTTCATTGAAACCTTAACCAATCAAGTGGAAGCAGCAGCCTGGCAGCTCATCGGAAAAATAGATGCTATGGGCGGCAGTGTATCTGCCATTGAGCAGGGTTTTATACAGGATGAAATTGCCCGCAGTGCCTACGAATACCAGCGCAATATTGAAACCGGTCAGAAAATCATTGTCGGCGTCAATAAATTCCAGGTAAAAGATGAAGCTCCTATACCTGTAATGAAAGTGGATGACAATATCAGGGCTGTACAGGTTGAAAAACTAAACCGGTTAAAAAATAACCGCAACAATGCCAAAGTGGATCAATGCCTGCAGGAACTGAACGACCGTGCTGCCGGTGGTGAGAATATTATGCCTGCCGTGGTGGAAGCCGTGGAAAACAAATGCACCCTTGGGGAAATTGCCGACAGCTTCCGGGAAATATTTGGCGAATACAAATAAAAGCCGGACCGGGTTCCGCTACTCCCGGTTCTTTAATAGCGATAAAATTCAAATTCTTTATGCAAGCAATACTACCTGCACATTCAACACTATTCCCTGCAAGCAAATAACAAGAGGGATGGAAAACGTGTTTCCATCCCTCTTACACTAACTGGTGTTTTTTATATAGATTTTGGTTTGCCTTTCTTACATCCACTTGCTCAGAAAGCGGTTAAACTCATGCCGCATTTCATTAATCACTTTCTCCAGGTCCTGGTACTCTTCTGCTAACTCTTTTTCAATACCCAGCTGGTCTGTCTCCACCCGGCCGCCATGCGTTGAGCTCTGTACGCTCAGTTCATGCACATGGCTTTTAATTTTGTGTTTCAGTCCATTGATATTCTTTTGCTGCACTAAAAACTGGTTTTGAAAATGCTCAATATCCCGGCGGGCTTCAAAACTATTATTCTTCGCTGCCACTTCCACTAACCGCTTTTCCAGTATATCAAGATCTTCTTTATAAAAGCTCAATCCCCGCAACGCTTCATCGTGCAGGTTCTCCATTTTGGTGATACTTGTGTAGCTCATGATTGATAAGTTTTATCCGAAGCTAATACCTCTACCCGTTTACCCCTATGATTAATATCAGCAAAAAAGAGCATAGCGCCTGATTTTACTCCTGCCCCCTGAGCCCCAAAAAAGCGTCCCGTTAAAGACGCTTCAACTACATTTACCGGCTGCAAACTTCCGACTTCCGACTTCCGACTTCCGACTTCCGACTTCTTACTTCCGACTTCTTACTTCCTACTTCTTACTTCCTACTTCTTACTTCCGACTTCTTACTTCCTACTTCTTACTTCCTACTTCTTACTTCCTACTTCCAACCTCCTACTTCCTTTTATCTCTTCTTACTCTCCTTCGCCCACGCATCTTTCAATCCCACGGTCCGGTTAAAAATCACGCCGCTCGGGCTGCTATCCCTGTCCAAGCAAAAATACCCTTTGCGCAAAAACTGGTAGCGTTCATCAAACTTTGCGGTCTTCAGGGCTGGTTCTGCAAAGGCTGTCGTCACCACTTTCAACGAATCAGGATTCAGGTACGCTTTAAAATCGCCTTCCTCATCGGCCGGGTCTTCCACTTTAAACAGGCGGTCATACTCTCTCACTTCCACGTTAATTGCATGTTTCAGGCTCACCCAGTGCAGGGTGCCTTTTACATGAATGCCCGAAGTATCATGCCCGCTTTTGCTTTCGGGGATATAGGTGCAGCGCAGTTCGGTTACTTTACCATCTGCATCTTTCATCACATCTTCGCATTTGATAATATAAGCACTCTTCAGCCGCACCATTTGTCCCGGTGCCAGGCGGAAATACTTCTTCGGCGGGTTCTCCATAAAATCTTCCCTTTCGATATACAACTCATTCGAAAAGGGAATATCCCGCAGGCCTCCGTTTGGATCTTCGGGGTTATTCTCGCTGGTCAATATCTCTTCATCACCGGTGTAATTCGTGATCACCACTTTCACGGGGTCAAACACCACCATCCTCCGCAGGGCTATCCGGTTCAGATGTTCCCGCACAAAAAACTCCAGCAGGCCGATATCCACTGTATTCTCTCTCTTCGCAATCCCGATCCGGTCGCAAAACTCCCGCACTGCTTCTGCTGTATAGCCGCGGCGGCGCATGCCGCTGATCGTTGGCATCCGCGGATCATCCCAGCCCACCACATGCTTCTCATTTACTAATTGCAGCAATTTCCGTTTGCTGGTCACCGTATAGTTCAGGTTGCGACGTGCAAACTCGTACTGGTGCGAGGGATAGATGGCTAACTTCTCAATCAGCCAGTCATACAGCTCCCGGTGCGGCACAAACTCCAGTGTGCAGATCGAGTGAGTGATATTCTCAATGCTATCGCTCTGCCCGTGGGCAAAATCATACATCGGGTAAATGCACCACTTATCTCCGGTGCGGTGGTGGTGGGCATGTTTAATGCGGTACAGGATGGGGTCCCGCATCAGCATATTCATATGTGCCATATCTATCTTGGCCCGCAGGGTGCGGCTGCCATCGGCAAACTCGCCGGCCTTCATCTTTGCAAACAGTTCCAGGTTCTCCTCCACGGGGCGGTTGCGGTAGGGGCTATCCCTGCCCGGCTCTGTGGGTGTGCCCTTCATCGCGGCTATCTCTTCGGAGCTGCTATCATCCACGTAGGCTAAATTCTTCTGTATCAGCGCCACGGCAAAGGCATACAATTGATCAAAATAATCCGAGGCATATAGCTCATGTTTCCACTCAAAACCCAGCCAGCGGATATCATCCTTAATGCTCTCCACGTACTCCGTCTCTTCCGTCACAGGGTTCGTATCATCAAAGCGCAGGTTCGTATAGCCGGGATACTTCTTGGTCAGCCCGAAATTCAGGCAAATGCTGCTGGCATGGCCGATATGCAGGTAGCCATTCGGCTCCGGCGGAAAACGGGTAATGATCTGCTCATACTTTCCGGCTTTCAAGTCTTCTTCTATAATCTCCTCCAGGAAATTCAGGCTGCGTTCCTCTTTATTTATTGCTTCTTCCATAGGTCAGCGAAGATACGAAACCGGGGCCGAAGGCAGATACGGAGGTAAAGGGTAAAAGCCGGTATTTTATGCCTGTAATAGTTGCTGATTAATGAAAATTTGTACCTTCCAATTACAAGTTCCTGCACCACCTTATCCGCATTTCTTTAATTTTTAACTGAATTATTGCTGCGGTTCCTGTAAAAGTAGTAACTGCTTTTACCTGCTGATTGAAAGGTTGTGTCCGGTCAAAGGAAAACGGCTACCTGTTGAAAAGAACCATTTCTATAAAAAAGGTTGCCTTATTGGCTACGACTGAACTGTCAGCTAAAATTGAACATGTTGTAGCAGTGAGGGATAAGAAGGAAGGGGTGTTTTGGGAAGTGAGGTCTAAGAATTAAAAAAACCGACTTTCGCCGGTTTAAATAATATCACTACGGAATAATCCTTATTGTGATTTGCTTAAATTATCAAGACGAAAATAGAGAAAAAATGAATAATAAGAAAATTCTTGGGCTAGACATAGGAACAAACTCTATTGGCTGGGCTTTAATAGACTTAGATAGTGAAAAAAAGGAGGGAAATATAATTAACCTTGGTAGTAGGATAATACCAATGGGGGCTGAAGTACAAAACTTTGAACAGGGTAATCCCCAAACAAAAAATGCTGAAAGAAGAACTGCCCGTAGTATACGACGCATGGGCAAAAGGTATAAAGCAAGGCGTAATAAACTACTATATATTCTACAACAAACCGGATTACTTCCCGAGCAGTTCCAGTTCTCCTATCCATTTGATAACCCTTTAACTATCCAAAAAATAAACCTGCTACCAATAAAAGAAAAAACACCACAACTTTCTGCAATTGAATTAGTACAGCTAAAAGTAAAAGCCCTTAGCGAATCAATTAATTTGAAAGACTTAGGCAGGCTAATTTTTAATTATAACCAGTTAAGGGGGTATTCAGGTGGAGGAAATGATGAAGAAGAAATAAAAGAAGAAGTATCGGAAGATAATACAGAGGAATCCGGGGTGTTAAGATATGAGAAGCTGATAAAACTGGTAAAAATATTAAGAGAGCCTATAAAACAACAAGGGAAGAAAAAGGGTAAAGATTTTTTTGAGGTAGAAATAGAACTAGATGGAGAAGCGGAGAAAGCTGAAACCATGCTCAATACATTAAAAAAAGGAGAAGAACCGGAATTGCAAATAATAATCCGACGGGATAAAAAAGGTAATACAACTTCTATTAATCTTTCTATGCCGGTAAAAACCAACTGGCGAAAATCAATGGAAGAACTTGAAGAAGAGCTTGATAAGCTGGCAGAGAAAAAAGGCAGTGAGGCTTATTTATGCGAATACTTTCTAAAAAAATTAGCTGATAAGAATTATAAAATCCGCAACAAGGTAATTTTAAGAACCCGTTACCAGTCAGAATTTGATGCTATATGGGATGCGCAACTTAAGCTAAATCCAGAATTTAGAACTATAGTTGAAAATAAAGAGTTGCTTCAGCAAATAGCCTCTTTCATTTTTCCCGGAAACAATACAGAACATAAACAGGCTGCATACAGAAATATTGCAATTGAAAAAGGGTTGAAATACCTTATCAAAGAACAAATCATCTATTATCAAAGAGAACTTAAAGACCAATCGGAGCTAATAGGCTTTTGCAAATATGAAAAAGCAGAAAGAGTTGCCCCTAAAAGCCATCCGGTATTTCAGGAATTTAAGGTATGGGAGCAAATAAATAAATTGTCAATTAATACAAGGGTGCAAAAAGGGCTTAAGAAAAACAAACAGCCAAAATATGAATACACAGACATACCATTATCATCCGCATACAAACAATGGCTTTTTGATGAATTACAAAAGAAAAAAGAAATTTCAGGTAAAGGATTTTATGCAAAGCTTGAAAAAGAAGGCACTATTATAAAAAACGAAAGCTTTTTGAACGGCGTGCATAAAGAGGCAAAGTTTAAAGGCAATGAAACTTTATTATTTCTGAAAAATCAGCTTAAAGAATGGTTTGAGAAATTGAAATTAGACAACTCTGCAAATTTGATTGCCTTTTGGGAAATACTCTACAATACCAAGGGCAATGAATATGATTTAAACAGCGAAAGATGCAGACAGGTAAAAGCTTTTATTGATAAGCAGGCAGGCAAAGTTGAAAATGTTGAAAAGCTAACAATCAGGTTGGCTAAAATAAAATTTGCAAGAAATTACTCTTCGATTTCATTAAAAGCAATTAGTAGTTTATTGCCTTTGCTAAGGGCAGGTGTTCATTTTAATCCAACATTGCCTGAAAGTATAAATACTTCGATTGTAAAACTTTTAAATGAGAAGCAAGACGACCCATTTCAAAAATCAGTACAGGAAGTATTGGAAAACTACCAGCACATTTTTCTTACGGAAGGCGGTATACAGCCAAGCTATGCAGCCATACTTGTATATGGGAAGCATACAGCAGAAAGTTATACCGGCCATGATATAAAATCCTATAAAGATATACAACCCATACCCCGCGGTGAATTAAGAAATCCACTTGCTGAGCAATTGATAAACGAAACATTAAAAATGGTTGCTGATATATGGAAACAGCACAAAGAGAAACCACAGGAAGTGAGAATAGAATTGGCAAGAGAATTAAAAAATAGTGCTGATGAGAGAAAGAAAATTTATGACGCCAACAATAACAACAGGAAAATAAATGAACGGGTAAAACAAAGATTAAGGGAACTTAGCAAGGAAACATCACTCGGAAATATTGAACGGTTCAGGTTGTGGAGTATGCAAGCATCAGAGCCTTTTCCTTTTCCTGAAAAAGTAAACGAGCCAACAGCTGCCGAGATAGAAAAAATGCGATTGTGGGAAGAACAAAAGTGTATTTCACCTTATACAGGGCAACCTATTCCACTTAGCCAGTTATTTGATAAAGGTTTGTATGACATTGACCACATCATACCTAAATCAAGATATTTTGATGATTCACTTACGAATAAAGTTGTTTGCGAACGTAGCGTAAATATCGACAAGGGAAACAGGACTGCGTGGGAATATTTTGAAATAGGTTCCGTAACAGAAAAAATATTAAGCAAAGAACAGTTTACCAGCCATGTCAATCAAAGTTTCTTTGGCAAAAAAAGAAGGAACCTGTTAGCTGTAAAAATCCCCCAAGACCCTGTTGCACGGCAATTAAAAGACACTCAATATATTGCCACAAGAGTAAGGGAAGAAATATCAAAAATTGCCGGTAGCGATAACGTAAAAACAACAACCGGAGGTGTTACAGATTATTTAAGGCATAATTGGGGACTTACTGATAAGTTTAAAAAACTAACAAAAGAAAGGTTTGAAAGGGCTCAATCGCTGATTGCTGATGAAGAAAAAAGAAAAGAATTAAAATGGAGTAAGAGAATTGACCACCGGCACCATGCGCTGGATGCGTTGGTTGTTGCCTGCACAGAACCTGCACATATACACAGGCTCAATAACCTTAATAAAGAATTACAGGACTGGCTTGTGAAAAATAAACAAAAAGTAATGAAAGATTTCGAGGGAACGGATGAAGAACTAATGGAGGCATTCTTAAACATTGCAAATGAAAAAAGAGATGCAATTCTTGAAGAAATAAAAGGCTTCAGAAATTTTGAACACCCGTGGAAAACATTTTCTTTAGACGCAGAAAAATGGTTGGAAAACATTATTGTATCTCACAAGCCAAAAGAAAAACTGCTTATACAAAAAGCAGAAAAGGGCGGAGGTGCAGGGGAAATAGATATTTTAAAAATAAGAGGGAAACTGCATGATGCAACATTATATGGCATTAGCCAAGGCAAAGAATCTTACAGAATAAAACTCACAAAACTTGCCGGCAAACAGTTTGCCACCGAAAAAACAATGGAAAAAATAATTGATCCATTGATAAAAGATGCCATTAAAAAACATCTTGAAAATTATAAAGGGAACAAAGCAGAAGCATTTTCAGCCGAGGGCATTGCAGAATTGAATAAAGGAAGAAACATACCTATCTATGGTTTTAAAATTTACTATAAAGACCAGTCTGAAAAAATAAACCTGAAAAAACTAGGTGGCAAAAAAACAACTTCTGATTTTGTAAATGATGTACTGGCAAGAATGATTGATACAAAAATGAAAGAAAAAATCATATCACATATTGACAAGATGGGGGGGCATAAAGAAGCATTTACAGAAGCCGGGATTAAAATATTGAATAAAGCACTCGAAGAAGAATTTGCAATAAGCAATCCCAGCAAAAAATACAAACTACTTACTGCGATAAAATTAATACCATCAAAAGACAGCACTGTACAAAATGACGAGGAATTATCCCTGTTGCCATTGGAAAGAAAAAGCAGCTACAACAAAAACCTGCTTGTTTCCACCGGCAGCAACTATGCTTTTGCCATACTGGAAAAAAATGGAGAACGTCAGTTTGATGAGATAAGCTTTTTTGATGCCACAAGATTAGTAAATGAAAAGTTTAAAAAGGGAGAAAAAGATATTTTTCAAATAATGAAAAAATATTTTGAAAATAAAAATACAGATGCTTCACTATTATTCTTACTAAAACAAAATGACATGGTGTACTTGCCAATCGAAAATGAGAATATTTCGTTGAACGCAGGAGAAGTTGATCCTGAAAGGTTTTGGAATAATAAAAGAGAAAGAAGTAAAAATATTTATACAGTTATAAAGTTTAGCGGAAAGCAGATATACTTTTTAAAACATGATATTGCCACTCCAATGATTAACAAAGTTGAATTTGGCAGTCAGAACTGCTATGAAAAAATAAATGGTGTTTCTATAAAAGAATTTTGTATCAAACTTAAAATTGACCGCCTCGGCAACATCTCTCCTGCCGATAAATAATAAACTGATGATTTCTCCGTTTTATCAGGGTTAAACCAATATCCCATGATAAAGCGGACCCTTTATTTTGGCAATCCCGCCTATCTGAAAACGGCCAATGAGCAGTTGGTCGTTGAGTCGCCCCTGCCCGTTCCGGTGCCAACAGAGGAAGGCGAAACAAAAACAGCTGTCAAAACCATTCCCATTGAAGATATCGGGCTCCTGATCTTAGACCACCGCCAGGTGACCATCACCCAGGCTTTGCTCTCGAAATTATTAGCCAATAATACAGCCGTTATTACCTGTGACGATACCCACCATCCCACCGGTATGCTGCTTTCCCTCGATGGTCATTCCTTGCAAAGCCAGAAATTCCAGGCCCAGGTGGAAGCGTCGGTTCCCTTAAAGAAACAACTGTGGCAACAGACCGTGGCGGCCAAAATACAGAACCAGGCGGCCATGCTGCTGTTCCGCCGGGAAGAACATAAACTGCTGCTCAGCTTAGCCAGCGCTGTCAAAAGCGGGGATAGTGATAACTGCGAGGCGCAGGCGGCGGCTTATTACTGGAAAAGGGTCTTCCCGGAAGAATTAGCTTTCCGGCGGGAACGCTACGGACCTCCTCCCAATAACCTGCTGAACTATGGCTATTCGATCCTGCGGGCCATGGTGGCCCGGAGCCTCGTGGCCTCCGGTTTGTTACCCACGCTGGGCATTCATCACCGCAACCAGTACAATGCCTATTGCCTGGCAGATGATATGATGGAGCCCTACCGGCCCTTTGTGGATTATGTGGTGTACCAGTTAGTCCGTACCAACGGGCAGTACCTGGAGATGAGCCCTTTTATGAAAAAAGCCCTGCTGGAGATCCCCGCGATGGATGTGCGGATAGATGGTAAAAAAAGCCCGATGATGAATGCAGTGCAGCGAACCACTGCGAGCCTTGCGAAATGTTTTGAGGGAACGGCAAGAAAGATATTGTACCCTGAAATGAGTTGACCCGGACTTTATAAAAGAAGCCAGAAACCATTTACATAAAACCAATATCCTTTCCATGAGAAAAAGAACCCATCCGCCTGTGCAGCCGGGAAAGCTGCCCGTCATTGCCCGTACCCCCGCCGGGCCTAAACACCAACTGAAACCCCAGACGATTTATTGCGGCGACAATCTTGTCATGCTCAAAGAGATTCCTTCAGAAAGTATTGACCTTATTTACATCGATCCGCCATTTAACAGCAACCGGAACTACGAGGTATTCTGGGGAGATACCCAGGAAAAAAGAGCTTTCAATGATCGTTTCGGCGATGCCAAAGCTTATATAGATTATATGCGTCCGCGGGTGGGGGAGCTATACCGTGTTTTAAAAAAGACGGGCAGCTTTTATTACCACTGCGACTGGCATGCGAGTCATTATGTAAAGATTATGCTTGATGAGCTTTTTGGCTTTAATAACTTTCAGGATGAAATTGTATGGAAAAGAACGGCTAATTCAGGAAGCAGCAAAGCAAATGCAAAAAAATTCCCGATTAATACAGACTCCATATTTTACTATGTAAAATCAACCAGCTTCACTTTTAATGCAGAAAGAAAAAAATACGGGCCGGAGTATCTCAGAAGGTTTAAATACAGCGACAAATATGGAAATTATCGCTGGCAAGCTCTTAAAACATTTTCAAAAGAAACATACAACCGTCTTGACAAAGAAGGCAAAGTAAGAAAAAGCCCTTCTGCAAAGTATCCTGAATTTAAACAATACTTTCATGAATTAAAAGGTGGTATTCCAATTGATAACTTATGGGATGATATTAGTCCTATAAACCCGATGGCAAAAGAAATAATAGGTTACCCAACACAAAAGCCACTGTCATTATTAGAAAGAATAATTAACGTCAGCAGTAACCCGGGCAATATTATATTGGATGCTTTCTGCGGATGCGGAACTACAATAGCAGCTGCAGAAAAATTAAACCGGAGATGGATCGGCATAGATATATCTCCAACCGCTTGTAATGTAATGAGCCAGCGAATGTGGGATTTTTTTAAACTCACAGAAGGACGGGATTTTCACATTGAAGATCAATTCAGATCAACAGATGAACTTCGTCAACTACCCCACTTTGAATTCCAGAACTGGGCCTGCATCGCCCTCGGAGGTATTCCCAACAAAAGAAAATCCGGGGACTTTGGTATTGATGGCAAATTATATCCCATTGAAACCAGCAAAAAGAAAAAGGAAGGATTGGGTCTCTTTGGAGATATTGATATTTATTATCCCATCCAGGTAAAACAGGTGGACAAAGCCGGACGGCCCGATATTGACAATTTTGAAACCGCTATCCGCAGGGACAAAAGACGCAAAGGCTATTTTGTGGCATTTGATTTTTCAAAAGAAGCCATTACAGAGATCAGAAGATTAGACAAGGAAGGCGATATAGAAATCATCCCGGTAACCGTAGGCCAGCTGCTGCAAATGGAAACACAGGTGCTGCAAAAAGCCGGCTGATAAAATGTTTACCCGTTTTAACGCATACCGCATCATGTGGGTACTTGTATTTTTTGACCTGCCGACAGAAACCAAAAAGGACCGGAAAATCTATGCCCGGTTCCGGAAGGATATTATGGCCGACGGCTTCAATATGTTCCAGTTCAGCATTTACCTGCGGCACTGCCCCAGCCGGGAAAATGCGGAAGTGCATATCCAGCGGGTGAAGAAAATATTACCGGCCAAAGGGCATATCGGGATCATGTGCATCACTGATAAACAATTCGGGATGATGGAGATTTTCAGGGGCAAGGAATTGGCGGAAGCGCCGGAGACCATCCAGCAATTAGAACTGTTCTGATCCCGGTTCGTCCCATCGGGACGGTTGACTGGTAATCCGGTGACCCTGCCTGCACCAGGCGTCCCTCCGGGACGCTTTGTGCTCCTGCCAAAAGTTCAACCCGCCAGCCACCCCTCCGGGGTAAGCATCCGTTGCCAGGAATAAAAAAATGGGCCCGGGGACCCATTTTTTTGATTGTAAAACCCAGCTCAAATTCATTAAAATCAGCCGCTTAGACAAAAGCTGTTGTAAAAGAGCTAAGCTACATGATAATTTGAAAGCAAATCACAACAATTTCAGTTTTGCCATTGTTATGGTTTTAGTTGTAAAAGAGCTAAGCTACATGATAATTTGAAAGCAAATCACAACTCGCTGGAATATCCATGCTGATATGGCAGCGTTGTAAAAGAGCTAAGCTACATGATAATTTGAAAGCAAATCACAACTTAATCCTTAGTTCCCTGTTTTCGTTACTTGTTGTAAAAGAGCTAAGCTACATGATAATTTGAAAGCAAATCACAACAATCCGCTTTGTTTCGTTTTCTGTTTCAGGTTGTAAAAGAGCTAAGCTACATGATAATTTGAAAGCAAATCACAACAGAAGAGTAAAGTAAGATGCTGAAAGAAGGGTTGTAAAAGAGCTAAGCTACATGATAATTTGAAAGCAAATCACAACCATGATATGGAACGGCAATGTAAACATCCCGTTGTAAAAGAGCTAAGCTACATGATAATTTGAAAGCAAATCACAACAGGAAGAAGGGATATTTCGGTACTACTCAGGTTGTAAAAGAGCTAAGCTACATGATAATTTGAAAGCAAATCACAACTAACGTTATATTTCTTCGCATACATCGTCTGTTGTAAAAGAGCTAAGCTACATGATAATTTGAAAGCAAATCACAACCTGTGCATAGATCTCGTCACACTGGTCTTCGTTGTAAAAGAGCTAAGCTACATGATAATTTGAAAGCAAATCACAACGCTTCTGTCAGTGAAACCACAACGGGACCGGTTGTAAAAGAGCTAAGCTACATGATAATTTGAAAGCAAATCACAACGGCTCCGCTTTTGGCTTGTTTTCCATTTTCGTTGTAAAAGAGCTAAGCTACATGATAATTTGAAAGCAAATCACAACACCACCGTGAACTCCTCACCTTCCAGGTGCGTTGTAAAAGAGCTAAGCTACATGATAATTTGAAAGCAAATCACAACGCTGCATTTCTTTAATCCTTAGCTCTCTGTGTTGTAAAAGAGCTAAGCTACATGATAATTTGAAAGCAAATCACAACCGTTTTTGTTTGTTTTGATGTGTTCTATTAGTTGTAAAAGAGCTAAGCTACATGATAATTTGAAAGCAAATCACAACTTATTTTGCATAGCAAAATTTCCCTTTACGTTGTAAAAGAGCTAAGCTACATGATAATTTGAAAGCAAATCACAACATTGTCGTTTGTCGTTGATTCCACCTAATAGTTGTAAAAGAGCTAAGCTACATGATAATTTGAAAGCAAATCACAACTTCGCCTACGTTTATCGCCACTTTGTTTTCGTTGTAAAAGAGCTAAGCTACATGATAATTTGAAAGCAAATCACAACTGCACTCCATGCAATTCCCACATCCGTAGGGTTGTAAAAGAGCTAAGCTACATGATAATTTGAAAGCAAATCACAACCAATTTAGTTGCTTGTTCGGCTGTGAGTAAGTTGTAAAAGAGCTAAGCTACATGATAATTTGAAAGCAAATCACAACTGATCCCCGGCGCCTTCCGCCGGTGTGAGTTGTTGTAAAAGAGCTAAGCTACATGATAATTTGAAAGCAAATCACAACCCAGTTCATAATAAAGAGCAGATGCGTAGTCGTTGTAAAAGAGCTAAGCTACATGATAATTTGAAAGCAAATCACAACTGCTGTATGCATCAGCATGGTCATCATAGAGTTGTAAAAGAGCTAAGCTACATGATAATTTGAAAGCAAATCACAACGCCTCTTTGAGAGCCGTTACAATCGGCTGGGTTGTAAAAGAGCTAAGCTACATGATAATTTGAAAGCAAATCACAACTATTATGAATAAATACAACGTTGAAGGGCCGTTGTAAAAGAGCTAAGCTACATGATAATTTGAAAGCAAATCACAACTGGAGGCTTATTTAAGAAAAAACCCGGTGGGTTGTAAAAGAGCTAAGCTACATGATAATTTGAAAGCAAATCACAACTAAGAATTTTCCCATATAGATTTCTTTTTAGTTGTAAAAGAGCTAAGCTNNAATTTGAAAGCAAATCACAACTAGTCGATTTTACTTCCAACCCATATAATAGTTGTAAAAGAGCTAAGCTACATGATAATTTGAAAGCAAATCACAACCACAGGCCCGGCGAAGGGCCAGGTTAACAGTTGTAAAAGAGCTAAGCTACATGATAATTTGAAAGCAAATCACAACTACCGGGTGTATTACTGATATTAGCATTTTGTTGTAAAAGAGCTAAGCTACATGATAATTTGAAAGCAAATCACAACCAAAGTCAACGTGTGGATTGAATAAGACAAGTTGTAAAAGAGCTAAGCTACATGATAATTTGAAAGCAAATCACAACAAACTGTTGCTGAAATGCAATTCGCTGCCCGGTTGTAAAAGAGCTAAGCTACATGATAATTTGAAAGCAAATCACAACTGATGCGAATGTATTGTTGTATGCATTGCTGTTGTAAAAGAGCTAAGCTACATGATAATTTGAAAGCAAATCACAACTGCAATAAATTGATGGTAACTCCTCTTGAAGTTGTAAAAGAGCTAAGCTACATGATAATTTGAAAGCAAATCACAACACAATGGATCGCTTTCTTCTTCTATAAAGGGTTGTAAAAGAGCTAAGCTACATGATAATTTGAAAGNNCTAAGCTACATGATAATTTGAAAGTTTGCAGGTGAAAATACTGCTGCCTTGGCGACTCAATTTCCTTTCACGGAGGCATAGTATCAAGACGACCAGCCGCTTGGGAAATGGTGTACTGTAGTTCCCGCAATAACATTAGGAGAAGTCCGGTCTCCTTACACCAAAGAGTGATTATTTTTCCCCCGGTAGGCTGGCCGGTTTTAATACTCTCTGCACCTTCGAATAATTAACATACTTATACTTTCCGAAAATCGACCTTTCAACAATTAACTTGTACACACCTCCTGGGAAAGTCGTGGAAGTGCTGATGGTCTCCTTCTTGATTGTGATTGTAATCTTCGGAGGACCAGCTTGCTTTGCTGATAACAACTCCTTCATCACCCTCCCATCCATGGATGCAGGAATAGGTAAATGATGGATATACAGAATGGTGGGGGCAATATCTACATTCGACGTGGGTAATTCGCTTTCAAAAGCAACTTTAAAACTGGGGCCAGCTGCCAGCAACGCAATATGCACTTCGTAGGGACTGAAGCCACCATGACCTGCCGTTCCGCTACTGTAACTGGTACCGGCATAACCCATACTATTCTTATCATCATTCCAGTTATAGTCCACCAGAATATCACCGGCCCTGTCCGGGTGATCCCAATGAATGGCGTCAAAAGAAACCGTTCCTTCCACCCAACCTTTTGTATCTCCCTTTTTCAATGCTTTGGTAAAGATCCCGCCGACCCATTCCTGCTCCTGTAACCTGGAAACTATTTTTTTAATAACAGCCTCATCATGATGTTGAACATAGATAGCACCACCTGCGACCACCACATCTTCACTTTCTTTATCCTTTTTCAATCCCTCTTTAATTAAAAAATCAGTAATCCCTTGCTTTCCAATATGGGTTACAAAGCCATGATCAGTGGATATGATGATATTGAAATGATTGGTGAGGCCCTTGCTTTCCAAATCAGTTATGATCCTGCCAAATTGCTCATCAACAGATTTAATTGCAGCCATGCTGGTGGCTGCACCAATACCATCACTATGGGCAGTACCATCGGGATCAGAAAACCAGATAGCACTGACTAAGGGGCCATCCAATTTCAACCCGTATTTGATCAGCGCATCGGTGACCCATTGATGCTGGGCTGAATTGGGTTTTCCATGCGCAGGGATAGGTCCTAATTCTTTTTCCAGTTCAGGCTTTAAACTTGCAGGAAAGATCATACTCGTATTGATAACAGCACCGCCGCTCACAGTATGGTTTTGTAATAAAGCCTGGCCGGAAGAACCAGAACTGAATACCATCATCTTTTCACCGGCCTGCTGCAATACTTCACCCAATGAAATAGCGGTCAGCAGATGCCCGTTAGTGGCTTCGGCGATCTTAAGAAGTTCAGCCGCTTCCCCGGTGTTTAATCCTTTCTTTGTATCGACCTGTGGAAAATAGACTGTGTTACCCATAATACCATTGGTGCCTGGGTAGCTGCCGGAAGAATAAGACGAAGAGTTCACCCGCGTTACTGTTGGAAAAACACTGTGATGTTGTTTACCATATACACTACGTTTGCTGAAAGCATAAACATTCGGCATGGCTTCGGGGGTTATATAGTCCGGTCGGAGTCCGTCAAAAAAAACGATCAGGGTACGGATACTATCTTTTCCATGTCCGCTTGCTCCTTGTGCGTCTACTGCATTGCCCAGCAGCAGGATCAGCAGGCTACCTGCAGCATACTTAATTAGTTTTATCATGATTCGTTGTTTAAAAACATTATTGATTCCACCATACTTTGATATCGCTATTATCTCCTCCCATTGAAGAAACAGCAGCAGCGAGGTTGACCGGGTTCAGGGATTGCAGGTAAGTAGGATACGGGACACGGACAGGAAATTTATTTTCCGCCGGTATGCCGCTGCCTCTCGGAAGGATGGGGTAACCCGTTCTTCTTTTTTCAAACCAGGCCTGGTAATCCACAAAAAAATAGGCGTAATATTTTTGGAGCATGATCTTTTCTAATTGCTGTTCAGGCGTGGCAGCTGCATCATAAGCTACACCCGCTTGTGTTAAATACCCCGCCGGTAAGTTAACACCCCATTGGGTCATCGAGGCCGTGATACCCGCTTCATAATGTTGTTTGGGCGTTTTACCCGTAACAAAACCTTTTAAGGCCAGCTCTGCTTTTAAGAATTCAAGCTCAGCATAGGTCATCATGACACCAACCAATGGCGATGTTTTTAATCCATCGTTATAACTTGAATTTTTACCAACAAGGTATTCAGTGGTGGTGGGGTAACCGCTTTCAATACCCTGGTATACATTAACACCACCAACTGTTACCGTAGTGAACCAGGGAACCCGGCGCGGATCATTATCAGCATTCATCTTATCAACAAAGAACTTGGTAAAATAAGTCCCGTCTCTCCAATCTAACTGTCGTGCATTATAATACGGATTGAAATAGGGGAAGGTGCCGGGGTACCTGAAAATGGCATCATCGGAGGTACTGGTAAAAACGGGATACTTCGCAGGATCGGATAAGATGGCATTGATCTGTTCATTGACATTCACTTCCGAACTTCGTCTGGAGATCCGCAGCAGCAAACGCAGCTTGAGTGAATTACAGAACTTTTTCCATTTAACGATACCGGGGCTGGTTGAGCCCGATACAGAATTTGCATTGTAAACCAGGTCACCCCCATACGTTAACGCTTTGGTTGTGTTGAAGAGTGAATTGGCGGTATCAAGGTCTTTCAATAGTTGTACATAAATATCTTTTTGTTTATCAAACGCAGGCTGTACAATACCTTCAGTAGCTTTGGTAGCCTGCGAATACGGTACATCTCCATACAGGTCGGTCAGTATAGAATAAGCCCAGCACTTATAGACTAAGGCGATGGCTTCATAATTATTCTCCTTCAGCCCGCTGGCTATTTTGTAGATATCCTCTATATCTGTGATGGAACTGTAAAAGCTGTTCCACACACCTGCCCCGGGGTTAACGACATAACGATGTAACCCGCCGCCTCCGGGACTGGAACGGGGAGCATCCACCTGCATTAATTCATGGGTAAAGTTTCTGGCAGCACTGATACTATTATTAACGATCCGGTATTGCATCTGCCCAAGCATAACGCCCGGGGTAATTTCTTTGGGACGGTTAGGATCAGTATTCAGTTCCTCAAATTTTTTAGTGCAGGCACTGATAATGAAACTAACTATAACAATCAAAAGACCTGTTTTAATAAGCGTTTTCATAAATGAATGCTTTAGAATTTGAAAGTAAGATTGACACCCATGGTCCGGGTCGAAGGAAACTGCGTTAATTCGACACCAGGTGTCAGGGTTCCGCTATTGAGGTTACCTCCCTCGGGATCAAAGCCGGGGAAGCTGGTGATATTAAATAAGTCCCTGCCGTATACTGCAATGCTTGTCTGACGGATTCCTGCTTTAGCCAACAGGCTTTGGGGCAGGTTGAATTCGATCCGCGCTTCCCGGAGTTTAAGATAGGAAGCATCAAAAATATTGGTCTCCGCATTACTGATCTGGTAATAGTTATCATAATAGGAGCTCGCAGCAACTTTTACCGTATTGCGTTCATACTTTTGGGTTAGTGAATTCCAGACCACTCCATCTCCCACGATACCTTCATCACGGCCGGGCAGTGTGACCTTTGTTTTTCCGAGTGTATTATTTTTATGGTTGGTTTGAGAGTACATACTACCGCCTTTCTGCCCATCGAGTAAAATACTGATCCGGAAATTTTTAAATGTAAATTCATTCATGAGCCCGGCTTTCCAGTCGGCAAACGCATTCCCCCATTTCTTGGTAGTTGGGTCAAGGGTCGCAGGCAATCCAACCGATGAGTAAATAATTGCTCCTTCAGGTGAACGTTGAAATCCCTTTCCATACATATCACCCATACGCCCCCCTACCCTTGCTTCAATAGTAACATTTCCACTATGACTATAGATAACCTGAGTGGTAATACCGTCTGCTAATTCTTTGACATAACTCCTGTTTCGGCTCCAGGTAAGGGTGCTGCTCCAGCTAAAATTTTTTGTAACCAACGGCTTACCGGTCAATGCTATTTCCACCCCCTTACTATTGATCAAACCGGCATTGACCAGCGCATTAGAATACCCGGAGACGGGATCAAGGGGAATAGCCAAAATTTGGTTGCGGCTCTTATTATCATATACAGTTGCATCAATGGCGATACGACCTTTGAATAAACGCAGGTCAATGCCGGCTTCATAACTGGAGGTGATCTCTGGTTTTAAATTAGCATTGAATAATGTCGGAGAATTGGTAAAACTGTTACCATAGATCCTGTCATAATATTTATCGGTCTGGTAGGGTCTTGTGTCATTGCCCACCTGAGCCCAGGACAACCTGAATTTCGCAAAGGATACAACTGCCGGCAGAGTAAATATCTCGTTGATCAAAAAACTGGTACTGACCGAAGGATAAAAGAAGGAATTATTCTTAAACGGTAAGGTACTGGACCAGTCGTTCCTTCCGGTAATATCCAGGAATATTTTTTCCTGGTAGGAAAGTTGCCCGGTTCCGTATAAACTATTAATCGCCTTTTTGCTTTTTTGCGGATCGGCAACGGCCTGGTCCAGGCTATTGGAAATCTGGTAAATACCGGGCTGTGCCAGTTGATCAGCATAGAGTCCTGCAAAATCATAAGTTTGGCGCATCGCATTGGCGCCGGCAGACACGGTATACTTCAAAGCTTCATTGATCTGGTTATGATAGGTGACTAATACGTCTGTATTGATTTCATAATTAAAAACATTTTGCTCCCGGTACATCCCTCTCGGATATTTGGTCATGCTGAAAGGCCGTTGCTGCGACCTGAATTCAAAAGACATATCAACACCGGAGCGAACCTGCAGGTCAAGGTTTGGATTGATCTCGTAATTAGCAGAAAGTGTTCCGATCACTCCATGCTTATTCATCTTATTCAGCATTTCATACAAATCGAGATAAGGATTATCAGGACCGGGATTAAAAGGGTTCTTTTGTTGTACGTTTTGCAATCCCGGCTGCCAATAAGGTTTAAACCATTCCGGTTTAATATTTGGGGCGGTACCAATGATCAGGAAATACATGATGGATTGATTATTGTACCCGGCCGCAGGAAGGTTATTACTAAATTTATTTGTGTAATTGACCTTTCCGCTGATCTTCAGCTTATCGGAGACCTTTTGATTGAAAGACAAAGCCGCATTGATACGCCGGAACCCGGTATTCGGTAATATCCACTCATTTTTTAAATGCGTGAGTGACAACCGGGCCGAACCTTTATCGGATCCGCCCTCAATAGAAATACTATTGGAAAAGGTCACACCTGTTCTGAAAAAACCGGAGATATAATCTTTCTGGGCCACCCAGGGTGTACGTGCTGTCGCTCTGTTGTCAGGTGTGGCCGGATCATACTGGTAATAGTTCTGCCCATTAAATTTCGGACCCCAGGCTCTCCCGGCTGCAACCCCGGTACTTGTATTCGTTCCATCAGGACTGTCACCATAAGAATAGTAAGCCATGGTTCTGCCTTCGCCATATTCAAACTGGTAATCAGGCCAGCGGTTAACCTGGTCAATACTGATATTGCTGTTGAATGTAATGCCAATTCCTTTACCTTTTCGTTGCCCGGATTTGGTAGTAATGATAATGGCCCCGCCGGCAGCCCTGCTTCCATACAAGGCAGTTGCACCGGCCCCTTTTAATACGGTGATCTTTTCAATATCATCCGGGTTAAGATCAGAAATATCAGATCCAAAATCAACCGGGCTGTCGGCAGAGAGATGCGAATTAAATCCTGTTCCCGTTATTTTATTGCTGATAGGTACACCGTCCACCACGATCAGAGATTGATTATTATCCAGGTTAAGTGATGATTCACCCCGCAGGGTGATCCTGGATGAACCCATGGGTCCCGCACCCGTTCCCTGTATATTTAGACCGGCTACTTTACCGGAGAGACTGTTGACCCAGTTATTGGTTCTTGCATCTTTTACTGCATTCTCCTTTACTGTTTGCGCAGCAAATCCCAGTGATTTTTCTTCCCGCCTGATCCCTAATGCAGTCACAACTACCTCATCCAGCTTTTTTGTATCCACCAGTAACAGGACAGAAGATGCATCAGCCGCTTTTACTTCCTGGCTGATAAAACCGACGTTACTGATCTGCAGCAGGGCATTGTCTGCCGCATTAATTTTAAAACTTCCGGTATTATCTGTTGTGGTCTGGATCTTCGTTCCTTTCACGGCAATTGTAGCCCCGGAAACCGGTTGCTGGTTTTCAGCAGAAATTACTTTACCCGTAATAGTTGTTTGCGCTATACTGATGTAAGAAAGCAGCAGCAGTATACCGGTAAACAAAGATGATTTGAGGAAAGAAAATGTTGGTAAACACATAAGCCGGTAATTTTAGTTATTAGTGACCTTTCGGTGAGATGCGAAATTGCCGGTTGAATATGAAGAAACCCTTATAGCAGCATGAACAAATGGTTATTGAAACATGAACACAGTACCATCATTTGAAATGGTAATGTTGTAGTAACTTGCAGCAATTAATATAATTAAGCAATCGTCTAAAATAGTTGAGGTTGCCGGGGTCAAGAGCCTGCCGGAGCCGCTGGAAGTTCCGCAGCAATACTATATGGCCTTCGGCCCTGTTGCCTTTACTGGTATTCCAATAACCAGCACGCCGGGGCCGGTGAATACTGAGCTTGCCGAGGTATCACCAACCACACTTTTGTAAAGCGTTTAATCAATAATTTGCAGGCTACAAAATTTCGAAATAATCTGGCAGTTCGTGTTGCTGGTGAACCCTTCGATAAGTTCAGGATACCAGCAACGGCATGCTAAATTCATACAATTGAATGAGACAAATTCTTTTTGTTATACTACTAAGCCTGGCATTAACCAGTTGCCGGGAAAAGACGGGCAAAAAATTCTTTACCTACGATGAGATTACCCATTACGCAATTGATTTTGACGGATACAAACTTCAGGTATTAAATGAACAACAGCGCCTGCCTGCTCTTGATTCCCTGAAATTAAGTGTCATAATCGGTTACGTCCCTAAAGACAATAATGATTTATATTTTATCGACAAGCTGGAAGAACTAGGATATACAAAGAAACCTGTTGCTAAATCTGAATTTAAAGCCATTGATAACATATTCAGTGAAAAGAAAGTTAAGGAAAATATTACCACAGCCTGCATCCCTATTTATCGTGATATCCTGTTATTCAAAATGCAAAATAAAGTTATCGGAACGGCTAAGATTTGCTTTGAGTGCAGGCAACACCACATAACCGGAACAATTGCCAACACAAATAACTTTGGGCAGGATGGGGATTATGAAAAATTGCAGAGAATTTTGCATAAGTAATCAACAGCGGCATCCACCGCAATATGATAAGCCGATTAGTCACTAATTTGCAGCCTGTAAAAATATGACCGGGCCAATGAACAAATTACTCCTGCATACCGATCGCCTTTTAATAAGGAATCTAAGACTATCAGACCTGGCTGCTTTTCATGCCTACCGCTCCAATCCCGAAGTAACCAAATACCAGGGCTTTGATGTTTTTTCATTGCAGCAGGCCGAAGATTTCATCAGAGAACATGCGGATAAGACATTTGGCAAAGCCGGTGAATGGGTGCAGTATGGTATCGAAAACAAAACCACCGCCCGGTTCATCGGTGACTGTGCCGTCAAACTGGATGGCAGCGATACCCGGCTGGCAGAAATCGGTATTACCATTGCACCTGCCGAACAACAAAAAGGCTACGCCAGAGAAACGCTTCTTTCTATCCTGGATTTTTTATTCAGGCTTCCCGGTTTTCACCGGGTCACCGAAACCGTGGATGCAGAAAACATCGCCTCCATTCAACTGCTGAAAAGCACCGGCTTCCGCCAGGAAGGACATTTTATTGAAAACATTTTCTTTAAAGGTCAATGGGGAAGCGAATACCAGTTCGCCATGCTCAAAAGCGAATGGCAGCGATTAAAAAAACATAAGTCCGGTTCATAAAAGCCGGGCTTTTCGGGTATCCTTTTTCGTAATTCTATTATAATACGATGAGCCGGAACCGGCAACAGCGGTTACAACCAGCCGAACCGTTCCATTAATTTATCTTTTTGGCTGCGGGCAACAGGAATACTGGTATCATCAGCCAGCACTAAGTAATTACCTTCACCACGTACATATTTTTTTATATGATCAAGGTTAACAAGGTACTGCCGGTGTACCCTTAAAAAACTCCTGTCCTCTAATAATTCCTGTATATCACCCAGGGTTTTTGCAACAAGGTATTGCTGTCCGTCCGCTGCATAAAAGCGGGTATAGTTGTTTTCTGATGCGCAATAAAGTATATGGGCCGTTTCCACAAAGCTTACCCCGTTTTGAAAGGGCAGGGCTATTTTAGCAGGCTGGTTTTTTGCTGTTCCCTGCACCTGCTCTTTTAACATACTAAGCTGCTGCTGCACCGGCCAATGCCGCTGTGCCGCTTTCTGAACGGCCACCTGCAGGTCCTTCCCGTCAATAGGCTTTAGTAAATAATCCAATGCGCTGAAGCGGAATGCCTTTACGGCAAACTGGTCGTAGGCTGTTACAAAGACGAGGCTGAAGCTGATCGCTCCCAGCTTTTCCAGTAACTGGAAACCATTCATCACCGGCATTTCTATATCCAGGAAAACAAGATCGGGCTGCAGCATTTTTATTTGCTCCAGGCCTTCCGCGGCATCTGTGCAGCCGGCAACCACCTGCACCTGCGGGCAATACATTTTCAACTGGAGTGATAACAGTTTTACACTGTCTGCCTCATCATCTATAATAATTGCTTTCTGCATCATTAAACCGGAATTTTGATGATCACTTTTGTACCTGCTGCATTGTTTCTTTCATCCCTGATATCATCCACCTGCACAGTTGCCTGTATGCCATACACCTGGTTAATCATATCAATTCTTTCCGATGTCATTTTCAATCCAAATGATTTCTGCCGGGTGGCCGATTTGCTTTTGTAGACTGCAGCCAGTTCCCGGCCCACCCCATCGTCTGTTATAACCACCTGCAGCAAATGTTCAGCAGGTTGTGTGATATCAACTGTAATGGTCCCTCCTTCTTTTTTATGCATCAAACCATGCCAGATGGCATTTTCCACGTAAGGCTGAATAAGCAATGGCGGCAGTTCTGTATACTGCCTGTCAATGCCGGGTGCTACATGAATACTGTACCTGACCTTGTCTTTAAAACGCATTGCTTCCAGTTCAATATACAGCCGCAATGTTTCCAGTTCTTTTTCCAGCGTAATTTTTTCTGACCGTGAATTTTCCAGTACCAGCCGTATCAGTTGTGAGAACATAGTGAGGTAGCCGGAAGCAGTTTCTGAATCGTTTTCAAGGGTGTATAATTTAATCGAGTTAAGACAGTTAAAAATAAAATGCGGGTTCATTTGTGCCCGGAGTGCGGTCATTTCCGTTTCGGCAATTTTCTGTTCAAAAGCGGTGTGCACCTGTTTGATAGTCTGCTCTTCCACCAGTTTATTCTTTTGTTCCAGTTCCGCAGTTCTCTTTTTCAATTCATCCTCCAGTTGTTCATGATAATACTGCTGTAATTTATTTCGTTCACCCAATACCAGCCGGCTGCGGTAAGCCAGCGCAAATGAAAAACAAACGGCTTCCACACACAATCCCAGCAACATGAAAAAAGGCGGAAAAGTTATAAAGTTGCTCCAGGCATCACCCCAGCGAAATTCAGCAGCCTTGTTCAGTATGCCTGTAATGGGCAGGCACCACAGCAACAACATGCTTAACAAGCCGGCAAATAAAAACCATTTTACTTTTTCTGTACTCAGCGGGGTAAGCAGCAGTAAGATAAGGTTTAATACCAGCACCGGAACCGGCGATACAAAATACCCGAACTGGTCAGGGAATAAAAAAGATCCTGTGCGGTAGGTGCTGAACTGTATCAGCATTTGCAGCACAGAAAGGACAATAAGTGCTTTAACAATCCTCCATGTTTTTTTAAATTGCTGCGGCAGTTGGAGCATGTCTCCAATGAACAGGCAATACAGCACAGGAATCAGGTAAATGAATACCGAAAACATGATGTCGTGAAAAAGGCCGGAAAACAAATTGGCAGTAAACCGGATGTCAATAAAAAAAACTCCGGTAAGCACCGAACAGGACGTATAGGCTATATACCAGAGAAAAACCCTGTCTTTATACAGATAAAACTGGTAGGCTGTAAATAAAGTAATGAAGAATAATGCGCCGGTAATAACCGCCAGCAGGAGGAAAAGTAAACTGCCGTAGTACCTGCCTTCTGCATCGGACCGCATTAAAGTATAAGCTGTATTCAGGTAGGCCATACCGGGTAAAATCATATTGCCGCGGTCTTCGGTTCGTATCCAGAATATTTTTCCTGCACGGGGATTGATGGTCAGCGGGAGATTGCCTTTTTCAATACCCCGGGTAGCTGTTTCATAAACACCCGATTTTGCCAAAAGGCCCTCAGCATCATAAAGACGGATATAAACATGGGGACCGGGGCTGAAGAATAAGTGAAGGGTATCTGTAACAGAAGCATTACTGATGTTTACACGCAGCCATTGAATGATAAACGGCCGGTTCGAAAAGCGCTGCCTGCGCAGGTTGCTGTCATACGGAACAAATACCTGCCGCTTTACTTCATCAAATGACAAAGGCGTGCTGGCTGTTTCTTCATAAAACCAGCATTTGCCGGCAATGTCCATACCCCCTTCCCATTGCGGTTGCCCGGCGAATACAATTGTGTCCTGCGCAAAGAGTTTACCTGCACAACTTATCAGCAAGGCAATAAAGAAGACAAGTCCCGGCATTTATATTAAAAATAAACAATCACTGCTCATTTATTTACCTCCGCCGCTGAATGACCCGTTTTTTGAGGGAACGGCAGCCGCAATCCCCTGCACAAAGCATCCTGCCACTCACGCATAAAAAGCCCGGCTCACCATGAATGGCTTTTTGATGGTGCAGTACCGTATTAGTTTCACCGGGAAGCTGGCAAGTGTGCAGGCAGTATAAATCAAACTATGAACCATGCTAAAGAAAATTGTAAATGCAGTCCTTATCATTTTTTTACTCCCCTTTCCTTTTATCGGGGCCGCCGATATAATGAAAAAATTTTCACCCTATTTTGATGGCAACAGTATCGGGCTGTTTATTGGTATCAGCCTGGCCTGCGGGCTGGTATCAGCTGCCATAGGATATTACCTGGCCAACCGCAGCTTACCCAAACCGTTACTGTGGGCAGGTGCCTTTCTTTTTGTAACAGGTATTTCCATGAGTTCAGTGATGGGACTGGGCGCAGCGCCGGACTTTAGTCCTGCTATGCTGCAGCACCCGGAACGGGAACAATACAGGTATGCTTTACTTTTTTTAAACGCTTTACTTTTTGGCGCCGCATTTCTCCTGGTCATCCATAACCGCTGGCAACAGCTTTCGGTGCACAAATGGATTGTATTGCTTTTTATTCCTGCGTTTGCCGAAATGATCTGGGAATTTCAGCATCATTTCTTTTTGGGCAGCCGTATGCAGCAATGGATTAACGGGGGAAAGGATGCTGCCGCATTTATGGTGAATTATACGCCTGAACCTGTTTTCCGTTTATCCGGCCTTGCCCGCTGTCTTCAATACGCCAGCTTTGCGTGGTTTGCGTTGCTATTAGTGCAAGGCGGATTTATAAAGAAATGGGCCTGTATTACTATCGCCGTTTTTTGCGCTGTTGGTTTTTGTACAGGTATGGCTATTGCTTTGCTCGGCTATGCCTCTTTTGCAAAGCTGGGGATATTGCTGCTGTTTGTTATACCCGCCGGTCCTTTTGCCATGCAATACTGGATAGGTTTAGCCCTGCTGAGCAAAAAAGAAAATAAATAATTATTTATGAAAAAAGTTCTGTTCATTATTTCAATAGTAGCTGGTCAGCTCACTTCCTGTACACAAACAAACAATTATGACGGAAGCTTTATCCGCTTTCATTTGTATGGTAAGGGCGAACCGGTTTTTGTACTGAGCGGCGGCCCCGGTAACGATTGCCACCAGGAAGAAGATGTTGCCATCAGGATCGGCGAAAAATACCAGGCCATTCTGCCGGAACAACGGGGCACAGGGTTATCTATGCCGGAAGAACTCAGCAAAGCCACTATCAATCTTGATGCTTATATCAGGGATATTCTGTTTATAATGGATAGTTTAAAGATCACAAAAGCAAAATTTTACGGGCATTCCTGGGGCGCTATGTACGCTTCTGCCTTTGCTGTACAATATCCTGAGAAAGTAACCTCCCTCGTATTAACAGGCCCGGGCTATATGAAACTGGATAAACAATACCAGGTTACAATATTTAACAACCGGATGGCAAAACTGAGCCGGGAACAGCGTACCCGGTTTAATCAGCTATCCCGGAAACAAACAGATCAATGGACACCCGGAGAGCAAAAAGAAATAGCTGATCTTAAAGCAACCTTCAACACATATGATACAACCAACAAGGCATGGAAATTTGCCAAAATACAACAGGGTAAACTGAACCCGGTAACCAACCAGTTGCTTTCAGAGGACCTGGAACGTATCAACTTTTCTCTTACAGAGCAACTTAAAACGCTGAACATACCTGTTACAGTTATCACCTGCCGGGAGGACCCGCTGGCCTTTCTGACAATTGAATTTCAAAAATTCACGCCCCGTGCAGTAGTTCATTGGTTAGACCAATGCGGGCATTTCCCTATGTACGAACAACCGGAAAAATTTTACCCGCTGCTGCTGGATGCATTAAACAGGTAATGATAACCGGTTAAAATCATCCGTGATAAAGAATGCAGGGCAGAATACAAAGCGCTGCCGGCTTTTGAAAGGAGTATCCCTGATCATTCAGGAGGCATTACCACTTTATATTCTACCGATTTTGAAACGATTTGCGGCTTTCCGAAACCATCTGTAAAAGAAATCTCAACAGGGATAGAATAATTACCGGGAACAGAAGGAACTCTTGCTTTATAATGCGCCGCACCATCTTCGCCAATTTGCTGGGGTAATTTTTTTATACTTATCTCCGGTTTTGCTGCCACACTAAAGGCTCCAACGCCGGCTGTTATTTCTATGAATTGACCAGGCAATAATTGTGCTTTATTTTGTCCAATAATGGCCGAATAGGTGTCATACCAGCCGCAACCAGTACTGATCTGTTCGGTACAAAAAACAACTACTTTATTCTCCAGCAGCTTTATATTATTTTGAAACTTGCTCAGTATAAGCCGATCCTTATAAGCATTATTTCCTTCAAAAAATGAGCTGTAGAAAGAAGCGTCCTGGTTTTGCAGGCTATCAAAAACAGTTGCAAACAAAAACATCCTATCCTTAAAACACATTGTTATTAACGTATCAACATTTAAAATGCTGTCCCTGTATCTGTATAACCTTAACAACAGACCATTTGAAACATCTCTATTGATCTTAATCATTGGTTCCTCATTTTTACCATTTGTTTTTTTTAATTCCTCAATATAATTAAACATATCGCCGGTTATCTCCATTATTTTTTTTGCTTTGGGATACCAGACACCGGCTCTATAATGAGTAACAGGCTCCGACTGTTTACTATTCAAATCTTCCAAAGTTGAAGAGGTGCAACGATCCAGAGTACTATTGGAATTTCTGAAACTCTCCTCTAAAATCATATAAAACTCAGCCTTGTTTTCTGTTTTACAAGATGAGAAAATCGCCATGCAAAGCAGGCAAAAACCAAATGACAATAACCGCATAAGTGCCGATTTCCTCCAAAACGGGGAAAAGCTGCTTTTGTTATCAGAACAAAAAACCTTTTATTATTTCCTTAACGAGTTTCTCCATACTTTTGAATCTGTCTTCCCGTTATACCGGCGTCCTCCTTCCAACCATTTTTACTTAACCGATTTTAATTATTGTAAATCACCTGCAATGGCTGAAACCCAACCACACCGGGAAGAAGAGTTGTATACCTATGATTCTTTCGGCGGTGCTCCGGAACAACGATCTTCTTCTAATTTTTTATGGTGGTGCGCCGGCGCCCACCAGCAATTACTGAAACCGCTTCCCTCAGAGCATACGAAGTATGCCGGGCTGGGTGGCGTACTGTTAGCCACTTTTGTACTCGCAACCCTCTCCGCCGGCTATGCGGTGTACAGTGTGTTTGGTAACTGGGTATGGACCATTGCCTTTGCACTCACCTGGGGACTCATCATTTTCAACTTCGACCGCTTCCTCGTTTCCACCATGCGTAAGTATGGCGTCAGCAAACGCAAACAGATCTGGATGGCCGTACCCAGAATCGGGCTGGCCCTGCTGATTGGTCTTACTATTGCCCGGCCTTTAGAGCTGAAGATATTTGAAAAAGAGATCAACGTAAAGATGACGGAGAACCTGCATAAAAAAGTGCAGCGTAATGATAGTTTACTGCAAATTGAAAATAAAGCATTGATGGCGGCAGCAGAAACAGAACGGTTACGACTCACCAACCGCAAGCTGGCTATTGAAGATACGCTGCAACGATTGCAGACCAGTTATATCCAGGAAGCAGATGGCACGGGCGGTTCCGGGCAGAGAGGTATTGATAACCTCACCCGGCTGAAACAGGCAGCTTACCAGAATGCGGTATTACAATACCGGCCCGAGTTAGCCATCTTATCTTCTTCCATCGGGCAGCAGGACAGCATCATCAATACCGCCAAAGCCGGGCTGGAAGTAAAACGAAAAGAATATGAGGCCGCAGCAATGGCGAATATGGGGTTTCTTGAAAGAAATAAAGCGCTTTCTGATCTCAGTACAGAAGAAAGTAGTGTATGGTGGACCAGCTTATTATTGTCCTCTCTCATTATCTTAATTGAGATCGGGCCGGTCCTTTCCAAACTCATGATGCCCGTGGGTCCTTATGATATTGCACTGGCCAAAGAAGAATTGATTCAGATGGCGTCCGATGAAAACGATATCCGCAAAGACAAGGAAAACGGGTACCAGAAAAAGAAAAATTTCTACCAGAAACAAAAAGAAATGTCGGACCAGTTGGTGGAAAAAATGACAACCTTACAGCAAAAACATATTGATAAGGAACTTGATCAATGGGAACGGGGTGAATGGAACCCCAAAGACCACCGCGCCAGCATGGATGAAGTGATGCGGAAAATAAAAGAACAATATCAGTTCAAAGAAGATAACCTGCTCTGACAACAAATAAGAATTGTAAACCGGTCCCTGTTGCCTTTGGTAACAGGGACTTTTCGGATGCAGGCTCACCGGTAAATCCTGCTGTCAAAACAAATTACCGGACAGGCAGCTTACTATTTTACCACTTGTTATCAGCTTGCTGTAAATTAGTGGCTATGAAAGCATCTCTTTTACTTACTGCATTAACAGGGTTCCTGCTTGTCTCCCCGCCAGGCTACGGCCAAACCATTCCCGACCCGCCACCACCACCTGAGCCGGGTATAGAAACACCAGACAGTATGCGCATTTTTGAAAAAGTGGAAGTGGAAGCATCATTTCCCGGAGGAGACAAGGCATTTGCAAAGTATCTCGAAGAAAACCTGAATGCGGCCACACCGGTATTAAACGGCGCACCCGCCGGAACATATCATGTGCTGATCCAGTTTCTTATTGACAGGAATGGAACGGTCTCGCGGATAACAGCGCTGACCAAATACGGTTATGGAATGGAAGCTGAAGTGATACGCATTATCCGGAAATCACCGGCCTGGGTGCCGGCCATGCAGAACGGAAGAGCAGTAAGAGCTTACCGCAGGCAGCCTGTTACTTTTGTTGTGGAAGAAGAAAAAAGAAAACGAAAAAAGTACAGGAATAATTAAGTTATTTGTACCAACCGATCATTTTCAATAATCAAGATGAATAAATACCTGTATCTTTTTATTGCCTTACTGTTCCCGGTATTACTCCCTGCGCAGGGATGGAAGACCTATAAAGACTCTGCTTACTTCACGGTCAAATATCCTGCAGCGTGGACACAAACCACCGATGAAAAGAAAAGAACCCTGCTCACTTCTCCTTCCGATGGCCCGGGTGACCCATTTGCAGAGAACGTAAATATCAGTGTCACCAAAAATGAGAATTACGGTACCCAAACAAAAATCAGGGATATCTTCCCGGCTGTAACGGATAATCTTAAAAAGAATTTCCGGGAATTCAAACTGGAAACCCGGCGTTATTTTAAATGGAATAACGCCGAAGCCTGCGAGATTATTTATACCGGCTATTCAGGAAATGACGACCATAAATTCCGTATCATACAATGGTTTTGTTTTTATAAGAAACGCCTGTACACCGTTTCATTCACCACTTTGGATATCAACCTCACTCATACGGCCAATGCCAAAAAGATTATGCGCAGTATCGTTTTCCGTTAAATGCAGGTATAAAAAAGCAGGTGGTTGACCACCTGCTTTGTATGTGATACATAAACCCTGCGCATCAATGCCTGTTGATCACAAATTTTTCTGCGCTCTGCTCCCCGGTTTCAACAGCGATGATCCGTAAACTATATATACCTGCCGGCAGGTTTTCAACCTGCAGATTGTTGCTGGTAACGCCCCTCCACTGCTTCACCACTTTACCGGTCATATCCACTACGGTCACATCCCGGGCCGTACCGGCATCTTCGAAGATGACATTTACTTTTCCATCCAGGCCCGGGTTAGGATAGACTACAGTTTTGCCCAACACCCCTTCTCCCCTTACGATACGTATATCACTGGCTTTTGATCTTCCGTCCAGGTCCACCTGGCGTACCCGGTATTGGGATATCCCTTTGATCGTGTTGGGGTCTGTAAAATTGTAATTCAGGATGGCATCGCTGTTACCCGCCTGTGCCTGCGAAGCGACATAGCCAATTTCCTGCCAGTTGCCGTTGGTATACCGTTCAACAGCAAACCCGGAATTGTTTTGCTCACTGGAAGTTTGCCAGTTCAATAGTACCACAGCGCCGCTGCGGCGTGCAGTAAAAGAAGCAAAGACAACCGGCAACGGTGACTCCTGGATAATGATGGTATTCCCGCAAGTGCCTCCCTGGCAAACACCATTACTGGCGGTATGGCGGGTAACCCGTACGGTAATTGTACTACCACAGGCAATCGTAAATGGATTGGTAGTATAGCTGGCTCCCCCCAAAACCGTTGAGGCAAGGAAACACTGATCAACAACGGGAGTCGCCGATGAACCCGCCAATACTTCTACCCGAACACTTTTGGGATTGGAGTTAGAAACATCGTTCAGTATGTTCATACTGATCGTTCCTGTACAGGTACCATCCCCATTATTTACAACATTAGTCTTCCTGATACCTGTTACTGTGGGGCAGGGATTTTCCTGCGCCTGCACACTTATAGCAGTAACTATAAGCAGCGCTACTAAATAAAAAGGTTTCATACCTCAGGTTTTAAGTGATAAAATAAATAACCTGGTTTGTCAGAGATATTAATTCAGAGGCATTTCGGAAAGGATGGATTCGGCTTTATACAGTTTCTTTACCTGCGGCGGTACAACAGCAGATTGAACAGGTAATTATAGTAATACTAATATGTACGATAATGGATATAAGCCGGTTTCAGAGAGGAATAGTTGGACAGGAGGAGGTTGGCTTAATGTTAACTAAAGTTAGTATCTCTTTCCGGTAAACACAAGTATCAGAGCAAAATAAATTATCCTGTCTGTTGTACAAAATGAAAGCATTGAAGCCCTTAAATTGCAGCTCTTTATTTAATATGAACTACGCAAATTTCCCAAAAGTAGAGCTGCACCTGCACCTGGATTGCAGTCTCAGCTACGAGGTGGTTAGCCAGATCAACCCGGCTATCAGTTTTGATGAGTACAGGGAGTCTTTTGTAGCCCCTCCCAAATGCACCGACCTGAAAGATTACCTGCTGCGTGCTATCAGGGGATTTGACCTGATGCAGACCAAAGAACAATTGCGGTTAGTAACATTGGATATGTTTGAACAATTGAAAAGAGACCATATCCTTTACGCCGAGATACGCTTTGCCCCCCTCCTGCATATTGCCAAAGGATTGTCTCCGGCGGAAGTAGTGCAGACCGTTAATGATGCCGCTGCTGAAGGCATTAAGCAGACAGGTGTAATGGCCGGTTTGATACTTTGCACACTCCGTCATCACACAGAAGAACAAAGTATGGAAACGGTGCAACTGGCAGCAGCTTTTAAAAATACAGTCGTGGTGGGTTTTGATATTGCCGGTGATGAAGCTGGTTTCCCGGTCAGCAACCATATCAGTGCTTTTGAATATGCTCATGCCAATAATATTCCCTGCACTGCCCATGCCGGTGAAGCACGGGGAGCAGACAGCGTCTGGGAAACCCTGGATCATTTTCATCCCCTGCGGATCGGGCACGGTGTAAGAAGTTACGAGGATAAAAGATTGATTGATTTCCTGAAAGAAAAGAATATTCACTTAGAAATTTGTCCAACCAGTAATGTCCAGACAAATATTTTTGATACGATCAAAGAACATACGGCTGATAAGATTTATAACAGCGGCGTTTCTATGAGTATCAATACGGATGCCCGTACGATCTCTGATACCACGCTTACCCGTGAATATGACCTGATGGAACAATATTTTCGATGGACAAAACAACATTTCCTGAACTGCAATCTGGCAGCCATTGAACATGCGTTTTGTAATCCTGAAACAAAAGCAATTGTCAGGGAAAAATTGCTGGCGGCTTACCAGGAAGCCTGATACCTTAGTTTTCGAATTCGGAGCTGAAGAATCCCATTTCGTAAAGAATAGAGGAAGGCGCTTTATAATTGAGCAGGGTGTTTTTAATAATACTGCTCAGCTCATACCGGCTCATAGAGAATGCAGTATTTACCAATGACAGCTTATAAGAATTGATTTTGAAATGGGCCAAACGGGCTGTTTGGGCGATATGATCATCTTCAAATAAAAATTGATCGGCAATATACGCCTGGTCGTTGTGGTAAAGTTTGTTCATACGAACGGATATTGGTTTATCAGGATTTGGACTTTACAGTAACGGTTAAAAAGGCGGAAAATTGCCTGCCGGGCGGCTGGAAAATGAAAAGCCCGTGGATGAAACCTGTAACCGGCTCAAAACCACGGACTCTGAAGAAACGACTCTGCCGGTTATTTAACGTCAGCGTTGCCAGGGATCTTTTTTAAGGCTTCTGCCAGGCTGGCTCTTTCTTTGGAAATTCTGCGCCCCCGGAAGAAAAGATAAAGGTTAAAGAAAAGCATAACGCCAAGATAGATACTGAACCCGCCGATCCTGGCACTCAGTATCTCCAGCATACTGCGGCTGTCAAAAATCTCCGATGTTATTTCCATGATGACAAGGGCAAAACCCAGGTTCAGTAAATAAAAGCCGGTTTCAAAAAGTTTGTTGGTGGATAAAGCAATATCAGACCTTCCGTGAAAGATATCCAGCATAAACGCACGGCTGTTCCTGAAGAGTGTGTGCGCCACATACCAGGTCAGTACAATAACAATCGGGAGATAAATCAGGTAAGCGATGAAATTAAGTGAGCTGTTCATGATCGTATTATTTATGGTGTAAGGAATGAGTTTGCTTTTGACTGAAAAGAAAAATAACGGCCATATTCATAAAGTGGATCATGGCCAGTGTGAGCATGATCCTGCCAGTCATGTTGGTTATACTTACCAGCATTTCTGTGAAGCTGCTGATCGTTTTCCAGGAACGGATCATCAACGCTGCATAGCCCAGGTTGAGCAGGTAGTACCCCACCAGTAGCGATTTGTTGATAAAATCAGTCAGCTTTTCATCGCCTTTTAATAAGCGCAGAATATATAAGCGGCCATTCCGGTAGAAAACAAAACCCACCTGAACCGTAATAAACCAGGTGATGAATAAGTAGAGGATGTATGTGAGGGTGTTCATAACAGCGTGTTGGTGTGATACAATCCCTTTAATTCCTCAAAGATAATCGAGCTTTCCGTATTTTCAATATTTTCTGAAAATTAATTTAAAAAAGCAGGATTCGATTAGCTTCTGGCCACAAAGCCACGAAGGCCAAAGCGGCGCTATGACTGTTTATCAATCCTTAGTGTCTTTGTGCCTTCGTGGCTATAACCCTTATCCTTGCCTGAGCCCCCTTCCTGCTGCCACATTACTTACTTGTCAAAAAGGTTGTACCCTGCCCGAACCTGATATATGCGTGCTGATAGCCGGTGTGCCCCGGTAATAAACAGAACCACTCCCTGATATCCGGGCTTCCAGGCTTTGCAGAAGATTCACCCATATATCACCCGATCCGCTGATCTCAGCAGCGGCTTTATCTGATACCACTCCTGCCAGGTCCATCTTCCCGCTCCCGCTGATCCTCAGAGATTGTTCTTTGATAAGACCACTGGCTATTTTGATATCACCCGATCCGCTGACCGTAGCGGTGAGTTTATCCGTTAAACTGATATGATCCGCATTAATACTGCCTGACCCGCTGACGCGAAGGTTACACGTAGTGGCACTCAGACTACCGGTCATAAAGAAATTACCGGAACCACTCAGGTTGACCCTATCGGCAAACGGTGCACTGATTGTAATAGTAATTTCTTCGTGCGACCTGACCCGCTTACCATCTTTAATCTTGATAAGCAGTTCATCTCCCACTTTATTTGTTTCTAAAACATCCAGAATATTCTGCTGTGCCTGCACTTCCACTTTATATACAGGATCGATCTTATAATTCACCCTCCCGCTGATACTGACAGATACAGCTTTAAAACCGGCTACATCTCTCGTTTGGGTTACTACGGGTCCCTCTCCCACTACTTTCTCGCAGGAAGTAAAGAACAATGCGGAAAGAGCTGCTAATAATACACTACTTGTCTTTTTCATGGTTTGTTGTTTTTGATAATTGATAAGGTTTTATGCTATTTGATTGTTACAAAATTCACTGATGGTTGAGTTTCAGTCAAGGTCTTTTGTCATGAACTGAATTGTTCTGTTATTGAACTGCTGTATCAGAACTCCACTTTATAATTCAATACGGGAATGATACCGGTTTGATACAGGTTTTTAATTTGTTCTTTGTCTTTATCATAATACTGGTTGAACAGGTTCAGGCGATTGGTCAGATTCTGTATATCCAGTGATAAGGTACTCGTCATCTGCCTGCGGTTCCATTTGATGCTCACCCGCAGGTCGGTCCTGAAATAAGCCGGGTTTTGCAAACTATAGGCTTCTTTTTCTTTAAATACAGTATAGCCCGCCGATCTTGATGCAGCCAGGTCAATAGGCGTTGTGCGCAATCCTCCTGCACAGATTGTCCGCAGGTTCAGCCCGATCGTTTTTGATTTTCGCTCATTCACAAAATCCTTCCCGGTAATCAGGGTGATGATATAATTACCATTGAACCTTGTGTTTCGTTCCTTACCGTCTGCCGCCGTGTATTTTGACTGGTAGAACGAATTGCTGAGTGTGAGGTAAAAATGATCCTGCAGGTATCTTTCCAGTGACAACTCAACACCATAATTCTTTCCCTTTCCTTTATTCACCAATGCATCGGTGATATAATCATATTCAATATTCAGGGTGGAAACGGTGCTGCTGTCATGGGTTGCAACGGGCACATCGAAAAGCTGCTGGTAATATACTTCAGCTTTCAGCTGCATATTCTTTGCCAGCCGGTAATTGTATGACAGTATATAATGATGTGAACGGGTCAGCCCCAGGTTCCTGTTGGGCATAACTATTTCACCTGCTGGAGAAGTTGTTTGCGCAAAATAAACAGTGAGGGTCTGCACCTGGCTGTGTAATCCATAGCCTGCTGCCAGGCTGCTGCGGCTATTAATAGTCCACCTGGCAGAAAACCTCGGCTCCACAGAAGAGGTATTATTATGAGCCAGTCCCAGGTAATGCAGCCCTGCTGTCAGCGCTACTGCATCCGATGGTTTATATTGCCATTGTGCAAACAACTGCCTTGTGGCGGTACTGCCCTTGCTGTTTAGTTTTTCTTCCAGCGGATCCCCGTCATGGTCTGCTGACAGCCTGTAAAAGGTGTACCTGATCTCTTTGTTAATGAATCCGGCCCGCAGGTTCAGCCGGTTGCTGAACTTATAGTTAACGGTGGTATTGAATAAAAGGTTTTGGGTTATAAATTTTTCCCGGTGTGATTCTGTTAATGAAAAATCATCTTCGGTAAAATCTTCGTTATAGGCGAGCCTGGTTGCCGAAATTCCAATACCCGTATTGATCTTTAATTTACTCCCCACCAGCAGCGAGTGAGTAATGCCACTCATCCCCGTATTGGAAATAAACGTTGAAACATAGCGGTCTCCCCGGCTTTCCCATTTGGAAGAATCTTTTTCCGGCTGGTAATCCTGGTCGCTTAAACCTCCAAAACCAAAAATGGTAAAGCTCCCTGACTTTTTGGTGGGAAGGAAAATATTGCAGGAAATATCCTGGAAATTGGTCATGTTATCATTGGGCAGCACACCGATCTTTCCCAGCAATGAAAGAGTTGAATACCGGTAATTAACCAAATAGGACCCTTTATAATTTTTAGAGAAAGGTCCTTCTGCAGAAGCATTCAGCCCCAGCACACCTGCCTGCAGGGAAAATTCTTTTCTCTCATTATTCCCTTTTCTCAGTCTCAGGTCAAATACCCCGCTCAGTGCATTCCCATACTCGGCTGCAAAAGCGGAAGTCACAAAATCTGAATTGGCCAATAACTGGGAGCTGAGAATAGAGATACCACCCCCGCTTAACCCGGGCTGGCTGAAATGGTTGGGAGAGGGAATATCCATCCCTTCCATTTTCCATAACAAACCGGTGGGTGAATTGCCGCGGATAATAATATTATTATTTCCGTCATCATTGGCCATTACACCGGGAAAAGATGCAGCCATACGTAATGGATCATTTACCGCCGCTGCGTATTTCTGTGTTTCCTCCACTGTAAAAGCTCTTGCACTGACGGCACTCATATCATTGAGTGGCCTGTTCTTTTTGCTATTGGCTTTAAGAATCACTTCGCTTTCCGTACGTACCAATACTTCCAGCGGAACTGTCAATACCGTTTCCTTGCCGGAATTAATGACAATATTATCCAGTACTGCTTCTTTAAAGCCGGAGAAACTGATTGTAATCCGGTAAGTTCCGACCGGAAGATTTTTAAACCTGAACGTTCCGTTTGCATCAGTGATCACCGACTGGTCACCGATCGTTACAGTTGCTCCCGGCAGCGGTTGTTGTAAGACCTGGTCTGTAACAGTACCCCTGAGTTGCCGGGTAAACTGCGCTTTTGTGACCAGCGTTAAAAAGGATAAGGCGATAAGAAAACAAATCTTCATGTTCTTCTTTGTTGTAGTTGATTAATGGTTTTATACTACAACAACTGAAGTATTTGCCACCCCTACCCGTTAACAAAATTTTAGAAGAAGTTGATGCCGGCATTCCAGCCAAACCAGCCTTTCACTTTATTGCTGAACTTATACGTTGAATACCCAGATGGCGGAACCGGGAACCGGTAGCCGCTTATCCCGGCCGGCTGATCAGATAAGTGTATATTAAATGAAGGCCCGGCGAAAAGCGAGACATATTTATTGAGTTTTACATTCAGGTTCAGCTGAAACCTGTTAAGGATGTTGGTATAATCCCAGGAACCGAGATAAAGGTATTGCGAACTCAGTTCAGGATTCAGCGTCAGTGATTTTCTTTTATTCAATGAAAGCTCGCTGCCGAGGCCATAACCAAAACCATACACTTTGGCTGAATCACTCACATTCACACCCGCCATCAGGATGCTGTATAATTTAGCATTCCCGGTTTTGAAAGCAGCATTCACATTCATGATTTCATTGGTTGAAAGGCTGAGTTTATGATATCCTTTCAGTACAATATTGATCAGCCCGATACTATAGCCTTCTGATGTGTCACAAATATTGATGAGACCAAACTGTACACCTTTCAATTTTTTTGTATAGTTAAATACACCGGATATCTGCACACCGTTAATCTCTTTGTTACTGAAATTAAGTACACCGGCGATCTGTACGCCACTTACCTTTTTCCGGGAAAAATTTCCCACACCACTTACCTGTACGCCCTTTACACTATCGGTGACATGATTATAAACGCCTGCCAGCTGGAATCCCGTGAAATTGCCTCTCACCACATTATTAACACCTGCTGCCTGGAAAGCTTTCACTGTATCCAGCACCATGTTATTAATCCCTGCTATCTGAACACCCTTTACTTCACCACCTACGGCATTGAACAGACCGGCTGCCTGGAAATACTTTACTTCATTCTTGTTGATATTAAACAAGCCCCCGATCTCCATACCTTTGGTACCGGCCGTATAACCTCCCAGTGCATTCAGGGAAAAATTATTGACGACCTGTCCGCCCATCCTGCCATGAGAACCCAAACCAGGAACAAAAGAAAATTGGAAGGGACGGGTGGTAAAAAACTTTTTCAGGTTCAGGCTTTGCACTTTCTGTTTGGCTGATAAAAGAAACCGCCCCATGCCGGTACGTTCCACTTTAATAGAATCGTTTTTGACAATACTATTAATCGTATTAATTGTGTCGGTTGGCTTTTCATCCCGTACCGAATCGGTGAGCAGGTAATCTTCCGGGCTGATGATAACCCGGTCCTGCTCCCTGTCCAACGGCATCATGGTTATCGTTAGTTCCTGGCTGAGACGCGGCTGAATAACAATGGACGTATCTTCATAAAATTCTTTGCTGATAGTAAGGGTGGCTGTACTTGCCTTACTGCTTTTCAGTTTTAGTTTAAAAAAACCTTCAGGATCAGTTAATGCAGATACCAATTGTCTTTTTTCGTAAACAGTTGCTTCGTTGATCGCTGTGCCGGATTGTTCATCGTACACATGACCGCTTACGGCATATATTCTTTCTTCCACCAGCGCCTTATTCGTCACAATCGTCATCCGTATCGGTGCCCGGCGGATAATGATATAGTTACCGCTTTCCCTGAATTCATAGGACGTATTGAACAGGAGGCTCAATACTTCTTTCACCGTTTTGTTACGGGCATTTAATGTTACCAGGCTGTCTTTCTTTATGATATTCGAATTGTACGAAAAATAGAAATCACCTTTATTGCTGAGTATCTCCAGCACATTATCTAACCGCTGCCGGTTTACCTCCAGGGAGATGTTTTTTGATAAAAGATTTTGTCCCGCGCATTCAAAACTTACTAAAAGCAGCACCAGCCCACTCAAAAACGTTCCGTATCTCATCACTCTTATTGAATTATTCAAGGATTATTTTATCGCCTGTCTTTGTTACCTTAATATTAAAGGTCAGCCGGATCACTTCCAGCACCTGGTCCAATGATTCATTGACAAAAGTGGTATTCATCGGCAGGCTCCTGAGTTCAGCCCTCCCGATTTCGATATTGGTTCCGTAAGCTTCATTCAGCACATCCACTAATTTCCAGAGCGGGGTACCATCACATATAAATTCTTTAGTGCGGTAATAATTATACAGTTGATCGCTTACAACCTGTTTCTCAGCCATCGCCGTATCAGCAGCACCGGTCACGATTTTTTCCCCGGCCTTCAGTTCAACCGTTTTACCATTTTGAGTAACTCTTACAATACCTGTTTCCACCACCACTTCTGTTTTGCCGTCATGACTTTTAATATTGAAAGAAGTACCCACGACTGTTACCTGCACATCATTCACAGCAATCACAAAGGGTTTTTTCTTATCAGGGGTCACGCTAAAGAAAGCCTCTCCTTTTAAATTAACTTTTCTTTTATCTCCTTTGAATGCTGACGGATAGCTGATGGAAGAATTTTTATTCAGTACCACCACCGACCCGTCAGGCAAAGTATCATTCAATACCTGCTGTTGTGTTTGCACCAGCAGCTCTTTCACAGGTGCATCCCTGTTGAATAAGCTATAGCCCAGCCATCCCAGGCTAACCAATACTATAACCGCTGCCGCCACTTTCATCCGGTGGAAATGACTGCGTTGTTCAGTTATCTTGCTTTCTTCCTTGTTGCTGATCCGATCCTGGAATTTTTCCCAGGCCTTACCCGTATCCACCGCAGACACAGCTGCCAGTTGCAGACTGCTTTCCCATATTTTTTTTAACTGGTTGTAATATGCATAATTAGCCGGGTCCTCAGCCAGCCATTGCTGCACCAGTTGCTGTTCAACTGCATTGGTTTCTCCCAGCAGTTGCTTTACCAGCAGGTCATCATTAATATGGTAAAATTTTTCTTCCAGGGTGTTAGTATTAAAAATGAATAAATAAAAACAGCAGGGTTAAAAAATCAACCAGTTTAAGCCGCAGTTGCTTTAGCGCCTTCCCCATCTGGTTTTCAACGGTCTTTATGGAAATATCCAGCTGATCAGCGATCTCCCGGTATTTCATTTCTTCAAAACGGCTGAGCTGAAAAACGGTACGGCATTGTTCTGGCAGCTCATTCAGTGCTTCCCTGATTTTTTGTTCCAGCTCTTTGCTGATCGTTTTTACCGGCACATTCACAGATTCATTCTTCATACTATATGCCACATGTAACTGGTGATTGGCTTTTACTTTCTGGTGCTTCAGCTGGTTCAGGCATTGGTTGTGAACGGCCCTGTATAAATAAGCCGCCACTGAACCGGAGAAAGAAAGATGTTCTGCTCTTTCCCATAATTTAAAAAATACCTGCTGAACCGCTTCTTCTGCATCGGCTTCATCTTTCAGTATGGTGCAGGCATAGGCGTGCAGGTTCTTAAAATAAGTTTTAAAAACTTCTTCAAAAGCTGACGAATCTCTCTTCGCCAGCTGTGCCGTAAGGGTGTGCTCCTGCAATTCCATGCTGATGGCCCTGAGTCCTTGTTCTGCTATTATAGCTGCGCCCAAAAGTACTTTTTACTATAACACCCAAACTACCGTTCACCCCTATTCAGGTATGAAAAATAGTTTTAAATGAACCGGCTGAGGGCTTCCCGGGATGAATTGTCCTTCTGTTTGCCAATTGTTTACATCAAATCCAGGGAAAAGTGATGAGACGGGCCTGGCTGGCATACCGGTTACGGCTCAATCCTGTGCCGGCGGCAAAACTAAAAACTGATCATTCTTTTTATCCGGTTGTTTTCTATAAAGGGATGCTTTAACAGGTATCTCTTTTTTATCTTTATTCAAACAAGATTATGAAGTACCAGCTGCTTTTTTTATTTGCTATTCTATCCATCACAGCCTGCAATAACAATACAAAAGACCATCCCGGAACAAAACCACCGGCAACAGCTATTACAGCCTGTACGCTGTCAGAGATCAGTTATTGCAGCCAGCCACAGGATTCGCTCACCAGGTACCTGCCCGGCTGGAATATCGTCTGGAATCCTGCCCCGGTCAATGGCAATTATGCCTTTGTGGCAACTGATGGATACAACTATGCCATTGCTATCCGGGGCTCATTGATGGATTTTAACAGGGATGCTCTGAATAACTGGATCTACCAGGACCTGCATGTGGCGGTGCAGAGAAAATGGCCTTATACTGATAGTGTTGGCGGAGCTAAAATAGCGGAAGGTTCTTATGACGGCTGGACAAATCTTTCAATTATGAAAGACCTGAAAACAGGACAAAATCTTGAACGGTTCCTGGATAGTGTAACCACAACCACGACCCCTGTTTTGATTACCGGTCACAGCCTTGGCGGTAACCTTGCTACTGTGTACGCTTCCTGGTTATATACCCATTTTGAAACAACCGGTAAATTGAATGAACATATCAATGTAATCACTTTTGCCGCACCGGCAGCAGGCAATAAAAATTTTGCACAGGATTTTGACAAAAAATTCCCGCTGTCTGTCCGCTTTGAAAACAAGAATGATCTTGTTCCGAAATTCCCGGTGGCAGACCGTATCGAAACACTGGGCAAATTATATGATTCCATCCCTGCTGCCACTAAGATCGAAGTGGGATATAACAATGCCACCGTTCCATTAAGTTCTGTTTTTGATTTTATCAGTATCGCTGTCAAAGGGATTGAACTGGTTAATGGTTTTTCCTCTTACACACAAACTAATGGCAACGGTCATGTGATCAATATCCCTTTATCAGGGAAAAACAACTTTAATGATATCGGCAGCTGGTTTGCGGAGGCCGGTTATCATCACAGCATTGAACAATATGCTTCCTTTATCGGTGCCCCGGTTATCAAAACTCCCTGATGACCGTATTCAGTTAGCTGCAATACCATCTTTTGTTTTGCGGATGTTCAGCTTATAACGAAGTACTACATCCTCGTTATACATGACATATAACCACTGTATCCCTGTGTTGGTTACAGGAAAATCATACGTCACCCTGTCTCCTTTGATGGCAGCAGGTTTGACACTCGCAAACGAAGGAGCAGCCTGTTGTACAAGCAGTTCTGACAACGAATCGGGCGAGACGGTCATATTCCGTTTGGCCAGGTCAAGCTGAAGCTCAATGTGGATAGTATCTCCTGTAACCGCTTCAATCAAACCCCTTGAAGGAAGATAGGATTGGATAAAATATTTACTATAGGATCGCTGCCGGAAAGGCATGTAAAGAAATTCCCCCGGCACCGGCATTTCAGCCAGTAATGTCCACCGGGTATCATCCGGGTAATGATGTTGAATAAATTTAGCCGGTGAACTAAGAAAATACCCGCTGTCATATTGTTTCACAAAATCACCTGAAGGCATGGCAATATAGCCGCTGGCCCAGGTTACGTCCAGGAGGAACCAGCTGCTGTCAATATAAACGGCATTCCAGGTATGGTTTGACCGGAAATTGGCGTGTGCTTTATTGAAATCGGTGCGGGCATAACCGGTAATAAGTTCAGCCCTGATCCCGGCATGTTCACAAAGTGATTTGAAAAGCCGGGCATACCCTTCGCATACCGCAGTTTTCTCCTTTAATACTTTAGTGGCTACACGGTCTGTAAGTGATGGCAGCACTTTACCCTCCCTTTCCTCCTCTTCCCAAAAAACAACCCTGTTTTTTAATTTCCAGCCCGGGGCAACCGGCCTGTAGTAAGCAATATTTTCCGTAATCCAGAAGAATATAGCTTTCACCTTTTCTGTTTGCGTGGAGCAACTCTCTGTAAGCCGGAAAGAAAGCCGGGCGGGATCGGTTTCATTGTATGCTTCTCTTTCCTTTTTTCCCAACTGCCGCTGGGAGAAAAGGGATAACGTCATACAAACAAGACTTATGGTCAGGTAAATTTTCAAGTTGCTGGTTGGGTCCTTATAAAGTTATTACAATTATTGATGGTTCTCATCATCCCCAGCGGGTCAAAAAACCTATACAGGCACTTCTCCGGCTTACCGGAATCCTTTATCTTTACGAGGATTAAAAAGTATAATCCTATGTCATTACTGAACCAGAATAATAAGAAAGGAAAAAAGAAAGATACCAAGAAAGGTCCCACCGGCGCTAACCAGGGTTCCAAATTCATCCAGAAGCCTAAATCAACCGGCTTTGTAAGCAAACAATCCAATACAGGTTCACAAAGAGGCAGCTGATTCCTCACGTCTGATTATGACTAAAGAAGAACTGCTGCAGGAATTATCGCAGGAGATGTATGCCATGCTCCGGCCATCGCCTGTTCATGGCATCGGTGTTTTTGCCATGCGTGACATCCCCAAAGGTTGCCGGACGATTTTTTCCCGGAACGTCGGTGAATGGATTAAGCTTCCCATTGCTGATGTTGAAAAACTGCCGGACCATTCCCGCAACCTGGTGGAAACCTATTGCCTCTATGATGAGGAACATTATTATGTGCCCGATTATGGCTTTAAAGTGATGGATATGGTCAATTATCTCAATCACTCCTCCAGCCCCAATATCATTTCTGTAAACGATGGCGAGTATTTTGAAGCCTTAACAGATATTGCAGCCGGGGAAGAATTACTGGTCAATTATGGCTCCATTGTTGACACAACGGAGTACGATTAAGATTACCGCTTCAGGAATTTCCCCTTCAATAGTTTTTCCATTACTTCTTCTTTCAGGTTACGGCTGATGGGTATATGATGCTGCCCGATCATAATATCATTCCCTTCAATACTGTCAATTTTTGAGGCGGCCACGATATAGGATTTATGGGTTTTGACAAAACGGTCTCCCGGCAGGTAATCCTCTACTGCTTTAAAAGTGAGATAGGTGATATATTTTTTTCCTGCTGTATGAATAACAACATAGTTCTGTAAAGCCTCCGCAAATAACACCTCTTCATAATCCAGCTTCACCAGCTTGTTATCTGCCTTGATAAAGAAATAGCCAGCACCCTGTGAAGTAGCTATTACCGAATTCTTTTCTCTTATTTCATAAAATTCTTTCGCTTTTAAAGCCGCTTTCAGGAAGCGGTCAAAAGAAATGGGTTTGACCAGGTAATCCAGCGCATTCACTTCAAAACCATCCAGTGCATATTGCGGGTAGGCAGTAGTGAAAATAACCGGTGGTGGTGATTGTAAGGTTCTGAAGAATTCCAACCCGGTAATTTTGGGCATCTGAATATCCAGGAATAATAACCGGGCTTCTCCCCTGCTGATAGCATCCGTTGCCTTCAGCGGGTTATCAAATTCACCGGTAAGCTGCAAAAAATCTGTATCCGCAATATATTCCTTCAGGCCCTTTCTTGCCAGTGGCTCATCATCGATGATAATGCAATTAATGATCATGAGAGGCTGAGATTAAGGTGTACCGAAAATTTGTTATTGCTATCTGTTATCGTCAATTCGTGTTTCCCGGGATATAAAAGCTCCAGTCTCCTCTTTACATTAGTCAGCCCGATACCTCCTTTATCCCCAGCCGGCCGGATCATGTTTTCTTTGGAATTTTCGACACAGAAAGAGAATATGCCATTGGACCTGTTCATAGCCAGCTTTACATAATTAGGCTGCCCCTGGTGATGTGAAATATACTTGAAGGCATTCTCCACAAAAGGTATTAACAATAAGGGCTCTATTGAAAAACCGTTTACTTCCGGTGCACACTGAAAACTTACTGTATAATTCTCATCTTTTCGCAGGTGCTGCAGATCCACATAATCATGAAGATAACGTATCTCTTTCTCAACCGGGATTTTGTCTCCTCCCATTTCATACAGCTGGTACCGCAGCATTTCCGAAAATTTATGCAGGGCCTCCCTGGCTTCAGCATTATCTTTTTTTATGAGGAAATAAACAGCGTTGAGTGAATTGAAAAGAAAATGAGGGTTGATCTGCGATTTCAGGAAATTCAATTCTGTTTCCGCTTTTTCTTTGGCTACTTCAGCCAGCCGCTGCTGCATTTTTGTGTAATCAAACATCAGTTTGAAAGCGGCACCCGCTGTGACCAGAAAAAAATGCGGGATCATATTATCATAGATCCGTGTTCGCCAGTCAGAACTGAAATCGAGCAATGCAGGGGCATTTAACATTCGCCCGAGCACCTGCATCTTCAGCAGACTGCTGGCAATGATCATCCCTGAAAAAACAAGGATGAAGCCGGCATATTTCTTTTTGTAAAACAGTTTGGGCAGCAGGAGGTAATTCGTGATATATACCATAATTGCCAGGTCAACCACTTTGACGAGTGTTACCTGGAAGGCGGTACTTTCTTTACTGTAATCGTTGCGGCGGAAAAAAAACCAAAGCCCGAAGATCAGCATCCAGCTAAACAGGTGATGCAGCTTGTACTTCAAAAAGAATTCTCTGTTGTGCATATGCAAATTAAATGTACAAATTCCCGGTGGCCTGACCGGTTACACAATCTGCAGAGTTTTCGTGACGAAAGACAAATTTCTGTTCGTCACGGTTTGACCGCCTTTTATATAATCCTTTTGTACAAAATCAAATACAAGGGCAATTTTAGTAAAACAATTTATATGAGACTTACGATTATCCTGCTAACCTTGTCGTGCAGCATAACAATACCCGCCTGCGCACAACCTGCAACTACTCAAAAAGCAGATATAAAAGTGGGAGGCCCCTGTGAAACTGTTTATGAATGCCCTGTGCCTTTCGATCAGCTCAACGAAGTGGATACCTTACCTGGCTTCAGTGATGCCGGTCCGAAAATCGGGATCAGCGGCACTGTTTATACAGCAGATGGCAAAATAGCAGCAGCTGTGATCATTTATATTTATCATACGGACCAGGCCGGTATTTGCCCGCGGAAAGAAACAGAAAAAGGCGGAAGATTGTATACTGAACGCAATATTGTCCCCGGAAAGAATATTCCCGGCTACCCGGCCAATTAATATCAGCGGATATAAAACTCAGCCCTGACCTTATAATAGGTAACACCTCTTTCCACCATATTGGTCAGCATACCATTGATCTTTATCTTCCAAAGATCTTTGGATTCATCAAAAACAGATTCTACAACGCCACTGGAAAGAGCAACAAAAGAAGCAGAGCCGCCGGAACGAAATGAATATTTTGCTTCCACTTCATCCTTATTATCCGCATCGGAAGTAATCTTGTACTTTGTTGATTTTAGTTTTTTATCACGGAAGAATACCGTAAAGAACTGGTCCCGCTGCTGCACCTGCACCCTTAATTTTCCGTGGTCCCTGTACACTTTAACCGTAGCCGGCTGCAGTTCCAGGAAAAAATTATTGGCACTGACAGTATCAGTGATAAACACCGGGCAGCGGCTCAGCACCGAATCTTTTTCTTCCTGGCCGGCAACAACAAGAGAAACACAGGCAAAGACGACTGCAAGAATGGTTCGCATGGTTGGTGAATTCGAACACAAAAAATACGACTATTTACCGAATAACAACCCGCCCTGTTCCGGGTATCAGTCTGGTTTTTGCCTTTCGCCAAATAAAAGGCTGCCAATCCTGACCATATTACTTCCCTCTTCAACCGCAATTTTATAGTCACTGCTCATACCCATAGAGAGAATTTGAAGTCGCTGGTTTGAAGTTGGAGGTCCGGCGTATTTATCGAAGATCGTCTTCAAAGACCTGAATTCATTCCTTACCAAATTCCTATTATCTGAGAACGAGGCCATGCCCATTAACCCGCAGACGCTTATGTTATTGAGAACATGCAGCTGGTTGTACCGGGGCAGATTATTTAACAAAAGTGACAATTCATTTTCATCCAGGCCAAACTTGGTTTCTTCTTTAGCGATATATACCTGCAGCAGGCAATCAATGACGCGGTTTTGTTTTTTTCCCTGTTTGTCAATTTCCTGCAACAGTTTGAAACTATCCACGCCATGAATAAGATGAACAAAGGGGGCAATATACTTTACCTTATTTGTTTGAAGATGCCCGATAAAATGCCAGCGGATATCCTGAGGCAATTGCGTCTGCTTGTCCACCAGTTCCTGCACATAGTTTTCGCCAAAGTCGCGGTGACCCAGTTCGTAGAGCTCAAGGATATCTTCAACCGGCTTTGTTTTGGATACGGCTACCAGCGTAACCGGTTTTGCATCCAGTTCCTGCCTGATCGATTTATATAATTCTTTATTCACTGCCATACGCAAAGTTGCTGAAAATAAAAGTGTGCTGATCATTTTCAAATCAGCACACTTTTAAATTTTAATTATATTGAATTATTTCAAAATACTCCTGCTGATCACAATCCGCTGTACCTCGCTGGTACCTTCATAAATCTGGGTGATCTTGGCATCCCGCATCAACCTTTCCACATGGTATTCCTTAACGAAACCATAGCCGCCGTGTATCTGTACAGCTTCCACAGTCGTCCACATGGCCGTTTCAGAAGCATATACTTTGGCCATCGAAGAACTTAATGTATAATCAAGGTGATTATCTTTTTCCCAGGCCGCTTTCAGGCATAATAAACGGGCGGCTTCAATTTTAGTAGCCATATCGGCCAGTTTGAAAGCAATGGCCTGGTGATTCATGATCTCGGTGCCAAAAGCTTTTCTTGTTTTAGCATATTCTTTCGCCAGTTCATAAGCGCCACCGGCAATACCCAATGCCTGTGAGGCAATGCCAATCCTTCCGCCGGCTAATGTTTTCATGGCGAATTTGAAACCAAAGCCATCTTCTCCAATACGGTTCTCTTTGGGAACTTTCACATCGGTGAACATGACGGTATGTGTATCACTCCCGCGGATACCAAGTTTATTTTCTTTTGCAGCAACAGTCACACCCGGCCAGTCTTTTTCAACGATCAGGCAGTTGATCCCCCTTGATCCTTTGGAAGGATCTGTTTGTGCTATTACCAGGTAAACAGAAGCCGTACCGCCATTCGTGATCCAGTTTTTGGTACCGTTCAATAAATAATAATCTCCTTTGTCTTCTGCAGTGGTACGTTGCGAAGTGGCATCACTGCCAGCCTCCGGCTCACTTAACATGAAAGCGCCGATATATAACTCACCGTCTTTCCTGCCCCGGGCAAGTGGCGTTAAATATTTTTGTTTTTGAGTCTCATTCCCGTATTCCTGCAGGCCATAACAAACCAGGCTATTGTTCACACTCATGCATACACTCACACTGGCATCAATTTTTGAAATTTCTTCCATGGCCAGTACATAGCTGATCGTATCCATTCCGGCGCCACCATACTCAGGTTTTACCATCATGCCCATAAAGCCCAGGTCGGCCAGCTTTGTAATTTGTTCGCGGGGGAATTGCTGTTTCTCGTCCCGTTCAATAACGCCGGGTAAACATTCATTCCTGGCAAAATCCCGGGCTGCCTGCTGAATCATCAATTGCTCCTCGGTAAGTTGAAATAACATACGATTGTTAGATTTTCACAAATATAAGGGCTGTGCGGGTTCGTAAAGAATATTTGAAGGCTTATAGCATTAAGTTTTTGCTGTAATACAACATGACCAATACCGTTGTTAGGGTATGGCATCATGGACCCCGATGGTCTACTTTTGAAAAAAACAGCTGTATGACCAAATTGCTTACCGGAATGCTCTTCCTGCTTTTCACGTTTAGCTTATCTGCCCAGACCAGGATCTGGTCCTGTAGTTATTATGGTGAAAAAGCCAAAATGACCCGGGCAGAGATCTGCCTGCAGAACAATTCTTTTGTTACCGGTATTTCAGATGACAGCCGTGCATTGGCCATTGTGGACAGGATTATGCAGGAGGTTGGGCTTCCCCGGAATTTTTTAGTGGTTGAATGCCCGGAGATTGACAACTGCAAAGCAGTGAATTATCTTGCCAAAACCGGTTCTGTCCGGTATATCGTGTATGATGATAAATTTATGCGGACACTGGATACAGCTTCAGCCACAGCAGATGATTACTGGGGCTCTATCAGTATCATGGCACATGAGATAGGTCATCATCTTTGCGGACATACGCTTGACAGCATCGGCAGCCGCCCCGATAAGGAATTAGAAGCAGATGCTTTTTCGGGTTTTATTATGTATAAACTCGGCGCCACCCTGGAACAGGCACAGGCCGTATTTAAAGCCATGACAGAACTGTATGGCGATGCAACGATCGTTTCCACCCATCCCCCTTTGCGCAACCGGTTAGCCGCAATCCGCAGCGGATGGAATAATGGCTGGAGCAGTAATTACCGCCAGCAGCAAAATAAGAATGAAAGACCTGTATTAGCCTCCTGGGAGGATATAGCTATGGAGTTATACAACGATGCCTATCTTTTAAATAAAACCGGTAAATACAAAGAAGCAGCTTTGAAAGCCGGCACAGCCATTCACCTGAAAAAGGATTTTGCCGATGCTTATGTACAAAGAGGCCTGGCAGAAGCTAACCTGCTGCAAACAACCGAAGCCATAAAAACATTAGATTCAGCATTAGCAATTGACCCTTCTCTCACCCTGGCAAGGGCCTATAAGGGAAGAGCTTACGCAACCGCAAAATCATATGGCTTTGCAGAATTTGAATTTATAGTTGCCATGAAAAAAGATTCTGCCCATCCTGCTGCCTGGGCAGAAAGAGCCCTGCTCCGTAATACACAGGGGCTTTATGATAAAGCAATCAAAGATGCTGAAACAGCGCTTGATCTTGGCTACCAGGACGTGCACATTCCATTGGGGGTAATTGGCTATGCTTACTTCAAAAAAAAGAAATATACAGAAGCCACCTATTTCTTTGCGCAGGCCCTTGCGTATAATCCTATTGATGAATTCTCGGGCAAATGGGGACAGCAGGCTTATAAACTGATGAAAGCAGAACAGAAGAAACCTAAAACAGGGGTGAAAAAATGACCTTACTCAGGATGCGGGGTGAAACAAAACAGGATAGCATGATCTAATTTGACCTAAATTTGCTGTTGCAAAAAACCAAGAAACAGGTTATGAAAAAGATCCATATTATTCTGCTCGTTTTGATTGCCGGCGCTATTGCTGTTTTAATCAGTTTCCTGAATACTACCGCCACTTACGAAACGATTGCCGGCGCCAAATCAAACCCCGGAAAATTTGTGCATGTGGCAGCTCAGCTGGACAAATCAATTCCTTTGGATTATGACGACCTGAAAGATCCAAACCTGTTAGGTTTCATGGCATATGACAGTACTGGTGAAAAAATGAAAGTGATCTACCGGAAAGGTAAAATTGAAAACCTGGAGATCAGCGAAAGGCTGGTGCTGGAAGGACGCTATGATGCGGCGGCCAACCAATTTGAATGCAAAAGAGTTCAAACAAAATGCCCCTCCAAGTATAAAGATGATATGAAAGCAGCGCAAAAGAATATTCAGCATAATGCTGCTACTGGCAATACGAACGGAAACAACACTTACTGATCATAATCTCCCCGCAGCATGGATTACACAGGCGAAAACCTATTACCCGGCCGGTTTGGACATTTTTTTATCGTTCTTTCGCTGGTCGCTTCCCTGGTAGCGACTTTTGCTTATTTCATGGCCACACGCACCAAACCCGAACAGGATGCCGGGTATTGGAAAAGACTGGGGCGTTTTGCTTTTATTACCGAGTGCATATCTGTATTCGCCATTTTTGGCATTCTCTTCTATATTATCTACAATCACCTTTTCGAATACAAATATGCCTGGCAGCATAGCAGCTTGTCACTGGAGTTCAAATACCTGCTGGCCTGTTTCTGGGAAGGACAGGAAGGAAGTTTCCTGCTGTGGAGCATCTGGCACTGTGTACTGGGCCTGGTATTGATAAAAACAAGCAGGAAATGGGAAGCCCCCGTAATGACCGTGGTAAGCTTTGCCCAGGTATGGCTGGCCACCATGATTGCCGGCATCTATGTTTTCGGTCATAATATTGGTTCCAACCCGTTTCTTTTACTGAGAGATTCAGGTGTTTTGGACGGAGCTGCAGTACTGCATATTGACAACGATATCACCCAACCCCTGCGGCAGGATTATATGTTATCGATCAGGGATGGTAATGATCTGAACCCATTGCTCCAGAATTACTGGATGGTTATTCACCCGCCCGTATTGTTCCTGGGCTTTGCCTCCACCATTGTTCCTTTTGCCTTTGCTGTTGCCGGCTTATGGACCAAGAATTTTGCGGATTGGGTAAAACAAGCCATCCCCTGGACTTTATTCGCCACAGCTGTGCTGGGTGTCGGTATCATGATGGGCGGCATGTGGGCTTACGAATCCCTCACCTTCGGCGGTTACTGGGCTTGGGACCCTGTAGAGAATGCTTCATTAGTTCCCTGGCTTATACTGGTTTCGGGTCTGCATACTTTACTTATTTATAAGCACAGCGGGCATTCGCTCCGGTCCACATACCTGTTCCTGGTACTGGCGTTCATTTTCGTATTGTATTCCACTTTCCTCACACGAAGTGGCATATTAGGCGAAACATCTGTTCACGCCTTTACTGACCTGGGTATGAATAAACAATTATTCCTGTTCATGTATTCCTTTGTATGGCTGACCGGAATCATTGGAGCAAAAAATACCAGGTCAGTACTCGGGGTTTTAGCTATTGCAACCCTACTGGCACTGCTGAGTAACTATGTTAATATTGCCTGGCTGGGTTCATTAGCGTTACTTACGGGCATTGGGTTTACCATTTACCAGATACAAACACAGGTACCCACTGTGCAAAAAGAAGAAGCTACTTCCTCCAGGGAGTTCTGGATGTTCATCGGTTCATTGGTTTTCTTTTTATCCGCTATTGTTATTATCGGGCAGACCTCACTGCCGGTATTCAACAAATTATTCAGTATCCAAAAAGCACCTTCAGAAGATCCTGAATTTGCTTATAACAATATCCAGATTTATGTAGCTGTCATTGTGGCCATCCTGACCGCTGTAACGCAATACCTGAAATACAAAGACACAGCATCTTCTTATTTCTGGAAAAAGATCATCATTCCCACTGTGATCACAGCTATTTTATCGGTGGCATTATTTGCCATGTATGATATCACCTATACCCGGAAAGGCCCCATGTTCCAGGGAGCTATCTGGCTGGCCGTGGTTTGCAGCATCTATGCCATGGTGGCCAATATTTCTTATATCTGGCTGGGCTTAAAAGGCAGCCTGAAATTATCCGGCGGTTCTATTGCCCATTTCGGGTTTGGAATGGTTCTGTTTGCAATCCTTATCTCTTCTTCCAACAAAGAGATACTATCAAGAAATACAAGTGGCATATTTGTGCCGCTGGGAGAAGGCAGCAAAGAAAACCCCGGGGAAAACCTGACACTCGTGAAGGGAATCAAAACTGATATGGGAAAATATTGGGTGACCTATGAAAGTGATTCGATGCATCCCAAAAAACAGCAATGGTATTACAATATACATTTCCAGCGCAAAGACGGGAAAGAAGATTTCATCTTACAGCCCAATGCATTTGTAAATTATAAAGGTAATGCCGGGCTGATGGCAAATCCTTCATCAAGACATTATCTTGATCATGATGTATTCACCTACATCACTTCATTGCCCGACCCGGAGCAACAAAAGAAAGACACCACTGCATTTAAAACAAATACACTAAAACCCGGTGATTCTCTTTTTTACTCCAATGGCTTTATGATCCTGGAAGATGTTGTTGCCAAAACAGACCTCCCGGAAGATCTTTTTGGTAAAGAAGGATCGTTGCACGAAGCTTCTGTAAAAATATTTTCAAAGAATGGCACCAGTTATACAAAAGTGCCCAGGCTGGCCAATGCCAAAGGCGAATTGATGGCCATCCCTGACACGACCCTCGCAGAAAGCCTGGTGCTGCAATTACAGAAAGTGAACCCCGATAAATCCATAGAGCTGGGCGTGAAAGAAACAGATGCGGTAATGAAATATGTAACCCTGAAAGCTTACAAATTCCCTTATATCATTTTACTCTGGCTGGGGGTAGCTATTACTGCTGCCGGTATATTTATCAGCATGATAAGGCGTATCCGGCTGAACCGGCTGAAGGCTGAAAAACTGGAAATATAATCGTCTTTGTACAGCGTTTAGGGCCGTTTTCCTGTCTGTAAAATATCCACAGGCATTTTGTATTTTTACTGGCTGTGAAAACGCTATTACGATACCGGTTTCATTTCTCCATAACCCTCGCCAGCCTGCTGGCAGGTACCCTTGCATTTGGTCAGCCTGAACAACAGCCCCGCACCCCTTCCATGAATGAAATATCCCGGAACTGGGGTACTCACGATACAATCATCGTGGATGCGATCGTCTATGAAAATGAAATCATGCCTTATAAAGAACTGGGCATGGTATGGGTAGGCAATTTATCCGGGAAAAAATTAGAAAAATATGTAAAGGAATGGACCCGTTTGCGAAATGCGGTGTACGTCACTTACCCGTATGCAAAGATCGCCGGTGCCACCATCAATGATATTAATGCGAACCTGAAGAATATTACTTCTAAAAAAGAACGAAAGGCCTACATCAAATCAAGAGAAAAAGAACTGAAAAAAGAATTCGGCGACCCCTTATCCAATCTTTCTGTTTACCAGGGAAAAGTCCTGATGAAACTTATTAACCGGCAAACGGGCAATAACTGCTACGAAATTTTAAAAGAATATAAAGGCGGCGTGAATGCAAGGCTCTATCAAACAATTGCCTTCTTTGTGGGCGGCAACCTGAAACAGGATTGGGATCTCAGCGACAAGACCGACCGGCAGATTGAAAACTTCGTGGTGGAAATAGACGGTGTGTGGTATAATAATCCGTACAGAAAATGAGCAAGCCTGCGCTTTTACAACATAAAACTTCCTTCCAATTTTCATAACTTTATCCCCTGCACTGGTCTTTCGCTTACTGGTCATAATCGTTTTAAAAGTAATTATGAAATTAGATATACTTGCCATCGGTGTGCACCCGGATGATGTGGAACTCGGTTGTTCCGGTGTTTTGATCAATGAAATAAAAAGAGGTAAAAAGGCCGGCATCCTTGACCTGACACAGGGAGAACTTGGCACAAGGGGAACTATTGAAACCCGCTACCAGGAAGCGGCGAATGCCGCAATGATCATCGGCGTACAGGTAAGGGAAAACCTGAAAATGAGAGATGGCTTTTTCAGGAATGATGAAGAACACCAGCTAAAACTGATCAGTGCTATTCGCAAATACCAGCCTGATATTGTTATTGCCAATGTATTAAATGATCGCCATCCCGATCATGGCCGTGCCGGTAATATGATCGCTGACTGTTGTTTCCTGTCGGGTCTTGCAAAAATTGAAACAAAAGATGAGAATGGGAATACACAGGTAAGATGGCGCCCGTCTTATGTGCTGCATTATATACAAGACTGGTACCATGAACCTGACCTGTTAATTGATATCAGCGATGTGTTTGAACAACGCATGAAATCCATTGAAGCGTATAGCACTCAATTCCACACACCCGATAGTGATGCAGATGGCCCTCAAACCTATATCTCCACTCCCGATTTTTTAGATTCCGTCATTGCAAGAGCCAGAATGTTTGGCAAACGCATTGGCGTGAAGTATGCCGAAGGATTTATCAGTGAAAAAAAGATCGGTATCCGCCATCTTGATGCACTTGTTCAGGTTGAAACATGATTTTCTGCAACAAAAAGCCATTTAAAGCACAATTGTGACAATCATTACACACATTCTCGGTATTTAGAGTTACTTTTACCCCTAATTTTTTCTAATGACAATACCTAAGTTTTCTAATGTTCCCCACTCCTTTCATACTGAACTGAAAAAAAGAATCAGTGATTATTTTGAGCAGGTGGGAAAATCAACAACCGGCAACTACAGTCTTTGGTTAAAAGCAATCCTCTTAGTGATCAGTTTCCTGTTTGTATATATTCACCTCGTTTTCTTTACACCTGTTACCTGGGTGGCTATTCTGGAATGCCTGATCCTGGGTGGTTTAACAGCAGCGATTGGCTTTAATGTGATGCACGATGGCGCTCACGGCAGTTTCAGCCGTTATAAATGGGTGAATGACCTGGCGGCCTTATCGGTGAATTTTCTCGGGGCGAATAACTTTATGTGGAAGACAAAGCATAATGTGATCCACCATGCTTATACCAACATTGATGGTGTGGATGACGACATTGAAGCCAGACCTTTATTACGTCTTTGCGAAACACAAAAGTATTATAAGATCCACCGTTACCAGCACCTGTATTTCTGGGCCGCTTATTCCCTGCTTTATATCTGGTGGGTATTTGTAACCGACTATAAAAAATATTTCCTGAAAAGGATCGGGCCGGTGCCATTGAAGAAAATGACGGCGATGGACCATATTTCTTTCTGGTCGTTTAAAGCGCTGCATGCCTTCTTATTCGTTGCCTTGCCTATTTACCTGCTGGGCTTCACCTCCTGGTTGATTGGTTTTCTCATCTTTGGCTTATTTGCCGGTTTTGTTCTGAGCATTGTATTTCAGTTAGCGCATACTGTTGAACACACCCATTTCCCTGCGGTCAACCCTGAAACCGGTAAAATGGAAGATGAATGGGCTGTTCACCAATTGAAAACAACCGCCAATTTTGCCACCAAAAGCAAATTAATCTCCTGGTGGGTAGGTGGTCTGAATTTCCAGATCGAACATCACCTGTTTCCGAAGATCTCGCATGTGCATTATCCTGCCATCAGTAAGATCATCAAAAAAGCCTGTGCTGATTTCAATATCCCTTATATAGAATATCCTAAAATGAGAATGGCTGTTGCCTCACACGTTTCCTACCTGAAACACCTGAGCCACCGCTGATCAGTCTTTTTTCTGCAGGATAAAAAATAATTCGGTATCCCTCCGGGGTGGAATGGAGTTGTAACACAGCTCCATTTTTTTTATGCTGAAAAAGGGTGAAAAGAGTAATTCATACTCCTGCCTGCTGCCGCCAAAAGGCGGTCCTTCTTCAAAAAAACGATTGAATAAAACCCCAACCAGTTTGCCTCCCGGCTTTAACAGGGAGTACATTTTTTGTACATAAGCAGGTCTTAACAACGGATCTAATGCACAGAAAAATGTTTGTTCCAGGATAAGATCATACTGCCCTTCATGTTCAAAAAAATCCTGGTGAATGATCCTGACAGGCCGCCCGGCAAAGCGTTCTTTTATCCGGCTAACCAGTTCTTCTGAAATATCAAGCAGGGTAATAGCTGTAAACCCTTCTTCAGGCAGACATGCCGCTTCATAAGCATTTCCGCAGCCCGGAATAAGTATTTTCAGTTCTTTATTGTTTAACTGCCTGGTATATTCCCGCAGGGGCACCGCCGGATACCCGATATCCCAGCCGGTTTGGCCCTGCAGGTAACGGGTATTCCAGAATTGTTCATTAAAAGGGGAATCAACGCCCGTGTTCATAACCCGAAAATACAGTCCTTACCTGTCAAAATGCAAGCATTTATGGCATAAACAATGATTTTGCCACCCGGCAGTTCCCATTTAACTTGCACCGTTTTCCAATTGCCCGTTATGATTGATCTGAGTACGTACGACCCGAACAGTGTCAGTAATCCCAACAACAATATTTTTGGACTTCCTTCCAATGAAGAAGAAGCCCGGCTCATCATTCTTCCTGTTCCCTGGGAGGTAACGGTCAGTTATGGATCCGGCACCGCCCGTGCCCCGGAAGCCATGTTCAAAGCCAGTATGCAGGTGGATCTTTTTGACCCTGAAGTACCTGACGGCTGGAAACAAGGTTTTTATATGCGACCCGTTGACCGCAAGATTTTAATGAAAAGTGATTACCTGCGTAAAGAAGCAGAGCTTTATATTGATTATATCGCACAGGGCCAGGAAGTGGCAGCCAACCAGTTCATGTGCAAAACCATGAAAGAAGTAAACGAAGGTGGCGTTTACCTGAACGGATGGATATATGAACAGACAAAAGCCTTATTGGACAGGGGAAAACTGGTGGGCATACTGGGAGGTGACCACAGCACACCATTAGGTTATTTTAAAGCAATTGCTGAAAAACATGGCGATTTCGGGATCCTGCAGATTGATGCACATTGCGACCTGCGTGAAGCATACGAAGGGTTTAATTACTCCCATGCCAGCATTATGTACAATGCACTGAACGAAATCCCGGAGCTTAAAAAGCTGGTGCAGGTAGGTGTAAGAGATTATGCGCCGGCTGAATGGGAATATATCCAGAACAGCAACTACAGGGTGGTTACCTATTTCGATAAAGAGATCAAGAACCGCCAGTTTGAAGGGGATACCTGGAAACATATTGCCGAAGAGATCGTCAGTAAATTACCGGAGAAAGTATATATCAGTTTTGATATTGACGGGCTGGACCGGAAACTTTGCCCGCACACCGGAACGCCTGTTCCCGGTGGATTTGAGGCGGCTGAAGTCTCGTACCTGTTCCGAAAGGTGATTGAAAGCGGCCGCAAGATCATCGGCTTTGATCTTTGCGAAGTAGGCGTAAGCGATAGCGACTGGAATGCGAATGTGGGTGCAAGGATGCTGTTCAAATTGTGTAATTTACTGATCGCAAGTAATAGCTGAGTATGCCGCAATTTGAACTGTTGCTGAAAAACGGGAAAGTAAAAACTTACCGGCTGATACGATTTTTTGTATTGCTGGGCAATGCTGCCGGCATGATTTATATTTTGTTCAATGCGGTTTCAGGTAAAGAAAGGATATGGCCGGCTTTTGTACTGGTGTGCATAGGATTTCAATTTTTCTTCTCCGCAGTAGAGGGATTCATGAAAAAGTTCACGAATGACAACTGGGCACGGTCTATTTATATCTGGTGTGCTATTGCCTGGGCAAAAACACCCGTTTGGTGGCTTTCATTATTGATGCTGGCTCTTGCCTTATTGGATTACTTAGCCCACAAAAAATTGTTAGTAAAAATCAATAAGAACTATATTCATTACCCTGGCTTTACCACAAAAAAAATTGAGTGGTCCGAGTTAAATAATATTGTACTGAAAGATGGCTTACTGACCATTGATTTCAAAAACAATAAACTTTTCCAGCATGTGATCCTGACTTCAGACTGGGATATAGATGAAAAATATTTTAACGACTTTTGCAGGGCACAATTAACTAAATGAGTTTACCACAATCACCATATATCCTTTATTCCGACGGAAAGGGTAATATTTTTGAAGACACTTCTTTGTATGTGGCCGGCCGCAGCGGCTGGGATGCCCTGCCTGTTCCTGAAGAAGAATGGATCGAATTGCCGGATGGTGGTTCATTATACGAATTGCCGGGAAGACGCGGCATCGGCATTGATGTGGAAACCGGCGATATGCGGCTTTGTGAAAAAGGCTGGGCCGTAGCTGCATTTATTCCACCGGCACATACCGGTTTTTATTTAGCGGCGTATGAAACCGCTCCGGATGCTCCCACTCTTCCCTTGTTTTGCTACACAGCTGCAGGATGGTATGAAGACAAATTTTATGTGCCTGCCACAAGAATTGAAGCCGATATCCGGCAGGATTGTGAAGGATATGATGCAAAGAAAGTAGCCGCAGGAGCAAAAGAATTACTGAAGCATTACCCGCATAACAGGTTAGTGTCCCATCTCATGAACAACTGTGCTCTGACCTATACCTGCCCGGCCGCCCGAAATTTTGCGTTGGGCAGATGGGAATGCCCGGTGCCTGCATCACCTGCCTGTAATGCCAATTGTGTTGGATGTATTTCGTTGCAACCCGATGAAGAACCCATTGTATCCACGCAGGACCGGTTAACCTTTAAACCAACGCCGGAAGAGATCGTTGAATTCACTGTACCACACTTAGAGGCGGCCCCTTTCCCGATCATCAGCTTCGGGCAAGGTTGTGAAGGCGAACCTTTATTAATGTGGGAGACGATCCGCGATGCGATCATTGAAATAAGAAAACATACTTCCAAAGGGAGCATCAATATTAATACCAATGGTTCCAAGCCTGACGCAGTAAAAGCTTTGTGCGAAGCAGGACTGGATTCGATCCGGGTGAGTACCAACTCAGCCCGGAGAGAAATATATATGCCCTATTACCGGCCAAACAATTACGACTTTGATGATATTGTTGAAAGCCTGAAAGTGGTCAACGCATTCGGAGGGTGGACCTCTATCAACTATTTTGTATTCCCGGGGATGACGGACAGTGTGGCTGAATATGAAGCACTGCGCCAACTGATCAAAACAACTGGTTTGAAAATGATCCAGTGGCGGAATTTCAATATTGATCCTGACTGGTACCTCGGCAAAATCGGAGTAACCGATACCGGCGAATGTATGGGAGTAAGCCAGTTACAGCAACTGATCAGAGAAGAGTTCCCTGACCTGAAATATGGTTATTTTAATCCGCCGATAGAACGCATCAAAGGCAAGTTTGAAACGGATTTTCCACACCACTGAGCGTATCAAGCATTTTGAAGAATCGTACTACATTAACCGGGATTGGTCTTGCGGTACTGGCCACATTTATCTGGTCGGGCAATTTTATTGTAGCCCGTAAGATCATTAAGGATATACCACCTGTTACACTTTCGTTTTACCGCTGGCTGACTGCTTCCATCATCATCCTTCCTTTTGCGTGGAAATACCTGCGGGCAGAAATCAGTACGATCAAAAAACACCTGCCTTATTTCTTAGCTACCGGTGCCACAGGTGTCAGTATGTTCAATACGTTTGTGTATATCGGCGGGCATTATTCCGAAGCCATCAACCTGGCGCTGATCGGCACTACTTCCTCTCCCATTATTTCAGTTATCCTTGCCCGTCTGTTTTTAAAAGAACAGATCGGTGTTTATAAGATTGCAGGAATGTTTGTTTGCATCACCGGCATCCTGTTATTACTGAGCAAAGGCCATTTGGAAAATTTACTGAGCTTATCCTTTTCAAAAGGCGATCTCTGGGTACTGGCGGCGGCTTTTTCTTTTTCTGTGTATAACACACTCGTCAAAAAGAAACCGGCAGCTGTTCACCCGGTCAGTTTTCTTTTCGTGGTCTTCAGCCTTGGCACTTTAGTATTAGTGCCCTTTTACATACAGGAATATAACCAGGAAGGTGGTTTTGCTATTAGCTTAACCAACATGGCCGTCATACTATACCTGGGTCTCGGTGCATCCGTTATTTGTTTCCTGGTCTGGAATAAAGCTATCAGTAAACTCGGCGCCGGCCGTACAGCTTTATTCGGCAATCTTATACCCGTGTTCAGCAGCCTCGAAGCGGTATTCATCTTACATGAAACGATCATCTGGATACATATCGTAAGTTTTGCACTGGTTATTACCGGTCTTATCATTGCCAATTACCGGAAATAGTTCCTTTAACAGTAATCTTAACATTTCATATATCCTCACCTGTGCAAGTTGCACAGGGTTTGCATCGTTAATAACAACTGTGAAGAAACAGTAATACCTGTCATTAATTACCAAAGTGTACATTTGTATGAACAACAGTTACGTAATGTCTGCATCGCTTGAATCCAAACAAAACTCGGCCCGGGCCTATATGATCACGGCAGGCTTTGCTGCTTTCATGATTCTGCTGATGTTCCTGCTGAAATGGAAGGTTCCTGTTTTTGAAAAGGTCATTGAGGAACCGGCTATGGAAGTGGAACTAAACCTGCCGGAAGAACCAGAAATACTGGCCGGTGGCGGCGGAGGTGGTGGCAACCCGGTTGAAGCAGCAGGCCCCGCTGGTATTGCACCGGCTACTCCTCCTGCACCCGGTGAGGATGAAGATTCCAGAGATGTGGAAACAGATGAAACGGAAAAAGAGGCGCCGGCCATTGTAAAACCGGTCAGCCCCAAACCCGTTGATAAAGTAGTCACCAATACATCGCCTGTTAAAACAACTCCAAAGCCCGTTGAAAATCCTGCGCCGCCTAAACCAAAGGCAGTATTGGGTAAAACAACTACAGGTGCGGGGCAAGGTGGTGGTGTGGCCACTACGTATGACAGGACTGGTGGCAGTGGTACCGGAACCGGCGTAGGAAATGGCAGTGGTACCGGCGGCGGAACAGGTGGTGGTAATGGAGGCGGCAACGGAACCGGGAGCGGTACAGGTAATGGACCCAAAAGAGTAAGCGGCAGCCGTTTTGTGATCAATCCCAAATCAATGGATGCGGGGGAAAACCTGAAAGGAAAAGTGTTTGCAGAAATAAGAGTATCAGCAGATGGTATCGGAACCTTTGTAAGAGCTGTGAGGGGTTCCAGCTATACCAGCGGGCAAGCCATCGATATCATCCGGGAATGGTTGCGCAGGAATAAATTCAATAAAGAAGCAGCCGAATCTACTGTGGTTTATGAATTCAACTTTGTACTGGGCGGATAAATGATATATTGAAAAAACCGGAAGCGGCGCCATTGTGCCGCTTTTTTATTTTTATCCCGCTGCATATGCTGTATCAATAACTAAGTTTGCAGCCAGTATATGAACTACCAGCAAACCCTTGACTATCTCTTTACCCGGCTGCCCATGTTCAGCCGTATCGGTGCAGCTGCTTATAAAGCAGACTTGTCGAATACGATTCGTTTGTGTGAATCCCTGGATAACCCGCAGCATAAATTTAAAAGCATCCATGTTGCAGGCACCAATGGCAAAGGCTCGGTAAGCCATATGCTGGCCGCCATTTTTCAAACAGCTGGATATAAAACAGGCCTATACACTTCCCCGCACCTGAAAGATTTCCGGGAGCGGATAAAAGTTAACGGAGAGATGATCGCTGAACAAGCGGTGATTGATTTCACTGCACATATTCAGCCACTGATCGAAGAAATCGAACCCAGCTTTTTTGAGATCACGGTTGCCATGGCTTTTGATCATTTCGTAAAAGAACAGGTGGATATCGCCATTATTGAAACAGGGCTGGGCGGAAGACTCGACAGCACCAATATTATCACACCTGAATTGTCCATTATTACCAATATCGGCTGGGACCATATGAACCTGCTCGGTGATACGTTGGAAAAAATTGCAGCTGAAAAGGCCGGCATCATCAAAAAGAATGTGCCTGTGGTCATCAGCGAAGTGATACCTGAAACAAAAAAAATCTTTGAAGAAACTGCCCTTTCAAAAAATGCACCGTTATATATTGCTTCTCACAACAGGCAGGTAACCGACTGGAAATGGGAAAACCATCAACTGGTTATTACAGTAGCCAAAGAACATTCAGCAGATCATAAAGAGTATCAGCTTGATCTGCCGGGAATTTACCAGTCGAAAAACATTTTAGCCGTTCTGGAAGCCTGCCAGTTACTTCATGCGAAAGGATGGCAAATTACGGATGATATCATTCATACAGCATTACGAAAAGTAAAGAAACTGACCGGCCTGCATGGCCGCTGGGAGATCATTCATAGCAACCCCCTGGTTGTACTGGATGTGGCACATAATGTTGATGGGATAAAGCAATTAACCCAGCAGATTGAACTGACTGAACATCAGCAGTTGCATATTATAATAGGGATGGTAAAAGATAAAGAAGCAGAGAAAGTATTGACTTTATTGCCAAGGGAAGCCCACTATTATTTTACAAGAGCACATATACCGAGATCATTACCTGAAAATGAACTTGCCACTAAAGCTGCAGGACTACAATTAAAAGGAGAATCCTTCCCCGACGTTAACAAAGCCCTGCAGGCAGCATTAGAGAAAGCAAAACCAGGGGATCTTATTATTGTTTGCGGCAGCGTTTTCCTGGTTGGTGAGGTTAATACTTCAATTCATTAAGCTTCTCCAACGCATAGAGCATGCAACTCACATGCATAGCCTGTATTATTTTATTCTCCTTCAGTAGTTGCTTCAGTTCATCAACGGTCAGGTAAACCACTTCGATCTCTTCATTGGCATCCAGTTGTTGTTCGGCTACTTTTTTCCCACCCCTTGCCAGGAACATGTGCAGCAAATTATTATTGGAGGAAGGATTGGCTGATATTTTCCCCAGGTATTCAAAGGAAGAAAAACTATAGCCCGTTTCTTCCAGCAATTCACGGGCAATGGCTTCCTGCGGGTTTTTGTCCGTATCATCCACACAACCACCGGGAATTTCAAGACAAACTTCCCCCAGCGCATGACGATACTGGCGAACCATTACAATGCGGCCATCTTCCGTAACCGGCACAGCAGCCACCCAGGTGGGAAATTCATATACATAATAGGGATCAATGATCTTCCCCGCCGGAGTTTCGCATTTATCCTTTCTTACCGTGAACCAGAGATCTTTAAAGAGATATTCAGACGAGAGGATTTTCCATTTCATAGTAATAGTTCATAGTTTATAGATCATGGTTCAATAGCCAGGGAGAAGATTCACCGGGAACTGGAAGGATTACCATTTCATTCGTTCCCGCAGGCTGGTAATATGTGCTACATGGTGCTTGCCATGCCAGGCATACATACCCAGTAAATACCAGAGTCGGAATGTTTTCTTATAATCAGGACGGAAGACCGTACGGTTATTCCAGTCATTATCAGCCACATCCTTCAGGGCCTCATGCCAGCGGGCATGTAAAGCATGCAATAAGGTAATTGAAATATTGATGGGTAATTTCTGCACATCATGCATCTCTGCCCAAAGCTTCTCATCATAAGATTTGATCATCGGGTTCTCTTCAGTAAGAGCCAGTTTGAAACGGCAGTAGGCATTGATATGACTGTCGGCTATATGATGCACCAACTGGTGAACGGTCCACCCGCCATCCCGGTAAGGAGTTTGTAATTGCTGTTCGTCCAGGTTGAGTACCGCATTCTCTAATAATACAGGCAGGAATTTAATATCCGCCAGCCATTCTATCTTCTGTTCGATGGAAAAAGGCTTCGGTTCATATTCGCCAATGGGATAGCGAAGATCAACAGTCATTGTTGCCATAGCTTTTTATTTAATGATACTGATCAGTTCCACTTCAAAGATCAATGTGGCTCCACCGGGGATATCGCTGCCGGCACCTCTGTCGCCATAAGCCAGTTCCGAGGGTATCCACAGCCGCCAGTGGCTTCCTTCTTTCATCAGGGGTAAAGCAATCTGCCAGCCTTTGATCAGGGAACGCAGCGGGGCTGAAAAGGGCTGCCCTCTTTTAAACGAATTATCAAATTCTTTTCCATTCAGTAAAGAACCTTTGTAATGAGCCTTCACACTATCGGTCACTAGTGGTTGCGGACCGGTTCCTTCTTTGATCACCAGATACTGCAGGCCTTCCGGCAGTTCAATTACACCTTCTTTTGCTTTGTTTGACTGAAGAAAAGCAATGCCTTCTTCTTTTTGCTTGTCAATTTTACCAGACATAAATTCCTTTAATTTATTTTGAATGCTCATGTGGAAACTTTTTATCCTTCTCTTAATGAGTGGCCGGTCAGGTTAATGAACACATCTTCCAGGTTCGCCTGTTTTACTTCTTTGGGTCTTTCAAAACCGGTGGCCACCAAATTATCAATCAGGCGGTCAGGGCTGTCTAAGGCTACAATAGTACCGGAGTCAATGATCGCCACCCGGTCGCACAAATACTCCGCCTCATCCATATAGTGTGTGGTAATAATTACTGTTGTTCCCCGTTCCCGGATATTCTTTACCAGTTCCCACAAACTTCTCCTCGCCTGCGGATCAAGACCGGTAGTCGGTTCGTCCAGGAAAATGATGCGGGGATCATTGATCAGCGTGGTGGCAACTGAGAACCGCTGTTTTTGTCCGCCACTCAGGTCTTTGAACCTGGCTTTTGCCTTATCCTTCAGGTTTACTGTCTCAAGCAGTTCCATAGGTTTTACTTCCCGGTTATACAAGCCGCAGAACAATTCTATCAGCTGTACAAGGTTCAGTCCCGGGTAATAACCGCTTGATTGCAATTGCACCCCGATGATTTTTTTTATTTCATTGGGATCCTTATCCAGGTTCAGCCCGTCAACAATCACTTCACCACTTGTTTTTTCCCGCAGTGTTTCAATAATCTCTAACGTAGTTGACTTGCCGGCGCCATTAGGCCCAAGCAAACCAAATATCTCTCCTTCATATACATCAAAGGAAATTCCCTTGACTGCATTAAAATGACCATAGTTCTTTATAAGGTTTCTGACAGATATGATCGTATTCGCCATGCGTATTAATTAGTGTACTAAAGATAATTCCATTTTCACATCTGCCGTCAGGAAAGGTGCACCGGTAACGGGGACATGACGGAACCCAAATTTTTCGTACAAGCCTAAAGCCGTCTTTAACTGGCTGTTAGAATATAAAGTGATTTTTTCAGCGCCGAGTTCTTTTGCGGCCGAGAGACAATGCTCCAGCAATTGTTTACTGATACCCTTTCCCCGGTATGCCGGATCTACGGTCATTTTTACCAGTTCATATTCCTTTTCATTCTCCTTCCAGAGGCCGGCAGTACCAATAATCTTTTCATCTTCCCGGGCCAGGAAGATGCATCCACCCCTTGCAATAACAGTTCCCTCCGGATCATTGAGTATCTCCAGGTCATGGCTTTCAGTAAGATTATACTTATCCAGCCATTCCAGGTTCAGCCTTTTAAAATCAGGCTGGTATTTATTTTCATATGCTATTAACTCAGTCATTTTCTTTCAGGCATTCTTCGAGTTCTTCCATCATCAATTTACTTCCTACAAAAAAGGGTGACCGCTGGTGTAATTCGGTTGGTATCACATCCAATATCCGCTGTTTGCCGTCAGTGGCCTTACCCCCGGCCACTTCCACAATAAAACCAAATGGGTTACACTCATACAATAAACGCAATTTCCCTTTTGGTTTATCAATAGTTCCGGGATATGTAAAGATGCCCCCTTTGATCAGGTTGCGATGCACATCTGCCACCATACTGCCGATATAACGCTGTGTGTACGGGCCGCCGTCAGTCTTATCTTTTTTCTGGCAGGCAGTGATATATTTTCTTACCCCTTCTGAATATTTGAAAAAATTACCATGATTCACAGAATAGATCCTTCCTGTTTCCGGGCACTTAATGTCCGGGTGGCTCAGGGTCCATTCCCCGATTGACGGATCCAATGTAAACCCGTTCACTCCTCTGCGGGTAGCATAGACCATCATGGTGGAAGATCCGTAAATCATATACCCCGCCGCCACCTGCTGGTTGCCGGGCTGTAAGAAGTCGGCAGCCGTTGCTGCAGTTCCCAACGGAGACACCCGGCGGTAAACACTGAAAATGGTACCAATTGAAACATTCACATCAATATTGGCACTGCCATCCAGCGGATCAAAGAGTACCACGTATTTTGATTTCTTACTGACCTCATCATCAAAGATTACAAAATCGTCCAGCTCTTCACTGGCGATACCCGCACAACTGATTCCGTGCTGCAACACACCCATAAACTGGTTGTTGGCATAGATATCCAGTTTCTTTACCTCTTCGCCCTGTACATTAATAGTGCCCGCATCTCCGAGAATGTCCACTAACCCGGCCTTATTCACTTCCACATTCACCCGTTTTGCAGCCAGGCCCATGTCACGCAGCAGGCTTGACAGTTCACCTGTGGCGTGTGGAAAATCCCGGAGCTGCTGGATAGTGAATTCATCGAGGGTTAAAACTTTACGGTTAACGATCATACAGGCAGGTTTAGGTTTGGTTTAGGTTGGAGCAAATGTAAGGCTTTGCGTCATAGTTGAAAAGTTGATATGTTAAGTGGTTTACAAGTACTGCAAATACCCGATTTTTGCACTCTTATAAACCCGGCATTTTGTAATGAAAGTATTCAAATTCGGAGGTGCATCCGTCAACAGTGTGGAAAGGATCAGGAACCTGGCGGCTATCCTTCAGCATTACCCTGCAGAAAAATTGCTTGTTGTTATTTCTGCCATGGGCAAAACGACCAACGCCCTGGAAAAAGTAACGGAGGCTTTTTATGCCGGCAAAAAAGAAGAGGCCCTGCAATTATTTGAACAGGTAAAACAACAGCATCTCAGCACAGCTAAGTACCTTCTCGTTACACATTACCTGGCTTGTGAAGCCCGGCTCCGTGATTTTTTTACGGAAGTGGAATGGCTGCTGCACGACAAACCGGTTCGTGATTATGATTACTATTACGACCAGGTGGTATGCGCCGGCGAGTTATTATCAACCGCTATTGTCAGTGCTTATCTCAACGAAGCCGGAATCAGTAATCAATGGATAGATGTCAGGGATATTTTCAGAACAGATGATGATTTCCGAGATGCCAATATTGACTGGGCTTTTACACAAACAGCTGTCAGCAATGTGGTGGTTCCTGCTTTGCAACAGCACCGTGTTGTACTGACACAAGGGTTTATTGGCGCTACCGATGAAAATGAAAGTACCACCCTGGGCAGGGAAGGAAGCGATTATACAGCTGCTGTCTTTGCCAATATGCTGGATGCAGAAAGCCAGACTATCTGGAAAGATGTGGAGAGTGTAATGAATGCAGACCCCAAAAAATTCCCGGAAGCACAACCTATCCCTGAGCTAAATTATAACGAAGTGATTGAGATGGCCTACTACGGCGCACAGGTCATTCATCCGAAAACCATTAAGCCTTTACAAAACAAAGGCATTCCCCTTTATGTAAAATGCTTTTTAGACCCCTCCCTTCCCGGAACAGTTATTCATAACAAACCCATTCATAACCTGCCTCCCGTAATCGTACTAAAAGAAAAACAGGTGATGCTGAAACTCATATCCAAAGATTTTTCATTTGTGGGCGAACATCATGTAGGGCAACTGTACAACCAGTTTGAAAAACTGCACCTGAAACCGAACCTTACACAAAATGGTGCTATCAGTTTTGTGTGTGTTCTGGACGACTGGGCGGAGAAAGTGGAGAAATTGGCTTTTGAAGCGTCAGCGATATTCGATGTGGAAGTAATGAAAGGATTATCCTTATTGACCGTCCGTCATTATACAAAAGAGGTGTTTGAAAAACTGACGGAAGGCAAAACGATTTTGTTAAGGCAACAAACGCCGGAAACAATACAATTGCTGCTGCGATAAAATTATTTCTCTTCTACCGTAACGGTCTGGATCATTTTCTTGGCAACAGGTTTATCATTGAGCAGGGCGGGTTGCCAGGTGCCCATATCTTCCAGGCGCTTAATCAGTTCATCGGCAAAATCTTCATCACTGATCCCTTTGAGTACTTTGATATTTACCGGAACACCGTCTTTATCCACCACGAATTCGACCTGGACAAAAGCCTTACGGATGCCGGTGGGCAAATAAGCCACCATATCCTTACCCAACTGGTCCAGGTACCTGGCGAAGGCTTCTCCACCGCCGGGATATTGCGGCCATTGATGAACGGAAGAAGGCAGGTTACTTACCGTTCTCACACGATGTTCCATCACCGCCTTTTTGATCTTCTCTTCCTTTGCATCCGGTGCCGTTCTTTTGGGTACAGCCCCGTTAACAAGATATTCCCCTTTTTCATTTACCATGATCACCGGCAACTGGTGGAATTTATCGAAGTAATCAAAAGCCTGTTCGAGACGGTCTGTAAATTTTTTAAGCGAAGGATCATCTTTAGTCAGGCTGGCAAGGTAGTTCACACTTTTAGAAACATTATAGCGGATCGGGAAAATATGTACCGGGATAAAATCCTGCCCTTTGTCCTTTGCATGGGCGGCCAGTATATACAACTCATCAATCTGCTGATCTGTGATAGGAATACAACCTACGGTTACACAACTGCCATGAATATAAATAGCGCTGCCGGGACGCAGGGAATCACTTAATATTTTATCAGAAGCATTCGGGTAATTCAAACCCAGTGAAAGATAATAGGAACTGTTGGGGTTGAATTCGTTGATATAATAAAAGCCCTCCGGCACCTGGTAATCACCTTCTAATCTTTTCGGCCCTAATGTACCCGCCAAAGCACAGACCTTATACGTTTTAAACAACTGGAATTTATCCTTCATATCATTCTTTACCCAAACTTCAAGCTGGCTGTCGTATTTGAAAGAACGGATATAGATATACCTGGCGGGCCATTCCAATTTCTTCGCTTCAAATTGCTTCTTCAGCGTATCTTCTTTTCTTTTCAGCGCTTCACCCGGCCTTGTAAAAGCTTTCTGGTAATCAATAAAGGATTCGTAAGAATTACCACCTCTTGAAGATGGCTGTGCCCGGGCAGAATATAAACATGCAGAGAACAGTATAGACAGATACAGGCTTTTCATGCGCATTAACTAACGTTTACCTTAACGATACCGGAACGGATTTATTTCCGGAAAATTGGTAATGTTATGTAAAGATAACCTGAAATTCAGTCCCCCGTGCAAATTAAGAAGCACAAACGAACAACCACCGCCTTCATTCGTGCTTCTTACCCGTAATTTCTCATAAATTACCCCTGGCATCCTGCTCTCTTTCGATGGCTTCAAACAGGGCTTTGAAATTTCCTTTGCCAAAACTTTTGGCGCCCTTTCGTTGTATGATCTCGAAGAAAAGTGTCGGCCTGTCCTCCACCGGTTTGGAAAATAACTGTAAAAGGTAGCCTTCATTATCACGGTCCACCAGGATACCCAGTTCTCTCAACGGAGCCAGGTCTTCATCAATATGCCCCACGCGGTCGAACAGATCGTCATAATAAGTAGTGGGTACTTTCAGGAATTCAACCCCGCGGCTCATCAGGTCTTTTACTGTTTTCACAATATCATTAGTTGCCAGCGCCACATGCTGCACCCCTTCCCCATTATAGAATTCCAGGTATTCTTCCACCTGCGATTTTTTCTTTCCTTCTGCCGGTTCATTGATCGGGAATTTTACAAAGCCGTTACCGCTGCTCATCACTTTGCTCATCAGCGCCGAGTATTCAGTGGAGATATCTTCATCATCGAATGTGAGGATATTTTTGAATCCCATCACATCCTCATAGAATTTCACCCAGGGGTTCATCTGGTTCCAGCCCACATTGCCCACACAATGATCCACGTATAACAAACCGGTATCAGCGGTTTGAAAATGCGGGTTATTCCAGGGCCGGTAGCCGGGCATAAAAGCGCCCTGGTAATTCTTTCTCTCAATAAATAAATGTACGGTATCGCCATAGGTATGAATACCACTCATAACCACCTCGCCGTATTCATCTTTCAACCGCTGTGGTTCCATATAGCTTTTTGCACCCCGTCGGGTGGTTTCTTCCCATGCTTTCGTGGCATCAGGCACCCGGAGTGAAAGTGATTTTACGCCATCCCCGTGTTTATGGATATGATCGGCAATGGGACTATTGCTTCTCAGTGGCGTAGTCAATACAAAAGTCAGTTTGTGCTGGCGCACGGCATAGCTGGCCCTGTCTTTCCATCCTGTTTCCGGCCCGGCATACGCTAATGCCTGGAAACCAAAAGCACTCATATAATAATGGGCAGCCTGTTTGGCATTGCCTACATAAAATTCCACATAATCGGTTCCTTCCAGCGGAAGAAAATCAGTTGTTGTTATTGCAGCGGGGTTTGTACTTGTTGTTACTGACATGATCCTGAAATTTAGTTGGTGAGTATAAAATTCCGAAAACTGCTGCCGGTTATCCGCAGCATTGTTCATGATCAGTTGCTGTCCATGGCCAGTGTCACCATCAGCAGGCTGAAATCGCTGCGAAGGTCATTGAATAATTTGTGGGCATAATCAGGACGCATGGGGCAAATTTAGAGACATTCACAGCAAACTGCAAACTACTTCCTATAAACTTATCTTTGCTTCATGACTAATTCGACGATGTCTAAAATCGGAATACTCGGCGGTGGCCAGTTAGGCAGGATGTTACTACAGGCGGCAGCCAATTACCCGGTGGAAACATTTGTACTGGAAAATGACAGTGAATGCCCCGCTGCCCATCTTTGTCATCATTTCACCAAAGGGGATATCCGCAACTTTGATGATGTGTATGCATTTGGCAAAAAAGTGCAGGCCCTGACCATTGAGATCGAGAACGTGAATATTGAAGCCCTGGAAAAATTAGAACAGGAGGGTATCAAAGTATTTCCAAAACCGGCGGTATTAAGAACGATCAAGAATAAGATACTGCAGAAAGAATATTACAACAATCATAGTATACCCACGGCCGAATACCGCATTACCCGTGACCGGGAAGATCTGAAGGAAGCCGAACATTTCCTGCCAGCTGTTCATAAAATTGGCGAGGGCGGGTATGACGGAAAGGGGGTGCAGTTATTGCGTAATGCCTACGATCTTGAAAAGGGTTTTGATGCCCCTTCTGTATTGGAAAAAATGGTACCCATCCACAAAGAGATCGCACAAATGGTGGCCGTAAATGAAGCCGGCGAAACAGCGCTCTACCCTCCTGTGGAAATGTTGTTTGATCCTGATCTGAATTTATTGGATTACCAGCTTTGCCCCGCCGAGATGGACACGAAAACACTCTGGAAAGTGGAAGCCATCGCTTTAGCGGTGGTGCGGAATTTTAAATCTCCCGGCATCTTTGCCGTTGAAATGTTCATTGATAAAAAAGGTGATGTACTCGTGAATGAAACGGCACCGCGGGTGCATAACAGCGGCCATCATACCATTGAAGCCCATTACAGTTCACAGTTTGATATGCTCTGGCGGGTGATGCTGGGGTACCCCTTGGGAAACACTGATGCCATCATGCCTTCCATTATGGTGAATATTATCGGGGAAGAAGGTTATACCGGTACTGTCCGGTATGAAGGGCTTGAAGAAGTGCTGAAAATCGAAAATGCTTTTGTGCACCTGTATGGGAAAAAGCAAACAAAACCGGGCCGCAAGATGGGGCATGTGACCATCCTCAGCAACGAAAAGCAGGACCTCCTCCACCAGTCCAGCAAGATTAAAAGGACATTAAAACCAATCGCTTAAGCCCAACCATCCTCCGGCTAAGCCGTTTATAATTGTGCTGCGGGCCAGAGCAGGAAGTACTTTGTTTTGGCGTCCAACAGCAGGTGATTATCCTTTACCTTTACGCCCCGATATATTTAAATAATTGCACATCCGAAACATAACATGAGATCAATACTACTGGCATTAACCGTTTTGCTCCTGGCAGCATGCGGTGGTAACGGCAAAAAGAAAACAGACAGCCCCGCAGGTCCGCCCAAACAAATGGCAATGAAAGTGGACGGTTATATTGTCAACCCGCAGTCTTTTGGTGAAAATATTGAAGTACCCGGTTCCATTGTGGCCAACGAAATGACAGAAGTGCACCCTGAAGTTTCCGGCCGTATTGTGCAGCTGAATGTGGGAGAAGGTAAATATGTAAGCCGCGGTACTTTGCTGGCCAAATTATATGATGGCGACCTGCAGGCCCAGCTCAAAAAAATACAGATACAATTAAGTATTGCTGAAAAAACGGAAGAACGCCAGATGCAACTGCTGAAGATCCAGGGTATCAGCCAGCAGGATTATGACCTGAGTTTATTGCAGGTAAACAATTTGAAAGCAGATATTGATATTATCCGCACCAGCATTGGCAAAACAGAAATAAGAGCACCCTTCAGTGGCAAACTGGGTCTGAAGAATATCAGCCCTGGTGCTTATGTTACGCCAGCCTCTGTGATTGCTGTGGTAAACCAGACCGATCAGCTGAAATTAGATTTCACCGTGCCGGAAAAATATACAGGGCAGATCAAGACCGGCCAGATCGTTTCTTTCAGTTATGAAGGATCTGATAAAAGATATAATGCAAAAGTAATTGCCACCGAATCGAGTGTGGCAGAAAACACCCGCAGCCTGATGGTACGTTCTATCGTACAAAATAAAGATGCAGGTTTACTACCCGGTGCCTTTGCGAAAGTGCAATTAAGTTTTGATCCCAACCCCAATGCGATACTGATACCCACCCAGGCCGTGATACCACAGGCAAGAGGGAAAAAAGTGATCCTGTATAATGGAGGTGTGGCCAAATTTGTGGATGTAACAACGGGTTCAAGGGATTCATCAAGAGTGCAGGTGCTGAGCGGTGTAAAAGCAGGTGATACGGTGGTGGTAACAGGTTTACTAAGTGTAAGACCTGATGCAAAAATTGGTATTGGCAGGATCGTGAATACACAAAAATAAGTTTGTGGTTTGTAGTTTGATGTTATAGAGCAGAATCCCGTCATTAGAATTTGAAAAAGCTGAACAGTATTACCGGAAGTACAAAAGGCGATGCCCGTAGCACAGTTGCCGGGCTATAAAAATATTAAGCATGAACATTTCTGAATTAAGTTTACGGAGACCGGTGCTGGCCATTGTGCTAAACATCATTATCGTGTTGTTTGGTGTTATTGGTTTTAAATTTTTAGGTGTCCGTGATTATCCGGCGATTGATCCGCCGAATATCAGTGTGCGGACTTCTTATCCCGGCGCCAATGCAGATATTATAGAAACGCAGATCACCGAACCATTAGAAAAAGCGGTGAATGGTATTGCGGGTATTAAAAATATTACGTCCAGCAGCAGTAATGGTTCCAGCAATATCAACGTAGAGTTTGACCTGAGTATTGACCTGGAAGCAGCTGCAAATGATGTAAGGGATAAAGTATCGCAGGCCCTTCGTTCCCTGCCTTCTGACCTGGATGCTCCACCGGTGGTATCAAAAGCGGATGCAAGCTCCGACCCCATCTTATCAATGACGGTGCAAAGCAATACAAGAAACCAGCTGGAGATGAGTGAGTATGCGAATAATGTACTGGTGGAAAGATTGCAGACTATACCGGGTGTGAGTGGCATACAGATCTGGGGCGAAAAAAGGTACGCCATGCGGATATGGATCGACCCGGCCAAACTGGTGGCTTTTAATATCACCGCCAATGATGTGCAGGCGGCTTTGCTCCGGGAAAACGTGGAATTGCCTTCGGGAAAAATCTCCGGCAACGCAACCGAATTAACCGTAAGAACATTCGGCCGGTTGAATACAGAAGAGGAATTCAATAATATCATCATTAAAAATGCGGATGGGGCCGATGTGCGGGTAAAAGATATTGGTGAAGCGGTATTGGGACCGGAAAATGAAGAAACGGTGTTGAAAGGAAGCGGTATCCCGATGATCGCCTTAGCGATTATTCCACAGCCAGGCTCCAACTATGTTTCCATCTCGGATGAATTTTACAAACGCCTGGAGCAAATCAAAAAAGATGTACCGGAAGATGTGAAGATTGATATTGCCCTCGACCAGACCAAGTTCATCAAGAAATCTATTTTAGAAGTGGAAGAGACATTAATGATTGCCTTCCTGCTGGTGGTGATGATCATTTATTTATTCTTCCGCGACTGGATCATTGCCATCCGTCCGCTGATCGATATCCCGGTTTCACTGATCGGTGCTTTCTTTATCATGTACCTGATGGGTTTTACCATCAATGTACTTTCCCTGCTGGCCATCGTATTAGCAACAGGCCTGGTGGTGGATGACGGTATCGTGGTTACCGAGAACATCTATAAAAAGATGGAGAAGGGAATGAATAAATGGCAGGCGGCAGTGGAAGGTTCCAAAGAAATTTATTTCGCTGTTATTGCCACATCAATAACCCTCGCAGTTGTATTTCTCCCCATCATCTTCTTACAGGGATTTGTCGGACGCTTATTCCGTGAATTTGGTATTGTGGTAGCGGGTGCCGTGCTGATCTCTGCCTTTGTATCATTGACACTAACACCTGTACTGAATGTAAAACTGACCCGGAAAAAACATAAGCACTCCTGGTTTTATATAAAAACAGAGCCGTTCTTCCGCTGGATGGAGAACAGTTACCAGGCGATATTAAAACGTTTTATGCATGTCCGCTGGGTAGCCCTCCTGCTTTTAGCGGTTTGCCTTGCCATTATTTTCTTAATAGGTGGTGGCCTGCAATCTGAATTAGCCCCTATGGAAGACCGCAGCCAGTTCCGTTTACAGCTATCAGCTCCTGAAGGAACTTCATTTGATGCGATGGATAAATACGTGGACCGGTTGACTAATTTCATGATGGACTCAGTGCCGGAAAGAGAAGTGGTGCTTAGTGTAACATCACCCGGCTTTACCGGATCAGGAAACGCCAACACGGGTTTTGTAAGGGTAACTTTAAAAGAACCTACTGAAAGAGAAAGATCACAAAAAGACATTGTGGGGATGGTAAACCGGAATTTACCCCGGTTTTCCGAAGGCCGTGCCTTTGCTATTGAAGAACAAACCATCTCGGTAAACCGCCGGGGTGGTCAGCCCGTTTCATTTGTGATCCAGAATAATAATTTTGATAAGCTGACTAAAATATTACCCCAGTTCCTGGAAGAAGCTAAACAAAGTAAAGTGTTGATGAATGCGGATGTGGACCTGAAATTCAATAAGCCGGAATTGAGGGTGGAGATTGACCGCCTGAAAGCCGCACAGCTTGGCGTAAGTGTGAACGATATTTCTCAAACATTACAATTAGCATATAGTAACCGCCGCCTGGGTTATTTTACAAAAGATGGCAAACAATACCAGGTGATGGGACAGGTGGCCCGTAATGACCGGGATGATCCCAATGACCTGAAAACCTTATTTGTCCGTAACAACCGGAACGAAATGATCAGCATGGATAACCTTGTTACGGTTAATGAATCCAATACACCCCCAACGATCTATCACTTCAACCGGTATAAATCGGCTACAATTTCTGCCAGCCTGCAACCCGGGTTTACCATTGGGGATGGTATTAAAGAAATGGATAAGATCGCGGATAAATTATTAGACGAAACATTTGCCACTTCCCTTTCTGGTTCTTCCAGAGACTTTGCAGAAAGCTCCAGCAATACCAGCTTCGCCTTCTTACTGGCCTTAGCATTGATCTTCCTGATCCTGGCAGCCCAGTTTGAAAGTTTTATAGACCCTTTGATTATCATGTTTACCGTGCCATTGGCAATTGCCGGTGCCGTATTATCGCTCTGGGCTTTTGGTCATACTTTGAACATATTCTCACAAATCGGGATGATTATGCTGATCGGGCTTGTAACGAAGAATGGTATCCTGATCGTGGAATTTGCTAACCAGAACCAGGAAAAAGGAATGAGTAAAAGAGAAGCCGTGATCTTTGCCGCCACCCAGCGCCTCCGCCCCATCCTGATGACCAGCCTGGCGATGGCCTTGGGCGCTTTACCATTGGCGCTCTCCCTGGGAGCTGCTGCCACCAGCCGTATCCCGCTGGGTATCGTGATTGTGGGTGGTATCTTGTTCTCGCTTGTGTTAACCCTGTTTGTGATCCCGGCTATGTACTCCTTTTTATCCAGGAAAAGAAAGAAAAGTGAAATAGATGCAATGCTCCACCAGCAGGTGCCGGAGACCGTATCCGCAGAAACGCATACTTAACTAATTACAGAATGATCAACCTGATGAAAAAAAATATTCTCCTTGTCTTCCTGCTCTCTTCACTTGTTGCGGTTGCACAAAACCCGCTGACACTGGAAGAAGCTATTGCCACAGCTCTAAAAAACAATTACGATATCCAGTTATCAAAAAATGATTCGATGGTGGCAGCACTGGATTATTCTTACCGTAACGCTGTATTTTATCCGCGGCTGAACGGAACCATCGGAACCACCTGGAACAATAACGACCAGAAGCAAACACTGGCAGACGGGACCAAGCGGGAACAGAATAATATCAAGTCGAATAATATCAATGCGGCCCTGAACCTGAACTGGACCTTATTTGACGGATTGAAAATGTTTGCCACCCGTGATAAGGCAGCAGAATTCATCAAGCTGGGCGAACTGGGTATCAAAAACCAGGTGATCAATACTGTTGCCACGGTGATCAATACCTATTATAATATTGTGCGGCAGAAACAACAGCTGAAAGCGATAGAAGAACAAATGTCTATCAGCCAGACAAGAGTGAACCTTGCTGAACGGCGGCTGGATATTGGTGTGGGTACCAAGCCCGATGTGTTACAAAGCAAAGTGGACCTGAATGCACAGAAAGCTGCCCAACTGGAACAGCAAACACTGATCAGCCAGTTGCGGGAACAACTGAACCAGGTGATGAATGTACAGGAACAGGCGAATTACGAAGTGGCGGATTCTATCCCGCTGAACACACAACTGGCATTGGGTGATATACAGAATGGTATTGAAGCGAGCAACCCGGCTCTGCTGATCAGCAAAAAGAATCTTGATATTGCAGGCATCACACTTAAAGAACGGAAAGCAGAAAAATTACCAACCGTTGCTTTCAACTCGGTATATAATTTCACCCGTACCAATAACCAGACGGTGATCAACCCCTTCTCTCCTTTATTCAACCAGAGTAAAGGATTGAATTATGGTGTCACGGCTTCCATTCCCATCCTCAACAACCTGACGAATAAAAGACAGATACAGCAGGCTAAGCTGGATATACAATACCAGCAGCTCGTTTTCAGAAACCAGCAATCACTATTGAACCTGGCTGTTGTAAATGCGTTTAAAGAATACGAGCAACAGAAAAAAGCGCTGAAACTGGAGGAAGAGAATATTCTACTCGCTAAAGAAAATGTCTATATCGCGTTAGAAGTGTACCGGCTCGGGGCTTCAACGATCATCCAGCTGCGGGAAGCACAGAAAAGCCTGGAAGATGCGTATAACCGGCTGATCGCTGCCCGCTACAATACGAAACTTGCTGAAACCGAATTATTGCGGCTGAAAGGCGACCTGGTGAAATAAGATAGTTTGTAGTTTATGGTTTGAGGTTTGTAGTTATTTTTGCTGCAAACCTTATTTTATGGCTACTATCCAGAAATTTGAAGATTTAAATATCTGGCAAAAGGCCCGTCTTTTAAGCCAACAAATTTATCCGCTCACATTTAAAGAACCCGTTGCCTCAGACTTTCGCCTGAAAGACCAGATAAGGGGCTGTTGTGGTTCAATCATGGATAATATTGCTGAAGGATTTGAAAGAGGAAGTAAAAATGAGTTTGTAAACTCTTTAAGCATTGCCAAGGGAGAAACCGGCGAATTAAAATCGCAATTATACCGTTCTTTAGACAACAAGTATATCTCAGAGGAACTTTTCAGGGAATTGTATAGTTTAGCTGATGAACTGACAAGAATGCTGACTGGTTTTATCAACTACCTGAATAAATCAAAAATAAGGGGACAGAAATTTAAAAACAGAAACAAGGATGAGTGAACCACAAACTACAAACGGCCAATTACAAACTGTTCTGGTAGGTATTATAATGGGCAGTGACAGTGACCTCAGCGTAATGCAGGCCGCTTCGGATATCCTGAAACAGTTTGGTATTGCCCATGAAGTAACAGTAGTATCTGCGCACCGCACTCCTTTACGGATGGTGGAATATGCACAAAAAGCCAAAGAGAGAGGATTGAAAGTAATTATTGCAGGTGCCGGCGGGGCCGCTCACTTACCTGGTATGGTGGCCTCCATCACTCCTTTACCTGTTGTTGGTGTTCCTATCAAATCTTCCAACTCGATTGACGGCTGGGATTCTGTTCTTTCCATTTTACAAATGCCGAATGGCGTACCCGTTGCCACCGTAGCCCTCAACGCAGCCAAAAATGCCGGCATCTTAGCAGCCGAGATCATTGGCTCTGCGGATGAAGCCGTATCACAAAAAGTGACTGCTTATAAAAATTCGCTGAATAATGAAGTAATCGAGAAAGTGGAGAAGCTGAAGAAGGATGGATGGGAGAATAAGTTTGATTAAAATAACTTATGAGAAAGTATGGCATACTCACTCAAACAATCTTTTTCTCCATCATTTTGGCGGGCATCTTTGGGATCATACATGACCAGATAACATTCTCAATCTGTCCTGAATATTTCACAAAATTTAAATATCGCCAGTTTAATTTTTCTCCTGAGAATTTTGGCTCAGAAAGATTAACCGTGGCTGCAATTGGATTTCTTGCTACCTGGTGGGTTGGGATGTTTATTGGGATAGCGCTTGGCTTTGCCAGCTTATTACTGAAGGATAGTAAAATAATGAAAGGTGTTGTAATCAAAAGCCTTCAGATTATTTTTCTTAGTGCAATCTGCTTTTCATTTATTGGGTTCATTTATGGAAGATACTACCTTACCCAAAAAGGAGTTGACTGGTGGCTGCCTGGTGATTTAAATGATTTGAAAGGGTTTATCACAGTAGGCAGCATACATAACTTCAGCTATATTGGTGGGATTGTTGGCTTGGTTGCAGGTATTGGGTTCGTCCTGTACAAAAGATACAAACTATCAGCTAATACGGTCTATTAAATACGTCTTTCTGCATGAACTATAAGCTGACCATAGCCTGTCTTATTTTAAGTAGCTTTATGTCTTGCCACAACAATAGCTACTTCATGGAAGGGAAAGTACGTTTTCCCGACTATCCCTCCGCCTCTGCCATTGAATTTCACAACAACCATTTTTATATCGTGGGTGATGATGCCCCTTCTGTACTTATTCTTGACAGTTTATTGCAGGAGTTCGGCACGATCCCTTTGTATGATACAGCCATCAAAAGAATACCCAAACCGGTAAAGCCCGACCTGGAAGCTGTCACTATTGTTGATAAAAACAAGAAGCCCTGCCTGCTGGCGATTGGCTCCGGTTCCTTAGCTCCTTACCGGAATACAGCAGAATTAATTGATCCTGTCAGCAAAGAACATACAACAATTGATCTTTCTCTGTTTTATGAACGCCTGAAAGCATCCGGTTTACCCGAACTGAATATTGAAGGCGCCTGCAGCATTCCCGGTGCGATGGTTCTCTCCAACCGGGGGCATAAAGGTTTTCCGAAAAACCAGTTGATACTTACGTCAGCAAATTTCTGGGAAGAACAGGCGATGGCACCTATCGCACTGCTCCATATTGGCGGCAACGAAGACAGCAGCCATTTCCGGGCTGTATCAGGTATTGCTTATGCAAAGAAAACAGATAAGCTGATCCTTACTGTTTCCACCGAAGACACGAAGAATGCTTACGATGACGGAACCATTGGCAAAAGTTATTTATGGATCGTGGATAATTTCAGTTCCAAGAAAAGATGGACGGGTATGAATCCAAACCGGATCATTAACCTGGAAAATGCTGATCCGCAATTCAGGAACCAGAAGATCGAATCGGCCTGTGTGATCCGGGAGACCAAACATTTTATTGAACTGGCACTGGTGGCCGATAATGATGATGGCAGCAGTACTTTATTCAGGCTGGATATTTCGAAGAAATGAAAAGAACTCAGAGGCCGGAAGCCGGATATCAGACTTCTGATCTCTGACCTCCTACTTCCTGTATTATCACAAACTCCTGTTCCAAACTTAATGAGTGAGTATATAACTGCTGAATGAAATCTTTCCCCCATTTGGCATAGTAGGGCATAAAGTTGTCGATCCTTTCCTGCAGTCCATTTTTCGGGAATAGTTTTTCTTTGATCGTATGGAGCTGGCGTTGCTGGTCAGTGAATTTTCTTTTCTCGGCCCGCAGCATTTTCTTTTCCAGTTCCTGTAAACGATAAAGGGTTGTAGCCTTCAATGCGTCCACATGTTTGCCCAGGGTACTATCAATGGCTGCCGCCTGTTGTTTGATGCTGTTATATAATTCTTCAGTGGCTGTTAAAGTACCGTTCAACTTTAATTTCTTATCACTGTCCCGTGCCACCAGCCTGTTCAGTAATTCCGTTTCGGGCAAAAAGAAATCCTCTGTGGTAAAACCGGTCTTACTGATCTTTTGCTGCCATTTCTTTTCCACCACTAAAAAAGAATTGCGTAGTACCAATACCGGGAACGGAACTTTATAATAATTAAACAGGTCTTTCAGTTGCAGCCAGTAGGCTGTTTCCCCGCCACCGCCGATAAAAGCAATATTGGGTAATATTGTTTCCTGGTACAATCCCCGCAGTATCACATTCGGACTGAACCGTTCAGGATGCTCATGGATTTCTTCCAGCAACACTTCCTTACTAAAGGAAATTCCTGTGTTCAGCACTTCGTACTTCACACCTCTCACCTCAATCCTCTCTCTTTTATCATCTTTCAAATAAAACAAGTTGATCTCTCTCGGGTTAGCCTGTACTTTATACCCGGCTTTGGACAATTCCGCTGCAGTTTTCTCTACAATACCCGATGCAGTTTGATTCAGCAGGTCATCTTCAAACACAGCGGTCATTTGTTTTTTTAATGCCGCATTATCCGGCAACAGGATAATCAATCCGTATTCGCTGAACAAAGCATGCACAAACCTGAAGGTGGCATCCTGTATGGTCGATCCTTCTTTATAACATTCTTTTACCAGCGATACGATTTCATTACCATGGGGCAATACAGCCAGTTGTCCTTCAATGGCTGTTATTAATTTCAGTAACGCCTTATCAATCTTCATTCTTCCCACCGCACCGGTTTGTTTAGTCTCCCAAACCAGCTTCTCTCCTTCCAGCCAGATATGATTCAGTTCATCCAGGTCGGCATCTTCCGAACCGATATAATAAACAGGCACAAAATGATTTGCCGGCATTGCAGCTTTCAGCTGCTCTGCCAGTTTGATCGCATGAATGATCTTGTAGATAAAATATAAAGGCCCGGTAAAGATATTATTCTGGTGCGCCGTGGTTACCGTGAATGTATTGGCTGATAAAAGCGATGCAATGTTGTCCTTTACTTTTTCCCCTGCATCAACCGCAGCATATTGCTTTGTTAATTCCTGCACCAGTAGTTGCCGGTTGCCGCTGAATTGTTTTCTTGCTTCGATGTTTTGCTGAATACCGGCCAGCGTTGCCGTATTACAGTAAAAAGGTTTCAGGGAATTGGCATGATCCAGGTAATCTAAAACGATCCCGGAAAAAGCATTGGCCTGGCGGTAAGGTAAACGGGTAGCTGTACAATCCATAATAAGTCATAAAATTAAGGAGTCTCACCGAGAGTAAACAAAGACAAAACGGATGAAGCAGACCAGCGAACCAATTTTAAGAAAACCTTGCAGGGTCGAAGGCTTGTAAAGCAATACTTGCTTTTTCCCCGCTGATGATCTCTTTGACCAGCAAACCTGTACCGGCAGCCGCACTTACACCCAGCATCGCATGACCGCCGGCATAGATAAGATTACTGAAATCCCGGTACCTGCCGATATAGGGCATCCCATCCGGGCTCACCGGCCGGTAGCCATACCAAACTTTATTCATGTCGGGTTGGGACAGGTTCATAGCAGGATAATATTTTTTAAACGCTTCATGAATTGACTGTACCCTTTTGGGTAATATGTTATCGCTGTGTCCGCTCAGCTCCATGGTACCGCCAATTCTTAACCACTGATCAATCGGTGTGGTCGCTGTCCGGTCATCTACCAGTATTGATGGATATTGCAGGTTTTTAGCAAGACCATTGTATTCCATACTGTATCCCTTTCCGGGCTGCATCAGTATTTTAATACCTAACAATTTTGAAATCTCCCCCAGCCAGGAGCCATTGGCGATAACCAATTCTCCACAGGGTATATCTGCCCTGTCAGTAATAACTGTGCTTATTTTTCCATTCACTTTTTCAAAACCGGTGACCGTTGTATTCAGCCAGAACTTCACTCCCATTTTTTGTAACTGGCCGTATAAGGATTGCATGAATTTCCCGGGGTTCACATGACAATCGTCGAGGTACAAAATACCTCCCGCCACATTCGTTTCCACTTCGGTTTCATATTCCTGCACCTGTTGTGGCGTGCAGATAATTGTTTTCAATCCAAACCGGCTAGCCTGTTCTGATAAATGTTTCTCATGTTCGCCGGTCTTTTCATTTTTCCAGAGCATCCAGCAACCTTTTTCGGTCATATCAAAAGGCTGCGGCAATTCCCGCTTCATATCTTTCATCAGTTCACGGGTCAGTTGCAGCAGATTATTCAGGTGCGGTGCATTGTGCTCCACATTTTTTGCATTGGCTTTTTTCCAGAAAGCCAGTCCCCAGCGGATAAGATCAAGATTCAGTCTTGGCTGGATATAAAAAGGGCTGGAAGCACTGAGCATCCACCGCAATCCCTGTGCAATGATGCCCGGGGTGGCCAGCGGAATAAAATGAGAAGGAGATATATAACCCATATTGCCGTAAGAACAGCCATCGGTAAAATCATTTTTCTCGATTACTGTTACCTCATGACCGGCCCTGCGTAAATAATAAGCAGCGTTTAAACCAATAACACCGCCTCCGACAATTACAACATTCATATGATTCCGAAATTTCCCAATTATACTTTCGGCAGTTTATACCCGTTATGATAAGGCGCTACCAGGTATTTCTTATTGATCGCTTCATCCGTAAACCTTCCTTTCTCTTTATTCCAGTTCAGCTTTTGCCCGGAACGGAAAGCGATATTCCCCATCTGGCTCAGCACTGCAATATGCGATGCATCCTGTATGGAGCATTTCAGTTCATTTGTATTCCGGGAGCGGATCACACTTACAAAATTTTCCATGTGCTTATCCAAACCATTATCCACCGACTTTCTCCGTTCTACTTTGGCTTTCTTCTCACTCTTCGGTTCTTCCATCACTTCCCAGCCACTCCGGTCGAGTTCAAGCGTTCCGTTGTCGCCTACAAACGCAATTCCATGAGGTGTTTTATTCATGCCGCCTTCAATACCGATCGTATGCTCCCACTGGAGATTGAATGTATCAAACTGGTACAAAGCGCTCATCGTATCCGGTGTTTCCTGCGGCGACAACGGGTCGGCAAAATTACCTCCCATTGCGCTGATGGATTGAGGAACAGTTGCATTCATTCCGATCAATGCATAATCCAATAAATGAACACCCCAATCGGTCATCAGTCCGCCTGCATAATCCCAGAACCAGCGGAAGGTAAAATGAAAGCGGTTGGCATTAAAAGGCCGCATCGTGGCCGGGCCCAGCCATCTTTTATAATCCACTCCCGCAGGAACGGCGCTGTCGGCTACAACCGGTATTGGTTTTTTCCATCCCACATAGCACCACACTTTCACAGTACGGATATTCCCCAACTGACCCGTGCCAATAAAATCAACAGCATCTTTAAAATGCTGCTGGCTGCGTTGCCACTGGCCGGCCTGCACCACTTTATTGTATTTCTTCTGTGCAGCGATCATGATAGCACATTCTTCAATCGAATTGCCCACCGGTTTTTCCACGTACACATCTTTACCCGCCCGGCAGGCATCCACCATCTGCAAACAATGCCAGTGGTCCGGGGTGCCGATGATGACCGCATCCACTTCTTTCATATCCAGCAACTGCCGGTGATCATTAAAGGTTTTTACTTTTGATGCATCCACATTCATGGCAGCCAGTTCACCCATTCGTTTAGTCAGCACATTCTGGTCAATATCACAGAGTGCTGTTAAATTCACTCCCGGAATTTTCAGTATCGCTTTCAGGTCCGACCAGCCCATACCATTGATACCGATCACGCCGACATTCAACTGGTCAGAAGGGGCGATCCTGTTTTTGAAAATGGCGAATACTTCATTACCAAAAGAAGAAGCCAGGATTGTCCCCGCGGTTAATGCTGAAGCCTGGTAAAGGAATTTTTTTCTTGATTGCATAGTCATATTTTAATGAGTACCCATCTAAATCAGCCCTTCTTCCTGAGTATATTCCCGATGCTGGAGGCAAGCTAGTTTCTTAAAACCCGGAAAACCCCACTTCCCTTTTTCTATTTTCCATTTCCTAAATCACCTGGAACCCATACGCATACGGATCATCTTCTTTATCGATCAGGATCCTGTTGTAACCATATATCTTCGCCCACCCTTCCACGCTGGGGCGTATCGCTGCTTTGCCCGCCACGATCAGTTCTTCTTCAATCCTCCCGGTGAATTTACTCCCGATTATGCTTTCATGAATAAACGATTCACCTTTTTTTAATTTTCCTTTCGCATACCATTGCGCCATTCTTGCTGAAGTACCCGTACCGCAGGGTGAACGGTCAATGGCTTTTTCTCCATAGAAAACAGCATTCCTGGCGGTGGAAGTTTTATCTAACACAGCGCCGGTCCACAAAATATGTGAACAACCATTGATCGTTGCATCTTCGGGATGAATGAACTCATACTTCGCATTGATGTTCTTCCGCAATTCCCTGGCCCAGGCGATCAATTTGTCCGCTGTATAATGTTCCAGTCCTTTAAAATTTTGTTGCACATCCACGATCGCATAAAAATTGCCGCCATAGGAAACATCCACTACCAGTTCACCCAGCCCAGAACAATCAACTACCAATTCTGTTGAATGAAGGAACGCCGGTACATTCGTCAGTTTTACACTCTCCACTTTAGAACGTCGATGGTCCATCGTCCATGGTCCATCGGCGTTCTTATACTCAATCATCACCAATCCGGCCGGTGCTTCCATTCTTACGATGCCGGGCACTTTAGGTTGTATCAATCCTTCTTCAATGGCAATAGTGATCGTACCGATGGTGCCATGCCCGCACATCGGTAAACAACCGCTGGTTTCAATGAACAGTACGGCCACATCATTGGCCGGGTCATGCGGCGGGTATAAAATACTTCCGCTCATCATGTCATGTCCCCGGGGTTCAAACATCAGCCCGGTTCTGATCCAGTCATAGTCCCGGAGAAAATGCTGCCGCTTCTCACTCATGTTCTTCCCTTCCAGCATGGGTCCTCCTTCCTTCACCAGCCGGACCGGGTTGCCACAGGTATGGGCGTCGATACAGGTAAAAATGCCCCCCTGCCCCCTGAAGGGGGAGTCAGCATCTTTATAGTTAGTTAGTTTCATTTGATAAGAAATTTTCTCAAGTCCCCCCTTCAGGGGAGGATTTAGGTAGGGCTTTTGTAAATTAGCTGCATATTGCTTACATATGGAACAGTACGGAAAGATACTACTCATTGCCATGCCGGCCTTCCTGCTGCTGGTACTTTTTGAAAAATGGTATGGCTGGCGCAGGGGAAAAGATACCGTCCGGAATATGGACATGGTGAGCAGCCTCAGCAGTGGTGTCACCAACGTGACCAAGGATGTCATCGGTCTGTACCTGGTGGTATTATCATATCCTTTCCTGTTACATCATCTTGCGCTGACGAGTATTCCCAACAAGATCATCGTTTATATCATTGCCTTCTTTGCCCTCGATTTTGCAGGCTACTGGGTGCACCGCTTACAGCATGTGGCCAATTTTTTCTGGAACGGTCATATTGTGCATCACAGCAGCGAAGAATTTAACCTGGCCTGTGCCCTGCGGCAAAGCATCTCTTCCATTGTAAAAACGTTTGCCATTTTTTTATTACCTGCCGCCCTGCTGGGTGTGCCGGAACAGGTAATTGGTATTGTGGCACCCCTTCATTTGTTTGCCCAGTTCTGGTATCATACACAACATATCAACCGGATGGGATTTCTCGAAAAGATCATCGTCACACCTTCCCATCACCGGGTGCACCATGCCATCAACAAAGAATATATTGACAAGAACTACGGTCAGATCTTTATTTTCTGGGACAAGTGGTTTGGCACTTACCAGGAAGAATTACCCACCGTGCCGCCGGTGTATGGTATCACCAGGCCGGTACAAACCTGGAACCCGATCAAAATAAATTTCCAGCATGTGTGGTTATTGATCAAAGATGCCTGGAGAACGAAGAACTGGAAAGATAAATTTACTCTCTGGTTCAAACCCACAGGCTACCGCCCCGCTGATGTGGCAGCCAAATACCCGGTCTATAAAATTGAAGACGTCTATCATTTCAATAAGTACGGTACCAAAACATCAGCCACTTTTACTGCCTGGACCTGGTTTCAATTACTCATGATCCTTGGTTTTGTAAGCTACCTGTTTGGCAATATTGCCCTGATCAAAACACTGGATAACTACAATATTTTCTGGTACGGTGGTTTTATTTTTCTTAGTGTGTATGCTCTTACCGACCTGATGGACCGCAATGCTTCTGCCATGATCGTTGAAATACTAAGAAGCGGACTCGGCCTGTATTTTATCTATACCCAAAATGATTGGTTTGGGGCCGGTACTTATCTTGCTGCACTCAGGTATATACTCGGGGTGTATTTTATTTTTTCAATTTTGGTTACGGGCTGGTTTGTGATGAAGCATCGGAGGGAGGATTTGAGTCTGGCGGCTGTTTAAAAAAACATGCCGACAAGGATTGTATATGTTATTTCTGAATTCCCAGTTATGTCATTTAATCCCGGGTTATCAACGAATTTTCCCCGACTGCGCTACTCAAAAAACCTCTTTTGTAAGTCTTGATATTATTATGCTAAATTTGGACTAATTAATTTAGTAATACATGAAGGTAAGAGAGCCATTATTCAATTATGTAAGTCCCGATACTAACTATGAAATCAAAAAAGGCGATTGCCTAGCAGTTCTGAAAAAAATTGAAGACAAAAAATTTGATCTCATATTAACATCTCCTCCATATAATATTGGTAAGTCATATGAGACAAAAACAAGCATTGAAAAATATTTGGAAACGCAAGAAGAAATAATAGACCAATTAGTACGTACACTTTCTGACAGAGGCAGCATATGCTGGCAAGTTGGCAACTATGTTGACAAAGGCGAAGTTTTTCCTCTTGATATTTTCTATTACCAAATATTTAAAAAGCACGGTTTACAGCTCCGCAATCGTATCATTTGGCATTTCGGACATGGGCTTCATGCTTCAAACCGTTTCAGCGGACGTTACGAAACTATATTATGGTTCAGTAAAACAAATGAGTATATATTCAACCTTGATAAAGTCCGAGTACCTTCAAAATATCCAGGTAAGCGACATTTTAAAGGGCCAAAGAAAGGGCAGGTTTCAGGCAACCCATTAGGAAAAAACCCAAGCGATATTTGGGAGATTATTGAGCAGGATTGGGATAAGGCAATGTGGAATATTCCCAATGTAAAATCAAATCATCCGGAAAAAGTCGACCACCCATGTCAATTCCCTATTGAATTAGTTGAGCGTTGCGTTCTAGCATTAACAGAGGAAAATAGTTGGGTGCTTGATCCTTTTTCAGGTGTTGGCTCTACTGTTATTGGCGCAATAAAAAATGACCGTAATGCAATCGGCATCGAAAAAGAAGACGCTTATTGCAAAATAGCTAAACAAAGAATTAAAGATTTTAAAGAGGGTACACTGAAAGTAAGACCAATAAACAAGCCAATTCACAAACCCAGTGGCAATGATAAAATATCACAAGTTCCAGAAGAATGGCTTGCTCTAAACTTCGTAAACGGACAATAAATGAAAATAGCGCAAAAATATTCCCATTTGAACGGCGAAGAATATTTAATTGTACATCACAACAATCTTTATAAAGAAATAAAAGAAGTTATTTCAAGTATTGATGCTGAAAAACTGAGAACCAAAATCAGCAAAGAGAAAAGAAAAATAGGCAATAGTTTATTATCCCCTATTGAATTAAATGAAGCCTTCAATAGTGAATTTTACAAACGCAGGTGGGAAGAAAGCCGTTATAACTACTATATCACTCTCAACCGTGAACTCATGGAAAAGAGTGTTCTAATGTCTGCAAAAGAGCAGAAGGATTTTCTTGTTGCAAACGGTGAGAAAGAGCCGATTTATAGTTACAACCAGACCGACTTTGTAAAAGATAAAATTGCAGTTGAGGTTCAATTTGGCAAATATGCCTTTGTTGCATTTGATTTGTTTGTAAAGCACATGCTATTTTATTCTGGTGGTGTTATCAACCTAGGTATAGAAATTCTTCCAACAAAGAAAATGCAAACTCAAATGAGCAGCGGTGTTGCATATTATGAAGGAGAAGTTTATAACGTAATGAGACAAGGACGCAATAGCCCTCCAGTACCTTTATTAATTTTGGGAATCGAACCATAGCTTATATAGTAAAGAAACTCTACTATATCAACCTGCTGTTTTCAAGCCATATCAGCAATCACTGGTTATTTTTTACTTCTCCCCTCAAAATGTTGAAAACCTGTTCACAACTGGCCCTTCTTTACCGGTAACCCCGGCAGGCGAATATTTTACTTTTGTCCCGGTACAAACTGTCCGATACCGGCTCTAACAGCCAATTTAATCCAACGAACATGTCACTCAGAAACCTGCTGCCTGCCCTCTTGTTGTTCCTGTGCTGCTCCGCTGCTGCACAGCCCGGTAAGCCTCAACCTAATTCCCGGATATTGAAAACGGCCACTTCGCTGCTGCAGGCCCAGCAATATGAAGCTGCCGAAGAATATTTTACCAAAGCACTGAAGAATGCCCTCGCCGCAAAGAATGCTTATCACCAGGCACAGGCTTATGAAGGATTGGGTACCTTGTACAGCAAGACGAACCAGACCAGGCAGTCAGTGGAGTCCTATCAGAAAGCTATCAAACTATACAGAGCACTTGACCTGCCGGTGATCGCCGACCTGGTGAACAGCATGCTGAAAAATGTACAGGGTATCGGTGATTTGTATGCCGGTGTGGAGATCGGCGCCAAGGGTGTAAAGCTGAGTGTGATTGATGTGAAGATGGGTAAGGATGGTGAGAACGATTTCACCCTGAAAATGGATACCTCCATCAACTCTGATGCAGCCGCTTTATCCTACCAGAGTGAGAAAGAAACTCATGATGCTATCAGCATTCTGTACGATATCATCCGGAAAAAATACCAGGTGCCTGCGGCAAGAACACATATCGTTATCAGCAGCGGGCTGAAACAGGAACTGGATAAGTACAATAAGGTGGAATATTTCGCCAATGTGGTTCGTCCCAAAGAACTGGACCCAAAGATCCGTATCAGTTATATTACCGTGGACCAGGAAGCAGAACTGAGTTTTAAAGGTATTGTCCCCACCCTTAACCGGCTTACTGCGAACCAGATTGATGTGGGCAGCGGTAATACCAAAGGCGGTTACCTGAACAGCGGCCGCAGTTTTGTTCCCGTCACCTTTCCGTTAGGCACGAAATCTTTTCAACGCTTAGTGGAAGAAAAATTACCCGCCGGCAGTACAAAGCTGGATGATTACCTGCGTACTGCTGAAAAGATCATTATTGACAGCCTCGGCAGAATGATTGTTTACCAGTTCCGGGATAAGACTGATTTCAAATCAAGGGATATGGTGTATATCTCCGGCGGCATCGTGTGGTGTATTGCTTCGCTGATGCACCCCGACCAGATCAGGCAGAACCAAGTGGAACTGACACCCCAGGATATTGCTGATTTCCGCAAGCTGGTGTACAGTGATTATGATAAACTGATCAAACCCGACCTGAAGAAACTGAGTTATTCCGATGCACAGGCTTCACAGGCCAATATCAACCGGGTGATAAAAACCTATGATCAGAAAGCATTACTGGCAGGAACGATCTGGCTGGATGAGGTGATCCATGAAGTGAATAAGATCAATACGAACAAGAAATTTATTTTCCCAAGATATGCTTATGTAGGCTGGATCAGCGGTTATATCATGGATAAAATCAGTAAACAATATACGGGGCTGGCAGCGAACTGATCCTGAATCAAACTATTAATAGAAATATAAAAGAACAGCCGGTAAGATTTTACCGGCTGTTCTTTTATCCCTGCTTCCTTACATACTTCGTCAGTATCACGATCTGCTGTCCTTCAATTCTTCCTTCGATCTGTTCGAAATTATCAGGGACCACCCGGATATTTCTCACCACCGTGCCCAATTTGGCATTGAGTGTTGAGCCTTTTACATCTAATGATTTGGTGAGAACAACGGTATCGCCATTATTTAACACGGCCCCGTAACAATCTTTATGCAGGTCAACCGAACCATCACTCTCATGATCGCCTGTGGCTTTGGCCCAGGCTAATTTTTCATCATCGAGATAAAGCATCTCCAATTGTTCGGCTGCCCAGCTTTCATTGCGCAAGCGGTTCAGTATGCGCCAGGCCATTATCTGCACGGGCGCCACCTCACTCCACATACTGGTGGTCAAACATTGCCAGTGCTTACTGTCCAGTTCTTCTTTTTTTTCTATCTGTGCTAAACATTTGGGGCAAACGAGAACAGCATCTTCCATATTTCCGGTAGCCGGCGGCACTTCATATACTTTCAGATTTTCAGTTGCTTCACACAACTCGCATTTGTTACCACTTCGCTTGGCCAGCAATTCATCCTGTTTCATAATTTCTTTTTTGGAGGCGGCGAATGTAACTAAATTAAACGGGATGCTCTATGATTCTGTTGGCTACCCGGCTATTGATTACTGACTCCCGACTTCCAACTAACGACTCAACTCCCCGTTCACCGTTCTCCATATCCCCAGCGGGTTCTCATTCTTCAGTTCATCCGGTAATAACTCATTGCTCCAGTTTTGAAAAGCCTGCGGTCTTGCAAACCGTTTGATGGCATCCGCACCCACAGCCCCGAAACGGGAGTCAGTGGTGGCCGGGTAAGGACCTCCATGCTGCATACTTAAACAAACTTCCACACCGGTCGGCACTCCGTTCAGGATAATTCGTCCGCAAATGTTTTTTACCGCTTCTGCCAGTTCCCCATATTGTTGCATATCTGCAATTGTAGCCATCAGCGTGGCCGTCAATTGTCCTTCGAGCTGTTGCGCCACGGTCAGCATCTCATTCATATCAGCACAACGCACGATGATCGAATAGGGACCGAAAACTTCCTGCTGCAATAAAGGATTGCTGATAAATGTGGAAGCCGTAGTGGTAGTAATGGTAGGTGCTCCCTGGTTCAGTTGCGGCTCTGTCCCTGAAACAGCGATCATCTCCACCCCTTCCTGGGCAATCGCATTGGCTCTTCTCTCCACGTAGTTTTTAAAAATACCCGGGTGAAGCATGTCAGCAGGCGCTGTATTTTTTATTTCCGCAGCAAGCGTTTCCATAAACAATTGCAGGTCTGCATTATCAATGGCAACAAGGATACCCGGGTTGGTACAAAATTGTCCCACACCCAGGGTAATGGAGCCGGCATATTGTTTCGCCACTTCAGCCGCCGCTTCTTTCATTTTACCGGGTAACAAAAAAACAGGATTTACACTACTCATCTCTGCAAAAACCGGGACCGGCGTTTTGCGCTGGCCGGCCCAGTCGGATAATTGTTTGCCGCCTGCAAATGAACCGGTGAAACCAACAGCTTTGGTATGTTCATGTTCCACCAATGCTCTTCCCACTTCAAACGATACACCATGAATATGTGTGAAAATTCCCGCCGGCATTGCACAAGCCCCGGCTGCTTTTAAGACAGCGGAAGCCACCAGTTCACTGGTTTGTGCATGAGCAGGATGTGCTTTTACGATAACAGGGCAACCCGCTGCTAATGCGGAGGCGGTATCACCACCGGCTGTTGAATACGCAAATGGAAAGTTAGCCGCGCCAAATACAACAACAGGCCCCAGCGGCACCAGCATTTTCCGGATATCCGGTTTGGGGGGATTCTTATCCGGTACCGCGGTATCAATTCTTGCTTCCAGCCAATCGCCTTTTTCACAGGCATCGGCATAAGAAGTTAATTGAAACATCGTTCTTACCCGCTCACCCCGTAGCCTTGCTTCAGGTAAATGCGTTTCTTCAGCAGCAATCCTTAATAATTCATCACCCAGGTTTTCAATTTCCCTGGCAATGGCCCGCATAAAATCAGCTCTTTGTTTCAGTGAATAGTTGCGGTACACATGAAAAGCTTTCCATGCCTGCTGCATTGCATCGTTGATTTCTTCGGTTGTATGGTCTGTATATGTCATAAAATAATTATTGTTGTAAAGCACTATGTATAGCTATGTGCCTATGATCCTATGTGATTAAGATTTTACCACATAGCCACAATAGAAACATAAGAGTACATAGATATTCAGGGAATCACCATTCCGGCCTTTTTGCAATCCCTTCGTTGATCACTTTCAAAATCCGTTCCCTTTCTGCACCTTCCAGTACTAATCTTGGCGCCCTTACATATTCACTGCCGGTACCGGCCTGCGTTTCTGCCAGCTTGATATACTGCACCAGTTTGGGATGAATATCGAGTTCCAGCAACGGCATGAACCAACGATAAATCGTTGTAGCCTCGGTGATCTTACCTGCCTTTATCAATTCATAGATCATCACCGTTTCTTTGGGAAAAGCACAAACCAGTCCGGCCACCCATCCGTCCGCCCCGAGACACAGTTCTTCCATCGCTAAAGTATCTACGCCACACAGAATTTTATAGCGGTCACCGAAACGGTTGATCAGTCTTGTTACATTCGTTACATCCCGGGTGGATTCTTTGATGGCGGTAATATTTTTACAAACCCGCAGTTCATCAAACATATCCAGCGTCACTTCAATTTTATAATCCACGGGATTATTATAGATCATCACCGGCAGGTCTGTACTGTCAGCTATTGTTTTAAAATACGTCACTGTTTCCCGGTCATCGGCTTTATACCGCATGGGAGGCAATAACATCAGCCCGGCTGCACCCCAGGCTTTGGCTAATGCTGCCTGTTCCAATGCCACTTTGGTACTGCTTTCCGCAATATTCAGCACCACCGGCAGTCTACCATCGAGTTTTTCGATTGCAAATTTTACCAGCCTTTCTTTTTCCGCCGTGGTCAATACACTGGCTTCACCCAACGTACCGCCAAGTATCACACCATGAATACCGGCTGCCAGCTGTGCCTGCAGGTTCCTTTCAAATAAAGGCAGATCAAGTTCATCGTCCTTTGTAAACTTGGTGGTAAGTGCCGGGAAAACGCCTTTCCATTCAAATGACATGTGGTTTGATTTTAGGTAGACGAATTTAGTAAGAAAAAAACCATCATTTGATATTGCACGCATTCCAGAATACTCCCTCCTTAATAATTCGGTAACCCCTTCTTCATTTCCCGTTAACACAGGGCCGGTATGTTGCAGCCTCAACAACTATAAACACTGTTATGAAACGAAAACTGACCCCAGCCCTGCTGGCAGCAGTGGTACTGGCTTCCTGTAACCCCCATGATGATTATTATATTCCTGAAGATGCTTCCAGTTTCACCGAGATCAGCTCCACGACGGTGGGTGCGGAAGGTGCGGCCGAGATCACCGCTTATGATCCTTCGACCAAAAAATTATTTATTGTCACCAACAGCGGAGGCAATACCCGGATTGATGTATTGAATATTGCCGACCCGGCCAACCCGGTGAGTGCAGGCATTATTGATATTGCACCTTATGGTGGTAATGTAAACAGCGTGGCCGTCAGCGAAGGAAATGTAGCCGCTGCCGTAGAAGGTTTCAGCAAGACCGACCCGGGCAAGGTAGTGGTATTTAAAACAACTGATTATTCGCTGGTCAAACAGGTTACAGTGGGTGCTTTGCCGGATATGATCACTTATACCCATGACGGCAAATACATTCTCACCGCCAACGAAGGTGAACCGAATGATACCTATACGATTGATCCGTCAGGAACGGTTTCGATTATCGGTGTGCAGCAGAACTATGCGGTAACAACACTTGATTTTGGCAGCTTTGCCGGGCATGCCGCATTCCTGAAATCAAAAGGGCTTCGTATCTATGGACCGAATGCCAGCTTTGCACAGGATATAGAACCGGAGTATATTACCATATCCTATGATTCAAAAACGGCCTGGGTGACCCTGCAGGAAAATAATGCCATTGCAAAAATTGATATCCGCAGCCGGAGGATTACGAATATTTTCCCGTTAGGATTTAAGAATTATAACCTGGCTGCAAATGCCATGGATCCCAGCGACCGGAATGGCGGTTATATCGCCGCCCCCTGGCCTGTTAAAGGAATGTATGAGCCGGATGCGATTGCTGTACTGGAAAAAAATGGCATACCCTATCTCTTCACTGCGAATGAAGGTGATGCAAGGGAGTACAGCGCTTTTGCAGAAATTAAAAGGGTGAAAGATATTTCGCTGGATGCAACGGCTTTCCCGGATGCCACCCTGAAAACTGATGCTAAACTCGGCCGCCTGAATGTAACCACCACCCTGGGTGATACAGACGGTGATGGCGATTTCGATGAACTCTATTCAATGGGAAGCCGTTCCTTCAGCGTATGGAATGGATTGAACGGGCAACAAATCTTTGACAGTAAAAATGAACTGGATCAGAAATGTTCCGGTGCCGGACTCTATGATGAGGGCCGCAGCGATGATAAGAGTATCGAACCCGAAGGTGTTACACTGGGGCTGGTGGGCCGGAAAGAGATTGCATTCGTAGGGATGGAAAGATCGGATGCGCTTGCGATCTATGATGTTTCAAATCCTGCACACCCTGTTTTCATTAAAATTTTACAAACCGGCGATGCCCCCGAAGGCATTACATTTATCCCTGCCCAAAAAAGCCCGGTGGGCAAAAGCCTGGTGGTGGTGAGCAGTGAGAATGATGGTGTAGTGAAGATTTATAAGACGAACTGATCTGGTATTAATATATCAAAGGCCTTCCCGGTAGCGGGGAGGCTTTTGTGTGCCAGGAAGAATGTCAACCATTTGTATTTGCGAAAGTGGCTGAGTGTCGATACAATATTTTTTGTAATTTGGTTATGAAAGACTTAGATAAAAAAGCGAAAGCTTAATCAACAGGGACTTTCGCATATTTACGAGTTGCCTGCTATTTTATTGAGACAAATTACCAATTGTAAATTCTATCCTCATGCCTTGTGGACATAAATTCTCTCAAGACCTGCAATTACAATACGTTAATTGGAAACCAAATACATTATTCATTGGAACATTTAACCCTGAATGGAACGAATGCGAAAACAATAATGCTCAATGGTTTTATGGACGAACTCAGCGCAACGAATTTTGGTATATTCTACCAAAAATATTTGGGGAAGACTCCCTGCTGGGTGGTAATAGGCTGATATGGATTGAGTTTTGCCGAAGAAAAAATATTGCAGTTACTGATATCTTAACTTCAATAGACGCAGACGTAAACGTTCTAGCCCAAAGGGAGATTGTTTGTAAATTTAAAGATGATGAAATTCCAAATTTTGATGTTACGGTAAATAACATACCGACAATTCTTGACAACTTTCCGACAATAAAACAAATCTGTATTACAAGAAAAACGCTGAATGAATTTTGGGAGGATTGTTTTCTTGATACTCTTGAATATATAGAATTACATCCAGAGAGAAATATTAGTTTAAGATTATTAAGATCACCTTCTCGTGGAGCAAGGAGAGGCGTGGTAGGAAATTTCTGTCAATTTGTTAGTCAAAAATGGATTGAACAAGGTTTAGAAATACATCCATAAAACCGACAAAAAACAGCAGGCAACATTGCATTGGCGCTATGGCGGCTTGAGGAATAAATCCTGATCGACAGACCCACAGATGAGCTGCGGTTACGGGTGACAATTTCCATCGGGCAGATTTGGAATGTAAATCGAGAAATATATCTTTGATTAACTGACACCGGGCTGAAGGAACACAGAATACCGCCACATTGCCAATGCTTTAACGTTGTGTGCAATATGCTGACACTTTCATATGACAAGAACAGCTAAGACGATTATCATAATTATTTCGGTAATAGCATTAGTTATTATTGGCGGACTGTATTTTCTTCAATCATTTTTCAGTGCTTTTGCTCCAGCAAAAGTGACAATTTCAGAGAACTACATTTCGACAAATCGTGATTTTATTAATGGCGTTACTATCGAAAGCCTTAGAGTTGATTCTATGGGCGACAAACATCCGATTAAATATACTGTAACCTATCTGACGACTTGCCATATTGACCATCCCAAGGACAGGCCACCTACACCACCAGACAAAATTTACTTTGGCAGAGAAGGCAAATATTGGTGGACAGAAGAAAATGTAAAAATTCCTTTCGTTCAATACAACTTATCTAGACAGGCAACTGGCTCTATTCAAAGACTTCCGTGGAGTATGGGAACACAAAAGTTTGAGACATGTCCAATGAAATTCCAAAGGGAGCAATGGTATTTCTTCACATTTAGTGACCCACAAATTACAGGAATATTCTTTTATATTGATAAAGACGGAAAAACACAACAATACACTATAGAAAGTGGAGTTTCACCAATTTAAGCTAATTGACAACTGCGCACAACATGAAATCTGTGTAAAACCTCATTTCCTCAATACCCACCCTTTCTTCCATATCCTCCTGTAAGCTCCCCCATATTTCGGGCATCACTTTCCACCGGAGTACTAATTGCAGCACCTGTATATGATTCCCAAAACAAAAGGCAACAATCATATCATAAAAACACATAAAGGATACTCTTCATTATCCTGCAGTGAAAAACTTTCCTGCCGGAACCGGTTGCGGGAATACCCGATCTGCCTATTTTAGCAAACCATTCCTTCTCCTCTTTTCTGTCATTTTTTAAATTGTCATTATGAGGTTTTCTCTTTTTGTTGTTTGCATCCTGGTTTGTCTTGCACAGGCCTGTTCACCCGGTAAAAAAACAGGCAGTTCCTCTGCAACTGCCACAACAACACCCAAAGCCATGCGGGAATTCAGGGCGGCATGGATTGCCACGGTAGCCAATATCAACTGGCCCGGCAAACCGGGGCTGCCGGTGGAAGAACAGAAAAAAGAAGCAATTGAGTTGCTGGATTTTTTACAGCAGCATCATTTCAATGCAGCCATTTTCCAGGTGAGACCGCAGGCTGATGCGTTGTATAAAAGTGAACTGGAACCCTGGTCCTATTATTTAACCGGGCAGCAGGGCAAAGCTCCTGATCCTTATTATGATCCCCTCGAATTTTGGGTGGAGCAGGCACACCTGCGGGGTATTGAGTTGCATGTCTGGTTAAACCCTTACCGGGCACATCATAAAGACGGCAAAGAGATCAGTGAGCAATCCATTGTAAAGAAAAGACCCGAACTGGCTTTATTCCTGAAAGAAGGTTACTGGTGGCTTGATCCGGCACAGCAGGGCACACAGGATCATTCCACCGCCGTGGTGATGGACCTGGTAAAACGATATGATATTGACGGTGTTCATTTCGATGATTATTTCTATCCCTATCCTTCCTATAATGGCGGCGCTGATTTCCCGGATTCGGTAAGCTGGAAAGCCTACCAGCAAAGCGGCGGTAAATTATCAAGAGGCGACTGGCGCCGCAATGCCGTGAATGTTTTCATTGAACGGGTGTATAAAGAAATCAAGAAAGAAAAACCTTATGTAAAATTCGGGCTGAGTCCCTTTGGCATCTGGCGTCCCGGTTATCCTGAATCAGTGGAAGGCTTTGACCAGTATGACCAATTATATGCCGATGCAAAATTGTGGCTCAACAAAGGCTGGATCGATTATTTCACCCCGCAACTCTATTGGCCGATCAACAGGGCCACGCAAAGTTTCCCGGTATTACTGGGCTGGTGGCAAAGCGAGAATACCATGCAGCGGCATTTGTGGCCCGGTATCAGTGTGGGCCGTGATACAAGTGCAAAAAATGTAAACGAGATCATGAGCCAGATTATGATCAGCCGGGGTATGGTACCGGAAAGCAAGGGCATTGTTCACTGGAGTATTTCCTCTGTTACCAAAAATCCGCCGATGGCCAAAGCACTGATAGAAGGTCATTATAAAAAACAGGCTTTAGTGCCGGCCAGTAAATGGCTGGATGACAGCGCACCTGCTGCACCATCGGTAACCATAAACTCACAAGAAGACAATATTGTTATCAACTGGGCACACCCGGATGAGAAAGATGTATTTCACTGGGTGGTTTATTACAAATACGGCAATAACTGGAATTATATCATCCTGACAAATGCGAACCGTTCCACAGTATTAAAAAAAACCATTACTGATAAGAATATTAAACTGAACACGATTGCTGTTACCGCTGTTGACCGCACAGGAAATGAAAGTGCTTTTAAAGAAATAAACGCCGGTAACTGATCAGCTACCGGCCGCTTCCATATTAGTCCCTGTAAATAACACTATCGCATATTTACAGGGATTTTTTTCCGGGATATACATTCAGCAAACAGCATTTTTGATTACTTTCCATGCCTGTTATTGCTCACTGCTTATATCAAAAGATACTACATGAGAAAATTTTTTACCCGCCTCACCCAGGCCGTGTTGTTCATTTTCATCCCGGGCCTGTTAATTGCCCAAAAAGATTATAATATCCTGCTGAATGCAGGCAGGTTTTTGCCGGGAGAAAATACCGGCAGCCTGACTAAAGCATCGCCTGTATTTCAGAAAACTTTGTACGGGAACACCCATTATGTAATGCTGCAATTCCATTCACTACCGGATGCCGCCATGAAAAGCCGGTTAAATGCAGCCGGGATTCAGCTGATCGATTATATTCCCAATAACGCTTATACTGCTGCTGTTCCTGCCGGTATCAACCTGGATGCTTTTAAAGCATTTGGTTTCCGCAGTGTATTCTGGTTAACCAAAGAACAAAAAACTGTGCCGGCATTATTGAACGGCAGCTTTCCCGCTTACGCCGTTAAGCAACCGGGCTATGTGGATGTAACAGTGATCACGTATGAAAAATTAGCGGCTGCTTCCATCAGCAGTTCCTTACATACTGTTAATGCCACAATACTGGAAGATATGCCCCTATTCCGGTCATTCACTGTCCGCATCGGCCAGTTATCTGTTCAGCAATTAGTGGATCTTCCCTTTGTGCAGTGGGTTGAATTTGTTGATCCGCCTAACCAGGTAGAAAATACGTTAGGCCGGACATTACACCGTGTCAATATTTTAAATGATGGCATCCGGAATCTGAAAGGAGATGGTATTAATATCGGTATCTGGGATGAAGGCGAGATCAGCCCGCATCTTGATTTTTCTCCTGCAGGACGTTTGAACCAGATGGAATTCAGTTCTGCTTCACAGCACTCCACCCATTGCGCCGGAACCATATTGGGCCGTGGCCTCATTAACCAGACCGCAAGAGGTATGGCCTCCAATGCTACTTTATATTCTTTCAATTTTAACGGGAATATCCAAACTGAAATGGCAAGTGCGATTCCGGCACAGGGATTAGTGGTCAGCAGCCATTCCTATGGCAGCACACAGACCTGCGGCTTAAATGGAGCTGGTGTCACTTATAATTCCACCAGCAGGGCTACTGATATTAACCTCAATACATTTCCGACACATTTGCATATTCATTCCTCCGGTAATTCCCAGGCCGCCTGTTCCGGAGGCTGGTCAACCATTACTGCCAGCGGAAAATCATCCAAGAATAATATCCTTGTTGCTAATATCACCACTTCAGAAGCCCTGTCCGGCACCAGCAGTTGCGGCCCTGTGCAGGATGGCCGGGTGAAACCGGAGATCAGTTCTTTTGGTACCAGTGTGTTTTCAACTTCAACACCCGTTAATGGCTATGCAACTTTATCGGGTACTTCAATGGCTACCCCGGGTGTTGCGGGTTCTGTTGCTTTGTTAGTGCAGCGATATAAACAATTAAACAGTAATAATCTCCCTCCTTCCACGCTGATAAAAAATACAGTACTCAATACTGCACAGGACCTTGGTAATGCCGGGCCTGATTATCGTTTCGGTTACGGACGCATCAATGCCCTGGAAGCAGTACGGATACTGGAAGAGAATCGTTATACATTAAGTACAGTTACAACGGGTGTTTCAAATGATATGACCGTGAACGTACCTGCCGGTACTGCAAGATTAAGAGTAATGCTGACCTGGAATGACCCTGCCGGTGCGGCCAATGCCAATCCCGCTTTGGTAAATAATCTTGATCTTACTGTTATCAATGGCGCCACAACCACTCTTCCGTGGATACTGGACCCAAACAACCCGGCCACTCCTGCAGTAAGGGGAATTGATAACGTGAGCAATATTGAACAGGTAACCATTGATAACCCTCCTGCCGGTTCCTATACTTTACGGGTAAACGGTACGGCAGTACCCACCGGCCCCGGCCAGGATTATGCACTGACCTGGAGTGTGGAACAGCCTTATATTGAAGTGATCTATCCAAACGGAAACGAATCCTTCAACCCTTCCGGCAGTGAAACCATCACCTGGAATAATGCCGGCGTAACAGGTACTCAAACTGTTGAGTATTCATTAAACAATGGTGCCAACTGGACAGTTATTTCCAATGCGGTTGCAGCCAGTACCACAAGGCTTGCATGGACAGTTCCTGCAGGCGCCAATACATCCACTGCATTAATAAGAATTTCAAGCGGCGCTTTAACAGATATGAGTGATGCCACTTTTAAGATTTTAGGCACTACCAGCGGTTTCACCGGCAGCGGTGTAAGTTGTAATGCCGGTGAAGTGGTCTTTAACTGGACCGCTGTTACCAATGCCACGCATTATGATATTTACCAGTTGGATGCCACAACAGGACAGTTTGTTGTTTTGGCACCGGATATAACAGGCACCACGTATACAGCTACCGGGCTTACTCCTAATGCAAGTATGTGGTTTACCATCCGGGCAAAAAATAATACCACTGCTGCTGAAAGCGAGAGAGCTAATGCCATCAATGTGACCGTATCCAATGGCGGTGGTGGTTTAGGTGCTGTCGGCTCTATTACAGGACAGAATACCATTTGTGGTGCCGCCACGAATGTGACCTATACCATAGCCGCAGTCAGTGGCGCCAGTTCTTATACCTGGACTGCGCCCCCGGGTGCCGTTATCACTGCAGGACAGGGAACGACAACAATTACGATTGATTACCCGGGAGGCAGCAGCAGCGGTAATGTAACAGCTGCCGCCAGCAACGGTACCTGCCAGACAGCAGCATCTTCCCTTGCCATCACTGTAAGCGGGTCAGCTGTGAATGCACCCACCAGCGGCGGCGATCAATCTGTAACCGTATGCCCCGGTTCTCCTGTTCCGACATTAACAGCTACAGCTACTGTAGCGGCCGGCCATACCGTTACCTGGTATACTGCCGCCAGTGGTGGTTCTGCAATAAGCAGCCCGGTATTAAGTGCAGCAGGAACCGTCACTTATTACGCTGCCAGTCTTAATACCACAACAGGTTGTGAAAGCACAGCCAGAACAGCTGTGGTACTTACTATAACTACCGTACCCGCAGCCAGCATTACAGCAGGTGGTGTTACCACATTCTGCCAGGGTGGTAGCGTGGTGCTTACGGCCAATGCAGGCGGCTCTTATACCTGGAGCAATGGGGCCACCACACAGTCAATTACTGTAAATACAACAGGAACATACAGTGTGACCGTTGTAACCAACGGATGCAGCACTACTTCACCTGTGACTAATGTAACGGTGAACCCGGTACCAACAGCTGCTATCGCTGCCGGCGGGCCTACTTCTTTCTGCGATGGTAATAATGTAGTTTTAACAGCAACTGCGGGCAGTTCTTATACATGGAGCAATGGGGCCACTACTCCCTCCATTACCGTTACCGCTTCCGGTAATTATAGTGTAACAATTACCAATGCCAGCGGTTGTTCCGCCACATCAACAGCAACAACTGTTGCAGTGAGCCCGAGGCCAGTGGTAACAATAGCTGCTGCACCTTATACAAGATTATATCCCGGTATCAGCACCACCTTAACATCAACGGTTACACCGGCAGGCACAGTAACCTATACGTGGTTGAATAACGGGATACCGGTAACCGGCGGCAATACAGCCACATTACCGGTTACATTAGACCAGTTAGGCAGCTATTCGCTCTCCGTAGTTAATGCCGGTGGTTGCAGTAATACATCTAACGTAGTGGCAATTACTGATTCAGCCACTACCAAATTTTATATTTACCCGAACCCGAACAATGGATTTTTTACCGTAAGCTATTACAATGCGGGGGGAAACACAACGAATACGATCACAGTGTATGACAGCAAAGGTGCTTATGTGTTCCGGAAAGCCTATGCCATTACCAGTTCGTATGAACAGTTAACTGTTGACCTGAGTATGCATGGCAAGGGTGTTTACTGGATCGTAATGACCGATAAAAATGGTAAGCGAATAGCAGCAGCCGGAGTGATTGTTCAGTAATGCTGCCGGCACAATACTAAAAAAGCTAAACCAGGTGGTTTAGCTTTTTTAGTTGATAGTATTAAATCAAATATGCTTATTTCTCATAGCGCTTCCGCCAGGTTTCTTTTCCATTCGTATCAAAATGGATAAGCTGTATCAATTGGCCATTGAGCAAGTATTCCTTCCATTCACCCGATGGTTTGCCGTTCTTATAGGTCGCCTTCCAGAATGTCCGGTTGTTCATATAATGCACCCAGGCACCTTCTTTCAAACCGTTTTTATAGTAGCCCGAATCTTTTACGATCCCGTTGCTGAAATAATTCATGTATAATCCATCATGCAGGCATTCTTTAAATACCGGGTGATAAACCGTGCCTGTGCTGTTTAGCTGAGCGGCTTTTTTAACAGGAATATCCTGCTTCGCTGCAAAAGAAAAAGAATAACCCGGTTGCAGGTATTTCATTGCAGCACGGCCTTCTTTCTTGTACAAACCGGTTAATGGATAATGCCAGTTCCTGGGATGATTGAGCCGCATTTCTTCTTTTACCCGCTGTAATTTTTCTGCATCATAATGCCGGACAGCCATCAAATTACCGGAAGAATCCCATCGTTTCCATTCCCCGTCAGGAATGCCGTTTACTAATTTCCCGGAATCTAACGGCTGGCCGTTCAGGTACCAGCTTTGCCAGTTGCCATGCAGTTTATAATTTTTCACATTTCCCCGGTATAGCAACCTGTCCTGCTGAACCAGGGAAAATATTCCTTTCCGGGGCAAACTATGATCGGCGCTTGTATGTGTAAAAATATCTGCGATAACCACATGCTCAGCGGGATTGGATAGAAGAAAGGTTTCTTCCGGCCCGGTATGCTGGGCAGCCGCCCTATAGGAGAATACGACAGCAAGTCCCGCCAAAAGGATACACTGTTTCATATCGGCAAGCAATGCTGCAAGTTACTGACTTAGCCATTGTAACAAAAATATGTTAAGGTCTGGTTGCTGCGTACCTTTAGGAGGATACCAGCGTCTTTTTTGCTGTAAAAACGGATCATGAATAAAACGCTACTCTTAATTGTATTCCTTTTTGCCGGGATCCTGGTAAAAGCCCAAAAAGTGGACAGTATTTATTTTCACCTGTATACAGACAGCCTGAAAAAAGGCCAGCATAATTATATCAACGTGGACGGTAAGATGTCAAACGGCCGCTGGATGCCCTTAACAGCAAAGGAAATTTTATTTACCAGTTCTGAAGGAACATTCAACGGCAATGAGTTGTTTATACCTGATCATTTTAAACCGGAAAAAGTAACTGTAAAAGCAGTACTGAAATCCAATCCTGCTGTCTGGAAAGAAATAACGATCTGGATTAAACAGTTGCCTGATCCTTTTTTACCCAACCGGAATGATATGGATAATGCACCCCGCCGGAACAGGAAGAGCAACTAATAAAAAAGCCCCGCAAGCCGGGGCCCTTTACTTCGATATAGCAAAATAAGATTAAGCTGTCTTCTTGGCATCTTCCAGGAATTTGGCCAGACCAATATCCGTCAGCGGATGCTTTAATAAACCAAGAATAGAATCCAGCGGGCAGGTGCAAACATCCGCACCGGCTTCGGCGCACCTTACAATATGCAGTGCATTCCGGATGGATGCAGCAAGGATTTCTGTTTTGAATCCCTGCACCGAATAAATATGGGAAATCTGGGAGATCAGTTCAATACCATCCCAGTTACTATCATCAATACGGCCAATGAATGGGGAAAGATAAGTGGCACCAGCCTTTGCAGCCAATATGGCCTGTCCTGCAGAGAACACCAGGGTACAGTTGGTACGGATACCATTATCCGTAAACCATTTGATTGCTTTGATACCATCTTTGATCATCGGCACTTTCACCACGATATTCGGGTGAATGGCTGCCAGTTTCTTACCCTCTTCCACGATACCGGCAAAATCAGTGGCAATTACTTCGGCACTGATATCACCATCCACGAGTTCGCAGATCGTTTTGTAGTGGTTCATTACAGCTTCCTGCCCTTTGATACCTTCTTTGGCCATCAATGAAGGGTTGGTGGTAACACCGTCCAGGATACCTAATTCGTTTGCTTCTTTGATCTGGGCCAGGTTGGCCGTATCAATAAAAAATTTCATGTTGATTGTATTTAAAAAACCTCTTGCAGAGGAAGTTAGGAGCTAAAAAATGGCAGGCTGATTACATCGCACCGCTCAACCACCTACTCTTGCTGCCTTCCGGCCCTGGGAGGGTTCAGCAGGAGCTGGTCGTGTAAGACCTGCCGCCGCAAAGATAGGGAAGCACAACTAAATACAATTTGTTTGCGGGAAATAAGCTTTAAAAACCTGCTATGGAATTTACTTTGGCATACCCGATCAATTCATCAGCCCGGGCACCAAAAGGCCGGAAATAGACCAGCACCATATAACTGTTTTCCGTTGCCTGGAAATTACCTTCTGTATTATCAAAAGAAACGGGATCATCAGCTCTTCTTTTCTCCGGCGCTGTTACATAAGAATAGTTGTAAAAACCCTGTTTCAGGAATAGTGTTTTCTCATACACTCCTTTTTCGGAATTGAAGATCATTTTGCTGGAATCATCAATCGCATAATTGGTCAGTTCGCCAAACAGGTAAATATTACGGCCGGGATAAGCCCGGTTGCCCGGTGGCACAAACGTGAAGTGTGTGTAGGCATAGTCACTTTGCCAGTACGGATTATTACCGTCTTCATTTTCTATCGTGAATAACCCGTTATTATCCCTGTAGTATACATACACCTGCTGGTTTCTTTCACCATCCGGCTTCACCAGCACATCAATACGGTTATTGCTCTTCAGAAGGTCTTTCATCCGGTCACTCATCAGCCGCACACTTGACAGGTTGATCCATCTCCATTCCCTTCCTGCAGGAAATGAAAGCGCATCATCACTGTATTCAAAATAATTACCCCTGTAAATTGTTGGCTTGTCAAGGTAGACTGCTGTCGGCCATGTATAATTCTGCAGCACCTGTAATTTGATATCCTGCGGGGAAAAAATATTCAATTTGGCAGTGGCTGTATTCACCGTTACCTGCACCCGCTGATGTGTGCGGAAATAAGTACCGCCAAATGGCTGCATTATTCTTGCTGCCAGCGATACTTTATTATCCACCACTAAAAACCGTTTGGTAAAAACCAGTTTGGAAGTATCATCGTTCAGGAACACTTTCAATAAATAATTACCGGAACGGCTGGGCACAATGTTGCGGTCGGGCACCATGGCCTGGTAATGGGTATAGCGGGTAAATGAAATAGAAGCATTCCGGTAAGTATTGATGCGCTGGCTCTGGAAACCTTTGATATAATCAAAGCTGAATAAGGCGGAAGGTGTCCAGTCGGCATTACAAAGCTGGAAAGAGAAATAGTAGTTTTTTACATCCGCATCCAGGTCATCAAAATGCAGTTCAAACTGTTCTCCGCTGTTGAGATTCATAACCGGGTAACTATAGATATCTCCATATTTAAACAACTTGACCGAATGAATATTCGGCTGGTAAATATGATCGGCCAGCTGGGCAGCAGCAGCAAGTCCCTTGCATAGCAATAGCAGTAAAATAATCCTTTTCATCCTGTCAGTGGTAATTGGTAAGAACACACAATATTGTGAAAAAATGCCTGAAAAAGCAGATAAATCTTTTTACCGGCTTATTTTTGAAGAAGACAAACTAATCAATTTGAAGGTTGCAGGCTTTATAGCAAACCGCATCGCATTTAATCAGCAGAAATCATTTTCCAGGTTCATCATCCGGCTGTCCATCGTGGCCACGGTGATCAGTGTGGCGGTGATGGTCATTACTTTATCCTTTGCCAATGGCTTCCAGGCAACGGTGAGCCAGAAAGTATTCAGCTTTCTCGGGCATATCCGGGTGCAGGAAAAACAGGTAGACCGTTCCATATTGGCGGAAGAAACCCCGATCATTCAGAATGATTCGCTGGTAAAGCTGATGAAAAAAGACAGCCGGGTCAAAGCTATTCATCCCTTTGCCACCAAGTATGCAATCCTGAAAACAAAAGATGAAATTGAAGGCGTGCTGGTAAAAGGTGTGGATAGTACTTATGACTGGACTGCTTTCAGTTCTTTTATCAAACAGGGACAACCTATCCGCTTTAATGACAGCACCTATAGCCGTGAGATCATGATCTCTGCTTATACGGCAGAACAATTGCAACTGAAACTTCATGACAAGATCAATATTTATTTTATTCGTCCCGGTGGCAGCGAAGAAGACGGATCGGGCGTAAATATCAGGGCTGACAAGCTGACCATCCGTGCTATTTATAAAACAGGAATTGAAGAATACGACAAGACCTTTGCCATTGCTGATATCAAACTCATCCGGCGGCTGAATTTCTGGAAGCAAAACGAGATCGGCGGCTATGAAATTTTCCTGAATGATTACCGGCAGATCAATAAAGCGGTTATTGATCTTTACGAAACTGAAGGGTTCCCCCCTACCTGGGATACAAAAAGTGCCCGGGACATCTCCCCCAATATTTTTGACTGGCTCAATATGCAGGATGTGACCCGTAACGTGCTGATCGGGATCATGATCTTTGTCGCAGTGATCAATCTTATCACCTGTCTCATTATTTTGGTGCTGGAAAGAATAAAGATGATCGGCATTTTGAAATCACTGGGCGCATCTGACTGGACTGTACAAAAAATATTTCTGCGCCATTCGCTGATCATTACTATCACCGGTATCATCACCGGCACCGTGTTCGCATTGGGATTTTTATACCTGCAAAAAGAAACAGGTTTCATCAAACTGAAAGAAGAAGCGTATTACATGAGTGAAGCCGCGGTAAAGATCATCTGGTGGCAGGTGGGGCTGATCGGCATTATTACTTTACTGGTTTGCCTGCTCATCCTGCTGATCCCGTCTTTCCTGGTCAGGAAAGTACAGCCGGTGAAAGCTATTCATTTCAGGTAGCCAGGTGAGAAAGAATAATCCCCGTTGCCACAGCTGCATTTAGTGATTCTGCCTTTCCTTTTTGCGGGATAGTAATTTTTTTCGTTACCAATTTCAGGATATCTGCACTAATACCTTTTGATTCGTTGCCAATAACGATAATGCCCTCAGCAGGTTTTTGCATCGCTGTAATATCTTCTCCTTCGAGTGCTGCTGCACAGACAGTTATTTTTTGTTCTGCTAACCAGCCGGCAAGATCAGTGTACAGTAGTTTCACCCTTGCAATACTGCCCATAGTGGCCTGCACCACTTTAGGATTATAAAGATCAGCAGTATCCTGACCGCAAACGATGTATTCAATACCAAACCAGTCAGCAATACGGATGATAGTTCCCAGGTTACCGGGATCCTGTATGGTATCTAAGGCCAGTACAAGTTTGCCTTCCGGTTTTATTTGCGTAACCTGTTCAAATTTTCTCAGTACCGCCAGCACCTGGTTAGGTGTTTGCAGTTGTGAAATTTTTTCTAATTCTGCCGGGCTGATTTCAATTGCTTCCACTCCTTTCAGCAAGCCGGCATGATCTGTCAACCATTCTTTCAAGCCTAATACCTGCTGTACCTGTGCCGGGATTTCCTGCAGCATTTCGCTGACGATCTTCGGGCCCTCTGCAATAAATGCCCCGGATTCATCTCTTGATTTTTTCTGGCCTAAACTTTGGATATATTTGACCTGCGATTTTACCAGCATTGCAACTCTTTTATCAATTTATGTTCAACGGCCAGCCACTTTTTACCCGCTACCTTTTACGAGCAATGATCGCCGGCCTTGTTACCGTTACTTTTTATTCCTGTGCGGTTATTCCAAAAAATTATCCCCGGAATACGCCATTCGTCTACGAATATAATATTAACGTGGAAGGTAATCTCACCGAACAGGAAAAATCAGACCTTAAATCCGCCTTACAGAAACAACTGGATGACAGCATTGGCGTGAGAACAAAGAGAAAATTTATTTCCAGCGGTGGCTTTAACAGGCAAATATTAAATAAGCCCCCGGTTTATAACAGTATGAATGCCGACAAGTCTGTTACTTATATAAAGGCATTGATGGTTGCACTCGGCTATTTTTATGACTCCGTGGGCTACCGGACACAGGTTGATACAGCCGGTTCAAAAGATGACCAATACCGGGTGAATGTGATCTTTGATGTGAAAACAGGGCTGCTGACAAAATTAGATTCAATTGTTTATAAAATCGATACGCCCCGCTATCACCACAACCAGGTGGAATTACAAAAACTGGCAGTGTCCGGCATAAAAGAATCCTTTCTTACCAAAGGGAGTCCTTTTGCCAAAGGACTTATTTCTGCCGAGTTTGACCGGCTGGTGGAACTCTACCGGAATAATGGGTTCATGCGGTTTGGAAGAGAAGATCTGCTGGGTGTATGGGATACGCTGGATGTTGCTTTATTACAACCGTCACTTGATCCCTTTGAACAAATACAGTTATTGCAAAAGCTGAGAGAACGCAGACTGAAGCCCACCGCCAATCTTGAAATACGAATGCGACCCGGCTTCGACAGTGTGAAACTGGTAAAATATTACGTAGGTAATATTGATATTTATGCCGACGACACCTCGGCAGGTAACCAGAATATTGTACCGGTCACCCCGAATATCAGAGTGATTCAATACAACAATACCTATAAACCCAAAATATTTTCCGGCAATATTTACCTGCGGCATGGTGATCTTTATGCGCAGCGCCGCCTGCAGCGGACTATTAACCGGCTGAACCTTTTTGGTACCTGGAAACAAATCAGCATTGAGCCCCAGTTCAGGCCGGGACAGGACACCATTGATTTCAGGTTTTATTTGAACCCTGCCCCAAAATATGTTTTCAATGCCAATGTGGAAGCCAGCCAGAACCAGAGTGCTATCTCCGGGAGCCTTTTTGGTATTGGTGCGAATGTGGGTTTACAAAACCGGAATGTCTTCAGGGGTGCCAATACCTCCAGCCTGAATATGCGGTACGGTATTGAATTGGGAGACAGCAGCTTTATCCAGACCCAGCAGGTAAATTTCAGTTATAAACTTTATTTCCCGAAACCCGTTCCCAACTTTGCATTCATTCCCGAACGCCACCGGGATAATATCAGGACGGTATTTGGATTCAGTGCCGCAAATACGGAAAGAAGATATCTTTTTAACCTGACCACCGTCAATGCGTCACTGGGATATGAGTTCCAGAGAAATATTCCCCGGTCGAATAAAACACTTTTTATTGTCCTGAAGCCGGTTAATATTGAATACTCGTATCTCAAAAAAAGACAGGGCCTGATAGATCTTATCAGTACAACTCCGGCCCTGAATAATGTTTTTACCGATGGATTGATTTCTTCGCTGGTAGCGGGTGTAACGCATACCTGGATAAAAGGGAAAAGACAGAATATTTTAGCCGTCAACTATGAACAGTCCGGCTTGCTGGCAGGCCTGTTCCGGAATGCTTTTTTAGATTCACAATTGTACAGGTTTGTAAAAATTGATGCTGAACTGACCAAGCTGATCAAATTCAAAAAATCAGCTGTTGCCATCAGGGCTTTTGCAGGAATGGGTTATGAACTGGGCTCAACTGCCAACCCGTTAAAACGAGACCGGCTTCCTTTCTTCAAACAATATTTTGCCGGCGGCCCCAATAGTATGCGTGCCTGGAGCCTGCGCCGCCTGGGCCCGGGTTCGCTGATCAGTGATTTTAAAAACAACCCGGAACGGTATGGTGATGTGCAACTGGAACTGAATGCGGAATACCGGTTTAATTTTTTTAAGATCGGCGGCTACACCGTTGAGAGTGTACTCTTCACAGATATTGGCAACGTATGGTTCCTGAAGAAGAAAGCGGGAAGTCCTGAAACAGTATTTAATTTCGGCAGGCTGGGAAAAGATCTTGCTGTGGGTGTGGGTACCGGTCTGCGGATTGACCTTTCCTTCTTCATGATCCGGCTTGACTATGCTTTTAAAGCAAAAGAGCCAAGCCCTTCTCCCGACAGGGCAGCTGCTCAAAACAAATGGTTTTATGGCTACCAGCTGAGTAATTTACTGAAAGGACAATTACAGTTAGGAGTTAATTATCCTTTTAAACTCTGATCAGCTTTTATTCTCTTTATCTCTTCTTCAAAGGCAGGTATTGTTATGGCATCATTCACACTAAATTCACCAATCCGGGTTCTCCGCAAACTGCTGAGATAAGCACCGCAACCTAATGCTTCACCGTAATCATTGGCTAAACTGCGGATATAAGTACCGGTAGAACAAACTACTTTGAAATGAACCACCGGCATTTCTATGCTGGTAATGGAAAACTCTTTGATAAAAAGTTTGCGTGGCTCCAGTTTCACTTCTTTGCCCTGTCTCGCCAGTTCATATACACGTTTGCCATCTACTTTGATTGCTGAGTGCGCCGGTGGCACCTGCATAATCTCACCAGTAAATGCTGTTGTAGCTTTATGCAATTGTTCTTCTGTGAGATGTTCAACGGATTTAAAATTAACGGGCTCACTTTCCAGGTCGTAAGTTGGCGTGGTGGCTCCCAGTGTAAAAGTCCCGGTATATTCTTTTTCCTGTGCCATGAATTCATTGATACGCTTGGTAAATTTCCCGGTACAGACAATCAGTAAACCGGTTGCTAACGGGTCCAGTGTCCCGGCATGGCCCACTTTTTTGATACGGATAAGATTACGGATCTTACTCACCACACCAAAAGATGTCCATTCCAGCGGTTTATCAATAAGTAATACTTTCCCTTCCTGGAAAAGATTAACAGGGTTTTGCTCCATCGGGCAAAAGTAATTGTATTCCGGGAAAGCTATTCGGGAGAAAATGATCAGATCGACATCCTGCTTTTTAATTCGAGGTATTTATTGATGGCATTAACCGTCAGGTTTTCCGGCGTGCTGAGAATAGAGGGAATACCATTCATGTGCAGTTCTTTCACCATCAGCCTTTTTTCATAAGCGAATTTTTCTGCAATGGTCTTGATATAAATATCCTCCATATTATCAGCCTTCTTATCCATCAGTGAACGCAGTTCGGTATTCTCAAAGAAAACCACCAGCAGCAAATGATATCTTGCCATCTTTCGTAATGCCGGCATTTCCCTTTGCAATCCTTCCAGCGACTCAAAATTGGTAAACAGTATCAGCAGGCTCCGGTTGGTGATACGGTTCCGGATCACCGAAAATAATTTTTCATAATCCGGCTCCAGGAACCGCGTCTGCTGGCGGTATAATGATTCCAGCACTTTGTTCATCTGGGTTGATTTTTTATCCGCCAGGATAAAACTATCGAGGTTCTCTGCAAAAGTGATCAGTCCTGCCCTGTCCTGCTTCACCAGGGCTACATTTGATAACACCAGCGAAGCATTGATGGCATAGTCAAGTAAGGTCATGCCATGAAAAGGCATTTTCATCACCCTGCCTTTATTGATCACACAATAGATCTGCTGGCTGCGTTCATCGGTATAATTGTTCACCATCAATCCTTCTCTCCGGGCAGTTGCCTTCCAGTTGATGGTGCGGTAATCATCTCCCCGCACATATTCTTTGATCTGTTCAAACTCCATACTGTGACCGATGCGTTGCATTTTTTTCACGCCGGCTTCCTGCAGTTTATTGGCTACTGCCAATAACTGGTACCGCCGCATTTGTATATACGAAGGGTATACTTTCACCGTCTTCTCCTGTGCAAAAATGTACCGGCGTTTTACTAATTGCAAAGGTGCATGCACATAGACATTAATATCATAAAAAACATATTCGCCGCGGGTAACAGGCCGCAGGTAATAATCCAGTTCCTTTTTTTCACCGGCTGCTAGATTCAGTTTGCGTAACCACTTCCTGTCCTGGAACTGGAAAGGTATTTCATCAATCACACTGATGCGTACCGGGAACCCATACTGGTTTTTAAAATGCAGCATCACTTTATTATCATCACCAATACTGAAGCGGTCCGTCACCAGCCTTTCCGCAAGGAAACCATTTTTTTTACCAAAAACGAGCAAGGCATCCACCAGCACCGCCAGCAAAAGGAACAGCAGGACCAGTTCGCCCAGCCTGAAAAAAACAGGCACAAAGAAACTCAGCAAAAAGATCACCGCTGCCAGCCCGGCAATGATGTAAACGATTTTATTGAGATAGAAGGATTTGATCAAAGCTAGCTATTAAATGTTCATGGTTAATAGTTCATGGTTCATGGCAGTTACATTGAGTCACGAAGTTTTGTGATCATTTTACAAAGCAACTCATAGTCATTATAATGCCTGGCATAAATTTCCTCTGTAATATATTTTCGTTTCTGTGCAAGGTAAAGGCAGGCTACTACCTCAATCGCCGAGCGCAGAGCCATGTCTAAAAATCTTTTGAACTCGGGTACAGTCTGTCCTGTGCTGCCTTCAGCAATATTTAATACTACTGAATCCGCGGCTCTTTTCATTTGCGAGGCAAGGCTAAATCGTTCCTCTACCGGGAATTTTTTGGCCAGTAAATCGATTTCATTAGATAAATCTGCCGCCATATGCCAAACTTTTAAGTCCTCAAACCTGAAGGCCATATTCTGATTTTGTGTAAAAACAATGAACTATACGCTATGAACCATGAACATCTTCACTTATCTCGGCACATCCATCGCCTGCACAATTTGTTTGATCACTTCGGCTTCTGTTACTCCTTCCATTTCTTTGTCCGGGGCCAGAATGATGCGGTGGCGCAACACAGGAATTAATACATCACGGATATCTTCCGGGGTCACAAAATCTCTTCCGTTCATCGCTGCTATAGCTTTTGATGCATTCATCACGGCCAGCGAAGCCCTTGGTGAAGCACCCAGGTAAATAGACTTATGGTTTCTTGTCTGGTGAATCAGCCTGGCAATAAACTGCAACAGTTTTTCTTCAATCACCAGTGTTTTGATCTGCTGTTTCAGCTGGTTGATCTGCTGCGCACCTAATACAGGATGCACCATATCCTGCACAGAAGCATTCCCCATCTGGTGAAACTGGGTAAGGATATTCAGCTCCTCTGCTTCTGAAGGGTACGGCACTACAATCTTGAATAAGAAACGGTCCAGCTGGGCTTCCGGTAAACGATAGGTACCTTCCTGCTCCACGGGGTTTTGCGTGGCCAATACCATAAAAGGAGATGCCATCGGGTAGGTTTTCCCGTCTACAGATGCCTGCCGTTCTTCCATGATCTCAAGCAGGGCGGATTGTGTTTTCGCCGGGGCCCTGTTGATCTCATCCACCAGTACAATATTGCTGAACACCGGGCCTTTCTTGAATTCAAAGCTTGCTTCCCGGGGGTTGAACACAGGGGTGCCCAAAACATCAGAAGGCATCAGGTCAGGCGTAAACTGCACTCTTGAGAATCCGGCATCCACACTGCGGGCCACTAATTTGGCGGTGAGTGTTTTGGCAACTCCCGGCACTCCTTCAATCAGCACATGCCCGTCAGCCAGCAAAGCAGCAATGATCAATTTTACCATTTCATCCTGTCCAACGATGATCTTTTTGATCTCGCTGCGGATGGATAATACTGCCTGGTTCAGGGCAGTCATATCGGTTCGTTGCTGAAAAATTGATTCTTCCATATGTTATTTTGTTCTTTTAGGTTTTATAATCTGCTTCTTCCGGCCTCCCCTTCCGGGAGGAGGTTGGAGAAGATTATGCTTTTTGATAAAACGATTCAAGTTGTTTATAAAAACCGGTAACCTGTTTTGCTGTCACAGACGATGTCCTGTTTAGCTGGTTAATAAATGTAACAATGCTCCTGATCTCTGCTTCATCGCCCCCGGTTTTAAACTGGAGTTTTTGGACAAATTCCTCATCAAGGTTGCCTGTCGGGATCTTATACTTATTCCGTACATGCTCCAGGAAATAAGCTGCCATTTTATGGCAAAGATTATGATGATCGCCGCGGTCATAATATAATCTCCCGATTGTTTTGACAAAATCAAGCGAATCATTCCGGGGCGGGGCAATGACCGGAATAAACCGTTGCCTTCTTCTCATTTCCAGTAACACATATAACAACAGCGTAAATATAGCGATCAGCAGTGCCCACTTGGTTTGCTTATACTTAAATAATTCGCTCAGCGAGTTGGAACCTTCATCCTTCTGATCATCATTATCCGGGTAATACTCTTTCTTCTCAATAAAATATTCATCCCAAACCAGTTTCCTGGTACCGGGCGGGATAACCGAAAGCACATTCTCATAATAAGCAAAATTATCACCATGTAACAGGAAGTAATTGCTGAAGGTGAGCGGTGCCAGGTGAAAATATAAATTACCCTGCCCGGTTTTCAGGTGGATAAAATTGGTCCGCTTCATTTCATCTGCGCCCAGTTTGTCCGCCATCGTGGTATCCATATCATAAAACCAGGAATGAAAGTGCAGGCCCTTATAACTGAAACTTCTTTTCTCTGTAAACGGAGGCTGCAACAGCCTGAACGATGGCTTATCTGCAATATTATTACCATTCTCATCCGTTTGCAGGGAGATATTGATGCCGCTGCTTACAGCACCGATCAGGTCATGCACTTCGGAAGAAAGAAACCGGGCACTCACAAATACATCATTCCCGTTCTCTGCAAAGCGGATCAGTTTTTTCATCTCGTATTCCGAAGCATAAAACCGGGGAGAAATAATCAGCAACGCCTGGTTTTTGCCATAGTTGGATAATGAATCCCATTCACCGGGTTCTTTTTTGCTGGCGCTAATGGAGGCTTCCCGGAAAAGATATTTAAGCTCCTCATAGGCCAGGTAAGCACCGTATGGATTCTTATCTTTTTTATTGAGGGTGACCCGCTGATCGGGTATCCTCTTCCTCTCTTCCGCTTTACCTGTAAGCAACATTATTGCAACAGCAACTGCTACAAGACCCAAAACGATATATAAAACCTTTTTCTTCAAATTATTATTTCAGCAGGGGGTCAAAATTTTCAAATTCTTTTTTGATCAGTTGATAGCTCTCCTGATTCACTTCAAAATGCCCGTACCAGCTGTATTCATAATGCCGGGTAATCCTGAAAAAATCATTATAATATGTGGTTGAGCTCAATTGCATCAGGTAGTCAAGGTTGGTGCGGTCAGGCTGGTAACGGATAATATTCCGTTCTGCCATAGTCTTAAGTGTCCGCAAATACATCAGCCGTATTGCGAACCGGTAATTACCAGCTGCGGCCGCTTTATCAATCTCTTTCTGGTAGTTGATCGCAAAAATATCCTCCGTCTCTTCCGTTGCTGCATCTTCGTCAATACGCCTGTCTTTTCTACGGAACAGGCTGACATTGCTGTTAGAAAGGAAAATAAACAGGAAAGCAATAAAACCGGCGATAATAATAATCCATAACAGGGTTTGCAGAAAAGGGCTGCCTGTTTTTTCCTCATCATCACTTTCCCGCCGGTATTCAATCCTGCGTTTCCTGCTGCTATCATTGGGTGCCGGCATTCCAACCGTTCCCTGTTGTTGCCGTTGCTGATTTTTGAAAACGGAATCGGCATACCAGAAGTCCTTATCTTTTTTTATCGCCCGGATTACACTGTCGGGCAATTGCCGCAACAATAACGAATCCATGCCATAGCCCTCCATCCAGCGGTGCAGGAAATAACCGGGTTTCTCTTCCGCGGGAGCATCTGTGTCATCATCATCATATTCGTCGACAGCCACCACTGTATCCTTTACTCCTTCTTCCGCCTGAGCCTGAACATATTGGGTAACGAATAAAAAACACAAGATCAACAAAGAACTCTTTGCTGTAATAACCTGCTTATATGGTGATGAAGACAACGACACTTATACTTCCTCCGCGTTAAACTGAGCTTTCATCCTGCGGCCAAGCCGGATGGGATAGATAACAAAATACCAGATCACAAAAATGACAGATAACGATACCACCAGCGTGGTGAGCAAAGAAACGTCATTATACAGGCGGGTGATCAATCCTTCAAAAAAAGCAGCCAGCGCAAATACCGGCATCAAACCTATAATCATTTTTACGCCATCCTTTGCCCCTTGTTTAAAAGCGTCGATCCGTTTAATAGTACCGGGAAATAAAAAACTTTTGCCGAGTACAATGCCGGCAGCAGCAGCTACTATTATCGCAGTGATCTCGAGGGTGCCATGCACAAATACCACGAGCCAGAAATCCAGTCCCAATCCCTGCGAGGCAAACATTTCATCAAACACACCTACCTTCACACTGTTTTGAACAAGAATATAAATGGTGGGAACGCCACAGAAGATACCAGAAGTAAAGGCTATCGTGGATACTTTGATATTATTGATCATGATGTGCAACCAGCTCAGGATGGGATTGCCGGATTCATACACACCGAAAGGATTTCCTTTTTCAATATTCTCTTTGGTCATATCCACATAGCCGCTGCTCAGCACACTGCGTGTGAAATTTTCGTCCTGCCCGGAAGCAAAAAAACCGAAGGCAAAGAATAAAAGGAAAATGATAAATGAAAATAACATCACTCCATGGTGCTTATAAAAAGTAAGCGGGAGATCATATTTCCAGAATGTAACCAGCCGGTTCGATTCTTCCTTCCGGTTCTTATAGATGGTAAGATAGACCTTTGAAGCTTCGTTGTTGATAAACCGGGTTACTTTACCGGAAGGATAGAAAGTTTTGGCATACGCCAGGTCTTCCAGCAGTTGGGTGAAATCCCTGGCCATTTCATCAGGGTCTCCGGAAGGTTGGTACTGGTTCTTCAGCCAGCGGTCTTTATTCTTCTTAATAAACAGGGCTTCTCTCAAACGTCGGTGCTTTGGGTTGTAAAATACTATTTTTTGCAACTGTCTGTATAAAGCAGCCCGGTTTTAATAGGTAAAAGCAGTAATTTAACGGCCTGATAAAACTACCGTTCTGATGGGGGCTATCAAGGTACCTACTAATTTTAATATAGAGCTGGAATTTGAGATACCGGAATTTTACCGGCGGATGCTGGCCCTGATCATAGATATTACACTGGAATTTTTTTACCTGAAAATCGCTTTTGGTATTCTTAATAACGCCTATGGCAGCGACATTTTCCTGGACAGCGAATCACAGTACAATAAACAGGCCTGGTCCATGATCTTATTTGTTCCCATTATGATCTATCATGTGGCTTTAGAAATCTTAATGAACGGGCAAAGTGTAGGTAAAAAAATCATGAGTTTGAGAGTGGTGGATGAACTGGGAGGCAAGCCAAGTATCAGCCAGTTTATTATCCGCTGGCTGCTGCGGGTGTCTGATGTATGGTTGCTGATCATCCTGATCCTTTTTATTCAGCTTTTTCAGTCATCCGACCCGGTCACCATTTTTATTTTTATCCTGGCTTTCGGCTTCCTGATCACGGACCTGGTACTGGTTGTTTCTTCCAAAAAGGGGCAACGCATCGGGGATATCCTGGCACACACCATCCTGATCCGGACCAATACCAAATCCAATATTGAAGAAACGGTCTTCCAGGAAGTGGCCGACAGTTATATTCCTTCTTTTCCCCAGATCATGCAATTGAGCGATAAGGATATCAATGCCATTAAAAGTATTTTGGAAACAGCCCGTAAAAAAGGCGATTTCTATATGGCATCTACTGCCAGTGATAAAATAAAGAACCACCTGAAAATAGATTCCAACCTGTCCCCTTTTGATTTCCTGGACACTTTGCTGAAAGACTACAATTATCTTTCTGTAAAATAAATAACCGTTACCTCCCGGCAACGGTTATGATTATTTTTTTCCCTTTAATCGTTACCCAAAAATTATATCGAAGCTATTCCCCCGGCAATGAAGGCCAGCAGGTAGAAAGCAATGATAATGATAGTGAGTATTCCTACAAAACGGAACATAATCTTCAGGTTCTGGAAACTGCCAGTAAGAAGAGCCTGGTCATCTGTCTGCAGGGCTGCTTTCATTTTATTGGAAAAACGCAACAGGAAAAGGCAGGGGAAGAAATAAATTGCCGCAAGGATGATATAGATAACAGCCATCATCGTACCCATCCCGTCTAAGGCAGTGCTGCTTTCATACATACTGTAACGGCGGCTGGTGCTGGTGAGTTCATTAAAATTTGCTGCCATGAACAAACCAGCCACGATGATTAGTCCGCAAATAATAAATCCAAAGATGGCTAAAAATTTACCCCATCTGGCGGCCTCCGAAAGATGTGTCCTGATGGCCTGGTCAAAATTGAGACTGAATAAACTATCGGGTTGTTGTTGCTCTTGTTCCATATTGATTTGGTTTTGGTATCCTTAAAAGTAAGTCTTGAAAAAAACTAATGCAAATTTTTTAGTTTATGCTTATAATAAAAATCAATAGGCTCTGGCAAACAGCACCCGCTGCGTGGAAGGTTTACCGGTCAGTATACATTGACCGGTCTCCTGTTCATTATTCAGCGGGATACAGCGGATCGTGGCTTTTGTTTTTTCTTTGATCGCATCCTCCGTCTCTCCTGTTCCATCCCAGTGTGCTGAAATGAAACCTCCTTTTTCATCCAGGAGTTTTACAAATTCATCCCAGCTATCAGCTTTGGTAATATGTTCATCCCGGTAAGCCAGCGCTTTGTTGAACATTGATTGCTGAATATCCTTCAGCAGGCTATCCACATATCGGGCAATACCATCTAATGATACCACTCTTTTCTCTTTGGTATCCCGGCGGGCCACTTCAATTTCATTTTTCTCCATATCCCGGGCACCAAGAGCCAGGCGCACCGGCACCCCTTTCATTTCATATTCGGCAAATTTCCAGCCCGGTCTTGTATTTTCATTGTCATCATATTTCACCCGTATACCCAGTGCTTTCAGTTCTTTGATAATTGCATCCGCTTTTGCCCCGATCATTGCTTTTTGTTCATCCCCTTTATATATCGGAACGATGACTACCTGCAACGGTGCAATTTTCGGCGGCAATACCAATCCCTGGTCATCACTATGCGCCATAACCAGTGCACCCACCAATCTTGTACTCACTCCCCAACTGGTGGCCCATACATAATCCAGTTGGTTTTCCTTGTTGGAAAATTTTACATCAAACGCTTTGGCAAAATTCTGTCCCAGGAAATGCGAAGTTCCTGCCTGCAATGCTTTACCATCCTGCATCAGTGCTTCAATACAATAGGTATCTTCTGCACCGGCAAAACGTTCATTGGCTGATTTCACCCCTTTGATCACAGGCACGGCCATCCAGTTCTCCACGAAGTCAGCATATACATGGAGCATTTTTTCTGTTTCCTCAATCGCTTCTGCTTTCGTGGCATGTGCCGTATGACCTTCCTGCCATAAAAATTCAGCGGTGCGCAGGAATAAGCGGGTCCGCATTTCCCAGCGCACCACGTTGGCCCACTGGTTGATTAACAGGGGCAGGTCACGGTAGGATTGTATCCATCCTTTGTACGTATTCCAGATGATCGCTTCGCTGGTGGGGCGAACAACCAGTTCCTCTTCCAGCCGGGCTTCCGGGTCCACCATCAGTTTACCTTTATTATCCGGGTCTGCTTTCAGGCGGTAATGGGTAACAATGGCGCATTCCTTGGCAAAACCTTCGGCATTTTTTTCCTCCGCCTCAAACAAGCTCTTGGGGACAAACAGGGGGAAATAGGCATTCACATGCCCGGTATCCTTGAACATTTTATCCAATGCATCCCGCATATTTTCCCAAAGTGCATAACCATACGGTTTTATAACCATACAACCCCTGACAGCCGAATAATCAGCCAGTTCTCCTTTAATAACAAGGTCATTGTACCATTGCGAATAATCGGCCGCTCTTGATGTGATCTCTTTGCTCATGTTCTTGTTGCTTGTTTTTGGTTGCTGGTACCGGGTTTAACCGGCCTGGCAATATTTAGTAATTCTTAACAGCATCCCGGGCAATAATTCCGGTAAAACTTGTAAACTTTGTTACGCAAACGTTTGTTTACTGCATAAGTCGCACAAAAATAGTAACTTCAACTTTAACGCTTAAACCATTTGCCATGAAACACTCAATTTTACTTCTGGCAGTTTTCTCCGCACTTGCGATCAGCAGCTGTACTACCGCCTATAAAACAGGCCAGACACCTGATGACGTATATTATTCCCCGGTTCGCCCCGAAGATGAATATGTTAACCGTGAAGAAAGAGACGACCGGAAGTACCGTGGCGTGGATGAATATTATGACGACCGTTACCTCCGGATGCGGGTCCATAACCGCCGCTGGAATGACCTGGATGACTGGTATTATTACGGAGACCGTTACAGCTATAACTATTCTTACCTGTATAATAACTGGAACAATCCATGGTCTCCCTATAATTACTGGAATTGCCATTTCAATCCTTATTATACCGGTGTGGTCATTGTTTCACCCAAGAGCCCGATCTACAGGAGCCCGAGGACCTTTAACCTGAATACCTATAACAGTAACTCGCTGACGAATAATAATTACTCAAATCCCAAGTACTCCAATTATGCCAATTCTAACAGCGGGGGAACAAGGATATTTAATAATTCCTCGTATAATAACAGCAGTAACGGAAGTACAAGAACTAACGGCAATACCGGCAGCTTCCTGAGAAATGTTTTCAATAATAACAGCAGCTCTTCCAATACAAGAAGCTCGAGCAGTTCTTCTTCCTCTTCTTCCAGTTCCAGCAGCAGTTCTTCCAGTTCATCAGGAAGTGGCAGCAGTGCACCGGTAAGAAAATTCTAAATTTTTAAAAAAGCCCTTCTGTTAAAAGCAGGAGGGTTTTTTATAACAACAGCTACTGACGACTCATTGATAATTCCTCCTTAACTCTATAACATGAAAAGAATATTTTTCATTGCCGCCTGTTTGGCTTCAGCCAATGGGTTGCTGGCCCAGGAACCGGCGGATGCACTCCGCTATGGCTGGATCACATCAAACGGAACGGCAAGACAACAGGCGATCGGCGGTGCCATGGCATCACTCGGCGGAGATATATCAGCCACTTTTGTGAACCCTGCCGGTCTGGGCTTTTTTAAGACAGGTGATTTTGTACTGACCCCGGCTTATAATTTCCTGAATAACAAATCAAGCTATTTCGGGAGAACCGAAAAAGACAAATCAAAACAATTATCCTTTGGCACTTCCGGAATCATCTGGGGAACCGGTGAGATCAATACCCGTACCAGTAAATCATCAGGGAGTGCGTTTGCCATCGCTGTGAACAGGACCGCTAATTTCAATAACAATATTTTATACCGCGGTATCAATACGCAAAGTTCCTATTCACAGAAATTCCTGGAGCAACTGCGTAATGATAATGTAACCGATGCGAATGTGGCGGTAAGCAATTACCCCTTCGGCACCAGTTTAGCGATGAATACATTCTGGATCGATACAGCTAATGGATATATGAGTGGTAACAGGAATTTTGTTTCCCTGGCGCAACCTTTACTCGCCACCGGCGGCCTGATACAGGAACAAATTGTGAACAGCAGCGGTGGTATTACAGAGCTGGCCTTAGCCGGTGCCGGCAACATAAAAGATAAATTTTATTTCGGTGCCACATTAGGAATCCCTTTCCTGAATTATACCCGTGAATCCAGTTTCTCAGAAGCAGATGCCACAACGGATATCAATAACCGTTTTGATTTTGCCACTATCAATGAGAACCTGAGTACAAAAGGAACAGGCCTCAACCTGAAACTGGGTATCATTTATAAGCCTGTTGAATACGTCCGGCTGGGATTTGCCTTCCATACACCTACTTTTTACCGTCTCACCGATAAGTATAACGCAACTGTTATCACCGACACCGAAGGCTTCCAAGGAAGACTGAACCAGAGTTCCACTTTATTCACCGGTGGTAACGATGCAGAGATCAGCTACTGGCATTTTACTCCTTACCGTGTTATGATCAGTGGTTCGTATGTATTAAGAGAAATTGAAGATGTGAGAAAACAAAAAGGCTTCCTGACTGCCGATATCGAATATGTGAATTACAAATCCTCTTCCTTTACTACTGACCCGGAGAGTGATGACAGCGAGGAGACAAGAACCTATTTTAAAAAACTGAACAATGCCATTGATGATGCTTATAAAGGTGCTTTCAATATTAAGGTGGGTGGCGAATTAAAATTCACCACGATCATGGCCAGGCTGGGTGCAGCTTATTATGGCAATCCTTATAAAGACCTGGCGGGAGAAAAAGGAAGCCGTTTCTCAGCCAGTGGTGGCCTGGGTTACCGCAACAAAGGCATGTTCATCGATCTGAGTTATGTACATACCATGGGTAAAGATGTACATTATGCGTACCGGCTTCAATACAGTGCATTTTCTGGTGCAAGGATCAAAAATACCGGCGGAAATGCGGTGCTGACGGTCGGGTTTAAGATATAACTGCACATCGGTTAACGATAGTTGAAGCACTTGCGAAAGCAAGTGCTTTTTTATTAGCCAGCTGTCCCCTCAAAAACATGACAAAAATCATATTCATTCCCGTTTAATCCGGCCGGAATCAGTAACTAATGTTACAAGAATTCAGCGCCAGCTTTTTTTCCTTTGTTTCACAAAACAGAAAAGCATGAAGTATATCATCATTGGTGCAGTAGCAGGCGGGGCCAGTACAGCCGCCCGCTTAAGAAGACTGGATGAAAAAGCAGAGATCGTCATTTTTGAAAAAGGGGAATATATCTCCTATGCCAACTGCGGCCTTCCTTATTATATCGGTGATGTGATCAAAGACCGGAATAAATTATTTGTACAAACAGCAGCTTCGTTCAGGAGCCGTTTCAATATTGATGTCAGGATTTCCACAGAAGTAACCGGTATTGATGCAGTCACCAAAAAGATCACTGCTAAAAATCTGCTGACCGGTGAAGAATATTCCGAAAGTTATGACAAACTGGTATTGTCTCCCGGTGCCGAACCGATCCGTCCTCCCCTGCCCGGAATTAATCTGCCCGGCATCTTTACATTGCGAAATGTAAACGATACCGACCATATCAAAAACTATGTACAGCAGCGTTCATCCGGAAAAGCCGTAGTGATCGGTGCGGGATTTATTGGTCTGGAAATGGCCGAGAACCTGCATGAACTGGGACTGAGTGTAAGCATCATTGAAATGGGCAATCAGATTTTAGCTCCTGTTGATTTCCCCATCGCCGCATTGGCACAGCAGCATATCCGTTCCAAAGGAGTTGATCTCCGTCTCAGCAGTGCCGTTACCGGTTTTGAAAAAGAAAATGATACGATTAAAGTTTTGCTTAAAGATGGCAGCAGTTTGGATGCTGACGTGGTAATTCTTTCTATCGGTGTCCGCCCTGATACCAGACTGGCCGTCATGGCAGGTTTGCAACTGGGAACAGCCAAAGGTATTTGGGTGAATGAGTATTTGCAAACATCCAACGCCGATATTTATGCGGTAGGTGATGCGATTGAGTTTTCAAACCCGATCACCGGGCATTCCATGAACACCTACCTGGCAGGGCCTGCGAATAAGCAGGGACGGATCTGCGCCAATAATATCGCACTGGGAAATAAACAGGTTTATCATGGTGCAATCAATACGGCCATTGTAAAAGTGTTTGATATGACTGTGGCCACCGCAGGAACAGCTTCCAAACATCTGAAAGCCGCTGATATTAAGCATATCGTTTCCACCAATCACAGCGGTTCACATGCCGGTTATTATCCCGGCGCTAAACAAATGGCCATACAGATTGCTTTTACGCCCGCAGACGGAAGATTGCTGAGTGCCCAGGTAGCAGGGTATGAGGGTGTTGACAAACGAATTGATATCCTTGCTTCTGCCATCAAAAGAGGCAGCACCATTTATGAACTTACCGAATTTGAACATGCTTATGCGCCACCGTTTTCTTCTGCCAAAGACCCGGTAAATATGGCCGGCTTTGTGGCAGAAAATATCTTACTGGACCGCTTAAACGTTTTTTACTGGGATGAAGTGGCCAGCCTGCCTGCCGGCAGTTTATTACTGGACGTAAGAACAGTCAGAGAATTTGACCACGGGCATATTGAAGGAGCAGTTAATATCCCGGTAGATGAGATCAGGCAGCGTTTGAATGAAATACCTGCAGACAAACCTGTCTATATTTATTGCGAGGCCGGTCTTCGTGGTTACCTGGCCCAGCGCATACTTCGTCAGACTGGTTTTGAAAAGGTATCCAATTTATCCGGTGGTTATCATTCCTGGGAAGCCTGTCATTTGGAGAGCTTGCTGAATGTTCCGAAAGTATTAGCCACTACGTGATGCACTATACCAAATCTATAAATCTGATTATCTCATCGACCTGAGAAGGTGCAAACCACTTCATCTCTCCATCTTTCTTAAACCATGTCATCTGCCGTTTGGCATATTGCCTTGTATTGATCTTCATCTGCTCTATTGCTTTTTCCAGGGGAATTGTTCCTTCGAGATATGCAAAGAGTTCTTTATAGCCAACAGTTTGTAAAGCATTGAAATGTTTATACGGGACTAATCTTTTTACTTCTTCCAGCTGCCCGGCCTGCATCATCTGGTCAACCCTTGTATGAATGCGCTGCTGCAATTCTTCTTTCGGCAATTCCAGCCCGATCTTTACGATATGGAAATCCCGGTGCGCTTTCTCACCTCTCCGGAAAGTAAGAACAGACTGGCCGGTACCTTCCATCACTTCCAGTGCCCGCATCATCCGCTGCGGATTTTGTATCTCCCCGCTTTCATAAAAAGCAGGATCTTTTTGCTGCACCTGTTTCTGCAACCATGTTAACCCTTTGCTGTTGTAATTGCTGATAATCTGCTCCCGGATAGCCGGATCAACAGCAGGAATCATATCCAGCCCTTCGCAAAAGGCTTTGATATACAAACCTGTTCCTCCCACCATGATCACTTTATCGTTCTGCCGGAATAACTCCGCTGCCTTTTGTAAGGCATATTGCTCAAATCCTGCTGCTGATATTTCATCATGAATGGAGTGAGACGCAATAAAATAGTGCTGTACCGCTGCCAGTTCCTGCACCGATGGTCTTGCGACCCCGATATTCAGTTCTTTATAGCACTGCCGGCTGTCGGCTGAAATAACAGAAGTACCAAAATGTTTCGCCAGCTGTATGACCACGGCCGTTTTTCCCACGGCTGTGGGGCCTGCCACAATGATCATTGTTTTTTTTTCCGCCGGCATGAAATTTATTTAAAAACCCCGGCACTGGGCCAGGGCTGTTCATTTATTTTTGATATCCGTTTATACTTCTTCCTCACTTCCTGCATCCGCACTTTCTTCTCCCATACCCATATCCTCTCCGTCTTCATCCTTTTCTGCAAACCCATCCCCCACAGCGCTCAGGTCATATTTCTCTTCAATATCCGCAAACTTCTCACCCAATAAACCCTTGGTACCATACTGGCTGGGCGCAATACCTTCTGTCCGTATCATGGAAGGATAAACGATCTTCGGGTTTTCTTCCTTCGAAACATTAATCAGTTCAACCAGGAAACTCCAGTTTTTATTAAAATCATAATGATATACAAACCGCTGGTTGGGATCCTTGATTTCCGAAGCGATCGTTGTTTCACTCATGATCAGGGGTGGCGCCTTGTACGCTTTATCATATTTTTCCACAGATATCTCCCGTCCTTTTTGCCAGTGATCGTTGCTGCGGTAGAATGTAGCCTTGTGTTTATTATCAAATTCATATGCTTTCAGAATTGCTTCATGCAATTCAAAGAATGACTGGGTATGCCTGATCACCACATCACGGTATACACTTTCATCTTCTTCAAAATAGATCCTGAATCTTAAAATTGCCATGTATCAAAATTACGGTTTCTTTACTTCCAAACCCATCTCTTTCGCTTTATTGATCATAAAGGAATGGGCAGCATCGTAGTCGTTGGGAATGAGCCCGTCAAGAATAGCGTCTTTTAGTGCATCCTTAATAATGCCCACCGGTTTGGATGGCGGCAGGCCAAAGGTCTCCATGATTATTTCGCCGGTAATGGGAGGCTGCCAGTTGCGGATATGGTCACTCTCTTCCACTTCTTTACAGCGCTGCCTTACCAATTGAAAATTTTCCTGGAAACGTTTTACTTTTTGTTTATTTTTTGACGTGATATCTGCATCACATAAGGTCATCAGTGCTTCCAGGTCCTCCCCTGCGTCAAATAATAAGCGGCGGATGGCGGAATCAGTAATATTTTCTTTGGTCAGGCTGATCGGCCGAAGGTGCAATTCCACCAGTTTCCTGACAAACCGCATTTTTTCATTCTGCGGCAGCTTCAGCTTAGTAAATATTTTCGGCACCATTCTCCCGCCCACCACTTCATGACCGTGAAAAGTCCAGCCATGTCCTTCTTCAAACCTTTTGGTCAGGGGTTTGGCTATATCATGCAGGATAGCCGCCCAGCGCAGCCAGAGATCATTTGTATGCACAGAAATATTATCCAATACCTGCAGTGTATGGTAAAAATTATCCTTGTGCCCATGGCCATCTTTATATTCTGCCCCGGCAAGTTCCACCATCTGCGGAAAGATGATATGCAGCAGTTTGCTTTTATACAGCAGATCAAAACCAATGGAAGGTTTTGTTGCCTGAACAATTTTATTCAGTTCATCCGTTACCCGTTCCTGTGAAATAATGCGGATACGTTCTGCGTTATCAATGATACCCTGCCAGGTCCTTTCTTCGATGGTAAATCCTAATTGCGTGGCAAAACGAATAGCCCGCATCATCCGCAAAGGATCATCGCTGAATGTTTGTGAAGGTGCTAAAGGTGTGCGGATAATCTTATCTTCAAGATCCTTCAGGCCATTGAAAGGATCAATCAGTTTACCATGATCTTTTTTATTCAGGCAGATTGCCAGGGCATTAATCGTAAAATCACGGCGGTTCTGGTCATCTTCCACGGAGCCGGGCTCCACTTCAGGTTTTCTTGATTCAGAACGGTAACTTTCCCGGCGGGCACCGACAAACTCAATATCAAAATCCTCTGCCACTTTAATATGTGCTGTACCGAAGGTTTTAAAATAATTAACATGCGGAACCGGATTGAACTGTTTTGCCACTTCCGTTGCCAGGACAATACCATCACCCACACAAACGATATCAGCATCCTTTGTTTCCCGGCTTAATAATTTATCCCGAACAAAACCGCCGATCAGGTAAGTCTCCATACCCAATGCATCGGCAGCCCGGGTAACCTTATTCAGCAAAAACAATTCTTTATCAGTACAATTGATCTCCATAAACGGAACAAAGATAAACGGATCGGGTGAAGGATCAGGGTCTCAGTATTTCAACACGTCCATTATTCCACCTGATCACCGAGGAGGGTTCAGCGATTGTGGTGTCATCCTGCCGGTGGCTGACGATATAATCAACTCCTTTTTTTATTTCATCGCTTATTGCAGCAAATATTTTTGCCGGGGGCTGGCCGGATATATTGGCAGAGGTCGAAACAAGCGGCTTACGGAACCTCTTTATTAAATGCTTACAAAATTCCTCTTTACAAATGCGGATGGCAATGCTGCCATCTGCGGCTGCTAAATTATCTGCAAAGCCGATGGCACCTTCGTAAATAACAGTGGTGGGCTTTACGGCCTGGTCAAGGTAATCAAATACCTGCAGATCAACAGCCGCTACATATTGCATCACATCCCTTTCATCAGCCACCAAAACGATCATGGCTTTTTCATCGGGCCTTTGCTTCAACGCATAAATTTTGGCTACTGCCTGCTCATTCGTGGCATCGCAACCGATCCCCCACACCGTATCAGTGGGATATAAGATCAGCCCGCCATTTTTAAGCACCTGCAAACATTGTTCAATATCTTTTTCAAAATCTACCATAACTCTTTATAAACATTCATGACAGCATCCGCACATTTCTGCTGCGTAAATTGTTGGGCATGCTGCCAGCCTTTTTCTTTTAATGAATCATGCAATTCCCTTTCCGTATAAATTTTCCGCATACCGGCAGCTATTTCTTCCGCACTGGAAGGGTTCACATAATAAGCCCCGTCACCTCCCGCTTCGGGCAAACAGGATACATTGGAAGTAATTACCGGCGTTTTACTCCATAGGGCTTCCAATACAGGTATACCAAATCCTTCAAAGAAAGAGGGATAGATCATAGCAATGGCCGATTGATAAATAGCCGGAAAATCATCCGCGGTTTTAAATGAACTGATCGATCTTGCAGCCGGACTCTCTGATAGAAAAATGATCTTTTTGTCCAATCCGTTCTGGCTGATATAATCTTTCACCTGTTCTTTATACTTCGTCCCCTCCCCGATCACTACCAGCGGAACCGTTAATTCATCGCGCAGCAGGAAAACAGCTTTACAGATATTCAGCAGGTTTTTCCGTTCAATAATGGACCCAACATATAAAAAGTATTCCTCGGGCAAGCCATAGGCCTGTTTGATCATCATTTTCTCAGCAGCCGTAACTTCTTTACCAAAAGCCGGATTACAACTCTGGTAACAGACCCTGATTTTTTCTTCCGGGGTTTTGTAAAACTCCATGATATCCCGTTTGGTCTGCTCACTGATGGCTATCACCCGGTCAGCGTGTTCGCAGGCATACCGGAATTTCTTAGTATAGATTTTTACATCGATTGCATTGTATTGTTCCGGGTAACGTTCATGAATCAGATCATGTATCGTTACCACTGATTTGATGCCTGTTTGCTGAATACCGATTGGTATCTCGTGGCTGAGTCCATGATACAAACCGATCTTTAATCTTTGCAGGTCTTTTTTAACCCAGCTGCTGCGCCAGGCCGCACTGAATAGTTTATTGATAAAACCGGAAGGCAATATTTCATGCAGGTTATCAGCCCGGAGTGAAAATTGTTTGGCGGGCTTTGGATTAAACAAATAGTATTGATGTTCCGGGTGAAATTCCGAAAGAGAACGGATAAGTGTGCGGCTGTAATGCCCCAATCCTGTGCCGTTGTGAAAAGCCCTTTTTGCGTCGAAACCTATATTCATAATTGATGATGCAAATGTGCGAATTAATTTCCGCCCATCAGCATATTTACCAACCCGTAAATCTTCCTATTAGCTTATTTTCGCAGCAAATTTTTACCAATGAAAGAACTGGTACTGGAAGCATGGAACAACCGTGAGTTATTAAAAGACAATAAATTCAGTGATGCAGTAAGGGCCGTGATCGAAGAAGTGGATAAAGGAAGATTAAGAACAGCCTCTCCTTCGGCCGGTGGCTGGGTAGTGAACGAATGGGTGAAACAAGCCATCCTGATGTATTTTGGTATCCAGCAAATGCAGACCTGGGATGTGGCACCTTTTGAGTTTTATGATAAGATGCTGCTCAAGAAAAACTATAAAGATCTTGGAGTCCGGGCCGTGCCACATGCTGTTGCCCGTTATGGTGCCTACCTGGCCAAAAATGTGGTATTGATGCCTTCTTATGTGAACATCGGCGCCTATGTGGACGAGGGAACGATGGTGGATACCTGGGCTACGGTAGGCAGTTGTGCGCAGATCGGTAAAGGTGTTCACCTGAGTGGTGGTGTGGGCATTGGTGGAGTGCTGGAACCCTTACAAGCCAGCCCGGTAATCATCGAAGATGGCTGTTTCATCGGCAGCCGTTGTATCGTGGTGGAAGGAGTGATCGTTGAAAAAGAGGCTGTATTAGGCGCTAATGTGGTACTCACCCAATCGACTAAAATTATTGATGTCAGTGGGTCTGAGCCGGTTGAAATGAAGGGCCGGGTGCCTGCCCGGAGTGTGGTCATCCCGGGTTCCTATACCAAAAAATTCCCGGCAGGTGAATATGGTGTGGGTTGTGCCCTGATCATCGGGCAGCGTAAGCCCAGTACAGATCTCAAGACATCCCTGAATGATGCACTCAGAGATTTTAATGTTTCTGTTTAGCGAATAAGATGATTTCCTATATTTGCAACCCGCAAGAAAGGATGCCCGGGTGGCGAAACCAACCTGCCTGCCGGCAGGCAGGTTGGTAGACACAAGGCAACAAAGAAGTTCCTTTCATAATTAAGTTGAAATTGCCCGGGTGGCGAAATTGGTAGACGCACCGTCTTCAGGTGGCGGCGCCGCGAGGTGTGCTGGTTCGAATCCAGTCCCGGGCACNNGCACAGCAAAAAGCGATTCTATATTGGATCGCTTTTTGTTTTTTCTAAAGAGCCTACTGTAGAAACAGCGGGCTGTAATAATGATTGCTTGCTTAAACGAGTTTATTCAGGAAATTGCCTGTACTCAGTGATAAGTTTTAAGCAGTTTGCTATCAGACGGTCTTGCAGGTGCGAGGCTGATTGCTGTACCGCCCCCGGTAGCGAGTTGCAATTGTAAGACCGTCGTATTATCAACAATATATTTTTCGATCCTGTACGCTTCAGGGTTTGTTTTCCAATCGGCATTATCAGCATCTGCGTAAATAGTGGCCACATAATTTTTCCCTTTCTCCAGAAAATCAAGCGAAAGGTTTGCTGTCCGGGCATTTTCATCCGTAATGGCGCCGATAAACCAATTGTTTGTTCCTTTTTCTTTTCGGGCTATTGTAAGATAATCTCCGGGCTCTGCTTCAATAATTTTAGTATCATCCCAGTCAAGTGCCACGTCTTTTATAAATTGAAAAGCATCCATATGTGCCTCGTAATTCTCCGGCAGATCAGCGGCCATTTGCAGAGGGCTGTACATCGTTACATATAAGGCCAGCTGCTTCGCCAATGTGCTGTGCATTTGTCTTGCCGGTGCTCCCTTTGTGTAATTCCTCAGTTTAAAAATGCCCGGGGTATAATCCATCGGGCCGCCCATCAGGCGGGTGAAGGGGAGTATCGTTTCATGTTCGGCCGGACTTCCATCACTGAATGCATTCCATTCATTGCCCCGGCCTGCTTCGCTGGCAATAAAATTCGGGTAGGTACGGCTTAACCCTGTGGGACGGACCGGTTCATGCATATCAATCATTATCCGGTAATGGGCAGCTTTTTGTGCAGCCCGTATATAATGATTCACCATCCATTGGCCATCATGATGTTCCCCCTTAGGCATGATGTTTCCAACATAACCTGTTTTTACTGCAGGATAGCCAAACCGGTTCATGAAACGAAATGCGGTATCCATTTGCCGTTCATACTGAATGGCACTGCCGCCTGTTTCATTATGCATGATCATTTGTACCCCTTTCTTTTTAGCATATGCTGAAAGAGCAGCCACATCAAAATCGGGATAAGGAGTTACATAATCAAAGTTCTCTTCTTTCCAGTTACCGGTCCATTCTTCCCAGCCTCTGTTCCAGCCTTCCACCAATACTCCTTTGATACCATTAGCCGCAGCAAAATCAATATATCGTTTAACATTAGCAGTAGTGGCTCCATGACGACCATGTGGTATCATAGCGCCGTTTGAGGATACCACATCAATATTATCCGTGTAGTTCCAGTTGCTGGCACCTGTTTGCATTTCCCACCAGACACCAATAAATTTCATCGGCCTGATCCAGCTTGTATTTTTTATAACAGAAGGTTCATTTAAATTCAGGATCATTTTTGAAGCCAGCAGGTCTTTGGCTTTATCACTTACAATAATGGTTCTCCACGGTGTTTTAGCGGGCGTCCTCAAATAAGCTTTATTACCGGCTGCATCAGGAACAAGGCTGCTGGTTAACCGGAAAGTGGTTCTGTCAACATGCAGTTGCATGGAAGAATAATTGATCAGCGCCGCTTCATGAATGTTGATGTATAAACCGTCCGCTGTTTTTAACATCAGCGGAGTTTGCACCGCATACTGGTCGGGTATATTGTTTTGTATCCCCCCTCCTGAAATAATTGGAAATTTCCAGGCATCCACTTCACTGATCTTTGAGGTGCTGTACAGGTATTCATTACTGTCAAAATCCCCTGGTATCCAAAAGGCTTTATGATCACCTGTTAAATTAAAACCGGTACATTCCTCTGAAATAATAAAAAAACCAAGGTCAGGCTGCACTGGAAATTCATACCGGAATCCCACTCCTTCCTCATACACTTTGAATATGATATTGAGAAAAATGCCCCGGGCATTTTTCTGTTTTAACTGAACAGTCAGCTGGTTATATTTATTCCTGATATTGCTGACCTCACCCCAGACAGGTTTCCAGGTTTCATCTGTTGAGCCGGATGCCGTTTTCAAAATGGAAAAGTTGCTGTCTAACCGGGTTCCGTTATTTAACCTGAAACCAAGACGGGAGGGTCTTACGATCTCTTTCCCATCGAAAAAAACTGAGTATAAGGGAATACCAGCAGCATCAAGCTTAAATTCTAATTTAACCTTGCTATTAACGATACTGAAAGCATTATCCTGTGCATCTATTGCCGGTCCCAGTTGACAAAGTAAAAATGCAATAAAATAAAATCGTCTCATGGTTGAAGTATTCAAAATTGACTGTAAAGACAGGGCATATTAATCACAGCTTCCACTTGCCGGCTGACAAGCAACAGTTATGCTTGGGAGAATCTTATCCATTTTTTACAATTTCAGCACCCTGTAAGTATAAGGCGGCAGACTGAGTTGAGTAGTCAATGTTACAGACCCGCCATTCATCACATCCTGCCAGTTTGTATTTGCCAAAGCAGATGGCAATGAATAATTGATAGTGTTATTCCTGAGATTTGCAAGCACTAATACCTTTTCCGTTCCATCCTGTTTTGTAAACACACAAACATCTGGATTACTATAAGACAGCAATGTTCCTCTCCGGACAGCCTGGCTGTTGTTCCTGAACGCAATGACTTGTTTATATTCTGCTGTTACATCCGGGTTGATCGTCCAGTTGATCTTCGTGGAAGTAAAAGGGAATGTAAGCCGTATGGGAGTACCTACTTCCTGGCCATTATAAATCATGGGCACACTTTTCATATATGCGGCTACCACAAAGGCTGCCATAGACCCTGTTTTACCCCCAAAAAGTTCGAGAGGTGTTCCATCAGAACCATTGACGTCATGATTGGTGATATATCTAACCACCTGTTTACCGGCAGTCGCACCGGTATATTCTGTATTGTTCAAACCATCAATGGTCAAAACTGATTGCCCGGCAGAATAGATACTCTTCAATTGTCCAAAAAAACCAAAACCAAAATTCAGGTCAAAGCCGGCTGAAAAATTTGTACTGCGGGTGCCTTCAGCCAGCAAGAGCAGTTTGTGTGTTGTGATATTCCGTAACGTATCAATGGCCTGTTTCCAGAAATCAACAGGTGGTCCGTCGGAATAATCACAACGGAACCCATCAATATTGGCTGTATACACCCAATATTTCATTGCTTTAATCATTGCCAGCCGCATGTCTGCGTTAGCAAAATTCAATTGCGCCACGTCATTCCATCCCATACCGGGCGGGCTGACCACATTCCCGGCTCCATCCTGCAGGTACCATGATTTATTACTGGTAATCCAGGCATTGTCCCATGCCGTATGATTAGCCACCCAGTCAAGGATCACCGACATATTCCTGCTGTGTGCACTATCAACAACAGCCCGCAGATCATTGAGATTCCCAAACTCAGTATTCACAGCTTTATAATCTTTTACACAATAAGGAGAATTGACGCTATTCAAAGCACCCACCGGGTAGATGGGCATCAGGTAAATAACATTAGCTCCTAACGCTTTTATAGAATCCAGCCTCGCCACCACACCCTGGAAATTCCCTGATGCACTAAAAGTCCGCATGTTTACCTGATAAATAGTAGCATCTTGTGCAGAAGGGACGCCGGAAAATGGTATGCCGTATTGTTCAGGATCCGGGTCAGGGATCACAGGCTGAATAACCGGGTTGTTGTTTCCGGAAGGTTTTGAGCAGGAGAAGATCAATAACGACAAAAAAAATAATACGCCTTTTTTCATAGCCCGAATAATTAATGTACAATTCATAATGAAGAACACTTTTAAAACCCGCCATTTACAGCCGTAAGAAACTATGTAACTCCAACCAGCCGGAATAGCCGGCAGCTTTTCTTTATAAAGCTGCCGGCCATAAAACCAACTGCTGTCATTTCCGCATCATACTAGTTCTTATGAAGTATATATGTGTAATCAGCTGCATCATGCAGGTCGAGTGTAATCGTATAGTTACCGTTTACCGGTACGGTCAGGTTGTTCAGGCCGGGAGTGAAGCCAAAAAATGGATTATCTGCATACCTGAGCTTTCCCGCTGCATCAATGCCAAAATCAATGATCCATGCATTATTGGCCCTGAATTTAAATGAGCCGCCTGCTACCATATCACAGGTTACTTTCCATACTTTATTGGCCACATCGTAGCTCATTTGTGTATCAGAACCCCATCCGCCGGGTGTGGCATCACCAATAATAGACCAGGTTGTTTTGGTCGCCGTCCATTTATTAGTATTCAGGTCTGCTGTCAGTTCGTAATAGCCTTCTCCGGGTACCACCATATTGGCGCCTGCAAAATTCGCCACAATGATATCTCCGCTGTTTCCTGTGTTATCTCCGTAAGCTGTCGGGTTCCAATCAGGCTGAGGCGTCATTTTAAACTGGAAAGTGCCGCCTGTCGGAAAATTCACGTAGCCTTCAAACCTTCTGTCAGATTGCAGCGATACAATCGTTGATGCTGAGGAAGGGTTCCAGCCCTGGTAATCACCGGGTATATATAATACAGGATACCCCGTAAAGATTGAATGGGGATTAATTGAAACAACCACTGCGTTTGAATAAACAGGCCGGTCTAAAAAAGCCTTTACTCTTACTGCCACATTTGTGGCTGTGCCCGGGTTTAAGCCCAGGGCATTTACTGCAATTTCATTTAGACTTGTTCCCAGAAAACCTTTTAGCAGGATGTCTACTCCCACCACTGAATCTTTTGCGTTGGCCCAGGCATTCAAACCCAGGGTGTCCGAAGTCAGGCTGAACTGGAGCGTATAGGTTACGGGTGCATCAATATCATACTTTACCGCCGGCCAGTTAAATTTAATAACCTCTGCCTGATCATTTGAGGTGGTTAATACAACTGTATTAGCTGACACAGTCAGTGAAGGAGGGAAATTGATAACCTTTAAATATGTTAAGTCGGGCGATTTTTTACACCCGGTCATGAGCAACAGCACCAGGCTTATATAAAAAATTCGAATCAGTTCTTTTTTCATAATAATAGTTTTGAAATAATGGATGGATCAATATCCGGGGTTTTGCGTGAGCAATGGGTTGGTGTTTAAAGCTGCTGTAGGGATAGGAAATAATAAGAAATGATTATCCGCGGCCGGAGCCAATCCATGTGCCTGCAGGAATTTTCCAAAGCGGATCATATCCTGTCTCCGGTGTCCTTCCCAGGAAAGTTCAAAACCTCTTTCATCATAAATATTATCCAGCGTGGGAATACCAGGAAGTGCAGTAAGCCCGGCACGCTGCCGAACTTGTGTCACCAGGTTAGCCGCAAGAGTGACATCGCCACCACTGCGAAGGAGGCATTCAGCCTTCATCAGCAGAATATCCGCATATCTGTAAATGGGAAAGTCATTAGAAGCTCCACCACTTGAACTTGGTGTTACCGGGAAAAATTTCTGATCCCTGGCTCCTTCGTTTGGCGCTGCACCGGGATTATCAAGGCTGGTAATATCAATTGAATAATTGATAAACCCTGATGGTTGCGGACCATACGGATTGGGACCAAAGCGGAACTGCCTTTTACGGATATCATTATCATCAAATTTCTGAAGATAATCTTTGGGTACCACGGAGCCATTCCAGGCACCATATCCCAAAATTCTTGTTCCGTCTGTTCCGCCCAAACTCCTGATCGTAAAAATATTTCTGCCTACCACATCCGCTTTGGTATAGATAGCCAGGATTGTTTCATCATCAGGGCAAACATCGCCGAACAGTTCATAATATTTAAACCCCAAAGGATGTGAAGCGTCTGCAGCACCAGCATGTAATGCAAAACCACCTTCGGCTACTTTATTGCATGCGGCAATACATTCAGCCCATTTTGGAGTACCTGTATACACCCCGGCATTCAGATAAACTTTCGCCAGCAAAGCATACCCGGCCCATTTATTAAACCTGCCATAATAGGTGCCGCCCCGGGTCGGGGACAGTTTATCCACGTTGGCTGTTAATTCAGTTACAATAAAATTGTATACTTCTGTCCGGGAAGCCTGTGGTATTTTATCAACAGTTAATGTGTTATCTGTATAAAAAGGGACATTACCAAAATCATCGATCAGCAGGTAATAGAAGAATGCCCTTAACACTTTTGCTTCGGCGATTTTTGCCGGATCTGCATTTGCTTTTACCAATTGCTCAATAGCAAGGTTGGCAGTAAACACTGATTTATACAACCAGTTCCAGGTGTTATTGATAAACGATTCACTTGGTATCCACTGCCGCAGGTAAAGCCGCGCAAAATCAAGCTCCCAGTCACCGGTTGTTCTGTGCGGAACCACCTGCTCATCAGAAGACATACTGTTCAGATCATACCATCCCCTGTCTGCACCGGCATACCCCACCCCATCCCAGTTACCTGGTATCTGTGCATATACACCTGCGAGCGCCACATCAGCCCCCTGTGCAGTTCCATAAAAATTGTTTGCTGCGTATTTATCATATACCGTTTCATCCACCTTGGTACAGCCCCAGCCAGCGCTAACAGCAATTGATAACAGAATTACTATTTTTTTCATATCCAATAAGATTATAATTATTTAAAAATAACGTTGATCCCAACAGCGAAACTTCTTGTACGGGGATAGATACCACCATCACCGCCAAAACCGTTGCCGCCACTTACATTCAGTTCCGGATCCAATCCCTTGTATTTTGTGAACAAGGCAAGATTATTTCCTGTAGCAGAAACCCTTAAACCGGAAATGTATTTCAGCTTTTCAAGATTAAACCGGTAACCAATGGTCAGGTTTTCAAATCGCAGGAATGATCCATCTTCCAGCCACAGGTCTGATCCGTATTTACTTGTAAATAATCCCAGCGAAACAGCGCTTTTAAATACATTGCCTTTCCCCAGGCTTTCAAACAAGCTCAGGCTGCTGCGCAAATTGTTATAAATCTTATTACCTCCTGAACCACGCCACAGCATAGACATATCCCAGTTTTTGTAAGTAAGAACCGGCGTGAATGCATAGGTATATTTCGGCAAAGCAGATCCTTCCATTACCCTGTCAGGGCTGGTATTCCCCTGGTCAATAATATTATCCTTATTCTGATCCACTACTGTTTCTGAATTTGTATTATCCTTGCCCAAATGCCGGATGATATTGAAAGTGCCGATAGGCTGTCCTTTTATCAGGTAAGAATTCGGGCCCCAGGGAACGTAATCGGTGTTCAGCGGAACTCCGTTGATACTGCCACTCAATTCCAGTACTTTATTTTTTAACAGGGATACGTTTCCAGCCAGTATAAGAGTCAGGTCCTTTTTATCTATCGCCTTGTAATTAAGCATCAGCTCAATGCCTTTATTGGAAAGGCTTCCCACATTGGCTACAATAGTTCCGAATGGATAGGGAGGCTGCGGAACTGAGTAATTGAACAGAAGATTCTTGGTTGTTGAGGTAAATGCTTCAAGCGTACCTGTTAATTTATTATGCAGCACACTGAAATCAATACCCACATTGGTCTGGTATTTTGTCTCCCATTTCAGATCCGCATTTGAATTTTGAGTAATTACAAAATTGGTAATGGGCTGACCGCCAAAGTAAGTGATACCGGAAGCTCCCACTAATTGCAAAGAGTTCTGCGGTCCCAGACCTTGCTGGTTACCGGTAACACCGTAACCGGCCCTGAGTTTTAAACTATTGAATATTTTTTGGTTTTGCATGAACGCTTCATCAGTTACTCTCCAGGCAACCGACGCTGACGGGAAATTCCCCCATTTATGATTGGCACCAAAAACCGATGATCCATCCCTCCGCATACTTAATGTAAGCAGGTAACGGGTCGCATACGAATAGTTGACCCTGCCAAGGAAAGACACAATGGTACGGTCATTTTTATATGATGACATATCACCGGGCAACACTTTTGACAAATCACCCAGTTGCAGAGCATTATACGTTGCTATATCATTAATGAATCCTTTTGCCTGCGCAAAATTTCCCTGGTAGGTTTGGTTTTGCCACTCATAAACAGCTATCGCATCCAGGTTATGATTACCAAATTTCTTCTTGTAATCCAGGCTGATGTCCATTAACCGTTCATTTTGCCGGTTATTAGAAACATTGGCTACTCCTTTATTATCGATAGCATAAGTAACGGTTGACAGTGCCGGCAGGTAATAACCCCAGTTCGCATCCACTTTTCTCCAGCTGCCAAACCATCCTCCTGTTAAGCCTTTTGCCAGTTCAAGATCAGCCCGCAGGCTTCCAAACAAATTATTGGTTTCCCCATTATTGATCACAGTCTGAGAAACTGCATAAGGATTGATGTATTGAAATACGGAAGCATCCGTAAAATAAGTTCCGTCTGCATTATATACAGGATCAGTAGGTCTTGTTACATAACTGTTGCTGATCAGGTTACTGGTAAATGCTGCACGGCCAACACTCTGCGGACTGCCTTTTGTATTGGTGATGCTGCTGTTCAGGTTCATCGTAAGTGTCAGCTTATCATCAAGTGCTTTCTGAGTGGCCTGTATTCTTCCGATATAATTTTTAAAATCTGATCTCAGTACCACGCCTTTTTGAAGAATAGCGGCTACTGAAGCCCGGTAATTAAACCCATTGGCACCGCCACCAAATGATAAGGAATGATTTTGCGTAAAGCCATCCTGTGTTAAAATATCAAACCAATCAGTACCTGATCCATGGTTAGCGGATGCCGGCACCCCCCAGATCTTACCCTGCTCCCACCATTCTGTAGCGTTCAATACTTCCAGTTTTTTAGGAATCACGTCGAAAGATGTCGATCCGGTGTACTCAAGAGATGTTTTACCCGCTTTACTTTTTTTGGTTGTTATGATCACCACCCCGGGTGCCCCGCGGGAACCATAGATAGCAGTCGCAGATGCATCTTTCAGGATATCTACTGATTCAATTTCATTCGGAGGTACCTGCCGCAACAAGTCCATATTACCCTGGATTCCATCCACCACAACTAATGGATCATTGCCTCCTATTAGAGAAGTGATACCCCTGATCCGGATACCTGGTCCTGTGCCCGGTTCACTACCGGTTTGCGTAACACTTACACCACTGGCCCTGCCGGCAATTTGTTGCAAAGGATTAGTGACTGGTCCCTGGTTTAAATCTTTGCTGGAAATAGTGGATATCGCACCTGTCAGGTCCTTTTTCCTCGCTGTGCCATAACCAATCACAACCACGTCACTTAACGTACTGCTGGCATTAACTAATAAAATACTGACGGGATCAGTGGATGTTATTTTTATTTCCTGGGTAGCAAACCCAACATTAGATACAATAAGTGTAACCGGTAAGGAAGGTATATTTAAACGGAATGAGCCATCCGCATTAGTTTTAGTACCTGTATTGCTGTTCTTTACCAGGATGGTTACGTTTTCCAGGACACTGTTATCTTTTGCGTCGCTGACCTTTCCGCTTATTGTTTTGTCCTGTGCCCATGAATAACTAAATCCAAGAGAAAAAAGCAGGCACAACAACAATGGCTTAAGCAATCTACTTTTGATCATACATTGTAGTTTTAGTTTTTGGAGTAAAAGTGTTGAATAGTATAGCTGAAGGAGCCCCCATTTTTGAAAATGGCCCCAGAAATAAGCTTTCAGGTAAGGCCGCCGGAAGCGGTTCATTTTTTAGGTGTCTGGTATCAACTGGTGGCAGAAAGAACAGGTTCATATAGCTGCATTTCGTTTAAAAGCGATCGGCTTTTGCGTAACAATCTTTGGCTGAAAACCCTGAAAAGGGACTAATAAACATTAGCCCTTTTCATAGATTTTCTTCTTTGCTTATGATTGACTGCTTGCTAATCCAAAGCAACTACCGTTAAAAGAAGGAGACAAATTATAAAGAGGCAGATATAGATAATATTAAGGAACAGTCAGAAAACATAGTCTTCAATACTTTGATTATTAAATCAATGCATTGCATAGTGTATTTTTTATATATAAACTAAAGTTTGACATTTCTCCCTCCGGCAGAAAGAGAAAACCGTGACTTTCGTGTAAAAAATGGCTGGCAGAGTGAATTTATTTGTCATGGAGTACGCCAGAGACGGAATCTAATCTGCAACAACTTTAACCTGTTGCCTGATCCTTTCTTCAAAAGCATCGTTAGGCAGAAACGACTTGTTTTTGATCTTGGTTTTGTAGGTGTAGATGGTATTCACTGAATATCCAAGGATCTGGGCAATTTTTTCATTTTCTGTGATCCCCATTCTTATCAGGGCAAATATCCTCAATTCAGTGTTCAGGAGCTGGTCTTCCTTTAATGTAATCTGGTCTTCCTCTTTAAAAAGCGAATTGAAAATAGATACAAAATCAGGGAACAATTTAAGAAAGACCCTGTCAAAGCTTTTCAGAATTTCTTCCTTTTCGTCCTTCAGGTTGAATTTATTAACGATAAATCTAATGTCTGCCAATTTATCCTCAGCAATTTTCCTGTCAATAGCATTCCTGAATTTTTCAACCTTCAGGAAGAGTTCGGAATCCAGGTTAAAGAAATACCCGATATACTCTTCTTTCACTTTATCGGCTTCTAATAAGAGGTGATTACTTTTTTGCAGCTTCAGGTTCACTTCTTCCTTTTCCAGGTTGGCTTCAGACAGTTGGTTGTTGATCTCAATAAGTTTTTTCCTTGCCGTCTTCAACTTCCGCAATTGCCCGGATACGATAAATGAAAAAATGACAACAGTTAATAAAAGCAGGCTTATAAAGAAAGTAAAAAACAGCAGGTCTTTCTGGTTTTCTTCTGCCCTGATTATTTTCTGGTTCTGTATTAATTGCAGCAGGGGATATATCTGTGCTTTCCGTTGCCTGGCTCCATAATACAAGGCATCTTCATTGGCTTTTTGGATATAAACGGCTGAGTTCTTTATGTCCCCTTTCTTATAAAACATATCAGCGAGGATAAAAAGTGCTATGGTTTCCCTGGTGGATGATTTTATATCGGCAATGGCCGCTTCCATCAGTAACCAGGCAGCTTTGTCCATCTCCCTTTTCAGGCTGTAAATTCCGCTGAGGGTTGATGTTACCAGCGCCATCTGGTGTAACGTGAGGTCCTTCCTGGCATATAAAAGCTCCAGGTTTTTACCGGCACTGTCCAGGTTTCCTGATTTAAGATTCCGGAGGCCATTATAATAATGGAAAGCAAATGAACCGGCCGGGTATAAGTTCAGGGCAGAATCCAGGTAGTTCTTTGCGTTTCTGATGTACCTGACAACATGAAAATTGTCGCCGTTGTAATCAGCAAGATCGTAATAAAGGCGCCCGATCAGTGTATAATACTCTGCCTTCAGACTGTCCGGGACAGCAGAAAGATTGATGCTGTTCAGAGATTCAAACGTTTCTTTGAACATGCCGGAAGAAAGTAATATAAAACTCTGGCCGAGTCTTGCTCTTGTAATTTTAGCCGGGTCATTCAGGCTGCCGGCCAGCACCAGCAACCTTTCTACATAAAGAAAAGCAGAATCGTAATTAAAAGTCTTATACTCTTCGAAAATTTTATAGTTGATATTGTATTGTGCTTCCGTTTCCACTACAGCACTCTCCCTCAGCAGGTCTTTAAGAGCTTCTATTCTCTTTAATTTGACATTTTCATAAACAGCAGACTGTGATATAGTTTTATTGAGTTCATTGATCAGGCTGTCTGAATATGGAGTACCCAGTACCTTCCCTGATCTAAAGGCAAACAAAAAGAAAAAAATAAAATATACAGCGTACTCCCTTTTCATCATACAAAACATTAGCAAAATCAAAAATAAGGCTTAAAAAACTATTGCCTGTTATTGCTGTATTTACAGGGCACACCCGCTGTTCCTTTAGATTACCCTTTAAATGTCCCTGTATAAAAGCAAAACCGGGACATCTGTCCCGGTTTTGCTTTTATAAATAACAGGTTAGCTCATACTTTTAGATATCCCCCACTCCAACCCCCGCAGTTCTGCCAATCCTCTCAAACGCCCGATAGCAGAGTAACCGGGATAGGTTTTCTTATGCAGATCATCCAGCATCTGGTGACCATGATCAGGACGCATGGGAATAGAAATATTTTTCCGCTTCATTAATAATATGATTTCCTTAATAACAGCATACATATCCACATCACCGGCCAGGTGGTCGGCTTCGAAGAAATTTCCTTCTGCATCCCTTTTGGTGCTGCGCAGGTGGATAAAATGAATATGATCACCCAGTCTTTGAATGATGCCGGGCAAATCATTATCCGGCCGGACACCATAAGAACCGGTACAATAGCATAAACCATTGGCGGGTGAAGGTGCTGCAGCTATCAGTTCTTTTGCATCCTGTTCGGTGCTGACAATTCTTGGCAGCCCTAAAACAGGATATGGCGGATCATCCGGGTGAATTGCCATTTTTAAACCAAGCTCCTCCGCAACCGGAACCACCTGTTGCAGGAAATAAAACAAATGTTCTTTTAATTTCTTTGCATCAATTCCTTCATAGGTCTTAAGCGCCGTTAAAATTTGTTCTTCGGTAAACCGTTCTTCACTTCCCGGCAAGCCAAGTAATGCATTCCTGTACAGAGTTTCTTCTTCTTCTTCAGTCATAGATTTTAGCCGTTCCTCTGCCTTCCTGATTTCCTCAGGTGTATAATCCTTTTCTGCTCCCGGTCTTTTCAGTAAAAAAAGATCGAAAGCCACAAAGGCAGAACGTTCAAAACGCAATGCCCTGCTTCCATCCGGCATCGTATAGTTAATGTCTGTGCGCATCCAGTCAAGAATGGGCATGAAATTATACGTTACCACTTTTAAACCGCAGGCTGCCACATGACGCAGGCTCTGCTTATAATTTTCAATATGCTGTTTATACTTCCCGGATTGTTTCTTAATATCCTCGCTGACAGGGAGACTTTCGATAACAGTCCAGGTCATGCCCGCTGCCTCAACCTCCGCTTTCCGTTTATTAATCTCTTCAGTGCTCCATATCTCACCCACGGGAATATGATGCAGTGCGGTGACCACCCCGGTGCAACCCGCTTGCCGTATATCTGATAAACTCACCGGGTCATTTGGTCCGAACCAGCGCATCGTTTGCTCCATCAGCATAAATCAACAGTTTTTAACTGAGTAAAAATTTACAGCCTTCAATATAGCATTTTCTGTTTTACAATGAGCCATGAACTTCATACACCTTAATTAATCACTTCGCAATTCCGAGCGGGGAGAAGTAAACAAAAACAGATATAATTATCAGTATCACGATAAAGGAGAGAATAACATCCCATTTGTTCCAGCTGGCACGGCTGGCTGCTTTGTCTTCTGCAACAGTAGTGGCGAATGTCAATCCTTTTATATGGCCTTCATCCGGTTTCGGCGACAAAAGGCTTATCACCACCATTACCACCACTGAAAACAGGAAAAGATAAATACAGAAATACAGGAAATTGATGGTTGCAAAATCGTAAAGCGCTCCACTGAGGTTTTTTTGAAACAATTCAAGTGTCAGTTTTACGAGCCCTAATATAAACCCGGTGACCATTGCTGTATAAGCCCCTTTTGCATTCAGCCGCTTAAAAAATACACCGAGGAGAAAAACAGCAGCGATTGGCGGTGCCAGGTAAGATTGCACACTCTGGAGGTAGGTATATAAAGTATCGGAAATTCTGCCCATCATCGGTATCCAGATCATACCCAGGATCACGACCACGGCTGTGGCAATGCGTCCAACTTTTACCAGTTCCTTTTCACCTGCTTCCGGTTTCATTTTTTGGTAAATGTCCATAGTAAACAATGTGGAACAGGCATTATATACAGAAGCTAATGAAGCCATCAGTGCGGCTAACAACCCGCCGGCCAGCAACCCCCTCAATCCCATTGGCATGATCTGTTCCACCATAGCAGGGAAAGCTGCATTAAAATCTGCATGGCCATCCTTCACCGGTAAAACCAACTCACCACGGGAATACAAGACATAAGCAATGAGACCGGGAATCAGGAAAATAAAGAATGGAAGCAATTTCAGGTAAGCGGCAAAAATAGTTCCCCGCCTTGCTTCCCGTTCATTTCTTCCTGCCAAGCACCGCTGAACGATATGCTGATCGGTACACCAGTACCAGATACCAACAACCGGCGAGGCAAACAAAATTCCGAGCCATGGAAATTCCGGGTCGCTCAGTGGCCGGAACATATTCAGCTTCTCGGCAGGGACAGCGCTGATCAGTCCACTCCAGCCCCCTACCTTATCAAGGCCAACAAACAATAACACTGCTGAACCTATCAATAATACAAAAGCCTGGATAGCCTCCGTATACATCACAGCATGAAGACCACCAAAAACTGTATACACACCCGTTACGACCACGAGAATAATGGCTCCTGTCCAGAATTCCACACCCAGTATCTGGTTAAACACCAATGCCCCCGCGAAAATGGTAACCGACGCCTTGGCGATCACATAACTAAGCAATTGAATAATGGATAATAGTCTCCTAGCTTTGGCATTGAATCTTCTTTCCAGGAACTCCGGCATGGTATAGACCATACTGCGCATATAAAAAGGGACAAATACCCAGCCCAGTATCAGTACAATCCAGGAATGCAATTCGTAATGCCCCAATACAGTTCCGGAGGCAGCGGCCGAGCCTGCCAGCCCAACAATATGTTCTGACCCCACATTGGAAGCAAGAATAGAAGCACCAATCACCCACCATCCCAGGTTTCTGTTGGCGAGAAAATAATCAGTGGGAGAATCCTTGCTTTTCCTGATGGACCAGACTGATATGCCGGCAATAACCAGCATATAGACTACCAGGAATATCCAGTCAACCGTGCCCAGAAAATTCATATCAGCGGGGGTTTGATGATTAATTATACAAAGAAGAATTATATATACCTGTTGATCATATTTTCCAGGTACTCCTGTTTTCCGCTTCTTACAGCCGGTTCACCGTTTTCAACGGCAAAGGTCCTCAGATCTTCCAACGATAAATTTCCTTCTTCAAACGCCTTACCTTTTCCACTGTCGAAACTGGAATAACGTTCTGCTCTTATCTTTTTATATTCGGATTTTGCCAGTATCGCATCCGCGGTTATTATAGCTCTTGCAAATGTGTCCATTCCGCCAATATGAGCATAGAAAAGATCGGCAGGATCAGTTGAATTGCGGCGGATCTTTGCATCGAAGTTGATACCACCTCCTTTGAAACCACCCGCCTCAATAATGATCAGCATTGCTTCGGTGAGTTCGTTGATATCATTGGGAAATTGGTCCGTATCCCACCCGTTCTGGTAATCGCCACGGTTGGCATCCATGCTGCCCAGCAGGCCTGCATCTGCCGCCACCTGCAATTCATGTGTAAATGTATGGCCCGCTAATGTGGCATGATTTACTTCTATATTCAGGCTGAAATCATTCAGCAGGTCGTATTGCCGCAGGAAACCGATCACGGTTTCGCTATCATAATCGTACTGGTGTTTGGAAGGTTCGCATGGCTTGGGCTCGATGAAGAACTTTCCTTTGAAACCATTCTTTCTTGCATAGTTTTTTGCCGTATGCAGGAATTTAGCAAGATGCTCCTTCTCCCTTTTCATATTCGTATTCAGCAAACTCATATATCCTTCTCTTCCACCCCAGAATACATAGTTCTCGCCACCCAGAGCAATTGTTGCATCCAGCGCTGCTTTCACCTGGGCTCCGGCATGAGCCAGTACATGAAAGTCAGGATTGGTGGAAGCGCCGTTCATATACCTCTTATTGGAAAATAAATTCGCAGTGCCCCATAATAGTTTTACCCCGCTTGCTTTTTGCTTTTCAGCGAGGTAAGCCGTAACAGCCTGCAACCTCCTGTCATTTTCATTCACATCATTGGTATAATCCACGACATCCACATCATGAAAGCAGTAATAAGGCATACCAAGCTTTGTTATAAATTCAAAAGCAGCATCGGCTTTATCCTTTGCCCTTTCCACCGCATCGGTTTTTTCATTCCAGGGGAATAGATGAGTGGGTTCACCGAAAGGATCTGCACCACTGCCACAGAAGCTGTGCCAGTAGGCACAGGCAAAACGCAGCCATTCTTTCAGGGGTTTACCGGCCACTACTTTATTCTCTTCATACCAGCGAAACGCAAGCGGGTTATCTGATTCCCTTCCTTCGTATTTGATTGCTGCAATACCTTTGAAGAATTCCTTTTGTCCTGTTGTAATTGTCATTTTTCGATGTTAAATAGGTTAAATAATCATGATAAACTCAATGACAAAGCACTCGTTTGATTATTTGATTAACTGTATCCAGTTGGTTTTTCAAAATTTCTTTCCATTGTTCATATAGCTCATCATACCTGCCGGTATCTCCCGGTTCCACAATTGCCACCGGCTTCCTGTTGCCGGATGCGGAAGCGGCATCTGCATATATACCGGCACCAATACCAGCGCCGATAGCAGCCCCGAAACTTCCATCCCCTTCATAAAATTCAACAGCCACATTATTGACACTGGCAAATGACTGTGTAAATACATCACTCAGGAAGAGATTGGCTTTACCGGCTCTTATCACAGAAGGGTTCACACCGTTTTCCCGCATAATATCCAATCCATAACGGAAAGAGAATGCGATCCCTTCCTGTACAGCCCGCACCAGGTGAGCTGTGGTATGTATATTAAAATCAAGATGATGAAAATGGCCGCCGATAATCTGATTGTTCAGCATACGTTCTGCCCCATTGCCAAAGGGTAAAGCCATCAGCCCGTTTGACCCTGCCTGTATGGCCGCAGCGGCTTCATTCAAACCTGCATAGCTGTGATTTGATCCTGCTATATTTTTTATCCAGCGGTTAAAAATGCCTGTACCATTAATGCATAATAAGATACCAATCCGCCTTTTATCCATTTCATAGTTGACGTGAGCAAAGCTGTTGATACGGGATTGCTGATCATAACTCAGCTCATCACTCACACCATATATAACTCCCGATGTTCCCGCCGTGGTTGCCACTTCGCCCGGGTTCAGCACATTTAAGGATAATGCATTGTTCGGCTGATCACCGGCCTTATAAGAGACAGGAATGCCTGTCTTCAATGAAAGACGTGCTGCCACTGTAGCTTTTAAATAACCGTGAGGTGCAAATAAAGGGTGTACGTCAGGGATCAGTGCATGATCAAACCCAAAATAGCGGAGTATATCTCCGGATATAACGTTGTCCCGGAAATCCCAGAAAATACCTTCGGAAAGAGCAGAGATTGTTGTTGTGCAATCACCTGTCATCTTCATCGCAATAAAATCACCGGGCAGCATGATTTTACCGATCTTCTTATATACAGCAGGTTCATTCTCTTTTACCCAGGCTAATTTGCTGGCGGTGAAATTGCCCGGTGAGTTGAGTAAATGCGACAGGCATTTTTCTTCACCAATCTCATGAAAAGCTTTGTTGCCAATTTCAACAGCCCGGCTGTCGCACCAGATGATGGCATTGCGGAGTACATGTTGTTCCTTATCTACCAGCACCAGGCCATGCATCTGGTAAGCAATGCCAATGGCCGCAATATCCTGCGGATCATAAGCTCCCGATGAATGACATTTTAAAATGGCTTGTTTCACCTGCTCCCACCACTGGTCAGGGCTTTGTTCTGCCCATCCCGGTTTAACTGCAATGATCTCTGCTTCAGTTTCAGGATAAGATGCAGTGGCGAGACAATGCTGTGTTGAAGCATCAATTACAGAGGCTTTAACTGAAGATGTTCCTATATCTATTCCAAGTAAAAGCATTTATACCAGTCTTTTTTCTTCAAGTATTGATTCGAACCAATAAAGAGATAAGAATTTATTCTTCCCGGCAGTTGCCATCTGAATTACTTCATTAGAGCCCCCGATTAAAGATCTTCTTATCTTATTATATAATGACATCGCAGGTATTTATTTTATCTCCAGCACTACTACGCTAAATGCCGGCATGGTTACTACCAGCTCATCCGATTCAAATCTTGCTCCTGAAAAGGATTTCGGGGCAATTGTTTCAGGCTTCTCAAACGTATTATGATCCTGAATAGCCGCCGATTGCAAGATACGCCCGGATATATTTTTATACTTATTCTTTTCAAAATTAATTTTTACTGTCTGCACTTGTGTTGCATGAATGTTTACTAACGAGATATGTATACTCCCGTTTTTATCCCGGGATGCTGAAGCATTGACAGCATCAATTGAATCATTACCGGCTATATACTTTGAAGTTGTTATTTGAAGTGGTAATGAAACAGCATCCTGGTGAACTTTGTACATTTCCATAACATGATAGGTTGGCGTCAGGATCATTTTCTCTTTAATGGTGAGAATGACAGACTGAAGTACATTGATACACTGGGCAAGATTAGCCATTCTCACCCTGTCTGCATGATTATTAAATATGTTCAGCGTAAGCCCGGCAATCATGGCATCACGCATTGTGCTTTGCTGGTGCAGGAATGCTTTATTCGTTCCCGGTTCCGTTTCATACCAACCTCCCCATTCGTCAACTATCAGGGCTACTTTCTTTTTCGGATCATATTTATCCATCACCTCACTGTTCCGGCTAATGAATTTTTCCATTCTCCAGGCCTGCTGCATTGTCCTGAAATACTCGTTCTCTGAAAATTGCGTAGCCGATCCTTTATTACCCCAGTTGATCACAGAATAATGATGAACAGAAATCCCATCAAGCATGCCCAGGGGAATTTTTTTCATAAGTGTTTCCGTCCAATTATAATCCTCTGTACCCGGCCCCACAGCAATCCGGAACAAACCTTCTGTATTGCTGTAACTGGTCATGAATGTTGCATACTTTTTATACTGATCAACATAGTAGTCAACCGACATATGGCCACCGCAATCCCATGATTCATTACCAATTCCCCAATATTTTACATTCCAGGGGTTTGCCCTGCCACTCTGCCTGCGCAGGTCCGTGAGGTAACTGCTGCCATTGGCATGGTTTGTATACTGCACCCATTCAGCGGCTTCCTGTACAGTACCGCTTCCCATATTTATGGCCAGGTAAGGCTCGGCCCCCATTATCTCACAGAGTTCCAGAAACTCATTGGTCCCAAAACTATTATCCTCCCTTATATTCCCCCACGAAACGTTTTCAATAGACTTACGTTTGCTCTTTGGGCCAATAGCATCTTTCCAATGATAATTATCCGCAAAGCATCCACCAGGCCATCTCAGTACCGGTATATTTAATTTCTTTAGAGCGGTTACAACATCCAGCCTTATCCCGTTTTTATTCGGAATCAGTTTATTATTCTCACCCACATAAAAGCCACCATATACAGAATTTCCCAGGTGTTCTGCGAAATGTCCATAAATATTCCGGTTGATGGTATCAACTCCTTTGTCATTGGCTATGGAGATATAAGTTTGAGCAGTAAGATTCCTGCATGCTATAAATACTATAAATAGGAAGAGTAACCGCATGTGATGAATTTTTTATTTATTCTTCAGCAAATGTTATTACACTTTTTGAAGGAATCGTATATGTAAAACTATCACCAGTGACCGCAACAGCAGTTCCCGGCTCCACATTTTTTGAGGAGCTGGATATATATGGAACAAAGGATACCGCTGATGCTCCCTGAAAAGAAATTTTTTGCCTTACATCATAATTGCCCTGGTTAATCAGCACCAGTATTTTTTTTGTACCATTCCTATAGGCTGATATTAATACTTCACTCCTTGAATTGGTCCCGGTGCCCAGGCGTATTGCACCCGGCTTAATGAATCTTGCGAAATGGGACATCAAATATCCTCTCTTAGTAACCTGTCCATCCTGGCCAAGGAGGCCATAAAACCGCTTTCCATACCACCATATATAGGCATTAAAATTGGCCTTGGTAAAACAATCATGTATTTCAATGGCTGTATTGATATTGGCGCTTAGAGTAGTAAGTGTATCCAAATGTTCGGTCATCCATACTTCTTTGCCCAGGCTTTTCGCCGCGGCATTTTCAATCAGTCCGCCACCATACAAATGAGTGCCTATTATATCAAGATTAGCAACAGCCCCGGCATCATTCAAAATAGTGTTTACATAAGCTTGGTTGTTATTCACAAGTTCGGGCGCCATTAAACGGGTGGCCGTAACCAGGCCTCCGTAATTTTTCAGGAAATCACGCATTTCAGCAGCTGTCCATACGCAACTTTCATAAGCAGGGTCCCAGTCAGGCTCGTTCTGGACTGATACTGCTTCTAATGGAGCACCGTTGGCTGCCATATAAAGGGCAAAATCGTTTAAATATTTTGCGTAAGCTGCTGCGCTGTCAGGGATTAGTTTTCCGCCAACAATATTGTTATTGGTTTTCATTCTTGCAGGCGGGCTCCACGGACTTGCAAAAACTTTTGCCCCCCGTTGAATAGCTGCTTTGGCATGATTTAATTCTGTTGCACGCCATGCATCATCAGATGCGATCCTGATTCTCAGAAAATTCAAACCAACCTGCCCGGCACCGGAACCAAAAAGCCGGTTAAACTCTTCTGTCGTCAGGGTTGATGTGTTAGGTGGAGCAAAAACAGTAGCACAACCAAATCCCTGTATCACCTGGTTATTTTCATTAGCCAGGACAGTAACTTCTGCATCAACAGGAGGCGTGCTGTTCGTACCGGCCTCGTTTCCTTTTTGGGAACAGGATAGTAATAAACAAATAACTATGATAAATTGATTCAACACACTTATATAATAGTTTCTACTGCTCATATATTGACAACTCACTGCTTCCCGCCGAACTTTTTATTTTTACTATTCCGCCATAACGGCCTGTTCATCTTTTACCCAATACACCCCGGGTTTGTACAGATCTAGCTTTTTGATCAGACCCTGGTATTTTAATTACGGGATCACCCGGAACCCTGGCACACTTCACGCACATACTTAGAAACGTTTCTGTTTACGAACACCGGGAAACTCAAAAACAGAAATTAAAAATGAGAGAGGTGAAGAATCACCTCTCTGTGTAACGACTGCTGCTTGCTTTGCTCTATACTTTTTTTATTGATAATTCGGGTTTTGATAGGCCGCTTTTTCTTCCGGTGTCATTTCCATACCATCAAGCTGTGCTTGCGGAATTGGGCGGATATAATGAAACGGTTGAATGGTGCGGGTAAAAGTTTGTGGTGTATGGGCTCCATACGTTGCGGCACCAATCGAGTACGAACCAGCAAGTTCATTCCATTTTTGAGTACGTACCAGATCGAACCAACGGAGACCTTCACCGAAAAATTCCCGGGAACGTTCAGCCAAAATATAATTAACATCTATAGTAGCAGGTGTGGCTGCTACCATAGCCGCACTATTATCAGCAACAAATGCGGCATTGCTTTTATTTGAAAATCTCCATTTACCTGCCCTTGCACGGAGTACATTAACAAGATCGCGGGCTGTTTTACCAGCAACTGTTGTTGCACCTTTCACAGCTGCTTCAGCAGCGATAAGATAGAGTTCTGAGAACTTGGCAATTTTAAAAGGACGGGTACTCGGGGCATTAGGCTCGCCCAATCCGGCATTTCCGGTGCGGTATACCCCCATCTTCCAAAGCCCGGGAAATACAATTCTGCTTATCCCGCTCGGTGCTATCACAAAATCCGCACGGCCAGGTAAGACACCTGCACCGACATTGCTATAAGATTTCCCTGGGAAATTTGCTCCGCTTGAATAGTTAATACCAACACCCTGTGCATTATATTCCAGGAAACTGAGTATAGGATTTCCCGGAACTACAGGCATATCATTCGCATTGTAAAGTGTGGCATTTGTAGTTCCGCCTTTTGGCCAGTTACCCCTGTACACGGTGCTGAATGTGCCATCGTAACGGGAGTCAAGTGTTTTCTCAGCGAATGTGTTTGTAAAAACTTCAACGGGGGGAGCCATCCGTGTATACGGACGTCCTAAACTCTGATCGGCTTCCCGTTGCACCGAGCTTATAGCAGTTCCTGTACCATCAGGGTTTGCAGCACTTCTTATCACCGTATAGTTCCATGTTACCATCCAGACAACTGAGTTTCTGCCACCACCCAATTCACTTTGAAATCCTGTAAGGGGAGACCCATTATAAAACTCACTTTGATCTGTGTGGTCTGCATACAACAGCATTTCTTTGTTACGATCATTACCCCCCACATGTACATCATAAAAGGTGTTCTCAAGGCCAAAAGGTCCGGGATTATCAATGGCTGTAGTGGCCACATCATAAGCTTTTTGAAAATACCATTGTGCATCATGACCATCCGGGTCAGTTCTTGGCGATGCCGGATAAGTGGGTATATTATTCGGATTTTGCAGCCACCATGCATAGGTTAAATAGGCCTTTGCCAGGTAAAGGCGTGCCAGCGTTTTAGTAGCGCCACCAGTTACCCTGCCTGTAACAGGCAGATCATTTACTGCTAACACTAAATCGGGAAATATAGCTTTCGTATAAACTTCAGGAACAGTGTTGCGAACAGATGTTCTTGACGGAGCCGTATTGAATTTCAGCTCTCCTGCACCCAGATCCAATGGAACACCACCAAATGTTTGTACAAGCAGGAAGTAATCAAAAGCCCGGAAGAATCTTGCTTCTGCTATCAATGCTGCAGAAATACCAACTGCAGAAGCATTCTCAATAATACCACTGGCTGTATTGATATTAGAAAAAGCTGTTCCCCATAGTGCATCCGTACGGCTGCTTGCTGCCGTTACGCTCCCCACACCGGTATAATCCATGTCTTTGAAGTTTGCATCAGCGCTTTGGGCATAAGTATACTCATCAGTACCAGTCTCCAGCGTACTATAGTAATAAGGTTGACCATAGATGAACCGGAGATGGGCATACTGGGATGTAATACCTCCCAGAACTCCTTTTTCAGTTTTAAAAAAACCGGGCTCATAAATACTGCGTGGCTGTTCATCCAGAATTTTCTTACATCCGGGAGATAACAGTATAAAGAGAGCTGAGACAATAGCAGACTTTATTTGTATATGTTTCATATTCGTATGTTTTAAAATGTCAGATTAACGCCTACAATATAGTTACGGGTTGAAGGGGTATTAAACCCTACTGTAAGGATACGGCGCAGGTTCTGGCTGAGGTTCACTGCCGCATTCTCATTTCCAAAAGAGTTTGTTTCCGGATCCAGGCCAGACTCTTTATGGAATGGCGAGAACATCACAAACGGGTTCTGTGCAGTAAAGTACATCCGCATTTTAACATTGGGATTTTTAATCAGGCTCCTGCTGAGATCATAGCCCAATGTAATTGTACGAATCTTCATAAAGGAACCATTAAAGTAACTCAGCGTGCTGGCATATTTAGGATTATCATTACTGATAGGACCTGCAGGGTTAGGGTACTTGGCATCAGTATTAGTTGGTGTCCAGTAATCCACCTTTATATTATTTCTGCGGCCAGTCAGCAGATTAAGATATCCGTTTGAACCATGAATAGTGCTGAAGAGTATACCTCCGCCTCTGTAAACACCAACAACACTCAGGTCAAATCCCTTATAGGCAACGCGGGTATTAAATCCTCCCTGGAAATCCGGATCAACATCCATAATTTCCCTGTCAGCCGGGCCTATTGCCCTTACAGGCGTGCCATCGGGATTGAAATCACCTTTGTATACTACTTTAATCATTCCTAAGCTTCCGCCCGGCTCCAGGATATTCATGTATTGATCCTTGTCCTGCCATAATCCAATTTTTTTGTAATCATAAATTGCATTGATGTTATGGCCTACAAACCACCAGTTGGCTTCATCTCTTGTTTGACCGGAAGCGAGTGAGACTAATTTGTTTTTATTTGCATAAAAGTTAACTCCTGCTTCCCAGGTCCAGCCATTCACATCATTGATAATCGTGCCATTCAAACTAAGTTCAAATCCTTTATTCTGAGTTGCACCAATATTTGCTGTATAGCCGGTAACTCCTGATGTGGGAGGCAGACCAAGACCCAAAAGAATATCCTCGGTCTTTGTTATATAATACTCAATTGTACCTGATAGGCGGTTTTTGAGGATAGAAAAATCAAGCCCGAAGTTTAAGGTCTTGGAATATTCCCAGCCTAAATCTGTATTCGGAAGTTGCGATACATAATAGCCGGTGCTGTAGGTTGACGGTCCGAAGTTATAAGGTCTTGTATCTAACCGGCCAAGTGTGGAGTAAGGAGCAATTGCCTGGTTGGAAGTTTGTCCAAAACCAACACGCAGTTTCAGATTGTTGATCATCTTAACACCCTGCATAAATGATTCATTGGTGATATTCCAGCCTGCAGATATAGCGGGATAGGTATGCCATTTCTCTCCCGGCGCAAGTCTTGACGACCCGTCAGAACGCACGGTAGCAGAGAGCATGTAGCGGTTATCGTAAGAATACATAATACGTCCCATCGCTGACATCAAACCCCATAATTGATAGTCCTGGTCGGCAGGATTTATTATCAGCTGACCCGCTGCCTGACCAAGGTTATAAAATTGGAATGCATCTGCCGGTATATCCTGAGCTGACATATTCGACCTGTTGTATTTACTTTGTTCTGCTGAATAAAGTGCCACAGCATTCACTGTATGTTTTCCGGCAAAAGTGCGGTCGAAACTAAGGATGTTCTCCAATGTCCAGTGATAAGTAAACCTGTTATCAACAGAAGCAGATGATACACTTGCAGGGTTGGTACTACCGACACCCTGTCCGGTATAAGCACCGTTATTCGATTGCACATAATCAAGACCAAGGTTTACTCTGTACTTCAGCCCGTCGAGAAACGGCGCCTTCACTTCACCATAAACTGCATTATAGGATGCAAACCCTCTTGTTTCATTAAGCCACTGATCATTATCTTTTAATTTCTCCACAACATCTTTTGTAAAAATAAACTGATCATCAGCTGCCATCCGTATTATCCTCTTCAAACTGCCGTCAGCATTATAGGGGGAAGAAATAGGTGACATGCTTAATGTATTATATAAACCTACCTGGTTGCCCTGGCTTTCATTATAGTTATTATTAGTGGTAAACCCAAAGCGGAAATATTTTCCCACCTGCTGATCAAGTGAACCACGAAGTGAGTATCGCTTGTATTGTTGCGTGGGAATTACTCCCTGGTTAAGGTAATAACCCATCCCAAAATTGTAACTGCCGGTTTCTGAACCGCCTGTAAGGCTGACATTATGGTCTGTTACTATCCCGGTCTTGTAAAACAGGTCCTGCCAGTCTGTGTTGATATCATCAGCTTCATCCTGTCCGTTAACGTACTGTCCTCTTGCAGCACGCAGTGCCACAAATTCAGGTCCGTCCATCATGGGATATTTGGCAAAAATGGATTGAGATCCTACATAAGCACTATAATTGATCCGCGGTTTTCTGTTCTTGGCCCCTTTATCCGTTGTTATCAGTATTACACCATTAGACCCCCGGGAACCATAAATAGCAGTTGCAGAAGCATCTTTAAGAACTTCAATACTCTTGACATCATTAGGGTTAATATCTCCTAATGATCCGATAAAAGGTATACCATCAAGAACAATCAGCGGGTTATTATCAGCGCTTAAAGACCTGATACCCCTGATACGTATTTGCATAGTAGCTCCGGGCCGTGTTGACGTTTGTGAGATTTCCACACCAGCCAGCCTTCCCTGCAGGGCTTGTGTAACGTTGGGAGCAGGAATTTCCCGCATCTTATCTCCGTTAATTGAGGCAACAGAGCCTGTAATCGCTTCTTTCCGCTGAGTACCATACCCCACAACAATTACTTCAGCCAGGCTTTTATCAAGCGAAACCAACGAAACCTCGATAGTGGTTCGCTGAGATATCCGGACTTCCTGTGTTACAAAATCCACTGCTGAAATTACCAGCGTTCCTTCGCCGGAAGCTGATATAGTAAATTCTCCCGCATCGTTAGTTGTCGTACCATTTGCTGTTCCTTTTACCAGAACAGAGGCACTTTGGACGGGCTGTCCCCCATCCTTAAGTACACGGCCTTTGATGGTAATGTTCTGCGCCAGTACCTGGTTGGTCATGAACAGCAGTTGAACAAGTACCAGTAGCCGCAGCATTCGTTTTGTAATGTTTGCAGTTTGTTTCATATGTCTGTTTTAGGGATTGACAAATCAATTTGCCACTGAAATGAAGAATCGGAAGAAACGGGATAGTTCCCTGTAAAAAAGAAGGAATTGTCCGGGGGGATGGACAGGCAAAATTGTACTGTGAAGTTCCAATTTCTCATATAGCAGGAAGCAATTTTTAGCAGATGATAATGCCTTTATACAAATCATCCGGGGACGAATATAGAGCTTTTTTTCAAAATTGCAACCGATTGCAATTTTTTTTAAAAAATTTTCCTCCGTTCTTTGTAACTGAATGATCCTGTATGGCTGAAGAGAAAGAAATAACCATCTACGATATTGCCCGTCACCTGAATATATCGGCAACAACGGTTAGCCGGGGTTTAAAGGATCATCCCACTATTAATAAAAATACCCGGAAGAAAATTGCTGAAGCTGCCAGCAAACTGGGCTACCAGACCAACACATTTGCCAGCAGTTTGCGAAGCAAAAAGACTTATACACTGGGGATCATAGTACCCCGTCTCAACAGTTATTTTGTAGCCAGTGTATTAGCCGGCATGGAAGATGCAGCCGACAAAGACGGCTATAACCTGATCATCAGCCATTCCCTGGAAAGTGTATCCAAAGAGATACAGAATGCCCAAACCATGTTTGCCAAAAGAGTGGACGGACTGCTGGTTTCCCTTGCTTATGATACGGAGAATATCGACCACCTGCTGCCTTTTTTTAATAAAGGCATCCCCGTTGTTTTCTTCGACCGGGTCTTCCCGCATAACGATAGCACAAGCGTAATAATTGATAATTATACCTCTGCGTATCAAATTACAAAACACTTGCTGGAACAGGGTTGCAGGCGGATCATGCACCTGGGTGGTAACATGCTCCGCAATGTTTATACAGAACGCCTGAGGGGGTACAAACAAGCCTTAAAAGACTACAAGGTCAGCTTTAACAAACAACTCCTTTATATAAGCACCCTTAATGAGCAATCCGGAACTGATGCCGCTGAATATATACTGAAAATGAAGCCGGCCACCAGGCCCGATGCCGTCTTTGCTGCTAACGATACAGCCGCAGTTCATTGCATGATAAGGCTAAAGGCGGCAGGCATCAGGATACCATCCGATATTGCCTTTGCAGGCTTTAACAATGACCCCATCAGCAAGGTAATAGAACCCAACCTGACCACCGTTAACTATTCCGGCTATCATATCGGAGAGGCTGCAGTAACAAACCTTATTAACCACCTGAATGGCATTTCCAGTACAAAAAAAACTAATACTATCATCTTAAGATCTGACCTTATTATTCGGGAATCATCTGAAAAAAACAAATCTTTGTAATTGGAATTTTTTTTGCGACTTTTATGCAACCGATTGCAACATGAAACCTAAAAAAGATATTACAATCTATGATATTGCCCAGAAACTGGACTTATCATCCGCTACTGTAAGCCGGGCATTGCAGGATCATCCTGCTATTAATAAGAATACCCGTAAAAAGATACAGGAAGCGGCCAAAGAATTAGGCTATCGTCATAATAATTTTGCCAGCAACCTGCGAAAGCAGAAAACGAATACGATTGGCGTGATTGTTCATGAATTGAACAGTAATTTCATCACTTCCGTATTAGCCGGCATTGAGAAAGTAACCACCCAGGCCGGTTATGATCTTATCATCGCACACTCCTCTGAAAGTTTTGAGAAAGAAGCGGCCAATGCCTTAAACCTTTTTCACAAGCGGGTGGATGGCCTGATTGCGTCCTTAGCTTTTGATACCAAAGGGCTGGATCATTATAATCAATATAAGGAGAAAGGTATCCCTGTTATCTTCTTCGACCGGGTAGAGGAAAAAAGTGACAGCACCAAAGTAATTATTGATAATTATAAATGCGGATACCAGGCCACTCAGCATCTCATCGAACAGGGATGCAAAAGAATTGTACTGGTAACAGCCAGCCTGAAAAGAAACGTATACGCACAGCGTCATAAAGGGTATACAGATGCATTGTTCGACAACAATATCCCGTATAATAAAGAGTATGTGCTCATCAAAGACCTGAGTGAGCAGTGTGGTGTTGAAGCCGCTTTACAAATATTGAAAATGAAGCCCCTGCCGGATGGCGCCTTTATTACAAATGATTTTTCTGCTGCAGTATGCATGCAGACATTAAAAGAACATGGTGTCCGGATACCGGAAGATATTGCCGTTGTTGGTTTTAACAACGATGCAATCAGTAAGATTGTTGAACCGCAGCTAACCACAGTTCATTATCCCGGTATTGATATGGGAGAGATTGCAGCCCGTAACCTGATCAGTCATTTGAAAGGAATTTCCAACATCACGCATACCAATACGATCGTGGTACGTTCAGAGCTGATCGTCCGGAAATCATCACTGAAAAAATAAAGTCTTTCTAAAACGAGCGCCGGCCAGTATGAAAAAAATAATATTTACTCTCCTGGTTGTATTATCTGCTTCATTTCTTCGGGCAGAAAACGGGTATGATCTTTGGCTCAGGTACAAACCGGTTGAAAACAAAGCCCGGTTAGCTTCTTACCGCCGGTTGATAACGGCAATACAGGTAAATGGAAATACAGCAACACTGCAAGCAGCAAAAGAAGAATTATTGCTGGCATTGAAAGGACTAACCGGTTCCACCACTCCTGTTACTATCCTGCCAAAACAAAACGGAACGATACTCCTTGCTAACTCTTCTTCGTTACCAGCCGCAGTAAGGTCATTGCTTCAGAAAGATCTTGAAAAAATCGGGGGCGAAGGTTTTATTATCAGCTCTCAAACCATAAATGGCCGTAACGGTATCCTGATTACCGGCAACTCAGTTGCAGCTGTATTGTACGGGGTATTCCACTTCCTTCGCCTGTTACAAACCGAACAATCCATTAATTCTTTACATATTGTTTCAGCACCCCGGCTTAAATTAAGGCTACTGAATCATTGGGATAACCTGAACCGTACTGTTGAAAGAGGTTATGCCGGATTTTCCATCTGGAATTGGCATACACTTCCGGGCTATATTGACAAACGATATATTGATTATGCCAGGGCAAATGCTTCCATAGGAATCAACGGCACCGTATTAACTAATGTAAATGCCAATGCCGTGGTTTTATCCCCTGTCTATTTAAAAAAAGTAGCTGCATTGGCAAATGTATTCCGCACTTACGGGATAAAAGTTTACCTGACAGCAAGGTTTAGCGCACCTGTAGAAGCCGGGGGATTAAAAACTGCCGACCCGCTTGACCCTGCCGTGCAACAATGGTGGGCTAATAAAGTGAAAGAGATTTACCAGCTCATACCTGATTTTGGCGGCTTCCTGGTAAAAGCCAACAGCGAAGGCCAGCCCGGTCCGCAGGATTATAAACGTACACATGCAGATGGCGCCAATATGCTGGCGGATGCAGTTGCTCCGTATAACGGGATCATCATGTGGAGAGCTTTTGTCTATAGTGCTGAAGTACCTGACGACAGGCATAAACAGGCTTATAGTGAATTTGTCCCCTTAGATGGGTCTTTCAGAAAGAATGTAATGATACAGGTGAAGAACGGGGCTATTGATTTTATGCCGAGAGAACCTTTTCATCCTCTGTTCGGTGCTATGCCCAAGACTCCGCTCATGATGGAATTACAGGTAACACAGGAATATCTGGGACAGGGAACAAACTTAGTTTACCTCGCACCCCTCTTTAAAGAAGTATTACAAAGTGATACTTATTATAAAGGTAAAGGAAGCACTGTGGCCAAAATAATTGATGGCAGCCTGGATGGTCATTCATTAAATGGCATGGCGGGCGTTGCTAATATCGGGAATGATATCAACTGGTGCGGTCATCCTTTTGCACAGGCAAATTGGTATGCCCTCGGAAGATTAAGCTGGGATTATAATCTCTCCGGTGAACAAATTGCAGAAGAATGGTTACGGATGACCTATAGCAATAATTCATCCTTTCTTGCCAATGCCACTAAGATGATGATGCAAAGCCGTGACATAATGGTCCGGTACTCCAATCCTGTCGGATTGCATCATATTATGGGCACCGGTCATCATTACGGCCCGGCCCCGTGGGTCAGTAATCTTAATCGCCCTGAATGGAACCCCGTTTATTACCACAAAGCAGATAGTACAGGAATTGGTTTTGACAGGACAAGTACCGGAAGCAATGCAATTGCGCAGTACTTTCCCGAAGCCAGGAAACTTTGGGAAGATATTAATACCTGTGAGGAAAAATACCTGTTATGGTTTCATCATGTACCCTGGGATTTCATAATGAAAAGCGGCCGGACACTCTGGGAAGAGCTCTGCTATCAATATTATACAGGAGCAGAAGATGTAAAGCAAATGCAGCAAACCTGGGAAGCACTACGCCCATTTGCAGATAAAGAAAGGTTTGAACAGGTCATGCAACTATTAAAGATACAACACGAAGAAGCCGTATGGTGGAGAAATGCCTGCCTGTTGTATTTCCAGACCTTTAGTAAAAAACCAATACCTGCAGCCTATGAACAACCGGATAAAACGCTGGAATATTATAAGAGCTTACGATTCCCGTTTGCACCGGGAAATTGAAACCCGGATGTATAAGAGATATCATTTTTATTAATACAAGAAATCAGGAATTATGAACGATAACATTTCTCCTTCAGGAGACGGCAGCAAAAAAGTAGCAATCGTAACAGGCGGTGGTTCAGGACTTGGCTTTGCCATAGCAGAACGATTTACCCAACATGGTATCATCACGGTGATCGCCGGCCGGGATAAAGATAAATTAGTCAAAGCCAAACAAACTTTGGGCGATCTCTGCCATGTACAGACCTGCGATGTCAGCAACCTTTCTTCTATTCCTGCATTTGTTGAAAAAGTTATTCAGCAATTCGGCCGGGTAGATATACTGGTAAATAATGCAGGTATCAACCAGAAAAAGGAATTCACGGAAGTAACCGATGAAGAATTCAATGCGATCATCACCACCAATCTCAGCGCTGTATTTTCTATGAGCCGGGAAATAGTAAAACACATGCTGACAAGAAATACAGGCTGCATCATTAATATCAGTTCAATGGCAGCACAGTATGGACTGCCCAAAGTAATTGCTTACAGTGCCAGCAAAACAGCGATAGATGGATTAACAAGGGCCATGGCTGTTGAACTATCTCCCAAAGGTATTCGTGTAAATGCCATTGCACCCGGATTCATCTACTCGGAAATGACTGCTAAGGCCCTGGACAGCGACCCGGAAAGAAAAGCAAAGGTATTCGGGCGAACACCCATGGGTGTTATGGGTCAGCCCGGCGATATCGGGGATGCCGCTTATTTCCTCGCCAGCGATGCGGCTAAATATATAACCGGTGTTATACTCCCGGTGGATGGAGGAAACAGTATTGGCTTTTAAAAGAAACGAATGAAAAAAACGCTAACGATCCTCGCCTGCTTTTTCCAGCTCTTTGTTTCAAACAGCCAGTTGATTGTTGAAACAAAAGCTTCGGCTAATTCTTTCCCGCTTGGAAATACAATCCTATGTACAGCACCTGAGGATTACGACCTTGTTCAGATAGCAGCAGGTTTTTTACAAAAGGATATTGAAGCCGTAACAGGAAAAGCTCCGTCCTTATCAGCCACAATACCGCAACGGGCAACGAGCATTATCATTATAGGTTCGTTGGAAAAATCCGCACTCATCCAGTCACTCGTCAGAAACAACAAGCTCAAAATTTCTTCTGTAAAAAATAAATGGGAAGCTTACACGATACAAACCATCAGTAGTCCGTTTAAAGGAGTTGCAAATGCCATTGTTATTGCCGGCAGCGACAGAAGGGGAACAGCCTATGGCGTTTTTGAATTATCAAAACAAATGGGGGTATCACCCTGGTATTGGTGGGCCGATGTTCCTGTTAAAAAGAAAGAAATCGTTTACATAAAAAAGAATACAGTTATCAGCGATCTTCCAAAAGTAAAATACCGGGGCATCTTCATCAATGACGAAGCTCCTGCCCTTTCCAATTGGAGCCGGGAAAAATTCGGGGGCTTCAATCACAAATTCTATGAAAAAGTGTTTGAACTCATCCTGCGGTTGAAAGGCAATTATGTCTGGCCCGCCATGTGGGGCAATGCATTTTATTACGATGATTCTTTAAATATCAAATCAGCAGATGAGTTTGGGATTGTAATCGGAACTTCTCACCACGAACCATTAATGCGGGCGCATGAAGAATGGAAATACTACGGAAAAGGGCTCAAGTGGAATTATGACAGCACAGAAGCCGGCCTGAAAGAATTCTGGAAAGGCGGAATGGAAAGGGCCTGGAATGAAAAAATTGTAAGTGTGGGAATGAGGGGTGATGGTGATGAGCCCATGTCAAGGGAAACAGCAACCGCCTTGCTGGAAAGAATTGTAAAAGACCAGCGGCAGATCATTGAAGAAGTAACCCGCAAACCTGCCGGCAAAACACCACAGCTCTGGGCCCTGTATAAAGAAGTGCAGGATTACTATGATAAAGGCATGAGAGTGCCTGATGATATCACCCTTCTTTTATGCGATGACAACTGGGGCAACATACGGAAACTTCCCAAACTTACTGATCCGCCGAGGAAAGGTGGTTATGGCATTTATTATCACTTTGATTATGTGGGCGGGCCCCGGAATTACAAATGGCTGAATACAAACCCAATTCCCCGGATATGGGAACAAATGCACCTGGCCTGGGAATACAATGTCAGGCAGATCTGGATCGTGAATGTGGGAGATATCAAACCCATGGAATTCCCGGTCTCTTTTTTCTTAGACTATGCCTGGAATCCTGAAAGAATTGGCGCTGATGGCCTGCAACGATACACGACAGAATGGGCCGCTGCACAATTTGGGAGCAGCTATTCCGGAGAGATCGCTGATATTCTTGCCAGGTATGCAAAATATAACGGGAGAAGAAAGCCGGAACTGCTTGATGCAAACACTTACAGTTTTAATTACAACGAATGGCAGGATGTTGTAAACGACTATGACCTCCTGCTTAAAAAGGCCGAGGAGATTAACAATCTCCTGCCAGCTGACTGTAAAGACGCCTACTTCCAGCTGATATTACATCCCGTAAAAGCCTGCGCCAATCTCAACAGGATGTATTATAACGTGGCGCTGAACAAAGAAGCTTATAAAAACAGGTATGCCGAAGCGAATGACTTTGCGGATAATGTAAAGCAACTTTATATAAATGATTCACTAATCACTCTTGCCTACCATCAATTGAACAATGGTAAATGGAACCACATGATGAGCCAGACGCATATTGGATATACCTACTGGCAACAACCTGCAAAACAAAAAATGCCTGAAGTAAAATATGTTCCGGCAGACTCAATCATACAAAAAAAGAATTTTGGACTCACTGATGTAATGGCTGTCAAACTACCCGGAAATGTAACAGGGAATGTTTTTTTCCAGCATGAAGAAAATGGTGTTTCCATCGAAGCTGATCATTTTACCAAAGCGCTTAATACAAACGGGATCATATGGAAAGTGCTGCCTGATCATGGAAGAACGGGATCAGCTGTTACTCCTTTCCCTGTTACCGCTAAAGAACAACAACCCGGCGGCAATGCTGCACATCTTGAATATGAAGTTTACACCTATAGCGCAGGCGAATTTACAATCAATGCATACTTCTCCCCTACCCTGAATTTTCATAACACAACAGAAGGACTGCAATATGCCCTGTCTGTTGATGATGAATTGCCGCAGCTCATCAGCATCAACAAGGAAGACAAGAACAGTATCAGCGGCATCTGGAATAAATGGGTGGCGGAAAATATTATTATCAAATCAAGTAAACACTCCATCCTGCAACCAGGTAAACACACAGTAAAATACTGGATGGTAAGTCCCGGGGTGGTGTTACAAAAACTGGTATTGGATTTTGGCGGGGTTATGCAAAGTTATCTCGGTCCGCCGGAGACGATCAACAAACAGAAAAATTAAAATAATGATACGAAAAGTACTTGTGCCGGCAGTATGTGTTATTAGCTTATGTGCAGCATCCTGTTCCGGCAGCCAGAAAAATTCGGCTTCGCCGGATATACCATCACTGAAAACTGTTTTCAAAAATGATTTTGCGATTGGTACTGCACTAAATGCGGAACAGATAGAAGAAAAAGATCCTAAAGCAGCGATGCTGGTTCCCCGGCAATTCAATATGGCGACACCGGAAAATATCATGAAAGCCGAAGTCATTCACCCGCAATGGGGCATTTATAATTTCGGCCTGGCAGATAAAATGATCGAATACGGGAAAAAACATAATATAAAGATCAACGGGCATACACTGATCTGGCATAGCCAGTTGCCTGCCTTTGCTCACCAGATTCAAAACGCTGATTCATTCAGAATCTTCTTCACTGAGCATATTACTACTGTTGCCGGCCGTTACAGCGGAAAAATATTTTCCTGGGATGTGGTAAACGAAGCTTTGAATGAAGACGGAACTATGCGTAAATCCATTTTTCTTGACAAACTGGGGGACAATTTTGTTACGGAGGCTTTTCGCTTAGCACAGGCAGCTTCTCCCAATACGGAGCTGTATTATAACGATTATAATAATGAGCAACCCGCAAAAAGGGCCGGCTGTATCGCCCTGATCAAAAAAGTGCAGGCTGCTGGTGTTCGTATTGACGGTGTAGGCATACAGGGACACTGGCATGTTGGCAAAGTGCCGTTGAAAGAAATTGAAGAAAGTATCCTTCAGTATTCGGCACTAGGCATTAAGGTGATGTTCACAGAATTGGATATCGAAGTGCTTCCCCGCAACTTCCAGGGTGCTGATGTAAGCCAGCGGATGAAAAGTGATCCTTCGTTAAATCCGTATGTAAACGGATTGCCGGATAGTGTACAACAACAATTAGCCAGGGATTACCAGGCTTTATTCAATCTTTTTTTAAAGCATAAGGATAAGATAACCCGGGTAACATTCTGGGGTGTGAACGATGGCCAAAGCTGGCTGAATGGCTGGCCGGTCAGGGGCAGAACAAACTACCCCCTGTTATTTGACAGGCAGTTCATGCCCAAGCCTGCCTTTTATAAAGTAATAGAAGCGAAAAAGGATTTTGATAACAGTAAAAAAGGGTTCTGATATTTTAAACCAATAGCAATATGAACAACACTACATCCCAAAAATTATCAGTACTGGAAAAAACAGGTTATAGCTTAGGTGACCTTGCCGCTAACCTTGTATTCCAAACACTCGTAACCTACCTGGCTTATTTCTACACAGATATTTACGGACTAAAGACAAATGACGCTTCTGCCATTATTTTAACAGTAGGCCTTATTGCTGCATTTGGATTTAATCCCATTATTGGCGCTATTGCGGACAGAACAGTTTCTAGATGGGGAAAGTTCCGACCCTGGATTTTGTTTACCGCAGTTCCTCTCGGAGTTATAGCCCTATTGGCATTCACAACTCCTGATTTCTCGTATAAAGGGAAAATGATCTATGCAGTGGTCACCTACACATTGCTATTATTGTTTTACGCAGCAAACAACCTTCCTTATTCTGCATTGAGTGGCGTAATAACAGGTGACATGAAAGAACGCAATAGCATGTCAGCTTATCGTTTTGTCGCAGTTATGTTTGCGCAATTCTTTGTACAGGTATTCATGTATGCAATTATTAAATCGGCTGGTGGCGGCAGCAGACCTGAACAGATGGCTGTCGGTATGGAAAAAGTTTTTACCTGGTTATCCATTACAGGCACTATAATGCTGATCATAACATTCCTGACAACAAAAGAACGGATTGTTCCAAAACCGGAACAAAAATCAACCCTGGGACAGGATCTGAAAGATCTTGGCAAAAACAGGCCCTGGGTTATTATGCTGGTCCTAACTCTCCTCGTCTTTATAACACTGGCTATGAAAGGAGGCTCATATGTCTATTACTTCGAGAACTATGTTGACAGAGAAAGTCTCACCAGGCTCATCAGTCCTGTACTCAATGGATTTTCTAATGCCGGTATTAATTTTTTTGGTGAAGATCCGGTATCTGCCGGTTTAGGTTTATTCAATGCCGGTGGAATTATTTGCATGATCATTGGCATCACACTTTCCAAACCCCTTGCTGACAAATATGGAAAAAGAGATGTTTTTAGAATAGCATTAGTAATCTCAACGCTATTCATTATACTTTTCTTTTTCTTCCCGCCACAGTCTGTTGGTTTGATGTTCCTCTCACAAATCCTGCACGGCTTCTTCTATGGTATTACCATACCATTATTATGGGCGATGATTGCAGATGTTGCCGATTACAGTGAGTGGAAAAATAACCGGCGTGCAACAGCTATCATTTTTTCAGCCATGATGGTAGGTTTAAAAGCAGGTTTAACTATCGGTAGCTCTTTGCTTACCTGGCTGCTGGGGCTCTACGATTATATTCCTAATAATACAACAGGCCAGACAGAGACAGCCATACAGGGTACAAAGATGCTGGTAAGTATTTATCCCGCTATTCCTTTCCTGATCGGTGCCGGGCTATTGTTCTTCTATGAGATCAGTAAAAAAATGGAAGTGCAGATTGAAAGTGATTTAAAAGAAAGACGTACTAAATAAAACATCATATTAAAAAAGTACAAAGATGCCCGAAGAGAATACGGATCATATCAATTTTGACGACCTGAGTAATCGTGCCATTTCCCAACCCCTGGTGAAACACATTTATACCGCCGATCCTTCAGCACATGTGTTTAATGGCAAAATCTATATCTACCCATCACACGATATAGATGCCGGAGATGCCTTTGATGATTTGGGAAGTCATTTTGCCATGGAAGATTATCATGTCATTTCTATGGATTCACCGCAAAGCGAAGCTATTGACCATGGCAGGGCCCTGCATGTGAATGATGTTCCGTGGGCTGATAAACAAATGTGGGCACCTGATGCTGCGGAAAAAGATGGTACTTATTATTTATTCTTTCCGGCAAAAGGGTATGATGGCATCTTCCGGATTGGCGTGGCAACCAGTGCTTCTCCTGCCGGCCCCTTTACCCCACAACCGGAAGCTATTAAAAACAGTTTTTCTATAGACCCTGCCGTCTTTAAAGATGATGACGGGAGTTATTATATGTATTTCGGCGGTATCTGGGGCGGCCAGTTGCAGCGATGGAGAACGGGAACATTTAATGCGGAACAACCTGAAAGCCCTTTTGCTTTCCTGCCTGTAGCAAACGAACCGGCCTTAAGTGCAAAAGTTGCCAAACTGGAGAACAATTTATCAGCATTTGCAGAAGAACCGAAAGATGTTATTATTCTTGACGAAAACGATCAACCCCTCTTACAGGGAGATACAGAAAAAAGATTTTTTGAAGCCAGCTGGATGCATAAATACAATGGGAAATATTATTTCTCCTACTCCACCGGCGATACTCATTTCCTTTGTTATGCCATTGGCGATAATCCTTACGGGCCTTTCCGGTATGCAGGAAGAATTTTAGAACCTGTGGTCGGCTGGACATCGCACCATTCTATTTGTGAATTTGAGGGTAAGTGGTATTTATTTTACCATGATAGCAGTTTAAGCAGGGGGATTACACATTTAAGGAGCATTAAGGTTACAGAACTGATATACGATCCGAATGGATATATACAAACGATCAAACCGTACAGGGATTAACCAGATAAAATGGGTAATAATGATAAAAAAACTGTTTTCCTTTCTTCTGCTATTTCTTACCCTGGTTATTGCCAGGTCTCAATCATTCCGGAATCCCATACTGGCCGGTTATTACCCTGACCCCAGCATTTGCCGTGCAGGAGATGATTATTATATCGTCAATTCTTCGTTTGCTTACTACCCGGGGTTGCCGCTTTTTCACAGCAAAGATTTGCTAAACTGGGAGCAAATTGGCTATGCAATGAACAGGCCTCAACAATTAAATCTGGACAGTGCTGGCGTATCCAGGGGCTTGTTTGCCCCTGCAATCAGTTATCATAACGGAACATTTTATATTGTTTGTACAGAAGTGAGCAAACTGGGCAATTTTGTGATCACGGCCAAAGATCCTAAAGGCCCCTGGAGCAACCCGGTCAGTTTACCACAGGTAAACGGTATTGACCCCTCCCTGTTCTTTGATGAGAATGGAAAAGCATATATTGTTTTTAACAGCATCCCTCCCAATAATATTTCCTTACATGACGGGCACCGTACTATTCGCATGTTTGAATTTGACCCGGTAAACTTAAAAGTAGCGGGCGAAGAAAAATTACTGATCAATGGTGGTACAGACATGGCTAAAAAACCGGTGTGGATTGAAGGCCCCCATCTCATTAAAAAAGATAGCTGGTATTATCTCATTTGTGCTGAAGGCGGAACCGGCTATAATCACTCCGAAGTCGTATTCAGAAGTAAATCCCCGGAAGGCCCGTTTGTATCATATGAAAAAAACCCTATTCTTACCCAACGTCATTTAGATCCCAACAGAAAAAATCCAATTACCACGACCGGGCATGCCGATTTTGTGGAAGGGAAAGACGGGCAATGGTGGGGCGTTTTTTTAGGTTGTCGTCCTTATGAAGGTGATTATTATAATACCGGCCGGGAAACATTCATGGCTCCTGTCGTCTGGAAGGACGGCTGGCCCGAATTCGAATTGGGCGGTGAAGAAGTAAAGTACTCCTATAAGATCAATGCAGTTGCATATCCTAAAAGAGAACCGTTTAATGGTAATTATTTTTTCCGGGATGATTTCAATAGCACTGACCTGAATATCCGTTACCAATTTTTGAGAACAGTACGTTCTGAATGGTATAACCTTAAAGATAATCCAGGGTCATTAACTTTCCGGCTTCGTCCTGAAACCTGTGCAGGTAAAGGCAATCCCTCATTGATTGGCTTTCACCAGCCACACCTTAAAGGTTACGCTGCCACAGCCCTAAAGTTTATTCCGGCAGCAGAAAATGAAAAAGCAGGCTTACTTTTATTTCAAAATGAAAAGACATTTTATTACCTGTGCAAATCGGTAAAAGACGGCAAGCCGGTAGTGGAATTATATAAAGGAACAGATTTGGTTGCCAGTAAGCCGCTGGGAGGAAAGAACAACAAAGATATTTACTTCAAAATAGAAGCAGCCACTGATAAATATGCTTTTTATTATGCTGAAAAAAAAGACAAGTGGCAACTATTGCAGGATGGAGTTGATGCGAAATACCTGAGCACAAAATCAGCCGGCGGCTTTGTAGGTTGTATTTACGGTATGTATGTCACCGCCAGTGGCAAGACTTCCGGCAATACTGCAGCCTATAAGTGGTTCGAAGTAAAGAATGATGATGAAGTTTATAAATAACCTTTATCAATAAAGTATGAAAAAAATAATAGCGGTTGCCTTGCTGGCTGGCTGGATCACTTCCCATGCCCAGGATTACAAGTCGTATCCCATGTGGAATTACCGGCTTCCTGTTGAGCAACGGGTAAATGACTTAATCGGTCGTCTTACACTGGAAGAAAAAGTGGCACAAATGCTGAATGCCGCACCTGCTGTACCGCGCCTCGGCATTCCCGCTTATAACTGGTGGAATGAAGTGCTGCACGGAGTGGCAAGAACACCATTTAAAGTAACGGTATTCCCGCAGGCAATCGGCATGGCTGCCACCTGGGATACGAATTCTCTATACAGGATGGCTGATTATTCTGCCCTGGAAGGCAGAGCCATCCATAATAAAGCAATTGAACAGGGAAGAACCCATGAACGATATCTTGGCTTAACGTACTGGACACCTAATATCAATATTTTCCGTGATCCCCGCTGGGGTCGTGGCCAGGAAACCTATGGAGAAGATCCTTTCCTGACTGCCATGCTGGGGAAAGCATTCGTAAGAGGATTGCAGGGTGAAGATCCTAAATACCTGAAAGCAGCAGCATGCGCCAAACATTTTGCAGTACACAGTGGTCCTGAACCAACCCGGCATTCCGATAACTACAACCCCTCAGCTTATGATCTCTGGGATACTTACCTGCCTGCATTCCGGGAGTTAATCACTAAAGCAAATGTAGCCGGGGTGATGTGTGCTTATAATGCAGTGGACACACAGCCCTGCTGCGCCAATGACCAGCTGATGAATGATATTTTACGAAAGCAATGGAAATTCACCGGTTACGTCACCAGTGATTGCTGGGCTGTGGATGATTTTTTCAGATACCATAAAACACATAAGGACGCCACTGCATCTGCGGTTGATGCAGTCATTCATGGAACAGATGTTGAATGCGGCGTTTCCGTTTATAAAACACTGGTTGATGCTGTAAAGAACGGATTGATCAAAGAGGACCAGCTTGATATTTCATTAAAGCGTTTGTTTACCATCCGCTACCGCCTGGGCATGTTTGACCCCGTATCTATGGTAAAATATGCGCAAACACCTTCTTCTGTCCTTGAAAGTGCTGCACACAAAGCACATGCACTGAAAATGGCACAGCAAAGTATTGTACTGCTAAAGAATGAACATAACACGTTGCCATTAAGTAAGAAAATAAAAAAGATCGCTGTACTTGGCCCTAATGCTGATAACACTATTTCCGTGCTGGGAAACTATAACGGCACCCCTTCACAAATCATTACCGCATTACAGGGTATTAAAAATAAACTGGGTAAAGATGCGGAAGTTGTATATGAAAAAGCTATCAATTTCACCAATGACACGCTGCTCATTTACGCAGATACCCGGGACCAGTTCAGCTGGGAAGGCCATCCCGGCTTTTGTGCAGAGTATTTTGATAATAAAGAATTGAAAGGTGGCCCTGCAGGGGCACAAATGGAAAAAACTGTTGACAACTCCTGGCAGGAAGGAGAAGCGATGACCGGTGGAATCATTGCCACAAACTTTTCCGCCAGGTATACCAGCAATTTCAGGGCAATACAAACCGGCAGTATCACTTTTGAAATAGAAGCTGATGACGGTTACCGGTTCTTAATAAATGATAAAGAGATCATCAATGCCTGGCAGCGCAACCGCTGGGGAGCAAGAACATACCAGTTAGAAATGATAAAAGATTCCGTCTATAAAATAGTGCTGGAATACTGGCAGGGAGACGGAAAGGCAAATGTGAGAATAAGAACAGGGAAACTGGAAAAAACTGATTTCACAGCATTAAGTGAAAGAATAAAAGACGCCGATGCAATTGTTTTTGCGGGAGGTATTTCCCCGCAGCTGGAAGGAGAAGAAATGCCGGTGAATGCACCGGGGTTCAACGGTGGCGACAGAACCAGTATTTTATTACCGGCCGTTCAGACAGAACTACTAAAAGCACTGCAGGCGACCGGAAAGCCGGTAGTATTTGTAATGATGACCGGTAGTGCAATAGCAACTCCCCGGGAAAGTGAAACTATTCCTGCCATTATCAATGCCTGGTACGGTGGGCAAAGCGCCGGAGACGCTATTGCGGATGTGCTCTTTGGTGATTACAACCCGGCCGGACGCCTGCCCATCACCTTTTATAAAAGTGATAACGATTTACCAGGCTTCAGCGACTATTCTATGAAAGGACGGACCTATCGCTACTTTAAAGGCGAGGCCCTATACCCCTTTGGTTTCGGGCTTAGCTATACTAGTTTTAACTATTCGAATCTCGCTCTTCCCGCAGTAGCAAAAAGCGGAACAATTATTACCGTATCAGTAAAAGTTACAAATACAGGAAAAACCGGCGGCGAAGAAGTAGTACAGCTATATATTTCAAACCAGGACCAAAACATTTATTCCCCGCTAAAATCATTGAAAGGTTTTAAAAGAATTATGCTGAAAGCCGGCGAAAGCAGGGTGCTGCAATTCAGGCTGACCGCACAGGATTTATCTGTTGTGGATGATAACGGAAACTTAAAGCAATTAAAAGGTAAAATCGCTGTCAGTGTGGGTGGTGGGCAGCCCGGTGTTCTGAATAAAACAACTTCCAATGTTTTGACTAAAATAATAACGGTACAATAATGAAGAGGTTAGTGACAATAGTATTAAAGGGTTCTGATTAAACAGGTATGGTCAATCACAGTTTGTAAAAAAATAGTCAGTATGAAAACAAGCTCCACAAAAATCCTGGCGGCAATCACAGGTTGTTGTTTGTTATTTATTTCGCAGGTTACACTGTCGCAAATCAAATTACCACAGCTGATCAAAGACAGTATGGTATTGCAGCGGGAGGCAAAGATCAATATATGGGGCTGGGCTTCCGCTAATGAAAAAATCACAATTACTTTCAATAAAAAAAACTATACAACAAGAACAGCTGCAGACGGGAAATGGAACATCGCCCTCCCAGCCATTAAAGCGGGAGGCCCTTACAATATGGTTATCTCGGGTAAAAATAAAATAACACTGAAAGATATTTTAATCGGGGATGTATGGTTTTGTTCAGGGCAATCAAACATGGTGCACCAGATGAATATTCATGATATCACATATGCTGAAGATATAAAAACAGCCAACTATCCCCGGATAAGACAGTTCCTGGTCCCGGTGGCCAATAGTCTGGAAGGGCCAAAAGACAATTTAGCAACCGGCTCATGGAAGCCTGCTGTGGGAGAAGATGTGCGGCCTTTTTCAGCTGTTGCATACTTCTTCGCTAAAAAAATATATGATACATACCAAATACCAATTGGCATCATCAATGCCAGTGTGGGTGGCACACCTGTTGAAGCATGGACAAGTGAAGAAGGTTTGAAAGAATTCCCCTCGCTGCAAACTATTATTCAGAAGAACAAAGACACTGCATATGTAAATGGCTTAAACCGCCGGGCATTTATCGGGAATACAAACAGGCCGCAGCAAATTACGGATAAAGGTCTGGCTGAAATGCCAAAATGGTTTGAAACTAATTATAGCCCGAAAGGGTGGCATACCATCAATATTCCCGGCTATTGGGAAGACCAGGGGATTAAAGACCTCAATGGGGTTGTCTGGTACCGCAGGGAAATTGACATCCCCGCCGCAATGACCGGCAAGCAGGCAAAGGTCTTTTTAGGGAGAATTGTGGATGCAGATATTCTATACATCAATGGGCAACAGGTGGGTAATACAACGTATATGTACCCGCAAAGACGTTACCCGGTTCCTGCAGGTCTGCTGAAGCCAGGCAGGAATATCTTTGTAATTAAAGTAACCAACAACTCGGGTAAAGGTGGTTTTGTACCTGACAAACCCTATTGCATATTTGCCGGTACGGATACGATTGATCTGAAAGGTACCTGGCAGTATAAAGTGGGAGAAGTATTCGTACCCCGGGGTGGTCAGGGCTTTGCTGGTATTGCTGCACAAAATCAGCCCTCAGCATTATACAATGCAATGGTGGCACCTGTCACCAATTATACTATTAAAGGTTTTCTTTGGTACCAGGGTGAAAGCAATACAGGCAGGGCGGCGGAATATGCAAGATTGCAACCTGCACAAATTGCCGATTGGCGGAACAAATGGCAGCAGGGGGATATCCCCTTCTTATTTGTGCAGCTTCCAAATTTCTTGGATGCGAATTATATTCCTTCGGAAAGCCAGTGGGCCGAGCTAAGAGAAGCCCAGTTAAAATCATTGTCGGTAGCTAATACAGGAATGGTTGTTGCCATAGATCTTGGCGAGTGGAATGATATTCACCCGGACAATAAAAAAGATGTGGGTGAACGCCTGGCATTAGCAGCCCAGAAAATTGCCTACGGAGAAAACCTTACTTACTCAGGTCCTCTTTTTAAATCATCCGGAAAAAAAGATAATAAGATCATTATCAGATTTGATCACACCGGAAGCGGATTGGTTACCAATGATGGCGAAGATCCTGCAGAATTTGCTATAGCAGGCGCCGATAAAAAATTTGTATGGGCCAAAGCAAAAATTGAAGGGGATACAATCATTGTGTGGAATGATGAGATAAAAGACCCGGTATATGTAAGATATGCCTGGGCTGATAACCCGGTTCAGCCGAACCTGTATAACAAAGAAGGTTTGCCTGCATCACCATTCAGAACAGACTAAAACCATGATGAAAATAACACGCTATATAATATTGCTATTACTTTTTGGGTTTACGCAAAAAGCCAATGGGCAGCAGTCATTACCGCATCTTTATAAAAAAGGAAGTGCTACTCAATTAATAGTACATGATAAGCCCTTTTTAGTTCTTGGAGGTGAATTGGGAAATTCAACTGCCACCACAGTTGAAAACATGGAAGCTATTTGGCCAAAACTTACTGCATTGAACCTGAATACGGTTTTAATACCGGTATATTGGGAGCTAATAGAAGCACAGAAAGGTACATTTGATTTTTCTCTATATAAGAGTTTAATATCCGATGCCAGGAAAAATAATCTAAAGATCATTTTCTTATGGTTTGGTGTATGGAAAAACAGTATGAGCAGTCATACACCATCATGGATAAAATCAGACCAGAAGAAATATCCCCTGGTAAAAGATCAGCACGGCAAAAGCCTCGGCATATTAAGCTCCTTCAGTGATGAAGTGCTGAAAGCTGACATCAGGGCCTTTGAAAATTTAATGGGTTTTATCAGGGATTTTGACAGTAAGGACAACACCGTTATTATGGTGCAGGTTGAGAATGAGATTGGCATGTTATCCTCTGCAAGAGATTACCAGCAATTGGCCGAAACCGCATTTAAAAAGAATATTCCAGCTGAATTATCCTCATATCTGAGAAAAAATAAGAAAGTATTAGTCCCTGAGTTTGATAATACCTGGAAATTGAATGGATATCAGACAAATGGCAGCTGGGAAACAATATTTGGCAAGGGATTGCACACCGATGAAATATTTATGGCTTATTATTATTCCGTGTTCATCAATAAGCTTGCCGCAGCAGGGAAAAAAGTGTATAACCTTCCCATGTTTGTTAATGCCGCTTTGATAAGACCTGGCAAGCTTCCCGGGGAATACCCCAGTGCCGGCCCATTACCACACCTGATGGATATGTGGAAGGCCGGTGGCACAGCAATAGATTTCCTTAGCCCCGATTTTTACAACCCGGATTTCAAACAGTGGAATGATTTATACACACGCCGGGGGAATCCATTATTTATCCCTGAACATGTATTTGATGCATCAGTAGCAGCAAAAGCATTATTTAGTTTTGCCAACTATGAGGCAATTGGGTTTTCGCCATTTTCAATAGAATCGGATAATAATGAGGCATTGGGAAAAATGTATGGCCTCATTTCTTCACTACAGCAAACAATTACGAAATACCAGGGCACAGGAAAGATCAAAGGAGGTTTATTTGATAAAAACTCCCGGGATACCACGCTGGAATTAGGCAACTATTTGATTACCTGCAAACATGATTATACGCTTGGCTGGACACCGGGAAACAAAACTGAAGTTTGGCCTCCTGGAAGTGTAATGATCATACAGGCAGATGAAAATGAATTTTACGTAGCCGGCACAGGAGTGGTAATCACTTTTAAAAACAAAATGAATGAAACGCTGAATGTGGGTCTGCTTAAAGTGGAAGAAGGGAGATTTGAAAACAATCAATGGAAAGTGACGAGGCATTTAAACGGGGATCAGACACACCAAGGCCGGCATGTGAATATACCAACCAATCAAATTGGAGTGCAAAGAGTGGAATTATATAATTACGAATAGCAGACGCAGGTCATATTGTATCCTTCAAATAAACAATTATGAAGAAACTATCCTTGTTTTCATTTTTGTTGTTTATTGTTATCGTTACTGATGCACAAACAGCAACTATTGACAGTTCGAAATATGCAAAGCTGGTCACATTTACCAGCAACCAGGATCATGATAATATGATGCAGCAGCTGGGTATTAAAAAAATAAGACCCGGTTTTAGCGGGAATAACGCTGACCCCAATCACGCCAATTACGACACAACATTAGCAGATCCCTGCCCGCTACTTCCGGATATACTTACTACGAATAATGGCAAAAAAGTAACAACCGCTGATCTGTGGTGGAATCAACGCCGCCCGGAATTAGTGGAATTGTTTGAAAGAGAAGTATACGGACGTATCCCAAAAAATATTCCCGGAGTAACCTGGACGGCAACGGTCACTGACAGGGAATTTGTAAACCGTATACCTGTTATTGCAAAAGAATTGGTTGGACATGTTGACAACAGCAGCTATCCATTAATTAACGTGGATATTAAAATGGTAATGGTGCTGCCAACAAATGTAAAAGGCCCGGTACCGGTTTTGATCATGTTAGGTTTTCCCGTATTACCGGCTCCGGCTCAGCCTTCGCCGGATGATTTGAACCGGCTGAACGCATCATTTAAACAAATGATGATAAGAAATGATCCCGAAATAAAAGCAATCTTCGACAAGTACCCGGCGTACCAGCCCATTACAAGATTAGCAGGCCCCGGTTTTTTTACACCGCCAAAACCGGATGAAGAGCTGACTCCTCAGGAAAGATTATTAGCAGCGGGTTGGGGATACGTTACCATTGATCCGAGCAGCATACAGCCAGACAACGCAGCCGGGCTGACGAGAGGGATCATTGGATTGATAAATAAAGGGCAGCCCCGTAAACCAGATGACTGGGGCGCATTACGGGCATGGTCATGGGGAGCTGCCCGTGCTTTGGATTATTTGGAAACAGAGCCTCTCGTAAATGCAAAACAGGTAGGTATTGAAGGGGTGTCAAGATATGGTAAAGCCGCATTGGTAACATTAGCATTTGAGCCCCGTTTTGCAGCCGGACTGATTGGTTCCTCCGGTAAAGGTGGCGCTACATTGTTGCGCCGGTCTTTTGGTGAAGCCGTTGAAAATCTCACCGGCAGCGGAGCTTATCATTGGATGGCCGGGAATTTTTTAAAATATGGTACGGAAGAATCTTCCTTCGGGAAAAAAACAGGTTGTGACCTTCCTGTTGATTCACATGAATTGATCGCCTTGTGTGCCCCACGCCTTACGTTTATCAGTTACGGTATACCTGAAAAAGGTGATGCGAACTGGCTGGACCAACGGGGTTCTTATAAGGCAACAGTCGCCGCAGGTGAAGTCTTCAGGCTGCTGGGCGCAAAAGATCTTGGAGTGAGCAATAATTACAGAAGTGAATATATGCCACCGGTATTAACAGGTTTAATGGGTGGAAAATTAGCCTGGCGGCAACACGACGGTGGTCATACTGATGCACCCAATTTCAGGTATTTCATCCCATGGGCAAGTGAATTGCTGAACTACGAAAGAAAAATACAATAAATGAAAAAAATACTCTTTGCTGTTCCGGCAATTTTAGCACCGGTCATTTTTATCTCTGCCCAATCCGCACAATTATGGAAAGGCAAAAAATGTGCTGTAGTGCTGACCTATGATGATGCTATTGATCAGCACCTGGACAATGCAATCCCTGTTTTAGATTCATTAGGCTTAAAAGCAACTTTTTACATAACGGGTTTTTCAGCATCCGTGCAGTCCCGGCTGAATGACTGGAAAAAAATTGCTGTCACTGGCCATGAACTGGGCAATCATACCCTGTTTCATCCCTGTGTTGGTGGTGCCGGCAGGGAGTGGGTGAGCAAGCAGAATGATTTAAGAAATTATTCTGTCAGGCGTATCGAAAACGAAATACGTATGACCAATTTGTTTTTACAGGCACTTGACGGTAAAACAAAAAGGACTTTTGCATTTACCTGCGGAGATATGAAAGTAGATGACTCCTTATTCATCAGCGGGATGAAAAATGATTTTACAGCAGCAAGAGCTGTACGGAATGAAATGCATACACTCAGTGAAGTGGACTTGTACAATATTGATTGTTACATGGTCAATAACCACAGCTTTGAAGAGATGAAAGCCTGGGTGGACAAAGCCATCCGGACCAATTCCCTGCTTGTACTTCTTTTTCATGGTGTGGGAGGAGGAAATGGCCTGGATGTATCATTAACAGCACACCGTCAATTGCTGTCTTATATCAGCCAAAAACAGGCTGAGATATGGACAGCCCCGTTGATTGAAGTGGCAGCATATATCCGGGAAAAGCAAGCTGGCCTTACACAGTAAAATTTTTGTTATGGATAATACAACTAAAAAATCCAGGAGAAATTTTATTTACAATCTGGGAATGGCCGGGCTGGGTATTCCTTTTCTTTCTGCTGCAAACTGCAACAGCGAACCATCAAAACAACCATCCATGCTAAGCAAAAAAGATAAACTGGGTATTGCATTAGTCGGGCTTGGCGGGTATGCCGCAGGCCAGTTAGCTCCCGCCCTGCAGGAAACAGAGCATTGCTACCTGGCAGGTATAGTAACAGGTACGCCATCTAAAATCCCGGTATGGAAAGAAAAATACAATATCCCTGATAAAAACATATACAGCTACGACAATTATGACTCTATAAAAGACAATCCCGATATTGATATTATTTATGTGGTGTTGCCCAATAATATGCATGCAGAGTATACTATCCGTGCTGCTGAAGCAGGCAAGCATGTGATCTGCGAAAAACCCATGGCAATTACTGTTGAAGATTGCGACCGTATGATCGCTGCCTGCAAACAGGCCAATGTACATCTGAGTATTGGCTACCGCCTGCACTTTGAGCCCTACAACTTAGAAATGGCACGTTGCGGTACGCAGAAAATATATGGAGAAATAAAAAAACTTACAGGTGGCTTTGGTTTTGTAGCCCGTCCCTCACAATGGCGGCTCACCCAGAAATATGCCGGTGGTGGCCCGTTGATGGACCTGGGTATATACGTAATACAGGGCATGTGCTATACAACCAGTATGTTACCTGTTGCAGTTACAGCGCAGGAAGGAACCAAAACTGATTTTGAACGGTTCAAAGAAGTGGAACAATCTCTTAGCTGGCAAATGGAATTCCCCAACGGATTAATTGCCGAAGGCAAAACGAGTTATAATGATTCCCACAACTTTTTACATGCAGAAGCAGGGCAAGGCGTGTTTGAATTAACTTCCGCCTACAATTATACCGGGCAACGGGGAAGCACACCGGCAGGTCCAATGAATTTTCCGCATATTAACCAGCAGGCAAAACAAATGGACGGAATTGCTTTGGCTATCAGGAATAACAAACAAAGTATTGTACCGGGCGAATTGGGGAGAAGGGATGTAAAATATCTGCAGGCCATTTACGAAGCCATGCGGACGGGAAAAAAAATAGCACTCCTATGAGAAAATCAGCCCTGGTCGTTATTCTTATTTTATTTTTCAGGGGCAGCATACCTGCACAAGCAGTATTCAACAATTTCCCGTCAGGCACCTCGCCCCGGGAAGTGGCCCTTACAGTTGCTGACCGGTTTGTACAATCACCTCATGCTGTATATGGCAATGAGTCGGTACCACATATTCCTTACTTTGAAGTTTGTGCCTGGTACGGAGCCTTCACTTTTGCAAAAGAAACCCGTAACAAAACGCTGAGGAATAAACTTATTGAAAGATTTCTTCCATTGACTGATAAAGATTCTGCACTATTACCTGTACCCGATCATGTAGACTATACTGTTTTCGGAACGATCCCGCTTGAAATTTATTTACAAACCAGGGAAAGACGGTTTTTAACCCTTGGGAAAATGTATGCAGATACCCAATGGGGCAAACCTGCAGGACCCAGGGTGAACCCCGGGGCACATCATTATTATAACAATGGGTATACATGGCAAACACGGCTGTGGATCGATGATATGTATATGATCACAATGATCCAGTCGCAGGCATACAGGGCAACAAAAGACAGGAAGTATATTGATCGTGCAGCCAGGGAAATGGTGCTCTATCTTGATTCTCTGCAAGAACCAAACGGGTTGTTTCACCATGCTCCTGCTTCTCCATTTTTCTGGAGCAGGGGCAATGGCTGGATGGCAGCCGGTATGGCGGAACTGTTAAGAACCCTTCCCAAAAACAATGCTGACCGCCCGCGTATTATACAAGGCTATAAAAAAATGATGAAATCTTTATTGCAATACCAGGCTGAAAATGGGATGTGGAGGCAATTGCTGGATGATCCCGCTTCATGGTATGAAACATCGGGTACCGGAATGTTCACTTTTGCAATGATTACAGGTGTAAAAAACGGTTGGTTAGATAAAAAAAGATTTGGTGCTGCCGCAAGAAAAGGCTGGCTTGCCCTTACCCGATATATTAATGACAGAGGGGAGATAACAGAAGTTTGTGAAGGGACTGGTGCAGGTAATAACAAACAGTATTATCTCGGCAGAAAACGAATCACAGGTGATTTTCATGGACAGGCGCCCGTACTCTGGTGTGCCAGTGCATTACTCAGAAAATAAAGTTAGCTTAGTTAAAAACTCATTCTTATGTCAGGAAAATTGAGAAGTCGTGGCTGGTTCGGTAAAAAAGATAAAGATGGCATTATTTACCGGAGCTGGATGAAGAACCAGGGAATGCCAACCGATATGTTTGATGGCAGGCCTGTGATTGGTATTTGTAATACATTCAGTGAACTGACACCCTGCAATGCGCATTTCCGTGAACATGCAGAGATGGTAAAACGCGGCGTATTGGAAGCCGGCGGTTTCCCGCTGGAATTTCCAATCATGAGCCTGGGTGAAACGTTATTGAAGCCGACTGCTATGTTATTCCGTAACCTGGCCAGTATGGATGCCGAAGAATCCATCCGCGGAAACCCGATTGACGGAGTGGTATTATTGACAGGATGCGACAAGACAACTCCTTCCACCGTGATGGGTGCTGCCAGCGTCGGGCTGCCAACCATAGTTGTACCCGGCGGACCGATGCTGAACGGGCGATACAAAGGACAAACAATCGGCAGCGGTACCCATGTGTGGAAATTTGATGAAGACATGAAAACAGGCAGGATGACGCAGGAAGAATGTGAGTTTGCAGAAAGTTGTATGAGCAGGAGCATCGGGCATTGTATGACGATGGGCACTGCTTCCACGATGGCATGTATGGTAGAATCGCTGGGATTAACATTAAGTGGTGCTGCTGCCATCCCTGCGGCTGACAGCAGGAAGAAACAAATGGCCCAGCTAAGTGGCAGAAGAATTGTTGAAATGGTAAAAGAGGATCTGACCATTGATAAAATACTGACAAGGGAAGCATTTGAAAATGCGATTATGGTCAATGCAGCTGTTGGCGGCTCTTCTAATTTTATTATTCATCTTACTGCTATTGCCGGGAGGATTGGTGTTGATCTGAGCCTGGAAGATTTTGATACTATCGGAAGCAAAATCCCCTTACTGTTAAACCTGATGCCTTCCGGCAAATACCTGATGGAAGATTTTTACTATGCCGGCGGGCTACCTGTCATTTTACATGAACTGAGAGACAAACTGCATAAAAACGTAGTAACTGTTACGGGCAAAAATCACCATGACAATATTCCGGGAAATACAGACTGCTATAATAATGAAGTGATCGCTACATATGAAAAACCGCTGATACAGGAAGCCGGCTGCGTGGTGCTGAAAGGGAACCTGGCTCTGAATGGCGCCGTAATAAAACCTTCAGCCGCCACTCCTGCCCTGATGAAACATAAAGGCCGTGCTGTGGTGTTTGAAAGCATTGAAGATTATAATGCAAGGATTGATGACCCGGCACTGGATATTGATGAGAGCTGTGTAATGGTATTAAAATATGTCGGGCCGGTCGGTTACCCCGGCATGCCCGAAGTAGGCAATATGGCATTACCAAAAAAAATCCTGGAGAAGGGTATTAAAGATATGGTTCGCATCAGCGATGGAAGAATGAGTGGCACCGCCTATGGCACAGCAGTTTTGCATGTTTCACCTGAATCAGCCATTGGCGGCAATTTAGCACTCGTACAAAACGGCGACATCATCGAACTGGATGTACCAAAACGAAAGCTACAGCTTCATGTAAGTGATGAAGAATTAGAAAAAAGAAGAACCGTATGGATACGACCCCGGCCTGCTGCTGACAGGGGTTATGTCAGCTTGTATATTAAACATGTGATGGGTGCAGACAAAGGCGCTGACCTTGATTTCCTGCAAGGCAGTTCAGGCAGCGTCGTAACAAGGGATTCTCATTAAAATAATAACTGAAACAGATACAATGAAACATCTATTCATCATTTTATACATAGTCATTATAGTTGCCTGTAATAATACAGGCCAGCCTGTTGGCCGGCAGCAGGGGTCAGCTGCTAGTTATAAAACCACGGGCAGCATTGAACGGGCAGACCCGCTCCTGGACTCCCTTATTGACAAGGATGCAAAAGCAGAAATCATTGCAGATGGTTTTGAATGGTGCGAAGGACCGGTGTGGGTGGAGTCCCAGAAAATGTTGTTATTCTCCGATGTACCCCGGGATACCATTTACAAATGGACGGAAGAAAAAGGCAAAGAAGTTTACCTTACTCCTTCCGGCTATACTGACAGTATTCCAAGAGGTGGTGAAATGGGCTCTAATGGTTTAGCCCTTGACAAAGACGATCATCTTGTTTTGTGTCAATGTGGAAACCGGCAAATTGCCATCATGGATGCCCCGTTTGATAAGCCGGCACCAAAATATATTGGTCTTGCCAAACAGTATAATGGGAAAAAATTCAACAGTCCTAACGATGTAATTGTAAGCCGCCAGGGAGATATATTTTTTACAGACCCTCCATATGGATTAGAAACCCAAAGTGATAATGATCCAAAAAAAGAAATGCCCTGGAACGGGATTTATAAAGTTAAAACGAATGGAGAAGTGATCTTGCTGGTTGACAGCATTCCACGACCCAATGGCATTGCCTTTCTGCCGGGTGAAAAACAACTGATCATCGCCTGCTCTGACCCTGCAAAACCTAATTGGTATCTCTATGATGTAAAAGGAGATTCCCTATTAAATGGGAGAATTTTTTACAGCACAAGTAATGAAAAAGAAGGATTAAAAGGTTTGCCGGATGGTTTAAAAGTGGACAGTAAAGGAATCATTTATGGCAGCGGCCCCGGCGGCATCTGGATATTTAACAGCCAGGCAAAGCTGCTTGGGAAAATAAAACTGGACGAAGCAGCTTCTAATGTTGCATTGTCAGCGGATGAAAAGACTCTGTATATCACTAATGACATGCAGGTATTGCGGGTTAAACTAAGAAAATAGGAACATGAAAATTTACAAATTGCTTACCGGTGTTATCATTGATGATAACGGGCACTATTATTCCGTACCCGTTGCTGATTGGGATCGTTTTATCAACGATGACAACATCCTTTTCAACCTGAATGAACTTATCCGGTCTGGCAAAGCCGTTAAAACGAATAATATTGAAGAAGCTGCAATCGTGGCTCCTGTTGGAAACCTGCAGGAATTATGGGCTTGTGGTGTTACCTACCTGCGGAGTAAAGTGGGGCGACAGGAGGAAAGCAAGGCCAGCGGTGGCGCCGATTTTTATGGCAAAGTATATGAAGCAGAACGGCCGGAAGTTTTTTTCAAAGCAACTCCCAACCGGGTTGTTGGCCATCAGCAAAAAGTAAAGATCAGGAAAGACAGCACCTGGGATGTACCTGAACCCGAACTCACATTACTGGTTACTTCATCCGGGAAGATTATTGGATATACAATAGGAAATGATATGAGCAGCCGCAGTATTGAGGGAGAAAACCCCCTGTACCTGCCGCAGGCAAAAACATATGATGCCTGTGCGGCAATAGGCCCCTGTATTTATATCACAGATCAGCCACTGAATAAAAACACTATCATTTCCATGGAGATCAGCAGGAACAACCGCATCATATTTGAAGGAACTGTAGCTCTGGGGCAAATGAAAAGAACACCTGAAGAATTGGTATCCTTTGTTTACCGTGAATGTTCCTTTCCGCAGGGATGTCTGATCATGACAGGTACCGGTATTGTGCCCGGCAGTGATTTCACATTGCAAAGCGGTGATGAGATCAAAATAGCTATTGACCAAATCGGAATATTGGTCAATACTGTAGCGTAAGAAACGTAACCAACATATTATGGAGCTGCTTGTCATATTTTTTGCCATCTGCTTGCAGGTGTTTTTAACCTATAAGAAGGTTAGCCCCTTTTTGTCTTTACTTGTTGTGGCCCTGTTAACTGGTCTTTTCCTGGGCATGGAACCCACGCAGATCATTAAATCCATAGAAAAAGGAGTGGGGAATACACTGGGAGGATTGGCATTGATCATTTGCCTGGGTGCTGTGCTGGGGAAAGTGCTGGAAGCGGGTGGCGCTGCGGAAAAAATCTCCGTTACTCTTATAAGTGCATTCGGGCAAAAGAACATTCAATGGGCTGTATTGCTGACTGGCTTTTTGATTGGCATCCCCTTATACTATAATGCAGGGTTCGTAATACTTGTACCATTAGTTTTTTCTATTGCCAGCAAAGCAAAGCTGCCCGTTTTATATGTGGCTGTTCCCATGGCTGCCTCCTTATCCGCAACCCATTGCTTCCTTCCGCCCCACCCCAGTCCGGCCTTCCTGGTCAGGACATTTAATGCCGATATGGGAAAAACGCTGATCTACGGGCTGATCATTACAATACCGGTAGTTATTATTGCAGGACCATTCTTAGGCCGCCTGTTCAGGAAAACAGAAGTAAGTATCAAATCATTTTTTTCATCCACTGAAGAGAAAACAGGAGAAAAATTGCCCGCTGCACTGCCAAGTTTCCTCATCGGTCTCTTGCCGGTTTTATTAATAACCATGGCTGTTATAGCAGATAATTTACTGCCGGATCAGCTGTTTAAAAAAATATTCCTGTTTATTGGCGATCCGACCATTGCTTTATTGCTTTCCGTTTTCCTTGCTATAGGGTATTTTGGTTGGAGAGCCGGCAAAACAATGGAGACCACTATGAAATGGCTGAATGATGCTATTGCAGGTATTGCCATGATTGTATTGATCATAACAGCCGGCGGTGTTTTTAAACAGGTGCTGCAGGACAGCGGAACTGACCAATATATAGCATCCTTCAGCAGTAAATGGAGGATGCCTCCGTTGATTTTTGCCTGGGTAATTACTGCTTTACTAAGAGTTGTTATCGGTTCCGCAACAGTAGCCGGTATTACTGCAGCCGGTGTGCTGACACCATTAGTGACAGCAGGCGCTGTATCACCCGAATTGATGGTACTGGCCGTGGGAACAGGCAGTGTTTTTGGCTCGCATGTAAATGATTCCGGTTTTTGGATGTTCAAGGAATTCTTTAATCTTTCTTTAAAACAAACTTTTCTTTCCTGGACGGTAATGGAAACCAGTATTTCTGTTTTAGGTTTATTGGGCGTACTGATACTTGACCTGTTTGTATAACTTCTATTATTCCCGGATAAAAAAAAGCAGGCTGACTGGAAAGCCACCTGCGTTGGTCTCGTTGACCGTTCACATGAGAAAACTAGTTTATCTTTTACACCCCGTATGTAACAGGAAGTTGATTGCTGTATTAAAAGTAGCAAGGAAGAATATGAGAAATGAGAATGAATTACCAGGACATGAAAATTGCATTCCCTGGCAAGAATGGGAACAGTATATCCCGCCGGTATGCCGTTTATAAAAAGTTAAGGGGACTGCACTGCTTGCAATCCCCTTGTTTTTACCAATGTAACCTCTGCTAAAAAACTATCTTTATTAATATCCTGTATTTTGCTCCATAGCCGGGTTGGCCTGTAATTCCGGCTGGGGTATCGGGAATACCCACTCACGGGCATTGGCAGGCAGTGTACAAAAACTGGTACAGTTCGTAAGCCTGTTGATTACCCTCGTTGTTCTTTTCAGGTCAAGGAAACGATGCCCTTCACCCACCAGCTCTTTACGACGTTCCTGTTCAATCGCATCCTGTAAGGCATTCCCAGCCAGTACTTCAGGAACATAGCCACTGATACGGGCAGCCCTTAATGTATTCAGATCGGCAAGCCCTGATGCTTCATTGGCTCCACCCATCCTTGCATAAGCCTCTGCTCTTATCAGATACATCTCCCCGGTACGGAAAGCTTTGAAATTAACGATACCATCAGGCCTCGAAAGGTTGGCCTGCTTCGCATCATATTTGATCAATACTGTTCTTGCTGTTCCTGTATTCCTGTTCACCCCCCTTTGCAGACTGCGGAAATAACTGGCATAGCGAATGTCATTTACCTGGTCATATAAACCCAGCAGGTTTGTGGTCGGGCGATACTCGGCCCTGTTACCTGCAGAATAAAACATCAGGCTGCCCAAATCACTATCCAATGATTCAAATTTCACCGACCAGATGACTTCCGCTGTTGAGGCATCAATCCAGAGATTAGGAAAGTTAGCCCGGCTGGAAAGAGGTCTTGCATTTATTACAAGGGTTGAATATTTAACAGCACTATCCAGTGAACCGGCAGTAAGATACATCCGGGCCAGTACAGCATTCACCACCATATCATCCACATAGGCCCGGTCGGCAGCTCCTGTTCCGTTTCCCTGTATCGGCTTATCCATATCCAGCATCAGTTGCTTTGCTGCTTTCAGATCGGCTTCTATCCTGTCGTACGATTCTTTTACAGAAAGCCGGGCTGGCTTTTGTTCCACATCAAATTTGTCAACATAAGCGATTCCTTTTGCAGCCGAGTTTCTTGTCTCTGCTTCTCCGAAATAACGCAGCAGATCAAAGTGTACCATTGCTCTAAGCCCTATTGCCTGCGCCTTAATACGGTTAACAGCTCCCGGATTGGCAGTTGCCAGTTTATCAATTCCCCGTAATGTAATATTTGCCTGCTGGATGATCCCATACATATCAAGCCACATATCGGCGATGCTTGCATCATCTGCAGTGAAGGACCAGCGGGAGAAATCCTGGAAATTTCCCAGCGACTCAGGTCCTTCATAAAAATTATCGCTCATAATATCCGGCAACCCCACCAGTGCATTAGCGCCGGCATTAAAAGTTCCATAATATCCATCCTGTAAAAGTTTGGAGTAAGTACCACTCAACGCAAGTTCATAATCCCTGACCGTGTTAAAGAACCCCGCACCATCCTGTGCATGGGAAGGATCAAGATCTATTGCTTTTGAACAGGAACTCAACCAGCCGGTTATCATCACCGCCAGTACCAGGTATATTAATTTTATTTTTTTCATTGTACTATGTTTATTGTTAGCAGACAGGTTTTACAATCCAACGTTTATTCCAAATGTAAACGTCTTTAATTGCGGGTACTGTGAGCCAGCCAGCAAGCCTGACGCCACTTCAGGGTCATACCCTTTGAAATTATGCCAGGTCTGCAGGTTCTGTCCCTGTATAAAAACTCTTACAGAACTGATCTTCGCCTTTTCCAGTAATTGTTTCGGCAATTCGTAGCTCAGCATCACGTTGCGTAAACGGAGGAAATCTCCTTTCTCGAGGAATCTCGTGGTAGCCAGTTCGAAATTGGAATAAGGGCTTGGTATATTGGTGATGTCACCCGGCTGCTGCCACTCGGTCAGCAATTCGCGGGAAACATTGGATATCACATATGCAGGATTCTCAACATTACCCCTGTCATTATTAAAAATGTGATTCCCCAGGATATAATTGAACTGTACGCCCAGTTCAATGCCTTTATAAGAAAGAGAACTGTTGAAGGCGCCGAATTGCGGCGGATCGTAAGTGCCGGCAATCACCCTGTCATTCGGATCATATACATTGGTTGTTGTTTTACCATCTGCTTTATAATACAAGGCATCTCCGTTAGCCGGATCAACCCCGGCATACCGGACTAAGTAAATAGAATTCGGCCTTTCTCCCACCCTGTTGATAGCAGTACCGGAAATATTCTCATTGGTACCATCCAGCGCTATAACTTTCGCTTTGTTATACGTATGATTAACACTTACATTCCAGGTCAGGTCTTTTGTTTTGATCACATCAGCACCGACATAAAGCTCAATACCCTGGTTGCGGATCTTACCCAGGTTGGTAAGAATAGAGTTAACGCCATTCGTGCCTGACAGTTGCCTGTTGAGATACAACCCGGTGGTAATTGCGCTATACAATTCGATTGTACCCGTTATCCTGTTTTGAAGGAAACCAAAGTCAACACCCGTATTGAATGTCTTACGAACTTCCCAGGTCAGGTTAGGTTTCTCAAGATTGCTCAATACCAAGCCACCCAGCCCGTTATAAGTGGCGCCTGTAAACAATTCTCTTGCTTCGTAAGAGTCGCCCACTTCTTCATTACCAGCCGAGCCATAGCTCACCCGGAGGCGAAGCTCACTGAGCCATTTTGTATTGCGAAGAAAGGCTTCTTCATTGATCAGCCAGGAAGCTCCGATACCTGCATAATTCACCCATTTATTACCTTCTGCCAGGCGGGACGAACCATCTCTCCTGAAACTCGCATTAATGAAATATCTGTTACGGAAGCTATAATCTGCCAGTGCGAAATAGGACAGAAGGCTCTGTTCTGTTTGTCCATCAGTAACTGTTGGAATAAAACCGTTTGCCGGAGTTCCCGGCGTTACATCTGCTCCGTTACCAAATACGCCTGTGAGTCCAAATCCTGTATAATTGAATGTGGTAGTGCGACGTTTGATATATTCATTGAATAATGATACCCGGTAGTTGTGATCGCCTGACTGGCGGGCATAACTTAACGAAGTTGTCCCGGTATAGCGGACTCTTTTCAGGCTTCCTCTTGAAAAAGAGCCGTCTGTTCCGGTTTGCTGGCTGCCGAAATAAGTGTCCTTGTCAATATATCGTGTAGTAGAGTTATCGGTATAATCAACACCCCAGTTTGTTCTTGCACTTAATCCTTTCAGGAAAGCAAATTTATACTCCAGTGAAATAGCAGCCACCCCCTTTAGCTGGTTATTGGTGCGTGGGTTTTCAAGCAACTCCTGTAACCCATTAGGCTGCCCCTGCAAGAGCATATCAGTATTGTTATAACTTCCATCGGCATTATAAGGTGTTACATACGGGTTGGCCCAGCGGATACCATTGAGCGGGTCGCCGATCCACTGGTCATTTTCAGATGTATTCGTCAGTTTTGAAGAACCTACAAAAGTGGATAGCCCAATTTTCAGGTTGTTTACAGTATGATCAATATTGATACGGCCGGTATATCTCTTCAGGGCTGTGGCAATTACAACACCTTCCTGGTCAAATACAGAACCGGAGATAAAGAATTTTGTTTTATCATTCCCACCTGTGAGTGATAAAATATGTTGTTGCGTCTTCGCTTTTCTGAACATCACTTCTTCCCAGTTAGCATTCACTTTAGAAAGGCTATCAGCTTCTTCATCTGTCCAGCCAAAAAAGTTCATGCCATAAGGATGATCATAAGTTGTTTCAAATAGTATTTTCTCCGCTGAGTTCATCAGCTTCAGTTTATTTTCCGGTAAAGACCCCACTCCATACTGGTAATCATAATTGATCTTCGTTTTACTGTTAGCTCCCCTTTTTGTTGTCACCACGATAACACCATTCGCACCACGGGAACCATATTGCGAAGTGGCTATCGCATCTTTCAAAACACTGTAAGTTTCGATATCTGCAGGATTGATACTTTGGAAATCAGCCCCGGTCACCTGTATCCCATCCACAATAAACAAAGGCTGGGTAGAGGCCAGTACAGATCCCTTACCACGAATAGTAATGTTAGAAGCTGATGCTCCGGGCTGTCCGCTTTGTGACTGAATCAGAACACCGGGAGCTTTACCAGTCAGCATCTGGTCAAAAGTGGCCACAGGTTGAAATTTTACTGATTCACCGGAAACTTTTGATAATGCTGCCGTTGCTTCACGGCGGCTTTGTGTATTATACCCGGTCACCACCACTTCCCTTAAGTTTTTCTCTGCCACATCCAATGAAACGTTAATAATCCCCCCGGTAACTTTTACTTCCTTGTCATTAAAGCCGATACTTGAAAAAACAAGCGTGGCATTGGAAGCGACACTGATACGGAAACGACCTTCCGCATCCGTTGATGTACCGGTCCGTGAGCCTTTTGCTGTAACACTTACATTAGACAATGGTGACCCATCCCTGGCATCCGTAACACGGCCACTGACATCATTTTGTGATTGTGCCTGCAGTGACAGGCTGCAGATAACAAGCAGCAACACCAGCACTCTCCTGATTTGCATAGATTTTTGGTTTTAGTCTTTACAAAACATCCAACCCTGTTTTGCGGGTAATTAAATAGCATCGAAGAAGTTGGCTTCTTATAACCGGGAACAATGCAGTTATATTCATTCAATCCGATGACAATAAAGAGCTAAGCGATGCTTCACAGCAGGCACCGTCATTTACTGAAGCATGAATAAGTCATCCTGAAACATGAACAGGTACAGGGTCTAAATAAGGAAGGCATCCGCTGCAGCGGATGCCTTCCTCTGAATAATATATCAGTAACCGGTATTCTGACTGATATTTGGATTTGCATCTCTTTCATCCTGTGGAATCGGGAAAATGCGCCTGAAATTACCAGCGGCAATCGTAACCGGTGTCACACCAACGTAGTTGCTGTTGATATTAACCCTGGCCACATCACGGTTCAACCGCTGCAGGTCAAGATACCTCATGCCTTCAAACGCCAATTCCTTTCTTCTTTCCAGCAGAATATCATCCAGGAGCTGTGTCCCGGAAGAAGCAAAGCCGGCAAAAGCAGGATCTCTGCGCTGTGCCACCTGGTTAAGGTAAAGCAGCGCATTCACTTCATCATTGGTACGCTGGTATGCCTCTGCCAGAATCAATAACACTTCTGCATACCTGATCACTTTTGTATCATCTTTATCTGCAGCCGAATTCGTATTCGGGTATTTATTGACAATCCTTACAGTTATCCCTCCTCTTGTGCCTGTAAGAAAGAGGTTGCGCCGGGCATCGGTGGCCGCGTATTTATTATAAAGATCATCGGCACAAATAGCATCGCCATAGCCGGCCTGGTCATAGAAATAAGACAAGGCATTAGACCCGTTATTGTTTACAGCATCGCTGGTCACTTCATAGATCGTTTCCAGTTTATTGGCAACGGGTGCGGGATTACTCCAGTAAGCCACAAGGTTGGCAGACGTGGCCAGTGTAAACCCGCCATTAGTTACAACATCGAGAGCGGCTGTTTTTGCTGCTGCCCAGTCGCCTTTGAACTGCGCCACTCTTGCCTGTAAAGCACGGGCGGTATACTTAGTCACATAAGAAGAGTTCTTGGTGGTGCTGGTTAACAGGGTAAAAGCGCTGGCGAGGTCGGCATCGATCTGTGCATATACTTCAGAAACCTTTGCGCGGGACGGCTTAAGCAACGCATCATACGTTAATACAACCGGAATGCCTTCTGCATTAGGGTCAACTGTATAAGGTTTTGCAAACAAGTTTACCAGGTTAAAGTACATTAATGCCCTTACCGTCAGTGCCTCACCTTTTAACTGATTGGAATTGGCTGATGAAACATCAGAATTAATAATGTTATTAGCCCTGAGAATAGCATTATAAGCAGATGCCCATGTGGCGGAAGAATTCGCATTGGTGCTTATAAATGTATAATTAAACTCGGCGAGGTACCTGTTGGAATTCGTAGTGGATATAAATGCATTGTCCGCCATTACATCGCCATAGAGTGGCAGTGACCGCCCATAAAGATTTAGGCTTCTTAGTTGAGCATACATCCCATTGACAGCTGCAGCCATACCCGCTTCATCCGTAATCGCCTGGTCTTGCGGCACCTGGTCATAAGGTGACAGATCGAGGAAATCTTTTTTGCAGGAGGTAAGCGACAGGATCATCCCTGCCACAAAAAACAAAACTATCTTTTTCATGTTCATTTTTTTAAGTGATCAATTAAAATCCAAGGGTCAGGCCCACTGAAATGGTTCGCTGAATCAATATCTGGAGATCATTCACACCGGTAAGCGGCTGTTCAGGATCGAATGTGATATTCTCATCAAATGCTTTTGTCCATAAATTGGTGCCCCGCACATAGAATTTCACGTTATCCAGTTTGATGGCATTTGTCACTGACTTCGGCAATGAATAAGAAAGTGTCAGGTCTCTCAGACGAATGAAATCTCCTTTATAATACCAGCGGGAAGACTCTGCATTGGATACATTGGCTCCGCCATATACATATTTTGGAACATCGGTGAAATCACCGGGCTTTTGCCAGCGGCGGAGTTGTTTCTGAATTTTATTCAACTGTGGGTTGAAGCCGTCACTCCAGGAAATAAAGCCCCAGTTGTCATATACTAAATTCCCGTACTGGTAATTGAATTGTGCATCCAGGGTGAAGCCTTTGTAATTAAGAGCTGTGGAAAAACTGCCAAATCCTTTTGGAGATGCACTTCCGATAATGCCCCTTTGCACAGTTGTTACATTGGTGGTTGTCTGGCTTTTGCTGTCATCAGTATACCACAAAGGATTCCCGGTGGCAGGGTCAACTCCGGCCCATAAGCGGGTATAGATAGACTGGAAATCCTCACCTACCCTGCGGATAAAAGGCAATCCCAGTATATCTGCATTATTACGAAGTGAAGTGATCTTATTTTTATTCAACGCAATATTGAAGGTAAAATCCCAGGTCAGGTCCTTTGTTCTGACCGGTACCACATTTACCTGGAACTCTACTCCTTTATTTTCCATAGAACCCACATTGGCAGATACGCTGTTGAAACCAGAAGTTCTTGATAAGGGATCATTAAGGATCAGGTTTTCTGTTTTGCGGATATAATAGTCAGCATTAACAGTCAGCCTTCCATCCCAGACAATCACATCAAGACCCACATTGAAAGGCTTGTTGATCTCCCAGGTCAGGTCAGGATTTTCCACCTGGTTGGGAGCGCTGCCCGGCTGCTGGTTATAGTTCGCATTGAAAATATAAGTACCCTTCCAGGTGTAGTTACCAATTTCAGCGTTACCATTGACCCCGTATGATGACCTTACTTTTAATGCGTTGATAAACTTGATTCCCTTCATGAAATTTTCCTGGTCAAGATTCCAGGCACCGCCCACGGACCAGAAGGTTCCGTACTTATTATTAGAACCAAAACGGGATGACCCGTCACGTCTCACACTTCCTGAAAGAGAATATTTGTTTTTATAACTAAGCTGCGCCATGGAAAGAACAGATACAAAGGCATAATCTGTCCGGGCACCTGAAGCCACACTTGGTGAACTGGGTACCGGAAGGGGTATGGAAGTAGTGGCCGGCACGCCTTCCCCTCTTGTAGTAATATTATATTGTTTAGACTTTTGAGCTTCGTATCCGACTGTCAGATCTACGCCCAGTTCCTTATTGGCGAGGAAGTCATGTTTATAATTCAGAAGATTGCTCCAAACCCAGTTGGCCAGCCTGGTATCATAATTGTACATCCTTCCTCCTACTGTGCGTGAATCACCAAAGAAAGGATTGTCATACCGTTCTTCCTCAATATTGATAAAATCAATACCAAACTTAGTGGTATACTTCAGATCTTTATAGAACTGGTATTCCCCGGTGAAATTGGCAAGAACTTTTACATTATTCAGCTGTATCCTGTCATACTCCGCAATAGCTAACGGATTATACAACTGGTTAAAGACTGTATTGCTTATATTCAGTGAGCCATCGGTATTATAGGCATTCTGGGAAGGCCTCAGCCAATAAGCTCCTGCCACCGGGTTTCTGAAACCACTGGATTGTGCCGGAGAATTCTGGTGGATATAAGAGCCTGTGGCATTGATACCAACAGTCAATTTATCACTGGCTTTATGCTTCAGATTAAATGAACCGGAATAACGGCGGAAATCTGAAGTAATTACAACCGCTTTCTGATCAAAGTACCCTGCCGATGTGTAAAAAGTCGTTTTACTATCTCCTCCTGAAAGAGAAACATTGATATTCTGGGTGGTTCCCTGGCGGGTTACATTCTTCACCCAATCTTCGTTAGCTGTATTATTAAAACCCAGCGTATTCAATGTGGCATCGATCTGCGCCTGTGTGGCACCGGCATTTACAAGACCTTCCCTTGTCAGGGTAAAATACTGATCCCTGTCAAGAGGTTTTGCCAGGTCATTAATATAGGCTGTATTACCAAAACCAAATTCGGAATCAACCCTTACCTTGCTTTTACCAGCTTTTCCTTTTTTAGTTGTAATAAGTATCACACCATTAGCTGCCCTGGAACCATAAATAGAGGCGGAAGCTGCATCTTTTAAAACACTGATGCTCTCAATATCGTTGGGGTTGATACCGGCCAAAGCGTTTGACGTATTATTCAACCTGGATACATCACCTGAGTTAATAGGAATTCCATCCACCACATATAAAGGTGCAGCACCTGCAGTAATTGAACCGATACCTCTTATACGTACCTGCTGTATGCCGCCCGGCTGGCCCGTAGGAGAAGTGGACTGCAGACCGGCCACTTTGCCCTGCAACATCTGGTCGACAGATGTAAATGGCTTGTTCTCCAGGTCAGCCCCATCCACTTTTGCAATTGCCCCGGTTACTTTTTTCTTGACTTGTGTTCCATAAGCCACCACAACCACTTCATCTAATGACCGGCCTTCCTGTTTCAGGCTGCCATTAATCACCGACTGGTTGCCAATAACAATTTCTTCAATTGCTTTTCCTACATACGAAAAGACAAGTGTTTTGCTCCTGCTGTCAACAGGAATAGAGAAATTACCCGCAGCATTCGTACTGACGCCTGCCCCCGTCTCTTTAACCGTAACAGAAGCATTGGCAACCGGGTTGCCATTTTCATCTGTTACCCTGCCTGTAATGACCCGTTGTGCAAAAACCAGCATTACAGACAGCATACATGTTACTGTCAACAATAACTTTTTCATAATCCCAAAGTGTTAGTTAATAATAATGATTTGCCGAAAAAGGCAACAATTTCTGCCAGTATGCTCCCACTAATCAGGTCATTATTACTGAAGCATGAAAGCAAATGATTGAAGCGGGAATATGCGGGGTGTATCTTTTAATCGCAAAATCGTCTCGCTATGAACAGCTGTTCGTGTCTCAATCATGAAATGTGATGGGTGAAGCAGCGTTATGAAAATCTGAAGTATCTATTTGTTTACGGATATATGTAATATATCCACTCCACTAACCGGCATAAAAAATTTCAGGGAGACCGCTTACCATTTATAAGTGATTTCTTCCGTGAAAAGAATTTTTGCTATTGCTTAACAGCTAAGGCCAATAGTTTTATGCCCGATTCCCGTTATGTACATGCACATGAGAGAAATCGGATCTGGAACAAGCTGTATTAACCCTAACCGCTGCTGCTATGATCAAGGATGCTCATTTGCGTATAGTATTTATCCCCCTGCTGGGTACAGGTCTTCCGTTTATTTCGGGGCTTATCACCTATGACTTATATACAACTCCCCAACTTGTATTTGCCAACCTGTTTTTTATTCTGACCTCCTGGACGATATGGACAGGCAGTAACTGGACACATGGAAAATTGAGGACTTTGTTTGCCGTTTATTCCAACCCGTTTCAGAAGATAGCAATGGTTTGTTTTGCAGAAGGCCTCTATGGTGCATGTATCGGGGGTATATCGGCCTTTATATGGCTGAAATTTTCCAAAGAGCTTTTTCACTGGAATGCGTTCGGAAAGTTTATTATCCTCTGTATTCTTGCCGTTATTGTCTTTACACTCGTATATGAAATACTTTTTTTAAGTAAGGAACGGGAACTTGATACTAAAATCGTGCAGCAACTGGACCAGGAACGTTCACAGGCAGAGTTACAGGCCCTCACCAACGAAATGGATCCGCACTTCATCTTTAACTCCCTGAACACCCTGAACTATCTTATTGTTAACAATCCCAAAGAGGCACATCGGTTCAATAACAAACTGGCGCAGGTTTATAAATATTTTCTGATCAACCGGAACAAAGAACTTATTTCCTTAGAAGAAGAACTGGAATTTATTGAAAGCTATTATTTCCTGTTGCAGATACGACATGACAATAAATTATCACTGGTATCTGACCTTGGGGAGAATTATGCCACGGTAATGATCCCTCCCTGCGCCTTACAAATACTGCTGGAGAATGCGATCAAGCATAATGAATTCACTGATACCAGCCCCCTCCATATAAAGATCATTATGAATGGCCAGTATCTTAAGGTCAGTAACAATGTAAAACCAAAGCCTTATTCTGTGACCTCCACCGGCATCGGGCTCAAAAACCTGAGTTCCCGTTATAAAATAATCTGCCGGAAGGATATTGTTATTGAAAATACCCGTGAAAGCTATACTGTTAAATTACCCCTTATCAGATAACCCTAAACCATTTGCCATGTTAAACGCTATTATCATTGAAGATGAAAAGCCAGCTCTTGAAAATTTAGTAAGTACGATCCATGCAGTTGCTACCGATGTACAAATCATTGCCACACTCGGCAGTGTTAAACAAAGCATCGATTACCTCTCTTCCAACCCGGGAGCTGATCTTATTTTCAGCGATGTACAGTTGGGCGACGGCCTGTCGTTTGATATTTTCGGCCATTCCGGGAGCCGCACTCCTGTTATTTTTATAACAGGCTATGATGAATTTATGCTGAATGCGTTTGAGTATAACGGTATTGATTACCTGCTGAAACCGGTGGATAAAGAAGGCCTCCGTAAGGCATTGGCCAAATACAGGATGCTGGAAAAACACTTTTCTGGTCAGCACTCCCTGAATAACCTGCTGAATTATATCGGCAATCACAAGAAGAAAAGGCTTGTTGTGAAAAAAGGGATGGAGAATATTGCCCTTCGTTTGGAAGATATTGTTCTTTTTTATACAGAAAATAAGATTGTCTATGTAATTGACCGCTTTGGCAAAAAATACCTGGCCGACCGGAATCTTGGTGAACTGGAACAATCCCTGGATGATACAATATTTTTCCGGGCTAACCGGCAATATATTATCAATATTAATTTTATCAAGGGTTTTAAATCGTATGAGAAAGTAAAGCTTCTGGTGGATCTCACACTGCCGGAACTAAATCACTGTATCATCGTGAGCCAGGAAACAGCTCCCCAGTTCCGTGACTGGATGTATAATGCCTAAAGAATCTGAAGTCGGAAGCAGGAAGCCGGAAGGAGTGTAAAAAAGATCATTTCTTACACTATTTTAAAGCCTGAATTACAAAGTAAGAAGGCTGCAGCCACGCAAATCGCTGTTATCGAGCCGGCCGAGTATTTCAAAACTTCCGTTGGGATATAAACGCCCTGCGTCGTCAGTAGCAATAAAACTACAGGAGTGAATATTGGCGAGGTCAATGACATTGATAGCACCCGTTACAGGCACGTTACCAGCATTGCTGCGGACAGATAAAGGATCTTCTTCATCCCGTACCAGTATTTTCATCCAGGGCGGGGTATTGAACAATCCATTACCTTTTGAATAGGCCTGGGATAACAATTCAGTCATGCCATATTCTGAATGAACAACCTGAATACGAAAAGCCTGCTTTAAAATATCATGCACTTCTGCCCTGATCATTTCCTTTCTTCTGCCTTTCATACCACCAGTCTCCATAATAGTGGTGTACCGCAACTGCGCAGGAAATTTTTCAGCAAAATCCAGTAATGCAAAAGTGACCCCGATAAGTAACACGGGTTGCTGCCGGCTTTCCAGTTGCTGTAACACCGTAACCAGTTTTTCATACTCATCCAGGTAGAAGCCGCTTTCCGGATGATTACTTTGTTTCACAAGCTCATTGACCATGTATACCAGCGATGAACCGCTTCTCTCCAGGTAAGAAGGTAGTAACCCAATAATGCAAAACTCCTTTGCAGCGTCATAAAAAAATTCAAACCCTTTGATAAAACTTTCTTTATAAAGAGATGCATCGTTTACATAATGCCGGCTGTTAACAGTAGTGGTGGTGCCGCTGCTTTCGAAAACCACTTCCGGTTTAAAATTGCCAGACATTATGGTATGGGATTTAAAGAACCGGATCGGTAAAAAAGGAATTTGCTCAATTTGACGGATACCGGCGGGATCCGCAGACAGCGCATCCACGTAGCTTTTGTAAACCGGGTTAACCTTGTATTGGTGCCGGAAAATTTCCAGAGAAAGGGTTTCAAAACCCTGTTCATCAATACTGAAAATTTTATGATTCCATTGTTCCGGCATGGTCTGTGTGTGGGTGTAAAAAGCTTATATTTGTTAAACCTCAATTCCTGATATGAAAGCAAAAATAGTTTTACTGTGCCTGATTATTGCAGGCATTTTTATGGCCTGCAATAAAGATAAGTTTACCACTACTCCCCAGATTAAAATAAAATCCGTATCACCTGAAACAGTTGGCCAGGGAAACGTTATCGAAGTAAGGGGAAAATTCACCGACGAAGAGGGCGACCTGGATTCTGTTTTTGTAGTTTATAAATGGTACGATGGGGCCACAGCGGCTATTGTCTTTGATACAATAAAATACAGCGTGGATATTCTTGGTTTACCTAAAAACACAAGAGAAGGAGACCTGTTGCTGACGTTTGCCTATGGTATCCAGATAGATGGAGTAACCCAGCTTACACCAACACCCAGTATCAGGGATACTTCTGCCACTTTCGGAATTGTTTTAAAAGATAAGGAAGCAAACAGGAGTAACTATGCAGAATCACCAAAACTGCGATTGATAAAATTCTAACCATTTTGCCAGGAAATACAGGCCGGTTTTTTGTATACAGCAACCTTTTTATTGCTGTGTGCGCCGTGCTGATGGTCCATCAAACCAATCGGCTCCTCCTGCATAATTTCCGCGATACGCATTTGGCTGTCTTTGTTTTTTTTGCCACTCTCTGCAGCTATAGTTTTCACTGGTACCTGACTTCTTCCTCGGTATTACCTTCTCCCCGGATTATATGGCTTAAAAAAAACCATTCCGTTCATCTTCTTTTGTTTTTTGCTGGCCTTACAGGGGCTGTTATTTTCTTTTTTTTCCTGCTGCCCTGGTGGCCCTGGTTGCTGGTATCCGTTTTTATAACCTTCCTTTATTCTGCGCCGAAGATACCTCACCGGTATTTCAGGGCTTTGCGAAAAGTGGCGATCGGTAAAACTATTTTCCTGGCCCTGGTATGGATGTATGTTACTACCATATTGCCCATTGTGGTATCGGGGGCGACCCTGACCGGCGATTTTTTTCTTTTTATGACCAGCCGCTTTTTTTTAATCTATGCAATCTGCATTTTATTTGATCTGCGGGACCGGGAAGATGATAAGGCGGCAGGTATCCGGAGCCTGATTACCTATCTTAACGAGACTGAAATCAGCAATCTTTTTATTATCTCGCTGGTACTATTTTGTGCATCCACATTATGGATGCTGGACTATAATCACAAAACGGCTGATATCGTACTCCTGCTTATTCCCGGTTTCATTACCGCTGCCCTGTTCCGGTATGCCAGCCGTCATTTTTCAGACATGCTCTACTACTTTGTATTGGACGGACTCATGGCTCTTTCTGCCCTGCTGATGATGATACCCGGCATTTGACTATTTTTGCCAGAATTTAATACCCCTGTATGGCAAAAGCAGTAAAGTCAAAAAAAACGATCCTCACTGATCATTCATCTGCGTTTTTACGAAACTATATCAATAATGCTTCCCCGGTGGGATTCGAAACCTGGGGACAAAAACTCTGGATCGAATACCTGAAACCATATGTAGATACCTATTATGTCGATCCATACGGAACAGCGGTGGGCGTCATCAATCCTGATCATACTTTCAAGGTAGTGATCGAGGCCCATGCCGATGAGATCAGCTGGTTTGTGAATTATGTAACCGCTGAAGGATTGATCTACCTGAAAAGGAATGGTGGTGTGGATCACCAGACAGCCCCGGCCTCCCGGGTTTTCATCCATGGCAAAAAGGGGCCGGTAAAAGCAGTATTCGGATGGCCTGCTATACACACAAGACTTGGATCGGATAAAGAAACACAGCCGAAAACTGATAATCTCTGGCTCGATTGCGGTGCCAGAAACCGGAAAGAAGTGGAAGCCCTGGGTATTCATATCGGTGCCGTTGTTACTTACCAGGATGGCTATGATGAACTGGCAAACGGGAACCTTATTGGCCGTGCATTTGATAACCGTATCGGCGGCTTTATGATTGCCGAAGTAGCCAGGCTGCTAAAAGAAAATAAAAAAAAGTTGCCTTTCGGTCTGTATATAGTAAATGCTGTGCAGGAAGAAATAGGTCTTCGCGGTGCGGAGATGATTGCCCGCCGCATCAAACCGGATGTGGCAATAGTAACGGATGTGACACATGATACCACCACGCCGATGATCAACAAGAATATTGAAGGGGATGTAAGCACCGGTAAAGGGCCATCGCTTTCTTATGCCCCGGCTGTTCATAATAAACTGCTGGCTGTGGTTGAAAAAGTAGCTGCTGATAAAAAAATACCTGTTCAGTGGCGGGCATTAAGCCGCAGCACCGGCACTGATACAGATTCTTTTGCCTATTCTAATGATGGCTGTCCTTCAGTACTGATATCAATCCCGTTACGCTATATGCATACAACGGTGGAAATGCTGCACAAAGATGATATCGAAAACACCATCAAACTGATGTATGAAACTTTACTGACCTTGTCACCTGAAACCAACCTGAGTTATCTCTGATGCTGCATAATCTTCTTTATATTGACCCCGGAAGCGGCAGTTATTTTATACAGGTAATTGTTGCTGCATTATTAGGTGCTGCTTTCTGGATCAAAATGTCATGGCAGCGTATCCGGGCCTTCTTTTCCGGGAATAAATTGAAGCCGGAAGATAAAAAGGATAAAGAAAAAACAGTTTAAGTTTTTTTAATTTTACTTATAATATAAGTAACGCCTGACCGGTAAGCTTCTTTACTGTTATAGAAGATTTTTTGCTTTACTGCACCTATTTTATCCGTAAAACCAGGCTGCAAAATAGTTACTTCATTTATTTTTTGAGGTAAGTCCTCCAGTTCATTTGGTGAAATTGTAATACCGAGTGAAGAACGCAGGCTGTTCTCAACAGGTTCAATATCCAGTTCCCGCCAATCCGGGTTCATCTGCTTAAAAGCAGTATCGATAAATAACACTGGCTTCCCCGTTCCAAAAGCAAATTCAAAAGCAATACCTGACCGGTCAGTTATCAGTATATCTGCTGATGGCAGCCTGTCAAAAACATTGGGCAGCTCATCCATAAACATCGATGGATTCTTGGCAATCAGCTGCTGTATTTTTCTGAAATCCTTCTTCTTCCTTTTTTCATACTCCGGGTGAGAACGAAGGATGACCCTGTAAGACGTTTTTGATAGTTCCTGCAATAATTTCTCAATACAGGTATCCAGGATACAGCCTTCAAACCAAGACGGAGCTATGAGAATTGTTGGCTGACTATTCATGTTTACAGCACTGTGAAAAAGCTGCAGTTCATCCAATAATGGATAGCCATATTGAATAATTGCTTTTTGTTTTTGTCCGTACAGTTCTTCTGCTTTCCTGATTTCCCGCAACTGGTATTCGCCAGTACAAAAAATAGCATCATAGTGAAAAAAAGCCTTCTTACGGTACTGCTGATGGGTGCTCACCGCCGCGTGAAATATATACACATATGTTCCGACAACCGCAGATCGCTTAAATAAAAAATTATCAAGATCAGGCATGGTCATGATCATTACATCTGCCCGGATGCGGGAAAATAAAAACCCAAGCATCCATTTCACATACAGCACACTCATTTCTGCCGGTGCTTTGCTTAATAAAGGATCATTTTTATCGGATGTGATATAACAAATAAGAAGTCCCGGTTCTGCCAGCAGGTCATCGATCAGTTTTTTGAAATAAATAGAATAGTGACGGCTCTCTGAATAGAAAACCACTTGCTGCTTTTGCTGCAACAACCGGTTCACCTGCGTATATTCAGAAAAAAAACTCATTTATTAAAGATATTGCATGACCAGCTTTTTTAGCTGGCCCCGATCAAAGTCCACAGGGTTATTCGCAAACCGTTCTTCATTCACTTCATCAAACAGTGTATCAATGATAGCCGCTTTATCTACCCCCAGTTCAGCCAGTGTCGTCTTCAGCCCTGCATTTCGCATCAGTTGTAAGATCATTTCCTTTGCCATTCCGGGATCACTCTTCCCCAATAAAGAACATATTTCAATGCCGGGACGATTATATATAAAAAAAAGGGGCAAGAATAATGCAACGGCCTGGCCATGCGGCACATTGTAATTAGCTGTAAGAAAATAAGACAGGGCATGCGGCCCGGTGGTCCGTGTAATATTGATGGCTTTACCAGCCTGGTGAGCAGCCTGTAACATTTTTGCCCGGGCTTCAACTGAAGGAGTGCGAACTGCCTTTAAAAAACTCTCCCTCCATAAACTGATGGCTTGACGTGCATACCCTTTTGACTCGTCTGTTGCATTTTTATTCCAGTACGATTCTATAGCCTGTGCCAGGACATCCATTCCCGATACTGCTGTCTGATGAGGAGGTAATGAATGAGTAAGCGATGGATCAAGCAGAACAGCCTGTGGCAATAATTTCGGATGAGCCAAGGAAATTTTTCTCTTCCCCTGGTATACGACTGCAAAATGAGTTGCTTCACTTCCTGAACCGGCTGTAGTAGGAGCCACTATGAAAAAAGGGACAGGTAAAGAAGATTGTACCTGCTTGTAAATGATTGCTTTGGCAAGATCAATTACACTGCCCCCGCCGATTGCAAGTAAGGCTGAACCTATTTGTTCATTAAACTCAGCCAGAGCTGATACAATTTCCAGCTCTTCCACATTCGTTCCTTTTTTACTATACCACCGGGCCGGAAGATTCTGCAAAAAAAAAGGCTGTTCAGCAATATGAAAATGCTCACCTGCAATTACAAAGACCGAAGTATAGCCGGCCCTTTGAATTATTTCGCCTGCTTTTAGCAAACTATTGTCGCCTTGTATTACCTGCTGCATCAATGAAAATTTAGTTCCCTTTTTGCAAAGCTTCCATAAAATCTCTTTTCCAGTCAGCCGGGTTGCCCGCAGGCCTGCCAGTATTTTTTCCCGGCAATTGATTTGTTCTTATTTCAACAAACTGGAGTCCCGGGATAAAGAAATCATCTTGCAACCATTGGGTCAACTCTTTTTCATTTATTATCTGAACTGTTTTTGAATACCCTGAAGCCTTTGCAATAGCGCAGCAATCAGCAAAAAAAGCTGCGGTTGGCTGCCCTCCTACAGATTCATGGCACCCGTTATTTATTACAATGTGAATAAAATCGCCAGGGGCCTGTTGCGCTATAACCGGCAATGCGCCCATTTGCATAAACAGAGCCCCATCACCATCCAGCATAACAACCTTTCTGTTTTTATTTTTAGTAACTCCCAAAGCAATATGGCTGGCATGTCCCATGGCTCCAATACTTAAGAAATAATTAGTGATTTTTTTTTGCTGCAGTTCATTCTGTTCGTAAAACTCACGACCTATTTTCCCGGTTGTACAGACCACTGTTTCATCGCCTTTTAACTGAGTAATGATCGTTTTGATCACCTGTTCTCTTACCAGGGGATAATGATTCTCTATGGCTTTGCCCTCATAATTTTCAAATACTCCTGGTGGCACCAGCAAAGCCACCGGCTTTCTATAGCAGAGAGCTTCCTCAATGGCTTCATTTATACTAATAAAAGCAGCTTCCTCATTTTCCTCCAGCAGGTAAACAGGCACTTCAAGCACATCCAGCAGTTCTTTAGTAATCCTGCCCATTTTCACATGCTGTGGTTCATCTTTTATACCTGGTTTTCCTCTCCACCCGATCAATAACAGCATCGGCACGGAATATACTTCTTTATCCGCCAGTGAAGTCAGCGGGTTTATAATATTCCCAAGCCCGGAATTTTGTAAATAGACCAGCGGTAGCCTGCCAGTGGCAAAATGATAACCCGAAGCCAATCCTATTGCCAGGCCTTCATTCGCCGTTATTATATGTTCATCGGAAGAAGAATGATCCTGTATATATTTCAGGAAGTGTTGCAGTAAAGAGTCCGGCACTCCCGTATAGAATACAATATTCTTCTTGTTCAGAAAATCATATAACCTTGCAGGGCTGATCATAACTGGGAAGGGATTAGTTTCAGCAGTTCACTGACAGGCATCAACCTTTCTTCTGCTTCCCGGGTCCGGTTGTGCTGCAGAATTGATTCAGCAGTGGTCAGCATCGAAGGATAAGCGCTTCTTAATAAATGATTGGCATAAATAACTATATTGAATCCTGCTTCTTCCAGCCCCTGCCAGGTAATACCGTTATAAGTGGTAGGCACCGCCACTAAGGGCACTTTGTGCTCAAGTTCCCTGTATTGGCCTGCAAATTCAAGTATTTCTCTTCCATCCTTTGATTTGCTATGGATCATGATCCCGTCCACGCCGGCTGCGATATATGCTTTTGCCCGTTCTATAGCATCGACTGCCGTTTTACCCAATATCAAACTTTCAATACGGGCAATGATCATAAAATCTTTAGTCACACAACTCTTTTTCCCGGCTCTGATCTTCTCACAAAAATCTTCAATACTATCCTGCTCCTGTGAAGACTGTTCTTCCAGTAATGAATTTTTTTTCAACCCGGTTTTGTCTTCAATAACGATGGCTGAAACACCCAGTCTTTCCAGTGAACGTACCGTAAAAACAAAATGTTCGATCTTCCCGCCTGTATCCCCATCAAAGATCACCGGTTTGGTAGTCACTTCCAGTATGTCATTCAACGTCTGTAATCGTGAAGTGACATCAACTGCTTCAATATCCGGTTTGCCTTTTGCCATTGAATCGGTCAGGCTGCTGATCCACATGGCATCAAACTCCTGTTGCATTCCTTTCTCGTCAGTTAAGGATGTATTCTCCACGATCAGGCCGCTTAAACCGTTATGAGCTTCCAGCACCCGCATGCAGGGCTTTACAGAAAGGATTCTTCTCAGCCTTTTCAAACGTATCTCAGCAGTTGTCCCGGTTTCCTTCAATGCTTTCTGAATAGCTGTAGAACTGATTCCCCGGGTATAAGGAACTTCTACCAGTTCCCCGCCCCATTCCTTTAACGTATCAATCACCTTTTGCCTGGTTGCCTGCTGTACACCTGTTTTCCAGTCATCCCCGTGCACCACAAAAGCAGGTTTCAGTTGCTGAAGGTTAGCAGAATAATCCAGTGTTTCCTGCGGAATAACCTCACTCACACCGGCAATATTTTCCACAATTATCTTTCGTTGCTCAAAACTGAGATAAGGAACCCGTTTATAACCGGCAATGGCTTTATCAGTCAGCAAGCCAATAACAACCCGGCCCAGTTTTTTGCCGGTATTGATAATATTCAGGTGGCCCGGGTGTATCAGGTCTGCACTCATGCCGATATAAACGATCTTTTCCATATAATCAGGATCGAAAATAAACTATTCCCGGCGCCGGGTAAAGAACCCGTTAAAATTAAATGCCCGGAATACCCGTGCTTTTATAGTTTTGTCCCGGTTTGCAGAAAAACTGAACTTTTACATGAAACGGATTCCGGCTTTCCCGTTGTTTCTTTTCCTGTTGCCCGTCTTCTTTGTGCTGCACGGTTGTATGGAAAACTATGATTTTGTCCCTTTAAAGGATGCACTTTTACTTACAGGTCTTTATTGCGGTGCGTCGATCATACTATTATCCCTTTTTTGGCTTTTCTACCGGAATTTTATCAAAGCCGGGCTGGCTTCATTTTGCATCATGTCATTCCATTTTTTCTTTGGTAGTATTCATGATGGCCTGAAAAAGTATTTCCCGGAATCTTTTCTTTCAAAATATTCCTTTATTCTTCCTGCCGCCTTCGTTCTCCTCCTGCTCGCGGTGATTCTTATAAAAAAAAGAAAAAAAACGTTTACCAGGCTCTCTTTCTACCTGAATACACTGCTTATCCTTCTTATTGCCGTTGACAGTATAATGCTGCTGACAAAAATTATTGGCTCTTCAAAACAGGAACAGGCAACAACCCCCGACGGGATGATCCCTTGTAAAAACTGTCCTAAACCTGATATTTATTTTATTATAGCCGATGAATATGTGGGAAATACCACGCTAAAAGATAAATTCGGCTTCGACAACAGTGGTTTTATCAACGATCTGGCAGCAAGAGGTTTTCACACCATCCCCTACAGCAGCAGCAATTATAATTTCACGCCATACTCTGTTGCTTCCACGCTGAATATGGATTACCTGGATATACGGGCACAAAAAAAAGCAGACCAGTCTGATCTTGCCTTATGCTACTCTACTATAAAAAATAACAGGTTTCTCCGGTTTCTTCAATCAGAGGGCTATACATTTCGCAATTATTCCATCTTCGATTTCCCGGGACAGCCGGCCAGGACTGAAGTAACTTTTTTACCTGTAAAAACAAAACTGATAACCGGGCAAACATTTATCAGCCGTTTTAACCGGGATATCCGTTATCACCTTGTAACAAACCTGGAAACAAAATCCGAGATCAAAAGAATGACATATGGATTTCTTCACAACAATGAGAATATTTACAAACTGACCCGGCAGGAAGCAGCAACGGTAAGCCCTGCACCAAGGCTGGTACTGACCCACCTGCACCTGCCACATTATCCTTATTATTTTGATAAAGAAGGAAAAGAACAGCCTTTTGAGAAATTAGTAGAGGGAAACCAGACAAACAAAGTAGCTTATACACAGTATTTACAATATGGAAATAAAAAATACCTTGAACTTATTGATCATATTTTAAAAGAATCCCGGACTCCGCCCATTATCATCCTGATGGGGGATCATGGTTTCCGTCATTTCACTGAAGAAGTGGATCTTAAGTACTGGTACCTGAACCAGATATCCGTATATACCCCCGGCAAAAATTACGCAGCTTACAGCGACAGCCTTACTAATGTAAATTTTCTGCGTGTTCTACTCAATACCGAATATAAGCAGCAGCTTCCCCTGCTAAAAGACCAGGCTGTATTCATTGAAGAACGATAATCATAAACCGGTATATATATTCCTGATAATTCCAGGTATGTGCCCCATAAATATTTTAGTAAACGATTACCTTTGTTTACCAAACCAGGTATTAATATGAATTCAGGTAAGAAATCAGACAGGCAGTTAAAAAACAATTGGACCCTTGTAGAAATAAAAGACATTTACAATACTCCCCTGCTTGACCTTATTTATAAAGCAGCCACCGTTCATCGCAAATACAATGATACCAGCGAAGTGCAGGTTTGTACTTTATTATCTATCAAGACGGGCGGTTGTTCAGAAGATTGTGCATACTGTCCGCAGGCAGCCCGTTATGATACCGGTGTGGGTGTACAGGCATTAATGAAAAAAGAAGAAGTACTAGAATATGCTGCCAAAGCAAAAGAAGCCGGTAGTACAAGATTCTGTATGGGTGCCGCCTGGAGAGAAGTAAGAGACAATAAAGACTTCGACCGGGTGCTGGATATGGTAAAAGGAGTGAACAGTATGGGCATGGAAGTATGCTGCACGCTGGGAATGCTGACAGAAGACCAGGCTAAGAAATTAGCCGATGCAGGCCTGTATGCTTATAATCATAACCTGGATACTTCGTCCGAATATTACGGCGAGATCATTCAAACCCGGACTTATAATGACCGTTTACAAACATTAGACAATGTCCGCAAGGCTGGCGTCACTATTTGTTGTGGTGGTATCATCGGCCTGGGCGAAACACATGACGACAGGATAAAAATGCTGCATACACTCTCCACTATGTCCGAACACCCGGAAAGTGTACCAATTAATGCTTTAGTTCCCATAGCGGGCACACCGCTTGCCAATAACAAGAAAGTGGACATATGGGATATGGTCCGGATGATAGCTACAGCCAGAATACTGATGCCCGGAACAATGCTAAGATTAAGTGCCGGAAGAAATGAAATGTCTGTAGCCGAACAGGCGCTATGTTTTATGGCTGGCGCTAATTCTATTTTTGCAGGCGATAAATTGCTGACAACCCCTAATCCTTCATTTAATGAGGATAATCTTATGTTCCAGTTACTCGGTTTGAAACCAAGAAAGGCTTTTAAGGAAGAGAAAGAAACTGCTTTGGTATAAAAAAGTGAAGGCTGCTACCAGCCGATTCGCTTCCCGAATTTACCCAGCCCAAAGTATTCATTCAGTTTCATATTCAGACCCAATTGATTGAATGCTGTATTGTTCTGGTAATTGGTCCGGGCAAAGCGGATATTCAATTTGTTCAGCAATACACCTAATCCCACCGAAAAACCATTTAATCCATTCCCCGCATCTCCAATACTCAGTTCTTTTCTGCGAAGGTGGTTGTATCCCAACTGCATCTCCACGTTGTCTCCTAAATGTATAGTGGTTGCAAATACAAAATGGCGGAATAATTTATCAAACGAAAATTTTTTATTACTAGCATTGGCAAACCCGTTCTCATTATTAAATGCAGTATCGTTATAGCTGATATCAAACTGGTGCAAGCGTTGCGCTGTAACCGAAAAGCTAAAAGGAGCATTTTCCAGTCTTTTCGTTAATCCTATTTGCAGGTCAAAAGGCAGATCGTCCGGGTCAGTGCCGTCATATTTTTTCAACTGTGTTCCCATATTTTTTGCCAGGAGAGAGGCTGAAAATAATTTCGTCGTATCGCTATACAGCAATCCCACATCTATTGCCAGCCCGTTGGAACGGTATGGCCCGTAATTGGAGCTGATAAATTTTATAGTCGCCCCATAATTCCATTTTTCCATATAACTGCGGGATGCTGATACCTGCATCACCCAATCTGTGGGACGAAAATTCCCCAGCAGGTTTCCTGCAGGGTCTGTTTGTTGGGTGTTACCATAATTCAGGTAATGCAGTCCCCACATAAAATTTGTATTCAGTTTCTCGTTCCGGTAACCCAGTGACAGGTGATATGCATTGATGCCGGCATAGAAACTGTTGAATACGGCATTCATTTGCGTATGCATGGAAGGCTTCAGCAACGAAGGGTTATTAAAAGCAAGTCCAATATCATTGGAAGGCTGCGAGACATTGATTCCGCCCAATGCTGTTAACTGTGGTGTATTAGAAAGCTTCAAAAAGTTAAACACAGCATTGCCGCCCAATGTTTGAGCTGTTGTTTCAGCAACAAACAAAAAAGATAGTATGACCACGCAGAAACGCAAGAGGCTACGAAAATAAGCCATTGAAAAGAAAATCCTCCCCTGCAACCGGGGAGGATTTCTGCTTCCCGTTGATACGGGCAGTTTTTAAACAACCAACATGAAATGATACTTTAGTAACAGTAAAAGAAAAAGTTGGTTGACTAAATTCTTCTTTTTATCCCACTAATGCCAGTTCCAGGACCTGGCTCATTGTTTTCACATAATGAAATTTTATACCCCTGATGAATTCAGATTCAATTTCCTGAACATCTTTCTCATTTTGCCAGCAAAGGATGATCTCTTTTAACCCGGCTCTTTTGGCGGCCAGCACTTTTTCTTTGATCCCGCCTACCGGCAATACCTGTCCCCGCAATGTGATCTCTCCGGTCATGGCCAGGAAAGGCTTTACTTTTTTCCCGGTCAATGCAGAAGCAATGGCTGTCATCATTGTAACACCTGCACTCGGACCATCTTTAGGCACCGCACCTTCCGGAACATGGATATGCAAATTCTTCTTTTCAAATAATTTCTGATCAATGCCATATTTCTTTGCATTGGATTGCAGATACGTCAGGGCCGTGCTGGCGCTTTCTTTCATCACATTTCCCAGGTTGCCCGTCAGGCGCAGCTCACCTTTCCCATCACTCAGGCTGGTTTCGATAAATAGTATATCACCACCAACATAGGTCCAGGCCAGGCCCACAGCCACCCCCGGCATATTTGCTGTTTTATAGATATCATTACTATACCTTGGCTTCCCGAGAATTTTTTCCACATCCTCTGCCGTCAATGCTGCTTTTAACTTGCCTTTCATGGCCAGTTGCTTGGCCTGGTAACGCATAATAGAAGCCAACTGGCGGTCCAGTTCCCGCACACCACTCTCCCTCGTATAATCCTGTATCACTTTTTCCAGTACCTTATCGCTTACTTTGAAATTACTGCTCTTTAACCCATGCAGGTCTTTTTGCTTGGGAAAAAGATGGCGCCTGGCAATTTCCACTTTTTCTTCCACTGCGTACCCACTGAGGTCAATAATCTCCAGGCGGTCTCTTAATGCCGGTTGAATATTGCCGATATTATTAGCGGTCGCAATAAATAATACCTTGCTCAGATCGTACTCCAGTTCGAGGTAATTATCATAGAATGTGTGGTTCTGTTCAGGATCTAATACTTCCAGCAAAGCGGAGGACGGGTCACCACGGAAATCATTACCCACTTTATCAATCTCATCCAGGATCATTACCGGGTTGGACGATTTTACTTTCCTGATAGATTGTAAGATCCGGCCGGGCATTGCGCCGATATAGGTTTTTCGGTGCCCCCTTATCTCGCTTTCATCGTGCAATCCTCCAAAGCTCAGCCGCACATATTTCCGGCCAATAGCAGCAGCAATGCTTCTTCCCAATGATGTTTTACCGATTCCGGGAGGACCGACAAAACAAAGGATCGGGCTCTTCATATCGCCTTTCAGTTTCAGCACTGCCAGGTATTCCAGTATCCTTTCCTTGATCTTATTCATTCCGTAATGATCAATATCCAGTGTTTTCTTGGCTTTCTTCAGGTCGTAATGATCTTCCGTATATTCTTCCCAGGGCAGTTCCAGCATCAGGTCAAGATGATTATATACCACCGAATAATCCGGTGTGCTCGGGTGCATCCTTTCCAATTTCTCCACCCCTTTCCTGAACATCTCTTTAGCTGCCGCCGGCCATTTCTTGGTCTCTGCCTTTTTCAGCATCTCTTTTACTTCCTGCACGTTACTATCACCACCCAGTTCTTCCTTAATACTTTTTAATTGCTGCTGTAAAAAATACTCTCTTTGCTGTTTGTCAAGTTCTGTCCTTGTCTTGGTGGTCACTTTATTCTTCAGTTCTGCAAACTGTAATTCTTTTTGCAGTAACTGCATCAGCACATCCGCCCGTTCCCGGATATGATTTAATTCAAGCAGCCGTTGCTTTTCCTTAATATCCGTGTTCAGGTTGCTGGATACAAAATGGATCAGGAAAGAAGGATTCTCAATATTGCGGAGAATGATAGATGCTTCTGTCGGAATATTCGGCGACAATTGAATGATCTCCGTTGCCAGGTCCTTGATCGTGGAAACATAGGCATCAAAATCAGCGTCTTTAGGCGATTCTTCCTCTTCAATTTTTTTGATCCTCGCCTTGAAATAAGGGTCTTCTGTAAAGACAGCCTCCACCATGAACCGGCTCTTGCCCTGGATAATAACCGTTGTACCGCCATCCGGCATTTTGATCATCTTCACGATCTTGGCAACGGTCCCAATATTTTCAAGGTCCTTGATAGCCGGGTCTTCCACAGTACTGTCCTTCTGTGCCACCACACCAATCAGCTTATCTGCCTTATAGGCATCATTTACAGCTTTGATGCTTTTGTCCCTGCCAACTGTGATGGGCAGCACCACACCCGGGAAAAGCACGGTGTTCCGTAAGGGTAATAAGGCAATTTCGGCAGGTATTTCAATGCCATTCGTGTCTTCCTGGTCACTCTCGTTCAGCGGGATAATGGGCAAAAAGTCCATATCGTCCTCCGGCTTCATCATTAATTTTTCAAAACTCATGTTATTATTCTTCAATTAGACATTCTGTCACCCGTTTTGCATTAGCGAACGGGTGGCGGTAAAAGTATATAGGGAAATCAGTATTGCCAAGATTCATGCCTGCCAAATAAAACCTGCCAAACTATGTAATTGAGGAGCAGTTAATTGACAAAAAAATCCCCTCCGTTGCCGGAAGGGACTGGTTCACGAGGTATGAGATATCTTTTATAGGGCTAAACCAACAGATAGCTGGAATCCCTGGTTCTTCCATTTATCCTGATTATCGATATCGCTGATATTATTCAAACCGATATTATAACGTCCGGAAACTCTTAAAGAAGCAAGTTTCATCTGCACCCCGCCTACCAGCGCAAAATCTCCTTTTTTAAAAGCATCGCCGCCGTTTTGTAAAAGTGTCCGGCTATTATCAATCAGAATACCAAATTGGGGACCTGCCTGTAAGCTCAGGAAATTGCCGATGAGTTTATAATTAAGCAGGATCGGGATGGAGATATAATTCAGTTTTACATTTTGCCCGGAGTTAAAAACGTTTTCATACAACTCTTTGTAATTACTATCTAACCGGGTTGAATACTGGTTAAACAATACCTCCGGTTGTATGCCGAGTTTGGTGCCGGGAAAGCCAATTTCGGCAAAGCCGCCCAAGTGATAACCATAGCGGAACTGGTCTTTGAATGATTTACCATCAACCTTGGTCACATTTGCACCTCCTTTAATACCGAGGTGAAATTGTGCCATCGCGATGTTTGATAAAAGCAAAGCTGCTGCAAGTGGAAGGAAAAGTTTAGTCTTCATAATTAAGTTTTTTTGATTTTTAATTTCCCCGGTCATCCTGAATTACATCGGCGGACGGGACGTGGAAAATTTTCAAGTATAGTGCCAGTAACGTTTGCTGCCTGTTAAATACCATTAACGACAACCTGCTTTTGTACTAACAAAAACAAAAAACGTAATCATTTTATTGCCGCAATAATGTGAAGAAAAACCAAAAGAAACGGGAAAGGATAAGCAGACAGTCTCATACCTTCTAAAACACAAAGCCAACATTGATTGAAAATAAAGTGCCCAGGTTCTTATTTTCCGCCGGAAAATAATAGTCAAGCATAAACTGTGGCTGGATAAAAAATTTACCAATAGAGTATTCACCCCGCAGGAAAAGAGAAAGTGACAGGGGTTGAAAATTCACCTGGTCGTCCAGGTAGATATTTTCTGAACTATACAGCACGTTAGCTGAATTCCGGATCGTGGTTCCGTAAGTGCTGGATGACTGGTTGAAACCGAATTTTTGGGTACCACTGGTGAAATTGATCTGCGGGGTAAACCGGATATGATCGTTATCAGTAAATACATCGAGCCAGTAAAAGTCATGTCGGACAGATGCAAGTACTGAAAAATCCGAAACTGATTCTTTGGTATTAATATAAGTGTACCCCCGAAGCCTCAAGCGCAGGGATTGAATAAGTTCTTCCCTCTTTTCATACTCCGAACGGCTTCCCCATCCATAGCTAAGCGCTACCATAGGCCTGATCCAGGATTTACGGTAAGTAAAATAAGCATACAAGTCGTTACGAAGCGGCGATGTATAAAAAGGTAAAGAGTCTTTGGCAAAATAACGGGTATAAGAAATACCGGTAGCGAGGTCTTTATTTTTCAAATAATCATAGGACCCTGTAAGTGACCATTGGTACAGGTTCATATTCTTTTCGTCATTAACAAGATTACCGGTGGCGCTGAATCCAAAACCTGATTTATGATACCAGGTCAGCATCGGGGTATAGGTCAGTTTGGGAGTTGCTTCCAAAGAAGCATTATCCTTACCGGTAAAGTTGAAATATCCCCTTGCAACGGATAAACTGCCCATAAAATAGCTTTTGGGGGTCAGAATGGAATCCAAAAAAGATTCAAAATCCTGGAAAAGTTCGTCATAATCAATAGTTGTATCAGCCAGCAGCATGTCTTCATCAGTGACCCGAAGAGAATCGGCCGGGGTTTTCTGTGCATACATAGTAGTTCCCAGCACTGCAAAAAACAGCACTATCAGCCATTGTTTGAACATCGGGCAGTGGTAATTTGGGGTCATAGGTTCGGGCCTCTTCAGTGGTTGGCTTAAGACCAACGGCTTAGAAAAAAGTTTAATACTCAAATAAATAAGTACTAAACGAAGCTGCTGCCAAAATATTTTAAAACAAAAGGTAAGAAACCGGTCAGGCCAGTTCCAGGACCGTGATTTCTGGTAAAATGCCCACCCGGCCAGGGTAGCCAATAAACCCAAAGCCCCGGTTCACATACAATTTCTGGCTTTCCTTTTCATATAAGCCAGCCCATTGCTTGTACACATACTGAACCGGGCTCCACCGGAAACCCGGAATCTCCACCCCAAACTGGGCTCCATGAGTATGCCCGGAGAGTACCAGGTCGATATCTTTATAGTCCTTTGTTACTTCTGACTCCCAATGGGAAGGATCATGACTCATTAATATTTTGAAGGGATAAGCTGCCGCACCCTCGTAGGCTTTTTTGAGGCTCCCATAGCTATGGAAACTTTGGCGTCCGCTGATATTCTGCACCCCCAATAAACCGATCTGGTGACCATCTTTTTCAATACTTACATGCTCATCGTTCAGCAGTCTCCAGCCCAGGGCAGCATGCACCTGTTTGAGCTGTTCCAGGTTGGCTCTTTTTTCTTCCTGGCTTCCCCACTGTACATAATCGCCATAATCATGGTTACCCAATGTGGAATAAACCCCTAACGGTGCCTCCAGTTTATTAAAAACATCCATGTAATCCTTCATTTCATCTGCCACATTATTTACCAGGTCGCCGGTAAACAGTATCAGGTCGGGTTTTTCATTCATGATCTTTGCAACGCCTTTTGCAACAGCTGCTTTGTCGGTAAAACTACCCGAGTGGATATCAGAGATGTGGACGATTTTCACTCCTTTAAAAGCCTCCGGGAGATTGGTATAATTAAGCTGAAAACGTTTTAACTGGTAATTATATTTATTCCCAAAGCCATAGATAAGGGTACCGAACAGGCCGCCTCCAAATAACATCCCGGCCCAGCTCAGAAAAACGGAACGGGAAATACCTTCTCCTTCTGCCGCTGATGCCTGGGTGTCAGTTTTCTTAAATAACAGGGTTCCTGCCCATTGAAACAACCGCCTGATATCATCGATGAGGAAAAAAACAGCCGCTATCAGTTTGGCAAAGAATATTCCTGCAATAATGGCAAAAACAGTAGTCCGGGTAAACCGGGCCTGCTGCTGAAACTGGAGATAAGGGAGTAATAAAAGTACTACGATGGCGCCGGCCGAAATGATCCAGTAAGCGCTGTAAATGATAGTCCGCATCCTGCCACTGGCAGCATGGGAAACAATTTTCACCGCTTGGAAACAGTAAATATCCAATAGCACCATAAAACCGATCAGGATCCACCAAAAGGGAGAATTACGCATACAATAAAATTAAAGCCGGGCTGCTTATACCCGGTTGTTAGCTTAACGCTTATTTTTGCCGAATGGTTAAAATTGGGCAAAACTAAATTTTGAGTTCTTAGTTTCAGTCGGCAATTTTACCACGAACAACTAAACATTACCAAGGAGTTTTCGGCAAAATGGCAAGAATCATCGGTGTAGCAAATCAGAAAGGAGGTGTCGGTAAGACCACAACCGCTATTAACCTGGCGGCCAGTCTTGCCGTACTGGAGTATAAAACATTGCTGGTGGATGGCGACCCGCAGGCCAACAGCACTACCGGCGTGGGGTTTGATCTCCACAATGTGACCCAGAGCCTTTACGATTGTATGGTGAACCAGACCCGGGCCAAAGATGTGATCCTGAAAACTGATATCCCCAATCTCGATCTGATCCCTTCGCATATTGACCTGGTGGGTGCCGAAATCGAAATGATTAATTACCCCAACAGGGAAATGGTGCTCAAGAACCTGCTGGACGCAATAAGAGAGGATTATGACTTTATCATCATAGACTGCTCCCCTTCCCTCGGTTTGATAACTGTAAATGCGCTGACAGCTTCTGATTCAGTAGTAGTACCTGTACAATGCGAATTCTTTGCCCTGGAAGGGCTGGGTAAATTATTAAACACGATCAAGATCGTTCAGAGCCGCCTTAACACAGCTCTTGTAATAGAAGGTATACTGATGACCATGTATGATGGCCGCCTCCGCCTCTGTAACCAGGTAGTGAGTGAGGTAAGACGTCATTTTGAAGACATGGTTTTCAGCACCATTATTCACCGGAATGCCCGGCTAAGCGAAGCCCCCAGTGTAGGTAAACCTGTGATCTTATACGATGCCAACAGCAAAGGTTCTATGAACTACCTGAACCTTGCCAAAGAAATTCTTCAGAAAAACGATATGACAAAGATTAAGCAGGATGAGAGGATATTAGAGCTATGAGCCAATAAGCTGTGAGCTGCGAGCAAAAAACAACTTCATATGCGCAATTTTAAACAACTGCTCATTTGGCAAAAAGGCTTTCAGATAGCAGTAAAATCATTTAAACTGGTAGCTGCTTTCCCGAAAGAAGAAAAATATTCGTTATCATCGCAGATAACAAGAGCTGCGGTCTCAATACCCTCTAATATTGCAGAAGGAAGCAGCCGTACCAGCAGTAAAGAGTATAACAGATTTCTGGAAATTTCGCTGGGATCATCTTTCGAAATAGAAACCCAGTTATTAATTGCAGAAGCTGTTAATTTTGGCGACAAAAAGAAAAGAGACGATTTATTAAAAGATATTGACGAAGAACAAAAAATGATCATGGGTTTCATGAGTAAATTACAACAATAGGAAATTTACTCGCAACTCGTTGCTCAAAACTCGCAGCTATTATGTCTACTCCTAAACAAAATAAAGATGCCCTCGGTAAAGGTATCCGGTCTTTATTGCAAAGTATAGATTCAGATTTGAAGACCAGCACTGGGGCTATTAAACCTGCTGTGGTGGAAAATGCTACCGGCATCAATCGCATTCCGGTAGATGAAATAGAGGTTAACCCGAAACAACCCCGGCGTGATTTTGACGAACAAGCCTTACAGGAACTGGCCAACTCTGTCAAACTCCATGATATTATTCAACCGGTCACCGTTTCAAAACTACCTTCTGGCAAATACCGGCTTATATCCGGTGAAAGAAGATTAAGGGCTTCTAAAATTGCCGGCTTAACTGACATACCGGCTTATATCCGCCAGGCCAACGATGCGCAATTATTAGAACTGGCATTATTGGAAAACCTGCAACGGGAAGACCTGAATGCGATGGAAGTGGCCCTGAGCTATAAACGCATGATGGAAGAGCTGGATTACACGCAGGAACAGGTGGGTGAACGCATGAGTATTGACAGGAGTACGGTTGCCAACTTTATCCGTTTATTAAAATTACCTCCCGATATCCAGTTAGCTGTCCGCAATGGCGAGCTTAGCATGGGCCATGCAAGGGCATTGATCAATGTAGATAGTATCGATAAGCAGTTATATATATTCAAAGAAATCAGGCAAAAGGGTTTGTCAGTCAGGCAAACAGAAGAACTGGTCCGCAATCTCTACAAACAAAATGGTGCTGTTAAAAAAACTTCAAAAAGCTCTTTAGCACCTGCCTTCCAGAAAATAGAAGATAAATTAGCGTCTCAATTCGGCACCAGGGTGAAACTGAAACACAGCCGCAACGGCAGTGGTCAGATCACTTTCGACTATTATTCGCTGGAAGAACTGAATAAATTACTCAGCCAGTTGGATGTATCAGCTGATTGATAAACTCCTTCCCGGAAGGGATTTTTGATGATGCAAAAAACCGTAAGCAGTTATTGGAAAAAAATTATTGCACTGGCAGTCACTGCACTGTTTACAGGGAATTTTTTATCGGCCCAACAGCCGGACTCACTAATTAAGCTGACACCTGAAACCACCGCCATTACAGCTTCCGAAAAAGTAAAGAAGGATACTGTGGTAAAAAAACACAGTCCCCGCACTGCCGCAATCCGTTCAGCCATTCTTCCCGGACTTGGCCAGATTTACAACAAAAAATACTGGAAACTGCCTATCGTCTATGGTGCCATCGGTATCAGCGGAGGTATTTTCTTTTATAATCTGAAAAATTATAAAGACACCCGGTTTGCTTATAAAGTAAAATATAACATGCGGGTGAACCGGACTGACTCAGCCCTTTTTCCCCAGATAAAAGCTAACCTGCAGCCATTGAGTGAAGAATCGCTCCGGTTTTACAGGGATCAATTTCGCCGGGATGTGGATTATTCAGCGCTTTTTTTTGTCATCCTCTGGGGTTTGAACGTGGTGGACGCCACCGTGGACGCTCACCTGAAAAGTTTTGACATAAGCCCTGACCTCAGTCTCCGCATCAAACCAGGTCACAGCGAAATGGCCGGAACCAACGGCATCAGTCTTGTCCTTTCCCTGAAAGATAAAAGGGCCCGGTAACCCAATTAAGTTTTCTCCTTTCTCTTTTTTTAAAGTTATTTGCAGCAACAAACAGGTTTTACCTGCAACCTAAAACCAGTAGTATGAATATTGCACTGATCGGTTATGGCAAAATGGGGAAAGCTATTGAAGAGATTGCCCTGCAACGGGGACATTCAATCGCTTTAAAAATTGACGAGAATAATCTGGCTGATTTCAATGCAGAAAAGATTACAATTGCTGATGTGGCTATAGAATTCACCGGTCCGCACACAGCCATTGATAATATTAAAAAAGCTATTGGCTTTACCATCCCGTTGGTTTGCGGCTCCACCGGCTGGACAGAAAGAATGGACGAAGTCAGCCAATTGGTAAAAGAAAAGAACGGAACTTTTTTATATGCCAGCAATTTCAGCATTGGTGTTAATATTTTTTTCGAGGTCAATAAAAAATTAGCTGCGCTGATGGCGCCGCATAAGGAATATGAAGTAATCCTGGAGGAAGTACATCACACCCAGAAAAAGGATGCGCCCAGTGGCACAGCTATTACGTTAGCTGAACAGGTACTGAAAGAGATCAAAAGAAAAAAACGCTGGGTGAATGAACTCAGTGATAATCCCGAAGATCTGGAGATCATCAGCCAGCGGGAAGACCCTGCTCCCGGCACCCATCATGTTAAATATTCTTCGGCCGTGGACGATATTGAAATCATTCATACGGCCCACAACCGCAAAGGCTTTGCTGCCGGAGCCGTACTGGCTGCCGAGTTTATAAAAGAGAAAAAGGGTATCTTCAGCATGAAAGATGTTTTGGGATTATAAATATCTTCACCAACCCTTCTCAAGCCATGCTGAAAAAAAATTTATCCTGTCTTTTCTTTGTTTTCCTTTGCTGCATTACCAGCGCACAAATTTCTCCCACCGACAGCCTGCAAAATAGTGTCCGGGAAAATAGCAAGGATAGTAACAGTATAAAAGCATTGCTGAAACTGGCCGAAATTTATCGCTGGACCAAGCCCGATTCAGGCATTTATTATGCAGAGCAGGCCATTCAGCAAAATGACAGGCTCCGTTTGTCACCCCGCTATACTGCCCTTGCCTGGAACTCGGTTGGTTATGCCCGGTATATGAAAGGAGATTACCCGGGTGCCATCCGGGCCTTTGAAGCCTACTATAGTTTTTCAGAGAAGGCAAATGATCTTATCAATATGGGCTTTGCACTGAACAATGAAGGCAATGTTTATATTGAATTGGGCAACTATGTAAAAGCGCTTGAGAAATACCAGCAGGCACTTGCTGTACGCCAAAAAGCCCGGGACAAGGGTGGCATTGCCATGAGTTACAACAATATTGGTTTTATTTATAAAGATATCGGCGATTATGAAAAAGCTATCCATAATTTCCTGTTCGCCCTGCGGGAATACGAACTGCTGGACGATAAAAACGCCGTCGCCAAAACGCATAATTTTATTGGTATCGTTTATGCAAAAAAGAAGGAATACAACAAAGCCATCTCCCATTTAGAGCAGGGAATCCGTATTCAAAAGATCACCAATGATAAAAATGAGCTGGCCATTAGTTACCAATCCATTGCTTCTATTTATAAAGAACAGGAAGATTACAGCCGTTCTGTTTCCTTTCTCAATGAAGCGATGAAAGTATATGAAAGCAGTACTGATCTGCGGCAGATTGCCCTCGTGCAGGTGGACCTTGGAGAAATTTATCTGCGCAAAAAGAACTATGATTCAGCCGCCTGGTATTTCACCCGTTCAGTTGACCTTAACAACAGGATTGGCAATAAACGCAATATGGCTTCCCCCCGCATCGGGCTGGCGCAGGCATCCATCCACCAAAAAAATTATATCCTGGCGAAACAATCATTAGATAGTGCATTTGCCATCATTGAAACAACCAGTAAGAAAGACGACCTGAAAAATTATTACCTGGTTGCTGCTGATTATTATTCAGCCACCGGCAACATGGCACAGGCATTGGAACTGCATAAAAAATATGCTGCCATCAAAGATACATTACTTAACGAGGCCAATGTGAAGGCCATTGCCGACATGGAAGTGAAATATGAAACCGAAAAGAAAGAGCAGGAGATTAAATTGCAGCAGTCGGAAATAGCCAGGAAGAATATTGTAATTGCTGCTGTGGCAGGCTCACTGGCCCTGGTAATACTATTAGGAATTTCGGCCTACCGCCGTTACCGGTTGCAACAGCAGGCCCGGCTGCAGGCCGAAATTATGAAGCAACAGGAAATGGCAACTAAAGCGGTAATAGAAGCAGAAGAGGAAGAAAGAAAACGGATTGCCCGTGACCTGCATGATGGTGTGGGGCAAATGATGAGTGCAGCCAAGATGAACCTCTCTGCTTTTGAATCCGAACTAAAATTCGCTTCTACTGATCAGCAACTTTCCTTTGAAAAGATCATCAGCCTCGTGGATGAAAGCTGCAAAGAGGTCAGGAGCGTATCGCACAATATGATGCCGAATGCTCTATTAAAAAGCAGCCTCAGCTCTGCTGTGCAGGATTTTATTGATAAATTAGATAAGAAAACGATACAGGTACACCTGTATACCGAAGGTCTCGACCAACGCCTGGACGCTAATGTGGAAACAGTTTTGTACCGGGTGATCCAGGAATGCGTGAACAATGTGATCAAACATTCGGGGGCTAATACGCTTGATATTTCTGTGATAAGAGATACCGATGGCATCAGTGCCACTATTGAGGATAATGGTAAAGGTTTTGACAGCAGGGATAAATCTAAATTTGACGGCATTGGCATGAAGAATATCAGCAGCCGGGTGGGATACCTGAAAGGAACTGTTGATTTTGATTCAACCCCCGGGAAAGGGACATTGGTAGCTGTTCATGTCCCCTTGTAAATACAAATCAGTTCAGTGAAATCTTTTATCGACCATAGTAAGAAAATACTGTTCCTCATGGGCCTGGTTGTGTTTCTTCAAAATAATACCGCCGCACAGGCCAATCCCGCTCTGCTCAAAGCACAATTATCTGCCGAAAGATCGATTGCAGGGAAGATTGACATCCTGCTAAAACTTTGTGAAGTATACAAAGTCGCTGATTTTGATTCCTGCCTGTCATTTGCCCGGCAGGCTATTGCGCTTTTGGAAAAAGAAGCCAGCCCTGTTAAACTGGCCAAAGCAGAAATGTATGTTTTCGGCTATTATTACAATGAAGGTTATCCTGATTCTGCATTGGCCTTGGTTGAAAAAAATATCAGCTGGCTGGAAAAGGAACCCTCCCTGCTGCCGGAACTGGCCCAGTATTATTCTTTTTCGGGTTTATGTTATATGAAAATGGACCGGAAAAAAGATGCGCTTGACCGCTTCTACCTTGCCTTAAAAAAAGCAGAAGCCTGTAAAGATTATTTAGTACAATTGAAAGCAAGGGTTAATATCGGCTGGGTTATGATGGAACTGAAACAGTTTCCTTCTGCTATTCAGAATTTTCACAATGCCATTCAATTGGTGGAGGGCAAAAAACTAACACAGGCTTATACGGCAGTCATCTATAACAATCTTGCTTCCTGCCATGGTTCACTCAACAATATTGATTCTGCTTATTATTTTGCACGGATAGCCATTGAAAATGCCAAAGCCAACAACGATATTTTAGCACAGGCTAATGGTTTGTTTATTCTTGGAACAGCCTTAGAGAAGCAGGGGAAACTGGAGGAAGCACTACATTATTTCCTGGAAGCGCAGCCCCTGCGGCAAAAGATCGGTGATCCTTTCTTCATCGTCTCAGACCTTGCAGAATTATCTGCGCTATATGCAAAAATGGGCAAAACCGATGAAGGCATCCTAAGCGGTAAAGAAGCATTGCACATTGCTGAAATCAATAAGATCAGTGCCAAGCTGCCAATGATCTACACTGCGCTTGCCGCCAATTACGAAGCGGCAAAAGAATACAATGAAGCCATTGCTGCTTATAAAAAAATCAACGCCCTTCAGGACAGCATGTATGCGGATGCCAACCCGAAAGCACTTGCAGAAATGCAAACACTATATGAAACAGAAAAAAAAGTAAGACTGATCGAACAAAAAGATAACAAAATACGGCTCCAGAACTTTCTGTTCATTGGTATCGCCGGGCTGATGCTGCTTGGCGGGCTGTTGCTCCATTCCCAGTATAAAAAATACCGTTTCAAAAAAGAAGCACAATTGCAGGCGCAACTACTGCAACAACAGGAACAGGCTGCAAAAGCGGTACTCGAAGCCGAAGAAAACGAAAGGCAGCGCATTGCCAAAGACCTGCATGATGGTGTGGGACAGATGATGAGCGCTGCCAAGATGAACCTTTCGGCATTTGAATCTGCCATACAATTCACAGACGCTGCGCAAAGAACAGCGTTTTCAAAAGTAATTGAGCTGGTTGATGAAGGCTGCAGGGAAGTACGCACTGTTTCACACACCATGATGCCCGGCAAACTCCTGAACTATGGACTTACAGCTGCCATCAGGGATTTTACAGATAAATTAGACAAGAGTTCGGTTCAGGTACATTTATATACAGAAGGGCTTGAACAACGGCTGGATTCTACTATTGAAATAGTATTGTACAGGGTGGTGCAGGAGTGCGTGAACAATGTGATTAAACATGCCCGGGCCAGCACTCTGGATATTTCCATAATCAAAGACAAAGATGGTATTAATGCCACCATTGAGGACAACGGCCAGGGCTTTGATGCAACCGATAAAGAGAAATTTGAAGGCATAGGATTAAAAAATATCATCACCCGGGTTGAATACCTGAAAGGGACGGTAGATTTTGATTCAGCACCGGGCCGGGGAACGGTAGTGGCCTTATATGTACCAGTTTAATTTTTTCTGGCCGCTTAAATTATAGTACTTTCATTCTGCCCACATGAAGAACGAAAAAATTACCCTGGCCCTGGTTGACGATCACCAGATCGTTATAGACGGATTGATGTCATTGCTTAAAGGCCATGATCGCTTCCGGTTTGTTTTTGCTTCTACCGAACCCACAGAAGTCATACAAAAGCTCACCCAGACACCGGTTGATATTTTACTCACAGATATTATGATGCCCGGCCTGCCTGGTAATGAATTAGCCAGACTGGTGAAACAGAAATTCCCGGCTACCAAAATTTTGGCACTTTCGATGAGTGGACAGGGTGACCTGGTGAATGAAATGATCAATGATGCTGACATTTCCGGTTATGTGCTGAAGAATATTGGTAAACAGGAACTCCTGAAAGCCCTTGATAAGATTGCTGCCGGAGGTATCTACTTCAGTGAAGAAGTAATAGATGAATTGCAGCGCAGCAGCCAGCGAAAAAAACAGAACGAAGATGCCCATCTCACCGACCGGGAGATTGAGATCATCCGGCTGATTGAAAAAGAATATAATAACAAACAGATTGCTGAAGCTTTATTTATCAGCGAAAGAACCGTGGAAACTCACCGCAAGAATATTTTTCGTAAAACCGGTACTAACTCCGTCATCGGCCTTGTGAAATATGCATATGAGCATAAACTGGTGTAACCCTGAGAAAATGAATAAAAGCACCTTTACAGATAAAACAAACCCGCCTCATGAAAAGAACTTGCTGCCGCCAAAATCTATGCTGAAGGCCGTGGTATCAGGCCCGATGTGAAAACAAAAAAGGTAATCGGAGACATCAAACGCCTGGCAGAGATCAAACTGACAAATTAAATTCTATGCAGAAAGAAAAGGGAGTTCGCTAATCTCGTCCAGACCACTTCTTCCTTTCTTATACCCATAACAATACTCGCCGTTGGTAATCACTAAATAAGGGACAGGGATACTGATATTATACCGCAGCACTTGTTGTAACACATTTTCATCCAGTTTTACTTTCATCTCTTTACACTCAACCATCATCCAGGGTTCATGGCTTGAATTATATACCAGGATATCAAACCTCTTTTTTAGCTCACCCAGTTGCAGCTCTTTTTCAACAGCAATTAGTGTTGCCGGGTATTTCTTTACCTGCACCAGGTATTGAATGAAGTTCTGCCGCACCCATTCTTCCGGGGTCAGGAGCACCCATTTCTTCCGGATCGTATCCAGGATGTACTCTTTCCCGTTTTCTGTCTTTATGCTGAAGGCGGGTTCTGGAAATTCAATCTTTATCATTAGTTCAAATATAGACGATGGCCAACAGACCACAGACGACAGAAGGCTCATTTTCGAAAATTTCTGTCCCATCAAAATTGTTGTCGTATTTTAAGGCAAACTTATCGCTATGGCATTCAAATTTGAACAACTGCGGGTTTGGCAGGTTGCTCTCGGGTTTGGAGAAGATATCAATCGTATAGCAGACCATTTTCCTAAAAAAGAACTATTTAACCTAAGCAGCCAGATCCGGAGAGCCGCTGACAGCATTGGATTAAATATTACAGAAGGATCAACCGGGCTATCTGATGCAGAACAAAAAAGATTCCTAATCTTTGCAAACAGGTCGGCCCTGGAAGTAGCCGCTTGCCTTATTAAGGCCAGGTTAAGGAATTATCTTGATGAGAAAACATTTAATAAACTTTATACTGATTCAGAATCGTTGGTCAAAATGCTCCAGGCATTTATAAAAAACTCAGCTAAAGAAAGCTAAGTCGTCCATCGTCTGTGGTCCGTCGTCAAAAAAACAAATATGAAGAGCAAAGAAGAAATCGTACACAATTGGTTACCCCGCTATACAGGTGAATCCCTGGAGAATTTTGGTAAATATATCCTGCTGACCAATTTCAGCAATTACGTTTACATGTTTGCCGAAGAGAATAAGGTAAAAGTAGTTGGCGAAGGCAGGCCGATGCAATGTGCGACCGCCGGCGATATCAGTATCATCAATTTTGGCATGGGGAGTCCCACCGCCGCCACTATTATGGACCTGCTGACGGCCATAGAACCCAAAGCGGTTCTTTTTCTTGGTAAATGCGGGGGTTTGAAAAAAAGGAATAAACTCGGCGACCTCATCCTGCCTATCGCAGCCATAAGGGGAGAAGGTACTTCTAACGATTATTTCCCGCCGGAAGTACCGGCGCTACCTGCCTTCGCCCTGCAAAAAGCAGTATCCACCACCATCCGAGATCACGAAGTGGATTACTGGACCGGCACCGTGTATACCACCAACCGCCGGGTGTGGGAGCATGATGAGGTTTTCAAAGAATACCTGACCAAAGTACGGGCTTATGCAATAGATATGGAGACAGCCACTATTTTTACGGTAGGTTTCTATAATAAAATCCCGACCGGCGCTTTATTACTGGTGAGTGATCAACCCATGATACCTGAAGGTGTAAAAACAGAAGAAAGTGATAAGAAAGTAACAGCCAGATTTGTAGAGACCCATTTGAAAATCGGGATTGAGTCATTGAAACAACTGATCAATGATGGCCTGACCGTCAGACACCTGAAATTTTAAACCCATTCTTATATGAAACTCTTCATCTTTCTTACCGGGATCTTTCTGCTGACTATCTCAGCAGAAAATTGTAATAAGAAAAAAGCAGGCGCTGTTTACAAAGGCAGGCTGGAAGTGAAAGGCATTTGTATGAATTATACGATCAGCGTTATTGAAGGCAATATTGATCCCGCCTTAGTGGAAGCCAGTTGGACTGATGAGACCACGAAGAAGATTTATACCAATGCTTTTGGCCTGGGCAGCCCCTGTAATTTCCCGGCAACTATCAATGCCGGTGATGAATTTTATTTCAGTATTGATACGGCCAGACAGGAGAACTGTGCAGTATGTATGGCCTATTATCCAACTCCGGGTAAAAAAATACCCATCAAAGTGGTGCTGAAATAATGCAGCCGCTACTCCGGATAAATAACCTCTCTGTTGATTTCCTGGCAGAATCGGGCACTACAAATGCCTTAAAGAATATTTCTTTAACGGTTAGTCGTGGTGAAGTAGTCGCCATTGTCGGGGAATCAGGATCAGGCAAATCAGTCACTTCTTTATCCATACTTCAGCTTTTACCATCACCCCCTGCCCGCTATTCATCCGGAGAAATTTTATTTGCTGAAGATGGGAATACTGTTATTGATATTCTAAAAAAAGACCGTCATTCGCTGCAGGACATAAGAGGCAACAAGATCGCTATGATCTTCCAGGAGCCGATGACCTCCCTGAACCCGGTAATGACCTGTGGCAAACAGGTGATGGAAGCATTGCAGTTGCATAAAAAATTATCCAAAGCTGCTGCAAAGCAAAAAACCATCGACTGGTTCAATAAAGTAAAATTACCCGATCCGGAAGCTGCATTCAACCGTTATCCTCACCAGCTCAGCGGGGGCCAGAAGCAACGGGTGATGATCGCCATGGCCATGTGCTGCGAGCCTTCTTTGTTAATTTGTGATGAGCCGACTACAGCATTGGATGTGACCGTACAGAAAACGATCCTGCAACTGATCAGAGAATTGCAGCAGCAATCCAATATGGGCGTCATCTTTATTACACATGACCTGGGTGTGGTGGCCGAGATCGCTGACCGTGCCTTGGTGATGTATAAAGGCGAGATCGTGGAAGAAAACAATGTCCGGTCATTGCTTACTGTACCGCAACATCCTTATACCAGGGCATTAATGGCCTGCAGGCCGGTGAATCATGAACGGGGGGAAAGGTTGCCGGTAATTAGCGATTTTATGAAGATTACAGACGACAGACCACAGACCGCAGTTCATCCCGTGAACAAAAGCTCTGTTGTTCATGGCCCATCGTCTGTGGTCCTGCTGAAAGCAGAGCGGCTTTCCGTCTGGTTTCCGGCCAAAAGAACATTGGTCGGCAAAGCTACTGCCTACACCAAAGCAGTGGACGATATCAGTTTTGAAGTGTATAAAGGAGAGACATTGGGTCTGGTAGGTGAAAGCGGCTGTGGTAAAACAACATTGGGAAGAACCTTATTGCGGCTTATCGATCCCACTGCAGGAACGATTACTTATAACGGCATTGACCTCACCGCTAAAAAGAGAGAGGAACTTCGTTCACTTCGCAAGGATATCCAGATCGTTTTCCAGGACCCCTACTCTTCCCTGAATCCCCGGCTAACTATCGGCTCTGCCATAGCAGAACCACTAAAAGTGCATCATATCATTTCAACTGAAAAAGCCAGAAAAGAGAAAGTAACGGAGTTATTGGAAAAAGTAAACCTGAAAGCAGAACATTTTTCCCGCTACCCGCATGAGTTCAGCGGGGGGCAGCGGCAGCGGATCGTTATTGCAAGAGCACTTGCTCTGAACCCCTCTTTTATTATATGCGATGAATCGGTATCTGCTTTGGATGTAAGTGTGCAGGCACAGGTGCTGAACCTGCTGAACGATCTGAAAAAAGAATTCGGTTTCACTGTTATCTTTATCTCGCACGATCTTTCCGTGGTCCGTTATATCAGCGACCGGATCATGGTCATGAACAAAGGCAAGATCGAAGAAAGCGGTAAAGCCGATGATATATATTTTAAACCGCAATCAGCCTATACGCAAAAACTGATCGCTTCTATCCCAACAGGTATTGTAGCCTGATCAAAACCTGATCCGGGGAACTGCATCATACCTCCCCTCTCTCTCGTCTTCATAAAATTCCCTGGCACTTTCCTTTCTTGAATAGAGTTTCTTCTTCATCTCTTTCCTCAACTGGTCATTCAAAGGCTCATCCTCTTTGATTTTTACATCCAGCAGCCCTGTGAAATCGTATTCTCCTCCATAACTCTTAAAGCTGGTATGCCAGCCAGGCACAACTGAGGTAAATGAAGGGAACTTATCCGTTTCATCAAATTCAAAAAATCCCTGCTCTTCCGGCACTAATCCGACTATGCCCAGTTTCCAGCCCGCATCATCTTTTTTGCTTTTGTATTTGAAGAAATAAAAGAAGCCTTTCTTGTCCTTATACTCAGCGGGTAACCTGTCAACATATACTATAGTATCAGGCTTGCCATACGATTGTGAACCCAACAGCCTGCTCTTACCCAGATCAAGGTGGTTGTTATATTTTGCCGGAAATTTATCCAGTTGTTTCATTGTTTTCAGATCGCTGTAAAGTTCATACCTGAACTCATCCAGGCTGCCGAAATAAGCCAGTAAACTATCCGGGTATGATTTCCTGTTCCGCATCATCAGTAAGAGGGTATTATACTTCAGCCGTTTGTCATTCGATTGCAGCATCTGCAGCAGCAGGGGTTGCACATTGGGTTTACTGTCCCAATATGGTAATAACAAAGTTGCATAAAGGCTCAGATCATCATTACCCGCATCCTTTTCTTCGTAATCCAGGTAGGCAGGTTTCTTTTTATCTGTTTTACTTTCTTCTGCCTTTTCGATAGCAGCTTTCTTCTCTGCAATAGCCTGTTTTTTCAATTCCTGTTTGGCTTCGATAAAGAATTTGCTGAAATAGAGTTCATAATCTCTTGGTTTCACCAGGTTGCTGTCCACCATTTGCCCAAGTAATTGCATCACCGGGGTTTTATAATCGTCCAGGTTCAGCAAAGGCAACAGGTCAGGCAAAATCGTACGGGTCAGTTGTAATGAATCATATAGTTCCCGGAGAAAATCCCCATCCTTATAGCCGCCAAAATAATCTCCATCCAGGTCGAGATTCCGGAGAGCAGACAAAGGAGGATACATCCTATATCCCTTCCCTCCCTTCTCCAGCACCGGGGGCTCAACGGCTATTATATCCCTGAACACATTGTATGCGTATTGCGTTTGCTGCTGTAACAATGTTTCCAGTGCAGCGTATTGAATATCTACTGTATCAGCAGCAGCATAATAGAGTTCCTTCAGGTAATCAGCTGCCGCTTTTGTTTTAATGTCATCGAGCTTATTGATCAATGCTTTTTTGGTATCCAGGTATTTTTTTTCTTCCCAGGTCAGCGAAGTAATTGCTTTTTTTAACTGTGGAAAGTCGGACGAATCCAGATCTATCGTTGCAATGCTTTTTACGGCTCTTTTATGTAAAACGCTGTCGCTGCTCATAAAATCAGCAAAGAAAACAGCTGATTTTTTCTCGTAGGGGTTGATACCTTTTAACGTATCAGCCGGTGCAAAAGTTTCATAAAATGATTTTACGAACACACTGGGCTGACTCAACGTATCAGATTGCGTTGTCAGCGAAAAACCAACCCCGTCTTTATAATATTTTTTTGTCCATAATGTACGGCTGCTGCCGGTATCGGAAAGTATAGTTTCCCATACTTTCATCTTGTTGGGCAATTCATACTTCTTTTTATACCGGACGATCCAGCTGGAATCGCCCCGGAAAGAAACAGACTCCGTATCATCATCCAGCCGGCTGCTATCCTTAGTGTAGAAATACCTGGGCGATTTAAAGAACGAAACGTATATCTTTTCCCCGGTAGTATCATTACTGATTACTTTGCTGCGGTAGGCGCCTCCTTCCAGCATATCATTCTCTGTTTCTTCCTCTTCATCATCGCCATAACCACCAAAATAATTGAAGCGGGGCATGTCGAGTCTTTCCTTTTTCTGTTCCGGGAAAACAGGGCTCTTCACGGTGAAGTATAAAGAAGTATCTTTTCTTTCTTTCACTTCGCCATATACAAAAGGCCTGATCTCAAATGAATTCAGGAAACTTTGCATTCCGGGAATCTCCTGTTTGCCATAAGCCACCAATGTATAATAATGCGGCCCCTGGATCAGGAAACGGACCAGGAAAACGCCGCCACTCTTGTCTTTATACTTGCAATCAAGCGAAGGATAGCCTTTGTAAGTACCTTGTTTGCGGCTGGTATTCTTATCTATAAACTCCGATGCAGCAAAGCTTTCATCCAGCAGGCCAAGATCAAATGTATCCTCTCCCACGAACTCGTAGTTATGAATATCGGTTCTGATTACTCGGTAATGGGTGTTTGTCACGCTGTCGCCTGCATCATAGATCCAGCTTCCATCATTGCCGGTATAGGGATCGTGGGGAAGATCAATACTGAAACCACCACAGGCTGGCGAGTATTTTCTCCAGCCTTTTACAGCCATATCCGCATTCTTTTCCTTTAGCTGGATACTGTTAAAGAACTTATTGGCCTCCGTTCCCAGTTTTACATAGTCCCCGTTGCCGCTCATCTTGAAAAACAATATCTCAAAAGGCGTGATGATGATATTGTAGCGCTGTATATCCCCTCTTCTTGTTTTATTGGTAATATCAAAACCGGTATAGCCGTTGCGGGTGATCTTTGTTCTGGATACAATCTTCCCGGGGATATTTTCATACAACAGGCTGTCAATTTTTTTATACACATCAGTGGTACTATGTCCCCACATCCAGCCATTGGTCATTACCCGGGTCACCATGTAATAGCTCCCGTTGGCCATATCGGCATATTGCTGCTGGTCGAGAAAAGCATCTTCGCCAAATTTGTAAAACTTACCGGGTATATCCACTTTATAAAAACCGTCAGTTGCGGTTTGTGTGTTGAAAGTGACCGGCACCCTGATCTTCTCTACCTGGTCTTTATGCTTACTATCTCTTTCGCCCATCTGCACCGGCCTCAGTTTATATCCTTTGGCCCGGAGCATTTCGATCACCCCTCTTTGCCCCGGCAGATGCGCCGCACCAACACCCACAAACAAAGTGGACTTGCTTTTCAAAATGGAGTCAATAGAATTAGCCTGTATCTCATTCCGTTTGTATAGAAATTTCTCATCAAAAGCATCCGACATGCTGTTGAGTTTATTGATAGAATCCAGCCGGTCCAGGTTGCCGGTGCGGTAAGCTTCCTGTAATTTGTCCATCCCATATTCTTCATCTATATCATAGCTCCGCTCTTTGATATTCTTATCTTTTGCCGCATCCTTATACGCTTCCTGCATCAGTTTCATACTCTCTCCATAATTTTCCACGCCGGTTACTTTCTTACCCCATTTCTTGCCACACTGGTAGATATACATATCGAGATAAGTATCTTCCTCAAAGTCGGCAGATTCATTTCCGTAAGAACGATACAAAAGGTTATTGATGGTGGAAGGATTACTGTAGAGGGAGCTTTCGATCTTTTTATCGTACTTATAAAATTTCAGGGTGGATATTTTTAAATAATCAGCAGGGCTTGAAAAATAACCACCAAAGCCGGCCACGCTGTAATCCATGCCACCCAATTCATATTTGCTCATATCTTCCTGCCAGCTTTCCGGGTTAGTCTCTAAAGCCACCACATCTGCATTACGAATGCCGATGTAAAATGAATCGGCCAGGTGAAAAGCGATCTTGCTGCTGACATGCATGGTGCCGAACAGGTAAGAAGGCTTTTTCAGGCCGTTGCCGCTGATCTCCCATAAAAGGCCGGGGTATTTTTTAGGTTTGGGTTTGGGCTGGGCTTGTAGAAAGAAGGGTGTCAGGATAAGGAGTGCAACGAAGAATTTCTTCATAAAGTGGAGGGTTCAGTTTTTAGACAGTCAACAAATTTAAGATGCAGGGTTCCAACTAAAAGCATAAAATTCGCCTGATTAGCCCTTTATGTCATCCGTGTAACGCGGTATTTAGTGGCGGGGAAGGCCGGAACGGTAGAAAGAATGTGCAAAATAAAAAGGGATTTTGAGGCAGGATGACGTAACTTCGCCGCCTTTAAAAGTCATCATATTGACCAAACCCGGCGCCGTAAGGCCGGATTTGATCCGCCACAGGCAGTTTCGGCCCCACCGCCAAAGCCCTTTCCGCCCGGTTTGCGTCATGAGATCAGGAAAAAATTATTATACTCATGAAGCTTTCACAATTCCGTTTCGACCTACCCCTCAATCTTATTGCCCAGAACCCTGCGAAAAGAAGAGAAGATGCCCGTATGATGGTGGTGCACCGCCACACCGGCCAGATCGAGAACAAACATTTCCGCGACATTCTGGACTATTTTGACGACAAAGACGCTTTTGTGGTGAACAACACGAAAGTATTCCCGGCCCGTATGTACGGCAGGAAGGAAAAAACAGGTGCCAAGATCGAAGTGTTCCTGCTCCGTGAATTAAATAAACCCAACCGCCTCTGGGATGTGATCGTTGATCCCGCAAGGAAGATCAGGGTGGGTAACAAACTCTATTTCGGCGACCAGGAAGACCTGGTAGCAGAAGTTATTGATAACACCACCAGCCGCGGCCGTACCATCCGTTTTCTCTGGGAAGGCAGCGAGGAAGAATTCCGTGCCCAGTTAGAGAAACTCGGTGAAACCCCATTGCCCAAATACATTAAAAGAAAGCCTGACGAAGAAGATAAAGAACGTTACCAGACCGTTTACGCCAAACATGAAGGAGCTGTGGCGGCACCAACAGCGGGTCTGCATTTCAGCCGGGAGCTGATCAAACGTCTGGAGATAAAAGGTATCCGTTTTGCAGAAGTAACCCTGCACACCGGCCTCGGCACTTTCCGCCCGATTGAAGTGGAGGATCTGAGCAAACATAAAATGGATGCCGAATATTATAATATTGATGATACCGCCTGCAAGATTGTGAACAGGGCCAAAGAATATGGTCACCGTATCTGCTCCGTTGGCACTACCACCATGAGGGCTTTGGAATCTTCTTTCACTGCACAGAAATTATTGAAACCCTCCGAAGGCTGGACCAATATGTTCATCCACCCGCCCTATGATTTCAATATCGCGGATTCTTTAGTAACAAATTTCCATTTACCCAAGACCAGCCTGCTGATCATGACCTGTGCTTTTGCCGGTTATGAACTGACCATGGAAGCCTATAAAAAAGCAATCAAGGATAAATACCGGTTCTTTAGTTATGGCGATGCATTATTGATCATCTGACCGGGTAACCATATTGATTAGAATTCAGACGGCCTCACGAAAGTGGGGCTGTTTTTTTGTAATTTAAAGTATGAAAGCCAGCTATTTAACCATACAAGGAGAAGATTGTTATTTCGAATTGCTTGATATGTTTGAAAGGGAGATAAAAATTTCCTTTAAGAGTAATATCATTGATGGAGTATTATTATTTGCTGAAGATTATAGCGTGATGAATTCTTCTGACTTAATGATCGTGATACGAATACAAAGAATTAATAGCAAAGAGGATCAATGTGAAATCGAGATCGTATCAGGCGGAGGTGGTGAAGGTCTTTTCTCTCTGACATTTGGTAATGAGAAAAGAAGGCTGAATAAGTTTGCCAATTTGATATACGAGTTCTGTCAACACAGAAGATATCAGGCTTCTGAACTTGTAGTAACAAAATAGTATTAGCGGCTCTTTCTTAACCTTCCCCTAACACAATCATGCAGTAAATTACAGGAAGGAGGAAAAGGTTATGAAAAAGATCAGTGCTCTGGTTACCAGTATTTTTCTCAGCCTGCTCATCAATGCCCAGGCTTACAAAGGCAATACCCCAACAACAACACCCGAAGAAAAACTGAACGAACTCTATTGTTCAGGGCTTTTTAAAACAAGCGACGGTACCATCCTGGATATCGCTTCCGATGTTACTGTCAAAGGGTACCTGAATATTTTAGACTGGCTGCCGGGCCGTGTGGCGGGTTTGCAGGTGTATACGTCCAGAATGGGTGTCAGCATTCCTTTAATCCGCGGTTCGGTACCCGGCATCTACGTGGATGAAATGCCGGTCTCCATCAGTTACCTGCAGGTGCTGAATATAAATGATATTGCCATCGTGAAAGTGATCAAAACGCCTTTCTACGGTGGTTTTAATGGCGGCGGTGGCGCTATTGCCATTTACACCCTTGGTGGTGAAGAAGAGGAAGCAGAAGAAAGCGGGGGATAAATTATTTCTCCGGCACATAATCCACCGGCAGCAGGTTGGATATTTTCTCGGACCAGCCCCAGTACCAGGAAGTAAAAAAATCCTGCGGGTTATAATAATTGCCATGGTCATCCACCGTAATAAATTCATCATTCAGCAGCATCACCAGTGAACGCTGGAAACCGGGCTTCCTGTTTTCCATGGTTGATCTCAGGTAGGCTTCTTCCTCATACTCTCCTTTATATGTTATATAGAGATAATTGGGAAAATACAATGCCTTGTACTTTCCCTCCGTTTGCACAATGAGACTGTCAGCCGTCAGCAGACCGGCCCCATACACATCGATATGATCTTTCTGCCGCATTACCTGCTGGTAATAGGCCGAAGAATCTCCTGAAGCGCCGACCTCGACGACCATCCCGCCCCCGGGGCTTGTTTTGATCGCTTTTGCAAGTTCCTTATAGATTTGTTTTACCCGCTCCTTTTCAGCATTGGGAATCCGGGTCATTCTGCGCACCTCAAAGCCTTCCTCTTTCAATTTATTATTGTAAAGGCTTTGCATAAAATGCACCACCGATCCCTTAAAAGCTTCAGTACGGCGGCGCAACCATTTTTCTTTCGGCTCTTTTCCTTCTTTCGTCTTGTCTTCAAACAGCGGGTAGCCGAGGTAAAAAGTAGTATGTTCTTTAAAACTCACTTCAAAATTCTCCAGCTGGTATTTAATCGTATAGCCCAGCGCTTTGTTCTCAATAATAACCGGTTCATCCGCGTAGGCTGTGACACGGTTACTTTTTTTATAGTACCTGAATCTGATCTTATTTGTATTCTTAATCTTACAATGCATCCCATTCTCTGTGGTGCCGATAAAATTATCCATGAACATTTTCCCCCACTTATCCCAGCCTTCTTCCAGGAACGGCTCCACGGTTACATTCGCCAGTTCTTTCACCCTGATTGATAACTGTACTTTTAGCTGCAATGGCAGCTGCTGCTCACTGAATGAATAGACATTGGTCTCATAACCGATACAGGAAATGACAAGATCATGTTTACCAGGTGGTATATCCTGCAATTCAAATTGTCCTTCGCTGTTTGTCACAGTCCCTTTAGAGCTATTACTGATAAAAACACTGCTGCCGGGAATAACAGCACCGGTGGCGTCGTTCACCACACGGCCCCTGATCGTCCGCTGGGCATCAGCGGTAACCACCAAAAGGATTAATACTAAAATTGCCGGCACTCTCATGTACCGGCAATTTACAATCTGCTTATTACAATTCGCCTGTCTTAACATTAATTAACCAGGCGGGGCTTTTATGAAAATTTATTCTAATCCAAACATTCCCTTATTCAGTTGCTGCAATATTTGCGTTTTGTATTCAGCCGGCACCAGCAGGGAAATATTATGATGGCTTCCCCCGTAACTTACCATCCTCACCGGGATATTCATGATGGACCCGAATAATTTCTTCACCATATCCTCCGTCTTGGATATTTCATTCCCGACCACAGAGATGATCGTCTGGTTCTGGTCCACTTCCACCGTACCAAATGGCTCCAGCTCTTTCAAGATATCCTTCAGGTGTGCCGCACTGTCAATCGTCAGTGATACGGCCACTTCTGAAGTTGTGATCATATCGATCGGCGTTCTGTATTTTTCAAATACCTCGAATATCTTTCTTAAGAAACCATAGGCCAGTAACATGCGGCTGCTCTTGATACGGATGGCAATGATGTTGTCTTTGGCTGCCACCGCTTTCACTCCCACACTTCCTGCCTTCTCTTCGATTAACGTCCCCTTTGCCTGCGGCTCCATTGTATTGAGCAGCTTCACCGGCACATTATAGGTTTGTGCCGGCCAGATGGAAGCCGGGTGCAGTATCTTTGCCCCGAAATAAGCCAGCTCGGCTGCTTCATCAAAACTCATCTGCTCCACCGGTACTGTTTTCCTGACGATCCTTGGATCGTTATTGTGCATCCCGTCAATATCGGTCCATATCTCACAAACAGTGGCATTGATCGCTGCTGCGATCAGGGAAGCGGAATAATCGCTGCCTCCCCGTTTCAGGTTGTCCACTTCGCCTCTTGCATTGCGGCAGATATAGCCCTGTGTTACGTAGATCTTTTTGTCCTTATGCTGCTGCAGTAATTGAGACAGCTTTACTTTGATACTGCCCACCTGCGGTTCATCATAGGAATCAATCGTCATGAATTCCAACGCTGGTAACAACATATGTTCAATGCCCTGCTCTTCCAGGTACACACAGAATAATTTAGTAGAAAGCAATTCGCCCTGCGCCAGGATATCTTTATTCAGGGCCTCACTGAAGGATATCTTCAAAATAATATTCAGGAATTCAAAATGCTCGGCAATGATAGATTTTGCTTTAGCAACTGCCGCTGGTTTCTGTACCAGTCTGGAAATAAAATCCTGGTAATGTGCTTCGAGCTTATCAATGGTTTGCTTGGCCGCACTCCGGTCGCCTTTGGAAATATGTTCACCAATTTCCACCAGCGCATTGGTGGTACCTGACAGCGCAGATAGAACCACGATGGCCGGTTCTGTTTCTTTGGTCACCAGGCTCACAATATGGTGCATCCTTTCCGGTTTGCCCACACTGGTGCCTCCAAACTTCATTACTTTCATTTGTTCCCCCTCCCAATATTTTTAAGAATTAAAAATTACCTGCCTGTCGGCAGACAAGTTGCAAAGATAACAGCAGCAAGAGTCCCCTGAGTGAATTACAGGATAAATCCATTTGTATTTACGAAATCGTTACCGTAATTATAAAACCAGGCCAAAACGATTTCCCAAGTGTATCATATCATCAACAACTGTTTGTAACAATGGTATCCCATGCTGCATCCGCTCCGCTTCATATTCTCTTTCCGGATCGCCCGGCACCAATACTTTTTCCTGGCCGGGTACGGTTCTGCAGGAACGGAACCCCTGTATCCAGTGATCCATATCCTTTTTAAATTCATCCGCAGACCGGAAGGCATCGATCCGCATAGCGCCTAAGAAATGCCCGATCCCTTTTCCCGGTTGTTGTGCGGGCATAGGCACATACGCCGGGAAAGGAGGCACCCAGGGTGCATAGTTCGCACCACTTAGCAAAGCAGAAAAAATATCCACCACCGCACCCAGTGCATATCCTTTATGACTGCCGTGATCCCTGTCGCCACCTAAGGGCAATAAAGCCCCTCCCTTTTTTAAGATATGCGGGTTATTGGAAGGATTGCCATCCGCATCCTGTACCCAGCCGGTGGGAGTATCCAAACTTTTGCGTTGTAATATTTCTAATTTACCATTGGCAGCCGTGGTGGTGGCGAGGTCGGCAACAAATGCAGGCTCTTTTCCCGCTGGTGCCGCCACGCAAATAGGATTTGTGCCCAGCATTTTATCGATAGAAAAAGTAGGTGCCACTAACGGGCTTGCATTGGTCATGGCGATCCCCATCATATCATATTCCAGTGCCATCATAGCATGATGGGCTGCAATGCCAAAATGATTACTGTTCTGCACACTCACCCAACCTGTTCCCACCTGTTTTGCTTTTTCAATAGCGATCTGCATTGCAAACGGTGCGATCACCAGGCCCAGGCCACTGTCACCATCCACTACAGCAGTCGAAGGCGTTTCATGAATAACTTTAATAGCTGGTGTTGCATTCACCCTTTTTGCTTCCCATAAACGAACATAGCCACTCAGGCGGGCCACACCATGTGAATCGATACCCCGGATATCAGCTGATAATAATGCCCGGGTAGCCGTATCAGCATGTTCAGGAGAGCAACCAATTTTTTCAAAAACAGCTTTTGTAAAATCAAATAACTGCAGGTAGGAGTATGTTTTTTCCGGCATGGGGCAAAGATAAGCAGGGACGGCGGACGACGGTCCACAGACCACAGCACAAACAATATCCCTGTGTCATTTTTACCTCATAAAAAAGCCTCTCCGGAAGGAGAGGCTGATCGTTAGTGGTTGATTGCGACTTTCTTTAGAACGGAAGATCATCAATCGGTTCTGTAATATCATTCGCTGATGGAATGCTGGCTGAAGAAGCAGCTGCGGTATTGCCACTGTAAGAAGGGGCGCCGGCACCACTGTCACCACGGCCTCCGAGTAACTGTACTTCTCTCACCCGGAGTGAAAGGGAAGCACCCGGTGTTCCATCATTACGCTGAAAAGATCTTGCTTCGGGTTGTCCTTCGGCATACACCTGTTTACCTTTTGTGAGGTATTGGGCAATGGCAGTGCGGTCAGTCCAGTAGGCGCAATCCACCCAGGTTGTTTTCTCCTGCATATTGCCCTGGCTGTCCTTGTACTTTTCCGTATGTGCAACCGTGAAGTTGATCACATTCTTACCATTAACAGTGTTCACCACGCAATCTTTGCCGAGGTTGCCGATAACTTGCATTTTAATCATAGTGCTCAAATTTTAAAGTGACGTATTTTAGTTAGAAAGCGAATGTAAGGTTATTTGGAATCCGAAAACACTACCACTTTCCGGGTGGCGGTAAATGTGAATAATTACGCCACTATAACAGGATTTGTTACTTTTGCATCCCCTTGTAAAACATTCAACATGAAAAAACTATTGCCCTTTTTATTGCTTTGCAATATCGCCCTGTTTGCCGGAGCACAGACCGCCACCCCGGACACAGCCCCCCAAACTGCTAAGGTTTATTTTATGCGGTCAACCGGCTTCACTGGCTCTGCGCAGGGGTTCACCGTGTTTATTGATGACAACATTGTTTGCAAGCTGAATAATAAAAAATACTCGGTACACGAAGTGGCACCTGGCACCCACCGTTTTTCAGTTCAGTTTGCCGGTAAAAATGCAAAAGAGAAGGCGGAAAGGATTGAAATAACAACAGAAGCCGGGAAGACCTACTATATTCAGCTGATCTTTCAATCCGGCTTACTCAAAAATAATATCTATTGCCAGGAGGTGACGGAAAACTCAGCCAAAACTATGTTAGGTAATTTAAAAGAAGACAGCTGCAATTAACGCTCTACTAAATTGATAAATCCCGGGGTGTTGAAAAGAAAGTCAACAAACCCGGTATTTTTTCTATTAATCTTCTGCTCTTCCGCTGGCCGCATCTATATTCCGTCCAAAGAAGATCGCATTCATGAACAGCTTGCTGCCGCCCAGCCAGAAGGCCCGGAAATTCGGGTTGTCCGCAATATTGATCACCCGGCCATTACCGACCGTATTGACGATCACTGCTGCTGAGTTTTTAATCGCATCCTTATTCTCCCGGCTCACCCAGCCACTTTGTAATGGGTTACTGCCATAATAAAATGGTGTGGCGTATGGGTTCCTGCTTTTTTCCATAAATACTTTATTCGCCTTGAACAGACTCACCGTCTTCTGGTTGTAGCCATAGGCTAACGGGTGCGTCCTGTCAATATCCGCCCCGAAGATGGCGCCGCTCACCTGCTGGGCTCCCTCCACTTCTGAACGATCAGCATAGGTTAGCTTTTGTGTACTGTCCACCGGTGCTTTTGCTTTTTTGAATTTCACATCACTGATACCATTCTGTGCCGACCAGTTGATGGCTTCTTCTGTCAATATCAATGTGCCGCCCGCCTGCACCCATGCTTTCAGCTTGTCTTTATTCAGCTCGTTATAATTACCACCCACCATGATCAGCGTATTGTATTTATTCAGATCAGCCCGGTTAAAAACGGCAGGCTCCAGGTGTGTGGCTGGTATATTCATCCGCTGATCCAATAAATGCCATACTTCACCCGCATCGGTAGCATTCACTCCCGGTCCGGTGATCATCGCAATATTCGGTTTGCTGATCACCGCAAATTTGCTGCTGCCGAGATCACTGCCGCTGTTCACATTGCCGGTTTTCACCGCATAAACTTTCAACCGGTATTTTTCTGTCACCGCACTTACCATGATGGCCACTGTTTCGCTGCTTTCCTTCTGCAGTTTCACCGGTATCATGATGGTACCATAATCAAATTTCATATTGCCCTCGCTGACCGGCATTTCGAATTTATCCGTTGCTACTTTGATGATCAGCCCGGCGGATAATAATTCATGCAATGCTGCCGGGGCATAGAGATCATCCCATTCCATCAGGTAAGCATATTCGCTTTTGCCACCTACAATAGTTTTCTTCGGCATAGCCAGTGTTTCCACTTTGCTGCCAAAAACGGGTTGCCCTGTTAATTCAGTATACGGCAAACCAAAAGCCAGCGGCATGGTCCAGGCCGTGATATCATAGAACAAACTGTCTTTGTATTCTGATGTCTTTTCAAAAATGCCCCTGATCAGGCTATGCTGTGGCTGGTTCAGCGACACCATATACGAACTTCCCTTTTCAAACTCTGCATTGTTCCAGTTGGTTGGCAATTCATTCAGTTCAATTTGATGGCGTTTCAGCATTTCTGCAAAATGAAAAGTTTTGGCCGGGTCATTCTTATCACCAAACACATAGCCCTTCACAGCATAAGCAGCCGCACGGCTGACGGATTGCTTATAAAAATCCCGCTGATATTCTAAGAATTCTTTGCGCAAGGCTTTGGCTCCTTCCAGTGTTGATAGTGTGGTGGTGAACTGGTTCTTTATCGTGAAAGGAAAACTCAGCAAACCATTATTGGTTTGCTGCAGATGACCTCTTGAAGAAGCCTGCTCAAACAGGATTCCAATACAACCCTGCACATCCGGATAGGTGGATCCCTTGCCATAATAAAAATCATCATAATTCTCTTTGGTGAAATACAAAGAGCCGATACGGTCTAAGAACGCCGCATGAAATTTTCCAAGTTTCCCGGTCAGCTCCTGGTTTTTCTCCGGTGTCAGCGGGTTCACCCTTGATGGCACACCGGGTTGAAAAAAGAAAGTGGCATTGCTGCCCTGCTCGTGGTGATCGGTCAGGATATTCGGTTTCCATTTCTGGAACCAGGCCACCCGGTTCTGGCTCTCCACATGCACGGTGGGCAACCAGTCCCGGTTCAGGTCGAACCAGTAATGATTGAAACGGCCGCCGGGCCATACTTCATTAAACTCCCTCGAATTGGGATCGCTCACCAGGTTCTTACTCTTATGCTGGTTCGCCCAGGTGGAAAAACGTTGCAGGCCATCGGGGTTAAAAGAAGGATCAAAAAGAATAACGGTATTCTCCAGCAGTTCATCTATTTGTTTACCCTGTGCTGCTGCCAGATAATAGGCACTCAGCAAACTGGCATTGGCTCCGCTGGGTTCATTGCCATGAATGGAATGACCGATCCAGACCACGATGGGCATATTCTCAATATTCAGAGAGGCAGACCGGGCCGGATCAGTGAGCTGCACATGCTGCTGTCTTATTTCTTCCAGCCGTTGCTGGTTCTTGGGCGAGGTGATGATCAGCAATACCTGCGGCCGGTTTTCATAGGTCAGCCCCATCGTTTCCAATTTCACCCGGTCAGGTGCTGCGGCCGCAATGGCTTTCATATAATTCACGAGGCGGTCATGAGTCACATGCCATTCTCCCACTTCGTGGTAAATAATGTCTTTGGGTTTGGGGATGGCCGGGTTATACGACACACTATCCGGCAAATAATAACTGAGGTTTTGTGCAAACAGCGAACTGCTTATTACAAAACAACCAAGAAAGAGTAACCATTTTCTCATACAGGTGATTTTAGGAAGGGGAAATTACGGAATCGGGAGGCTATTAAAAATTGTTTTGGAGATAAATTTAGAAAGGCTGTCAATACGAAACTATGTCAGCAGTGGCGTATATTTATTTGTACTATGCAAGTCATGGTACTCCCTGTTCGGCGACATCGTGACTGTATTTGTTTTTTTTGACAAACTCTCCTAAGAAATGATTGAACTTAATACTCAAAAAGCAAAAGACTTAAACGAAATAGTTGCAAAATCTTTAGAAGAAAATCAAACTCATTCTGACGGATTTGAACTTTCGTGGTATCAATCTAAAATAAGACCTGACTTTTCAAGAGCATACTATTTTCATTTACATTCCTTGATGAAATATTATAACGAAAAGTATAACCGCAACTGGATAACAACAAGTGACAGAGCTTATGTACGGTCAAACCCTAACACAGCTTATTTTTATGAAGAAGGCGGTTATCTAAAAATTTTAGAAGATGAAACCCGTGACCAAAAGATCAAAGAACTGACAGAAAAACAATTACAGAAAAATATCTTCCAGCTAAAATACTGGTGGTGGATATTAATATTCAGTGCTGTTATTTCTACAATTATTACCGTATTATCAAAACTATTGCCAATATAGTAGCGATAATCCAACCAATTGTGGCTGACCATACAGTAATATGTAAATACTTTTCATCTTCTATATTCATAATTTTTACGCCTTTGTCGGCAAAAAACGCTAACCTCGGCGTAAGATTAAATTTATAGACTTAATAGATAAATTATAGAAATTTGATTGATGGAAATTGTTTTAGCCATATGTGGAATCATAGGAGGTATCGCAGCGATTTATGGAATTGCAGCTTACTTCAAAGACCATGTTGAGAAACCAAATGAACAGAAATTATCTCTTGTGGCTCAGTTTAGAGCAAATCAGAATCTTGCCAATGAGATTCGTGATACGCTGATTCAATATACCAATAAGAACAATGCACACAATCAGGAATTTTTTCAGGGAGTTACTTTTGATGCATATATATCACTTCTGACAAAGACGTTGGAAAATGACTTGGCTGATGAAACCCTAGTAAAAGTCATCAAAGAAAAACTTCCCGAAAGTATAATTACATCAATGTCTTTTAGCTTGAATACTCAGTTTACGAATCTCTCCAGCGTAAAGAACTATCTCCATCTCTATTTACATAACAAGTAATACCTCTTTGTATTTTAAGTTTACACCATTGTTGGTGCCTGCCGGCAGGCACCAACAACCGAATTATAGATCAGCCTCTATGGAGAGCCCCCGGTTATCAATACCGGTTTCATAAAACAACGCTGAAGAATATTTATACTCCTCGGCCAAAGAACAAATACCAGCCCTGACCGGGTTCCAGTGGATATAGCCCAGCTTCTGGCGGTACACCTCACCTGTCCGTAATTCAATATTCAACGGATTACGTTCCCATAGTTGATATTCCCGGTCTGCAGCATTTACTTTAAACTGTTCAGGCACCGCCGGGTGATGCTGCCGCAGGTCATCCTTGATCTGCTGGCTCGCATATTTTAGAAAATCCCGCTGCACATCTGCCGGGTGGATAAGCGGCTGCAGCAGCCAGATAAGAAGCAGGTGGTTCGGCATAACAACAAAGGCATAGAGAAGATAAAAATAAAGAATGTCTCATTGATCAGTCAGAATCCTTCGTTAGTGCGGTTGACGAAAAACTAACCCGGCGTAAACTATGGCAACAGTATAATATATTTACGTCTTATACGTTATACACGGAATACTTCACAACCTTCAAAGCAGGCAAATTACAACTCATGATTAAAAACACTTTCATTCTTTTTCTTATAGTTTCCACAGGACTACCCGTATTTAGCCAGCCCAGACAAAAAGCAATTGATGACTTCTTCACAGCATTAGTGAAAAATCAGCAATTCAGCGGCAATGTCTTAGTGATTGAAAAAAATAAAATCGTGTACGAAAAGTCATTTGGCTATGCAGATCATATTACAAAAACGCCGAATACGCCAAACATAACTTTCCCGATTGCAAGCATTTCAAAAATTTTTACAGCAACAGCAATTCTTCAGTTAAAAGAAAAAGGTTTGCTGAAAATAACAGACGCTGTCACCCTGCATCTACCCAAATTTCCTTATCCTGATATCACCATCAAACATTTGCTTTCCCATACTTCAGGCCTTCCTCCTTATAACGCTTTTTTTGATAAGGACAGGAAGGAAAACCCGGATAAAGTATTTACAAACAAAGATTTTATTCCCGGGGTTGTGGCAAATAAGCAACCCCTGGTCTACCAATCTGGTGAAAAAGGCAATTATGACAACATCAACTTTCTGGTATTGGCTTTAATTGTCGAAAAAGTTTCAGGAATTCCGTATAAAGACTATATCGAAAAAAACATTCTTAAACCTGCGGGAATGAATAAGACCACATTTTTCCCTTTACCGGAACAGTTTAACAGAGCCGGAATAAAAAACTATGCATTTCCACATGTGTATTTACACGCTTATGATACAGCACCTGTCAAATCTAATTCTATTCCTTATGTAAGAGAATACTGGCATTCGTATGGCTTTAACGGTTTTGGCGATTACGTAAGTACTATCGGTGATTTATGGAAATTTGACAATGCTTTGTACAATAACAAGTTGTTAAAGCAACAAACATTAGAAGAAGCTTTTGTACCAACAAAACTAAACAATGGAGAAGACAATCCGGATTTGTTTGGATTGGGCTGGGAAATCGAAAAAGATGCTTCAATGGGGAAACTGGTTTACCATAGCGGTGCCGCATTGGGATTAAGTTCAAATATTTTACGCAATGTCACCAAACATCAAACAGTGATTTTATTTGACAATACACATTTTAACGCCCATGAAAATGCCACTAAAACAATGATGCTTCTGAATGGGAAAAATATTGATCTCCCCAAGAAAAGCATTGCGAAAGTATATGGAAAGACCTTGCTCGGCAAAGGTACTACTGCGGCAAAAGAGGCTTTGGAAATATTAATAAAAGACACAGCCAGCTACTACCTGAGTGAAGACGAAATGAATTCTCTTGGATATGACTTTATGGGGAACAGCAATCCCTATCATTTGCCTGAACAGCACTTTTATAAACAAGCTGTTGAAACACTTAAAATAAATGTCGATTTGTTTCCAAATAGCTGGAATGCCTATGATAGTTATGGGGAGGCACTTTTAGCAGACGGACAAAAAGAAGAAGCCATAAAAATGTATCAAAAGTCAATTGAATTAAATCCTAAAAATGAGGGCGGGAAAAAAATACTTCAAAAAATATTACAATAAAATTTTACGCCGTTGTTGGTGTTTCTCACCAACAACCGGACTATAGGTCAGTCCCGGTGGTGAGAAAAAACCCCAGTTATCAATACCGGTTTCATAAAACAAGGCTGAAGAATATTTATACTCCTCCGGCAAAGAACAAATACCAGCTCTTACCGGATTCAGGTGGATATAGTCCAGCTTCTGGCGGTACACTTCCTCTGTTCGTAATTCAATACTCAACGGGTTGCGTTCCCATAGTTGATATTCCCGGTCTGCCGCATTTACTTTAAACTGCTCAAGCACCGCCGGGTGATGCTGCCGCAGATCATGCTTGATCTGCTGGCCCGTGTATTTCAAGAAATCCCGCTGCACATCTGCCGGGTGGATAAGCGGCTGCATCTGCCAGATAAGATGCAGGTGGTTCGGCATAATAACAAATGCATAGAGTTGAATTCTCCTATTTTGCACCAGGAAACGAAAACTGTTTATTATTATATCTTTATACTTGTCCGGCCGGAGTAATTTTTTCCACTCCAGGTTGGTGGCCGTGAAGAATTGGGGATATTCAGTGATTAACAGTGGCATAGAGAAGATAAAAGTAAAAAATGTTTTATTGATCAGTCAGAGTCCTTCTTTAGTGCGGTTGGTGAAAAACACCAACCTCGGCGTGAAAGACTGCCACTAACATTGTATTGGCAATATCTGAAATATTAATACCATGAGAATTAGTTTACTGATCTTAAGTCTTGGAATTTTGAGTTGCAATCAGTCACAGAAAGGCAACAAAATAATTGTCAACGAAAAAACTAATAAGAATGAGGCCACTTACCGAATAGAGCAATTAAACAAAGCGATACTTCTTGATTCTTCTAATGCTGAGTTATACGGCAGAAGGGGCGCATACTATTTTGCGATACAAAAGTATGACCTCGCTGAACAAGATTTGAACAAATCACTTGTCATCAACCCAAATGATGCAACCACCTGGGACAATTATGGCACTTTAAAAAGCAGGCAGAATGACTATACTGCAGCCTTTTCAGCATACAGTAAAGCTGTAAAACTATCTCCCTCAGATGCTCAATTTTTAAATAACGCAGGATGGTCTTTGCTCAATCTTGGACAATTTGAAGAATCAATTAAGTATTTTGACAAAGCAATTAGCGAAGACAGTACATTAAATACTACATATACAAACAAAGGATTTGCATTGATTGCTTTAAAACAAAATGAAGAAGGATGCAGATTATTGAAGTTTTCTGTAGAGCGGGGAATAAAAGAAGCTGAGACCTATCTAGACCAATATTGCCGTTAGAAACCCAATACCGCTACTAACATGAACTGGATATAATTCACTTCAAAAAATCTCCCATGCCCAAATTAGCCATCATCAAAACCCAACCCACATCTTCCAGTGTAACTGGCTTTATCGACAGCATCGCCGATGAGCAAAAACGGAAAGACAGTTATGTTATCCTTCAGCTGATGGAAAAAGCCACCAAAGAAAAACCAACTCTCTGGGGCAGTTCCATGATCGGTTTTGGAAAGCTGCGGTATAAAAGTCCCGCCACCGGCCGGGAAGTGGATTGGTTTAAGATCGGGTTCTCACCCCGCAAAGCCAATTTATCCCTGCACCTGCTGAACCTTGAGCGGCATGCGGAAGCACTGGCGAAATTGGGCAAGCACAAAACAGGCAAGGGTTGCCTTTATATCAATAAACTCGCAGATGTGGATCTGAAAATTTTGGAAAAGATCATCACTGCATCCGCAAAATAAAATACTACAGTATGGAACCCGGAATCATCAGCACCACACCCGACTGTGAGATCGTCAGTACAAGAATTGTCAATACCGCAAGGGAGATCGTGTACAAAGCATGGACCGACCCTGCTCATTTACAAAACTGGTGGGGACCAGCCGGTTTTACCAATACGTTTAACGAGTTTGATTTCCGGGTGGGTGGCCGCTGGCGTTTTATTATGCACGGACCGGATAAAGGCAATTATCAAAATGAATGTGAGTTTATAAAAATTGATCCACCATCTCTTGTTGCGTGGCAGCGTATTTCGAAACCTATTTTCCGGGTGCTCGCCCACTTTGAAGAAGTGACACCCCGCCAGACAAAGATCATTTTTAAAATGCTGTTCGATACTGCTGCCGAGTGCAACAAACTGAAACCCTATGTGGTGGACAAGAACGAAGAGAATTTTGACCGGCTTGAAACGGAGTTGGCGAAAATGGATTCCCGGGACTAATAATATCTCTTACAAAAAATAAAAAAAGGCAGCCTGTTCACAGGCTGCCTCTCCTATACGATCAAAAATTATTATTAAGCCAGGTCGAAACGATCCAGGTTCATCACTTTTGTCCATGCTGCCACAAAATCCTTTACAAATTTTTCTTTGGCATCGCTGCTTCCATACACTTCTGCAATGGCCCGCAGTTCAGAGTTGGAACCAAAGATGAGATCAGCACGGGTGGCAGTCCATTTCACAGCGCCTGTTTTACGGTCAGTACCTATGAAACCCTGCTGTACAGGATCAGCCGCTTTCCAGGTGGTACCAAAATCAAGCAGGTTCACAAAGAAATCATTGCTGAGTGCTCCCGGCGTTTTGGTAAACACACCATGCGCCGAACCATCGTAATTCGTATTCAGCACCCGCATACCACCCACGAGTACAGTGAGTTCAGGGGCGGTGAGTGTTAAGAGTTGTGCTCTGTCCACCAGCATTTCTTCGGATGTTGTAGCAGAACGCTTCATATTAAAGTAATTGCGGAAGCCATCTGCAGCGGGTTCAAGTACAGCAAATGATTCCACATCGGTTTGTTCCTGTCCTGCATCGTTACGTCCGGGTGTGAAAGGCACTTTCACGGTAACACCGGCATTTTTAGCCGCCTGCTCAATGGCTGCAGATCCGCCCAGTACAATCAAATCAGCTAAGGAAACTTTTTTATTTCCGCCGGCACTGTTGAAAGCGGTTTGAATGCCTTCCAGTGTTTCCAGCACTTTGGATAACTGTGCAGGGTTATTCACTTCCCAGTCTTTTTGAGGAGCCAGGCGGATACGGGCACCATTGGCGCCACCCCGTTTATCAGAACCCCGGAAGGTGGAAGCAGATGCCCATGCAGTTGCTGCCAGTTCGGAAACAGTAAGTCCGGAAGCAAGTATCTTACTCTTTAATGGAGCAATATCTGCTTCATCGATCAATGTATACGTAACAGCCGGAACAGGGTCCTGCCAGATCAGTTCTTCATTGGGAACTTCCGGCCCCAGGTAACGGGACACCGGGCCCATGTCACGGTGGGTGAGTTTGAACCAGGCCCGGGCAAATGCATCTGCAAACTCATCCGGGTTTTCAAAGAAGTGACGGGAAATTTTTTCGTAAGCGGGGTCAAAACGTAATGCAAGGTCCGTAGTCAGCATCATCGGTGCATGCTTTTTGGAAGGATCGTGTGCATCAGGCACAGTACCTGCACCCATACCATGTTTTGGCTGCCATTGATGGGCGCCTGCAGGGCTCTTGGTTAATTCCCATTCATAGCCAAAGAGGTTCCAGAAAAAATTATTGCTCCATTGGGTGGGTGTGGTGGTCCATGTTACTTCCAAACCACTTGTAATGGTATCGCCGGCATTACCGGTGCCGAATGTATTTTTCCAGCCGAGGCCCTGCTCTTCAATACCGGCCGCAGCTGGTTCTTTGCCCACATATTTGGAAGGATCAGCAGCGCCATGTGTTTTACCAAATGTATGTCCGCCTGCAATCAGTGCCACCGTTTCATAATCGTTCATCGCCATACGGCCAAAGGTTTCCCGGATGTCTTTTGCGGCTGCCAGCGGATCAGGATTACCATCAGGACCTTCGGGGTTTACATAGATAAGTCCCATTTGCACAGCTGCCAGGGGATCTTCGAGGTCCCGTTCACCGGAGTAACGGCTATTCGGGTTATTGCTGAGAGCCAGCCATTCTTTTTCGCTGCCCCAGTACACATCTTCTTCGGGTTCCCATATATCTTCACGTCCACCGCCGAAGCCAAAGGTTTTTAAACCCATTGATTCAAGGGCGCAGTTGCCCGTAAGGATCATCAGGTCGGCCCAGGAAATTTTTCTTCCGTATTTCTGTTTGATGGGCCAGAGCAATAAGCGGGCTTTATCCAGGTTCACATTATCGGGCCAGCTGTTAAGCGGTGCAAAACGCTGGTTCCCTGTACCGGCTCCGCCTCTTCCATCGTGGATACGATAGGTACCTGCGCTGTGCCAGGCCATCCGGATGAAGAAAGGACCATAGTGGCCAAAATCGGCAGGCCACCAATCCTGGGAGTTGGTCATCAGGTCAAAGATGTCTTTTTTTACTGCCGCCAGGTCAAGGCTTTTAAATTCAGAAGCATAGTCGAATGAATCACCCATCGGGTTCGACAAGGAAGAGTGCTGGCGAAGAATGTTCAGCTTTAATTGGTTTGGCCACCAGTCACGGTTGCCGGTGCCGGTACCTGCACTTTTTTTAAGTGCACCACCAGAGAAAGGACATTTGCTTTCGCCGTTCATTGTGTTCGGAGCTGTATTAGTTCCCATTTTTTAAACGATTTATAATTAATGAGTAATTAAACCTTTCAGGCGGCAATTTTACCACCAAAGCATTAATAAATCAAATTGATTATTTTTATAAAGATATAATCAAATTCTATGACGCTGACACAACTGGAATACATCGTGGCGCTGGACAGTTACCGGCATTTTGTACTGGCTTCGGAGAAATGTTTTGTAACGCAGCCTACCCTCAGCATGCAGATCCAGAAACTGGAAGAAGAACTGGGTGTAAAGATCTTTGACCGCACCAAGCAACCGGTTATCCCCACGGAAATTGGCGCCAGCATTATTGCACAGGCCCGCATTGTACTGCGTGATGCCGGTTTGATCCGCCAGGTAATTGCGGAACAAAAAGATATTATGACCGGGGAGATCCGGATTGGTATCATTCCAACGATTGCCCCTTATCTCCTGCCGCCACTGTTCAAGAACATCCGTGAAAAATACCCGCAGGTAAAATTAGTAGCCCGCGAAATCATCACCGAAGAAATAGTGCAGGAATTAAAAAACAACCGGCTGGATTGCGGCATCGTGGTCACCCCTTTAAAAGATTCTTCTATTAAAGAAGATATACTATTCTATGAAGAATTATTTGTTTACGTATCAAAGACCAATGCCCTCTACGATAAGAAATATGTCTTGCCCACCGAGATCGACCCTGATCAGCTCTGGCTGCTGGAAGAAGGGCATTGTTTCCGGTCGCAGATCTTAAACCTGTGTGAGCTGCAAAAATTTTCCGGTCTTCATTTTAAATATGAGACCGGCAATATTGAAACATTAAAGAGAATGGTGGATAAAAGCGACGGCATCACCATTCTGCCTGAACTGGCTGTAATGGAATTCACCAAACCGCAAATGAAACTGGTGAAGCGGCTGAAAGAACCCAGCCCGGCCCGGGAAGTGAGCATGGTTACCCATCGTGACCACCTGAAAACAAAGCTTATCAAAACACTGAAAGAAGAGGTGCTCGCCATTGTGCCCAAAGCCATGCAAAAACTGAACAGGAAGAAAGTGGTGGAGATTAATTATTGATATACAAACCGCAAATAACCGTCCCGGCATTTTACCCTTTCCCGTAAACCCTGCCCGCCGGGCCTTCGTATATTTGCCCCTTGAATTGTTGTGACTATGAGTAAGAAAGGAAAAGTTCTGGTGGCCATGAGTGGCGGTATCGACAGCACCGTAACAGCGCTGATGCTGCATGATGAAGGCTATGAAGTGGTCGGCATCACCATGAAAACATGGGATTATGCAGCCAGTGGTGGTGGCAAAAAAGAAACAGGCTGCTGCAATGTGGACAGTTTTAATGATGCCCGGCAGGCCGCCGTGGAGCATGGTTTTGCACATTATATCTTAGATATCCGGGAAGAGTTTGGCGGTTTTGTGATCGAGAATTTCGTGGATGAATACCTGGCAGGCCGGACCCCAAACCCCTGTGTGCTCTGTAATACGCATATCAAATGGAGGGCTTTATTGAAAAGAGCCGATGCACTGGGCTGTGATTTTATTGCCACCGGGCATTATGCAAAGATCCGCCAGCATGATAACGGACGCTATGTAGTGAGCAAAGCTATTGATGACACGAAGGACCAGAGCTATGTATTATGGGGTTTGCAGCAGGACCTGCTGAGCAGAACCTTGCTCCCGTTAGCTCCTTATAAAAAAACGGAGATCCGGCAAATGGCCCTGGATTATGGCTATCCCGAGCTGGCGAAGAAAAGTGAGAGCTACGAAATCTGTTTTGTGCCGGATAATGATTACCGCGGTTTCCTGAAAAGAAGAGTGGAAGGACTGGAAGAAAGGGTGGCCGGGGGCAATTTCATTGACAAAAACGGAAAAATTCTGGGACAGCATAAAGGTTATCCTTTCTATACCATCGGGCAGCGCAAGGGGCTGGATATTGCATTGGGCAAACCCGTCTTTGTTACAAAGATCGACCCGGAACACAATACCGTGATGCTGGGTGATGAGGAAGACCTGGACCAGAATGAAATGATCGTGGGTAAATTGAACCTGATCAAGTACGACAGTATCACCCCCGGTATGGAAGCGGTGACCAAGATCAGGTATAAGGACAAGGGCAGCCTGTCCAATATCTATCCTGAAGGAGGGACGATGAAAGTAAGGTTCTACGAAAACGCCAAAGGCATTGCTCCCGGCCAGAGTGCGGTGTTTTATGAAGGAGACGATGTGCTGGGAGGAGGGATAATACAGGCAGGAGTCCTGAACACGGGTTTTGGGCCGGGAGTCTTTAGCCCGGAACCAGGAAGGCTATAACGCCCAATCTTAGCGACTGAGATTCAGGCAATAAAGCTGGTCGAAATACGTTTTAAAAGCGGGGACTATGTTTCCCCGCTTTTTGTTTTTATTTTTGAGCAACGGCCAGACCCTGATAACTGTCTGACTTAATAAATGTTGTATCCGTCAATATAGAAAAACCACTTATGAGATTCTTTACATTTAAACTCTCCACACTCATTTTTATAGCAGCTACTTTCCTGTTTTCCTGTTCTGATAAAACTGAGCAATTTGAAACGGAACCGATCAGCGATTACGTAACCCTGGTTCCGGGAAAGTATATTACTTACCGCTTAGACTCATTAGTTTTTACCAACTTCGGACGCAATACCGAAATTCATAAATACCAGGAAAAACATGTGATCGATGCACAGATCAATGATGGACTGGGCCGCCCTTCCTACCGGGTATTCAGGTACCTGAGCGATTCCACTGCTTCAACTCCGTGGGTGCCGAATGGTTCGTATTTCATTACACCGTTAACAGACCAGCTGGAAGTAATTGATGATAATAAGCGAGTCATCAAACTGCATCTTCCCATCAAGGAAGGTTTCAGCTGGAAGGGCAACCGTTTTCTCCCCACCAATCCGTATGATTATATCAGTGCGAACAATAGTTATGATGATGGAATGGCTGACTGGGATTTTTATTATGATGTTTTTGAACCAGCACTCAATTACAGGAATAATACTTATACCGATATCTGGACAGTAGAAGCAGCTGATGAATCCTTCAATGTTCCTATTGTAAATGTGGATGGCTATGGTTCAAGAGTAAGGTCAGTAGACAAATACTCCAAAAATATCGGCCTGGTGTACCGTGAGTATGAACTCTGGGAGTACCAGCCGAATACTGGTCAACCCGGCGGGCCTTTCAAAACAGGGTTCGGGCTTACCATGTGGATGGTGGACCACAATTAGTTTACCCCGGATTGGCTAACTTCATGCCGGCAAAATGCTGAGAACTGATGAAACGAATTCTATCGCTTTTACTGATCCTTGTTTCCATGCTGGCAACAAGTACACTTGACGCACAGTTTACCCGCTATATAGTAAAGCTAAAGAACAAAGGAGGTTCGCCTTATTCATTCAGCAGCCCCTTAAATTATTTATCACAAAGAGCCATTGATCGCAGAACAAGGTATGGCATTTCAATCGACAGTACAGACCTGCCTGTTACCCCTGCTTATATCACCCAGATCGCTAATGTTCCAAATGTAACAGTACTGAATGCTTCCCGCTGGTTAAATTCTGTTTCCATTTTAACCACGGATGCCAATGCCATTACCACCATTAATGGTTTTGCATTTGTTCAATCGGTATCCGGCATCGCTGCACGAATTGCAGGTAATAACACTATAAGAAATAAATTTGAACCGGAAGAAACTGTTATGCCCCTGCCTCCTGCTAATGGCAGGCCATCGCAAATAATGGCTGATTTCTTTAATTACGGGACCAGTTCATTTAACGAGATACACCTGCACAACGGGGAGTTCTTGCACAATATAGGCTTAAGGGGACAGGGTGTTCATATTGCCATGCTGGACGGGGGCTTTTTCAGTTATAATACATTAGATGCCTTCGATAGTGTTAATGCCAATGGCCAGATACTCAGTACCTGGGATTTTGTGTCCCGGGATGCCAGCGTTGCTGAAGATAATTCGCATGGCATGCAATGTTTCTCTACTATTGCCGCCAACATGCCCGGCTTGTTTGTTGGCAAAGCCCCCAAAGCCAGTTTTCATTTATTCAGGACGGAAGATGTGGGCAGCGAATACCCGATCGAAGAACATAACTGGGTATGCGGAGCCGAAAGAGCAGACAGCGCCGGTTGCGATGTGATTTCCTCTTCACTCGGTTATTATGATTTTGATAATGCCAGCTTCAATTATACTTTCAGCAATATGGATGGCAATACCACCACCTGCTCCATCGGCGCTGACCTGGCTGCTAAAAAAGGATTACTTGTTTTTAACTCCGCCGGCAATGAGGGGAATAACAGCTGGGGACGCATCGTGGCGCCTTCCGATGGCGATAGTGTGGTAGCTGTTGGCGCTGTGAATACAGCGGGTATACCCGGTACATTTACCAGCCGCGGGCCTTCTGCAGATGGGCGAATAAAACCTAATGTTTCTTCTGTTGGCGTGGGCGCTGTTGTGCAGTCACCCTCCAACACTATCGGAACCAATAACGGAACCTCATTCGCCGCACCGAATATGGCAGGATTGGGAACCTGTTTATGGCAGGGATTTCCGGAATTCAATAATATGAAGATCGTATATGCCCTGCAGCAGGCCGGCAGTCGTTTTTCCAATCCCAATGATACAGTGGGATATGGCGTTCCCGATATGAAAGCAGCGTTCAGCAGCTTATTGATTGATTATGCAACTTCTTCTGCTACTGTAAATAGTTGTAACGCTGCTATTAACTGGAGCAGCAAAGATGTGGCTGCCATGAAATACGAAATTGAAAGAAAGGCTCCCGGCGAATCTGTTTATACCAAGATTGGAGATATAAGCCCGGCAGCAGGCGATATACTGGCAAATCATTCTTACCAGTTCAATAATCCGTTAGTCAATATTACAGCCGGAACTATTTCTTACCGTATCCGCCAGGTTATTGATACCGCTTCGGCAACATTCACAGCCTTATACATTGATACGGCGAATGTGAGTATCAGCACCGGCTGTTTTACCACCGCCACTAATGACCCATCGGCTGTAAAGGAATTAGTAAGTGTTCAGCCCAACCCGGTTACAGGTACAACAGTAACACTGATCATTGAAACCCCTTATGCCGTTACGAATATGCCAATAGCGGTATATGATGCAAAAGGCTCACTTGTAATACAACTTAAGAGTTCAAAAAATACAGGAAAGGCAATACTTGATATCCCAGTAGCAAATCTGGCAAAAGGGAAATACTATATCAAAGTATTCAATAACCGGAAAACACTGGGCGTTGCAGATCTTATCAAATTATAATGGCTTCCGGAGTAAAGCAGCAAACATCGTATCCGCTTTCTTATCATAACCTTTTATTGTTTCCATCCTGGTCAGCTCCAGCTGGAATTTTTCTTGAAGGTTGCCCACCATTTCTTCGTTTTCTTTCTTGAAAACCGAGCAGGTGATATAGAGAAAAACCCCGCCCTTTTTTAAATGAGATAGCACATTCGCAACAATCCGTTGCTGCAATGCAGCGTACGTATTGATCTTTTCTTCGCCGAAATAAAATAGTTGTTCGGGAGTCCGGCTCCAGGTGCCGCTGCCGGAACAGGGAACATCTGCCACGATCAGGTCAAATGGAGAGTTGGGAATAGACGGTATTGGCCGGGACAGGTCAGCCACAAAACTTTTATAGTTTTTTATACCTGCCTCGCTGAAACGTTTATGCAGGTTCACCAGGATAGATTCCCTGACATCAGATACGGTAAGATCTATCCTGTTATTACTATCATACAACATGATGGACTTCCCCCCGCTGGCTGCACAGCAATCCCAAACAGAAAGTTTGAAGTCCGGAGTTCCGGGTTTGAAATTTTGCAAAAATTCTCCGACCTTTTGTGAACTGTAATCCTGCACCACCGCTTCCCTGTTCATTTCAATCACCTCATCAACCTTAGAAGCGTTTGGCAATGCAAGGCAATCCTCGCCCGATTGATGAAATACAATATCTGCTTTTTGAAGTTTATCCTGTACTATAGTTAACTTTCCGGGTCTTACCCGTAAAAACAGATCCGGCTGTACCAAAAAGGAAGAAACGAAATCCCGCGGATCAATTCCCTCACTTAATTCAGCAATCCATGGGAAAAGATCAGCAGGTTGCAGCGATATACCAGCTTCTTTGCATTTATCCTCAAAGCTATGATCAGCCTTTTCATTCCATTCAGGTTTTAACGATGCCAGCATTTCATCCTGCCTGTCCGAACAAAGAAACAGGGCCAATAATAATCTTTCTTCAACTGGTATTTCCAGAACCGCCTGCCCCAGCCTGAAATAACAATAGCAAAGATGGCTGATCTGTTTCCTGTCTCTGGAGCCATATTTTTTTTTCGCTGCAAAGAATTTCTTACTGAAAGAACCAAAAGGCTCTTCGCCGCGGTAGTGCTGCAGCATTTCTTTTGCGGAATTGATATAAGAATGAAAACGGCTCACCCGGCAAAGAAAACAAAAAGGGCCGCAACTTGCAGCCCTTTGAAAATTTTATTTATTGCCTTATAATTCCAGCAAAGTCTTCACCGGGTCTTTACCGATCAGTAATTGTTCCGGGTTCTCCAGTAATTCTTTTACTCTTACCAGGAAACTTACTGATTCACGGCCGTCAATAATACGGTGATCATAACTCAGCGCCAGGTACATCATTGGTCTTACTACTACCTGCCCGTTTACCACCATCGGCCGGTCCTGTATCTTGTGCATACCGAGAATAGCACTTTGTGGTATATTGATAATAGGCGTACTCATCAATGAGCCAAACACACCACCATTGGTGATCGTGAATGTCCCGCCTGTGAGCTCCTCGGTGGTCAGTTTGCTGTCTCTTGCTTTGCCTGCCAGTTCCACCACTTTCTTTTCAATATCTGCCATACTCATGCTTTCCACGTTACGCATTACCGGCACCGTCAGCCCTCTCGGCGTACTTACGGCAATACTGATATCGGCATAATCATGATAGACCAGTTGGTCACCATCAATATACGCATTCACCGATGGCCATTCGGCTAATGCCACCGCACAGGCTTTGGCAAAAAAACTCATGAAGCCCAGTCCAACACCGTGCATCTCTTTGAACTTATCCTTGTACTTATTTCTTATTTCCATGATACGGCCCATATCCGCTTCATTGAACGTGGTAAGCATGGCCGTTGTATTCTTTGCTTCCACCAGTCTTCTCGAAATGGTCTTACGGAGATTACTCATCTTCTCAGTACGAACATTACGGGAATATAATTCAGTACCTGCAAAAGCCTTCTTACCCGGGTTTGATAAAGCTGCCAGCACATCATCTTTCATGATCTTGCCCTGGTAGCCGCTTGGCGTTACTGATTTAGGGTCCACTTTCTTATCAGCAATGATCGCAGAAGCAACAGGAGATGCTTTGATATCGTTGGGAACTGAGGTAACAGGTGCCGTTGTAGCTGCAGGTTTTACCGTCTCAGCTTTAGGAGCACTGGCAGTTTCTACTTTCGGGATTGCGGCTGGTTTTGCAGCGGTCTCATCTATACTCGCCAGCAGGTCACCGATCTTAATGGTGTCGCCTTCTTTTACCGGGCCCAGTTTCAGCACACCAGCCTGTTCAGCATTTACTTCAAAAGTAGCTTTCTCACTTTCCAGTTCGGCAATCACTTCATCTCTTTCCACATATTCACCATCTTTTTTATTCCATTTCAGTAAAGTGACTTCGCTGATAGACTCTCCGACCGTTGGTACTTTTATATCAATCATAAATATCTTCGTTTCTGGTTCAAAGTTAAATGCTAAATGCTGTTTCTATGATCTCTCCCTGTTCCTGCTGGTGTACTTTATTATATCCCGTGGCCGTGGAAGCTGAAGGCTGGCGGCTGATCACCCCGTAGTTAATACTCTTCAGGTTCATTTGCAGGAAAGAAGCGGCGCCCATATTTAAAGGTTCTTCCTGTACCCAGAACCAGGTGGCTTTGCTGTATTTCTGGTACAAGGCTTCCAGTTGTTTATAAGGCAGCGGGTACAGTTGTTCCACCCGGATGATCGCAATATCCGTTCTTCCTTCTTTTTGCTGACGTTCCGCCATGTCAAAATAGATTTTACCACTACAGAATAACACTTTACTGATCTTCGCCGCATCAGCAACAGCATCATCAATCACTTCTTTGAAACCTCCTGTTGTAAATTCTTCAATTCTTGAATAAGCTCCCACATGACGCAGGTTAGCCTTTGGTGAAAAATTGATCAATGGTTTCCGGAAGGGCCATGCAAGCTGTCTCCTTAATGCATGGAAGAAATTAGCAGCTGTTGTAATATTGGTGATCACCATATTCAGCTCAGCACACTGCTGCAGGAAACGTTCCATCCTGGCGCTGCTGTGCTCTGGGCCCTGCCCTTCATATCCATGGGGCAACAGCATTGTTACTCCCGACATCCTGTTCCATTTCTGCTCGCCGGCAGAAATAAACTGGTCGATCATGGTTTGTGCGCCGTTTACAAAATCACCAAACTGCGCTTCCCATAATGTCAGTGCCAATGGATTGGCTAATGAATAACCATATTCAAAACCCAGCACCCCGTATTCACTCAGTAAGGAATTATAGATACGGAACTTCCCGGTCGCATCAGGGATATTATCTAACCGGTTATAGGGTTTATCAGTATTCTCATCTCTCAATACAGCATGCCGGTGGGAGAAAGTGCCGCGGCGAACATCCTGTCCGCTCATGCGTACATCTTTGCCTTCCTGCAATAAACTGCCATAGGCCAATAATTCACCTGTAGCCCAATCCACTTTATTTTCTGTCTCGAATAATTTTATTTTATCCTGTAATATCTTTTCCACTTTCCGCAATGGCTTGAAATCCCCGGGCCATTGCATCATGGCATTGAATACTTTTTTGAAATTGGCCTCTGTAATTGCAGTTACCGGCGATTGATCAAAATCTCCTTCTGTCGCATGACGCAAACTCTTCCACCATAATTCCGGTTGCTGGTAATGATAGGGTAATGGGTTTTGTTTCACTTCATCCAGGCGTTCCTGTAAATCGGCCCAGAATTTCTTTTCCATTTCCTTGGCCAGCTCCTGTGCATCCGGTTCCCCGTTTTCCAGCAAGTATTTTACATACACTTCCCTCGGGTTCGGATGTTTATCGATCAGCGCATACAAATGTGGCTGCGTAAACTTTGGATCATCACCTTCATTATGCCCGTGGCGGCGGTAACACACCATATCAATAAACACATCACTGTTAAATTCCTGGCGGTACCGGGTGGCAATCTCCGCGCATTTCACCACGGCTTCGGGATCGTCACCATTGACATGAAATACCGGCGCCTGGATAGCCGCTGCTAAAGAAGTACAATAGTCAGAACTTCTTGCATCATCAAAGTCCGTGGTAAACCCGATCTGGTTATTGATCACAAAATGAATAGTGCCACCGGTATAGTAACCATCCAGTTCACTCATCTGCAGCACTTCATATACAATTCCCTGGCCGGCTACCGAAGCATCGCCATGGATCAGTATCGGGAGTATTTTATCAAAATCACTTTTATACAACACATCCGCCTTTGCCCTCGCAAAACCAACCACCACCGGGTTCACGGCTTCCAGGTGTGAAGGGTTGGGCATCAGCTTCAGGTGGATCGTTTTATCATTCATGGTTTGCAGTTCACTGCCGTAACCCATATGATATTTTACGTCACCGCTTCCCATGGTCTGATCCCGCTTGGCGGTTCCTTCAAACTCGCTGAAAATCTGTTCATAGGTTTTACCCATGATATTGGCCAGTACATTCAGCCTTCCGCGATGGGCCATACCAATCACCACTTCGTTTACTTCGTTATCTGCAGCTGTATTGATGATGGCATCCAGGGCTGCTATCGTGGTTTCACCGCCTTCTAAGGAGAATCGCTTTTGCCCGACGTACTTGGTGTGCAGGAATTTTTCAAACATCACCCCCTGGTTCAGCTTCTCCAGTATTCTTTTTCGTTTGACCAATGATAAAGGAGCAGAAAACTTCTTTTCCATTTCCTCCGTCAGCCAGTTTACCTTTTGCTGGTTACTGATATATTTGAATTCTATACCAACATGGCTGGCATAAACTGTTTGCAGATGGTTTAAAATCGTTTGAAGGCTTGTTGCCCCGAGCCCCAGTCTTTCCCCCACATAAAATGTTTTATTCAGATCAGCTTCCTCCAACCCAAAAAAAGCCAGGTTCAGGTTAGCATCCCTGTCCCTTCTTTCACGTATCGGGTTTGTCTTGGCAATCAGGTGTCCTTTATTCCTGTACCCAAGAATCATCCGGTAAACACCCAGCTCTTTTCTCCAGTCAATACCATCACCAGTAGTAACATTTGCCGTGCCGGCTACCTGCACGGCACCATTCGGTTCATGCTTTACAGTACTGCCACCCATTGCATAATCAAATCCTTCAAAAAATTTCTTCAGTTCCGGGTCAATGCTGTTGGGGTCTTTTACAAAATCCTGGTACAGGTTTTCAATAAAACCGGGATGGGAATTAGTGATATAGGAGAAATCCTTCATGAAAACGGGGATTAGGAAGTTGGTGAAATCAGGGGCACAAATATCGCTGAAAAAAACGAAAATCCGGGCTCAGTATGAGGGTTTTAGAAAGCCTTATGGGCCAGGGGTATATCTTTGGGTATTATCACTTGCAACACTTTACAGGCCCCGGTCAGTGATCCGGCTTTTTTGGAATTAACCTCCCTGAAATTTGGTGAATAGGGCACCCAGCCTTACCTTTGCCGTCCTTAAAATTGATATAGATGGCTAATCACAAGGCAACAAAAAAAGATGTACGTCAGGCTGCTAAACGCCGGGAAAGAAACAAATACAATGGCAAAACCACCCGTAATGCCATCCGTGACCTGAAAGCAGCAAAAGGAAAGGAAATGGCGGAGAAATTCCCTGAAGTTGCCGGTATGATCGACAAATTAGCCAAACGTGGCGTTATCCATAAGAACAAAGCTTCTAACCTGAAGAGTAAATTGGCAAAAAAAGCTAACGCAGCTGCAGCAGCTAAATAAGTTCTATTATAAATTATCCGAAAGGCATCCTTTAATGAGGATGCCTTTTTATTTTTACCGTACTGGTGAAAATTAACCAGTCCATTATCTCAATCATCTATTATGAGAAAACTAATTGCCTCACTTCTTCTGTTTGTTTCGCTTACTTCCAATACACAAAACCTTTCAACCCGCTTTGAGCGTTCAAGTGGCAAGGAAACTCCCACTTATTTTGAGATCATTGACTGGTGGCAAAAACTGGATCAGCAGTCCGGTAAAGTGAAAATGCTGACCATGGGAATGACAGATGCCGGTTACCCGCTGCATCTTGTGGTGGTATCTGATAAAGGCGATTTTAATTTTGATAATATCCGCAGGAACAATAAACGGGTCATTCTTATTAATAACGGTATTCATCCCGGCGAACCCGATGGTATTGACGCCAGTATGTTACTGGTAAGAGATATTGTTGCGAATAAATATAAAATCGCTGATAATGTTGTACTGGCTTTTATTCCCGTTTATAATATCGGCGGTTGCCTCAACAGGAGCAATAATTATCGCGTTGACCAAAATGGCCCTGAAGAGTTTGGCTTCCGTGGCAACTCACAGAATCTTGACCTTAACCGGGATTTCATCAAATGCGATTCAAAAGATGCCCGGGCTTTCACTGAAATATTTCACTTAACCGATCCGGATGTTTTCGTGGACAATCATGTAAGTAATGGCGCCGATTACCAGCATGTGATGACCCTGCTGACCACGCAGCATAATAAATTAGGCGGCGTAATGGGTGATTACCTGGAAAAAGAATTTGAACCGGCGCTGTATTCTTCCATGAAAAAAAAGGGATATGACCTGATCCCTTACGTTAATTCTTTTGGAGACAAACCTGAAAACGGCTGGCCGGAATATTGGGATAGTCCCCGATATGCCAGCGGTTATGCCGCACTCTGGCATACCTTCTCTTTTGTACCGGAAACGCATATGCTGAAGGCCTATGACAAACGGGTTATGGCAACTTATGAATTAATGAAAAGCTTCATTGAATTCACCAGTACCCATAGTGACAGGATAAAAAGTCTGCGGGACATAACAAAGAGTGCCACCAAAACACAGCCCGAATTTCCTGTTAACTGGTCATTGGACCGGTCAAAATTCAAAGAAGTATTGTACAAAGGATTTGAATCCGGCCGGAAGCCCAGCGAAGTTTCTGGCTTACCAAGGTTATACTACGACAGGAATAAACCTTTTGAAAAAATGATCCCGATCTTTAATTACTTCCCGGTGAAAGCAGTGATCCAAAAGCCAAAAGCATATATTGTTCCGCAGGGATGGTGGAAAGTTATTGAGTTGCTGAAACTAAATAAAGTTCAGATGAGTCAGCTGAAAAAAGATTCGCTCATTGAAGTAGAAGTATATAAGATAGAAGACTATAAGACATTACCGCGGCAGTATGAAATGCACCACCCCAATACCGATGTAAAGACAAGCAGCAGCATGCAAAAAATACTTTTCAAAAAAGGAGACTGGTATATCCCGCTTAACCAGGTGGCAAACCGTTTTTTAATTGAAACACTGGAGCCGCAGGGAGAAGACTCGTATTTTGCCTGGAATTACTTTGATGCTATACTGGGCCAAAAAGAAGGATACTCTGCTTATGCATTTGAAGATATTGCAGCAGATTATCTTAAATCAAGTCCTGAACTCAGGCTGAAACTGGAACAAAAAAGAACAGCAGACACCGCATTTGCAAAAGACGGGAGAGCCCAGTTAAATTTTGTGTATCAAAATTCACCCTGGTATGAACCTTCCCATATGAGATACCCTGTTTTTCGTGTGGTCAGGTAAATGATCAGGCAGATCCTTCTGAATCCATTTTTTTGAATATAACCCGGCCAAACAGAAGGCTTACCAGCAATACAAGAATGCTGAAATAGCCCACCCAATCATAGTGGTGAATTTTGCCGGCTTTATCGGTATAAACAATGGCTCCGGCACATAATGCGGCCACCCCGCTGCCCAATTGCTGTATACTGCCATTTACACTCATAAAACTCCCTCTTTGCGATGGTGTCACCACTTCGCTGATCATAGCCTGTGCTGTTACGATACGACCGGTTGCTACCACAAACCAGGTTGCGAAGAAAAGAAGAACAATACCAAATGGGACATTCGGCATCCGTGTAATAAGGATCACCATAAACAGGGAAAGAAAAACAGAAACAGAAAATACAGCCAGTTTTCCTTTCTTATCCGCCATCTTACCCAGATAAATGGCAGCAAACATTGAGGCTATTCCGCCTGTAAGATAAATCCAGGGAGTCTGATCAGTTGAAAATCCTTTATTGAATTCAAGATAGGGATTGATAAAAGGGATAATAAGAAAATGGCCCATCATTAATAACCCCGAGAATATGAGGGCCGACCTTTGTGCAGGCACTTTACACACCGTTATCAATGCATGAAAAGATGATTCCTTCCCATCTGCTTTCTTAATATGACTTGTCATACCCGGAATGATCCTGGTTATTAGCGGTATAAATAAAATACCCAGTCCCCCGATCATCCAAAAGGGGGTATGCCAGTCCTTTTGAAAGATATTTGTCAACTTGAGCGCAAGAGGAACCCCAATGATTGAAGCGCCGGCAAAGCCTCCCATTACAATCCCCATCGCCCGGCCTCTCCGTTCATAAACAAACATATCAGCAACGATTGCCAATACCTGGGCTCCTATCACCCCTCCAAAAAGTCCTGCCACGATCCTGGCCGCAAGCAAAAAGCCATAAGAGCCGGCAAGACCACAAGCTATGGTACCGAGCACAAAACCAACATAGGCCAGTAAAAGTGTTTTTTTCCTGTCAAACTTATCTGTAAACAGGGCAATGGCCAGCCCGGAAAAAAAGGCAGCTATTGAATAAGCGCCGACAAGGATGCTGAATTGTAATGTGCTGATCCCGAAATTTTCGATCAGGTAATTTCCAAGTGGCATCATGATCATAAAGTCGAGGATATGCGTAAAATTGAGTGAGGCCAGCAGAATCAGTATGATGCGTTCGTTACGGGACATGTATAGCGGACAAAGGTTAAAGAAAAAGGCAATAAAACAAAAAAGCCTCTCAGTAAAACTGAAAGGCTTTTAATAAATATGGCAGCTACCTACTCTCCCGCATTGTGGTGCAGTACCATCGGCCATGAGGGACTTAACTTCTCTGTTCGGTATGGGAAGAGGTGAACACCCTCGGCAAAACCACCATAAGTCATTGAGTTAACTGATTAACTGTATCTGGTTAAGAGGAAGACCTTTTCAACCTGCTAACATGTTAATGTGTCAACTTTAATAAAGTCATATTGGAAATGTTAGATAGTATCTAATTAAAAAAAATTAAAGCGTACGGGCAATTAGTACTACTCGGCTTTGCTGTTACCAACTTTACACCTGTAGCCTATCAACGTCATAGTCTCTGACGGCCCTTAAAAGTAAACTCATCTTGAGGAAGGTTTCACGCTTAGATGCTTTCAGCGTTTATCCTGTCCGTACATAGCTACTCAGCATTGCACCTGGCGGCACAACTGATACACCAGCGGTACGTACGACCCGGTCCTCTCGTACTAAGGTCATGTCCTCTCAATTTACTTGCGCCCACCACAGATAGGGACCGAACTGTCTTGCGACGTTCTGAACCCAGTTCACGTGCCACTTTAATCGGCGAACAGCCGAACCCTTGGGACCTTCTCCAGCCCCAGGATGTGACGAACCGACATCGAGGTGCCAAACCTCCCCGTCGATATGAGCTCTTGGGGGAGATCAGCCTGTTATCCCCGGAGTACCTTTTATCCTTTGAGCGACGGCCCTTCCATACAGAACCGCCGGATCACTTTAGCCGACTTTCGTCCCTGCTCGGCTTGTGTGCCTCACAGTCAAGCACCCTTATACTAATGCGCTCTTCGTACGATTACCAACCGTACTGAGGGTACCTTTGCAAGCCTCCGTTACTCTTTAGGAGGCGACCACCCCAGTCAAACTACCCACCATGCACTGTTTCCCGCAAGGGATTAGACTCTAAATCAAAGAAGGTTGGTATTTCAACGACCGCTCCACACTACCTGGCGGCAATGCTTCAAAGCGTCCCAACTATTCTACACATCCGTAATTCAAAATCAATGCAAAGTTGTAGTGAAGGTTCACGGGGTCTTTCCGTCCCGTGGCGGGTAACCGGCATCTTCACCGATACTACAATTTCACCGGGCTCGTGGAGGAGACAGTGTTCAACTCATTAGACCATTCGTGCAGGTCGGAACTTACCCGACAAGGAATTTCGCTACCTTAGGACCGTTATAGTTACGGCCGCCGTTTACTGGGGCTTCAGTCAGAAGCTTTGGCTTGCGCCGAACATCCTTCCTTAACCTTCCAGCACCGGGCAGGTATCAGGCTCTATACGTCATCTTTCGATTTTGCAGGGCCCTGTGTTTTTGTTAAACAGTTGGTTGAACCATTTTACTGAGACCTACCGAAGTAGGTACGCTTTATCCCGAAGTTACAGCGTCAATTTGCCTAGTTCCTTCTCCACGGCTCACCCGAGCGCCTTAGAATATTCATCCCGTCTACCTGTGTCGGTTTGCGGTACCGGCTGCTATACTCGCTTTTCTTGGAAGAACTTTTAGTACTACGCTTCACCCGAAGGATCCACTCAGCAATTCCGTCTGCTTATGTACCTAGCATTCTCCGTCACTTTTAGTGTATAGCAGGCGCAGGAATATTAACCTGCTTTCCATCACCTACCCCTTTCGGGTTTGGCTAAGGACCGGGCTAACCCTGATCCGATTAACGTTGATCAGGAACCCTTAGACTTTCGGCGATAAGGTTTTTCACCTTATTTATCGTTACTTATGCCTACATTTTCTTTTCAAACCGCTCCAGCATACGTCGCCGTACACCTTCGATGCAGTTTGAATGCTCCCCTACCGATCATCCGCTTAGCGGCGATCATAGAGCTTCGGTTAGTAGTTTGATGCCCGATTATTTTCCGTGCAAGACCTCTCGACCAGTGAGCTGTTACGCACTCTTTAAATGAATTGCTGCTTCCAAGCAAACATCCTGGCTGTTATAGAAGTCTCACCTCGTTTGATCAACTTAACTACTTATTAGGGACCTTAGCTGCTATTCTGGGTTATTTCCCTCTCGGCCACGGATCTTAGCACCCGCAGCCTCACTCCCGGAGATATCTGTTAGCATTCGGAGTTTGTCAGGGTTTGGTAGGCGGTGAAGCCCCCTAGCCCAATCAGTAGCTCTACCTCTAACAGACTTCATAATCCGAGGCTGTTCCTAAAAACATTTCGGGGAGAACGAGCTATCTCTCAGTTTGATTGGCCTTTCACCCCTATCCACAGGTCATCCCAGAACTTTTCAACGTTAACGGGTTCGGTCCTCCAGTTAGTTTTACCTAACCTTCAACCTGCCCATGGATAGATCACAAAGTTTCGCGTCTGCCCCCACTGACTAAGCGCCCTGTTTGGACTCGCTTTCGCTACGGCTCCGTTAATTTCGAACTTAACCTCGCCAGTGAGGAGCAACTCGTAGGCTCATTATGCAAAAGGCACGCCGTCACTTCTTGCGAAGCTCCGACCGCTTGTAGGCGCACGGTTTCAGGTACTATTTCACTCCCTTGTTTAGGGTGCTTTTCACCTTTCCCTTACGGTACTGGTTCACTATCGGTGTCTGAGGAGTATTTAGCCTTACCAGATGGTGCTGGCAGATTCAGGCAGGATTCCTCCGGTCCCGCCTTACTCAGGATACCGCTCGTCCTCATCAATTTCCGTTTACGGGGCTATCACCCTCTATGGCTCAACTTTCCAGATGATTTTACTTGATGATGATTTCTAAATGCGGTCCTACAACCCTCAAGCGGCACGCCGCTTAAGTTTAGGCTATTCCCATTTCGCTCGCCACTACTCAGGGAATCACTATTGTTTTCTTTTCCTCCCGGTACTTAGATGTTTCAGTTCTCGGGGTTGGCTCTCTTTCGAGTACTATACCTTCAGTATAGTGGGTTGACCCATTCGGAGATCCAGGGATATAATGCTTGTGTGCAGCTCCCCCTGGCTTATCGCAGCTTACCACGTCCTTCTTCGCCTCTCAGACCCAAGGCATCCACCATGCGCCCTTAGTTGCTTTAAAAAAATTAGAAACTAGAATTTGTTATTCTTGTAGTTGTTACCCGACCACATTTCTTCAGACCAACCATTAATGGTGTGATATTTCAAAATTGTGATCGTGTTGTCAGATACTTATCTAACATTTTTTTCCAATATGTCAAAGAGCTTATCACTTTCGTGACCTGCAGATGTGTTGGACTTGAACCAATTGATTCGCCTTTACGAATCACATCATTAATAAAAGAACTTAGACTCAGGTTGTGGAGGATATCGGAGTCGAACCGATGACCCTCTGCGTGCAAGGCAGATGCTCTAGCCAACTGAGCTAACCCCCCAGGTTAAATGAGTAGACCCGAGCAGATTTGAACTGCTGACCCCTACATTATCAGTGTAGTGCTCTAACCAGGCTGAGCTACGGATCTGTGTTTGTAGCCCCCGTGTTATCGGGTTACTTTTTAAAAGAACTAGCCAGTCTATCGACAGGCAGGCAATGAAAGTTGTGGGAAACAATAGCAAGTAAGTGCTTGCTCTAAAAAGGAGGTATTCCAGCCGCACCTTCCGATACGGCTACCTTGTTACGACTTAGCCCCAGTCACCAGTTTTACCCTAGGCGGCTCCTTACGGTTACCGACTTTAGGTACACCCGGCTTCCATGGCTTGACGGGCGGTGTGTGCAAGGTCCGGGAACGTATTCACCGTAGCATTGCTGATCTACGATTACTAGCGATTCCAGCTTCATGGAGTCGAGTTGCAGACTCCAATCTGAACTGAGAAGTGGTTTTTGGGATTAGCTTCACATCACTGTGTTGCAGCCCTTTGTCCACCCCATTGTAGCACGTGTGTAGCCCTGGGCATAAAGGCCATGATGACTTGACATCATCCCCTCCTTCCTCACGTCTTACGACGGCAGTTTCACTAGAGTTCCCAGCGTTACCTGATGGCAACTAGTGATGGGGGTTGCGCTCGTTGCGGGACTTAACCCAACACCTCACGGCACGAGCTGACGACAGCCATGCAGCACCTTACTGGCAGTGTATTGCTACAAAGTGAGCTTTCACCCACGGTCTCCCAGCATTCTAGCCCAGGTAAGGTTCCTCGCGTATCATCGAATTAAACCACATGCTCCACCGCTTGTGCGGACCCCCGCCAATTCCTTTGAGTTTCAATCTTGCGATCGTACTTCCCAGGTGGGATACTTAATGCTTTCGCTCAGACACACACAGTTTATCGCGTATGTCGAGTATCCATAGTTTAGGGCGTGGACTACCAGGGTATCTAATCCTGTTTGATCCCCACGCTTTCGTGCCTCAGTGTCAATATATGTGTAGCCAGCTGCCTTCGCAATTGGTGTTCTATGTCATATCTAAGCATTTCACCGCTACATGACATATTCCGCTAACCTCCACAATATTCAAGACTGATAGTATCAATGGCAGTTTCCGAGTTAAGCCCGGAGATTTCACCACTGACTTACCAACCCACCTACGCACCCTTTAAACCCAGTGAATCCGGATAACGCTTGCACCCTCCGTATTACCGCGGCTGCTGGCACGGAGTTAGCCGGTGCTTATTCATATGGTACCGTCAGGCGGCTTAGAAAAGCCTTTTTTCGTCCCATATAAAAGAAGTTTACAATCCAGAGGACCTTCATCCTCCACGCGGCATGGCTGGTTCAGACTTTCGTCCATTGACCAATATTCCTTACTGCTGCCTCCCGTAGGAGTCGGGCCCGTGTCTCAGTGCCCGTGTGACTGGTCGTGCTCTCACACCAGTTACTGATCGCAGGCTTGGTGGGCCGTTACCCCGCCAACTACCTAATCAGCCGCACAGCCATCTTCAAGTGATAAATCTTTAATATTAAAAAGATGCCTTTTCAATATGCTATGGGGTATTAATCCAAATTTCTCTGGGCTATTCCCCGCTCGAAGGAAGGTTCTGTACGTGTTCCGCACCCGTTTGCCGGTCGCCATCAACTGTATTGCTACAGTCATGCTGCCCCTCGACTTGCATGTATTAAGCCTGCCGCTAGCGTTCATCCTGAGCCAGGATCAAACTCTCCATTGTAAATGAAGTTTGATACTGACAGTATAAAATTCTCAAGAGAAAATTAACGTGTCAAATCGAATGTTATTCGCTTGACTTACCTATCAATTTTAATCAGAGGCTATCTGATTAAAGTGCTATTGTTTCCCAACTTTCAAAGATCTTTTGGCTTTACCAGCCACCCGTTTTTTGAACGGGAGTGCAAAGGTAAGGGCCGTTTTATTTCTACCAAATTTTTCAGCATTTATTTTTCAAAAAATGTTGATCATTTTGGAGTGAAAATCAAATCGTTTTGTGAAGAACTGCGCCCCCTTTTTTTGAGGCGGACGGCAAAGTTACAAGTTCAAATCTTACCAGCAAATTTTATATTCCGGTTTTGTTCACATTTGTCTCACACCGTATTCACATTACCTCGAAGAGCTGCCGTTTTAAATCGGGTTGCAAAGGTAAGGATGTGTAACTTATCTGCCAACTTTTTCTCACTTATTTTTCCTGCTATTTGCTTCAGTGTCAATTCACAATCTTCAGAGAACTACCCGTTTTTCAAGCGGGGTGCAAAGATAAGGGTGAATGATTTCCTGCCAAAACTTTTTTGCAAATAAAAACAATGAAATCAGCAAAAACGGCTCTCAGCAAGGGTTTCAGAAAGGATTTTTTTATTAAAATCAGCCAGGATTCTGCGGGTAGTTCACAGATACCAGGAAAAGACCATGCGCCGGTACAGCAAAACTCGCCCTGGTACAGTCTTTTGCCTCTATAATAGCCCGGAATTCATCTAAGCTCAGCTTTCCCCTTCCCACTTTTAGCATGGTGGCTGTCAAAGCCCGCACCATCCCCCGCAAAAACCGGTTTCCCTTCACATTGTAAACGAGGCATTCATCGTCCTGTATCCATTGGCTTTCCAAGATTTCACACCTGAATGTCTTAACCTGTGTATTCCGCTTAGAAAAAGAAGTAAAATCATTGTATTCCTTTATTATCACCGATGCCTGCTGAAGTTTTTCTGTATCCAGCTTATACGGGTAAAAAAATGCCCTGTCCTGCAGGAAAGGATTCTTTTTGCGATAAATAAAATACTTGTATTCCCGGCTTATCGCATCAAACCGGCAATGAGCATCATCCTTCACAGGCTTTACCCCCTGCACAACAATATCTTCAGGCAGAATTGCATTGACTTTATAAAGAAACTGCGGATGAATTATTCCATCATAATCAAAGTGAAAAAAATTCTGTTGTGCATGAACCCCTGCATCTGTCCGCGATGAGCCGGTGAATGATACTTTATCTTTTTGCAATATTGTAAAGGCCTTTTCTATTTCAGCCTGTATGGTATTTGCATTGTCCTGGGTTTGAAACCCGCTGTAGGCAGTACCCTTATATGACAGTTCTAAAAAATACCGGGGCATGATAGTAATTAATTGCGCAACATGGCTTTGAACCGGTTGATATAATATCCGTCCTTTAATTCTGACTGAAGTGATTTGAAATTGGCAGGATCAGAAGCATATTGATACGCCAGGTCGAAAAATTTATATTTACCCTCCTCATTCAGGAATAAAGTACTGAGGTTCTTAATCTGGCTGGTCGCAAAGCACTTATTCTTAAAGTATTTTTTTGCCTCGTATATCATATCATCGTCGGTTTCAGCAGATGCCATGTTTTTCCGGAGCTTTAGAAAGTCTGTCTCTGCCGCCACTTCTTTACAGGCAGAAGCTTCCGGTCCTTTTTCTGCACTAACAGCCGCCTGACTATTGGGGATTGCAATTCCTTCTTCCTTTACCTGGTCTTTCAAAGGTTGTTTAGCTTCCCTGTTTACCACACTGGTATCGCTTGTAATGTCAAGAAATTTCTTTTCCTGCCTCGGTTCGGTCTTTACCAGACTGGCCACCGGCTTCGGGTTAGGAATCAGAATTCGGATCGTATCCTTTAACCCGTTTCCAAACTCATCAATAAATGTCAGCCCAAAGCCTTCTGTTGTTGAACTCTCCCCTTTTCTTATCACTACAGACCTTTTATACAGCTCTTCTGTTACCTGAAGATTTTCTGCCAGCGGATCAGCCTGCTTTTCCCTAATAGTCTCAGGTTTTGGTTCTTCTGTTTTAACACCCGCCTTTTCTTCTGTTACAGCCGGCTTAATTGTGACCGGCCCGGTTGTAACTTCAGCCTTTGTATCTTTTATTGTTGCCATAACAGTATCGGCAACTACAGGCTTCGGTTCTTCCTTTTTCGCAAATTCTTCCGTTTTTATTTCGGGTTTATTCTCTTCAGTTTTTAAGCCGCCGGGGGTAACTGCCGCCGGCTTCATTTCCTCTTTCTTTGCAGCCTCATTAACTTTTATTTCAGGCTTCTTCTCCTCTGCCTTGACCACGACAGGTCTTTCTCTCAATGTAGAATCATCCGCCGCTTTTGCAAGTATATCTGTAAATGCTGATACAGGTTTCCTTACTGTATTACCGGTCTCTTTATTAGCCGTTGTCAGCGACATCTGAACAGCCAGTGATTGCATATCAAATAAACCCCAGCCTTTGTCCCCGAAATTCTTTACTAAAAATCCATGATCTCTTGCCTTTATATCAATAGAAAACCGCTGTTCGGGCCATTTATTTTGCGGGAACCCAAGAGTAATATTGTAACTGCTATCCTTCAGTTTTGAAAGAATGAGGTAACCGGAAGCCGAAGAACTGTGCGTCTTTTCGTCCATTTTTATAAAGAAAGGCTGCTCCTGCTCAGACTGGAGATAGACAAAGTAGACTCTCTGGGAGGCAGCAGTAAGAATAATGCCGAAAAAGAAAAGGGACAGCAATAATTTGTTCATTTTTCCGGTATTGGGTGGTTCAACAAATTTAAACCAAATACCACTATCCTGTTCAGCATGGCTTCAACAACTTGTTAAATAGAATAACCTCCCATCCTTTTGGCCGGTCTTAATTCTTTCAGCTTGCCTAAATTTGCCCCACTTAAATATTTAATATGAGAAAACTGTTGTTATGTTTTGTATTGGTTGCATCCGTTCACCCCGTCTATGCTCAACCGGGAGCTCCTGCCCAGGATACATCGTGGAAAAAAGAGTACCGGGAAACGGCCACCCGGATCAATGACCTGGTGCATACCAAACTGGAAGTAAAACCTGATTTCAGTAAATCTTACCTCTATGGTAAAGCATGGATCACCCTAAAGCCACATTTTTATACGACGGATACGCTGACGCTGGACGCAAAAGGGATGGAGTTTAAAAAAATCGCTTTGCTGAAAGGCACACAGCAAATTCCTTTGAAATACAGCTACGATGACTGGCAGCTTCGCATTAAACTTGACAGGGCATACAAGGCAAATGAAAGCTATACGATCTATATTGATTATACTGCAAAGCCCGATGAATTTGAAGAAAAGTATGCAAAGGACCAGATGCTGGGTATAAAAGGAATGTATTTCATAAATCCAAAAGGCGAGGAAAAAGACAAGCCGACACAGATATGGACACAGGGTGAGACAGAGTCCAGTTCCGCATGGTTCCCGACCATTGATAAAACCAATCAAAAAACAACAGAAGAGCTTACAGTTACAGTTGACAACAAGTATGTAACGCTGAGTAACGGTAAATTGATATCGCAAAAGAAAAATGCGGATGGCACCCGGACCGACTATTGGAAAATGGACCTTCCCCATGCACCCTATCTCTTTTTCTTAGGTGTTGGGGAATATGCCGTCATTAAGGATCAATGGAAAGGAAAAGAGGTTAATTATTACGTAGAGAAGGAATATGCTTCTGTTGCCAAAAAAATCTTTGGCAACACCCCTGAAATGCTGACATTTTTTTCAAAGCTGACGGGAGTTGAATTCCCCTGGGTAAAATACTCCCAGATAACCGGCCGTGATTATGTTGCCGGTGCTATGGAAAATACCACAGCAACTATTCACCAGGAAAATGCACAACAGGATGCAAGGGAATTAGTGGATGGTAACGGCTGGGAAAGCACGATTGCACATGAATTGTTTCACCAGTGGTTTGGTGATTATGTAACAGCAGAAAGCTGGAGTAACCTGACGGTGAACGAATCATTTGCTGATTACAGCCAGACCTTATGGGATGAATATAAGTATGGTAAAGACGCCGGCGATGCCGAAAATTACCAGGGCATGCAGGGCTACCTGATGAGCAACAGCCAGAATAAGGACCTGGTTCGTTTTCACTACCGTGATAAAGAAGACATGTTTGATGCGGTAAGCTACCAGAAAGGCGGACGTATCCTCAATATGCTTCGCAATTTCGTGGGCGAAGAAGCTTTTGCCAAATCACTCAATAATTATTTAACGACCAATAAATTCAAATCGGCAGAAGCACACCAATTGCGTTTAGCTTTTGAAGAAGTGACCGGCCGTGACCTGAACTGGTTCTTCAACCAATGGTATTTTGGCAGCGGACACCCCAGCGTGGAGATTGATTATGTATATGATGATGCAGCCGGGAAAGTAAATGTGATTGTGAAGCAAACCCAGAAAACAGGAAAATTATTCAAACTGCCTTTTGCAATAGATGTATATGAAGGACCTGACAAAGCTCGTTACAACGTTTGGGCTAATAATGCCGCTGATACGTTCAGCTTCAGTTACACAAAACGTCCGGACCTGGTAAACGTGGATGCTGATAAAGTGATGCTGTGGGTTAAAAAGGATAATAAAACACTTGAAAACTATATTCACCAGTACACGTATGCCGGCAATTATGTGGACAGAAGAGAAGCGATTGATTTTGCTTCTAAAAAATTAGACGATCCGAAAGCAGTGGAGTTACTGAAAACAGCATTGAAGGATAAATACCAGGGACTTAGAAATTTTGCGATCAGCAAAATAAATCTGAAGAAAGAGAACGTAAAATCCGCTGTTGAGCCGGTTTTACTGGACCTGGCAAAAAATGATAAATACGCCACCGTAAGAGCCGGCGCCATTGCCCAACTGGGGGAATATGGAAAAGCTGAATATGTTCCGCTGTTCAAAGCGGCTGTAAACGACTCCTCTTATTCCGTAGCCGGTAATGCGCTCAATGCGATAGCAGAAGCTGATGAAGGTGCGGCCTTAACTATCGCCAAGGAGCTGGTTAAGCAGCCTGCCAAAGGAGCTTTGCAAAGCGCCATCCTTGCCCAAATCATTAAATCAGGCGATGAAAGTATGGCCGATAAAATCATTGGTGATTTTTCTAAAATGCCTTTGGGACAAGCTAAATTTGAAGCTCTCGGCAATATCGGTTCTTATCTCGCTGTGGTAAAGAACACAGAAAAATTCAAATGGGGTGTGGACGAGATCGTAAAATTCAGGGATGCTGTTCCCGCTGCATTTAAAGACCAGACCGACCCGTTCATTAATGGAATGATCCTGAAAGGAATTCTTGCCAAAAAAGACAAAGCATTAAAGGAAAACGCAACTGATGCTTCACTGACTGAGCAGGTAAATTATATTAAATCAGTTTTGCCGGAGGCTGAGAAGAAAGGCTTCTGACAAACAATGTATACGAAACTAAAATGCCGGTCAATTGAATTGACCGGCATTTTTTATTGCACTATATCTTTACCAACTACCACTGGCACCACCACCGCCAAAACTGCCACCTCCAAATCCGCCGAAGCCACCACCTGATGATCCCCCACCACCGCCAGACCAGCTGCCGCCACCCCATCCGCGATAACCTCCCCTTGATACGTAAGTACCCCCACCGGTTCCTCCAAACATGCCGGATAGTATAATGAACAAAACGATCGCAATGATCATCCATGTCTTAAATCCCCCTCCCTTTTTACTTCCATACCCTTCCGGCGCTTTGTATTCGCCTGCCGCTGCTTTTATCAGCGCATCTACTGCCTCATCCAGGCCACGATAATAATTATCCTGCCTGAAATTGGGGATGATCTCATGATCAATAATACTTTTTGCGGTAACATCTGTAATCACCCCTTCAAGACCATATCCCACTTGTATAGTTGTCTTCCTGTCGCTTTTAGCAACGAGCACGACAACGCCATTATTACGATCCTTATTACCCACGCCCCATTCCCTGCCTAATTGCAGCGCCACATCTTCAATAGCATTGCCATCGGTTGTCGGAATCAGGACAATGGCCACCTGGTTAGAAGTGCTGTCATCAAAGGCCACAAGCTTGCTTTCTAATGCAGCAACCTGTTCTACCGTAAGCGTCTTCGTGAAGTCATTCACCAGTTTAGGGGGACTCGGTCTTCCGGGAATTACCTTTTCAATTTGTGCGCCTGCACAAAAAGATAACAGTACCCCTAGTATTAATAAGATCCTCTTCATGTAAATCATCTTCCGAAAACTATTGTATCCGGCAGCTCATTTTTATCAGTTTCTTTATCAAAAGGGAAATGTTGCTCCAAAGCCTCTCCAATTTGTATTACACAGTTCCCGATACCCTCTGCATAATTATTTTTATTAAAACTGGCGAGCATTTCACTAACTACTTTATTCCAGTACGCTGTTCCTGTTTTTTTATGAATCCCTTCATCTCCAAAGACCGCCAGCTGGCGGTCTTTCAGGGCCACATACACCAGTACTGCATTTCGTTGTTCCGTCTTTTCCATTTGCAGGGAGAAAAATATCTCGGCCGCCCTGTCCATAGCGTCCATGAAGCGGCAACGGCTTTCCACATACACTCTTACTTCACCACTCGTCCGTTGTTCTGCATGGCGAATGGCTTTTACAATAAGCCTTGTATCTTCCTCACTGAAGAGTGATCTTTTTTTTCTGAAAAAGGAGAACATCAGATCAGCAGTGCTTATTTAATATCAAATTTAATATCCGGATTTTTTTCAGACCCTTTGTCAGCTTCATAGTATGCTTTTTCACTATGACCAAACATACCTGCCAGCATGTTGCCGGGGAATCGTTTTACTTTAAGATTATAGGTTTCTACCGCTTTGTTGTAATCCTGGCGGGCAACGTTTATCCTGTTTTCTGTTCCTTCAATCTGTGTTTGAAAATCCTGGAAAGCTTTTGTTGTTTTCAGATCGGGATAGGCTTCAAAGGAAGCGATCAGTCTTCCAAAAGAAGACTGCAAACCAGACTGTGCCTGTTGAAAAGCTTCGAGTGTTTTGGGATCATTAACATCAATTGTGACAGATGTAGCTTTAGCCCTGGCTTCCACTACTTCTTTCAGCGTGGATTTCTCAAAATTTGCTGAAGCTTCCACCGTTTTGATCACACTGCTGTACAAATCTGTTCTCCGCTGGTAATTCGTTTCAACATTACTCCAGGATTTTTTTACATTTTGTTCTCCGGAAATCAATCCATTATAGGTGCTGCAGCCCCATACTCCAAAAATGAGTATAATGGCAGCTATAGCAATTAAAGCGATGTTACGGGTTCCTTTCATGATTCTTAGTTTTTAATATTTAAAATTACCACTTTTGGTAGTTCCTCCGGGTAAATTTTCGGTATAGCAAGTACAGTTACCGGTAAACGGATTAAAACCACCGCTGCGGCATGATTTTCGCCTCCTTACAGCAACACATCTCCTATGCATCAGCTCAAACGTTCCGCCTGGTTATTACTATTGCTCCCATTATCGGTTGCTATACATTGTAAGAAATCTGCTGATAACAATGACGTTGTCGCTCCGGCAGACCCGGCGACAATTAAAGATTCAGTAATCGTAACCGGGTTAAATTTTCCCTGGGAAATTCTATGGGGCCCTGACAATCATATCTGGATGACAGAACGAGGCGGCAGGATCAGCCGGGTGAATCCCGCTACAGGAACTGTTACTACTGTTTTCACGATACCTGAAGTTGTAACAAACGGAGAAGGCGGATTGCTGGGAATGGCTCTGCATCCCAATTTTTCTGCCACACCCTATGTGTATGTTGTTTATAACTATAACAGCAGCGGTGGTTACCGGGAAAAGATTGTCCGGTTTACCTATACCGGAACCACCCTTAGCAACCCCTTTCCCTTGCTGGAAAATATTGCCGCCTCTTCTATTCACAACGGCAGTCGTTTATTAATTATTGGTGATAAATTATTCGTTACAACCGGGGATGCTTCCAATACAGCACTACCCCAAAACACCTCATCCGCCAATGGAAAGATCCTGCGGCTGAATCTGGATGGTTCCATCCCTGCTGACAATCCCGTTGCTGGTAATCCTTACTGGTCATTCGGGCACCGTAATCCGCAGGGGCTGGTGTTTGCCAATAATATTTTATATGCTTCAGAACACGGCCCGGGCAATGATGATGAAGTCAACATCATTGAAAAAGGAAGAAATTATGGCTGGCCGAATGTGGCGGGATTCTGTAATGAAACAGCTGAGCTGAGTTTTTGTACAGCCAGCAACGTCAAAGAACCCGTTAAGGCCTGGACTCCGACCATTGCAACCGCTGGCTTGGATTATTATAACCACGACCTGATACCACAATGGAAAAACTCCTTACTGCTGGCCACCCTGAAGGATGCAAGAATCTACCAGCTGAAATTAGATAATTCCTTCAGCGCCGTGACAGCCACAGCCGAATACTTTACCGGTAAATATGGAAGGATGAGAGACCTCTGTATTTCCGGTACCGGCAAAGTATATATCTGCACCAGCAACGGGGGTAATAATGACCGTATTGTTGAAATAGGAAAACAGCAATAACCGTCTCCTTATCTTTTCTTCAGTTTTACTATTTGCGATCCCTCATTGGTAATTTGCGCCATGATCCCGCCAATGTCCTGGGTTGTGCTCATTGAAAAATTCATATTGAGAATAAGGGTATCGCCCGACCACCTGAATTTTGCCCCTGAGGGTATTGACCCTGCTGTACCCCCACCTGTACCGCCGGTGGGGCCTGAACTGGCAAAGCCATTATCAAAATAAAGAGAGTCCGTTCCGATTCTCCGGTAATCACTGGCACCGCTTGTTGCCGGAAGATCAAAAACAAATGGAGTACTTATTGTATCAACTAAAACACCTCCAAGATAGAATTCTGCAAAAGCAAGAGAATTGATACTGTAAGCAATATTGCCGGAAATAAATTTAGTACTGGTGATCTGTACGGTGCCCGTATTATTCAGTGATGTATACGTACTGGTAGTTATTGCTTTTTCCTGGGCAGTACCTATACCCGTAACCACGGTACTTTTTGTAGATGCCGTAGTGCCCTTATAGTCGTAGTTACCTTCAATGGAAGTATTCCCACCGCCTCCGCCGGCATTATTCCCCTGGTTTTGTAAGCTGACTTCCTTCTGGCAGGCAGATAAAACCGACAGTATCAATACCACAGCAAGCAGATTACCGGCTGGTTTCATAACTAAGTTTTAAATAAATAATCAGGCACTAAAATGGCATTCAATGCACCATTACCCTTTTACCGCTGCAATACCCGGCAATACCTTGCCTTCAAAGTATTCCAGCATGGCGCCACCGCCAGTGGACACATAACTTACTTTATCTGCAAATCCAAATTGATTAACGGACGAAACAGAATCACCACCTCCTACCAAGGAGAAAGCGCCAGTTTGTGTGGCTTCAGCCACTGCAGTAGCAATTACCTTAGTGCCGTGCTGGAATTTTTCCATTTCAAAAACCCCCATCGGCCCATTCCATAAAATTGTTTTGCTTCTTTTGATCACATTGGCAAATTGCTCACAGGCGTTGGTGCCAATATCAAGCCCCATCCATCCGTCAGGAATATGGTTGCTGGGCGACATGGATGTTTGGGCATCCGCAGCAAATTTATCAGCGATCACGGAATCAGAAGGAAGATGAATACATACCCCTTTTGCTTCTGCTTTTGTAAGAATATCCAAAGCTGTCTGCAGGCGGTCTTCTTCACATAACGAATTACCAATAGTGCCTCCCTGTGCTTTCATAAATGTGTAGGCCATACCTCCGCCGATGATGATATCGGTGGCTCTTTCCAGCAGGTTTTCGATGATCAGTATTTTGTCGGATACTTTGGCACCCCCGATAATGGCTGTAAATGGTTTCTCTGCTTGGTGCAATACTTTTTCGGCACTGGACACCTCGCCTTCCATCAGCAAACCAAATAATCTTTTTTCTGCCGGGAAGAACTGGGCAATAACTGCTGTGGAAGCATGTGCCCGGTGGGCCGTACCAAAGGCGTCATTCACCCAAACATCCCCAAGTTTTGCTAATTTTTCGGCAAATTTTATATCCCCTTTTTCTTCTTCTTTATAAAAACGGAGATTCTCCAGTAACAGTACTTCGCCGGGTTTCATCATAGAGGCAGTCAGGTAAGCCTGCTCCCCGATACAATCATTGGCAAATAATACGGTAGCACCTCCCAGCAATTCACTTAAATGGCTGATGATATGCTTCAATGATGATTTTTCTTCGGGGCCATCTTTCGGGCGTCCGAGGTGGCTCATCAGTATCACACTGCCGCCATCATTCAATATCTTCTTAATGGTGGGCACCGCAGCTCTCATTCTTGTATCATCCGTAATGGCAAAACTTTGTTTGTCAAGCGGCACATTAAAATCAACCCGGATCAGCGCTTTCTGACCGGCGAAATTGTAGTTGGAAAATGCAGACATAAAATAATTTTTAGCTAAATAAACTAAGACTGTATAAACTCTTTTTTCCGGTTCTCAGTTTCCCTGAACAAAACGAACCCGGCCACAGTAGCCATCACTTCATCGGTTACGTTTTTTCCCCCTTTCAGGTTGGTGCGGATGCTTTCCAGTGTGTATTTGGGGCCAAAGGGAATACCCCACCAGCCAAAAAGAAGAGAGATAATCGTAAAGGGAGTTCCTTTTTTCAGCACATTTTCCTGTGCCCTGACCAAATAAACACCAGAGGTACGTTTAAAGGTGATAACCAGTAAGGATACAGTGAAAGCATAATAAATAAATCTTGCGCCCCTGTTCACTTCCTGTTGCAGATCGTCAGCCGAGAGCCCGTCAATATTCCTGATCTTCATAATAATACCCAATCGGTATGAAAAGACCCGGGCAAAAAGGAAATTCCTTTTGCCCGGGTATAAATTTATCTCAATTACCTGCTGATCAGTTTCGCAAAGAAATGTACGGTACGCACCAGCTGGCTTACATAGCTCATCTCGTTATCGTACCAGCTTACCGTTCTCACCAGTTGAACATCACCCACTGTTTGTACCCTTGTCTGGGTAGCGTCAAACAATGATCCGTAACTGATGCCAATGATATCGCTGCTCACAATTTCGTCCTCGGTATAACCAAAGCTTTCATTGGCAGCTGCTTTCATGGCCGCATTCAGTTCTTCCACAGTTGTTTTCTTATTCAGGATCGCTGTTACTTCCGTCAGTGAACCGGTTAATGTAGGCACCCGTTGGGCGCTGCCATCCAATTTGCCTTTCAGGTTGGGGAGCACTAAACCGATAGCCTTAGCCGCACCTGTACTGTTAGGCACAATATTCTGTGCCGCAGCTCTGGCCCGGCGAAGATCGCCTTTCGGATGCGGTGCGTCCTGTGTGTTCTGGTCATTGGTATAGGCATGGATCGTGGTCATCAGGCCATTCACGATACCAAATTTTTCATCCAGTACCTGTGCCATCGGCGCCAGGCAGTTGGTGGTGCAGGAAGCGCAACTGATAATGGTTTCGCTGCCATCCAGGATGCTATGGTTCACATTAAATACGATCGTTTTCAGATCACCGGTGGCGGGAGCTGAGATTACCACTCTTTTAGCGCCGGCAACGAGGTGAGCTTCTGCTTTGGCTTTGTCGGTGAAGAAACCGGTGCACTCTAACACCACATCCACGTCATGGCTTTTCCAGGGAATGTCGGCCGGGTTTTTTTGTGCATATATTTTAACTGCATCACCGTTGACAAGGATTGCATCTTCGGTGGCTTTTACTTCTGCATCAAAACGACCTTGTGCACTGTCATATTTCAGCAAATGAGCCAGCACTTTAGGGCTGGTCAGATCATTGATAGCCACCACATCAATACCTTCCATTTTATATATCTGGCGATAAACAAGGCGGCCGATACGGCCGAAACCATTGATGGCAACTTTAACTGTACTCATGATATTTAGTATTTATTTTTTAAAATGCGAGGCTAAGTTAGTGTTTTGCAAATAATGGGTGTGTATGATTTTAATAACGTCATACCATGACCAACGACAGTTCGTTTCCGGGAAATATAGTTCTGGCGGGCCTTTCAGCGTTTTGACAGGGAGATGTCAAAGCCGGTAAAAAATTTTGGCAGAAAACCCTCACCCACCTATCTTTGCCGTCCCTTAAAACGGCCCGTTCGTCTAAGGGCTAGGACACCACCCTTTCACGGTGGTGATACGGGTTCGAATCCCGTACGGGCTACCTGATGGGACTTTTCAATTGAAAATTGAGAGGTCCCATTTTTATTTTCCTGCAAACCCTTGTTGATAAAGGATATCCGCTCAATGACTCTTTCCAGCTTGATGGTTCGAAAGTTATTATTTTCAAAAATCAATTTTTCAGCTAACACCGAACCAAGGAACAATTGCTTGCCTTTCGGGTTGAGGCTTTTGTAATATTTAGAAAATTGTTTCAGCAGTTCACCATTTTCTTCTGCATATTTGGGTAGTTTATCATCTAATTCTGACAATTCAACTTGTTGCTGCATCAAACCTTTTATAATTGGCTCATAAACATTCTTTATCTCTAAATACTCTTTCATGTCTATTTCCTTATCAAGCCGCATACGCTGAGCTTCTTTAATTCTTGCTGAATTCTTGTCAATATCCTGCTGTATCTCTTTAGTTGCTTTATGTTTTTCACCAGTAGAAGATTTTGTTTTAATCTTTACGGCATAAACAAATAAATCTATTGCTTCTTGCATATAACTGATTTCCGTTAACCTCGTTTCGAATTTTTGATTTGCAGTTTCTGCCTTAAATCTCTCATTACAACCGCAGGTGCAATGGTAGTAAAAATATCTTCCGCCATTCCCTTTGCTTGCACTCCCAGATAAATTGCGACCGCATTTCCTGCATTGCAAAAACCCTCTTAAAGAAAGTTCCTCTTTTTGATTGTGTCGGCGATGATTCCGTTTTCGCCCATCTAATACATCCTGCACAACATTAAATAATTCTTCAGAGACAAGCGGTTCGTGTTGTCCTTTTACCAAGTCTGCTTCTTCGTCCTTGTAAGCTGGCAAGATAATTTTACCATAATAAAAAGGGTTGCGCAGAATGCGCCATAACTGATTTTTGCTACAGTCGAAACCTTTAGCTTTTGCCATTCTCGACACTTCTTCTACCGGATAAAGCCCGGTTGCCATTGTTTCAAAAACATACCTGATGTGATGAGCGTCTTTTTCTGGAATAATTATAGGTTTATTCTGCTCATTTCGGGCATTTTTGTACCCTTTAGGTGCAGCGGTACAATGCCTTCCTTCTTTCATGGCTCTGCGCATTCCTGCAATTGTATTTAGTGAGCGGCGATCATTCTCTACCTCAGGAGCAGCAAGATAAAAAGCCAGCATGATCTTATTCTCAGGAATGCTCAGGTCAAGTGGCTGCTCAATTGCCTGAGGTTCTACATTCAGCTTGCTTAACTGATTAATCATAGCATAAGCATCACCTGCGTTTCTTGAGAATCTATCCCATTTCAAGAACAGCAATAAATCAACTGCTCCTTTATTCTTTTTTATGAAGTTTAATAATTCAGTAAAAGATGGCCTGTCAAATGTTTTTGCCGAATGATCTTCCTTAAACAGGTTTACGATCTCAATATTGTTCTGCTGACAATACTGGCGTAATCTTTCTTCCTGGTGCTTCAGGCTATACCCTTTTTCAGCCTGCTCATCGGTGCTAACCCGCACGTAGATAACTGCTCTCATCATAATGTAACTCTTTAGCTTCTTCCAGATTGATTATTTTGGTTGACTGGTTCTCCAAACGGCTATAATGACTAATAAAAATATCAGCTAACTTTGAAATAAAATCTCTGATCTCAATTACCTCATCATCAGAAAACTGATTGCCATTTCTGTTCAAGATTCTCCGGCATTCCGATAAAGGCATTTGATTATTATCCCTCCTTTCCTTATCAATTGGCCTTTGAATAGGTATGATTTTAGTTTTCATAGGATGAAAGTCAAATTTACTAAATAATTGATACTCAATCAAATAAGATATTTCACCACTTAATAGCGCATTAAAAAGAGACTGTTATCCTTTTAAGTCAGAGTCGGCTCATTTCGTCCTCAGCTCTGCATGTCTGTAAGGTTTGACATTTCTCAGACTGCAAAGAATCCTCTTTCAAGTATAGCCGCATAAAGATCTATTTAAGATCAACAATTCCTTAATACAAATATGAAACTTTGTAAAATGTCACTTTCGTGTTTGGACACGTTTGTGATGGATAGTGACACTTTTTTTGCCTTGATGCTCAAAAATTTCTGCTCTGTCGGTCATTTTTTTTTGCTGTACATCACAAACATTCATCAGGACGTCACACAGACAGGTCAAAGATTAATTGTGCTCGAATTAGGGAATAATTGCGGAGAGATTAAGGAATGGCTGATAATAATGCGGAGCGATTGAAACATGTCCTGCGGAGATAACTATATTCCTTTTAGATGGTCGCAATGCGGTCATGATTGGATGATCATACGGTACTAATAGAAAATATATGCAGTTATCATGCCAGGTCAAGTGAATATATTTTCTTTGCGATTTTGAATTTCTCACAAACATCATTGTCACGCTATTATTTGAAACCAATTGCATATAAGTTCATACCGTTTGCATTACCAATTTATTTTTTTGTTGACTACAGACTTGTCAACTTTACGCCGGGTTGTTCAAAGTATTTTCCGGAAAAATAATAATTACAAATTCTTTATTGCAATAAGCAGGGCGAAGCTGAAAACCTGTAGAAAAGAGTAAGCAGGTATTTTTTCATAAGATAAGTTACCTGCAGGCTGTGGCCGGTTTGCCTACGGCTGGTCATAGCTCATGCAGGCCATACCTATCCTTAAAAGTTTATTGCTTTTTAAGAATATAAAAGCAAAAAAATCTTATGCGCAAATTCAAATTTATTATGCCCATGCTTGCTGTTATAGCAGCCGTGTTATTGGCAGTTGGAACAAGCAGTTTCAAAAATTCAAAAGAAAAAGGAAAACAAACTCTTGTTTATTACCGGTTCGACGGTTCACCTTCAGAATTCGAGGATGAAACAAAATGGGTTCAGATCAGTAACCCTGCAAGCTTAGGCTGCGAAGGTGAAGGAAATATTTGCTGGATGGAATACTATGATCAGGGAGGTTCAGATAACCCACCTACTTTACCTTCCGGATTTGATCCTACAGATTTTTTACACGATACAAAAAATTAAAAGAAGCGAATATATGCGGGACTTGCAAAAAGGTCCCGCATATTATTTATCTAGGATTCTGCTCCATACCTGTCATATTAATTACATAGGCTGGCAACGGAAGTGCGAACCGCAAATCATTTGGCTGAAGTTCATATAGCTGGCTGTTCAAGTTTCTTCGTATTACCATATTTGCTCCTTCTTTATTATATCTTTTTATATCCATCCACCTTATATCACGCATCAGCAATTCTTTTCTCCTTTCCGTTTTTACTTTATTCAAAGCATCCAGCGGATCGGTAGCTGACAATGGAGTAAATGTTCCTGGTTTCCATCGTTTCACTAATAAAGTATTGAGATCGTCCATCGCACCATCTTTATCGCCATATCTCGCTTTGCATTCAGCTCTCGTTAGCAGCATTTCAGCAGTTGTTATACCTGTAAACAGATTTCCCCCGCCATCATAACTTCCTTTAAAGCCAAAAGTCCCGTTACCATTGCTTTTAAAAAACAATGTTTTCCGGAGATCATTATTGCCATATAAGTTATACAAATTGGAATCAATCTTTGCACGGCTGTTGCTCAGGTTTTGCGGCACAGACATAAGGGCATGAAAGACCACCTCATTATTGAATCTTGAGAAAGGAAATGATGCGCCTGCATTTTGATCCTTATAATCAAGTAAAGTGTTTGCAAGTTGCAGGCAGGAATCCGCATACAACCCTGCTTTCTGATAATTCCTCATGGATAAGTATGTCCTGGCAAGTAGGGCGTAAGCGGCAGGACGTGAAGGCCGCATTTTGTGAACGGGATTAGCAGGCAGAAGTTTTACTGCCAGCAAAGCATCCTGTATAATCTGGCTATAAGTCTGCTGAACTGTTGACCGTACAGATGGAATATTAAAATCAGAATTCAACCGTAATGGCAGCCCTAAATCCATTCCTGCTGAAGGTTCATCATAAGCCTTAGTCCATAGCTGCGCACCCCGAAAAAAAGAATAAGCCCGGTAGAAATGAGCACTGCCTTTCGCATTGTCCCAATCATTCTGATTGATAATAGTTCTCTCTATGTTTTCAATATGTTCAAGAATTATGTTGCTTACATAAACCACATCATAAAGTTCCGACCATTCATTGGGCGTTGTATTAAAATACAACTCACCCGCCCATATATAAGTATTACGGTTGCCTTCATTTGTTATAGACATCCAATCTATATAAGTAAGATAATAATCATCGGCACTCCCCTCTCCCGATTTTGGCTGCTTAAGATTCATCTTTGTGGCTTCATCTAGTAAAGCCTGCAGGTCGGATAAAGTGGAAGGTATTACCAGTTGTTTATCGGGCTTGGCGTCCAGGTATTTTTTGCAGGATAATTGCAGCAAGGCTATTAGAGCATAAAATAAAAAATAAACACGTTTCATATAATGAATTTAAAGAAGTAAAAAATAATTTTTGTTTTACCATTCACATCTTATGCCAACAGAAAAAGCGACCGATGGAGGGAAAGCAGACAAAGGATAGTCCGGATCAATCTTTGTTTCAGTGGCCTTCCAGATTATCCCAAGGTTAGTAGCTACACTGTAAAACTGCAAACGCTGAAACGGCAGTTTTTTAAAGGAAACTTTATTGATTTCATAGCTGAAGTGAATGTAATGAAGCCTTATATGATCCGCTTTTTCAATTAGTTTTTCCGAATACAAATAAAACTGGTCCCTGTTGGAAGGAAGCGGGTACACCATAGAAGGAATATCGGTTATCTTTTCATCTCCCGGTTTTTGCCAGCGTTTTGCAAAATCACTGTGCCCGTCGTTCCGGCTGTACAGGTTGCTGTAATTGATGGATCCATTTCTGAAAGTATAGCCGAATTTGTAAATTAGATTGACTGTTAAAGAAAATCCTTTATAGGAAATTGTATTTCTTAAAGACCCATATACAGGCGGCAAGGAAAGACCACTGTACACCAGATCAACAGGCGACTGAATATTCACAAGAGCGTTGTAATCCTTACTTATCTGGCCATTTATATAACCCTGAGGGTCTCCTGTTACGGGATCAAGCCCTGCCCAGCGATAGCTGAATAAAGAATACAACGACTTCCCTTCCCACAGCACCGTGCTGCTGCCGTCTTTAATCAATGTTCTTCCTGTGGCGTCAGCAATATAATATTTTGTAACCCGGTTGCTGGTAGAACTGAAATTCAACATAGTGAACCATTTCAGTTTTCCATTGGTGTTTATGGTATTGAGTTCAATATCCCAACCATGACCTTTCATGGATGCAGCATTTTTAATAATAGATGATCTTCCAAGCCCTACTGTATAATCCAGCAGTGCTGCACCAAAGAGATCAATGCCGTTTTTCCGGTAATACTCAATACTTCCATTCAGCCGATTATCTTTTGCAGTAATATCAATGCCGAAGTTGATCGTTCTTACTTTTTCCCAACGGAGATCGGGGTTCGGAAACTGGCTGATCGTTGCAGCAGGCAGACCTGTTAAAAAATTATTCTGCGAATATTGTATGGTAGTAACAGCCGAGCGGGAAAGATCAACATTACCCCCATACCCGTAAGTAGCTCTCAACTTCAATTGCGGCAGCCGGGAAAGTTTATAAAAATTTTCATTGGAAATAATCCAGCTTCCGCCTGCTGACCATAGCGGCGTCCATTTTTCATTAGTACTTATTCCAAATAGATTGGATGCATCCCGCCTCAGGCTTCCTGATAGAATAATGCGTTTATCGTATGTATAAGCTATATTGCTGTACACAGATACGAAGCGGTTAAGGCGTTCGCCGAATGAAAGGCCGGATGGGATCATTGTGCTGCTACCACTGATGAAGGAGGGATAGGGATTGACAAAATCAACATTTGAAAAATTATTAGTATTGTCAAGAAAGCCATAAACCGTATAACTGTTACTTTTTGATTTTGCATTTCGTACCTCGACCCCTGTAAGCGATACAATGGCATGACGGGAAAATGTCTTATTATAATTCAACTGCCCACGGAGGTTATCTGCATCAAGTAATTGTTCTATGAGATCAAGAATGCCTCCTTTGTGTATAATGTATTTTACAACGCCTGTGCTATAATTTACCTGGCTGAAGCTGTTGATGATATTTCTTGCATAATAGCTGCCGGTTTTATAATGGCTGCGGCCAGTGGTTTGCTGCCTTTCATGCTGGTAATAAACGCTTGCGTTTAAATCCTTCATCAGGACATATTTTACAGTTACACTTCCAATAATACTTTGCTGTTTTGAGCCAAGCGTATAATATTTATAATCTGTCAGGGGATAATACTTCCAGTCAGGCAACCTGCCGCCACCAGCGGTATCAATATATGTTTGCCGGTAATCTTTATAGAATGCAGTAGGATTACCCGCATCGTCCGTCAAAGATAAATAAGGATAAATGGGGCCGCCACGAGTGGTGCGCTGATCGGCAAATGCAGGGCGGCCACTGGTGTTTTCGCTATAAGTATAATATATATTTGTTTCAACCTGCAATCTTTTATTAACGGCAAAAAGATTGTTGAACCGGATATTCAGTCTCTCATAGTCAGCATCAAGTTCGTTGGTATTTTTATCATAGCCAGCCGACATCAGCCAGGCCATATTCTCTGAACCACCACTTACGCTGATAGCGTATTGCTGATTGACTGCAGGCCGGTACATGTAGTCGCTATATTCTTTACGAATATCATTGTCCCGTAATAAAGCTAGTTGCTGGTCAGCTTCCGCTGCTGTGAGTTGCCCTCTTCTTTGTTTGAAGAGTATCTCATATACCGGAGAAAAAGGAAGATGGGATGAACTCGCCGTATCAGTAAAATTAAAATTATGTGAAAACAGAAATTTTTCTGCGTCAATCAAATCGCCAGAAGCGATCTGACGGCTGTATAAAAGATCGGTCTTGTCAATTACAGTAGTATTGGCATTGAAAGATATACCCGTTTTTTTCCTGAATGAACTTTTTTTGCTGGTAAGAACAATAACACCGTTAGCGGCTTTTGTACCCCAGATGGATGCTGCCGCTGCATCTTTTAAAACGGTTATACTTTCATATCGTTGGGATTAATGTTACTAATGTTTCCTTCATAAGGAAAGTTATCCAATATCACCAGCGGGTCACCCTGCCCGAGTATGGTTCCCGGACCTCTTACCTGGAGACCGCTTGCTCCTACCTTCTGATTATAATACATTCCTGGAACAATTCCCTCCAGCCTGTTTAGCACAGAAGTTGACACCTGCTGATTAAGCAAACCGCTGGTAACCTTTTTAAATGACCCTGTCGCTCTTTCCTTCAAGACTTGCTCGTACCCCGTGTTTACTACCAGCTCCTGCATCAGTTTTACATTGGGTATAAGGGTTATCATCATAACCTCTTTATTCACGACAGGCCACGCCAGCGTTTCGTAACCAGTTGCCGATACCATCAATGTATCCCCAATTGCCATATTCCGTAAAGTAAATTCTCCGTTGTTATTCGCTGTTGTTGCCGGTTTGTTATTGGATTTTACCGTTATGGTAGCCCCGGCTATGGCGGCTCCTTCTGCGGAAAGCACTTTCCCTGAAACGGTGATCTGTTGCGAAGGCGACTGTATATATAATAATATACCTGCCAGTACCAGTAAGAAATATTTTTTCATTGCAGTTAGATTTTAAGATGAAAAAAGGAGGTGTTTTCATCGGTCGGTGATCACCAGTGTATCCTGCCGCCGCCATACACGATAAGGGAAAAAACGTAGCAGATCCTGTCGGGCAAGTTTGTATATGGAATCCTGTGAAACGGGAGGAACCTTTATCTCATAACAATATGTGTTGCTGTATTTCCAGTTATCCCGTTCACCGGGAGGGGACAAACGCCACGGCTCTCTTACATATATGATCATATGGTCGGCAGGAAACAAAGTGGCTTTATATACCTGCCTGAACATTTGCAGCAGAGAGGTATTGCTAATACAAAGTCTTGAGACCAATCCTTTATCATCCCTGTCCATAACGCTGCCGGAAGGAAGCCCTTCTGTATAACCTGTAAGCACAGAGCCGGATAAGATATTGTTCCCGCCAACAAACAAAGGCTTATGCCTGTCATAGTCCATCTTGTCGTTTTTCATCCGCAGTGTTACAGGCAGGTTGTTCAAAACAGCGGTAATGTTTTCCGCCGTCACTTCCCCGGAACCTGTTACCGCTTTTACTTTACCATCCTTTATCCATACATAATGCGGCAGCATGGTATGAACAAACAAGTTATCAAGCACGGTATCTTCCAGCACCGAAGGCAGGCTGAATTGTTTACCCCGCTTATTAAAAAATGCCTCCGCTTTCTTCTTATCATCACCCGTGCTTTTGGTGTTCACCAATAATACCTGTAACTGATTTTTAAATTTCCGCTGCAACGAATCCAGCTTGGGGAAGCCATGCAGACAGGATGTACACCATGTTGCCCAGAAATCAAGAATGATTAGTTGGCCTTTGTAACTGGATAAATTGGATTTTAAAACGGGACCATGCAATAAATTTATTTCTACATCCGGTACTGTATCACCAATCTTAAGTGGCCGAATTGACAGCGGGAATTGAGAAAAGCAGGTCGTTACCGGCCATAGCAGGGCCAGTAAGCAGTATTTATATTTCATGCGTTTATGTTTGAGTTAGAAAATGATAATGAAAAAAATCAGAGCCTTAACCTTTATTCGGGGTTCTTTGGCTTACAGGCAAACAGAATTTTGTAAGAATGTAGAATTGGAATTATAGGTTTATAGAGGTGGTTAACCTGTGTTTCAAATAAAAAGTCTTGTATTGCAGTTTCTGTCTTCATCTGAATCGGTCGTAGAAATTCTGCAAGTCCCGCTAAAGAGTCCGACTATAAATACAATAAGGTCGGAACCTACCCGCCCTTTGCCCTCTGGCTCTGCCAAGCCACCTCCCTTTCGGAAGGTTGAACTGCAAATGCGTAAGTAGGCCCAACCCTATTGCAATATAGGGATTGGGCGCTTTAACTTACTCTCGCAGTTCAGGAATTGTCAGATTCGAGGGCGAGACTTGTTAAGCACTCATCTCCTTAATAATAAAGGCGAGTTGCCTTATATTTTAATTCTAATATTCTTATCCAGTGATATTCTAATCCGTTAAATGTAGTGATTTTACTCCAAAATAAACTATTTTATTAATAATATGTAATTATTTATTTAGAAAATATCAAAATATATTCATACTCTGATTTACACCATTAATTTTTCGGCATAAAAAATTGATGAGATGCCGAGAAAAAAGAAGAATATTTCAGAAAAGGAAAAAAAACAAGAAGAATTAAGAAAAAGGCAGCATAAACTTAATTCAATAAAAACTGACTTTGAAGCTGGGAGAATTAAAAGCTTTGAACAGGTTTTTGCTGTTATGGTTGAATCAAGAGTAGCTGCAGAACTGAGAATGGGATTTGTAACTTTTAGAAACAAGGTTAATAATCCAGGCGATTTTACCACAAATGAACTTATTAGAATTGCCGAGCTTTTTGACGTAGATATTAATATTATCCTGAAATTTATTTTTAGTTTAATAAACCATAAGCCCAAATCCGGTAAGCTCGACCCTATCTGAAGTTTTCATCTCTATAAGATAAGACGTAACAATAGTAACTGTTTTTGATTAGAGATAGGGACATCACATTTGAGTATGTTTTTTGTTCTCATTTTTGTATTATGTATGCCTTTCGGATCAAGACTTTTATGGCAGTCATCAAATTGTTTCAGCAGATATCCGGCTCCTTCAATATATTTTGGCAGCTTATCATCTAATTCTAATAGTTCTGCTTGTTGCTGAATCAAACCCTTTATAACAGGCTTGTAAGTGTTTTTCACGTCTAAGTATTCGGTCATATCTATTTCCTTATCCAGCCGCATACGTTGTGCCTCTTTAATCCATGCCGTATTTCTATCAATTTCCTGCTGAATTTCTATAATAGCTTTTTGCTTATCTCCGACGGATGACTTGGCTTTGATCTTTATAAGGAGTGATCTGAGTTTTCCATGCTAAAAAATATGGATATTTCAGAAAAGACAATGATTCCGAAATGCATGATAATATATTTTTCATTCGCGACCTTAATGAATCCATCTTTGCATATTTTGTACTTTTCTTCAAAATTGAATCTGCCAGCCTGAACGCTTTTGTATAGTCGCCAAGATGATAGAACTTTTCTGTCTCCCGGTCAAGGTTTTTACAAAATTCTGCGATAGCGGAGTTTTCTCCTGGTTGCAACCAATCTACAGACCTGGCGATATTGTAGCAGATTTTGCAAGAAACATAGACCATAGGAGAATCTCCGCCGCTCTTGAACAACTGTGCATAATCAGAATCATTATAGAATTCCAATTTATCCAGGGTTATGTCTGACATTCGATAACAGCTCTTTAAACCTGAATTTTCAAGTACATGTTTGAGTATCTCTATTGAGCTAACACTCCGCTTGATGGATTGGAAAGCGCGGTATATTCGGTTTAAGGTTTTTTCCGTAGATATGTCCATCCCTTGTTTTTTGCGTTTTTTTGCAAGTACTCCTTTTGTTTATTAAAAAGGAATATAAGATACTTATTAACGGATAATTCATCTTTTAAATTATTTAAGGAATCAATGATATTCGTTAGCGAGTCATATGCGACATTCAAACTCACTGCTAAACGAGTTTTATTACTCAATTCTTTTTCTATCTGTTTATTTTGATCAGATATTTTTTTTGCTTGCGCTGCAAAAACGATAGCTATGGAGACAGAGACGATGATAACTGATACAAGTATGCCTATCTGTCTTTTTTTCTTTCTTCGTATGGATTCATTCTCCATTGCCTGCTTACGTCTTAATCGCTCTTCTTCTGATTTTCTTGCGTATTCAATTATGGGTTGAACACAGCTTTCATGGCTTAACTCATACATGTCGGTACCTCTGCCAGGCAAGGGTATTTTCCTCAGGATACGTTTTTCGTCAACTAGTTCCCTAAGTTTGTTATTACCAATTCTGTTTATAATTTTATCATGATTCACCTGGTTTCTCAAACCAGTTTTTACATCAATAAGGTCGTTAATAAAAAGATCGGTCAAGGTAGTGTCCGTTCCTGCACTCTGTATAATCCTGGAAAAAATTCCTTCAAAATAATCCCTGATAATATGAGGGCCGATAGCTTCCTTTTTCACGGTAAATTTTCCCGATATCTGTGCCACCTCACTATTCTTCGATTCTTCCTCGAGGTGCTGCAAAATGATCTGGAGATTTGTTAAAGACAACTCACCCCCATCTGTCGCTTCTTTTATTATTGTTGCCAGAACACCAGATTCATAAAGAATGATGGGCGCATCCGTCAATGGAATTTTACCCGGTTCTACAATTGCAAGGTGAGCGCCTTCCGAACCCATCGCAGGAAGTTGGAAAAAATTGGTGACAAGGTCAGGTAGCTGGTATGAGTAAGTATTCAGATGACTTAGTTTATCTTCTTTTATCCCTATTAATATTTTCAAATTAATTGGGTCATACAGAAGCCTTAGATCGTTGTCATCAAATAGATCAATTACTTTTCTTATATAACTATCGATTCTGCTTGGCAGAGTTTTATTAACAAGAATAGAAATCAATAGGAGCAATTCATTGGTTGTTTGACGCGGATAAGTAAACACCTCTTCAAACTGGTCGAGAATAAGCACTACTTTTTCTGATCTGTTATGTAACGTTTTTAAACAGCACCAGGCTCTCTCAAAATTGTTATACTCAAAATCTGCGAATTTAAAACCATTGATTAACTCTTTTTCATTTTGACCAAGATTGTTTACTATTGCGTCCATGAAAATACTGACGAGATTACCTGTCTCAGAACCTTGTTGCCTACCTGTTGATTTGCCCGGATTATTACTGGTAAAGCGGATTTTGATCGGCAGGTATCCTTTTGCTCTTATTTTCGGCACTATTCCTGCTTCAATCACCGAAGTCTTACCTATACCTGATGAAGCATAAAGGACTGTCAGGCTACGTTGAAATAAAAAATCCTGCAAAATTTTACAATCCGCCTCACGCCCAAAAAAAAGGTTGGCCATCGAATCTGTAAAAGGCGGGATACCTGGGTATCTCTTTATCATTATTAAACAGGTTTTGAGAGTTAAGGCTCTCAATCAGCTCTTCTATCGTTTGTGGAACAGTCTTTCTAAAAAGCGCGCTAATTATCGGCATATAATTTTCTTTTATAAGAAGCAGCTCTTTGTGTTCATCATCGGAATCGTTTTTGACCAGACTGATATACTCATCTAATCTATTGCTCCAGTATTTATATACTTCTTTACAGTTTTCTCTTGTAAGTGATTTTGAAATCGGATAAACTGTTTTCAGGCTTTTTTGTGTAGTAAATATGCGGGCCAGCTCATACATACAAAACCTGGATCGTATATAATTCTCATTAAAAATGATCACAACTTTATCTGCTTTTGCCAATTCTTCGATATAGGCATAAATATCGCCGCGGGGTCTTACTTTTTCATCAAAAACAACGAGGTAGCCTTTCTCTTTAAGCTTATCGTACAACTGGGTAATCTCCCGTTTTTCAATAAATTTCTCTTCTTCTTCATGTGAATAGGATATATATATTTTAGGCTTCCCTGAAAACATCTGGCTTCGCAAAATATTTTCCTTCTTACAACGGGTATATAATTCATTTGTCAGTTCGCTCAGCGACGACTCTGAAAAGTCTACTTTCAATATATTATTGCAAACATCTTTACAGTAGGTATCCTTAATTTTATAATTATTAGAAAACTTTATTATTCCACTATTTCGCTCATTTGAAATCTTATTTTTTTCAGTTTGATATCCCGATTCCAGCTTCTCGTCGAGGAAATTGATTAATATTTGGTAATACCACATATCAAACCTGAACCCGAGAAAGATGCCAAATTGAATTTTGCTCATTGCTAAATCAAACTCTCTCGGTAATAAACTTTTTAACGAAAAGCTTCGCATTCTTCTGAACAAATCTTCATGCGTAAGCACCAGGCTGTTATTATCGCTGATATCACCCATCAAGGTATAATAGACAGGAAAAAAATTATCCGGAATGCGATTCCATCCTTTAGCCGGTAAATTGCTTTTATCATTAAATGTGTAATGGTCCAGTGGTTTGCCTGTTTGCTTTTTAAGAATGTCATCATATACCTTGACAAAGTGTTGATCCGGGTTTACTGATACGATTAGCCTAAATGGCAAATCCACCAACTTCTTAAATATTTCTTCATTGATTTCCCTTTCATAGAATTTTTTATACTGAAGCTCAAGCCGGAGCCTGATATCATTTCCCGGCAGCAGGAAGAGATTTTGATCAGGAAAATATATTTTGATCTTTTCCCTAAGACCCGTGTTAAGCTCCTTATCAAAAAATGCCTGGAACCTGCCCTGTCTTTTCCGGGTTTCTTTTTTCAGAAGATCAAATAATTTATCCAGGTCGCCTTGGTTTTTCTGGAAAACAGTAAATATAAGGTCTAGTATGCCCGGCTGTTTTATGAAAGTTTCAATCAACCATTCAAGGATATCCGGCATTTCTTTATAAAAAGCACGGCAGATTTCTAAATAATAATTATTCTCTTTTAATTCACCCGGCAGCATATCGATGATTTCAGGCAAACTGCGGGGAAGGTCGGGCAGATTTTCAAGAATATCCGGCCCGAGGAAAAGAGCACCTTTATCTCTTTTGAGCCGGTCAATGACAAAGTCCCAATCGACATTGGTTTCGTCGTCGCTTATGTTTGCTACTTCATTTGAAACAATAACAAAGTGATCGTGATGTTCCATGAAAGCACATTTATTTTTTCATCAGATAAGCCGGGAGTAATATTCAGCGTAAGACCTGGATAACTCGTAGTTAAATTTTGCCCGTTCCGGCTTATTTAAAAGAAAGTAAGCAAATCCATCATAATAGTAACCCCTCCGATCTTTTGATTCTCCTGAGTTGATAGCCATCTCACACTGAAGTTTCATTTCATCGTTTTGATGGAGATGTTTTAGTACCAGGGCGTACTCAACCAAATACTGTTTATCAAACGGGGGTTGACAAAGGTGCTTCCTGTATACTTCCCCGGCTTTATTTACACAACCTTCCCTGATCAGTAAATTGGCAAAATGATGAAACAACAATTTTTCATTTAAGAAAATTGCTTCTGATTCCATTAATTTTAATGCCTTACTGGCCTCTCCAATCAATTCAAGAAGTTCTGAAAAATGAATAATAAATGATAACTCCCTGTAATAAACCAAAACCGAATCATAGTTGAAGCATAGTGAATATATTGAAAGCTCGTCCCTGACAACCCAGCCCAAAACCCCTGTATCGTTCAAACCATTACTCTGTATAGGAATTCCGACTGGAACAAGAAATCCTTCTTGCCTGAATTTATTATGAAGATTCTCTGATATTATTCCAGCATTAAGTTCTTTCTTCAAATCAGGTTCGATACGAAAGATCACTTTTGAATAAACATCAGAAAAACAGGTATAGGCTTCCCTGTAATTTTTGCCTTTAAGCAAGGCTAGCCCAATAAGATATTGTGTTCGCAGCTTATCCTTTATAGTAGGTCTGTCTAATTCATTCAGCTTATGCAGGTACCTGGCATCGTTTATGATACCTGTTGCTTCGTCAATTAATTTTTCTTCTGATTCTTGTGAACTCAGTATCTCTGCTGCGGTAAGTATAATGTTATAAACAATTTCTGCTTCCATTCCCACGGGACATTTTGATAAAGCTATCTTATATTGAGTTAAGGCTTCCCCATACCTGTTTAATATAAAATATACCTGTCCCAATCCTCCGGAGGCATTTTCTTCGGCATTTTCGCTGGCGATTGCTTCCAAAAAAGTTTTTTCTGCCCGGTCAATAAAATTCAACTGCAATTCACATGCTCCCTTAGCAATTAATGGCCAGTATAACTTTANNTTAATTGATCAAACTGGCTGTCTATTTCTCTTTCAAGATTTTTAAACAATGGCAACCAATGAGGGTCAGGTTTATCTGGCTCGTAGGAAACTCCAAGACTTTCACAAAGTTTGCTGATCCCTTCTTCAAAGTTTGCACTGCCGGCGGGGCCAATTTCAATACCTTTCAGTTCCTTCAGTGATTTAAATGCCCCTGCCCATTTAATTGATTCAATGCTCTGGATGATAACGGGCAAACATGTTTTTTGATTTCTTATCGCCGAGCATACTTCAAATTGTATACATGCTCTTTCTTCATCAGTGCTGTTATTACTGATCACTGGTATAAAAAAATCCGATTCGCTGACACGTTTCTCCAGTGACTCCAGTATACTATCTCCCAATTTTATCTCTGTTTGACGGTTAGAATAATCCCAGATATCTATCCCCAGTCTTTTCAACCGGCTGTATAGTTTTACGATAAAATTGAGATCGGCAGTTGCAAAACTTAAGAATACTTTTGGCATGGCGACTTTGTTTTATCATGCTATTCCATCTTCAGAACGGTGGGTGTTGTTATTTCAGGCGTTATATGTATTCTTTTTATCTGTGCTATAAAGTTTTTCCAT
>DGQP01000005.1:0-4496 GCA_002400415.1 Chitinophagaceae bacterium UBA4411
AATATGGTGTCCAGTTTTGATCAAAATATGCATTAATCACCGTTTCAGGCCTCGCATAATTACTTCTGTATTTCTCATCCCAGCAATGAATAAATGCATCAAACTGAGTAATTGCTGTTAGTGCATAAGCGTACACGGTTGCTGCAAAATCTGATTTTGCATGCTGAGCAGCTATACCAACAATACTCATCCAGTGACCGGGAGGAGAAAACTTCTTGGTGCCAAACATAATATGCCCGCTGACATTTAACTTAAACGGATTGTCATCCCAGAAGTCAGCAATATGTTTTTGTTCCTCGGTAAGACTATCGACTGCATTCTTAATGGACATCAGCTCCTGGTAGTATTTACTCTTTTTATCTGTAACAGAAAAAGCCGGTGGTGGCGGAGGAGTAAATTGAGAAGCACTATCCAAAACAAGAGGCCTGATCTTATTCCAGTGAGGCTCCATTGCCTGTGTATAGGCCGGAGGAGTTGGCACCCAGCGACCGGGTATATCAAGCACAGTGTATTTAGGATATGTCCTGGTTTCGGCATAGTTATCTTTTTTACTCCAGGAGAGTATGGCAGATGAAATAGAATCCGAAAACTCTTGTGTATTACTGAGAACCTTGTCCGGCATCCCTTTCTCCCTGACCAGTTGTTTCAGACTATCAATATAACCGGACATACTTCCTTCCGGAAACGTAACAGCCTCTCCAAGCCTGGCAAAGGCGAGTACAGATGCAAATTCAAAATTTATTTCCTTGCCGGCTCCGGGCTTTGGTAATTTACCTAACCCGTGCAATTGTCCACCGAGAGATTCATATTTATCAGGGTATCCGGCTGCTATTATTTCATATGCAGCTATGCTGGCATAGGTGTAATTCCTTGATGCCACTATCGGACTGAAGTTATTGCCCATTACAATATTATTCAGCTCGTAAACGGTATTTGAAAACAGAGAGGGGTTACTTGTGATTGTTTTATAATCATCGCTCTTTTTTTTGTTGCAGGCACTTACAAATATCATTGCAGCAACAGCCATCAATGCTATACGCATAATAGAAACTATTAGTGAATAAATTAAAACCAGTATCTGAAATTAGAATATGTAAGCACTCAGCATTTAGGTGGCTGGTGGGGGACCTGTGCAGGTAATGAAGGTAACTGGAATTGATAACTGGCAGAATGTAATAATGACGGAATAACCTGTCTTTTCAAAAAAGTAAACATGAATTGATCATCATAGTCAGCAAGTGATTTCTTTGCAAAAGGAGCAGGTTGTTGTTTGGCCGGGCCTGGCTGGTTGTTTGCGGCATCACTATTACTTTGGGTGATCATATGACCCATATCCTTCAGCTGCTGCTTTGACCGATTAATGATGCATTTAAAAGTAACTGTATCACCTTCTATCTTTTTTTTCACATATGTATAGGAAATTCCATCTATTTCAATTTCACCATAATGCCTTTCATATTCAGTAAAACGCTGCTGGTAAGGCATATTCGTTGCTACTTTGATCTCTACCAGTTGTGACTCATCATACTCGCTATTATCAAGCAAGGTTTCCAGTTTCTGGTCGGCTCTTTCCTGCATGAGGGTAATAACAATACGGTAACCTCCGATATTGAAAAGAAGGATAGCAATTAATAATATCGCAAATATTTTTCTCAAAGCAGCGGACAGTCACGTTAAATTATTTCACAATATAGGTTTTTTTTCAACTTTTATTCCTGTAATACTGAGGCTTTACCTGTGCTTTGATAACAATGATTTTGCCTGAATCAGGCCTGATCCATCAAGCAGTGAATAGTGGTTTACCGCCATGATCAAATTGCGTATCGAAACTGGCCTGTTTCATATCCGGTTCCGGTTTGTCCTGTTTTTTGCACGGGCAACTATGATCCGCGGCCATCAGCTTCGTACATATTGGTCAAATCGGGGCTGCGAGAAAAATGTTTACCTGCTTTTTCCATAATGGTCATAGCACGGGCAGGCACCATATCTTTCACTTTTTAAATGGTCGGGTGAAGAAACGATACCAGGCACAGCATTTTCAACCGTAATCCCATAATATTCAGGCTCTTTGATTAAGCCGGAGCCTATTTTCCAGGGTGGGTCAGGCAATTACCCGAAAGAAATAGAATGGATCGGGAAAAAGCTAGTTTCAAAATCATACTGGCAAATTTCATTATTTGCCAATAATGTTAAAGATGTTGCATCAGTATGTTTGTGAGCCTCAAAAGGTCATAACTGATGATTTTAAGAATAATGGGCTTTTACCGGGCATTCCTGAAGCTTCAACAGCCTTTTCCGGGATTGTTTTTCCTCTCCTTTTCGGGGCAGGGAACCGGGCAGGATTTGTCTAATTCTTTGTTGTTTAAGGCTGATTGTCTTTAAACCCGCTTCCAGTACAGGTTTAGCCAGGTATGATTTTCCTCAGTAGTCCTGAAATAATTTTTGAAAGAATCAAAAAAGTGTTAACATTGTGTTCTAAATACACATTGTGTAATTAGAAGAATCGAATTGCTAAACTCTTAATGATTGCTTATGTCATGCAGAAACTTGCTCAAGGCAGTTGTGCTATGCACGGTGCTTTTGCTCTCTCTAATTTCTTATTCCCAGGACAGAGTTATCACAGGTAAGGTCACTGATGCCAAAGATGGTGCAGGAGTGGCAGGTGTAACTGTGTCTGTAAAGGGAACAACAAAAGGTTCATCGACAACAGCAGATGGTTCCTTCAGCGTCAGTGTTCCGGCTTCAGCCACAACGCTTGTATTCTCTTCCGTAGGTTATACCACACAGGAAGTGTCCGTAGAAGGAAAGACAACTGTGAATGTTTCCCTTGTGGTTAACAATACTGCATTGGGAGAGATTGTGGTGGTGGCATATGGTACCCGCCGTAAAACAGATCTCACCGGTGCGGTTACTTCTGTAACTTCCAGGGATTTTCAGAAAGGAAACATTAATTCATCAGAACAACTGCTTGTAGGAAAGGTGGCAGGTCTGCAGATTACAACAGGTGGCGGTTCTGCAGGTGGCGGAAGTACTATCCGTATCCGTGGCGGCGCCTCCCTGAATGCCAGTAACGATCCGTTGATTGTTATTGACGGGGTGCCTGTGGAGGGTAATGGTTTGCCGGGTTCTGCCAACTTACTTAATACCATTAACCCTAACGATATTGAGTCGATCAGTGTATTAAAAGACGCTTCGGCTACTGCACTTTATGGCTCCAGGGCTTCCAATGGTGTGTTGATTATTACCACCAAGAAGGGGGCTAAGGGAAAAGTGAAATTTAATTATAACACCCAACTTTCTGTGGCTTCTGTTGCAAAGAAAGTAGATGTGCTGAACGGAGACCAGATCCGGAGTATTATAAACGATAATGCAGCTTTAACAGGAAGTAACACCTATAAAAACCTCCTGGGTACGGCTAATACGGACTGGCAGGATCAGATCTATCGCGAGGCATTCGGTTTTGACAATAATGTCAGTGCATCTGGTTCCCTGAAGAATATTCCTTTCCGGGCATCACTTGGATACCTTACCCAGGATGGTATTCTGAAAACGAACCATTTCAACCGGTTATCTGCGGCATTAAACCTTTCTCCTAAATTTTTCAGTGATCACCTGTCGGTGAATGTAAACCTGAAAGCTACCCAGACTAAAAATACTTTTGCGGATGAAGGTGCTGTAGGTGCAGCTGCTTCTTTTGATCCTACCCAGGACATCAATGCTACTAATAAGTATGGTGGCTATTTTGAATGGCTGGATGCAAACGGTAAACCAATCGGAACCAATGGCGGTTCATCCCAGCCTAATCCGATCAGTTTACTTCAATTCCGGGATAACACTTCTACTGTTAACCGCTTGATCGGTAATATTCAGCTCGATTATAAACTTCATTTCTTCCCTGATCTGCATGTGTTGGTGAACCTTGGCATTGATAAAGCGAAAGGATCAGGAAATGATAATATCGACTCTTTGCTGGTTACTAATGCCAATACTTCAGGAAGATATTCCTATTATGAGCAGAAAAAATCAAATACATTATTTGATGTACAGCTTTTTTATTCAAAAGAAATAAAGAGTATCAGGAGTAAAGTGGATGTGCTGGTGGGTCATAGCTACCAGGATTTTTACACCGACGTAATGAATTTTGCTTCCACAAATCAGAAAGGAGATACGATTACTTCCACTATTCCTACTTTCAGAACGGATAAACCCCAGAACAGGCTTGAATCCTACATAGGCAGGGTCAATTATACATTCAATAATAAATACCTGTTAACAGCTTCCATCAGGCGTGATGCCAGCTCCAGGTTTTCAGAAGACAACCGGGTAGGTTATTTCCCTGCACTTGCCCTGGCATGGAAAGTGAAAGAAGAATTTTTTAGTGGCAGTAATGTGATTTCAGATTTGAAACTGAGATTAGGCTGGGGGCAGACTGGTCAGCAGGATGGTATTGATAATTATGCGTACCTGCCAAGATATTCACAGAGCTATGATAATGC
>DGQP01000005.1:4626-406242 GCA_002400415.1 Chitinophagaceae bacterium UBA4411
AAATTCCTGACATGGGAGTTCGGTTTTAATACCACTTATAACGAAACAAAAGTTACCAACCTCACCAAGCGGGAAGATCCTAATTTCCCGGGATTTGATGTTGGAGGTATTTCAGGCGGAACTGGTAATAATATCAGCAAAATTATAGTGGGTTCAGCTCCTTACACTTTCTTTGTTCAAAAGCAGATCTATGGGAAAGATGGTAAGCCGATCTATGGTTTATATGAAGATATTAACAGGGATGGTACAGCTGATGACAGATACCTGTATAAGAAACCGGCCCCGGATGTTTTGTTGGGTATCAACTCCCAGGTAGTGTATAAAAAATGGAATGTCGGAGTTGCTTTTCACGGCTCCTTCGGAAACTACATGTATAACAACTATGCAGCTAATGCCGGTGTACTGAATGCTATTAAGAATCCCGGTACTTTTATATCTAATGCATCTGTTGATTATTTAAGAACAGGGTTCAGCAACCAGCAATATCTCTCCGATTATTATATTCAGAATGCTTCTTTCCTGCGCTGGGATAATATCAATGTTGGTTATAATCTCGGTACTATTACTAAAGCTGATATAAAAGCCAGGTTGAGCGCCAGTGTCCAAAACGTTGCTGTGTTTACAAAATACAAAGGATTAGATCCTGAGAATTCAAGTGTGACTGGTATTGATAATAACATCTATCCCAGGCCGAGGATATTCTCATTAGGTATTAACCTGGATTTTTAAAAAATTAAAAACTATCTATCATGATAAATAAACTGATTAACAGGTTTTTGCTGCTGGCTCTTTTTGCCTTTATTGCTCAATCCTGTTCAAAAAAGCTGGATCTGTTCCCCCAGAATGACCTTACGCCTGATAAGGCGTATGCAGATGCCGCAGCATATAGAAATGTATTGGCTAAAATATACGGCTCACTGGCATTGGGTGGTAATGGCGGGCTGGCCCAGGATGGAGTAGGTAATCCTGATATTTCAGGTAATCTGGATGAGGGATCACAAATTTCTTTTATCCGCCCGTTCTTTAATTGCCAGGAATTACCGACTGATGAAGCTATGTGCGGATGGAATGACCAGACCATTAAAGATTATCACAGTCTCAAATGGACAAAAAGCGACCCATTTCTGAAAGGAATGTATGCCCGTCCCATCTGGAATATAACATTAATCAATGAATACCTGAGAGAGTCTACAGACGAGAAATTATCGTCAAGAGGCATTACAGGTGCAGATGCCGAGGATATCCGGAAAGCAAGAGCTGAAGTGCGTTTCCTCAGAGCCTTTAATTACTGGGTGATGATGGATCTGTTTGGTAAGTCCACTTTTATCACAGAAGATAATGTGGTGGGTACCACTTTGCCGGGAGAGATCAGCAGGGCCGATCTTTTTAAATACGTTGAGGAAGAACTGAAAGCAATTGAAGCCGATCTTTCTCCTGTCAAAACTGCCATTTATGGAAGAGTAGACCAGGGGGCAGCATGGGCCTTGCTGGCAAGGGTATATCTCAATGCACAAGTCTATACAGGAACAGCAAAATGGAATGAAGCTGCGACCTATGCAAAAAAGGTTATTGATGGCGGTTATTCATTAAGACCACAGTACGGCCACCTGTTTATGGCGGATAATGATAAACAAAAAGATGAGTTCATGTTTGCTATACAATGTGATGGTGTTACATTAAAATCTTACGGTAATACTACTTTTATTGTGAATGCGGCCAGTGCTGCTGATAAGGGCGATTTCTTCCAGGGAGGATCCAGTGGCTGGAAAGGATACGTTGCTACTAAAGGATTAGCAGACCTGTTTCCGGATCTTAGTGGTAATACCGATAAGAGAGCATTATTCACCACTTCTGTTTATGGGACAAACAACCTGGCGATTACTTCGCTTGACCAGGATATACTTTTTGAAGGAGGGCTTCACATAAAGAAGTTTGTGAACAAACGTACTGATGGCCTTGAGATAAGAGATGTTACACAGCGCACTTTTGCTGATATAGACTTTCCTTTATTCCGGTTATCTGAGATGTATCTCATTTATGCTGAGGCAGTATTGAGAGGCGCTACAACAGGTGATTTGGGAACAGCTTTGACATATGTTAATAATGTAAGAACAAGAGCATTTGGCGACAACTCAGGGAATATTACAGGCGGCCAGCTAAACCTGCAATTTATTTTAGATGAAAGGGGAAGAGAATTATACTGGGAAGGTCATCGCAGAACAGATCTGGTACGGTATAATCAACTTACTACCGGTTCTTATATCTGGCCCTGGAAAGGAGGTGTCAGCTCAGGTACTGCTGTAGACAGCAAATACAATGTTTTCCCGATTCCTGCCAGTGTGTTGTCTTCTAATCCTAACCTGACGCAAAATGCCGGTTATTAATCACTAACCACTAAATCATCAGATATGAAAAATATAGTAAAACTGATTTTCGGCTCACTCTTCCTGGCAGGTGTTATTTCATCCTGCCAGAAAGATGAGAACAGAATATATTATGAAGGAGGAACGGCACCAGTCCTGACATCTTCTTCCACAGCGCCTATGGTTCTTAATATTAATAATAAGGATCAGGTAGCGATACAATTCAACTGGACCAACCCTGATTACAGGTTTACCACCGGTGGTAGTTCTCAGAATGTAACATATGTATTGCAGTTTGATACAGCGGGTTCTAATTTTACGAATCCCAATATTCAGGAAAGAGCAATATCCAATGATTTGTCTGTTATCCTGACAGTAAAGGAATTGAATACATTTCTTTCCAAAATGGAACTTACTGCCGGTACAGCTTATAATATGGAAATCAGGATTAAATCTAATCTTGCCAATAATAGTATCCCGCTTTATTCAAACGTACTTCAAATAAGGATTACACCCTATCTTGATTTTGCTGTTGAGCCTCCCGGCACATTAGCTGCAAACTACCTGGACGGTACATTATGGGTGGTTGGAGACGCAGTGGCTTCCGGCTGGAGCAACCCATTGCCTCCTCCATACGATGTGACCCAAGAACTTACAAGAGCCGGGGGATCATCTGATGTATTACATTACCAGGGAACAATCACTTTCAATGCTACGGGTGGATACAAACTGATTCAAACCCAGGGAGTATGGTCCACACAATACCATGCATTGGACGGTACAGCGAAACTGGCAGGTGATTTTGAAAAGAAAGACAGTGACCCCCAGTTCCCTTCACCCGGGGCTGGTAATTACAAAGTGGAAGTCAACTTCCAGACTGGTAAATACAAACTAACAAGATTATAATCCTTATTAAACTGCATACAATGAGATATTTAATCAATATAACACTCATCACACTGCTGGCAGCAGTTGTTATAACTGCCTGTAATAAAGTGGATGACCTGCCTTATTACGGAAAGGGGAATGCTGTAACGCTGACTTCGTCGCAAACGGCAGTAGCTCCGACCCCGGCAGACTCATTAACTAATATGATTGCATTCTCCTGGACCAATCCTGAATATGCATCTGACCCTGCCACTTTCAAATATATCCTGGAGATCGATTCCGCAGGCAGAAATTTTGCGCAGAAAGTAAGCAAAACCGTTACAGGAAGTTTGACCACCAGTTTTACCGGGAAAGAATTGAATGCTATGGTACTCAGTTATGGCTTCCGGCTGGGTATTCCTTTCACTCTCGAAGCACGGGTGGTTTCTTCCTATGGCAATAACAATGAAAGGTATACTTCCAATGTTATCACTTTTGCTATCACCCCGTATAATGATCCTTCTGTTTTAACAACAGCAAATACTGCTGTATCCGGAACACTGGCAACAGCAGGACAACTGTCCAATACATTTTCCTGGACTACCTCATTTAATGGCTACACAGGTAATGTAACCTATGTGCTCCAGTATGATTCTGCTGGTAAGAACTTTGTTGCCCCGCAGGAAGTACCGGTTGGCGTGAATCTCTACAACAAGGCTATGACGCAGGGAGAAATGAATGAAACAGCTCTGAATTCAGGTATCCCCGGTGGTAATTCCGGTAAAGTGGAATACCGACTGAAAGCTACCACTGCCCAGGGTGCTATTTCTTATTCCAACGTGGTGAATGTAACCATCCAGAGTTACCTGCCTATTCTTCGTTTCTATCTGCCGGGTGGTTACCAGGCCGCAACCGGCAATGGTAATAACTGGGATCCTCCCACAGCTCCGGAACTGATCAGGGATACAAGAGCAGCCGCTTTTAATAAATTATATTATATCTATATCTACCTGCCGGGAGGTTCTGAATTCAAAGTAACCCAGGGCCGTGCCTGGGATGTGAACTATGGTGGTACAGGTGGGGATCTTATTTCCGGAGGCGCTAACTTCACTGTAGCTACCTCAGGATTCTACCGCATCTCTATTGACAGAGCTAATATGAAATATGATATCCGTGAAGGCAGAATGGGATTTGTCGGTGGTGCCACTGGTGCCGGCTGGACACCTCCAAATGTATTCCCCAACTATGCACTCGGCAATTCTGCCACTAACCTGTTTGTAGGTCTGACCGATTTTACAACCGGTGGCTGGAAATTAATTGATCATAACGACTGGAACAATGGTGATATCACTGCTGTGAATGCAAGAAGCTATGGCGCGGCAGGTGGTAGCGGAAGTACACTGGATATTAATGGTGCGAATATGCCCGACATTACAACAGCAGGCCGGTATAGGGTGATTTGGGATGGCCGTAATGTTGATAATACTAAATACGAAATGAGCCCGGCTACTGAAATGAGAATTGTTGGTGATGGTATCCAGGGTGTTCCTGCCTGGAACCCCGGAGGCTCCCCTCAAATGACCTATAATGGTAATGGCGTTTGGACAATTACCGTTACATTGATAGCCGGTAAGGATATCAAATTCCTTGCAGGCAACGACTGGGGCGCATTTGACTACGAGGATAACAGTGGCGGCAGCACGGCTACCGGTACAGCCCGTAAGATCAAATGGGAAGGTGGCGACAATTTCAAAACACCTGTTGTGACCGGTTCTTATACGATCACTCTCGATGAAAAAGCACAAACCGTTACAATAAATTAGTAATGACTTTCATCTGAAATAGAAAGCTGCCTTCTGTAAGGCAGCTTTTTTTATTTTCGGTAAAACCAGCTAACATGATAAGATATTCAGTCAGGCAAAGAGTGGTCACAGGAATCATATTTTTTTCTTTGTTATTACTTAGCTGCAATAAACCTGGTAGCAGTGATGGGGGAACAACTCCCGCAGCGCCGTTTTTTGCCAAAGGAGCTGATGTGGGCTGGCTGACACAGATGGAAGCAGCAGGTATAAAATTCTATAACAATAGTGGCGTTGAAACAGAGTGTATGCAGTTGCTGAAAAATACCGGAATGAACTCAATCCGGTTAAGGGTATGGGTAAATCCTGCAGGCGGCTGGAACGGGACAGCCGATGTGGTGGCCAAAGCGGTCCGGGCAAAAAACCTTGGATTAAAAGTAATGATCGATTTTCATTACAGCGATAGCTGGGCGGACCCGGGCCAGCAAACCAAACCTGCCGCCTGGGCTGCGCTGGATCTTGCCGCTTTGCAAACTGCTGTATATGATCATACACTTTCTGTATTGCAGGCATTGAAGACGGCCGGTGTTACACCGGAATGGGTGCAGGTGGGTAACGAGACTAATGACGGTATGTTATGGCCGACCGGCAAAGCATCCGTCAATATGAGCAATTTTGCTTCCCTGGTGAAACAGGGATATAATGCGGCAAAAGCTGTTGATACTAAAATAAAAGTGATTGTTCATTTATCCAACGGGTATGATAATAACCTTTACCGCTGGATATTTGACGGGTTAAAAAATAATAATGTGGAATGGGATATCATTGGCATGTCTTTGTATCCTGAACCCTCCGACTGGCAGGCACGTAACATACAATGCCTGGCCAATATGAACGATATGATTGCCCGGTATGATAAAGCGATCATAATCACCGAAGTGGGGATGAGCTGGGATCAGGCCGTTACCTGTAAGTCTTTTATTACCGATATCATTAACAAGACAAAGTCACTGGTCAATAATAAAGGCATGGGCGTCTTTTACTGGGAGCCGCAATGCTATAATAACTGGCAGGGTTATTCCAAAGGAGCCTTTGATAATAGCGGTAAACCCACGGCTGCTTTGGAGGCATTTAATTAGTTTTATACTTTACTATTCTTCACTATAGCTATTGTTTCCATGAAAACAAAACTTTTTCTTGTTATTGCTGCAGTTATTATAACCGCCGGCAGTACTGCCCAGCGTCAGCAAATTAATTTTGATAAGGATTGGAAGTTTCATTTCGGTCATGCGGCCAATGCGGAAAAGGATTTTAATTATAGCATTGCCACTATTTTTTCAAAATCGGGAGGGGCAGCAAGAACAGCTATTGATGCAAAGTTTGATGACAGTAAATGGCGCAAGCTTGACCTTCCGCATGACTGGGCTGTTGAACTACCCTTTGTGAAAATGGATAATTTTGACGTAATGGCTCATGGCTATAAGCCGGTCGGTGGTTTATTTCCTGAAACCAGTATCGGCTGGTACCGGAAACATTTTACGGTTGCAAGAGCCGATTCAGGCCAGCGGTTTCAATTACAATTTGATGGTATTTTCCGGGATGCGAATATCTGGCTCAACGGATTTTTCCTCGGCAATAATAAAAGCGGGTACGTGGGTGTGGCTTATGATGTAACGGACTATATCAATTTTGATAAGGAGAATGTGATCGTAGTCAGGGCAGATGCTTCACAATATGAAGGCTGGTTTTATGAAGGAGCTGGCATCTACCGGCATGTGTGGCTGAATAGGTACAGGAATATTAATATCAGTAAAGATGGCCTGTTTACTCACTCAGCTATTAAGGGAAATGCGGCTATCGTTACTATTGAAACAAGTGTACAGAACCAGGAACTGAATACAGCGGGTTGCTCAGTGTATTCCTATATCACAGACAGGGATGGGAGGAAATTAGTTCAGTCAAAAGAGCAAACTATTTCATTACCGGTAAACGGTACTGCAACAGTAAAAGCAAGCGTGGCTTTGACCGGGGTAAAACTATGGTCTCCTGAAGACCCTTATTTATACCGGGTGGTTTCCATTGTAAAGAAAAATGGGACAATCGTTGATAGTGTCAAACAACGCTTCGGCATCCGGTCCATTGAGATAAAACCCAACGGTGTTTTCCTGAACGGGAAATATATTAAACTGCAGGGAGTGAATAATCACCAGGATCATGCAGGAGTTGGCAGTGCATTGCCGGATTATTTACAATACTACCGGGTAAGTTTATTAAAGCGAATGGGAGTGAATGCTTGCCGCACCAGCCATCATGCACCCACACCCGAACTCCTGGATGCCTGCGACAGTTTGGGCATGCTGGTGATGGATGAACAACGGTTACTCAACAGCAGCCCTGAATACCTGGATCAGTTTGAACGGATGATTAAAAGAGACCGGGGCCGGGCTTCTGTTTTCATGTGGTCCATCGGTAATGAGGAAGGATGGATACATACAACAAGTATTGGTAAACGGATAGCACAAACATTGATAGCCAAACAAAAGGAATTTGACCCCACAAGAACCTGTACCTATGCAGCTGACCTTGGCAACGTATATAATGGGGTCAATGAAGTGATACCCGTCCGGTCTTTTAATTACCGGCAGTCTGCGGTGGCGGATTATCACCGTGATCATCCCGCACAGCCGGTCATCGGCACAGAAATGGGAAGTACGGTTACCACAAGAGGGATTTATGAAAAAGATACGATCAGGGGTTATGTGCCCGATCAGGATATTACTGCACCCTGGTGGGCCAGTAAAGCAGAAGATTGGTGGACTCTGGCAGCACCCAATGATTTCTGGTTGGGCGGTTTTGTATGGACGGGGTTTGATTACCGGGGTGAACCCACACCCTACGAATGGCCGAATATCAATTCTCATTTTGGCATCCTGGATATGTGTGGTTTTCCAAAGAATATCTATTACTATTATAAAAGCTGGTGGACAGATGAAGATGTACTGCATATTTCACCACACTGGAACTGGAAAGACAAGGCCGCCGGCTGGAATAAAAAGCAAGGTGACCCGGTGGATGTATGGGTGAACAGTAATGCCGATAATGTGGAACTGTTCCTGAATGGAAAAAGCCTGGGTAAAAAAGAAATGCCCCGTAACAGCCACCTGCAATGGACCGTAAATTATGAACCCGGCAAGCTCGAAGCTGTGGCCTATAAGAAAGGGAAACGGCTAACCACTAAAGTGGAAACAACCGGGCAGCCGGTGGAAGTAGTGGTGACACCTTATAAAACAACCATCCTTGCTGATGGGAAAGATGTAACGGTTCTCAATATCACCGTGCTTGACCGGGAAGGCCGGGAAGTACCGGATGCAGATAACTTAATTAGGTTTAGTCTTGCAGGTGACGGGAAAATAATTGGCGTGGGTAATGGTGATCCCAGCAGTCATGAACCGGATAAATGTATGGAAGGTGCCTGGCAAAGGAGCTTATTCAATGGAAAATGCCAGGTGATCATTCAGTCGGGAACAAAACCAGGGATGATCCATTTTGAAGCGAAAGCTACCGGGCTCTGGAGCGGTGGTACGGATATTCAAACTATATCGTCTGAGAGTGCGGCCACATTTACCACGGATAAAAAATACCAGCTGACGTCAGCACAAACAAAAAAAACAGAAGTGGATCAAATGCTGGGTGCTGATATTTCTTTCTTACCGGAACTGGAAGCAAGGGGAATGAAATTTTCTGATAACGGCGTGGAGAAAGATGCGATTGCTATCCTAAAAGAACATGGATTGAATTATGTGCGGCTGCGTATCTTCAACGACCCGAAACAGGACAGCGGTTATTCACCCGGTAATGGTTTTTGTGATCTTGACAATACATTGAAAATGGCGAAACGGGTAAAGGCGGCCGGTATGAAACTTTTACTCGATTTTCATTACAGCGATTATTGGGCTGACCCCGGCCATCAAAACAAACCGGCCGCCTGGAAAAACTTATCCTTTGAGGAATTGAAGAAAGCGGTTTATGATTATACCAAAGAAGTGATGACGGCTTTAGAAGCGCAGGGCACGACACCGGATATGGTGCAGGTGGGCAACGAGATCAATCATGGTATGATATGGCCGGAAGGGAATGTGAGTAATATGGATGGACTGGCGCAACTGATCAATGCCGGAACGGCAGCTGTTAAAGCTGTTGATCCTTCCGTAACCATGATGCTGCATATAGCACTTGGCGGGCAAAATGATGAATCGGTGTTCTTTATTGACAATATGCTGGCCCGCGGTGTTTATTTTGATGTGATTGGCGAATCCTATTATCCCAAATGGCATGGTACTCTGGAAGACCTGGAAACTAATCTCAACGATCTTTCCCGCCGCTATAATAAAGATGTGATCGTGGTGGAATATTCGCATCGGAAAGAAGAAGTGAACAAGATTGCTTTTGAAGTAAAAAACGGGAGAGGAAAGGGCAGCTGCATCTGGGAGCCGCTGAGTACCTGGGAGAAATTCTTTGATGACAAAGGCCGTTCCAATGAATTGTTGAAACTTTACGATGTGATTAGTAAAAAATACCTTGCTAATAAAGCAAAATAAGAACTACACATGAGCGAAACTTATAGTATCCCCGGGCCGTTGCAGCCCTTTGTTACAGATAAATCAATTGTTGTCCGGTCGCCGGGGAGGATCAACCTGATCGGCGAGCATACCGATTATAACGATGGCTTTGTATTACCGGCAGCGATTGATAAAGCTGTGTACGTGGTGATTGAAAAAAATGAAGATGATATAATCGTGCTGCATTCCACGGATTTTAATGAAACCGTGGAATATGTACTGACAGACATCAAACCTGTTTTCGGTCATTGGTCTACCTATATACTTGGTGTGGCAGATCAATTGAAACAACGGTCTTATACTATCGGCGGGTTTAAGTTGTCGGTCTATGGCGATGTGCCGCTGGGTGCCGGGCTTTCTTCTTCTGCAGCTATTGAATGTGCCACCGCTTTTGCTTTGAATGAACTGTTTGAATTAGGTATTCAAAGAAAGGAACTATCATTGGTTGCGCAAAAAGCAGAACATGAATTCGCCGGGGTAAAATGTGGCATTATGGACCAGTTTGCCAGTCTCTTTGGTAAAAAGAATAATGTGATCCGCTTAGACTGCCGTTCATTGGAATATGAATATTTTCCACTGGAGTTAGGGGCCTGTAAATTGGTACTGTTTGATACACAGGTAAAACATTCACTTGCTTCTTCGGAGTACAATGTGCGCCGCAGCCAGTGCGAGGCTGGTGTGGCGGCTATTCAGCAAAAATATCCTGCTATAAAAAGCCTGAGAGATGTTTCACTTCAGATGATAAATGAATGCCTTGATCCTGCGGATATAGTATACAGGCGTTGTAAATATGTGGCAGAGGAGATCACCCGCTTACAGGAGGGCTGCGAAGACCTGCTGAGGGGTGACCTGCCGGCATTTGGAAAAAAAATGTATGGAACACATGAAGGACTTAGTAAAGACTATGAAGTAAGCTGCCCGGAACTGGATTTTCTTGTTGAAGCAGTAAAAGCAAAGCCAGCAGTAATTGGGGCAAGAATGATGGGGGGCGGATTCGGAGGCTGTACAATCAATATTATCAAAGAAGACGCAGTGGAAATGCTGATTGATGATTTAGTGAGTGAGTATGCCGGGAAAATGCAAAAAGAACTAAAATATTATATGGTAAATACAGAAAATGGAACTTCAATCATTAAAAATTAGCAAATGAAGAATTTACTCCACACCAGTGATTACATCGTCCTGGCCGTTTATTTTGTAGTAGTTGGGCTTTATGGCTGGTGGATTTATACAAAAAAGAAAAATAAAGATGTAACGGCATCAAAAGAATTTTTCCTGGCAGAAGGATCGCTGACCTGGTGGGCCATAGGAGCCTCACTTATCGCTTCCAATATTTCTGCAGAACAGATGACGGGTATGAGCGGTTCGGCATTTCAACTGGGCCTGGCTATTTCTTCTTATGAATGGATGGCTGCCCTGACCCTGATAATCGTCGCAGTGTTTTTTATGCCGGTGTATCTGAAAAATAAGATTTACACCATGCCGCAATTCCTGAACCAGCGGTACAATTCAAAAGTGGCCATGATCATGGCGGTATTCTGGTTGCTTTTGTATATAGTGGTCAACCTGCTTTCCATCCTGTATCTCGGGGGCGTGGCTATTGCAGGCATTACCGGTTGGGATTTTACCCTATGTGTGTTACTGCTTGCGCTTTTCTCAGTTATCATCGCATTGGGCGGAATGAAAGTAGTGGGCTATACATCGGCCATACAGGTCTTCTTTCTGGTATTCAGCGGCATTCTTGGCTTATATATTACTATGAATATGATTTCAGGAGACGGTGGTATTCTCAGTGGATTTTCCATATTGAGAAAGGAGGTACCCAATCACTTTCATATGATCTTTGACAAGACAAACCCTAATTATATTGATTTGCCCGGCCTGAGTGTATTAATTGGAGGTATGTGGATCGCCAACCTGAACTATTGGGGATGTAACCAGTATATTACTCAAAGAGCACTGGGCGCCAGCCTGCCGGTAGCACGAAAAGGAATTCTTTTTGCCGCCTTTTTAAAGATGCTTATGCCTGTTATCATTGTTATTCCCGGGATAGCTATTTATTATCTCTACCAGCATAATATGATTGACCATTCCCTGATTGATATTACAAAAAACGGGGAAACAGTTGCAGATAATAACAGGACCTATTCGACCTTGTTACAATTATTACCGGATGGTATTAAAGGAGTAACAGTGGCGGCTTTTGCAGCAACTGTTATTTCATCACTTGCAGCAAAAGTGAATAGTATCGGTACAATCTTTACCCTTGATATTTACAAGAAAACTTTCGAGAAAGAAGCAACAGAAAAAAAACTGGTGAATGTAGGAAAGGTATCTATCATTATTTCCACGATCATTGGAATATTCCTCACCCTGGCATTGGGCGATGCTTTGATGGGTGAAGGCAAACAGGGTTTTCAATATATTCAGGAATACACAGGTTTTGTTTCCCCAGGGATATTCGCCATGTTCCTGTTGGGCTTCTTCTGGAAAAAAACCACTTCTAATGCAGCTCTTTTTGCTATCATCGGCGGGTTTATTTTCTCGGTATTACTTAAATTTTTACCCGGGATGATCAGCCTTGAGCCGTTGAACTCTATAGGATTTGCGGTATTAAATAAAGAAGGAATATTTGAGATTCCGTTCCTTGACAGGATGGCGGTTGTTTTTGTTCTTAGTGTTGTGGGGATGATACTTATAAGCCTGTATGAAAATGCCAGAGGTGTAAAACCCAACGGGCTCGAAGTGGATGCTAAAATGTTTAAAACATCTACTTCATTTGCGGTGGGATCCCTGATTATTATAGGACTGCTGATAGCGGTATATACAGCGTTTTATTAAACTCCAGATTTATCAGCTGATTGAACAGTTTTTTACTGTTCAATCAGCTGATATTTTTTTGATGATCAATGATAAACTGTATCAACTCTTCCAGTGTCACATCAATTCTCGCTACCGCATCGGCAATATCTTCCCGGCTCACCTGGGCGGCAAAAGAAGGGGTTTTTAAACGCTTCAATACACTTTTTACTTCCAGTCCTTCGTAGAGTGTAGGGCGGATCAGCGCAGCGGCATGGGTGAACCCGGAGAGTTCATCAATCGCATAAATCATCTTATCCATTTTGCTGGCGGGCTCTACACCGAATACCTTGGGCCCGTGGGAGGCAATGCAGCGGATAATATCCGGGTCTATATTCCTTCTTTCCAATTCTTCAATAATAATCCGGCAATGGTCATCGGGATATTTTTCCCAGTCAGCATCATGCAGCAGCCCGGCCAGTTCCCATTTAAAGGTGGTTGTTTCATCAGCGCCTTCCTTTTCGATGGCCCAGGCTTTCATATTGGCTGCCACCTGCTTCATATGCAGTCGGAGTTTTTCATTAGGCACCCATTCATGCAATAAAGCATGGGCCTCTTCCAAAGTCATAAGATTGCCGGCATTTTCCGGGTCACCAAAGCTGGTCCTGTTTAGTAAATGTGTTGACATACTGGCCGATTAAAGAATAAATATAAGCGGCAATTTTCAAATGAGACACCGGCTCTTAGGAATGATTATGCCGCTTAGGCCTACATTTGTACCGGAATGGAAAAAGACCTGCAACAATACAAGGGAACGATATCATTCGTGAATTTTGAAAAGCATTTTGCCACGATCGACTATACGCATAACAATAAAGCCAAATCGGTCAACTTTAAAACTGATGCGTCCGGCAATGATAAAAAGCCGCATCATTACCGCATCGGTGATGTGGTCAACTTCCAGTTAAAACTGTCTGACCGCGGCGATAAGATGACAGCTTATAATATCAAGTATCTCCACAATACCGCTATTGACCTGCTGATCCAGAAAGCTGCCATTGAGAACCGGTTCTCCGGCTACCTGAAAAAAGTAGAAGAAAATTATTTTGTAAAAGAGTGGGACAGTTATATTTTCTTTCCGCTTATCGTTTCTCCCTGGGAAGTGCCGCCGGCTGAAACGGCCACCAACGAAGCGATCAGTTTCCGGTTGCTGAACCTGGAAAAACCCAACGCCATTACAGCTGAACTTTTCTCGCATAACTATATACCGGAATACCGGAAAGCGGTGCAGCATTTCAGGAACAAGATCGATATTGATGCAATAGTTACCCGGATCACTCCGCATGCCGTTTTCCTTAACTTGTTTGATAATAAGGTACAGGCAAGATTGGCCTTACCGGTTGAAGGCCGTGAGGAGATCAAAGAAGGTGATATAATCCCGGTGCTCATCAAACATCTTACACATACCCGTATCGTGGTGGAACCGGTGAAACCTGCTACAGAATAAAAATTCATCAGTATTGCCTGTTCGTTTACCGGTCATTTGACCCGGTTTACCTAAGTTCTTGCTCAATGTATCATTGCCGTGACCGGCTGTATTAATTTGCAGGAGAAAATGAAACAATAATGTCACTTAAAATAGCCGGTAAGCTTCCTTCGGGTCCACACCTGGAACGATTAAAACAATCTCCCAATTTTAAAACAAAAGGATTTGAGAACCTATCTGTCACGCCCATGATGGCAGAAGATGCTTCCTACTGGAAGCTGACCAGAGAATTTTTTAAGAAGAATAAGGATGCTGCGCCGGCGAAAGCACTGCCGTCGGTAAAAACAGACCTGCAGACAATTCATCCGGAGGAACCGGTTATTATCTGGTTTGGACATTCTTCCTATTTTATACGCATAGCCGGTAAAAATTTCCTTGTTGACCCTGTTTTCAGTGGCAATGCAGCCCCGCTTTCCTTTATGGTGAAAGCATTTCCCGGTAGTGATGTATATAAAGCAGAAGATATGCCGGTGATTGATTACCTGCTTCTCACACATGATCATTACGATCACCTGGATTATAAAACTATTCTTAAATTAAAAAAGAAAGTAAAAGCCATTTATTGTTCACTGGGTATCAGTTCTCATTTAAAGCACTGGGGTATTGATGCTGGTATCATCACCGAAATGGATTGGTGGGAGGAGCAGCAACTGGATGAAGTAATCACATTAGCTGCGACCCCGGCCCGCCACTTTTCCGGCCGGGGTATCAAAAGAGCACAAACACTATGGTCTTCTTTTGTGTTGAAAACAGCATCGCATCGTTTATTCCTCGGCGGAGATTCAGGTTATGACAGTCATTTCAAAGCTATTGGCGAAAAATACGGGCCTTTTGATATAGCCTTACTGGAAGCGGGCCAGTACAATACCATGTGGCCGCTGATCCATATGATGCCGGAAGAAACGGTGCAGGCCGCGGCTGACCTGCAGGCGAAATTATTATTACCTGTTCACTGGGGAAAATTCTCCCTTGCCATGCATGCCTGGAATGAACCTGTGAAAAGAGTGCTGGCGAGGGCAGGGGAACTAAATATTCCTGTCCGTATACCGATGATCGGCGAGTCAACGGTACTGGATACAACTTATACCACGAACAATTGGTGGGAGAGCTGATCTGTTGGCGCTTATTAGCTATTTTTGAATCGTATGGGATTATACTTTTCATCGCTGAACTCGGGGAGTAATGGCAATTGTTATTATGTAGGTAATAATGAAGAAGCTGTGCTGGTGGATGCAGGTATTTCCTGCCGCGAAACCGAGAAACGGATGAAACGATCGGGGCTGGAAATGGAGAAAGTGAAAGCCATTTTTGTTTCTCATGAACATTCCGATCATATCACGGGTATCCCGGCCCTCTCGAAAAAATACCAGCTGCCGGTATATATTACCAGCAACACCCTGAAGGGAAGTAAGATTCCCATTGAAGAACATCTGATCCGTTCTTTTGAAGCGGATAAACCGGTGGCCATTGGTAAACTGGCCGTTACTCCTTTTGTAAAATCGCATGATGCAGCTGATCCGCATAGTTTTTTGATCTCCGGTAATGGTGTGAATGTGGGAGTATTTACGGATATCGGTTATTCCTGCAAGCGGCTGACCCGTTATTTCAAACAATGTCATGCTGCTTTTCTTGAATCCAATTATTGCGAGGATATGCTCATGAATGGCAACTATCCTTATTACCTGAAGCAACGTATCAGCGGGGATGACGGGCACTTGTCCAACACACAGGCTCTTGAACTTTTTACCAAACACCGGAGTTCGTTGCTGGAGCATTTGATATTGTCCCATCTTTCAAAAAATAATAACTCTCCTGAGCTGGTGGAACGGCTGTTCAGCCAGCAGGCCGGTCCCACTAAGATCACGGTGGCTTCCCGCTACCAGGAAACGGCTGTATTCTCTATTTATAAGGGAAACCAGCCGGCCCGGATCGTATCCAAAAAACGGGTGCCTGATCAAAACCAGCTTTCACTTTTTTGATTCAGTAATGTTTAAGAAAGGGTTATGCCCGGAGTTTATATTCTTTTGTCAGGGCATCAGCAGGAATCCGCAGCAGTTTGCTGAATTTCCGGATCATGGTGAGTGAAAGTGCCTGTTTGTAGTTGAGCACTTTGCTAACAGTTCCTTTATCACCATATTCCCTCGCCAGGTCGGCTGCTGTATATCCAAAATCCTCCATACGGATCTTGATCATTTCGACGGGGTCTACTTCGGGAATATCCCAATTCTTTTCTTCGTATTGATTGATAAGCAAGGCAAGCAGTAGCATCTCTTTGTGTTCAGGCGAACCCTTCGGCGCTTCATTTATTTCTTCAAAGCGCTGAATAGCTTTTTCGTAATCTTCACGAGTTTCAAGTATAAGCCATTGAGTAGCCATAATCTTAAATAGTTGCGGGATCTATTCTGTCGTATTCAGTATGAGTCCCGATAAAACGTACCTGCACTATCTGTGCATCAAAATTGATCTTTACAATGAGCCGGTAAGTATTATGAACAATCTCAAATCTTGCACGATTGTCTGCGATCATTTTTGCATTACGGAAATCTCTCAGTACATCCTGCTTGGTTTTCCATATCGCCTCTTCTGTTGTTTTCTTCCATGTTGCAATGCTTTTCCTGGCATTAGCATGGTTTTTCGCAAAGGCATTTAGTTTTTCTAAATAAACGATAAGCATACTAAACTCTTTTAGAGTTAATAATTAGTTGATTAGTACGATAGGTAAGTAGGCCCACTCAATGCAAATCAACGCTTATCGTCAGATGATAAACTTGTCTTTCTAAGAATAAATGGATGAATGCAAGTTGTAAAATAGTTGGTAATTTGCCAACTATTTAAAAAGACAAATTTTATACGTTAAAATATTTATTGAAAATCAATTCATTGCAAAGGTTCCCTATAAATTTCCTTCCCGATTTTTAGGTTAAGAATTTACCCAAACCTATCTTTGCAGCCCCAAAAACAGCTACGGGCCATAAGCTACGGGTTGGGAGTGGGGGGCAGGCAAGGGATAGCTTCCTGCTTTTATTTAATAACTGCTGAACTGCCGGCCTGCGGCCTGCAGCAATCAGCTCAAAGCTTCAAAAGAATGAGCAAACTACATTTCACTACCAAACATGCGAACGAGGCTACCGTGCAACGTACATGGTATGTTGTTGATGGTACTAATCAAACCGTTGGGCGTATGTGTGCTAAAATTGCTGCGGTACTCCGTGGTAAGAACAAAGCATGCTACACTCCTCACGTTGACACCGGTGATTATATCATTGTGATCAACTGCGAAAAAGTTGTTTTTACCGGCAACAAACTGGAACAAAAAATTTACGACCACTTCACCGGTTACCCCGGCGGACGTAAAGAAGAAACTGCTGCTAACCTGCAGAAACGCCGTCCCGAGGTTGTTATTGAAAGGGCGGTAAAAGGAATGCTGCCTAAAAACCGTTTAGGCCGTAAGATGTACAAGAAATTATTTGTGTACACCGGTGCTGCCCATCCTCATGGTGCACAACAACCTAAAGAACTCAAATTCTAATTCAAAACATTCCAAACAATAAATAATGGAAAAACAAACAACAAGCGTAGGACGTCGTAAAGAAGCGGTGACAAGGGTGTTCGTTTCCAAAGGAACCGGCAGCATCACCATCAACGATAAAGACTACAAACAATATTTCCCCCTGGTGTATTTACAGAACCAGGTGGAGCGTCCGCTGAAAACAGTTGACGTAGCCGGCAAATTTGATGTGAAGATCAATGCGGCCGGCGGTGGTCTGAAAGGACAGGCAGAAGCTGCTATGCTGGGTATTTCCCGTGTACTGGTGGAACTGAATCCTGATTTCCGTCCTGCATTAAAAGCAGCAGGGTTACTGAAAAGGGATCCGAGATCTGTTGAACGTAAGAAATTCGGTCATAAGAAAGCTCGCCGCAGTTACCAGTTCTCTAAACGTTAATCGTTGGAGTCCACACAAACAATTTTTAAAAACGATCATTCAAATACAATGGAAAATAATACATCCTTACAACAGCAGCTTCTCGATGCAGGTGTTCATTTCGGCCACCTGAAAAAGAAGTGGAACCCCAAGATGTTGCCTTACATCTTTGCTGAGAAGAAAGGTATTCACATCATTGACCTGAACAAAACCGTAGAATGCCTGCAGGAAACAGCAGCAGCTATGAAAGCGATTGCCCGCAGCGGTAAGAAAATTTTGTTCGTAGGTACCAAGAAGCAGGCGAAAGATATCGTGAACGAATCAGCCAAAAAGGTGAACATGCCTTTCGTTACAGAAAGATGGCTGGGTGGTATGCTGACCAACTTCAACACCGTTCGTAAGAGTGTGAAGAAAATGCAGAGCATTGAAAAGATGCTGGGTGACGGTTCTTTCGACAGCATCACTAAAAAAGAGCGCCTGACATTAAGCCGTGATAAAGACAAGATGGAAAAAGTATTAGGTGGTATTGCCCAGCTGGGTCGTGTACCTGCTGCTTTGTTCATCGTGGATATCGGTCATGAGCACATTGCCCTGGCGGAAGCAAAACGCCTCGGCATTATGACTTTTGGCGTGGTGGATACCAACTGTGATCCGAACAAAGTTGACTTCGCTATCCCTGCCAATGATGATGCTACTAAATCTATCGCTATCATCACTAACTATATCACTGCCGCTATTGCAGAAGGCCTGGCTGAAAGGCAAGCTGCGAAAGAAGAAGATGTGGAAGATACAGCAGGTGATGATGCTGAAAAAAGAGCAGCACGTCTGGAAGCAGAAGCACAGGCCGAAGGTGGTCGCGGTGGTCGTGGCCGTGGCCGCGGACCAGGTGGTCCCGGTGCTGGTGGTCCCGGCGGACAAAGACGCCGTACCACTGGTGGTGGCGGAACGGGCCGTGGCCCGGGTGGTGGAAGGAGATAATGGTAGCGCATAGCTTCGGTTTTTCGTGTTTAATTATGAACCGGGCTGTAGTACTGCTATCTTCGCCTGTTGCGTCGCACTCTTCATCGTTTGGTAACACTACCGGGCATTGTTGAAGAGACTGACCTGGGTAAATTGCCGAATTATCAAATTGTCTAATTGTCAAATAAATTGTAATGAGTACAGTAACTATAAGTGCAGCAGACATCAACAAACTTCGTCAGGCTACCGGCGCCGGTATGATGGATTGCCGTAAAGCATTGACAGAAACAAATGGTGATTTTGAAGCAGCGATAGACTGGTTGCGCAAGCAGGGCCAGAAAGTGGCTGCTAAAAGAAGTGACCGTGAAGCAAAAGAGGGAGTGGTAATTGCACAAACCACTGCGGATAACAAAACCGGTATCGTTGTTTGTGTAAGCTGTGAAACCGATTTCGTTTCCAAGAACGCAGACTTTATCAGCATGGTGCAAAGTATCGCTGATGCAGCCATTGCCGGTAATGTAAAAACCGTAGAAGAACTCAATGATACCGTTGTGAACGGGGCAAAGATCTCCGATCTTATCAATGATAAGCTGGCTTCTATTGGCGAAAAGATCGGCATCACTAAGTATGAAAGGGTAGAAGCTCCTTATGTGGCTTCTTATATTCACGGTGCTTACCGTATCGGTGTGCTGGTTGCTTTAGATAAACCGGCTGCTGAAACAGGGAAAGATGTGGCCATGCAGATTGCAGCATTGAACCCGGTTGCAGTAGATGCAGCAAGTGTTCCTGCTGAAGTGATAGCCCGTGAAAAAGCGATCATTGTGGATGTGATGAAAGAAGACCCCAAAATGGCTGGTAAGCCGGAAGAAATGCTGGCAAAAATTGCTGAAGGCAAAATGGGAGCTTTCTTTAAAGAGCAAACACTGACTGCCCAAGCTTTTGTAAAAGATGCTTCTAAAACAGTGGCTGATTACCTGAAAGAATCCGGTGATGTGAAAGTGAAAGAATTCAGGAGAGTGGCATTAGGATAATTGATCCGTTATATAATTTAAAAGGGTATATGTTTTCATATACCCTTTTTTGTTTTGTTGTTCTTCAGCGATTCGTCCAGTGATACTTTTTTTGATCATGCATAAAATAGATGTCCATCGGGTAAATACCGGAAGCAGTGGCAGTGGGAAACCAATTCCGTTCTTCGGGTACCAGGATCAATAAACCTTCATCATCTCCAATAGCTTTGAATTGCTGCAAGGGAGTTTGTTTGGCAAAATAAGGAAGGCCATATTGCTCCTGTAGCTGACCGGCTTCCTTTTGAAAGGTATCTTTGGGGATTACTATTCCTGCTTCGCTGATAGAGAGTAATTGATGGGCCGAAAAAGGTTTCTCTGTTTCATTACCAAGATCAAAACGGGCGATCAGTTCCACGATATTGCCGGCCGGATCATAGAAATATAGTGACCTGGCATGCCAGCTTGCAAAATCAGCAACTTCGCTGTTGTAGTCATCAATCCAAATCAATTCAACTTTATCCTTCAGCCACTCTTTGGCTTCTTCAATCTTATTGGCCGGGATATTAAAGGCAAAATGATAAACAGGCTCTCTTTCACAAGTTTCTTTAAAAACAAGTGTGGAAGAACCTGTTGTTATGGCTATTTGCTGTGTACCTTCTTGTACGGGTAGCTGCAAAACGCTTTTGTAAAATACGGCCAGTTGATCCGGGCGGCCCGTTTCAAGTATCAGTTGTTGTATATGCATTTACCCGCAAACTTAGAATTTTCATATGCTTTTTCATCAGCCGCTTTCAGGCATTCATTGCAATGATGATTTGTCATACCTGCATGTACAGCACCGGCGATTACCACCACACACAACACAAAGAATGCGATCCATATGATTACATGTTTCATCTTATTTAATTTTTCCTTTTACGGGTTTCACTGTTTTCAGGTAAGCATAGATGGCTTTCAGTTCATCATCATTCATCCGTTTAAACGAATTCCAGGGCATGGGTGTTTTGGGCTGCAGCTTGCCCATTTTAAACCGGTTGATAAACTGCTCCTGCGACCAGCCTGAAATACGGCTGCCGGGATCAGGGGTAAGATTGGGAGTAATAAATCCGTCAATTTCTAACCCGCCTGCAAAGGGCTCGCCTGTAAAAGCACCGGTCATCATATCCCTTTCTGTATGACAGCCCACACAGTTGGCTACATTATTTGCAAGGTATTTTCCATAATTCGATGTTGAATCAGCTTTAACAGAACGGGCAACTTCACCTTCCGGCCCGACCGGTTTGATCAGAAAGGCTTTTACCGCATAACCCAGTATGTTGAATTTATTAGCGGGCACTTCATTACGAACAGGTTTTTGTGAACGCAGGTAGGAGATGATGGCCGTCATATCTTCATCCGACATGTTATGAAAAGGCATGAAATCAAATATCGCGGTACCATCCCGGTGAACGCCATATCTTAATGCTCTTGCTATTTCAGCATCGGTATAGCTGCCAATACCTGTTTCTTTATCCGGTGTTATATTTTTTGTATAAACCCTGCCCACAGGTAATTCAAACATATGCCCCCCGGTCAGGGGTACATCAAGCCCCAGGGCCATTAATGAATCAGGGTTTGCTTTGCTATGGCAATCGGCACAATGTGCAGCACCAAAGATGATATGTTTCCCTTTTTGTATCACTGCGGAATCGGTGGATGCAGTAATAGCAGGATAAGGGCGGTTATACCTGATATTTTGCCGCATGGCGATCGTTGCACTGAGTCCCCCAACGAGTATCAGCAAAACAATACCCGTCCATTTCAGTATTTTTTTAAAGCGCTTCATTACTATTGCTGTTAAAACAGTTGGAAGTGATTTACAGGTCTTTCAATTGTTTCCATTGCGGAACAACATTCTTTACCGGTTTGGTTGATTTCAGGAAAGCGAAGATGGCTCTCAGGTCTTCATCATTATAATTCTTATATGCAAACCAGGGCATAGGGGGCAGCAGAGGACGGTTGCCTTCCAGCCCTTTTGACAAACCTTTACGGATGGCATTGAAGAATTGTTGTTCAGTCCAATTGCCGATGCCGGTTGAATCAGAACTAATATTTGCAGCATAAGAAACGCCCCAGGGGCCAACAGCATTTGTTAAGCCCATACCGAAAAGAACCCAGCCATTCTTAAATACTGAAGTATCCGCTTTCTCATCCGGCTGATTGCCGGGATGACCGGAAAAACGGCGATCAATGTCAATCTCTGGCCCGTTAGGACCCATTTTTTTGGGAGTATGGCAATCGTCGCAACCGGCTGCTGTTACTATATATTCGCCGCGTTTGACAAGAGCTTCCTGGCTCAATGCAGGAGTTGTTGTATCTGATGTTTTTGCTTTTCCTTCATTGCAGGCGATAACGATCATCGAAATAGCCGCAACTATCAGGCACATCATCATAGTGATCTTTTTCATGTTGATAAGCTTTAAGGTTAATGGTTTTGAATTGAGAGGCAAATTACTGCCGAGGTATTCCGTAAAAAATAACAGCCTGATTGAATTGTGTTATTCAGCGGATGAGTTGAAACAAAAACCGCCTTCATCAGGAAGGCGGTTCAGTAAGGAAAAGAATTGTGATTTACTTCCTCCACAAATAATAACCAACTGTCAATTGCAATCCCCTGTTCCTGTATTTTCCATCGTCTGCCTTATTCAGGTTGGACAGGCTGAGCTGGTAACCTACATTGGCGAAGAGACCTCCGGCCAGTTTCACACCGGCAACAGCACCGATACCAAAATCAGTTCTCTTCCATGCTCTGTCACCGTTCTCATCTTTTTCAAAAACATTGGTTTCCTGTTTCTCGGTTTCTTTGCTGCCATCTGCAAATTCATACGTGATATCATCTTTTGACTTACCACTTACTGCATACGAAAAATACGGGCCACCACCAGCGAAGAGCTGAACGGTTCCTTTTGTTGTATAAAGCACATTCAGGGGCACCTGCAGGTAATTCAAATTCAGTTTTGAGGTAAAACGAATCATGTCAATTTCTCCAACGGGACCTGGCACAGCTGATTTCAGTGTGATACCCTGCTGCAGGAAGTTGATACCGCTGCGCACAGTTACCGAAGAACTGAGGCTAAGATCTGCAACGATACCTGCAGAGGGTAATACTCTTGCTTTTTTATCCAGCTCTGCCAGGCTTGTATTTTTAATGCTGGCGTCACTCAGATTACCAGTGCCCTGGATGCCCAATGCCAGCTGGCTGAAGGAAGTAAGGGTGGAACTAATTCCGATCAATAGTACAAATACTCTTTTCATGATTGTAAGGTTTAATTGTTATAGATAATAAATGATTTATAATCCGAAAATGCTCCCTGCCAGCAGGGCCATGAACCCGGCGATATTTATGATTTGCCGGGTATGATACAGGCTAAACCATTTGGAACGGTATTGTTCCCAGTTAGCCGGGTAGTTAGTCATTGTCCATGTATTGATGGCTTTATTCAGCGGCACATTTCCTTTTAATGAGATCATAATATCAGTTACCAGTGCTGCCAGTGCAACTACTGAACACCTGAATAATATGCCATATGGGTTTACCACAGAAAAAGCTGTTAATGCAATGGAAGATGCCAGGGCCAAATAATAAGCAGTGTATAATGTTGTCTGCAGTTTAGCATCCAGTAATTGCCTTGTCTGGATAAAAACAGCTGCCTGCATCTTTTTCATTACGGTTGACATGGCCAGGATATAAAAGAGACTCTGGCTGATGATGACGGCATAGAACAGCATCGCAATGAATAATGATATCTTGATAGCCATCGCTTATTTTTTTACAGGTATATGAAATTTTGATATCCAGGACGGATCAATAGTTGATGGATTATTGATATCCGCTTCCGGGTGTTTTTCCAGGTCCACCATCAGGAGGTAGGTATTATTGGGGTCATCTTTGAAACTTGTTCTTTCCCAGAGATAAGTGCAGGAATGCTGACCTGCCAGTTCCTCTTTGGGAATAGCCCGGGAAGTAGTATGACCATTTTTGGTAATACGGTAGGTACCTTTTTTTGCCCTTGTAATAATGATTTGTTGCCCCTTTTTATCTTTTGTGAATTCCACCGTTCCTTCCACCTGCGTCCATGTTTCGGTATCATTACCATAGGTATTGGCCTGCACATAGAGCATAAATTCAAAACGGTTTCCTTTTTTAAAATTGAATTTCACGAGCATGCCACCACCGCCTTTATAACTATTATAATCCGGGCCGGCTGTGGTATTCACATAGCCAACAGTAGAAAGGGTGGAGATGGTCCAGTAGGTGGAATCGTTAGTGATCACATCTGCCGGTACATCGTTAACGGGAACTGGTTTGCCTGTTTGTGACTGGCCCTTCAGGGCAATAGCAAAGCTTAAAAAGATGAAAATCTTTTTCATGTTGATAAGGTTTAATGGTTGATGAATCCGGAAAACTAAAATCCCTTCTTTTCATCAGGTTTGGAAAGCAGGTACCTTGTCATAAAGATTCCCTGGCCGTTATCTCCGGGGCTAAGTGTGAAGGAAGTGACTTTGTCGATTTGCCAGCCTTCATCGGTATAGTTTTTCAATGCTTTTACAATCTGGCTTTCGTTCTCTTTGATATTTTTAAAATTGATACCGGCCAGGCTGAAGAGGTTTTCCATATCCGATTCTTTCTGGGAACCATCCGGGTTGGTGACAATCATTTTTGAACGGCCGAAACCACCGCCGATCACTGATTCCACGGTCGTGACATGCATAAATTGTTTTTTAGGCTCCGGCTTCAGTTCCTGTGCCGTGAGTGTGCTGCCGGTTGTGACAGCCATGATTAAAATAACAATGATCTTTTTCATATTGAAGGTTTTAAGGTTTACTGGTTTGTTGCTTCTATAATTTGATGAACTCCACCCGGCGGTTCAATATTTTTCCTTCCTTGGTTTTATTATCGGCTACTGGTTGGGTCTCACCTTTTCCTTCCGTTTCGATCCGGGATGCATCAATGCTGAATTCATTTACCAGCATCTCTTTCACGGCCGCTGCCCTTTTCTTTGATAATTCCATATTGGCATTGTCATCGCCATCACTGCTGGTATGCCCCAGCACTTTTATTTTCACAGAAACGTTTTCTTTCAATACGCCGGCTATTTCTTTTACCACGGCAAATGATTCTGGTTTGATCACCGCACTTTGAAAATCGAAAAGGATGCCGGTGGTCGAGAATTTACCTTCTTCGATCAGTTTATGCCGGGTATCGGGTTTGCCGGTGGCAACTTTGATATTACTGATATAAACGCCGTACTGGTTTTCGGCATAGTTGGTATGTTCCACTTCAAACAGGAGCTGGTTCATAATAGTCCCTGCCGGGATAGCCTTTGGTACATCAAACATTTTCGTTTCATCAATCCACATCCTGAATCGTTCCTTCTGTACCTGTATGGCGATATGCACGGGTTTGCCATATGATTTTTCTAATTCTTCATATGACTTGTTATCTCCTTTGAAATAATCTCTTGTCTCCAGGTAGGAGTTAATCCGGGCTCTGGAATTTTTGAATTCAGCCGGGTATATTGTTGCAACAACAGCTGCATATTTTTTGGATTCTTTTAAAAACTTGTTATCTCCGTTGGGCTCTTCCCCGGTGGCAAATAAAGCGAATTTGAATTCCGGGTACATCCAGCCATTATTTTTCAGTTGCAGGATCAGGTCAAATTCCACCGTATAATTTTCGCCAAACTCTTTCTGATTACTGCTCAGGTAAGTGAAAGGTTTATGCAGGCGCAACCAACTGCCGGGGTATTTATCCAGGGTAGCTACTTCCCCGGACCCGCTGGTATTCCAGCCGGTGGGTAATTCAGCCAGGGCCTCCCCTTCAAAAGCATCATAATACAGAACAGAATCACCGGGAATAAAATCGTATTTACTAAAACTTTTCAGCACGGGCTCCGCTGCTGTAGTGGCCGCAGGTGTGTCTTCTTTTTTTCCGGAAGCGGGTTCCGCTGCCTTTTTTCCTTCTATCTGGTCGAGGGTTTTATCAATCTCTTTGTCGATCTTCTGGTCGGCTCTTTGTTTGCTTTTATTCTTGACTTTGTTCAGGATATTGCCAAATTGTGCATCTGCTGCAAAAGGCAGGGCAGCGATCAGTACAGCAATGATCAGTTTCTGTTTCATGTGTATAAGGTTTAAATGGAGGTCAAAACTATACCGGGGCTTATGCACACAAAAGCGAAGAATGACTGAATTGAGGGAAAGCAGGATTGAGTTGTTGAAAATAAAAATGACCGCTACACTAATGTTCTAATGATGCAGCGGCGGCTGTGTTTTCAAAACAGGCTTTTCAGCATATACCGGTCATGCAATAGTCTGTCAATAAGCGCAGATTCTTTTTGGGACGATTACTGGCTTCTTTTTCTTCAAGCTTTATCATACTTATTTGCCTGCCATTTTTTGAAATTGCGTTGGATAACGTTCACCCTGCACCGGGATTGCCGAAAAGGCTTTGTCAATATCAGCTACCTCTGTTGTGGTTAAAAGGACATTCGTACTGCCGGCATTTTCAATTAACCTGTGTTGCCTGGTAGTTCCGGGAATAGGAACGATCCATGGTTTTTGTGCCATTAGCCAGGCCAATGCAATTTGTGCAGGTGCAGCATTCTTTGCTTTTGCGATTTCATTCATCAGGTCAACCAGCCCCTGATTGGCTTTCCTGTTTTCTTCTGAAAAACGGGGTACAGTATTTCTAAAATCATTTGTATCAAACCGGGTATCTGAATTGATAGCACCTGTTAAAAACCCTCTGCCCAAAGGACTAAACGGGACAAAGCCGATACCGAGTTCTTCGAGAGTTGGCAGTATTTCTTTTTCAGGTTCTCTCCACCACAGCGAATACTCACTCTGCAATGCCGTAACTGGTTGCACAGCATTTGCTTTACGGATGCTTTGAACACCTGCTTCACTCATTCCAAAGTGCCTTACTTTTCCTTGCTGTATCAGGTCTTTTACCGTACCGGCCACTTCTTCAACAGGTACATCCGGGTCTACTCTGTGCTGGTATAGAAGATCAATGACATCTGTTTGTAAATATCTTAATGAATTTTCAACAACGGCCCGTATCCTTTCAGGTCTGCTATCCGGCCCTTCAGCGGGAACCCCGTTTTTAAAGCCAAATTTTGTTGCAATTACCACCTTGTTACGATAAGGCTTTAATGCTTTCCCCAGTAAAACCTCATTGGCTCCCTGCGTATAAGCTTCGGCGGTATCAAAAAATGTAATACCCAGCTCCACTGCTTTATGAATGAGTGCAACGGCCTCCGTCTCATTAGTGGCCGGACCATACCCAAAGGTTAAACCCATACAACCCAGGCCAAGCTCCGAAACTTCCAGCCCGCTGTTTCCCAGTATTCTCTTTTTCATCTATTTTGTTTTGAATTTCAAAATGTCTTGCTGTTATACAGCGTCTTATTTCTACAGCATTTTTTTGTAATTATTTATTGGTTTGAATATTTTGATTCTTCTGCCAAATCTTATCAAATACAAAATCCAAATACTGCCGCTTGAAATCAGCATCATCCGTAAACTTCTTGTACAAATCTGTGTAGGTAAAAATTACATCCTGCATTAAATCTTCTACTTTTTTATCGGAAGTGATTTTTGCATTCTGCTTGTCGGAATTGTTTACGGAATTTACAGTTGCTTCGTCTTTGGCAAAATCTGCTGGTAATTGTTGAAACAGAAATGCCTTTATTTTATCATCGTCTGTCCAATTATCAATACCAAACCTTGTGTTGAAATCATTAATAATTGCTTCCAGTTCATCAAATTCATTTTCTCCTTTCTTGCCTTTCATTATTGGGGGTGTTGGGTCTATTTCTTCGCCACCTTTTAAGCCAATATTGTCTGTTGTGGTTCTGGTCAATCGGTAACTATCTAAATCAATGGCTTCAATTATGCCTTTTGCCAAATCCTCATTTTCCGTAGGCTTAATTTTTGGCATCAGGAATTTTAAAAACCAGTATAAGCGTTCCCAATAGGCATTTTTAAAAGAAAGTATTTTAGAAAGAAAAGCATAAGTACGGTAAAACGATTTTGCTTTTACAAAGAAATCTATTTGTGCATCTTCATTTAACTCAGTTTTAAAATTGACAACACAGGCATCAATAATCGGGTCAAGCTCTTGCCGGTCTGCATTATTGAAATAAAGGTTGGTAAAATTGTGTACATCTTCCACCGTGTAAACCTGTGCATTATCCAATACATCCTGCAAATCATTCAATTTATTTGCATCGGTTTCCTCACTTAAAACAGTAGTAGTATAAAATGGCTCAAATGCTTCTTTTATTTCATCGGCGCTATTGAAAAAATCTAAAACGAAAGTATCTTCCTTGTAAGGTTTAAATGCCCTGTTTAACCTTGATAGAGTTTGTACCGCCTGCACATCTCTCAATTTTTTATCTACATACATTGTGTGCAGCAATGGCTGGTCAAAGCCAGTTTGAAACTTATTGGCAACAATTAAAAATCTGTATTCTTTCTTTTTGAACTCTTTTGGAATATCATTGCTTGGAAAGCCATTCAATTTTGCTTCGTCAGTTTCTACCCCTTCAATTTGCCTGCTGCCACTAAAAGCTATAATGGCTTTGTATGGTGAATTAATTTCTTTCAAATACTTTTTAAAAGCATCATAGTATTTAATGGCATTATTGATGCTTTTGCAAACCACCATTGCTTTAGCCTGCCTGTTTATTTGCTTAGCCACCTCTGAATGAAAATGGTCAATCATCACTTTGGATTTCTCCATGATAGAGAATGGATGACTTTCTACATAAGCCCTCAGTTTTTTATTGGCCTGGTGTGTTTCAAATTCGGGATTGTCTTCAACAGCTTTATTGAGCTTATAATAGGATTGGTAAGTAGTGTAGTTTTTCAGCACATCCAAAATAAACTCTTCTTCAATGGCCTGCTTCATGGTGTAAGCATCAAAGGCAACGAATTTCCCTTCGGGTGTTTTTGTACCAAAAGTTTCTAAAGTTTTATTTTTAGGTGTAGCCGTAAAAGCAAAGTAGCTGGCATTCTTCAGCATCTTACGTTGCTCTATCAGTTGGTTGATGGCATCTTCTGATGTTTCGGGGTCTTCGTCCTGCCTGTTATCATCTTCGCCATATGGCGTTTCTTTTTCTGATAACACCCAGTTCATTTTACTGGCAGTCTCACCACTTTGGCTGCTGTGGGCTTCATCAATAATGATGGCGAATTTCTTTGCTTGCAGTGTACCAATTTCATCTATGATAAAAGGAAACTTCTGTACAGTAGTAACAATTATTTTTTTACCATCCTCTAAGGCTTCTTTTAATTGTTTGCTGCCTTTTTCAATAGCTTCCACTACTTTATTTACCTGAGCAAATTGCTTTATATTATCCCTGATTTGTTTATCCAGCACTTTCCTGTCTGTAACTACAATTACACTGTCAAAGATTGTTTCCGTGTTTGCCAGATTGTGCAAACTCACTAACTGATGTGCCAACCAGGTAATTGAATTAGATTTACCTGAACCTGCGGAATGCTGTATAAGGTATTTTTGACCAACACCATTTGTTTTTGAATTGGCTAATAGTTTCTTTACAACTCTTAGCTGATGATAACGGGGGAAGATTAATTTACGTTTAACCTTGCCTGTGTCTTCGTCTGTTTCTTCAACAATCTGGGCATAGTTTTCTATAATGTTGCTGAGGCTTTCTTTTGTTAAAGTTTCTTTCCAGAGATAGTCTGTTTTTAACCCATTTGGATTTACAGGGTTTCCTGCACCATCATTTACTCCTTTATTAAACGGCAGGAAAAAAGTGTTGTTTCCTTTTAACTCACTTGCCATGTACACCAAATTGCTATCTACCGCAAAGTGTACCATACACCTGCCAAATGCAAACAATGGTTCTTTTGGGTCTCTGTCCTGCTGGTATTGTCGAATGGCATTTTTTACTGTTTGCCCCGTCCATTCATTTTTAAGTTCAAAGGTGATAATGGGTAAGCCGTTGATGAATAAAACTGTGTCTAACGAATTGCTGTTGGACAGGCTGTAATACAACTGACGGGTAACAGAAAATATATTTGCCTTGTAATTTTCTTGTGCCTTTTGGTTTAATTCAGATGCAGGGTTTTTATAGTAAAGGTTTATTTGAAGGTCTAAATCTTTTATGCCTTTGCGAAGCAACTCAATAACACCTTTGCTTTTGATTTGCTCTGCAAGCCGTTTTATAAATTTTTCTTCTCCACGTTTTACAATGGTATCATAAGCAGCAGGCTGCGTTTGTTTGATGAACTCAAACAACAGTCTTTTGTTGATGCAAAGGTCCCGGTCATAGTCGGCACTGTAGCTTTGGCGATAGCCGCACACTTCTACCAAGTGCTTTTCAATGATGTTTTCCAAGCCTTTTTCTGATGTATCTGTACTCATAGTTTAAAGTTACTGGGCAGTGGTTCGTCTAACTTCGGCGCCAAACTCGTCTAATAAAAATCAATACAATATATTTATTATCAATGCTTTATGTTTATTTTTCGTCTAAAAAACGTCTAAAGTTCGTCTAATTAGAAAGGGCTATCCGGCACCCAAAATCGGCCCTCGTCCAATTTGATTCGCTGCTCAGTTTTCATAGCCTGCAAAAGGTTTTTTATTTTATGTTTTTTCTGCTCCTCGGTTAGTACTCCGGGCAATTTGCTTTTCAGCACTTTTTCCAGGTCTGCCCTTTTTGCTTTCCCGAATTTTTTTAAATACTCGTCAATTAATTTTTTATAATAATCATCATCAATACCTTTTGACAATATATAGTCTGCTTTCTGTTCCGTTTTTTCAGCTACTGAAACCGAGATATGAAAATTTGGTTTTCGTCCTTCAATCAGGTTCTTTGCTTTTAACTGGCGAACCTCGGCATCTGTTAGCTCTTTTTTCTTTTGAACCTTATCCAACAGAATGATTTCATCCAAACTCAGTTCCGGGTTACGAACCAGCACACGGGCATAATCCATGTCTAATACTTTACCCGTAAGGGTTAGTTTCACTTTGTTTCCTGAGAAATCATAATCAGGCATAGGGAAAAATCTTTCCCGCTGCACCCTGAACATTCTTTTGATACCACTGCCAATAGAATCAATCATGTTGAATGATTCCATTGTTTTAGCCAATAACGTATTGCGGTAAAAAGAAGGCGGTTCTTCACTTTCTATTACTTCCTTAATGCTTCCGGGCAGGAAAGAGCCTGGATTGGTAAAAGAAATATAGCCGTCCTCATTTTCAGCTACTGATATACGGCCACCCAATGTATAGTCCATGTGAGCAATACAATTACTCAATGCCTCTTTTACATTCTGTGGGTCGTACTGGTCCACTTCATCAGGAAATAAAGTTCCATCCATCAGGTATCGGTATTTAAGGTTGCGGATTTTAGCAAACACTTCATCTACTGCCAAAATATACGGTGGGTCAAAATGCTGGTAATCCCTTTCTACTTTTTCCTTGTTATACAATACCCAGCTTATTTGGGGCTGTAAAGGGCTAAGCTGTGCAACTGCTTCCGGCTTACCCAGCAGCAAAACAGCAGTACGGGTAAGCTGCCCGTTTACCAACAGCTTTGTTTTGGTAAGAAAAGTGCTGTTATCCCAGCCTTCCACCTCAGCGGCAATACGGGGATTTTTTACTTTGTAATTATATTTTGCTTTTGCAATAGCATCATCATCTAATTGAACTATGGTAGCCGGGCAGGTAACTGCACTCCAGTCGCTGATTGCAGATTGCCTTCTTATTCTTTCTATTTCTTCAAGATTTAAGGGAGAAAGCTCTTCGCCATCACGGCCATAGTAATGCCCTTCAAAACTTACGGGGAAGCCCGGCGGTGCAGCAGGTATTTGCAACATTACAACCCTGCCTTCTGGCAGGTTGAGTTCGTATATTTCAATAAACGTAATGCGGTTTGTTGTTTTATTTGCTATCTCACCTTTTAAACTATCAAGGTAGGGCCTGTTACCATTGCGGAACAGTGAGCCTACAATATTTCTGTGGTTATTCTCTACTCCAAATACCAGCCAGGCTTCCTGCTTACCTTTAAGATTGGCTTCATTGCACAATGCAGAAAAGTATTTACCAAGTTTGGTAAAATCAAAACCGTTCTTTGCTTCTTTAAATTCCATCACTTCTGTTTCGGCGGGCAGCGAACGCAGTTCGGTTAATTTTTGTATGAGTTGTGCTTCGGTCATTAATATTTATCAATTCTTTTTCTATGTATTATTGATTACATTGTTTATGAAAGTGATTATTTCCTGGCATTTTGCATTGCCTTGAATCTTTGCAAGTGTTAAGTAATCTGTATCGCTTATACAAGTTGTATTTGACTTGCCGGACTTTTGCAATTGACCTACTACACCTAATATTGATTTTTTTTCATCATAACGGTATTTGTCTCCTGCTCTGATACTTCTTACCTCTGTAGTAACATTTGCTGCTGTACTCAATTTTAAAGGAAATAATCTTGGGTCTGAAAAATGGGTATTCAGGTAACCTAATGCTTCATCAAAAATTACATCATTGCCATCCTTCATTAAAGGAACAAGTATATCTTCCAGTTTCCCTGTAGTATTGTCCGCTCCGGTAAAAATGCAGCAACCAAGCTTTATTCCTTCATGTGAGGAATAGGTAGTATTGGCGGTGAAAATATCTGCCTGGATGCTTGTTATAACTTCCCTAACTTCTGCATTTACCTGTGCCAAACGGGCAGGAATACCTTGTGCATCTGCATCAAAAAAGTATAAAACAGAAAGCTCAGTATCATCGGGGATTCTTCCTTTTTTGATTTCGCCTTCCTGTCGTACTGTTACAGGAAGGCTTTTTAAAATGGATTGCCTGGCTGCTCTTTTTCCATCTCCTCCCATCGAATAGAGAAAAACATAAGCATCGCCTTTTTGAAGTGTATGAGTGGGTAAAAATCCTTTCCTCACTTCCTGAAGGTTCAGTTCCTCAACATCTGTTTTCACAACCTCCTGTGCCATTAAAGTGTCCATAGGCTGTGGAAACTGGTTTATTTTTAAATGCTCATTACTTACAAAGCCATTGCTTTTAAGAATTTTGCAAATGAAGGAAACATCATGCGGCCCTTCACAAAGTGCTATTGTTATTTGTGTGGGCATATTACCTGATGTCTATGTTTATTGTTTCAACTAATTGTTTCAATTTATTTCCCAAAAGAAAGTTGCACTCAATTTTACCTTCCTCATTTTCTTCTAACGCATAAGCAGTGAGTTCATCATCAGAATATTCATTTTCCACAAATGCATCTATACACTCCTTACTATGTGTTGAAAGAAACACCTGCACATTAAATTCTTTGGCTATTGTTTGAATAAACTCTGTAAATTTTATCAAAAGGCTTTTGTGCAATGCACTGTCTATTTCGTCAATACACAATATACCATTCCGGCAATACCCCAACAGTAAGGCAATTTCAAATACCCGTTGCATACCTTCCCCATACTTGGTAATGTCTATTGCTTTATCAATACTTGATGTAGTAACCTTAAACCGGTTTTCTCCTTCATCATTTACCAAATCAATCTTTTCAATTGTTTCATCAAGATGTTGTCTTATAAAATCAATTACCCGGTCGAAGTACCTGTTTTCAATGGCGAGTTTGTGAGCTGTGTGCAATAGTTTTTCATTATACCGGTAAGGACTTGTAAATGCAGAAGGGCAAAGAATCTGTGCCCGGGTGTATCTATAATCCGGCTCCCTGTTCGCAAATAGATGAATGCTACTGTTCAGCATGGTGTTGCTTACAAATGATTCAGACACCAATGTATCCAGGTAGCCATTACGGTCAATATTTTCTTCGGTTGTTTCTTTTTCAATCTGCAAGCCTGCTTCACTGTTGTTGAAAACAGCTTTTATATCAATGGCAGAAATAAAATTTTTATCTACCCATTTGGAATGAAAGTCACTTAAAAATTTGCCCCGGTATTTTTCCAAATCAAGATAAGCCTGTAAATCATTTAAATGAGCAATTAAATAAAAGGATTCCAGTATAGTGGTCTTCCCTTTATTATTGCCTCCGGCAAATATGTTTACCCTGCTGATATTCTTAATTTCCATATCCTGCAACTTGCGGTAACGACCGATAAATGCAGAAGTGAAATGGCTAGTTATTTCAGTAAAGAATAGCGGGGCTTGTTTTTCTGAGGTAAAGATNNTGCTTACAGGCAGAATATCATCAATGGATTGTTTTGCTTTAGAAAGCTCAGTAAAATCACTTTCAGTAATCAGGTCTTTAAAATTGTAAGCCAGTTGTGTACCACTTTTTATAGATTCAATGGCATTTCTCAACTTTGCCTCACCTACCGTTTTACTAAAGGCATAGCCTTCGGAAATACTGCGGCTTTCTTCCATTTTAGATAAAGCCTTGCTGTCGTTTATAAAATTGGCTATTTCTCCTATTTGCCGGTACTGTGTTATTATTGGTTCTTTAATGATGGTATCTTTTCTTTCCCCATTTTCTTCTGTTTCCTCAGTAGTGGAAATCCAGCTAAAAAGTCGCTCCAGGTTATCTGCATTAAAAGCCTGATAGGCATCATTATCCCAGCCAATCCAGTTTCTTACGATGGGTGTACCAATAATTTTTTCAAAGATGGAGTACATATTGGCTTTAAACTGGTCGCCAAAATCACTTTCTTTATACTGTTCAATTAAAGAAAGCGTTCTTACGTTTCTTCTAAGTGCATATTTTGTAATACCCAACTTTTCGCAAACATCATCTTCTGTTAGATGATATTTATCAATGAGGTCAGAAATTAACTGCGATTCATTTACAGCACTCCATCTTTTTTTACCACTGATGTGGTGAAGGCCCATTGTAATAAGATGCTGCACAGGGTCTTCGTCTGTAATTTCAACCAGGTTTACACTTTTAAAATCTGACTCAGTAAGCTTGCCAACATCATTACCCTTTTTAAACTCATCATACAGGTATTTAAGCGTAGCGGTCCTTCTATTACCTTCCAGCACCAAGTATTTATCGCCAACAGGCTTTACCTGTATCTGGTCAATATCTAAAAAGCCGTTTGTTGTAAAACTGCTAATCAGGTCTTTTACATTCTCCTGGTTTTTGCCTAAAATAAAGTTTAGCGTACGCTGCTGCACCCTTGCATCAGCAAGCTCTGCATCAGTTACTGGTTTGTAATCCGGCCTGTCAATAAACCTGTAGTTGTTTGGGTCTAAAATAAGCCGGTCAATATGTTTTACTATTCTGTTACTTGCCATAGTTTTAATTATTAAAATTTATTTTCCCCATTACCGCCTCGGCTATCATGGCTTCTTTGTATTCTTTTATCAGTTCAATTTCTCTTTCAGCTTTGGCAATGGTTTTATCTATAGTGGCAGTTTCAATTTTAATTTCTGAAATAATATTCTTTTGGTCATCTATTGAAGGAACAAATAGGAAATAGTTCTTCACCTCATTATTTGTCAATCCTTCTCTTGAAGCACCTTCAATCATGTTAATTAAAGTTTGTATTCTTTCCGACTGCATTTGAAGCATCAAAAATTCAGAAAGTATCACATTTTGCTTAGGTCTTAAAATGCATACATGCTGATTGACATTAGCTTCTTCATCCCTATCAAATACAAAACATCTGCCTATTGAAGCTCCCGTTACATTTATCAAAACATCCCCGAATTGAACCTGTGAACCTTTCATTTCAGAATGTATTTCTTCAGTGATATAAGCCACATCATCTAATTTCAAACCCTCGTTGTGTACATTCTGACTTCTTAGAAACATTACACCACTATTTTTGTAAATAGTTGCTCCGCCAGTAGGTGTAACACCAGTACCTACTTTTGATACACAGTATTTGACTTTTATCTTCTCTGCGTTAATTTTCAATTTTTCATCAATCACACTTTGCCTTTGCTCCTTCAACAATTCAATAAACCGTTGTTTTTTGGCAATGAAATGGTTTATTTTTTCTTCTTTGGCTTTGATATATGTTGCTATTTGTATTTGTTCTTCAACAGACGGAAGAGGGAACAAAATTTCAGCAAACTCTTTGTAGCTGATAGATTGCCCATCCCGTATTCCTTTTTTATATATATTCAGTTCTTGAATAAACATTCTTGATTTGAATAGATACTTAAAGTAGTTACAGTTGTGTGTGCTAATTTGAGTTTGCTTAAAATTGAAAATATTATAAACCGGACTGATAATACCTCTGAAATGTGCTATTTCAATACCGCCTTCAAATGAACGCAAGCTGATAACGAAATCATTAACTTCAACCAACTTGAATATTTCAAAGTTTTCCAATGCTTCCATGCTTCTCTGTTCAAGCATGGTCTTTAAAACTACACCTTGCTTTTGCGAAGCAGCTAAAAGTGGTTCGTTTGGAAAATTCTTAATTGATTTTTCAGCAAACAAAGCCTTCCCTCTGCCGATTTTCCAATGGCTCGGAATTTCCGGCATCCATTTTACATTGGTTTGTTTATATGTAGCAGTAGCGGTCATTTATGCTTCAATAATTTCTTTTAATAAATTCTCGGTTTCCTGCTCTATGGCTAAAATATCATTGGTAATTGCCGCCAATGTTCTTGGAGCCTGGTACTGGTAAAAGTATTTGGCAAAGTTTACCTCGTAACCAATTTTCGTTTCTTTGGGGTTGTACCAGGCACCCGCCTGCCGTTCAAAAGACTTTAATTTCTTTTCTTCATATTGCTTTTTTAACCATTCTCTACCCCGCCCACTTTTCAAGAAATCTTCTCTATCTACAGCTTCTTTTCTGGTTTGAAATATTTCCCAATGAATTATTTCAACCGGTAAATTCTTCGCCGTCCAACTAACTTCTCCATTTTGATGTTCTTTTATTCTTCGTGGAAAATCATCTGTTTGACCTTTATAAAATGTACCATCTGCACATAACAATACATAAATGCAAAATTTACCCGATAAAGGCTTTTGGGCGGGCAGGTCCGGCACAAAGGGCAATACTTCTGTTTTAAAGAAATCATCAATACTTTCTTTGAGGGGTATGTTTTCAATGTCCCTAAGCTTTGCATCACTTTTGGGTTTGCCTTTACTGTCTAATACCACATTACCCTGTTCGTCTTTCTCTGGTTGGTGAACAGTTATTTGGCTATAACCAAAATCGGTATTATCTAAAATGATGCTGTACTCATTGGTTTCAAAATCTAAAAACAGTTTGGTGATTGCCTTAATGTGGTTGGCATCAAACTGCACTCTTTTTTTACCTAAAGGCTTTCGCATTTTAGAGTAAAACTGCTCGGCTGTAACATTTATTAATTGCAGCTTTCCTTTGCGTTTCTTTTCTTTTTTATTGGTAAGAATGAAAATGTAAGTGGGGATGCCTGTGTTGTAAAACAAATCGTTTGGCAGGGCTATAATGGCTTCCAGTAAATCGTTTTCAAAAAGGTATTTGCGTATTTCACTTTCACCTTGTCCGGCATCACCTGTAAACAATGCACTGCCGTTGTGGATGGTTGCAAAGCGGCTGCCCAGTTCACTATCCTTTTTCATTTTGCTTACCATGTTCATCAGGAAAAGCAATTGTCCGTCATTTACCCGTGGCACACCAATTTTAAAACGGTGGTCTATGATTTCTTTTTTATCAACGATAGCAGCCTGGTCAATCTTCCATGTTTTGCCATAAGGCGGATTGCTCAACATAAAATCAAACTGCAATTTGGGAAAGCCATCATTGCTCAATGTAGAGCCGAAGGCGATTTTATCAGGGTCTTGTTCCTTTATGAGCATATCTGCTTTGCAGATAGCAAAGGTTTCCGGCTGTGATTCCTGACCGTATAAATGGAACTTGGCTTTGGGGTTTATTTCCAGAGCAAAATGTTCTGCTTCTGTAAGCATTCCACCACTGCCACAAGCAGGGTCGTAAACAAGGTAAGTACCGTCTTTAATTTTGCCTTTGATAGGGTCAAAAATCAAATGGGTCATTAGCTTAATTATCTCTCTCGGTGTAAAGTGTTCTCCGGCTTCTTCATTATTTTCTTCATTAAATCGTCGAATCAGTTCTTCAAATACATAGCCCATACCCAAATTGCTCAACCCTTCCATAACTACTTTGCCTTCTTTATCTGTAATCGGTTTAGGACTTAGGTTAATGGTACTGCTGCAAAACTTTTCAATCAATGGGAAAGTGATATTGCCTTCTTCCATTGTTTCTAATTGGTTACGCAATTTGAACTTGCTGATAATATCCTGCACATCGCTGCTAAAGCCATCCAAGTAGGTTTCTAAGTTTTGGCGAATATTGCCCGGCTCGTTCAGCAATTTTTTGAAAGTGTATTTTGAGGTATTGTAAAACACATAGCCACTTACTTTACGAAGCTGGGGTGCCTGGTTATCTATCTTCATTGCATTCAGCTTTTCGTGCATTTCTAACACCTTGTCTTTGGTAGGTTCTAATAATGCATCAAGCCTTCTCAATACAGTGAATGGCAAAATAAGGTCTCTGTATTTTCCACGGGAATAAACGCCCCGAAGAACATCATCTGCTATGCTCCAAATGAAATTGATAATTGTATTATGCTGTGCCTGGTTCATTACTTCGTTTTCTTAATTTTCTTTGATACTGATTTCAATGCTTCATCTGCTGTGGGTTCGTCTTTTACCAATTGCATTAATTGGTCGGCAAGCCAAAGCGTTTCTAACTCCACTTTATCGGCTTGTAAGATGGTTGCCAACAAAGGGATTTGTTCTTTCTTCAACTGACGATCACCTCTTTCAATTTTACTGATAATAGACGTGTCCACATCGAGCTTTGAAGCTAATTGTCTTAACAGCATTTTCTGCTTGGTGCGTAATTCTCTGACTCTTGAACCGAATTGAGTGGACATTATAATATTTTTGTCTTGACGGATACTGGCAAATATATCCTTTTAATTGCTCCCAAACAGCTCCACAATCATTCCCTGATTTCCCCCTAAATGCTTCCGAAACCTTTTTTAGGACAAGACAATGCTTAAAGGCTGATGGCGGATACATTTAATATTACGGAATACCGCTCCTCCAAACAGAAATTTTAAGTTGTGGTAAAGGAACTGGAAGCGGAAATGATGCCGCAGCAAGCCAAGCCCGCTGAGTATAAGCAACGCCTTGCCTTTGGTGTCAGCCTGCTCCAGAACATTGACGGGGTGTATATTTCGGGCATTGCCCGGCTCAAATACTGAGTTCGATATTCGCCGAAAAACTGGTTTTTCAGGAAAAATCATATCAAACTCTTGTCTATCATGAAGCCCTTGCGCTTATACTCAATACCAGCAAGGCTTTGGCCAGAAATAAAAAAGGACAAACTGCTGGTAACAGCAATTTGTCCTCTCTGGTAGTCCCGACAGGAATCGAACCTGTATCAAAAGTTTAGGAAACTTCTATTCTATCCATTGAACTACGGGACCAGTTTACTTTTTAAAAATCTTCTACCTGCAGCAGATTTAAAATATTTTTCTCTTTCTATTGCCTCCTGCCTCGTTTTATATTCCTCAAAATAAACGACAATAAAAGGAATATAATTTCTTATAGATACTGTCATTCCACTATTGTGTTCTTTCAACCGCTTTTCTAAGTTTTCACAATGCCCCTTATAAAAGTATTCTGCTTTTAAACTTTTTATGACATATGCATAAAACATACACTTCCTTCTATTCTATCCCCGTCCGACTGGCGTCAGCCGGGCGGGCATTGAACTACGGGACCAGCTTTCAGTCCTCTGCTGAAAGGACGGCAAAAATAATGGTTTCCGGGCTAAACCGGAACCTGAAATTGGACTAACTTGAGAGGATATATACTGCTTCAATATGAAAAAGAGATACCGGCGTTCCGGCTTACTGTTTTTGCTGTTATTCAGCAGCTCCGCCATATTTTCCCAATCTGTACAACAACCCAAAGCGGTATTGAATCATATAGCCCTTTACGTGGAGGACCTGCAAAAAAGCACCCGGTTTTACCAGGATATTATCGGGCTGGATACCATCCCCGAACCCTTTCATGATGGCAAACATACCTGGTTCAGCATCGGGGTAAAAAATCACCTGCACCTGATCCGGGGGGCAGGGGCTCCGCTGCAGCACCCCAAGAACACCCACCTTTGTTTCAGCGTGGCATCTGTAGCTGATTTTATCCTTGTATTGGGAAAGCACCATATCGGCTTTGAGAACTGGGCAGGTGAAAAAGGAGCTGTAACTAACCGGGTGGATGGGGTGAAACAGGTTTATTTCAAAGACCCGGACGGCTACTGGATCGAGATCAACGATGCGAAAGAGTAGAATGCGATACCCGGCAAGACCTTATCTTTGCCCTCCCTTAAAAGAATAGCAATGAAGTTTTATAATCTCCTGATCAAATACCGCCTGTGGATAGGTATTGTGCTGGCGGCCCTCGGCGGGTATGTGAACTATTCCGCCAGTTTCTGGCCGGCTTTTCCCCTGTATTTTATTGGTGTCATCCTTATCGCAGGCCATTTTTTCTTTGGCCCGTTGCGGCTGATCCAGGAATATATGGAAAGCGGGGATATGGAGGGAGCGGAAAAAGTGCTGGCTTCCATTCAGTTTCCCAACCTGCTGTATAAACCGATCCGTTCCGTGTATTATACATTGAAAGGGAATATTGCCATGATGAAGCAGGATTTTGAAGGTGCAGAAAAGAATATGAAGAAAGGACTGGACCTGGGAATGCCGATGAAAGAAGCTGAAGGCGCCAGCATGCTGCAAATGGGAATGCTGGCTATGCAGAAAAATGATATGAAGCAGGCCGAGAGTTATATCCGGGCTGCTATCCGCAAAGGACTGCCGGATAAAGAAAATGAAGCGGCGGCTTATTTACAGATGTGCAGCATCATGATGAACAAACGGGAATTCCGGGCGGCGAAAGATTTTTTCCGGAAAGCAAAGGCGCTGAAACCAACCACGCCGCAGATCGTTGACCAGATCAAACAGATTGAGAAATATATTACCCGGATACCGGGATAGCTGGTTAAAGGATGAATTAGTTCAAAGGGTTGACAAGGTTATTGTCAGCCTTTTTTATTTGCTCTGAATTAAACAAGTAAATTGTGCCACTTAATTTGCAGTATGAAAAAATCGTTACTCGTAGCTGTCTTGTTAGTTTCTTTTATTCTTGCTGATGCCCAGCAGACTGCTGCTATTTCCGTAATACCCCAGCCTGTATCCCTGGTAAAAGGAGCCGGGTATTTCAGCCTGCCTTCTAATACAGTGATTATTGCCCCGGGAAATGCCGAAGTGAAGCAAATGGCAACGGACCTTGCTGCCAGGCTCAGCAAGGGGATAAATAAGATAACAGTAAAGGAAGGGACCGGGGCACAAACCCAATCAATACTACTGTTATTGGTTAATGACAAATCTATTCATAAGGACGGATACCGGCTTAAGGTAACGGCAACAGGAGTCAGCTTATCTGCTAATGAACCTTCTGGTATATTTTACGGTATACAAACACTATTACAATTACTTCCCGGTACCGTGGAAGCTGAAAATGATCCTGCAAAAAAAGATAAATGGGCGTTGCCGGTTGTGACCATTGAAGACTACCCCCGTTTTGGCTGGAGGGGATTGATGCTGGATGTATCCCGTCATTTCTTTACGGTGGCGCAGGTGAAAGATTATATCGACCAGATGGTGAAATATAAATTCAACCTGCTGCATTTACATCTCACCGATGACCAGGGCTGGCGGATTCAGATAAAGAGTTTACCCAAACTGACGGAAGTGGGGGCATGGCGGGTGGAAAGGACCGGTACATTCGGCACTTTGTCAAAACCCCAACCCGGTGAAGCTGCCACTTACGGAGGGTTTTATACCCACGAGGATATTAAGGAAATAGTCAAATACGCTACTGACCGTTTTGTCAATATCCTGCCCGAAATTGATGTGCCGGGTCACAGTCTTGCGGCAGTTGCTGCTTATCCTGAATTGTCCTGCACAACTGGTGAATATTATGTAAGTCCCGGCGACCGCTTTATGGTTTGGCCCGGTGGTGGTCAGCATTTTTATGGCCTTATTGATAATACACTTTGCCCGGCCAATGAAAAAGTGTATGAGTTTATGGAGAAAGTGTTTACCGAAGTGGCGCAATTGTTTCCGTTTGAATACATCCATATGGGCGGTGATGAAACAGCCCGTAACTTCTGGGAAAAAACGGATGCCATCAAAGCCATGATGCAAAAAGAAAACCTGAAGAACCTGGACGAAGTGCAAAGTTATTTTGTGAAACGGATGGAGAAAATCATTAACAGCAAAGGCAAAAAGATGATCGGCTGGGATGAAATATTGGATGGTGGTCTTGCCCCCAATGCGGCCGTGATGAGCTGGCGGGGGATGAAAGGCGGTATTGAAGCTGCCAGGCAGGGGCACCCCGTAGTGATGAGCCCGACTGATTTTGCTTATATCGACTACATGCAGGGCGATGCAGCAATTGAACCACCTGTATATGCTTCATTGCGGCTGAAGAAAGCCTACCAGTTTGATCCGCTTCCTGAAGGCATTGATGCATCATTAGTGAAAGGAGGGCAGGCCAATTTGTGGACGGAGCAGGTATACAATACCCGTCACCTGCAATATATGACCTGGCCCAGGGGATTTGCTATTGCCGAAGCCTTGTGGAGCCCGAAGGAAAAAAGGGACTGGAATGATTTTGCCAGGCGAACAGAACTGCATTTTGCACGATTAACTGCTGCTAACGTAAAATATGCACCAAGTATTTATGATCCCATTGTGGAAGTGAGTAAGAAAGACTCCGCAACGATAGTTATTAAGCTGGGTACCGAGATCGAAGGCCTTTCCATTCATTACAGTTTTGATAATTCCTTCCCCGACCAGTATTATCCGAAATACAGCTCGGCATTAATAGTTCCAAAAGATGCAGCTGCTATTAAAATGATTACTTACCGGGATGGTAAACCATCAGGAAGGATGATAGTGATCCCTGTTGCCGAACTTCGTAAAAGGGCAGGGATAAAATAAAGTGAACCGGCTATTGGAGCAAGGAGGAATAATTTTCAGAAGGCATAACTGATATACAGCATTCCTCTTTCTTTAGCTTTAAGTTTGCCTTCTCCCAACTTTTGTGCTAACGGAGATTGAAAATTTCCCCCGATGCTGAATTTGCCAAGAGCAGCTTCAATTCCGGCAGTGCCCATTGTGGAATGGCCGCCCGATTCAAATACTTCTATATCTTTTGCCTTCTGATCTTTCCGGGAGGTTTCAAATTGAATCCCGGCATTAGGTGTTATTGTTAGCTTGCCGGCTATCCTGAATTTATAATACCCCAGCATATTCAGGGTAAATTTATTTCCATAACGGTAATCATACTGGTTCGGCAGGTTCATTTTGTAGCTGATATTTGTATTGATGCCGGCATCCTGCAGCCGTATATCATAAGTGCCGTTCAGTGAAAAATCAATACTGCCTGTTCCCAATTGAAAACTATTCTGCGAACCTTCCTGTATGTTCTTATCTTCTGCATTATACGGCCCGGTTGGAATTTTTAAGCCTCCGCCTATCCACAGTGATTGGACTAACAATTTATTACCAATCGTTTTTTTATTATCAGCCATTCTGTAATAGCCTGTAACAGCTATATCACCCAGTCCCTGTTTTGTGGTTGTATTTCCTGTATTAGTCCTGTGAATCCGGTTAAACGGGAGAAAGCCAACCAGGCGAAACTTATTGCCAAAATTCAGGGCCCCCCATAATTCAACTGTATGATAAGTTTCATCCGTTGTGAGATATGTGGAGCTGTTATCAGGTCCGAGATGGCTGCGCAAACCCTTTTGCTGGTAGCGCAGCCCTATAAACCTTTTTTTAAACTCGGGTAATAGCCCCATGTAATAGCTGCCAACACCACAGCCACAAATATCACAGGCAAATAACTGAACGCCGGCTGCTGATAAAAGAACTAACAATACTATTTTCTTCATCTTAGTTAATTGTTGCAAACGGAATATGGATATGTATCTTTTCCCATAGCAGTGTGATAACAGCATTTGTTTCATCGATTTTATCAACTGTATAGGTAAGCCGGGGTGTCATTTCGTGTTCTCCCGGTGTTACCTGTATCCGCAGGATATCTTCTTTTTCAGTATAGTCGTCTGCAAGGTGCTGATCATAGTTGCTGTTTAGAATCATCGTCCATTTCTCTTTTCCGGGAATGGCAAAGAGTGCGTAGGTGCCGGCTGGTATTTTCCTGCCTTCCACCTGTACATCTTTACTGAACTGGATACGGGTGGCCTGATGCGCCCCGGCCACCCATACCTGGTCATAGGCCACCAGGCCTCCCCAGATTGTTCTTCTCTTTACACCGGGTGAACTGTATTCGATATGAACATGCGTTTTATTGATAGTAGCCATTGCAGTACGGTGCGGACTTCCTTTCAGTGTATCCTCAGGGATCAACCCGGTATTGACGCTGTCACAATAGTTGCCGGCTGTTGTATTCATGGCATGGCCTGCATGCCCCCCGTTATTTCCTGCTTCTTCCTTGTTGGTATCAGTATTATTATTACAGGATAACAAAAAGAGCCCCGTACCGATATAGAATAATATTTTTTTCATTGAACTTATTTTTAGTGTGATTCTTCCCTGCATTTTTCCGTAATCTCATGAAATGTTTCATGAGCAGCTGTGATCTGTTCTTTTAATACCGTATCCGGTTTTTTATTATTAACTGATTTTTTGATCAGCGTACATTGCTGTAAAAGTTTGTTCAGTATGGGTTTTGTGACAAGTGCATTAAAGCCGGCCGGAACGGCAGCTTGCTGCCATAGTTTTGCTTTAGCTTCCAGGTCAGCGGCTTTTTCTTTTAATGGCTGCAGGTTGTTTTCTTCAGCAGGATGAAAAGTAACACTCATCACAGCGTGAAAATCTTTCATTTCTTTCCATTCGGCTTTCTGTGCCCCGACAGCAATGCAGGTAATAGACAAAGTGAGGAGAAAAAATAGTTGTTTCATAATTCATTTTTTTATTGTTCAGATAATAGCCGGTTGCTGGTGAACTCCCGGTCGGTTAATGTTTTGAGGAAGGCAATGATCTGTGTTTTTTCAGCAGCACTAAGCGGGATTCCCGCACTAAGTAACGGATCGAGATTGGGTGTTTGCTGTATATGGCTGCTATAGTGATCTAATACGGCATCTAATGTATAAAAGCGTCCATCATGCATGTAAGGAGCTGTCAGTTCCACATTGCGCAGGCTGGGCACTTTGAATTTATATTCATCCCCGGCTGTTACGGTTACCATGTATCTGCCCTTATCATCATTGGCACCGATCGCAATACCGTTGTTGCGAAAACTGTTGTCAGTAAAAAGGGGTTCTTTATGGCAGGGGCTGCATTTTTGAGTGACTAACTGGTAACCTGCCTGTTCATCCGCTGTGAAGGTTTCGTTTTCATTCCGCTTTACTTTATCGTATTTGGAATTACTGCTTACACACATGAGCATAAACTGGGACAAGGCCTTTAAAGCCTTCGCAGTGGTAATCTCATCTGAACCAAATGCCCGCTGAAACAGTGCCGGGTATACGGAAGAGTTCTTTAATTTGGTCAAAACGTTTTCCATTGTTTCATCCATTTCCACATGGTTGGTAACGGGGGCAATGGGCTGCAGATCCAGGTCAAAAATGCCCCCGTCCCACATCAGGGCCGGATTCCAGGCCAGGTTCATGATGGCAGGAGAATTACGGCTGCCCAGCCGGTCATCAATACCATGGCTCACATCATGCCCGTGATGCGTGAATGCAGAAGTTTGAATATGGCAGCTGCCACAGCTTATTGTATTATTCCTGGAGAGCAGCGGATCATAAAATAATTTTCTTCCCAGTTCAAAACCATCTTTGGTGACGGGATTTGTTGTAAAATGGTAGACCGGCTCCGGAAAATTTGCAGGCTTTTGAAAGCCTGCAAAAATGTCCATGGTTTCTTTGTGACAGGCATATACGCCTGTCACCATTAAAGCCAGTACAATCCAATGTTTGCGTAACATGATTACTGATTTACTGGTGATTTAGTTTTCGGTATGGTCATGTGAGAACATGCTGACATAATTATTGGCTATGTTCACACTGTAGGGGCTGACCATTACCGTTGGATTTGCAGCGATGCTGACATTCGTAGTTCCATTCAGTACTTTCAGCACATCCACCATCAGGTGAATATTGGGAGTTCTGCCTGTTTTGATTTTTGCAATTCCTGATGCAGTAAGGTCAATGGTTATGGTTTTGATATTATTGAACATTGGTGTTGAATAACCGCCAAATCCTCCGATATGATAGCGGTATTTACGGTTGCCGGTACCGTCAACAGGAGCTTGAGGTGAAGTGCCTTCCATTTTGAAAAATATATAGCCGCTATTCCAGCTCCAATACATGCCGGCAGCTGTGCCGGCCGGGTCAAGCACGCCGGTGCGCTGACTGATGTCCATGGTATTACGCAAACTGTCAACACCCAATACAAAACTGATATTTTTATATTCTCCTTCAGGAACTTTAAGTTTTATCTTATTAGCGCCGGAAACACTTTCATCAACCAGGAAATAACTGCTGTCCTGCGGCACCACGTATTCTGAGCCATCTGTTTTTGTCAGTTTAATATTGCTGACAAAGTATTTGAGCATGTCAATAGTAAAACTTTCTCCTGCGGCATTTGTGTAGCTGGTGGTGCCTAACAGCACATTTTGTCCCCCGGCAATATGATCAAATTCGACAGACAGATCAGCACTGGCGGATGGATTGTACTGAGAACTTACATCTTTTTCGCAGGCGATTAAGAAAAGCGAGGACGCTGTAATAATTGAAAAAATTCTTTTCATATTGATCTTTTATTAATTAGAAGATTGTTTTAAGGATGGACATGATCCAGCCCTGCTGCAGGTACAACAGCATACCCAGCACCAGCCACTGCATAATGGTGAGGGAAATGCGGATGCGTCTGATCAGTGCAGGATCGAAATCGTTTTGATTACGAAACATGCCTGTTGATTTAGACAGATAATAAAATGCACGGAACCGGATGGCTGCGTGTCAATAACAATAAAGGAGGCGCTCAGGCACAAGGAGGGTGAAATACAGAAGAGGGCTGATCTACCGGGATACCTGTATCAGCGTGGTAATAGTTTCTTTTTAAAACCGGGATAAAAACGGGTTTCAATACAGCGTAAGAAGAACGGGAGGAAAGAACTTCGGCTTTAAATTCTAATTTTCTTTCCGGGGCCTGTTGTTCCTTTTTTTCCTGCTCCTGTATCTTTTTCATCAGCTGGCACTTGCCATTACAGTTCAGCTTAGGTCTGTATTTGTTAATACAGTTTTTGGCGTAGCTCGTTTTATCAATATAATAGCCCAGGTAAATAATAGAATTGCTGAACGTCTGACCCAGGAAGGCCAGCAGGAGTACAATTGCTATGAAACGGTTCAGCATTTTTCCTGATCAGGATTTAGTTAGGAGCTGCAAAACTAAGCCATAATGGGATTCCGTGGTATGTAATTATAATTTATTGATCCCGGAACAGATTTTATCCCTGCCATTTACCTAACAATTCTTCTACTTTCTTATAGCGGAAGTCGAAAATAGCAGCCAGTTGTTTTTTGACAAATAAACTATTGGCTAAATCTCCAAGCAGCCACAACGGGTTTTTATAATGGATAATATCCGTCATTTCCACGCCGCCTTCAATGGCTTTGAAATGATGCTGGTGATGCCAGAGGCGGTAGGGGCCGAAGCGCTGCTCATCAATAAAATATTCCCTGTCTTTTACCTGGGTAATCTCGGTCATCCAGTACATGGGGATACCCGGCACCGGTTTCACCTTGTATTCAATGATCTGCCCGGCATATATTTTTTCCCCGTGGTGCTTCGAAATGATCCTGAAACCCATTTTTGCCGGGGTAATGGCTTGTAAATTTGCAGGGCTGGAGAAGAAATCCCAGGCTTTATCAAGCGATACCGGAATTTTTTGAACAGTTTTGATGGAGTAAACAGCCATGGGTAATTTGAATTAACTTGTTCTATAACTGGTAACAGATAAAAAAGTTTAAACAAATGTCCTTTAGTAAAGAAAGGTTAGAAAGGAAATTCAGGGAAGAGTATGAACGGCTGAATGAACAGCAGCGGATCGCTGTTGATACGATTGACGGGCCTGTGATGGTGAATGCCGGCCCTGGAACCGGTAAAACGCAAATTCTTGCCTTGCGTATTGCCAATATTCTTCAGCAGACGGATACGGTACCCAATAACATACTCTGCCTTACCTATACCGACAATGGGGCCATTGAAATGCGAAACCGCCTGATAAAAATAATTGGCAGCGCTGCTTACAATGTGCAGATACATACTTTTCATTCTTTCTGTAATGAGGTAATACAGGATAACCTTACCTATTTTGGCAAATTAAACTTGGAGCCTATCGGCGACCTTGAAGAAATTGAGCTTTTTCATAAGCTAATTGACAGCATTGAAAAAAATAACCCATTGAAAAGGTTTCGTGGTGAAGTATATTATGAAAAGGACAGGCTGAAAGCGTTATATAGCCTGATAAAAAAAGAAGCCTGGACACCAGTCTTTCTTAACGAGCGGATTGATGCCTACCTCAGCGAATTACCAACCAAAGAAGGGTTCTTTTATAAAAAAAAGTATAAAGAGTTTAATGCCGGTGATCCCAAACCTGCCGCTATAAAAGAAGAGACTGCAAAAATGGAGCTGCTGAGAGCTGCTGTCAATTTATACCCCAGGTACAATAAACTAATGAATGATGCCGGCCGGTACAATTTTGACGACATGATACTATGGGTACTTGATGCCTTTAACAGTAATGAAGATATGCTGCTGGATTACCAGGAGCGGTTTCATTATTTCCTTGTGGATGAATTTCAGGACACCAGCCGTTCGCAAAGTTTATTACTTCAGCACCTGACAGGCTACTGGGATGTGCCAAATGTTTTTGTAGTAGGTGATGCAGATCAAAGTATCTTCTCCTTTCAGGATGCCAACGTGGAAAATATCATTGAGTTTGAAAAGAAATATACAGGCCAAATAACAACGATTACTCTCGACAAAAATTATCGTTCTACTCAAAATATTCTTGATACAGCTCAAAGGCTTATCAGCAACAACAGCCTCCGGACAGTTGTGCCTGAAAATGATAAACCGCTCCGGTCTTCAAATGAAAAATTACTGGGACTCTCTGTTGAGCCGGTAATCAGGGAGTATGCAAACACTGCTCAAGAAGCCATTGACGTGGCTCTACAAATAGAAGCATTAATACAGCAGGGTATCAGCGGAAAGGAAATCGCTGTTATTTACCGCAATCATTTCCAGGTGGCTGAGATAACGGCACTGCTGGAAGCTAAAAAAATACCGGTCAATACCAGGAAAAAAATGGATTTACTGCAAATCCCTTTTGTCAATAATATTATCAATCTTCTTAGCTGGATAGACAAAGAAAAGAACGTTCCTTACAGTGCAGATGATATATTGTTTCAATTGCTGCATTGCGATTTCTTTAAACTATCCCCGCTTGAAGCAGCCAAACTAAGTATTGCCAGTAACGAGAAGAACAAAGCCAGCAGGACAGAAGTTTTTTCCATCAGGCGGCTATTGGCAGAATCACCAGCACCAGTGGCAGATTTGTTTACTCAGCAAACTGGCCATTCTCCCCGGGAAATCAGCAACACTCTTGAAATGCTGCTAAAGGACTCAGCTATCACTACCTTACAGCATCTTCTCGAATTGGTAATACAAAAAGCAGGTGTTCTTTCCTTTATTACTCAAAGCCTGGAGAAGCCCTGGCTGATGCAGGTACTCAATTCCTTTTTCAGTTTTATAAAAGAAGAAAACAAGCGGCGGCCCGAACTAAGCCTGCATGAACTGCTGGTCAATATTGACACCATGCGAAAAAGTAAACTTACTATTCCGTTACACAAGGTTAGTTCAGTAGAAGAAGGCATAAACATGATTACCGCACACAGTTCCAAAGGCTCGGAATATGCTCATGTATTTGTAATCGGATGCACAAAAGATATTTGGGATGAAAGCAATTCAGGTAACAACAGAACATATAAATTACCCGACAATCTTATTAGTAATACCAACATTGCCACAAATCTTGAGGAAAGCCGCCGCTTATTCTATGTAGCTGTTACAAGGGCAAAAACACACCTGAATATTTCTTATCCGCTTAAAAATGTAAAAGATAAGGATCAGGTAAAAAGCAGTTTTGTAACAGAGATTACCGAAAATGCCGAACTGAAACCAGTACCTCAAAGAGTACCTGATGCACTGCTGACCGATTATCTTGCTTTGCAGTTTGCAGAAAAGGCAAAACCGGAGATTGCATTGATGGAAGAGCAGTATGTTGATCAACTACTGAAAAAATATACTCTCAGTGTTACACACCTGAGCAATTATCTCAACTGTCCTCTGAAATTCTATTATCAGAATTTGGTAAAAGTGCCGGCAGCAAAAAATGAGAATATGGCTTTCGGCAGTGCCGCTCACTATGCAGTGGAAATGTTGTTTAAGAAAATGAAGAAAAACAATGATGTTTTTCCTCCCGCCAGTGAGTTAGTGAATGATTTTACTTTCTATATGCATACCAACCGGGAAGCTTTTACCCCGGAGCAATACAAAAGAAGATTAGAATACGGTGAAAAAATTCTGCCTGCCTATTATGAGCACTATGTAAACAAGTGGTGCAAAATCGTAATAGCAGAAAAATCTGTCCGTGGAGTAGTGGTGCAGGGTGTACCGATCAACGGCAAGTTAGATAAGCTGGAGTTTAACGGCAAACAGGTAAATGTAGTGGATTATAAAACCGGCAAATACGAAAATGCCAAAAAGAAACTGGTGCCACCGAATGAAAAAGAACCTAATGGTGGCGACTACTGGCGGCAGGCGGTTTTCTATAAAATTTTATTGGACAATGACCCTAATAACGATAAGGAAATTGTAAGCACCGAATTTGATTTCCTGGAGCCTGTTGATGACGAATATAAAATTGAAAAAATTGTTATTACCCCGGCTGATATAACAACGGTTACACAACAGATAATAACCGCTTGGGAAAAAATTCAAAAAAAGGAATTTAAAACAGGTTGTGGCAAGCCCGATTGCGAGTGGTGCCAATTTGTTAAATCGAACAACCTGGCAGTAACACTGCACCCGCCGGATGAGGAAGAGGCTGTAAGCGTCACGGAGCAGGATGGCGATTAAATTAGGATTTTAAAAACAAATCATTCCCGGCAAACCAGTTAAGTTTGCAGCTTAAATGAATTACAGGAGTTTAATATCGGTAGTAGTCCTTGTCTCAATTATTAGTGCTAGTATAATTGGTGGCTCCGGCTGCGCCAATATCATTCCCCCGCAGGGTGGAGACAGGGATTCGTTACCGCCTGCTTTGCAAAAAGTGACACCGGGTGATTCCTCCCGTAATTTCAACGGAAATAAAATTGAGTTCGAGTTTGATGAGTTTATCGGTGATATGATCAATGCACAACAGGAGTTACTCATTTCACCAATGCCTAAGACTATGCCAACGGTCACTTCAAAGCTTCGCAACCTTACTGTTAAATGGAAGGATTCACTGGAGGCGAATACTACGTACACGATCAATTTTGGCAATACGATCAAGGATATTAATGAGTCGAATGTGCTGAAGAATTTTACTTATACGTTCACTACGGGCAGCTATTTTGATTCATTGGAACTGAGAGGAAATGTAATCCTTGCTGAAACAGGAAAAATTGATACCACTTTAATCGTCATGCTGCACAGCAGTGCTGATGATTCGGCCGTGGTAAATCAAAAACCACGGTATGTGGCCAGGCTGGACAGCAAAGGCAATTTTCATTTCAGGAACCTTCCTGCAAAGACGTATTATTTGTATGCGCTGAAAGACGATAACAGGGCTTACCGTTATTTTGGTAACAAGCAGGTATTTGGCTTTGCTCCGGCTCCTGTTATAATTTCTGATACAATTGCCCCTGTTACTTTGTATGCCTATGGACCTGCCCAGGCAGCAGTGGCCGGGCCTGCACTTCCGGCATCGGTGAATGCAGGCGGGCGGAGAGCAACTACGGTATCAGCCGACCGCCGGTTACGGTTTTCTACCAATTTGTCCAATAACCAGCAAGACCTGCTGAACGATTTTGTGATGAGTTTTGAACAGCCGTTGAGGAAATATGATTCAACGAAAGTGGGTTTGTTCACCGACAGCACCTATACCCCGGTCAAAGAGTTCAGTTTTCAGAAAGACAGTACCGGCAGACAATTAACGCTTGTTCATAAATGGAAGGAAAGCACTACTTATCATTTTATTGTTGATAAGGAATTTGCTGAAGACTCTGCCGGAAAAAAGCTGTTGAAGACAGATACACTCAGTTTTGTAACTAAAAAATTAGGGGATTATGGTCGGTTGAAAATTAAATTCCGGAATCTTGATCTGACCAAAAACCCGGTGCTGATCTTTCTTTTAAACGGGAATGTCACCCGTTCCATTCCCATGAACAGTGCTGAGTTGCTGCAACCGCTGTTCTTTCCCGGCGAATATGAGCTGCGGATATTGTATGATGATAATAAGAACGGCAAATGGGACCCGGGTGAATTCTTTGGTAAAAAGAGACAACCTGAACTGGTAAAACCGGTGGAAAGGAAAATCATCGTCAAATCCAATTGGGAAAACGAGTTTGAGATTGCGTTGTAGGTAAAATATTTTCCTTTGTGACCTCCAACCAGGAACTTCAAACCTCAAACTTTCTAACTTTGCCCCATGCAATTCTCATCTGCTTTATTAGAAAATGCGGTCAATGAATTTGCCAAACTCCCCGGTATTGGTAAGAAAACGGCCCTGCGGCTGGTTTTGCATTTATTGAAACAGGATACGGGTGAAGTCACCCATTTCAGCGATATCATCGCCAAAATGCGGTCGGAGATCAAATTTTGCCAGCGTTGTTTCAATGTGGCGGATGGCGATATCTGTTCCATTTGTGCCAATTCGATGCGCAAGCAAGAGATCATTTGTGTGGTGGAAACTATTCGTGATGTGATTGCTATCGAAAGTACCCAGCAATTCAATGGAACTTACCATGTCCTGGGTGGAGTAATTTCCCCGCTGGACGGAATTGGTCCTGACCAGCTGAACATTGAATCACTGGCCAACCGCATTAAAAAAGAGCAAACCCAGGAACTGATCTTTGCCCTGAATCCTAATATTCAGGGAGATACAACCATTTATTACATACAGAAAAAATTGCAGGGGCTTTCCTGCCGTATTACTACGATAGCCCGGGGTATTGCCTTTGGCGGCGAACTGGAATATGCCGATGAAATGACCCTGGCCCGCAGCCTTCAAAACCGCTTACCCGTAGAGAGTTACGTCAATAGCCGCTAAGCTTTACCGCTTTGATATTAAAGATAGTTATAGTAGCTTTGTCGCTTCCTAGGCGGATTTGTTTATTGTTCGGCCTGCAGTAACTGAACTAATAAACGTTAACGAAACTTCACTTAACAGTTTCCCGGCGTTTATACAGTTCAGAAAATGTAACCAGCTTCGGTAACGCAGCTCAGCTTTGTTGCGACGCCTGCCTGTCCGGTAGGCAGGCTCCGTTGATCGTCCGGTTCACTGCTCAGCAATTATAAACAACCATCACTGGTCCCGGGTAAAAGAAATATATATGGCGGATATCAGGAAAGAACTGGAAAAAAGAATACTTATTATTGATGGTGCTATGGGCACTATGATACAGCGCTATAAACTTGCAGAGGCAGATTACCGTGGTGAAAGGTTTAAAGACTGGCCTTGTGATGTAAAAGGAAATAATGACCTGCTCAATATCACACAGCCTCAGATCATCACCGAGATCCATAAACAATACCTTAATGCGGGGGCTGATATTATTGAAACCAATACTTTCAGCAGCACCGTGATCGCTATGGCCGATTATGAAATGCAGTCGCTGGCCTACGAATTGAATGTGGCAGCTGCCAAATGTGCAAAGGAAGCTATTCGCCGGTCTGGTAAGACGGCCTGGGTGGCCGGAGCTATCGGTCCGCTGAATAAAACACTGTCACTTTCCCCGGATGTAAATAATCCCGGTTTCCGGGCTGTTACGTTTGATGAAGTGGTGGCTGCTTATTATGAGCAGGTAAAAGGATTAGTTGATGGCGGCGTGGATCTGCTGCTGATCGAGACCATCTTTGATACGCTGAATGCCAAAGCTGCTATTTACGCTATTAAAAAATATTTCCGTGATACAAAGAAGGAAACTTTACCCGTGATGATCAGCGGAACGATCACTGATGCCTCCGGCAGGACACTAAGCGGGCAAACACTGGAAGCGTTCTATACTTCCGTGATGCATGCCAAACCATTAAGTATTGGTTTGAATTGTGCCCTGGGTGCAAAAGAAATGCGTCCGCATATCGAGGAGCTGAGCCAGCTATCAGCTTGTTATGTATCTGCGTATCCCAATGCCGGCTTGCCCAATGCGATGGGTGAATATGATGAGCACCCGGAAGATACCGGTCATTACCTGGAAGAATGGGCCAAAGAAGGGTTTGTAAATATTGTGGGTGGCTGTTGCGGCACCACTCCCGATCATATTAAACATATTGCTGAACATGTAAAAGGGCTTGTGCCAAGGCCATTACCAATCATTGAAAAAGAGTTAGTATGACATTATCACAGATTTTATTTTTTGCAGCAATCCTTATTCTTATCGTTAACAATTTTTCTGATATCAGGAAAGTGTTTGTAAAAAGAAGTTCATAAATGCAGGATAACGTTATTATCAGGCCCTACCTGAGATTGTCAGGCCTGGAGCCGCTGGTCGTTCGCCCCGAGACCAATTTTGTAAACGTAGGTGAGAGAACAAATGTAACAGGCTCCAAGAAGTTTGCCCGCCTCATCCGGGAAAATAAATACGAAGAAGCATTGAGTGTGGCCCGCCAGCAGGTGGAGAATGGCGCCCAGGTACTGGATGTAAATATGGACGATGCTCTGCTGGATGGCGTGAAAGCCATGACCACTTTCCTGAACCTTTTGCAAAGCGAACCCGATATTGCCAGGATACCGATTATGATCGACAGCTCAAAGTTTGAGATCATTGAAGCCGGTTTGAAATGTGTGCAGGGAAAATGCATCGTGAACTCGATCTCCATGAAGGAGGGGGAGGCAAAGTTCATTGAGCAGGCCATCATCTGTCAGAGTTACGGCGCTTCTGTAATTGTAATGGCATTTGATGAAAAAGGACAGGCGGATACCAAACAACGCAAAGTAGAGATCTGTCACCGGGCTTATAAAATACTGACTGAGCAGGTAGGTTATGATCCGCAGGATATCATCTTCGACCCCAATATTTTTGCTGTAGCCACAGGCCTGGAAGAACATAATAATTATGGTGTTGATTTCATTGAAGCCACCCGGGAAATAAAGCAACTGATGCCGCTTACCAAAGTGAGTGGTGGTGTCAGTAATTTATCTTTCTCCTTCCGCGGTAATGATCATGTGCGGGAAGCCATGCATTCTGTTTTCCTGTATTATACCATCAAAGCCGGGATGGATATGGGTATTGTAAATGCCGGCCAGCTGGTGGTGTATGATGAGATTGAACCGGCTTTGAGAGACCTTTGTGAAGATGTGATCCTCAACAGGAATAATGATCGTAATGAAGCCACGGAGAAACTGATTGCTTTCGCAGAAACAGTGAAGGCAAAAGGAAAGGAGATTGTGAAAGATGAAAGCTGGCGCCAGACCTCAGTGGAGGAAAGATTAAAACATTCATTGGTTAACGGCATCACTGACTATATCGATGCAGATACTGAAGAAGCAAGATTAAAATACCCGACACCGCTGGAAGTGATTGAAGGGCCGCTGATGGCAGGCATGGATGTGGTGGGCGACCTGTTTGGTGCGGGTAAAATGTTCCTGCCGCAGGTGGTAAAGAGTGCAAGGGTCATGAAAAAAAGTGTGGCGGTATTAACACCCTTTATTGAAGCAGAAAAAGAAGAACGCAGACAGGCTCATTTGGCTGCCGGAACCATTAATGAAGAAGGGGCAGGAGCTCCGAAAGTGTTGCTGGCAACGGTGAAGGGTGATGTGCATGATATTGGTAAAAATATTGTTGGCGTGGTGCTCGGTTGCAACGGGTATGATATCATTGACCTCGGGGTAATGGTACCTGCTGATAAAATATTAGACACAGCTGTCAAAGAGAACGCCGATATCATTGGCCTGAGTGGTTTGATCACACCTTCTCTTGATGAGATGGTACACGTGGCGCATGAGATGAAACGCCGCAATATGAAACAACCCTTGCTGATCGGTGGGGCCACCACCTCCCGGATGCATACGGCGGTGAAAATTGCCCCGCAATATGATCAGGGAGTGCTGCATGTGCTTGATGCTTCAAGAAGTGTGACAGCCGTGAGTTCTTTATTGAGCAAGGACCAGAAAGAAACATTCCTGGAAGAAGTGGATAAAGAGTATAGTGACTTGCGTACCCAGTTCCTCAATAAGAACAGGACAAGGGTACTGGTTCCTTATGCAGAAGCTGCTATTACGAAAGAGTATTTTGACTGGAAGAATTATAGACCCACTGTGCCAGCTGTGAACGGGGTGAAGGTGCTGAAAGAATTTGACCTGGCAACCATAGCGCAGTATATTGACTGGGGTCCTTTCTTTATTGCCTGGGAAATGCCGGGCCATTTCCCTGAAGTATTATCCGATAAGATATTTGGTGCAGAAGCCACACGTATCTATGATGATGCGCAGAAACTGGTTGCAAAGATCGTTGCGGAGAAATGGTTCATCGCAGATGGAGTGATTGGTTTCTGGCCGGCCAGCAGCAATAATGCAGATACAGTAACACTGCAAACGGGCAAAGGAGAAGTGAAACTGGAATCATTGCGACAGCAGATGAAAAAAGCTGTTGGTCAACCTTGCTTCTCCTTAGCAGACTTCATCAAACCCAAAGAACTGGGTGAAGATTATATGGGAGCTTTTGCTGTTACCATTCATGGTGCTAAAAAGCATGTAGATAAATTTGCTGCCGAACATGATGAGTATAATAAGATATTGGTCCAGGTGTTAGCCGATCGTTTTGTGGAAGCATTTGCTGAATGTTTGCACCAGCAAACCCGGAAAGAATACTGGGGCTATGAAAAAAATGAAAACCTGACCAACGAAGAACTGATCAAAGAACAATATAAAGGTATCCGTCCGGCTCCGGGCTATCCCGCCTGCCCGGATCATACAGAGAAGATCAAACTGTTTTACCTGCTGAATGTAACAGAGAATATTGGAATTGAGTTGACCGAAAGTTTAGCGATGAACCCGCCGGCTTCAGTTTGCGGCTGGTATATAGCACATCCCCAAAGCCATTATTTTGGATTGGGTAAGATCGGAAGAGACCAGATGGAAGATTATGCTAAACGAAAGGATATGAGTGTGGAAGAAGCGGAGAAATGGTTAAGGCCGGTACTGGAATAATTCTTTTTTCAGGTACTCGTCAAGTAAGGCTGCATTTTTAAAATGATGTGATTGTATACCGATAGCTTCTGCAGCTTTCACATTCCTCAGATTATCATCAATAAATAAGGCTGCTGCAGGGTCTACATTATAACGATTCAATAAACGCTGGTAAAATTCGGGAAATGGTTTTCTTATCTTCTCTTCGCCACTCACCACCCGGCCATCAAACCAATGCAGGAAATTATAACGAACCAGCGCAATATTGAAAAGATCAGCCTGCCAGTTGGTCAATGCATAGATCTTGTATTTCCCGGAAGTTTTTAACTGCCGGAAAATTTCGACGGTTTCATGAATTGGCCCGTGCAGCATTTCGGTCCAGCGTCCATAATAATCACGGATGGACTGTTCCCAATCCGGGAATTGTTCCACTAAAAGTTGTGTGGCCTCCACGATGGAACGGCCGGCATCCTGCTCTTCATTCCAATCGCTTGTGCAAATGTGCTCAAAGAAATAGTTGCGTTTTTCTTCGGAATCAAAATAGTTACGATAAACATACATGGGGTTCCAGTCGATCAGGACACCACCCAGGTCAAAAATGATCGTATCAATAGATTTGCTCATCATATTCCAGTTCAGTATTCAATGCAGCTGATTGCCCCAGGAATTTATTTCTCCAGCCAATCAGGGCCGCTGCAATAGCTAATAAAATTAATAAAGATAAACCTGTTGCCAGGGATGCTTTTTCAGAGATAAAACCAATTACGGAGGGCCCGGTTAAAAAACCGACCAAACCACCGGTAGTAACCATGGCATATCCTTCCACGGGGCTCACCCCGGGTATATTCCCGGAAGCACTGAACAAAACAGGCACGATACAGGAACAGCCGAAGCCAATCAGCACATAACCAGCAATAGCGACTATGACTACTGGTGCAAAAACGACCAGAGAAAATCCGGTTGCGGCAAGCAAACTTCCTGCGATTACCACTTTTTTACTTCCCGCTTTGGTGATGAGATCGTCCCCATTCAGCCTGCCGATGGTCATGGCAATGGCAAAGCCGGCATAACCGAGGCTGACTAATTCAGGTGGGGCGTGCATGGTCTCTTTTAAATAGATACCACTCCAGTCAGCCACGCAACCTTCTGCCATAAAGATCACCATACAGATAAAGGAGATACTGAGAATACTCAGTGAAGGAAGCCGTAAGCCTGAACTGGTATGAATAATCTCCTTATGAGCTAACAGGTGATGACGGCTGAGTAATAAAATGCAGCAAATAATAAATGCAACAATGACGATCTGCCAGCCGGAAGGAATACCCATTCCAAAAAAAACAATGGCTAAGCCGGCGCTGACACCGCCGCCAATACTGTATAGCGCATGACTGGTGCTCATCAATTTCCTGTTGTATTCTTTTTCCAGCCGGTTAATGGTGGTGTTTACGGAAACACCGTTGAGAAAACTGAAAAAACCAAACAGGTATAAACAGGCCCATAGCATATAAGCTGACAGGGCATTGATCTGTGCAATCATGATCAGGCTGACGATAATATAACCGGCCAGCATCCATTTGCCTACTGTTATCTTACTGAATAGCTTTGTTGATAAAGCCACTCCTGTTAATGCACCAAGAGGTGATAACAATAAAGAAAGACCCAGGCTGCCATCCGTCAGTCTGAGTCTTTCTTTTATCCCGGGTATGGAAGCCACCCAGGTGCCAAACAATAAGCTGGAGCAACAAAGCAGGAATCCAACTGCCAGTACCGGCTTCAGCCTTATGTAGGATATGATGTTTTTTATCATCTAAGCGGGCCGCTATTTATATTTTAGTTTTAATCCAATCATAGTAACAGACAGAGCCAGCACCACCGCATTGGTCAGAATGATGACCCAGTCGTCTTTCAAAATGCCATAGCCAATCCACATCACCTCATTGGTGGCCGCAATGATAAACATCCATAGAGAAACATCCCTGGCCGACCGTTCTTTCCATGTCTTAATAACCTGTGGCAGGAAGGTGAGTGTGGTGATTACCCCGGCCGAGTAGCCAAGAATTTCTGTAAACCCCATTATTTATATTTTTTAACTGATTTGAGCTCCGCAGCTGAAGCAGGCATCAAACTTACGGCTGTTCCTCCGCCCGGTGCTAATTTCAGTTTTAATATTGTTTTACTGTCTACCAGGAATTTTTCAATCACATAGGCTTCCGGTTTATTATTCCAGCTGGCGTCATCGGCATCCCGGTAAATAGTTGCCACATATTTCCTGCCTGCGTCTAAGAAATCTAATGATGAAGTCAGGTTTCTTGCATTCTCATCGGTAATGGCACCGAGGAACCAGTTAGGGCTTCCTTTGGCTTTGCGGGCCATGATGATATAATCACCGGGCTCTGCGTCGGGCACCCTTGTTTCATCCCAGTCAACTGCAACGTCTTTGATGAATTGTAATGCATCAGGTTTTGCTTCATAATTTTCCGGGAGATCAGCAGCCATTTGCAGCGGGCTGTACATGGTTACATATAAAGCCAGTTGTTTAGCCAAAGTGGTATGCACCTGTTCTTTCTTCTCTGCATTATAATAACTCATTTTGATTTTAAAGATGCCCGGTGTGTAATCCATGGGTCCACCCATGATCCTGGTGAAAGGAAGAATGGTTTCATGATCCGGCATATTGCCCACACTCCAGGCATTAAATTCATTTCCCCTTGCAGCTTCACTGGCAATCCAGTTGGGGTAGGTGCGGTGCAGGCCAGTTAAGCGGACCGATTCATGCATATCCACCATGATCTTATAGTCACTTGTTTTCTTTGCCACTCTTTCATAATGCCGGACCATCCATTGCCCATCATGATGCTCGCCTCTTGGAATGATACGTCCCACATAACCGGTCTTCACGGAATTATAACCATTATTAATCATGAAACGATAAGCAGTATCCATCCATCTTTCATAGTTGGTGACGGAGGCGGATGTTTCGTGATGCATAATGATCTTCACACCTTTCTCTTTTGCATAGGCAGATAACTCTTTTACATCAAAATCAGGGTAAGGGGTTACAAAATCAAATACATCTTCCTTCCATTGACCAAACCAGTCTTCCCAGCCGGTATTCCATCCTTCCACCAGCACACCTTGGAAACCATGTTTGGCAGCGAAATCAATATATCTTTTCACGTTAGCGGTGTTAGCACCATGCGGTACTTTGGTTGCCTGTTGTGAACCTACCTGGCTGCCACTATAGTCCCAACTGGATTTACCGACATGCATTTCCCACCATACACCCACAAATTTTTGTGGTTTGATCCAGGATTCATCCGTAATCACAGAAGGTTCGTTCAGGTTCAGGATCAATCGTGAGGTAAGAATATTGCCGGCTTTATCACTGACAATAATTGTGCGCCAGGGTGTTTTGGCCGGAGCCTGCAGGTAAGCTTTATTGCCTACTGCATCAGGTACTATATGTGCATTAAAAGTAAGGGTGCTTTTATCCATTACTAAATTCAGAGCCGGGTAATTGACCAGTGCAGCTTCATGGATGTTGATATATAAGCCATCAGCTGATTTTATCATCAGCGGGGTTTGCGTGGCATTCTTGTCAAAAAATGTTTTGGCATGTATTTCCTGTGCCGTACCACCGCCGGTTGCATCAATGGTGCTCAGTGTAGTGGTGTAGTAACCATACTCGTTGGTGTCATAATCGCCGGGAATCCAGAAGGCTTTATGGTCACCGGTCATAGCAAATTGTGTCAGCTCTTCACCCACAATAAAATGGGTTAGCTTTTCCTGTTGTGGAAATTCATATCGGAATCCCACTCCGTCATTAAATACACGAAAGACGATATTGAGCTTTATACCGGAGCCCGAACGGTCGGCTAACTGAAGTACCAGTTGTTTGTAATGATTACGGATCGTGGATTGCTCACCCCAAACGGGTTTCCAGTTTTCATCCGTGGCAGAGGAGTCAATCGCAAGCAGGTTAAATGAAGCTAATGACAGATCCGGAACATTTAATTTGAATCCGAGGCCGGATGGAGCGATTACCGTTTTTCCTTTATAAATCACACGGTAGAGAACACCTCCGTTATCACGATGTATTACTCCCAATTGTATGTTTTGATCAGGAGAATAAAGTGTAATGGATTGATCAGCATACGCAAACTGGGAAATAAGGGCAGTAACAAAAGCAGCAATTGTTGTTTTTAAACGCATAACCTCAAAATTTAGGGTATGAAGGTATGAACAATGTGTAAATACTACACTGTCGCAGGTCAGCGTTTCTCAAATAACCACCACAAACGCTTGCGGGGCTTCACTTTGTAATTGGTTTTAATATACTGGCTGATATGCTGCATAGCTTCATCAATGCTGTCTGTTACTAATACGAGGTTCATGTCTTCTTTGGAAATAGTTCCTTTTTCAGCCATATCCTCAATAGTTTCTACCAATTCCCTGTAATATTCCTTTCCAAATAATACGACCGGGAATTGGGAGATCGTTTTGGTTTGTACCAGTGTCAGGGTTTCAAACAATTCATCCATTGTGCCGAAGCCGCCCGGCAGGATAATAAACGCATAGGAATATTTTATCAGCAATACTTTCCGTACAAAGAAATGTTCAAACGTAATGGATGTTTGTAAATAAGGATTGGGTTTTTGCTCAAAAGGCAACTGGATATTGCAGCCAACAGAATTGCCGCCGTTCTCAAAAGCGCCCCGGTTGGCAGCTTCCATGATGCCGGGGCCGCCACCGGTCATCGTGGTGAAACCAGTTTCGGCAATTCGTTTACCAAATTCCCTGGCTTGCTGATAATAGAGATGATCTTCTTTGAACCGGGCCGAACCAAAAACGGTGATGCAGGGGCCAATGAAGTGAAGGGTACGGAACCCTTTTATAAATTGTTTAAATACCCGCCATGCAAATAGTAATTCGTAACTCCTGCTTTTGGGCCCGTCCAGGAAAACATGCTCTTTCGAAGGGACAATGGCTTCCGGTTTTTGTTTTGCGGTTGCTTCCATACTATGCTGTAAATTGCTTTCCAAATTAAACAATAAAACAATGCGCATCATCAGTTATAATGTTAATGGAATCAGGGCCGCTATAAAAAAGGGATTTATTGATTGGATAAAAACAAATCCTGCCGATGTGATCTGCCTGCAGGAAACAAAAGCGGTAAAAGGGGATGTTGATGTAAAACAGTTTAATGACCTGGGTTATCATGATTACTGGTTCAGTGCACAAAAAAAAGGATATAGCGGTGTGGCTGTACTCACAAAAATAAAACCGGATAACGTGGAGGTCGGTAATGGTCATACTGCCAGTGATGATGAAGGAAGAGTGATACAACTGGATTTTGGTGATACAAGGCTGATTAATGCATACTTTCCTTCCGGCACATCGGGTGAGGAAAGACAGGGTTTTAAATACAAATGGCTGGATGAGTTTCATGCCTACCTGAATAAGCTGAAGAAAAAACATCCCAAACTGATCTTGTGCGGTGACTATAATATTGCGCATACAGAAATAGACATCCATGACCCTAAAGGCAATAAGAATTCATCCGGGTTTTTGCCCGGGGAAAGGGAGTGGATGACGAAATTCCTGGAAAGCGGCTGGATTGATACATTCCGCAGCTTTCATCCTGAGCCTCATCGCTATAGCTGGTGGAGCCAGCGTTTTCCCTCTGTCCGGTTACAGAATAAAGGCTGGAGAATTGATTATATAAATGTTACAGAACCTTTAAAAAAGAACCTGAAGGATGCGGAAATATACCCGGATGTCAAACATTCTGACCATTGCCCGGTATATTTAGATATCAAATTATAGCACTGCCTGCAAACTGATTAGTTATTTCTTTCCCTGTGTTTTGCTGAAGCAGTAATTGTAAACCAAAATACGCATTGATGGACGGATTAATTATTCTGCTCCTTCTTGTACCGCTTGTTTTCCTCATCTTATTGTTAAGTATTATGAGCCGTTCTGGTGAGCAGAAACGGTTGCTGGAATCACTGTATGATAAAGTAAAGGATCTAACAAATGAAGTAGCTAATCTTAATAAAGAATTAAAAGAGAAAAAAACAGTTGTTACGACAGAAACTGTACAGCCTTTGTGGAAGGAACAGCAAAAAGAGGTAATACTTCCGCCTCTGCCCGTTCCGCCTGTTGCTGAAGTCAAAGAGGAGCCTGTAGCAGAGAAACCAGACCTTGTTATTGCCGGGGATGAAAAAGTCATTACAACTAAGAAGAAAGGTATAGAGCAAAAGATTTCGCCTTCCTATATGCAACGGCCGAAACAAAACAGGGATATAGAGAAATTCATCGGGGAAAATGTAGCGAATAAGATCGGAATTGCCGTACTGGTACTGGGTATTTCCTTCTTTGTAAAATACGCGATTGATAAAAACTGGATTAATGAAGCCGGACGTGTGATCATTGGTTTGGTAAGCGGAAGTATTCTCATCGGGTTAGCCCACTATTTCAGGAACAGTTACCGTTCATTCAGTTCAGTACTGGTGGGAGGAGGGCTGACGGTATTTTATTTCAGTATTGCTTTTGCTTTTCATCAGTATCACCTTATCGGGCAAACAGCTGCTTTTGTCATTATGGTGATCATTACGGTATTTGCTGTCGGATTATCCTTGTTCTATAAACGGCAGGAACTGGCTATACTGGCTACGATCGGAGGTTTTATTACCCCTTTCCTTGTCAGTACCGGCCAGAATAACTATGTGGCCCTGTTCACTTATTTATGTATTCTGAATTCAGGGTTGATGGTTCTTGCCTGGTTTAAGAGATGGCCTGCTATCAATACAATCGCCTTGTTTTTTACGACGATTATATTTGGTGGCTGGCTGATCGGTGAATCTTTTTCAGGGGGAACAGACCTGCCGTATAAACATGCCCTGCTCTTTGCCACCTTATTCTATTTGTTATTTGTGGTAATGAATATTATTAACACATTACGGTTAAAGGAAAAATTCACTGGGTTTGATTTTATGATTTTATTAAGTACAAACTTCCTCTATTACGGAGCTGGCATGACTGCGCTTGATTATTGGAACGGAGGAGTTTACCAGGGTTTGTTTACCGGTTTGTCAGGAGTTTTTAACCTGGCATTAGTAACCCTGTTCTATAAAAAGAAAAGCGCCGACAGGAATTTTATATTCCTGCTGATCGGCCTGTCAGTGACATTTATTTCTTTGGTGGCACCTGTTGAATTTGAGGGAAACCATATTGTATTATTCTGGGCGGCAGAATCAGTTGTATTACTATGGCTATACCAGCGCTCATCCATCGGTCTGCTTAAATTTGCATCCGGGCTGGTATTGCTCTTAATGCTGTTCAGCCTGCTGCTGAACTGGTCGAATATTTATTTCTCAGGAACAACGTTATTACCGGTGTTGTTAAACAAGGGATTTGTAACTACTGTGGTGGCAGCTGCGGCATTATTCAGCTATTATAAATTGATGAAAAAAGAAACAGCAGCATTGTATTACGAACAGTTCCCTGCAGCTACCATCAGAAAGATAGCTTTAATCGCAGCAGTATTGGTCGCATACCTTGCAGGAGTACTTGAAATATATTACCAATTTACTACGCATTACACGGAAGCACCGGTTTCCCGGATATACCTGCAGTTATATTCATTTCTATTTGCAGTTTTATTGTTATTCCTGTTCAGGAAGGACAACTATCACCTGTGGATGCGGTTTCTGCTGACAGGCTTTTGTTTTGCCTTCTACTTATTCAGCCTTCCGGCCTTGTTCGATGTTTCCATATTTTTATTTGAAACAAACAAAGGATTTCTTTTCCTGGCACATTGGGCAGGTGTAGTGGTACTGTTATGGTTGTTGTATACGGTAATCACCGGTATTTTTAATGATACAGGTAATAAATGGAATGAGTATAAGCCTACTTTTACCTGGGCAGCAGCAGCCAGTATTATTATTTTACTCAGTGCTGAAATGTATCATATTGTATTATGGACTAACTATCAGGATGCAGCGGACTGGTCATGGTACGAGAATCTTTATTATAAAGCTATGCTCAGTATTCTTTGGGGTGTTTGCTCATTCGTGATGATGTGGCTTGGAATGAAAAAAAATTTTCGCCCCCTGCGCATCATTTCATTATCGTTGTTTACAGGTACATTGCTGAAATTATTTTTTTATGATATCATCAATATCCCGCCGGGAGGGAAGATTGCGGCTTTTATCCTGTTAGGCGTTTTACTGCTGGTTATTTCTTTTATGTACCAGCGTCTGAAAAAGATTATCATTGATAATAGAGGGAAATAACTCAGTAATTTTAGGATACTATGTTTATTTACAATGTAACTGCCAAAGTAGATAATTCCATTACAGCTGACTGGCTGCAATGGATGAAAGAAGAACATATTCCGGATATTATTGGTACGGGTTGTTTTACACATGCTGTTATCCTGCATCTTGTTGAATCTGATGATGCAGAGGGAATAACGTATGCGGTACAATATCATACTGAAAGCAAGGCGTTGTATAACCGCTATATTGACCAATTTGCCGAGAGCATGCGGAAGAAGGCTACAGATAAATGGGCAAATAAATTCATCGCATTCCGAACGGTAATGCAGGTTGTGAATTGAGTGTGCAAAAGAATAAATAGTAGTTTTAAAGCTATACAAACAATGTATATTCCCCGCAAACCCTTGCCCGGTCTGAATTTCATAGTGTTCCTTCCGGAAGCGGCCGTGGTGGCGGCTTTCAGCGATGCCATAATTTTTTATCAACAACTCCGGAAAAGGATAGCAGGCTAAAATCCTTGCCCCTTGCGGCTTCGGCGGGATTTTACAACAATCAAAAGAGAATAAAAATTTTTTGATGGTATCAAAAAGCATCTAAATTTGTCGCCGTTACTAAAACATTTAAAATATAAATCATGAACAAAGCTGAATTGATTGCTAAAGTATCTGAAGATGCTGCCATTACTAAAACCCAGGCCAATGCAGCGCTGGATTCTTTTGTGGAAGCCGTAACCAAAACACTGAAAGGTGGCGGTAAAGTAACCCTGGTGGGTTTTGGTACTTTCTCCGTATCTAAAAGAGCTGCCCGTAATGGCCGCAACCCCCAGACCGGTGAAGTAATTAAGATTAAAGCAAGAAAAGTAGCCAAATTCAAAGCAGGGAAAGAACTTTCTGCTAAACTCTGATGGCTCTTAATCGTATTAAAAGCTCCTTCTCGTCTGTATGGGATGGGGCTTTTTAGTTATAACCCTGTATTTTTGCACTTTCAATTAATTTAAAAAATAATAACATGGGCAGAGGAGATAAAAAAACAGCAAAAGGAAAACGGTTTAAAGGTTCTTTCGGTAAAAGCCGCCCGGCTGTTTCACCTGCAGTAAAAAAGAAAGCTGCAGCTAAGAAAGCTAATTAAGCTATTGCATTGATAAGTTGGTAAACATTCCGCTTTATCAACTTATCAATATTTCCGCATAGGGGCCAGGTCAGCCCTTACGCATCAGTTTGTCTCGTTCTTCAGCCACCACGTTGAGCATACTTTCCAGTTCTCCAATCCGTTTAATCTGGCTTTCTAACCGTTTGTTGGCATCTGATACGGCCTGCAGATCGTTATTTAACTCTTCGAGATAAGAAACCCGTTTCTGCAATTGCTGGCGGTGAAAATGGGCGTCTTTGAATTTATCTTCTGTTTCGGCCAATAGCGATTGCAATTCCCTGTTCTCACTGCTCAGGGCATTGAGTTTGTTTCGTTGTTCCTCAAAATCCCGGCTCATTTTAATATGCTCTTCCTTCAGTTCCTCGTATTCCAGGTTGATATTCCTGGAAGAACTCACTTGCGATTCCAGCTTTTGTATCTTTTCCTGCAGAGTATTGAATTCCAGGTAAGCACTATCCAGCATGGAGGTCATTTCCTTTGACAGATGGGCTTTTTGCCGGGTAGCATTGATCTCCTGTTCCTTTTGTGAAAGCATGGACCGGAGGTCTTCGATCTGCTGATATAATTCTTCGTTGTCTTTTAATATCTCTTTCTGCTTTTCTTCCGTTTCTTTAATGATATCAATATTGCTCAGCAGCTGGTTGATCTTTTCGTTATGCTCAATAAGACTGTTTTGCGCCTGCCGGAGTTGTTCGTAATAATCGGTCTTATCCCCATGAGACCCCTGTGACAATTGCGGTGCAGCTTTCCGGGCTGCTTCGAGCTCCTGTTGTAATTTCTTTGCCTGTTTTTTGGATTCCTCGGCTTCAATCAGGTATATCTTACTATTCTCTTCTGCTTCTTCCAACTGCTGGCGGAGAGTGCCGAGTTCTTTATCCTTTATTTCAACATCATTGAAATATTTCATTTTCCATTCATTCAGATCCTGCTCATTCTTTTTGGGTGCAGTAATAGTGGATTTCAGGCTTCTGCGGCTGGTAATAAAGAAGTGTATCGTAATACCCAGTACGATGGCAAAGAATACCAGTAGTATAATATCTAAAATAGATAGGGTCAGGTTCGGCATAACAGGTTACGTACGATTTCTAAACTATTAAAAAATGGGCAGAAAGCCCTTAATAGTTTTTCACAGGTGGGTGGTAACAGGCTGATGCAAGATAGCCTTTACTGTGCATTATTATGATAGGAAATCTACGATGGATCAGCCTTTTACAAGGGTGCCGACCTTTTCACCGGTAACCACCCGGCGCAGGTTTCCTTCCTTGTTCATGTCAAAAACAATAATGGGGAGGTTGTTTTCCATGCATAAGGTGAAGGCAGTCATATCCATTACCTTCAATTGTTGGGAAAGACATTCCTGGAAAGTGATCGTATTATATTTGGTGGCAGAAGGATCTTTTTCAGGGTCAGCATTATAAATGCCATCAACCCGGGTGCCTTTCAGGATCACATCAGCATTGATCTCGATAGCTCTTAATGAACCGGCTGTATCAGTTGTGAAATAAGGGTTACCGGTCCCGGCCCCGAAAATGACCACCCTCCCTTTCTCTACGTGGCGGATAGCCCTGCGGCGGATATAGGGCTCTGCGATCTGTTCCATTTTGATAGCGCTCTGTAAACGGGTGTAGACCCCGATTCTTTCCAGCCCCGCCTGCAATGCCATACCGTTAATAACGGTGGCCAGCATGCCCATATAATCGCCATGGGCTCTTTCAATACCCGTTTCCGCTTCATTCATACCCCGGTAGATATTACCGCCGCCAATAACAATAGCAACCTGTACACCTAATTCAGTAATCGATTTAATATCCTGGGCATATTGTGCAATGACAGAAGTGTCAAATCCAAAACTTTTATCACCCATTAAAGCCTCGCCGGAAAGTTTGAGCAGAATACGTTTGTACTTAGGGAGCATGCAGTAAATATTTGCGCTGCGAAGATAAGGAAATCGGGAGTTGAAAAATGAGAAAGCTAAAAAGTGATGGCCATGGTTAGCAGTCTGCTGCTCAGATTCCTGCTAACGGCCATCACTTACCCTAACGCTGTGAGAACAGCTTTTTATAACAATGATTGCACCCTTGTAAAGAATTGCTTTTTTGCTGCTTTATGCTTTATTGAAAAATGGATGGCAAAAACTGTCAATTCCCAGATGAGTTGAATTTTTTTCATAATGGTCGTTTTGAATGCTGACAGTATCGGGGGATATTATGTTGCATCAGGCAACCATAGCTCCTTCAGTCAGGTCTTCCAGTATTTTCCGGAAACGGTCATAAGGCAATTCTTTTTCAGCAATTGAGAATAAACAACTGAAGACCACTTCCGGTGCGTTTTTCTGAACAGCTTTCAACCAGCCTGTAATCTCGGCATTATTCATCCCTTTCATCATCCAGGCAGCAGTGAACGCCATTTCTTCCGGTTCTATAGCAGCAACAATCTTCTCATTCAGTTCCAGGAGCTCTGCATCGGAGTAGTATCTCCACAACCTTTCGTTCAGCACGGTTTCTTCTTTTGCCATATGATCAAGATTAAAGCTCATAAAAGCGATGAAAGAATGCAGGATGGAATGGCCGGTGAGGAGTTTAGCCTCTGTAGTTCCAATATTGGCAAAGCCTGCCATCAATATCCTGAGATTTTCTGCCAGCTGGTGATCTTCCACATGTTCCTGTTCAAAAGAATCTACGAGTGAGGGCTCATATTGGTGAATAGCTGGTAAAACGAAATGATCTTCATGATCGGCATGTTTGTCAAAGATGCCAAGGACAGATTTGATTTTTTCCAGGGCTGTTTCAGCTTCCTCTGCATTGGCAAAATTGGTTTGCTGCACGGTTAAAGCCGCATCGTATAATAAAGCCCGCAGTGCCTTATGTATCTGGTTAAAAATGTTGAAACGCATAACTGATAAGATTTAGTGATCAATAATTTTATATAGGGCAAATTTCTGGCGGGTTCTTCAACGAAACAATACAGGTTTGTATGAATTGATTTTTGACAGTGTTGAATTGAAATAAAAAGGGAACTCATTTGAGTCCCCTTTTTAAACCGGTGTTTTATTTGTTAAGAAGCCTGCCTGTACACAAACGCTTCAAGAATAATATTTGTAATGCCATTTGATTTTTCAATTCTCATTTTTGTGGGATAATAACCTGAGGTTTTGAATTTAGCAGGTACCGGAAAATCACGCTGGAAAGAAGCATTGTTTTCAAGAAATGCCTTGGTGATCATGGGCTCATAAAATGTCATAGCCCCGTTATATGATCCATAAAGGAATGTTTGTGTAAACGTTCCGCCATTTAATTCAGGGGCCGAAACATCTACCCAGTGTGTTCCCATTTGCGGCACACCACCGGGAACGGGCACATATAAGCCTGGTAATACGCCGGGCATGTAACCCGGTGCCGGGAAATTCAGGAAGCCACTGCTATCTGCTTCATATGCAGGAATTCCTTTTCTTTCTGCTTCTGTGGTCATGTAAAAATGAAAATCGAAATGCGGACGGGTGTATACTCCTGCAGGCTCATGCCCCTCCGGGTTCCAGTCGAGCAAAGCATGTTTGAACGGGGTGATATTTACTTTGGGGTGGAATGCGAGTGAAATACCGTTAACGTGATTATGTCCGCCATTGTGATTTCCACCCGGGTCAAGGCTGTTCATAGCCTCTTCGTCTATGCTGATGGCGATGCGAAGAGGGTTACCGGCTTTATCTGCTTCAAACCAGGTCCATGCTTTTCCGTGCTGGAATTTCTGAACAGGCCCTTTGTAAACGATGGTATTGATTGTTTCATTTTTGTCGCAGGAACTGAATACAACAGCTGTTAATGCAGCGAATAAGAAAAATTTCTTCATTGCTAATAAGGTTTTAAAGATTAATGATTTGATGCTGTAAAAATGAGTGTAACTTATTCACAGATCAATAACCGCACGTATGAATTGAACATTCGGTTGTATGGGATTGCCTCACGCATTTTTTCCGGCTTCAATTCATGCCGGCTTTTATGCAATCCATCCGGGCCCGGGGCAACTCATCTTCACAATTATACATTTTGTATTTTCCATTGGGTATATTTGAAGGACCCAACCGCTGATGCTTTGAAAAAGTACCTGCTGCATATTTTTTCCCTCCTGCTTTTCCCCCTGTCTGTTGTTTCGCAACAGGAGAAAAAATATGCTTTTATGCATTACGGAACGACGCAGGGACTTATTTCCAACGAGGTTATGTGCTCCATACAGGATGACGATGGATACCTCTGGGTTGGTACCAACAACGGTTTGCAACGTTACGATGGCGTCAGGTTCCTGACCTTCCGGAATCAAAAAAATAATCCCGCCTCAATACCCGGAAATTTCATTCAGCAATTGATGATTGACAGGAAGGGGAATATGTGGATCCAGGCCGGGGGGAAGAAGGCAGGCATTTTTGATACTAAAAAATTTGTATTCAGTGATGTTGCCGTCCGGCCCTCAGATGACAGCTACCTGTACGGCACCAAAAAAATTGTTGAGGATGAGGCCGGGAATATACTGATGGTTATTGCTAATCTTCAGTTATTGACTTACAATAAAGGGAAAAATGAGTTTTCAGGTCAGCATAATTTTATCAAATTTCCGCGGGAATGGGGGATCGTGGACCTGCTTAATATACCCGGAACAACAAAGTATATCCTGGGCACACAACAGGGGATGGCTATCTATAACAGCAAGACCGGTCAGCTGAGTTATACCGGACATAATACAGAAAGAGAGCCGCTAATAGAAAAATTTGGTTCCATCAGGGCGACCGCCAATTTTATGTTAGATAAAGATGGCCGGCTCTGGTTTGATACCTGGGATGGTTATCCAAGATTGTTTTGCTATGATATTCGCAGGAACCAGGCAATTCTTGATAAGCAGGATATTTTACCAATAACCAAAGGTTATCATGAGACACATGGCTTTCTGCAACAGGAGAATGGAAGTATATGGGTGCATGGATTAGGAGTCTTTGCATTGTTTAATGAGAAAACAAGACAATTTCAGCAGGTATATAATGGCTATGAGAACGAACAGAGTATTGCGTACTCCAAAGTGAATAATTTGATGGAAGATGGTGAGGGTAATATTTGGGTATCAACCAATAATAATGGCATATACAGTTTCAATCCTGCTGAACAATTTTTTACCAACATCAGGCATATCCACCGGGAGAGTGGCAGGCCGGGAGACGGCAGCCCTATGTCGTTTGTCCGTACTAAAAATGGGAATATTCTGGTCGGCACGTGGGGAGATGGTCTCTACCGGTATGACAGTAACTTCAACCCAATACCGCTTCATATCAAAGGATTTTCCGAGAAAGGGACGAAATCAATCTGGGGGATGTTTCCATCAAAGGATAATAATATTATCTGGATGGCCTCTCAACCGGGTATTCATAAATATGACCAGGCAGCCGGACAGGTAACTTTTTATGACCCGGGACCTATCAAAGGAAGAACGGTGAGGCAGGTTGTTGAAGACCGTTTTGGAAACCTATGGCTGGGCACCCAGAGTGCAGGTCTTTATAAGTGGCCGGTCAAAAATGGAAATGTCAGTATAGAAGACAGCCTTAAACATATCACGGGAGTGCCCGCCGGGCAAATATTGCAAATTATTGTTAGCAGGGATGGAAATATCTGGGTAGCTACGTCCGGGTACGGTTTATATGTGATTGACCCGGCCAGTAACAAAGAAATAATGCATTTCGGACTGACGGAAACACCTGACAGGAAGTTATCGGGCAACGGGGTGACAGCTTTACTGGAATATAATGACTCACTAATGATCATTGCTTCGGAAGGTTTGCAACTCTTTAATACAAAGACCCGGAGAATGATCCGTACCGTTGGGAACTCGGAGGCCATTACGGGAAGTTTGTCGGCTTTGGAAAGGGACCGCTTTGGCTATGTATGGGCTTCATCAACCGCCGGTATTTACCGGGTAAATATTCACAACAGGATATTCATCCGGTTCGACAGGGTGGATGGTATTGCAAACGATTATTTTATTAATGCGGCTTCCCTGGCCCTGCCGGACGGACGGATATTATTCGGGGCAGATAACCAGTTCGTGGCGTTTGACCCTTCCCGGGTGCAGATCAATGATGCGTCTCCCGAAATTAAAATAACCGGTTTCAGCTTAATGAATAAACCGTTGCTGGTAGATTCGTTGCTGAGCCTGGACAGAATAGACCTGTCGCCGGAAGAAAATTCGGTTAAAATTGATTTCTCAGGCCTGCGTTTTAATGACGCATATATCATCAAATACCAACTGGAAGGAATAGACAAGGACTGGAAAATGTCGGACAGGAATTTCCAGGCTATTTATTCGTACCTGCCCCCGGGCAATTATACTTTTATGGCGCGGAGTGAAGATGCAGAAGGAAGGTCAGGAAAAACTGTTACCAAGCTATTTATTAAAGTGAGACCCCCTTTTTGGAAAACAGGGTGGTTCCTGGGGCTTGTCATTTTTGCTATAACAGCCATTTTATTCTGGCTTGATAAATTGAGGCTGCAAAAGCTCAGGGCGACTGAAGCAGTGCGGACAAGGATTGCCACCAGCCTGACAGAGGATATGAGTAATTCACTCAGTAGTATTAATATATCCAGTGAACTTGCCAAGACGAAGGTGGATACTGACACACAGCGGACAAAAGAGTATATCAACCAGATCAGTGATACCAGCAACCGTATGGTGCAATCGATGTACGATATGGTATGGAGTATCGACCCTAAAAATGATACAATGGCTGATACGATGGAAAGAATGAAAAGCTTTGCTGCAGAAATTGAGAATATCCATCATGTCAGTATTGATTTTGATACGGACCGCCAGGTGGAAAACCTGGGGCTGGATATGGAGTTACGTTATGAGCTGCTGTGTATTTATAAAGAAGCGGTCACTAATGCGGCCCGCCATGCAGATGGCCGGTTTATTAAAATAAGCCTCCGGTATAACAGGCCCAACCTGGTGATGATGATACTGGATGATGGCAAGGGCTTTGCGATGGATAGTGCAGCTATGCTGGGAAGGGGTATCAGCGAAATGCGTCGCAGGGCTGCTGTAATAAATGCCGTTCTCTATATAGAGTCAGAAGTAAACACAGGCACCGTGGTGAAACTGGAAATGCCTGTATAAAGCGGGTTTGGAAATTCGGGGTTCTTATAAAAACCGGAAAGGTTGCTATTCTTTGATAAGCAACCTTTCCGGTTTGAGTATTAACAATTACAAACTACAGACTTCAAACTATAAACTTTATTATTTCCCCATCCATTTTTTAAAATCAGTTACTTTTTCCCGGCTTACAATTGATTCTTTATCTACAGCAGGTTTCAGGTTTAGTAATAAACGGTTACCAAAGTAATCATGGATCTGGTCAATGCTGTTGACAGAAACATAGAATGAACGGCTGATGCGGAAATACTTATCAGGGTCCAGCATTTCTTCCAGCTCATCCATCGTATAATCAACTACAAATTTTTTATTATCATTGGTCTTAAAGAAATTCAGGCGGCCATCGCTGTAGAAATAAGCAATATCATCTACTTCCACGCTGACCAGTTTTTGGGCATGCTTTACCAAAAAGCGTTTCCGGAATTCTTTGGGTTGTAATTTCTGCTGTAATTCTTTTACAAGGCTGTCCACTGTCATGGGGGAGTTTTCATGACCACCACCATACATATTCTTCAGGTTCCTGAATTTGTCTAATGCTGTTTGCAGGTCTTCTTTTTGTACGGGCTTCAGCAGGTAGTCAACGCTGTTCACTTTAAATGCTTTGAGCGCATATTCATCATACGAGGTGGTGAAGATAACAGTGCTTTTTACCTCGGTCTTATCAAATATCTCGAAACTCTGTCCATCTGCCAGTTCTATATCCATCAGGATAAGATCGGGGGTGGGGTTATTTTCAAGCCAGTTGACAGAAGCCCGGATGCTGTCTGCCACGCCTACCACTTCTGCAGTGGCATCTACCGACTGAAGGGTTTTGCGCAGTTTTTTTACTGCCAGCTCTTCGTCTTCTATGATCAATACTTTCATAATATCAGTTTTAGTGTTGTGGGATACTAAAATACTATGATTAACCGGCAGGAAAAACGGGTTTTTGCCAGCCTGCCATTTGGCCTGTATGAATTGTTATTAAGAGGTATGAACTGGACCGGGGCTGGCCTGGATCAGGGGAACGACCACAGCAAATTCCTTACCATCATCCCTGACGGTAATTTCTTCCTGTTTCATCAGGCGGTACTTGTTAACGATATTGGTAAGGCCCACTTTATTGGAGGAAACCATCCTGTCTTTACGTTGCAGGTTGTTGCTGACTACCAGTTTACCACTATTGGTGGTCATAATCAGGATCTTCAGCGGGTGATCTTTCAGGATCATATTATGTTTGACGGCGTTTTCAACCAGCATTTGCAGGGTGAGGGGCGGCAGCTGGTAGCAGCAATAGCGTTCATCAATGATTGTCTCCATATCCAGCCCATCACCATATCTTGTTTTTAACAGGTGAAAATAGGAGTGAATGAATTGCATCTCCGCTTCGAGGGTGGTCAGGCCGTCTTCATTGGTACGAAGCAAATACCGGTACACCTTACTCATCTCATCGAGAAATTTTTCGGCCTTATCAGGATCGTCACTGATAAGGGAAGAAAGCGAATTAAGGCTATTGAACAGGAAATGAGGGTTCACTTGGCCTTTCAAACCCTCTAACTGGCTTTGCAGGTTTTCCCGTTTTAACTGCTCTGCTTCATCAACCACCTTCCTCCATTTTTCAAAAAAAGCAGCTCCTTCATTAAAACTGGTGGCCAGTAAATTACAGATGGCCCCCACTACAATGGTCCAGGGATAATTACTCATACGTACCCGGAGACCGGTGAAACCTATATAGTCATACCCGTAAAATAAAGTAGTTATGGCGGCCAGCATGATAATAATGTAAGAAAAGATGCCAATCCCTATACGTTTAAACGTCTGGCTGTATTTGGGAAAACGGTTTTGCAACAGGGAGGCCACCATCCCGCATAATATATATACAAGCGCCACAACGGCAGCTGTGATCACTGTGGGCAATAAAAAATTAACCCAGCTGCTGAAATAATCGGCCCCGAAGATTACAGTATTCAGTGCTATTGAAACCGGGGGCACAATAATGAGACCGATCAGCTTTTCCTTACTGCTGTAGTTCAGCATGTTTATATTGAATAAAAAACCACTCATACGGACAGTCCCTAAATTATTATTCCGGGTCACATTTCCAACTCCCGGCCGTATGAACTGTGGTTTAAGGTGATGAATTGTTTTTTATTATGTATCAATTGGCTGGTCAAATTACAAAATAAGGGCGGAATGTTTCCGGCAGATTCCGGCTAAAAAAGAAGATACCGGCCCGGCTATAGAATAATAAAAGACATCTCCAATTTGAAAACTTTTATCAGTCCTGTCAATTCATGCTTCACTTGATTCAATTCATTACCATCTGTCTTTCCATGCAGCGGATTCATTTGCATCTTTACATCACGATCAACAACCATTAACCGAGTAAACCTTTTTTATGACCGACAGAATGATGAACCTCCTGCTGATAAAACTAAAAATTATAGCCTTTGTATTAGGGCTGGCTCTTATCAGCCTTTTTAGCTTCTCTTTTACGACGAGTAAAAACCTTGCTGATGATATCTGGAAACAACTGGGTATAACCAAGACTCAGGGTACCGATGGGGTGAAACAAAGCTTCCTCAATGGCTACCTGTATTACTATGGTGCTAAAAATGCCAGGAATATCGCTGTGGGAAACAGGGATGCAATTGCCAGGGATTTGCTGACATACGCCAGGCAATATATTAGCAGCGAAACATTCAGGAAAGAATATGACCTGCTGCGTAAACAGGCAAAACCGGTGCTATCAGAGCGTAAGGTGAGGACAAAAGAAGAAATACGCAAAGAAGAATTGGACAAATTGGAAAAATCAGTGAAAGAAAGCCAGGAGATTATGAAGACAGGCGCAGAAATGGAAAAGATCATGAAACCGGTGGTGGAAATGAACAGAAAAACAATAGAAGAATATAAAAAGCCTGATAACAAAACCATTGAATTGATGTACCAGAGTGAATTGGCCGGGGCCGAGCAGGACAAGACATATTACCAGGAAAGCGTTGCGAGATGGGAAAAGGAATACCCGGCGGATTACCGTCAACTGGTAGCAGCCCGGTTGCAAAAATACCTTAACCTGGCAGCTACTGTTGATTTTAATGCGGAACTGAAGCAGGCTGGTAACAAAAAGAAATTCGTAAACCCTGCTTATGAAAGTAAAGCATATGACTGGAAACAGATATACAGGGCTGGTAAAGAAGTTTATAATGTGGCAAAACCATTTGCGGAACAATGGATCAAAGAATTGGGCGTTGTTGCGCCGGCTCCCTGAAAGGAACCGGCTAAGACCGTTTATAACCTGTGTCCCTGATGAAGTGCCTGTTACAATGAAGCCAGTTTTTGGGGTTCTGTTTTTTTAGCAATGGTGGAGCCCCGGGTAATAAGTTCTGAAGCTAATACCCTCGTTTCAAATTCTTTTACCGGCCGTTTGCTTTCGATGAGTTGCAATAAAAGCGTAGTGGCTATTTCGCCCATTTCAAAAGCCGGTTGTTTAATAATGGTAAGTGGCGGATCTAATAGCTCCGTGAGATCAGAGTTGGAAAAACCGACTAACCCCATTTCAGCGGGTACACTGATACCTTTTGATTTTAGTACCCTGAAACAGCCGGTTGTCAGCTTATCAGAAGTAGTAAGGATTGCATCCGGTTTTTCAGGTGCTTTTACTAATTCATTTACTGCTTGTTCCACCTCTTCGAGCAACATACCTCCGTGATGACAATGTTTGATCAGGTTTTCATTGACCGGAATCCCATTATTATCTAAAGCGGCGCGGTAACCGGCTAACCTGTCTTTTGAAATAGACAGGTAGGCAGCGTTAGATATAGCTGCTATGCGCTGGTAACCATTTTTTACAAGTTGTGATGTTGCATCGTAGGCGCTTTTATAATTATCAACGATCACTTTGTGTGTTTCAATTTCATCTACAATGCGATCAAAAAAAACGATCGGCATCCCCCGCTCATGTAGTTCCTTTAAAAAACTGAAATCCCTGGTTTCAGTGGAAACAGAGATGATCAGCCCGTCAATAGACCGGGAAGTGAGATACTGAAGATTGATCATTTCCCGGTCAAACGATTCACGGCTTTGGGCAATGATCACATTATAACCGTTATGGTAAGCGATAGATTCAATGCCATTGATGGTTTGGGAAAAGAAACTGTTGGCAATCTCACAAACAATCACGCCAATTGACCTGCTTCTTCTCTCTTTCAGGCTTAACGCAATCGGATTAGGGTGGTAGTTGTTCTTCTCTGCATATTCAAGCACCAGTTTTTTTGTTTCCGGGCTAATCTCATAGCTGTCTCTCAGGGCTCTTGATACCGTGGAGGTGGAAAGCCCCAGGGCTTTGGCAATATCTTTTATTGTTAGTGCTTCAAATCTCATGAATAAGCAGGAAATAAGGATAATGTACAGTGAATGAATAAAGTTAGTCATTTTCAGCTTCATCTGCCGGATAAAGCTGCTGTTTCAAATGCGGGTAAGCGCATTTTCATAATAGCGAATCAAACAACCGGCACAGTAAAAATCGTTGCATTGACAGGAAGGAAAAATATTTTTTTAATGCCTTCAGAATGATATCGTTACCGGGAACGATTGCGTAAATAAACATCATTCAGGCTGATGCCGATACCGGAATATCTGAGTAGAATTGAACCGGATTTTAACGATTGCGGATAAACATCCGGCATTTTATTACGATTCTTAAACAATCAAACAACGCCATATGAAAAAGCTTGCGCTGCTTTTCCTGCTCTTTTTTGTATTTGCTTCCGGCCTATTTGCACAAACAAAAACTGTTACCGGTAAAATTACTGATGATAGTGGTGCGCCGCTGGCAGGTGTCAATGTTGTCCCCGCAAAAAGTAAGACAGGGACCCAGACCGATAAGGACGGGAATTTTTCTATTACAGTTACCGGTTCTCCTGACCTGGTGATCACTTATGTTGGCTTCCAGTCAAAAACTGTAAGCACTGTTGATACAGATAAGATCAGTGTTTCACTGGATAAGGCAATCTCTTCTGGTGAAGAAGTGGTGGTGATTGGTTACCAGACAGTAAGACGTAGGGATCTTGTAAATTCGGTATCTTCTATCACAGCAAAAGAAATAAAAGATGTACCTATTAACTCTACTGCTGAAGCATTGGCCGGGAGATTAGCAGGCGTTCAGATAACCAGGTCTGAAGGTTCCCCCGATGCTGCTGCCACCATCCGGGTAAGAGGTGGTGGCTCCATTACGCAGGATAATTCACCGTTGTATGTGGTGGATGGTATCCAGGTGGAGAATGCATTATCCGTTTTATCTCCGCAGGATATCCAGAGTATTGATGTACTTAAAGACGCTTCCGCTACTTCTATTTACGGAGCCCGTGGTGCAAATGGTGTAGTCATCATCACCACAAAAGGAGGACGGGTTACAAAACCGGTTGTAACCTATAATGGCCTGATGGGTGTCCGCAGGCTGGCTAACAAACTGGAGGTGATGAAGCCGTATGATTTTGTAATGTATCAATACGAAAGATCGAGAGGCAGCCAGGCAGACCGGGATAATTTTCTTAATACCTACGGTGCATTTGAAGATCTTGAATTATATAAAAATGCTCCGTTTGTAGACTGGCAGGAACAGAATATGGGCAGAAATGCCATGATGCAAACACATAATATCACTCTTTCAGGCGGAACAGTAACCACTAAGTATAATATCAGCCTTACTTCAAACACGGAAGAAGGAGTGATGCGTAACTCCGACTTCGACCGCAAACTGATCAACCTGAAGCTGGACCAGACAATTAATCCCAAAGCAAAGGCTGGTGTGGCGATCCGTTATAATCATACGGAAATAAATGGCGCCGGTACCTCAAATGCGGGCTCATCCAGCCTGAACCAGTTGCGTCAGAGTGTCAAATACAGGCCTATACTTATGGGCGGACAGGGCCTGCTGGATTATGATCCCGATTATGCTGATGCCACAAATGCCAACAGCCTTTCATTAGTCAACCCGTTGTTATTGAACGATGCGACCTACCGAAACAGGATCAACCGTACATTGAACCTGAGCGGGTATGTAAGCTATGATATCAATAAATATGTATCTGTAAAATCAACACTTGGGTTTGATATTTATGATACCCGTCAAAATTCATTTGATGATACTATTACTTCATCAGCCCGTCAGAATTTTGATATGCCGATTGCATCTATTTTCACAGGCCAGAGCCGGACGCTCAATAATTCAAATACGATCACGTTTTCCATGAACAAATCCGGTACAAAATTCAGTGACCGGAATGATCTTGACGTATTGCTGGGACATGAAGTATATGAGAACATTGATAAACAATACCGCATTGAAACCCGCTATTTTCCCGTAGGCATCACACCAGAGAGAGCCCTTGCAAACATGGGACTGGCCACACCTCCCACAGGAGCGTCCCAGTTACCGGCTACTTCACAGGAACTAACTAACCGGCTGGTTTCATTCTTTGGAAGAGTGAACTATACGTTTGATAAAAAATACCTGTTCATGTTTACACTCCGGTCAGATGGTTCCACCAAGTTTGCCGAAGGCCGTAAATGGGGTTATTTCCCTTCAGGTTCATTTGCATGGCGGGTTTCCAAGGAAAAATTTATGGAGAACCTCAAATCTCCGATCAACGATCTTAAGCTGAGGCTTAGCTACGGCGAAGCCGGTAATAACAGGATTGGTAATTTCTTATACCTGTCACAATTTGTGGCCAACCCGGCCAGCAATGCACAAAATGCTTTTTATAGTATTGGTAATACGCTTATACCACCGTTTTATTCTCCTGACCTGCCGAATAGCTTGCTTACATGGGAAAGCACTATCGCAAGAAACCTGGGTGCGGATATTGCATTGTGGAACAACAGGGTTCAGTTATCAGCAGACTATTATTACAATTCCACTAAAAATCTGCTCGTAAATGTTACAGTACCCCAGACATCTGGTTACACAACCCAGGTACAAAATGTAGGAGAGACAAGTAATAAGGGTGTGGAGATTCAGTTAAATGCCACACCCGTGACCAGTAAGAATTTCAACTGGACAACATCGTTTAATATTTCATTTAATAAAAATAAAATTGAAAGCCTTGGCCCCACTCAAACTTCCTTTCTTTATTCATCAGGATGGGGTGGCAGTAATCAACCCTCTGATTTTATTGTGAAAGTTGGTCAGCCTGTCGGTGCAATTTGGGGCCTGGTAACAGACGGGTATTATACACTTGATGATTTTGATTATAATGCCGGCACTTATACATTAAAGACAGGTGTTGCAAGTAATATAGGTATTACAGCTGTAGCCCCGCAGCCCGGCTATCTCAGGTTCAAGGATATCAGCGGTCCTGATGGCAAACCAGACGGAGTGATCGATGATCTTGACAGGACGATAATCGGGAATACACAACCTAAATTTTTTGGCGGTTGGAACCACCAGCTGACCTATAAGAATTTTGACCTGAGCATATTTCTCAACTTCCAGGTTGGCAACGATGTTTATAACGCCAATAAACTTGAATTTTCAAGCGGGTATACGCCCAATTCAAACCTGCTGGCAATAATGAATGAACGCTGGACAAATGTGAATGCACAGGGAGAAGTAGTGACAGATCCGGCTGCGCTTGCAGCATTAAATGCAAATGCAAAAATCTGGTCGCCTTTGCGAACAGCCAGTTCATTCTATGCACACTCATGGGCTATTGAAGATGCTTCTTTCTTAAGGGTTAATAATATAACACTGGGGTATAACCTTCCTGCATCCCTGTTAAAGAAAGCGAAAATCAGCAATTTCAGGATATACGCTACTGTCAATAACCTGGCTGTATTTACAAAATACTCCGGCTACGACCCGGAAGTAAATACCCGCAGAAGCACGCCGCTTACACCCGGTGTTGATTATTCTGCCTATCCCCGCAGTAAAGCCTATATCCTTGGCATAAACCTTTCTTTATAAAAAACTAAAGCAATTGAGTTATGAAAAATATAATTTCAAAATATAGCTTAAAAAACACCCTGTTCTTTTTTAGTGTTGCCATCGCTTTCGGGTCGTGCAAAAAATACCTGGAGGTGGAGCCGGTATCTTCTTTTGGCCCCGATTATGTTTTTGGCAGCGTTAACAATGCAGAAAGTGCGGTACTTGGCTCTTACGCCTGTCTTGGCGGAGACCAGGGTTATGGTATCCGGCTGAGCATGTACTATACCTATGACAATGATGAGATGATGGGGCAGGAAGGCGCAGCCGATAACGAGAGAAGGGATATTGCACATTATAACACACAACCCAGTAATACGCAGCTGGCAAACCCTTTTAATCAATTATGGCGGGGTATTGAAAGAGCCAATATCTGTATTTATAACATCCCGAAAATGGATTTGTACACCAATGGCAGTGCTTCAGCAAAAGCTGCTTTACAAAAGCTGTACGGGGAAGCACTGACATTAAGGGCGCAATATTATTTTGAGATCATCCGCAACTGGGGTGATGTGCCGGCACAGTTTCAGCCTTCCAGTTTTGATGCTGATCTTTTTAAGAAACAAACAGACAGGGATACATTGTATAACCGCATACTTGCTGATCTCGCTGAGGCGAGTTCATTAGTACCATGGCGCAGCCAGGCAGGTACTACAAATGAACGCATAACACAAGGTGCAGTACGAGCCCTGAGAGCAAGGATTGCTTTATTCAGAGGTGGCTATTCATTAAGAAGCCAGGCAAGCAGCTATGGTGGTGTGATGGCCCGCCCGGCAGATTACCTGGATTACTATCGTATAGCAAAAGAGGAGTGCGGGATTATTATGCAGCATAGTGCAGATCATTCACTTAATCCAAGCTTCCGGTCTGTATTTAAAGACGCACTTTGTAAATACCTGGAAGAACCGAATGGTGAAATTATCTGGGAAGCAGGAATGGGAGGTGGCAGTTCTAATTTCGGGGACAGCAAACTTGGCTATTACAATGGCCCCAGATATACCGGCACAGCCAGCCAGGGCAATTCAGCGCTGACAATTATACCCACTTATTTCTATTTATTTGATTCAACTGATCTCCGGAGAGATGTCACCTGTGCTTATTACAATATCAATGGTTCATTACAACTTGCCGGTCGTGTGATGTCTGATATGGTAGATGGTAAATTCAGAAGGGACTGGAACCCTGTCCCAACTTCAGGTGCACAATACTTTGGTGTTAACTGGCCACTGATCCGCTTTTCAGATGTACTGTTAATGTTTGCGGAAGCAGATAATGAAATTAACCAGGGACCTTCCGGCGAGGCAATCGCAGCATTCGAAAAAGTAAGACTGAGAGGTTATGGCGGTAATGCTTCCTTAATAGGAGTGACACCCGCAGACTATGCCGGCTTTTTCAATGCTGTTATGAAAGAAAGATCGCTGGAACTCGGGGGAGAAGGCATTCGTAAATATGATCTGATCCGCTGGAATAAACTTGGCGAAAGATTAAGCTGGGTGAAAACGCAGTTGGCAGCCATTGTTGCAAATCAACCGCCTTATGACCAGTTGCCCAAGGATATGTATTATTTACCTAATCAGCCGATGGCCACAGGTATGGTTTGGGGCAATTCTTTCTATAAGCCGACACCTGCTTCGGTTCCTGCAGGGTACTCAACACTGGCATGGCTGGGTGGCAGCGGGATGACCAGCAAACTGATAGAGTCATTTGCCCGTTCTTTTGAGGCAGACAAAAAAGAATTGTTGCCGTTCCCGCAGTCTGCAATAGATGTAAATCCTAATCTGGTTCAAAACGAATATTAATCATTGCTATAAAACTTATAAGTTATGCGATTGCTATATCAAAAAATATTCACCCTGTTTACATTTATAACTGCTTTTGTGATTTGCCTGAGTAGTTGTAAAAAAATAAAAGAGCCGGAAGCTTTTGTTCCTGACAGGGCATTTATCCCTTCAGGTGTTACAGCGGAAGGGGCACAGACATCCGCAAGAATCTCCTGGAAAGCTTCGCTTTTTTCCGCCGGCCAGGGAGTTAGTTATGCAGTGGAAATATATAACAATGCTGCTTTTACAGGGACTCCTGTTTATTCAGTGAATTCGGATACTGTAGAAATTACTGTGTTTGACTCTGATCTTGCTGTGCGAACAGATTACTGGGTGAGGGTAAAAGCCAATGCAACAGCGACAATGGCTGCTTCTGCTGGCTGGGGAACAACTACAAGCCCATTCAGAATGACCGGAGAGCAATTGTTTTTACCCATCAATGATGATTATATTACAGATGTCAGTGCACAACTCCGCTGGCAAATTAATCCTGATCTGACGAGGATTGTCCTTACGCCCACCGGAGGCACCGGAACGGATTATATTTTAACTCCTGGTGATCTTGCTGCAGGACAAAAAATAACTGCCGGTCTTACTCCGTCAACCAATTATACTGCTGAAATTTTCAGGGGAACAGCCAGTAAAGGCATCATCAGTTTTTCAACAAAATCAGCTACGCCAACGGGGCCTTCTGTTGTAACTGTCGGCCCTGCTGATGATCTCGCAGCTTTATTAGCCGCCGCTACTCCCGGTGCAATATTCGTATTGGGACAAGGCACACTTTATAAAGCCGATGCGGAAGTGATTTTACCTGCAAACGCATCATTTACAATCTGGGGTCAATATGGTCCTAACCGCGCAGTAATAGCGTTTAATGGCCTCCGGTTACCGACTGTTGCAGGAACTATCCGTTTTGAAAATCTTGATTTTACAGGTTATCAGAACAACGACCCTGCAGGAACAAAACGTAATTATATTTTCAATCAAAGTGCAGCTAATGCCACTGAGTCGATAGTGTTTGAAAACTGTATTATCCGCAACCTGGTAAATACACCGTTTCGTTTACAGGGTAGTGCCGGGCAGACAATCAATAACCTTACATTCAACAAGTGTAAAGCTTATGATATAGGCAATAACGGTTCAAACGGCACTTATGCTTTTATCCACACAAATGTGGCTACAGGAAAATTTAATAATATCCGGATCACCAACAGCACACTTTACCAGATCGGCTACAGCATTATACTGCATAATGCGGCGCCTTCCCAGTCCGTATTGATTGAAAACTCGACATTTGATAATTGTATTGGTAATGGCCGTTATTTTATCGACTACAATGCACAATCAACAGGAACATTGCAGATCACGAATGTAATTATAGGCAAATCGCTTTCTCCCGCAGGAACAGCAAACGGTATCCGGACAGTTACAGCTCCGGCGGTGGGCAATAGTTTTCAGGTATCCAATACGTCCTTTGTCAACAATCCGATTCCGGGGATTATCAGCTATTCAGGAAGTAATACAGACTTGTTCACCGATCCTGTAACCGGTAATTTTTTAATCAAAGACGTCAGCTTTACAGGAAAATCCACTTCTGGCGATCCGCGGTGGAGATTATAAGCTCATAAAACGATTATGAAATGCGGACAGGCACTTGTCTGATCCGCATTTCTGATTGTTCTCTCTTTTACTTGTATATATGAAAACGCTACATGAAAAAATTACAGTAATAAACCTGGTACTGCTCACAGCTGCCCTCACTTATTCCTGTGCACAGGGAAAAAATGCGGTTGCGCAAATACCGCAGGCAGGAAGACCGGTTGCTTTTCTGGGTGCCGAAGGTTTTGGTAAATACACAACAGGTGGCAGGGGTGGCAGTGTATATATTGTTTCTAATTTGAATGATGATGGTGAAGGGAGTTTTAGAAAAGCAGTAACGGCAAAAGAACCGAGAGTGGTTGTATTTACAGTTGCAGGTACTATTCATCTCATGACGCCTGTAAGTATAAAGGGTGATGTGACCATTGCCGGTCAAACAGCGCCTGGTGATGGTGTTTGCATCGCGGATAATCCCGTTTTGTTGGGGGGTAATAATATCATTGTCCGCTACCTGCGCTTTCGCATGGGCGACAGGTACCAAAGCAAAGGAATGGTGGATGGTGCCGGTTCAGACGATGCATTCGGCGGATCAAGAAAAAACAATATTATCATAGATCATTGCAGCATGAGCTGGAGTACAGATGAAGTGTTTTCTGTGTATGCGGGAGATAGCACCACTTTGCAATGGAATATAATCAGTGAACCCCTGAATTATTCATATCATTTTGAAAAAGGCGATAAGGATTTTGAGGCACATGGCTATGGCGGTATCTGGGGCGGCAGGCATTTATCAGCGCACCACAACCTGTTTGCACACTGCAATAACCGCAACCCCCGTTTTGATGGTATACGGAATGCACCCGAAGAAAATGTTGATTATTGTAATAATGTTATTTATAACTGGGGCAGCAATAATATTTACGCAGGTGAGGGAGGTAAATATAATATTGTGAACAACTATTTTAAATACGGCCCCGTCACAAACAAGAATGTGCGCCACAGGATCGTTAACCCCGGAAGAACAGACAAAATCCCATTTGGAAAATGGTACGTGAATGGAAATTTTGTTGATGAGGCGCCTGAGATATCTGCCAATAACTGGCTGGGTATTCATATGGGAAATGGCGGTACGGATGCTGATAAGATACAATCAGTGGTTGATAAACCATTTGTTGCGGAAACACTACCGGTACAACCGGCGAAAGATGCTTATGAGGATGTGCTGAAGTATGCCGGTGCCAGTTATAAAAGAGATACACTTGACAAGCGGATTGTCAATGATGTAAAAAACAGGACAGGCAGGCTGATTGATGTACAGGGTGGTTATCCGCATGGTACCCCTTATGAACAAACGGTAAATGCATGGCCCGCATTGTCAGGGATTGAAGAACGCACGGATACAGACCGGGATGGCATTCCTGATGAATGGGAGAAAAAGAATGGCTTGGATCCCAATGATGCTGCTGATGCCGGTAAGATCAGGCTGCACTCTTTCTATTCAAACATAGAAGTGTATATAAACAGTATCACCAAATGAAAAAAATACTATTCATCCCTTTGGCGGTACTGCTGACTGCATTCCTATTACCCGGGAAAAAGAAAATCAGAATATTCCTTGCCGGTGATTCCACTATGGCCACCAAAGAAGCGAAGGCTTATCCTGAAACAGGATGGGGGATGCCCTTTGTTCATTTTTGGGATTCTACCGTTACTGTTGTAAACAAAGCCAGAAATGGGCGCAGTACCAAAACATTTATCAGCGAGGGTTTGTGGAAATCTGTAATGGATGAGGCCGGGGAAGGCGATTATGTGATTATTCAGTTTGGACATAATGATGAATCCGTTGACAAAAAAGAACGCTATGCCACGCCGGATACATTTAAGATGAACCTGAAAAAATTCATTCAGGAGACAAGGGATAAAAAAGCTATTCCGGTTTTATTTACACCCGTATCAAGGAGAAAATTTGACAAAAACGGGAATGCGGTGGAAACACACAGGGAATATTCAGCTTTGGTAAGAGAAGTGGCAGCAGAAACAGCTGTTTTATTTGTTGACCTTGATGCAAAAAGCAGGGCCCTGTACCAGCAGTTTGGCGAAGAAAATTCAAAGCTTCTTTTTTTACAATTGCAGCCCGGAGAGCATCCGAACTACCCGGAAGGTAAAAACGATAATACCCATTTTAATGAACTGGGTGCAAGACTGATTGCCCAGCTGGTATTAAAGGAACTTAAAGAATTAAAAATTGAATTAACAGACAGAATTATTATACCAGCAAAGAAATAAATGCAAAAAGCATTTTATACAGGATTACTATTCATTGCTTTGGGGATTCAATCAGCAGGACAGGCAACAGGGAGAGTCGCCGCTGTGCCGGATACCTTTTATAATATAAGGAACGAATATAATAAGCAGCTGCAAAATCATCCCGGTATTAAAATGACTGGTAACCTGCAATCAAACTACCTGGCTGAGCAGAAAAACATTGTTTATTGCAGGATGGGACAAAGAAAGCTGCTGTTGGATGTTTTTTCTTCAAAACAGAATAATAATGACAGCCGTACCGCTATCCTCATGATTCACGGTGGTGGCTGGAAAAGCGGGGACCGGTCCATGCACTATCCCCTGGCACAGCGGCTTGCAATATTGGGATATGTTTGTATCACACCTGAATACAGGCTTTCTGCTGAAGCCCTCTACCCGGCTGCTGTATATGATATAAAAGCTGCAATACGCTGGGTGAGAAGAAATGCAAAAAAATATAATATTGATACGGCAAGGATAGTAGTGGCCGGTCATTCTGTCGGCGGAGAACTTGCTGCATTTATGGGTGCCACAAACGGGCTCTCTTCTTTTGACGGCAATAACCATAATGCACAGTATTCCGGTAACGTCAATGCCGTGATTGACATGGACGGGATTCTTGCTTTTATCCACCCTGAATCCGGGGAAGGTGATGACAGCAAAAAATTATCAGCAGCCACTCAATGGCTGGGGTATTCAAAAACACAGAAGCCGGAGCTCTGGAAAGAGGCCTCACCACTTACATATGCGGGTGCAGTTGCCGCACCGGTTTTATTCATTAATAGTGGTGTGACCCGGATGCACGCAGGCAGGGAGGATTTTATAGCCGTATTAAATAAGTATAACATTTACTCAGCGGTAAAAACATTCAAAGGCTCACCCCACTCATTCGTTTTCTTCAACCCCTGGTTCGATTCGACACTGATAGAGATTGATAAATTTTGTAAGAAAATATTTCCGCAACAAAAGAACTTACCAGCCGCTGAACTAACTGTTGCACAAGATGGAACTGGCATTTTTTCCACCGTACAGGCAGCATTTGATGCAATACCCCTGAATAACACGAAGAAAATAAAGATCAGCATAAAGCCCGGCACGTATAGAGAAAAGTTGTTCCTGGACTCAACAAAGAACTTTGTTTCATTGACTGGGTCTGATAAAATGGAAACTATCCTGACCTGGGATGACCATACCGGGAAAATTTCTCCTTCAGGTGATACTATTAATACAAGAACTTCGTGGAGCTGTAAAATAAAAGCGGATGATTTCAGTGCAAACAATATCACATTTCAAAACGATGCCGGCTTTACAGCCGGCCAGGCGGTGGCTTTAGAATCAGACGGGGACAGAGCTGTTTTTATTGATTGCAGGTTTATCGGTAACCAGGATGTATTATTTTTAAACAACGAAAAAAGCCGCCAGTGGTTTCAGACTTGTTACATTGAAGGGACAACTGATTTCATCTTTGGTGCAGCTTCGGCATGGTTTCAGAAATGCGAGATATTTAGTAAGAAAAATTCGCACATTACTGCAGCTTCCACTCCTGCATTCAATAAAATGGGGTTTGTATTTGATTCATGTGTTCTGAAAGCTGACACTTCCCTTCACAATGTGTCACTTGGAAGACCATGGAGACCTAATGCACATGTTGTGTATATGAACTGCTATATCGGGTCACATATAAAACCGGATGGCTGGAGCAACTGGAATAATACAGAAAACTATAAAACTGCCCGGTATGCTGAATATAAGAACTTCGGACCTTCGGCTGATCCGGCAAAAAGAGTAAGCTGGTCCCGGCAATTGTCAGATGAAGAAGCCCGGGAATATTCGCTTAAAAATTTTATGCAAAGCTGGTACCCGCACAAATGAAAAAGATCATTATCATATTAGTAATAAGCAGTTTTATAAACCCGGTAATGTCACAAGCCGTTCCCGGGATTTGGGAACCCGATAATGGAGATGGCACCTATAAGAATCCTGTTATCAATGCTGATTACAGCGATCCTGATGCAATAAGAGTGGGAGAAGATTATTACATGATCTCCTCCAGTTTTAATCATGTACCCGGTTTGCCGATCCTGCATTCAAAAGACCTGGTGAACTGGAAACTGATCGGGCATGCATTGAAACGCCAGCCCCCGTTTGATCATTTCAGTACGGTGCAGCATGGTGGCGGGGTATGGGCACCGAGTATCCGTTTTCATAACAACGAGTTTTATATCTATTACCCTGATCCGGATTTTGGCATCTACCTGACCAAAGCAAAAAAAATAACAGGCCCCTGGTCTGATCCTGTGCTGGTCGAAGCCGGTAAAGGACTGATAGACCCCTGCCCGTTATGGGATGCTAAGGGGAAAATATATCTTGTTCATGCATATGCAGGAAGCCGTGCCGGTATCAAATCAATTATAGTCGTTAAGGAACTGAACGGTGATGGTACGAAAGTAATCAGCGACCCGGTGATGGTTTATGACGGGCATGAAAAAGATCCAACGATTGAAGGGCCTAAATTCTATCAACGAAATGGCTATTATTACATTTTTGCTCCTGCAGGTGGTGTGAGCACTGGCTGGCAATTAGTCCTTCGTTCTAAAAATATTTACGGGCCTTATGAACGAAAAGTGGTGATGGACCAGGGAACAAGCACCATTAACGGGCCGCACCAGGGCGCCTGGGTCAGTACTTCCATGGGTGAGGATTGGTTCCTGCATTTCCAGGATAAGGAAGCCTACGGCCGGGTGGTTCACCTGCAGCCGATGATATGGAAAAATGATTGGCCGGTAATAGGAAAAGATGAGGATGGTGATGGTAAAGGAGAACCTGTATTACTGTATAAAAAGCCAAAGACATCAAAAACATTTCCTGTTACTGCTCCCCCGGAGAGTGATGAGTTCAATACAAACCAATTGGGATTGCAATGGCAGTGGCAGGCCAACCCGCAGCAATATTGGGCCATGCCAGCCAGTTCCGGGTATTTGAGGTTCTTTTCAGTACAGACCGCTGAGATTGTATCATCACCCTGGTATTATCCCAATATACTGGGCCAGAAATTTCCGGCCGGCAGATTTACTGCAACTATAAAATTCTCTTTTCAGCCAGGCTGGGAAGGAGAGAGGTTTGGTTTTACAGTGCTGGGGCTTGACGTGGCCACTCTGTCAGTTATTAAAAAACAAGATGGTAATTATATTTCTTATTCAGTTTGCAGGGAAGCGGATAAGGATAAAAGGGAAACAGTGCAGGATGGTAAAAGAGTGAACAGTAATGATCTTTATTTCCGCATAAAAGTGACAGAAGTGGCCTTGTGCGAATTCAGTTACAGCGAGGATGGCACCAGTTTTATAACTGTGGGAGAAAAATTCCAGGCCAGGCCCGGAAAATGGGTTGGCGCCAAACTGGGTTTGTTCTTCACAAGGCAAAACAAAACCAATGATGCAGGCAGGGTTGATGTAGACTGGTTCAGAATCGGGAAATAAAATAGACAGGCACCAGAATAATAAATACTACTTGTCATATGGAAAGAAGAACTTTTGTAAAATATACCGCAGCTGCAGGGGCGTCATTGATGTTGCACCCCTTTTCTATGCTGGCTGCCGGTCCCGGGAAAAAAATCCGGCTCGCACAGGTTGGTACCGGGCACCGTGGTACCGGTTTCTGGGGCAAGGACCTTATCAAAAATTTTTCCGGTACAATAGAATTTACGGGTCTGTATGATATCAATCCCGGCAGGGCTGCTTTTGCACAACAATTATACGGGGGGGATATCCCGGTTTATAATAGTTTTGAAGAGATGCTGGAAAAATCCCGGGCAGACTATATAATCGTCACGACAGTCGATGCCACTCACGATGAGTTTATTGTAAAAGCTCTGAATAAAGGGTTTAATGTAATTACTGAAAAACCCATGACCACCGATGAGGATAAATGCAAGCGGATCTTAGCCGCAGAAAAAGAATCGGGCAAGAAAGTTATTGTGGCATTCAATTACCGCCACAGCGTGCATGCCATGCAACTGAAGGAATTGTTAGCTGCGGAGAGAGTGGGTAAGATTACTTCGGTTGATTTTAACTGGTACCTCAATGTTCACCATGGCGCCGATTACTTCCGCCGCTGGCATGGGCGCATGAATAAGAGTGGCTCATTATGGGTGCATAAAGCCACCCATCATTTTGACCTGCTTAACTGGTGGCTTAATTCCGAACCTGTGGAAGTTTCTGCATATGGAAAACTTGAGCATTATGGAAGAAATAATTCATTCCGCGGGGTCAAATGCAGGGGATGTGAACACAAGGATACATGCAAGTTCTATTGGGATATCACGAAAGATGACCGGCTTACAAAATTGTATCCCGATAATGAGAAATATGATGGTTACTTAAGAGACGGCTGCGTCTGGAGCAACGAGATCGATATCTATGACAAAATGAGTGCCCAGATCATTTATGCCAATGGTGTTACTGCAAATTACTCACTTACCACGTACTCTCCCTACGAGGGATGGCAGATTGCATTTAACGGGATGAAAGGAAGGATTGAGACCTGGGAGGACATCCCCTACCTGCAAAAAACACTGGATGATCAGTCAAAGCGGCATGCTATTGAAATGAGTGATGCTGATGATGCTGTTTCCGGCGAAGTAAGGGAGATTATTGCAATGGATAATTTTGCGCAAAACTTTGAAATATACACCACGCCAAAAATAAAAGGAGGACATGGCGGTGGCGATATCCGGATGCAGCGGAGAATATTCACTGATACAAATGACAACCCACATCATGTAATGGCGGGTACCCGGGAAGGGGCAATGTCTATACTGATTGGTATAGCTGCCCGGAAGAGTATCCAGCTAAAAAGACCAGTAAAAATTTCTGAATTAACAGACCTGGAGCCGATGGCAAACAGGTTCTAAATAAATATACCGCAATGAAAAAAATAAGCTTAGTTATTATCCTGTCCCTTTTGGTTTGTTTATCCATAACAGCGCAAAGCAAGCAGGAAAAAGCAGTAGCCGGCGCCGTGGAAAAATTACGTAAAGCCATGGTGGATGGTAATAAACATGACCTTGAAAACAGTGTATCAGAACAACTCAGTTATGGGCACAGCGGGGGGCATATTGATGATAAAAAAGAGTTTGTTGAAAAACTCACAAGTGGTAAATCCGATTTTGTAACGATTGATCTAACGGAACAAACTATTACGGTAAGCGGTAAAACAGCGGTAGTACGACATGTGTTAACTGCAAAAACCAATGATGGAGGAAAGCCCGGTGATGTTCATTTGCGGATATTGCTTGTTTTTCAAAAGAAGGGTGGAAAGTGGTTGTTGCTGGCCCGCCAGGCAGTAAAATTTACCTGATTGCAAAGAATGCAAAAAATCAAAAAAACCGGTACCGTTCCCGGTAACGATTGCGTAAATAAACAAAGTTCAAAACACTGAAAATGATAGGGTTTAGGGGTAAAATTGTAGACGGATGAACAGCTATTTTGTTCTTATTTCAACGATTAACTTGTCATGATAAAGAAGATATTTTCGTTATTATTAATTGCATTCATTATTTATGATGCCGCCGGCCAGTTTGGCGGCAGGCTGCCTGTTGTCGTAGCGCCCAAATTCAAAAAGGATACTATCAATATTAAAAAATTCGGGGCGGTGCCGGACGGGTACACCCTGAATACAAAAGCGATCAATACCGCTATTGAAATTTGTACAAAAAAAGGTGGTGGCGTGGTATTGGTCCCGGCAGGATTATGGCTTACGGGGCCGGTTGTGTTGAAAAATAATGTAAATCTTCATTTGGCAAATGGGGCCACACTGTTATTTACTGATGATAAATCACAATACCCGCTGGTTGAAGCCAACTGGGAAGGATTGCCCCAGATGAGAAATCAATCTCCTGTTTCAGCTACCAATGCTGTGAATATAGCTATTACCGGCAAGGGTATCATTGATGGTAACGGTGATGTGTGGAGAGCTGTAAAAAGCGATAAGCTCACGGCGAGCCAATGGAAAAAACTGGTGGCTTCAGGCGGGGTATTGAGTGATGATAAGAAAACATGGTATCCTTCTGAATCATTTCTGAAAGGCAGCAAGATGACCAATCCCGGGCAACTTTCCCCGGAGAAGGATGCTGCATTCTACCAGGATATTAAAGATTTTCTACGCCCTAACCTGGTATTGCTTACCAGTTGCAAATTCGTCCTGCTGGAAGGAGTTACTTTTCAAAACTCTCCGGCCTGGTGCCTGCATCCGCTGATGTGCGAGAACCTGACGGTAAGAAATATTCTTGTAAAAAATCCCTGGTATGCCCAGAATGGGGATGGTATTGATGCAGAAAGCTGTAAAAACGTATTGATCGAAAACTCCGTATTTGATGTGGGTGATGATGCTTTATGTATGAAAAGCGGACGCGATGCAGAAGGGAGGAAAAGAGGGCGGCCAATACAGGATGTGATCATCAGGGGCTGCACCGTTTACTCTTCTCATGGTGGCTTTGTGATCGGAAGTGAAATGAGCGGGGGTGCAAAAAATATTTACGTCAGCAACTGTACATTTATAGGTGCAGATATCGGCCTTCGCTTTAAAACAACCCGTGGCCGTGGCGGCGTGGTGGAGAATATTTTCATTAAAGACATTTACATGAAAGATATTCCCGGTGAAGCCATTCTCTTTGATATGTATTATATGGCTAAAGACCCGGTGCCCCTGGCCGGAGAAAAAAGAGAATTACCCACTGTGGTTTTTAAACCGGCAGATGAAACAACGCCTGTTTTCAAAAATTTTCATATCAGTAATGTCTACTGCAATGGCGCTGCCAGGGCAATTTTTGTAAGGGGCCTGCCGGAAATGCATGTAAAAGATATTGTACTGGAAAATATGGTGCTGCAGGCTGATAAGGGAATAGAAGTGCAGGAAGCCACGGGTATCAGTTTTAAAAATATCAGGGTTATGAGTAAAGCGACTCATCCTGTTATTGATGTGCTGCAAAGCGATAAACTATCTTTTGAGAATATCACTTACCAGGAAGGAGCAGAATTGCTATTCAGGATCAGTGGAGACAGGGCAAACAGCATCTCCGTTACAAAGACTGACGCATCAAAAGCGAAAGCCGGCATTTCTTACGAGCTGGGTGCCAGCGAAAAATCGGTAATAATAAAATGAAAAAAGTAATCTTCATAGTACTGTTTACAGCATCGGTGCAGGGAAATGCGCAGGAAAAGCCATTGTCTGAACAGATGATTGCCACCTGCATGACGATCTGGAAAGACTCCTTTTCATTGGGAAATAAGCCGGCCCGCTGGAGCTATGATATGGGAGTTATATTAAAAGGTTGCGAAAGGGTTTGGCAAAATACAGGTGATGTAAAATACTTCAACTATATACAGCACCTGATGGATTTTTATATCCGGGAAGACGGTTCGATTAAAGATTACAGACCGGATGAGTATAATATTGACCATATCAACAATGGTAAATTGTTGCTGTTGCTGTATAAAGTACTGGGAAAAGAAAAATACCTGAAAGCCGCCAGGTTGCTGAGAGAGCAGTTGCGCAGCCATCCCCGCACCCGTGAAGGCGGCTTTTGGCATAAGAAAATATACCCTTACCAGATGTGGCTGGATGGATTGTATATGGGCGAGCCCTTTTATGCTGAGTATTCCAACCTGATGCAGGATGATACAGCTTTTAATGATATTACCAACCAGTTTGTCCGGATGGAACAACATGCAAGAGACCCCAAAACCGGCTTACTCTATCATGCATGGGATGAGAGCAAACAGCAGCAATGGGCGAATAAGACCACCGGGCAATCACCTCTTTTCTGGGCAAGGGCTATCGGTTGGTATTCAAATGCAATCGTAGATGCGCTGGATTGGTACCCCGCGGATCACCCGGGAAGAAAGAAATTGATTGATATCCTGAATCGCCTGGTAACAGCGGTTGGGAAAGTACAGGATAAGCAAACGGGGCTTTGGTATGATATACTGAATTATAATGGCCCTGGAAAAGAGAAAAATTATTTTGAAGCCTCCGCCAGCTGCCAGTTCACCTATGCTATTGCAAAAGCTGTCCGCAAAGGATATCTTCCGGCTGCTAAGTTTTCTATTGCGGAAAAAGCCTGGGATGGGATCGTGAAGGAGTTTGTTAAAACAGAGAATGGTCAAACCAATTTATATGGAACGGTCTCAGTTTCAGGATTAGGCGGCAATCCTTACCGCGATGGAAGTTTTGAATATTATATGCGGGAAAAAGTGATTGTAAACGATCCTAAGGGAATGGGTGCTTTCATCAAAGCTGCCGGTGAAATGGAAATAAGCGGTTCATTAAAAAATGGCAAAGGCAAAACAGTTTTATTAGACCGGTATTTTAACAGTGAAAAAAGGAAGAATGCAGCCGGCAATATGGACTACTGGCATTATACCTGGGAAGAAAGATCCCACCCGGGCTTTAACACACTGGGAAGCATTTTTGAAAAGAATGGAGCTAAACTAGTTTCATCAGATGCCGCCCCGGCAACAGCCAATCTAAAGGGTGCATCCGTGTATATTATAGTTGATCCTGATCATATACGGGATAATCCGAACCCGAATTATATGGCTGCGAAAGATGTTAAAGCGATCAGCAATTGGGTAAAAAAAGGCGGCACATTATTGCTGATGGCCAACGATAGCAATAATTGCGATCTGAAGCATTTTAATACACTGGCTGCTGTTTTTGGAATACAATTTACTGACAAGAGTATTAACATGGTAAAAAACGATACATATCCGCAGGGGGAAGTATTGCCCGGCGATAATAATCCAGTGTTTACCACGACTAAAAAAATGTTTTTGAAAGAATTGAGCGTACTGGAAGTTAAAAGTCCTGCAAAAGCACTGGTGGTGAAAGATAATGATATCATTATTGCAACAGCGAAGTATGGCAAAGGGGCTGTAATGGCTGTCGGGGATCCCTGGCTGTATAACGAATACCTTGATGGCAGGAAACTGCCTGCTGAATACGAGAATTATAAAGCAGCGGAAGATCTTGTGAGATGGTTATTACTAACAAAGAAATGAATGGAAAAACCAAAATAGTAATCTCTTACCTTTTAGGTTTGCTGCTGGTGCAAAACAATATACCGGCGCAACCCGGAACTGTATCCGTACCCCAACAAACCATTATCGTAGCTGCCGACGGCAGTGGAAATTATAAAACAATCCAGGGAGCATTGAACAGCCTCCCTGATTCTTCGGCTGTTCCAAGAATAATCCGTATTAAGAAAGGATTGTATGCGGAGAAATTATATATCGAAAAGCACAATGTCGTTTTTGAAGGGGAGAACCGGGAGAAAACGATCATCATCGCTTCTATAGCCCGGGATGAATGGCGATGTGGTCATACAGATGACTGGGGTGTGGCAACCCTGAACGTCGGTGCTAATGATATTACGTTAAAGAATCTCACTGTCACAAATAACTATGGTTTTGATTTCACAGAAAGAACGATCTGGTGTGCAGCTGATACTTCTGCCGGCCAGCAAAAGAAATTGCGGAGAGATGGTCACCAGATGGCGTTACGTACAATGAATATGGCCACCCGTTTAAAAGCACTGAATTGTCACTTTCGTTCCTATGGCGGCGATACCGTCAGTCCATGGGAGATCTATAATGGTATGTGGTATTTCAGGGACTGTATCATGGAAGGAGGAGTTGATTTCTATTGTCCCCGTGGCTGGGCCTGGGCAGAGAACTGCGAATTTATAGCACACAGTGGGCCTGCGGCTATTTGGCATGATGGCTCCGGCAATGAGGATTCAAAAACCGTATTACTGAATTGTAAGTTTTCCGGCTTTGATGGTTTTATGCTGGGTCGCTATCACCGTGAAGCGCAATTCTACCTGGTCAATTGCGAGTTTGCCCGGAACATGAAAGACACACCGATTTACCGGGTTGCTACAAACAATAAGATTAACTGGGGCGAAAGAATATACTATTATAATTGCCACCGCATTGGTGGAAATGATTTTAGCTGGTATAGCAATAATCTTCCTGCCGCTGTAAAAGCTGCTGATATTACTATTAACTGGTTATTTAAAAACAGGTGGAGTCCTGCAATGAATTAATTATGCAATTATCAAAGGAAACAGTAAAGAAGATACAACCACAAACAGGGTTGATCATACCGGATGAGAGGATACTGTCATTACCGGAAAAAGTTTTACAATTTGGGACAGGTGTTTTATTAAGAGGCTTACCGGATTATTTTATTGATAAAGCCAACAGGCAGGGAGTTTTTAATGGCCGGGTTGTTGTGGTGAAATCTACCTCCAGCGGAGGCACCGATGAGTTTGCGCAGCAGGATGGGTTGTTTACCCAATGTATCCGGGGAATTGAAGAGGGGCAGCAGGTGGAGGAAGCCGTGATCAATTCTTCTGTCAGTAAAGTCTTGTCGGCTAAGGATGACTGGAAAAAAATACTGGAATATGCCCACCGGCCGGAACTGCAGATAATCATTTCCAACACTACCGAAGTGGGGATTGTGATGAGTGATGATAAAATAACTGATCAGCCACCGTCATCATTTCCTGGTAAATTACTGGCGTTCCTGTGGGAGAGGTATAAAGCTTTTAATGGTAGTGAAGAAAGCGGAATGGTAATCATACCAACTGAACTGGTCCCGGATAACGGCACATTGCTCCGGTCGATTGTATCCGTCCTGGCAACAAAGAATAACCTCGGAGAGCCCTTCATTGATTGGTTAGAAACAGCGAATCATTTTTGTAGCTCACTTGTTGACCGGATTGTGCCGGGCAAACTGGCAGGCGATGATAAAATAACAACAGAAAAAAAACTGGGTTATACGGATGACCTGATGATCATGTCGGAATGCTTCAGGTTATGGGCGATTGAGTCAGATAGCCAGCGGGTGAAAAACATCTTGTCATTTACCGGGGCAGATACCGGAGCAGTGATTGCCGCTGATATAACAAAATTCAGGGAGCTTAAACTCCGCCTGTTAAACGGCACACATACGTTCAGCTGCGGCCTGGCTTTCCTGGCAGGCTTCGAAACCGTAAAAGAAGCACTGCGGGACGCAACCATGTTTTCTTATATTCATTCACTGATGACAAAGGAGATAGCAGAGGTGATGCAGGGAGAAATGATAAGCTATGAGGAAGCCTGTGTATTTGCCGGCCAGGTAATGGATCGCTTTCGTAACCCGTTCCTTGATCATAAATGGATCAGCATTACAATGAATTACACATCCAAAATGAAAATGAGGAATGTGCCTTTATTGCTGAAGCATTATGAAAAATATACAACCGCACCTGAGCTGATGGCGCTGGGGTTTGCAGGTTATCTCCTGTTTATGAAAGCAGAAACCGGGGGAGACAATATCTATAATGGCAATAGCAACGGCAAAAAATATCCTGTACAGGATCCCGAGGCCATCCGGTTAGCAGCACACTGGAGGCAAAATGATACGAATGAAATTGTAAAAGCAGTTTTAGCGGATGAAAGTTTGTGGGAAACGGACCTTTCATCGTTGCCCGGTTTTGCAGCAGCAGTTGAAGATGCATTGGGTAAATTAATGAATAATGGAGTGGCAGTAACTTTGCAACTGGCACAACAGGAAAACGAAGTGGTGAGATGAAACAGCTGGTATTAAAAGTACATCCGGAAGATAATGTGCTGGTGGCTTTAACGGGCCTCAGCAAAGGAGCTGTTGTTTCTTATAATGGTAACGAATTTGCCATGCAGGAAGATATCCCGGCCAAACATAAATTCTTTACGCAGGATATGAAAACCGGCGATGCAATTATTATGTACGGGGTACTGGTGGGGAAAGCACAAATGAATATTACGAAAGGAAGCCGCATGTCTACCGGGAATACAAAGCATGCAGCTGAGCCATATGATTACCGTAATGCAAAATTTGAATGGCAGGCTCCTGATGTTTCCCGTTTTAAAGAGAGGACATTCAATGGATATCACCGGGATGACGGAAGAGTGGGCACAGCGAATTACTGGCTATTTATCCCAACTGTTTTTTGCGAGAACAGGAACCTGGATGTAATCCGGGAAGCGATGCATAATGAACTGGGATATGCAGTAACAGATAAATATAAACAGTATACGCATCAGCTGCTGGAAGCATTTCAAAATGGTGAACCCACAGATACCGTTGATCTCAGACCATCAGCGTACCAGCAAAACCGCCCGTTTAAAAATGTGGATGGCATAAAATTCCTGAATCACCAGGGTGGTTGCGGTGGCATCCGGCAGGACGCTGCTATCCTTAGTAAACTATTGGCTGCTTATGCTGATCATCCCAATGTGGGAGGTGTAACTGTATTAAGCCTGGGATGCCAGAACTTACAGGTGCAGGATTTTATGACTGACCTGAAAGCACATAACCCGCATTTCAATAAACCGATACATGTTTTCGAACAGCAACAATCACAAAGTGAAGAACAATTAATTGCTGAAGCTATCCGCAAAACATTTGAAGGGCTGGTGGAGATTAATAAACTGGAAAGGAAACCGGCTTCTCTTGATAAATTATGCATCGGTGTGAAATGTGGCGGCAGCGACGGATTCAGTGGTATATCAGCCAATCCTTCCGTTGGCTATTGTTCCGATCTTGTCGTTGCATTGGGAGGCCAGGTATTATTAGCAGAATTCCCGGAATTGTGTGGTGTGGAGCAGGAACTGGTTGACCGTTCTGTGAATGAACCTACAGCCCGTAAATTCATGAAATTAATGAGGGCTTATGAAGAAAGAGTGGTGAATGCCGGTTCAAGTTTTTCAATGAACCCTTCGCCGGGTAATATTAAAGACGGTTTGATCACGGATGCGATCAAAAGTGCCGGCGCTGCCAAAAAGGGAGGCACATCGCCGGTAGTGGATGTGCTGGATTATACAGAACCGGTTACAAAACCGGGGTTGAGTTTGGTTTGCACACCCGGTAATGATGTGGAAGCTACGACAGGTAAAGCGGCAAGCGGAGCCACGTTGATATTGTTTACAACCGGTCTGGGTACACCAACCGGTAATCCTGTTTGCCCAACGATCAAGGTATCTACCAATAGTGCACTGACAAAAAGAATGGGCGACATAATTGATATAGATACAGGCCCCGTGATTGAAGGGGAAAAGACAATTGAAGAAATGGGTGAGGAGATACTGGAATATTGTATCAAAGCAGCAAGTGGTGAGATATTACCCAGGGCAGTGCTGCTGAACCAGGACGATTTTATCCCCTGGAAACGGGGGGTTAGCTTATAATAACAATAATGAACTAAAAAATAAAGAAGAATAACCCTGCCGGAAGACATAACAGGCAGTAGTAAAGAACCAGAGCTGGCCAATTAATTTTTAAAGCAATTGTATGAAACAATTCCTGGATGAGAATTTTCTCCTGAAAACAGCAACAGCACAGCGTCTTTACCATGAATATGCTAAAGACATGCCGATCATAGATTACCATTGCCACCTGCCGCCACAGCAGATAGCAGAAGATACGCAGTTCGACAACCTGACGCAGGTATGGTTGTATGGCGACCATTATAAATGGAGGGCGATGCGCACTAACGGGGTGCATGAAAGTTTTTGCACGGGTAATAAGACCGATTGGGAAAAATTTCAAAAATGGGCAGAAACTGTTCCTTATACACTAAGAAACCCGTTGTACCACTGGACTCACCTGGAATTGAGACGGTATTTCGATATCAATGATATCCTGAATGGCGATACAGCCAGGCGGGTATACGATGAATGCACCACCAGATTACAGACACCCGAATATTCGGTCCGGAATTTATTGCGCAAAATGAATGTAAGCCTGGTCTGCACAACAGACGACCCGGTTGATTCACTGGAATATCACCAGAAGATTAAAGATGACGGCTTTGAGAAACCGATCCTGCCTGCTTTCCGCCCTGATAATGCCATGAATGTTAACAGCGCGGAGAAATTCAATGCTTACCTGAACAAATTATCTGAGGTAACTAATATTGCAATTTCTTCCTTTGATGATTTCCTGTATGCTTTGCAAAACCGTCACGACTTTTTTGCAGCTATGGGTTGCGGGGTTTCTGATCACGGGCTGGAAGAGATATACGCCGATGATTTTACGGGCTCAGAGATCGATGCCATTTTTACCAAAATACACGGCGGCCGTGAACTGAATGGAACTGAACAGCGCAAATTCAAATCAGCAATGCTGATTCATTTCGCAGAATGGGATTGGGAAAAGGGATGGGTACAACAGTTCCATCTTGGCGCTTTGCGGAATAATAATTCGAGGATGCTGCAAACACTTGGCCCTGATACCGGCTGGGATTCTATTGGCGATTTTTCCCAGGGGAAAGCACTGGCTAAATTTTTAGACAAGCTGGACAGTAATAATAAACTGGCAAAAACAGTTTTATATAATCTTAACCCTGCCGATAATGAATTGATGGCAACAATGATCGGTAATTTTAATGACGGGTCGGCCGCAGGCAAGATACAATGGGGATCTGCATGGTGGTTCCTTGATCAACGGGATGGTATGACCCGGCAGATCAATACACTGAGTAATATGGGATTGCTCAGTAAGTTTATTGGTATGCTGACGGACTCCAGGAGTTTCCTTTCATTTCCACGACATGAATATTTCAGAAGAATCTTATGCGGTCTGTTTGGGGATGAGATTGAAAACGGGGAATTGCCCAACGATCTGAAATGGGTGGGAAAAATAATACAGGATATTTGCTTTAATAATAACAGGAATTATTTCAACTGGCAACTGGATGTGCAACCGGCTGTTAACAAGCCAGCCGTTGCCTGAACTGCGGTATCGTTACCGGGGGAAACCGGTATCGATACCGGTAAAATATTCGGCCGAAATGCCCGGTAATCAGGAGGTGTTAGGAAGTCATGCTGTATCTTCCGGCCGGGAATGTAAAAATCTATAAATAAAAAAGTATGTCAAAGAAAGTAGTAACACTGGGAGAGATCATGTTGCGTTTATCCACTCCCGACTTCAAACGTTTTGTGCAGGCTGACACATTTGATGTTACATATGGCGGAGGTGAGGCGAATGTATCTGCTGCATTGTGCAACTACGGCCTGAATGGAACTTTTGTAACCAAGGTGCCGAACAATCCTATAGGCCAGGCGGCAATCAATCATCTGCGCCGTTACGGTGTGGATACTCAATTCATCGCCCACGGGGGCGACAGGCTGGGGATTTATTTCCTGGAGACTGGTGCTTCCATGAGGGCATCACAGGTGGTATATGACCGCGCCGGTGCTTCTATTGCTGATGTGGATGCCAGCGAATTTGATTTTGATAAAATACTGGAAGGGGCTTCCTGGTTTCATACTACAGGAATCACTCCTGCACTGAGCGATAAAGCAGCAGCGTTAACCGAAGCAGCATTGAAAGCAGCCAAAACGAAAGGTATTACTACCAGCATTGACCTGAACTACCGGAAGAAATTGTGGAGCAAAGAAAAGGCCCGTGAAGTGATGACCCGCCTTTGCCAATATGTGGATGTATGTATTGGTAATGAAGAGGATGCTGATACAACCCTGGGATTTAAAGCAGCACATACAGATGTAACAAAAGGTGAATTAAACCTGGATGGCTTCAAAGATGTGTTCAGACAAATGAAAGAAAAATTCGGTTTCAAATTCATTGCTTCCTCGCTGAGAGAAAGCCATAGTGCCAGCGATAATGGCTGGAGTGCACTGGTATATGATGGTAATGAGTTTTATCATACAAAGCAATATAATGTCCGTATTGTTGACCGGGTGGGTAGTGGTGATAGCTTTGCCAGCGGCCTTATCTACGGACTGGTGACCGGGATGCCCTTGAATGAAGCAGCTGAGTTTGGCGTAGCGGCATCCGCATTAAAGCATACTATTCCGGGTGACCTGAACCATGCCACCCTTGGTGAAGTGAAAGACCTGATGAAAGGTGACGGCAGCGGAAGAGTGCAGCGGTAAATGTTTGAAGTTTATGGTTTAAAAATTTTGACTTAGTAAAGCAGGTAATAATGATAATCGATACAATACAAAATGCAGCCAGATACTTTTCTGTACATCCTTTGTTTGAAAAGGCCTTTGCATTTATTAAGGAGACCGACTTAGCCAACGCAGCAGATGGCAAATCGGATATTGCTGAAGGCCTGAAAGCTATTTTCAGCAATGCAGCAGGTAAGACCAAAGAAGCCAGCCTGGCCAAGTTTGAATGTCATAATAAGAACATTGATATACAGGTTTGTATTAACGGGCTTGAAACTATTGGCTGGACACCGAGAGAGAAATGTGTAACACCCAACGGGGAATATAATGAGGAAAAGGATGTGCAGCTGTACCATGACGGGGCGGACACATTTTTTCAGCTCACCAACGGACAGTTTGCGATCTTTTTTCCCGAAGATGTACATGCGCCGATGATCGGGGATGGGCCAATAAAAAAACTGGTGATCAAAGTAAAAATTTGATAGCAGTCGCTAACAGGAAGAACTTTCATTTATTGGCATTAAAAAACTGTTTAAACCTTGTTTTAATTAAGAACTATGAGTAAGACACAACAAATAACAGATGCGATTATAGCACAGGGCATACTGCCCTTGTATTTTAACCCCAGTGAAGAAGTAAGCCTGGATACATTAAAAGCAATTTATAAAGCAGGCATTAAAGCTGTTGAATATACCAACCGGGGCGAAGCAGCCCTGAACAACTTTAAAAAAATGGTAGTGCTGAGGAATGCAGAAATGCCCGGGTTGTTATTGGGTGTGGGTACCATTAAGAATAAACAGCAGGCTGATGAATATCTTGCAGCAGGGGCTGATTTTTTAGTAAGTCCGGGTTTTGTGCCAGAAGTAGCTGCCCATTGCGTGGCGAATGATATTTTCTATGCCCCGGGTTGCATGACTCCTACTGAGATCATTGCTGCAGAAAATGCAGGCATCGGTTTTATTAAGCTTTTTCCCGGAAATATGCTGGGTACCGAGTTTTTAACCACGATAAAGGATATCTTTCCTAAACTTTTATTTATGCCTACGGGCGGTGTTGATACAACAAAGGAAAGTATAGAAAGCTGGTATATGGCAGGTGTTTGTGCAGTCGGTATGGGTAGCAAACTGATCAGCAAGAAGCTGATGGAAGCAAAAGATTATGTAACGATTGAAGAAGAAACAAAAAAGGTACTGGGAGTAATTCGCAGTATAAAATCATAAACAGCATTTCATGCAGCAGAGCCATACGAAAAACAAAATGACCAATTACCGGTGGGTTATTTGTTCCATGTTATTTTTTGCTACTACGATTAATTACCTGGATCGCCAGGTTCTTTCCCTGACATGGAAAGATTTTATAGTACCGGAATTTCATTGGAATAATAATGACTATGGCACTATCACAGCTATTTTTTCCATTGCGTATGCTGTATCCATGCTGCTGGCTGGAAAATTTGTCGATTGGATGGATACTAAAAAAGGCTTTTTATGGGCTATTGGTATCTGGTCTGTAGGGGCTTGCCTTCATGCATTTTGCGGCATTGCCACTTCAGGTTTTCTGACAGGGAGCTGGCTGGTTGGGTTTGAAGGAGCGAAAGAAGCCATTGCTACTGTGAGTGATATATCTAAAGTTACTTCGATCAGTGTTTCATTATTCGTTTTTGCCCGCATCATCCTGGCGCTGGGCGAGGCTGGCAACTTTCCCGCAGCCATTAAGGCCACCGCAGAATATTTTCCTAAAAAAGCGAGAGGGTTTGCTACCAGTATTTTTAATGCAGGGGCTACGATTGGAGCATTGGCAGCTCCCCTTTCAATTCCCTTTATAGCCAAAGAGTATGGCTGGGAAATGTCTTTTATAATCATTGGGGCATTAGGATTTATATGGATGGGATTTTGGGTTTTTATTTATAAAAAGCCGGAATTACATCCAAAAGTCAACGGGGAGGAGCTATCTTACATACAACAGGATGATCATACAAGTCCGGTTGAAAAAGCTGTTCATACAAAAAAGATAACATTCGGGCAGGCATTCCGTTACAAACAAACATGGGCATTTGCCATTGGCAAATTTATGACTGATGGAGTGTGGTGGTTTTTCTTGTTCTGGACCCCTGCATATTTGAGTTCCGTTTATCATCTTGATTCTACACAAAGCGCACCGCAGATTTTTGTGCTGTATTTAATTACACTGCTTTCGATTTTTGGAGGTTGGCTGCCTACCTACTTTGTAGAAAAAAGGGGAATGAATCCATATAACGGAAGAATGAAAGCAATGCTGATTTTTGCTTTCTTCCCGCTTCTGACATTGCTGGCACAGCCTCTTGGCTATATCTCTGTATGGATACCTGTGGTTATTATAGGTATAGCTGGCGCTGCGCACCAGTCATGGTCAGCCAATATATTTTCTACCGTGGGTGATATGTTTCCAAGGTCGGCAATTGCAACCATCACCGGTATTGGAGGCATGGCTGGTGGAATAGGTTCTTTCCTGATTAATAAAGGATCAGGAATGTTATTTGATCATGCTGCTGAAACCAGGATGAAGCTGTTTGGCTTTGAAGGTATTGAGTCTGGTTACCTGATCATTTTTGCAGTATGTGCAGTAGCATATCTTATCGGATGGCGCATAATGAAAACGCTGGTGCCGGTGTATAAACCTATTACAGATCTGTAATAATAAAGCAGAACTCATTAACCAGGTGCTATTCAGCGGGGGTTCCTGGTTAATTGTAAATGCGGTCAATAGCGTCTTTATATTTTTCTGATATTACTTTTCGTTTCATAGAAAGCTTGGGTGTCAGTTCGCCGCTATCCACACTCCATTCATTGGGCAGCAGTTCAAATTTTTTGATCTGTTCCACATGGTTAAAGAATTTATTAAAGCTTTCCACCAGGTCTTTATACAATTCTATTACTTTGGGATCCCGGATCAGGTCTTCATTGCTTATATCAGGCACCCCATGATGACGTGTCCAGTCACGCAGGTTGGGAAAAGAAGGAATCAGCAGGGCCCCGACAAATTTTCTTTCTGAGCCTACCACCATTACCTGTTCAATGAAGGGTGATTCTTTTAATTTATTCTCAATAGGCAACGGCGCCACATATTTACCGCCACTGGTTTTGAATAATTCCTTTTTCCGGTCGGTGATCTTTAAAAATTTATTATCGATGATCGTACCGATATCCCCCGTATGGAACCATCCATCGGTGATCACTTCTGCTGTGAGGTCGGGCCGTTTATAATAGCCCATCATTACATTCGGGCCTTTGCATAGTATTTCACCATCTTCAGCGATCTGTACTGATACGTTATCAATCAACGGGCCAACAGAGCCAAACATACGATCTTCTTCGTTGAAGCGGTTCACGCTGATAACAGGCGAAGTTTCAGTAAGGCCGTACCCTTCCATGATCGTGATCTGTCCTGCAGTAAAGATGCGGATCAGGCGCACCTGGCAGGCAGCGCCACCCGTTACAATACACCTGATATTACCTCCTAACCCTTCTCTCCATTTACTAAAGATGAGTTTATTGGCCAAAGCAAGCTGCATTTTATACCAGGCCCCCTGGTCCTTATTAATCTCAAATTTTTCAGCCAGGCCGTGCGCCCAGAAAAATAATTTCTTTTTCATACCGGTGAGCTCATTCCCTTTCTGCATGATCTTATCATATACTTTCTCCAGCAATCTCGGCACTGTGGTGAACATATCCGGCTGTACCTCTTTCAGGTTTTCAGCAATTGTGTCAAGGCTTTCTGCATAATAGAGTGAGGTGCCCCTGAATAAATAGAGATAGGTCACCATTCTTTCGAAAATATGATTCAGGGGAAGAAAACTGAGTGAACGCATTTTATCTCCGGGCGGGAAACAGGGCATGCAGGCTAAAACATTGGAAAGAATATTTTCATGGCTCAGCATTACACCCTTGGGTGTGCCGGTTGTACCGGATGTATAAATGATGGTGGCAAGGTCTTCATACCGTATCTTGTCTGCGATAGATTTTATTTGCGCCTTTAGTTCGGGTGTGCTGAGTGCCGTTACCTCTTTCCAGTGCCGGGCATTGGGCACGTGATCGAAAGTATAGATTTCTTTCAGGCTCTGCACTCTTCCTTTCAGGCTCAGTACTTTCAGGTAAAGATCTTCATCATTAACAAAAACAATTTTTACCTGTGCATCATTCAGGATAAACTCCAGCTCATTTACATTGATTGTAGGATAAATAGGAGTAAGTATGGCTCCGATCTGCTGTACAGCCAAATCCAGTAATACCCATTCCGGCCTGTTCTTGCACAGTATAGCGATTTTATCTCTTCCCTCTGCGCTCATATCATTGGGTCCTATGCCCAGGCTCAGCAGACCGGCGCCTAAATCATTGACTATATCACTTACCTGTTGAGTGCTGTATTTTTTCCATTGGCCTGCCTCTTTGCCTGCCAGCATATCTTCCAGGGAAGATGATCCTTCGAGGTGATATTGAAGGCAATCGAATAATCTGCGGGGTTCTGTCATGGTGCAATCGTTATTTTAATCAGGCCTTTATAAAAGGTTACAGCAGTCAAATTAGGCAAAAAAGAAAACATAAAAAAACCTCCTGTTCGTTAGTCCAGGAGGCAGGAATAAGTTGAACAAAAATCATCTTACCTGGTAATACTGGCCCGGTGGAACCCTGAAAACCCTGTTTTTCTGGAAAGTGGTAAAAGCATTGAAATTTTCAGCATGTGTTTTGGTCCAGTTATCATAAGCAGCCAGGTTTTCAACCGGTCCGAAAAGCCATTGATTATAGGCTTCAAACAGCCCGTCACGGATCAGTTGCTGCTGGTAATCAAAAAGCCGGAACGGGAACTTAGCGGCATAATTAGTAAACCAGTTCAATATAAACCGGGTCCTGATCATCGTAAGTGTTTCAATGGTGACGCCTTTACTGGTAAGGGAAGATTGTTTGCCCATCTCCGTTAAAAAAGCTTTGGCAAACTCACTCTTGTTTTTTTCTTCGCCCTGCATCAGGTCCGGGTTAGCAAATAATTTTTCTTTATACCCCTGTAATAATAATTGTTTCATGGCGGCTCCTCTTTCACTCAGGCTTTCCATATTTACAAAGATTTCTCCGTATACAAGACTCCATACTTTATCTTTTGTATAGAAATAGAATAAGGCAGCATTATAATAGTTGCCTCCATACGCCGGGTCAATCTGTATACCTTTTTCCCATTGATCAATAGCCGTAAAATCTTTGGTGGCCCATAACAATTCGCCGTATTCACTGTACAAAGGACCGCTTCTCGGGAATTTCTTCAGTGCTTTTTTGTACATCTTGTCGCAATCTTTGACCAGTTCCAGTGCTTTATATACATTACCGGCAATCTGGTAAGTCATTACATCGGCGTCATCACGGTCCACGATAGCTTTCACACCATCCAGTGCTTTATCAAAATCCTGTTTGAGGTAATAGTTCTGGATCAGGTCTTTTTGCAATTCAAGATTGTTCTTATCCTGTTGCAGGGCACGGTTTAATACAATAATGGCATTATTATAATCGCCGGCCATCATAAAAGTCCTGGCTGTTTCTCTGAGCGTTGCGATATCTTCTGGTTGCGCCAGTGAAGTGGCCAGGGAAAAGGAAAAGAAAAAAGCGGCAATAAGTTTTTTCATATATAAAATTGAAAACAAAGAGACGTTACCATGAACGTCTCTGTTGCAAAGTAACAATTATTTTAGCAGCCAATCAGAGCAGATGTGTTAAAAGTCCGTCCCGCAGTTTGGGCTCAAACCAGGTACTTTTCGGAGGCATTACATTACCACTGTCAGAGATAGCAAATAACTGTTCCAGCGTCACCGGGTGCAGGCTGAAAGCTACTTTCATTTCACCGCTGTTCACCCTTTTTTCCAATTCTTTGAGACCTCTTATGCCGCCTACAAAATCAATTCTTTTATCTGTCCGCTGATCTTTGATACCGAATAATTTATCCAATATATTATTGGAAAGGATTGTTACATCCAGTACCCCGATAGGATCTTCGGTCCAGGTATCTTTACGGGCGGTAAGAATATACCACTGGTTATTCAGGTACATACCAAATTCATGCAAATGGGCCGGCTTTACCGCTTCAGGGCTGGATGTAATCATAAAATCATCCTGGAGAGCGGCAATTAATTCTTCCGGGCTGCAATCATTCAGATCTTTAATAACCCGGTTATAATCCAATATGGCCAGCTGGCTGGCAGGAAAAATAGTGGTCAGAAAGAATTTTGCATCATTACTGCCTGGCAAAGCCTTGCTCACTTTGGCGGCAGAAGCAGCCCGGTGATGTCCGTCTGCAATATAAGTGCAGGGAACTTTGTTGCTAAACAGGTCAGTAATGGCAGTAATTGTTGCATCTGCATTTACGATCCAGACGGTATGCTGAATATCATCTTCCGCAGTAAAATCGTAAACGGGTGCCTGGTTTTCCTGCCAGTCAGCAATAATTGAATTTACTTCTGACACATCCCTGCAGGCCAGGAACACATTCCCGGTTTGTGCCCTGATGGTCTGCATATGATCAATACGATCTTTTTCTTTTTCCGGCCTGGTGAACTCGTGCTTTTTGATCACATCATCAAAATAATTCTGCACAGATGAAACACAAACCAAACCGGTTTGTGAACGGCCATTCATGATGAGACGATAGATATAATAACAGGGTTTTTCTTCCTGCAATAAGGTGCCGCTGGCAATAAATTGCTGCAGGTTCTCTTTGGCTTTTTCGTAAACGGCGGTACTGTGTATGTCAATTGTATCCGGGAGATCAATTTCTGATTTGGTTACATGCAGGAAGGAATAAGGATTTTCTCTGGCTTCTTCCCTTGCCTCAGCGCTATTGAGTACATCATAGGGACGGGAAGCTACCTGTTGTGATAAAGCGGGTGTTGGTCTTAACGCTTTGAAGGGTTTGATAATGGCCATGTTCTGCTAAAAAATTTATTGGGGTATAAATACTATCCTTTTTTTCGGGCAAACTCTTTCATCAGTTCTGTAAATGCCTTTACGCTTTCTATAGTTAATGCATTGTACAGGGAAACACGGAAGCCACCCACACTCCGGTGGCCTTTTACCCCGATCATTTTTTCATTCTTGCACTGATCAAGAAATTCTTTTTCCAGGGTGGGATCTTCCATAATAAAGACAGCATTCATCCGGCTGCGGTCTTCCCTGGCAACCGGGCCTTTGAATAAGGGCAGGCTGTCTAATGTTTCATAAAACAACTTTGCTTTTGCATCATTCAGTTGCTCAACAGCGGAAACACCTCCCATTTTTTTCAGCCAGCGCAGGGTGAGCAGAACAACATACACGGCAAATACAGGAGGTGTATTCAGCATACTGCCTTCTTTAATATGATTGCGGTAATCAAGTATGGTCGGTATATTCCGGTTTACTTTCCCGGTAATGTTCTTGTTGATGATCACCAGGTTCACCCCGGCGGCACCCATATTTTTCTGGGCACCCGCGTAGATCAGGTCAAACTTGTTGAAATCCAGCCGGCGGCTCAGGATATCACTGCTCATATCCGCTACTAACGGCACGCCACAGTCATAAGGTAACTGGTGCCACTGTGTGCCCGCAATCGTTTCATTGCTGGTAATATGTAAATAGGACGCTGTTGGTGTTACAGAAATATCCTTTGGTATGGTTGTGTAGTTGGTGTCTTTGGAAGAACCGACAATTTCCACATGGCCAAACAACTTGGCTTCTTTAATCGCTTTACCAGCCCATGTTCCTGTTTCGGTATAGGCGGCAATATCATTTTCGTTCAGCAGGTTCATGGGTACCTGCATAAATTGCGTGGTGGCGCCTCCATGAAGGAATAGAACTTCATGATCATTATCCAGCTGCATCAGCTCTTTTACCAATGATCTTGCTTCATCCATTACAGCTTCAAATAATGGAGTGCGGTGGCCGATCTCCAGAATGGAAAGGCCGGTATTATTAAAATCAAGAACAGCCTGGCTAGCTTGTTCAAAAACCTCTTTGGGCAAAACAGAAGGGCCGGCATTGAAATTATGGATCATGGGCGATTAGGTTTCAACCCTGGCAACAGGGTCAATGAGGTGGCAAATGTACTAAATAAAAGAGCCCCGGAAAGTTAGTTGGGCGGCAGATTCTATGAGCGGTTATTCGTGTTCTCTTCCCCTGATGGCAGCATTTTTCCAGGCAGTGTTCAATTGCTCAAATTCCTGCAACTCTTCAGGAGTGAATTCTTTGTTAACGAGTTTGGTGAGGTCAGGTTGCCCTGCATTCACCCAGGCGGTGTACCAGAATGAAGCGACTGCATAAATGGATTGCCGCATTCGTCTTTCGGTCATTCCTTTCAGTGTAGCATCATACTTCAGGGAATATGCAGAAGAGTATTGACGGATCGTTACTCCGTTGCGGTCTTCGAATGCGAATTTCTGATCTGCAGGAAACTGTTTGCTTAATTCTTTCTCATATTTCAGCACGGTATCAGCAGCGGCGGCGCTTTCCAGCAGCCTTTTCCATATATAATCAGCAGGGTTCTTGATATATTCCGCTTTTCCAATGAAAAGGTCCCATTCTTTTTCGGCCAGCAACTCGGGAATCCGGCTTTCCCAAAAACCATGAATACCTTTCTGGTCTGTAAACTGGCCATTGTGATTACTGCTGGCATGAAGGGGTACGTGGGAATCGGCAATATAATGGCCGATCTCGGCGGAATACTTCAGGATCTTTACCTGGTTCTTTTCCTTGAAAGCTTCTGTTAAACGATATAGCATGGTTTGTAACCACCAGGGAGCAACTCCATGTGCCAGTAAAGTATCTTCTGAATATTTAGCAACTGCATCATTCCATTTCCGGGGCAGGGAATCAAAAGGGTAAGCGCCATAATGATCAAGGTCGATATAATGCCGCGGGCCTTCATCCGGAATGGCATATCTTCTTTTATCAGGATCTACCGCATGTTCTTCCAAAAAACTGATTGAAGGCTTGTACAGCACCATCATTTCAGGGGGTAAAAGGAACACAGCATGGTAGTTGATCTTGCGGTGTGCATAAAAACCCCAGCAAAAACACTGCTGCCAGAGCAAACAGGATAAAAAGATGAAAAGAATTTTCTTCATGAAACAACTACGTTATCAGTTCCTTTTTTTTCATCATCATCATCCAGGTCCACCACACCGCCGGTCACGGCATATTTCATGGCTTCACCTGCTGTAATCTGTTCTATTTTACGGACTCTCGTGCGGGGCAATATATAAAGCTGGCCGGCAAAGTTGTAAGACTGGGGTACATATACGCTTACTTTATCGGAGCCCATCTCAAATTTTTCCATTTCTTCATCTGTGAGGAAACCAACGATCCAGACATCTTCTGCAAATACACTGGCCAGGACTGCTTTGTTGAATTTTCTTTTATCACCGGCAAAGGCTTCAAAGAAATCTTTTGTAGAAGAATAAATGAATTTGATACCGGGCGTTCTTTCCATCCATTGGTCAAAGAAATTAATTGCACTGCCCATCAGGAAATTAGAACTGACCCAGCCTACAAGGATCACAAAAACAATAATGAGCACAAAGCCAAGACCGGGGATATTGACAAACGGACGGAGAATGCCATCTACTTTTTCAAAAAGCCAGTAGAGGGCATAGGCAGTAATGGCAATAGGTGCAATAATAATAAGCCCCTGTATAAAAAAGCGGATGATTTTCCTGACCGTACTTGTTTTTTTCAAAGCAGGAGTTTTGGGATTCATGCACAACCAATTAAGTGCTAAAGGTAAAGCAATTTGAAAATTTGACTATGACATCTCTTATGTAAAACAAACAGTTGTCTGTGTGAAAGATTTGTTACGAATGGTGAAAAAAAAGGATGGAAACTTTGGTTACGAAAAAAGTTTCCATAGTTTTGTTCCTCGATTTTGAAATATGGAACCTAAGGAACGCATATTGATTAAGGCTATGGAATTGTTTATGCAGTACGGCATACGTTCTGTCTCCATGGATGATATTGCCAATCACCTGGGGATGTCTAAAAAGACCCTGTACCAGTATTATGCGGATAAGGATGAACTGGTGGATGCCGTGGTGGATACACATATTTCAGGTATACAAACCGATTGTGTGGGCTGCCAGGAGGAGGCAAAGGATGCTATCCATGAAATTTTTATGATGATGGAAAGGATCATGGATGAGTTTACCAATATGAACCCGATGCTGCTGCATGACCTGGAAAAGTTCCATTTCAGGTCTTTCCGCCGGTTCAGGGAGCACAAGGATAAATTCCTGGCCAAAATAATAAAAGACAATATTGACTGGGGTATTAAAGATGAATTATACCGCCCTGACATCAATGTGGATGTGATGGTCAAATTCAGGCTGGAGTCAATGATGCTGCCGTTTGATGTCAGCGTTTTTCCGCCGGGGAAGTACAATATGGCCGGGGTAACAGAGGTCATTATCGAACATTTTGTATACGGGCTTGCCACGATCAAAGGACATAAACTGATTCAGAAATACAATGAACAACGAAACAAAAACCAACAACATGAAGAAGCGAGGAAATAACAGGAGAAGTGCGGTGATTATACTGGCTTTGCTCCCATTCATGGCGATGGCACAGGATACAGCAAAAGTGGCAAAGCATGAATTCTCCATCCTGCAGGCTATTGATTATGCCACGAAAAATAATGCGCAGGTTAAAAATGCGCTGCTGGACGTAAAATACCAGGAGCAGGTGAACCGGGAAGTAACTTCAAGGGCTTACCCCGGTATCAATGCCAGCCTCGGGACTACTTATAATCCCAATGTAGCCACACAGGTGATTCCCAATTTTATATCGCCGGCCACCTACCAGGTGCTGGTGGATGAAGGAGTGAAGGATGGTAACGGGAACCCTATTGTGATGCCCAATGATTTTGGGTTTATTGCGGCCCAGTTTGGTACAAAATACAGTGCTTCCGCAGGGATCAGCCTTAGCCAGATACTCTTTGACGGACAGGTATTCGTGGGTTTGCAGGCAAGGGATGCAGCTATGAATTTTGCCCGTAAAAATGCGGAGATAACAGAAGAAGAAGTAAGGACAAATATTTACAAGGTTTATTACCAGCTGGTGGTCAGCAAAACGCAGGTGGAATTGCTGGATGCAAATATTGCTTTACTGGAAAAATTACTGAAGGATACCCGGATAATATATGAAAACGGATTTGCAGAGAAACTGGATGTTGACAAGGTAAATGTACAGCTCACCAACCTGCAAACAGAGAAACGAAAGGTGTTGAACACAATCTCGAATGGCTATTACGGATTGAAATTGCTGATCGGCATGCCGGTTAAAGATCAACTGGTTTTGACAGATACATTGAGCGATGAACAGATCAAAGAAGGTATACTGGAGAACAGCACCTATGATTATAAAGACAGGAAAGATTACCAGTACGCCCAGATCGGTAAACAACTGAATGAATTTAATATCCGCCGGTACAAACTGAGCCAGATACCTACGGTGTCACTTAACGGTCAGTATGCCAAAAGCGCCCAGCGGAACAAGTGGAATTTCTTCGGTAAAGGCGACTGGTTCACTGTTTCCTCTGTCAGCCTGAACATTTCCGTCCCGATATTCAACGGGTTTTATACCAAATCAAAAATTCAGCAGGCAAGGATCGATTTACAAAAAACAGAGAACCAGATTGGTGCCCTGGAGATTTCAATTGATCAGCAGGTGGAAACAGCGAAGAATAATTTCCGTTCCGCCATTACCAATATGGACTACCAGAAAAAAAACATGGAGCTGGCAGAAAGAGTGTACCAGCAGACCAAGAAGAAATATGAAGTGGGTACCGGCTCACAAACGGAAATCAATACGGCACAAACAGATCTGAAAACAGCACAAACCAATTATATCACGGCATTGTATGATGCTATCATTGCAAGGGTTGACTTTATGAAAGCAACCGGTAAATTATAATCAACACCAAAATCAACGATCATGACTTTTAAAATAAATTATATGCAACAGTTTGTAAGAATAATGCTGGTTCCTGTCACTGCCCTGGTATTGGTGTCTTGCGGAGGTACTTCCGCTAAAAGTGGCAAGGGTGACCTGGATGATAAAAAAACACAGCTGGAAAAACTGAAAACGCAGCAAAAAGACGTGGCTGCCGAAATACAGAAGTTACAGGATGAGATCATCAAACTGGATCCTGCAGCTGCTGATAATGCCAAAACGAAACTGGTAACTATTGCTGCAATCGCCACAGATACTTTCAAACACTACGTAGACCTGCAGGGGAAAATTGATGCAGAGAATGTGGCTTATGTAGCTCCCCGCGGCCAGGGTGGTGTGGTACGGGCTGTATTTGTAAAAGAAGGGTCTGTGGTCAGTCAGGGTCAGCTGATCCTCAAACTGGATGATGCAATACTCAGCCAAAGCGTTACAGCAGCGCAACAGCAGGTAAGCGGGATAAAAGCACAGCTTGCACAGGCACAAAGTATTTATGAACGTCAGCAGAATCTGTGGAAGCAGAATATTGGTACTGAAATACAGGTATTGAATGCCAAAACAAACGTGGATGCTCTACAAAGCCAGCTGAATGCGGTGCAGGCGAATGTGCGGTTGGCACAGGAGCAACTCAATACGACGAATGTATATGCTGCTATCAGCGGGGTGATAAATACCATGAATGTGAAAGTCGGTGAAGTATTTGCGCCGGGCAGTATGCAGATCCAGATCGTGAATAACAGTAATCTTAAGGTAAAAGTGAATGTGCCGGAAAATTACCTGACCCGTGTGAAGGAAGGAAGCCTGATCCAGCTCAGTTTTCCGGAATCAAATAACAAAACGATCACAACCCGGATATCCGTTGTGGGTAAGCTGATCGATCCTAATACGAGGTCATTCTATATTGAAGCCCGGTTGCCCAAAGACAGGGATTTGCGTCCTAACCAGCTATCGATTGTCCGCATCCTGGATTATACAGCGCCAAACGTAATTGCTGTTCCGGTGAATACTATTCAGAATGATGAAACAGGCAAATATGTGCTGGTGGCAGTTACAGAGAATGGAAAACTGGTTGCCCGGAAAAAAGCTGTTGAAGTGGGGGAGATCTACCATGACAAGCTGGAAATAAAATCAGGTTTGCAGGCGGGTGATAAACTGATCACAGATGGTTTCCAGGGATTGTATGATGGCCAGGCAATCACAACTGATGTTAAATAATTGAGAAGGATAAGAAAAGATAGAAATGATCTGCCTGCCGGGATTAGAAGTGAAATGCAGGCGCATAATTATTAAACCAATTGTATGAGTGTTTTAGAAAATATAACCGGGAAGTTCAAACAGTTTAGACCCACAACCTGGAGTATCAGGAATAAAACATCCATCTATCTGATGATGGTGTTCGTGAGTTTGGCAGGGGTCTACCAGTTTGTAACATTGCCCAAAGAGCAATTCCCTGATATTGTTATTCCGACAATATATGTGCAGACTATTTATGTAGGTAACTCTCCCAAGGATATTGAGAACCTTGTGACCCGCCCGATAGAAACACAGATCAAAGGGATCACGGGTGCCAAGATCAATAAAGTGACAAGTAGTTCTGTGCAGGATTATTCCGCCATCACAGTTGAGTTCAGCACGGATGTAAAAACAGATGTGGCCGTGCAGAAAGTAAAAGATGCGGTGGATAAAGCAAAAACGGATCTGCCGACTAACCTGACAGAAGAGCCGACAGTAATGGAGGTGAGTTTCAGTGATCAGCCGATCATGTATGTGAATGTGAGTGGCGATTATGATCTTGTCCGTTTAAAGAAGTATGCGGATGATCTGAAAGATAAACTGGAAGAACTGACACAGATCAACAGGGTGGATCTGGTGGGTGCGCCTGAACGGGAATTCCAGATCAATGTTGATAATAAGCGGATGGAATCTTCCGGTATCACTTTTGATGATATTTCTGCAGCCGTGCAACGGGAGAACATGGATATTACGGGCGGTTTGCTGGAAGTCGGTAATATGAAAAGAAACCTGCAGTTAAAAGGCCAGATCAAAACTGCTGATGATATTAAAAGGATTGTGGTAAGAAATACCAGCGGGGCACCTATCTATTTAAAAGATATTGCTGAAATCAAAGACACGATTAAAGAAAGAGAGAGTTATGCCCGTCTGGATGGTAAAAAAGTAATCACCCTCAATATCATCAAGAGAGCAGGGGAGAACCTGATCGAAACATCAGATAAAGTAAAAGAGATTGTTGAAGAATTGAAGGCCGATGATTTCCCCAAAGACCTGAATGTGGTGATCACCGGGGATCAGAGCAAACAGACAAGAGCTTCATTCACAGAATTGGTTAACTCAATCGTGATCGGCTTTGCGCTGGTATTAATAATCCTGATGTTTTTCATGGGGGTAACTAACGCCTTCTTTGTGGCATTGAGTGTGCCGCTGAGTATGTTTGTGGCGTTTGTATTCCTGCCCGGGGCAGATCTTATTGTTGGCTCGCATGTGACCCTCAACTTCATTGTGTTATTTGCTTTATTATTCGGACTGGGTATCATTGTGGATGATGCGATTGTGGTAATTGAAAATACGCACCGGATATTTATGCAGGGGGGAGGGAAGATATCATCAGAAAAATCAGCTATCATGGCTGCCGGTGAAGTGTTTATCCCGGTATTAGCGGGTACGCTGACAACGCTGGCGCCATTCTTTCCTCTGTTATTCTGGCCGGGTATCATTGGTAAATTCATGATTTACCTGCCTACGATGCTCATCTTTACCCTCGCGGCTTCATTGATTGTGGCATTTATCATGAATCCTGTGTTTGCAGTGGATTTTATGAACCATGCTGATGATGAACCGGTAAAACGAAAGTCAGCCATTTTCAAAAGCCCGGTTTTGTGGGTTATGGTTGGGTTCGGGGTTTTAATGGATATAATCGGATTTGCCACCAGGGTGCCGGTTACGGAAGGCGTTACTTCTTCTTCCACGATGTACCTTTTCTTCGGTAATTTATTACTGTTCTTCGCTGTATTAATGGTGTTTAACAGGTATTTGCTGAATGACTGGATCTTGTATTTTCAGAACCATGCATTGCCATGGATCATGAATCACTACGAGTCACTTCTCCGCTGGGCGCTTAAAGGATGGAGACCGGTACATCTCCTGCTGGCAACGATTGGTTTATTTTTCTTTTCTCTTGCCTTTTTTACCGCACGTAAAGTGCCTGTTGTATTCTTTCCGGGTGGAGACCCTAACCAGATCTATGTATACCTGAAATTGCCTGTGGGCACATCCGTTGAATATACAGACTCTGTTACAAGGCTGCTTGAAAACCGTGTGTACAAAGTACTGGACATGGAAAATGGTAAAAAGAACCCGGTGGTGGAAAGTGTGGTCACCAACGTGGCAGTAGGTGCAAGTGACCCGATGAGTGGTGACAGGAGTACCAGACCCGAACTGGGAAGGATACAGGTCTCTTTTGTAGAATTTGAGAAACGGCATGGTGTGGCTACCACCCCCTACCTGGAAGAGATACGAAAAGTGGTGAAAGGAATCCCGGGAGCAGAATTGTCGGTCAATAAAGAACAAAACGGTCCGCCGACAGAGCCTCCTGTGAATATCGAAGTTGCCAGTGAGGATTTTGATCAGTTAATAAAGACAGCTGTTGGCTTAAAGAATTACCTGGATTCAATACAAACGCCGGGTGTGGAAGAGTTGAAAATGGATGTTGATCTCAGTAACCCGGAGATTACTATGACGGTGGACAGGGAAAGGGCTTTGTCTGAAGGTGTTTCTTCCGCACAAATAGGACAACAGATAAGAACCGCTTTATTCGGACAGGAAGTGTCAAAAGTAAAAGAGGGAAAAGAAGAATATAAGATCCAGTTAAGGAATAATGAATTGCAGCGGAAGAGTTTAGTGGATCTGCTGAGTATGAATATTAGTTTCCGTGATATGGCAGCCGGAGGCGCTGTAAAGCATATTCCAATCACATCGCTGGTAAAAATTGATTTAACAAGCACCCTCGGCAGTGTAAAAAGAAAGAACCAGAAAAGGGTGATTACTCTCCGTTCAAATGTATTGGAAACACAGGGATATACACCAACCGGTGTGAATGCTGAGCTGGCAAAGGTGATTGAACAATTCAAGGCCAAACCTGACGGGGTTACCATCAAGCAAACGGGTGAGGGAGAACAACAGGCAGAGACAGGGGCTTTCCTGGGTAAAGCGCTGCTGATTGCATTAATGCTGATCCTTTTTATTCTTGTTTTACAATTTAACTCGATCAGTAAATCGGTTATAATTCTTACGGAAATCATCTTTAGTGTAATTGGCGTGTTACTTGGTTTTGGTATTACGGGTATGCAGGTATCCGTTGTAATGACAGGTATTGGTATCGTGGGACTGGCAGGGATAGTAGTAAAAAATGGTATCCTGGTGATAGAATTTGCGGATGAATTAAGAGCCAGGGGATTGAAAACGAGAGAAGCTGTTATACAGGCCGGGAAGACCCGTATTATACCGGTGTTGTTAACAGCGATGGCAGCAATCCTTGCATTGATTCCGCTGGCCGTGGGATTCAATATCAATTTTGTGACATTGTTCTCCGACCTGAACCCGCATATCTTCTTTGGAGGCGATAATGTGGTGTTCTGGAAGCCTCTTTCATGGACCATCATTTTTGGCCTGACTGTTGCTTTCTTCATGACGCTGGTGATTGTACCAAGTATGTACCTGATTGCTGAGAGACTGAGGAGACCGATGAGGAATATGTTTGGTGGTAAATGGATATCATTTCTTGGTATCCCGCCGTTAACAGTAATCTTCCTTTTATTAATGGTGGTGGCCCTGTTAAGGCACCGGGCCGCCCGGAAGAAAAGAGAAAGGAAAATGAAGGGTCAGAATGTTAACGAGGCGTTTACAGGTAGTTGGTTTTAGGAGCAGGTAAAAATGACTACATCCCGCAAAGCCATGAGATACAGGGAGAAAAATCGATAGAGCTTCGTCTTGTATATTAGTGGCTTTGCGGGATTTTTTTATGCAGCATTATTAAATACCGGATTGTCTTACTGCTGCAACCATTGTTTTTATAAAGGAATATTGAAGAAAAGGGCAACTCAGATGAGTCGCCCTTTTTGCTATAAACCTTAACCAAAATAATATTAAGCTGCTTTTGCCCTGCTGCTTTTATTGCCGTTGTAGAAAACAAGGTCAAGGTCAATACGGTTCAGTTTCCTGTCACGGATAGAAATATAGGCTCTCATTTTTTCAGCACTGGGCTGAATTTCCTGCATACTGCTGATAATTTCAGGGCAGGAACATTGAATAGTCTCCTTTACCCGCAGGAAGATGATATCGCTGATCTTCTGTGCAGAAATTTTGATACAATCATTTTCTGTATGTATCACAGCTTTTTTAAGCATGTTGCTGAATACATCAGACAGCATATCATTGCTGGTGTTAACGCTGATACCGGGATCGATATCGTTGATAAAAAAACTTCCCCGGTTGACGGCAAGCGGCAGCAAATCTTTCACAACATTGCTGACCAGCTCTCTTAATGAATAGGTGGCTTGCATAGGAATCAGTATTTATTTTTCATAAAAGGGTTGGGTTTTTGATTTTTCCGCCTGTTATAATATTATGCAGGCGGAAAAATCAAATTTCATTGTACCCGGATTTTTTTTCAAAGAGTTCGAGTTATTACCGGGGTTATTCACAGGTCTCAGTCACTATATTGATCTTGAGTAATATCTCTTTCTTAGGGCAAAGGAACAATAAACAGCAGCAGGATAAAATAGTGCATCCGCTTATAAAAAGGTAATTTTTTTATGATGACTTATGTAGAATCAGCACTACATAGAATTACTCATACGGGCATGAAAAAGCCGCTTTAAAAGCGGCTTTTAAGGGTAAGCATTTTTTAATTAAAAGGCTTTTTTCTCAACAGGTTTGCCATCCACATCCAGTTCAACTACATCATAACCCAGTTTTTTCACTCCTTCGAGGATTTTGGCTTTATCGCCTACCAGCAGGATATTCATTTTTTCGGGGTTCAGCATTTTTTTGGCCACAGCATCTACTTCTGCTTTGGTTAATTTTGCCAGTAATTTATTCTGCTGGTCCACGAAGTTGGCAGGCAGGTTATAATCCAGTATACGACGGATAAAACCTGCTTTCTGGAAGCCCGTTTCATAGCTCCTGGCATCCCGCTGGCCTAATGAGTTTTTCATGAATTTTAACTCAGCTTCCGTAATGCCGTTTGTCCTGTAATTATTCAGTTCCTTCATTACTTCAACCAGGGCGCTGTCGGTTGCATCTGCACGGATGCCGGCACTGAATTCAAAATCGCCTTCATACTGATTAGCGCTGAAACCGCTTCTTGCACCATAGGTCCAGCCTTTATCTTCACGAAGGTTCAGGTTCAGGCGGCTGTTGAAATCACCACCCAATCCATAGTTCATCAGCATGCTCCTGTAGTAATCTCCCGTAGCATCATATTTCTGCCCGGTAGCGTAACCAACACGGAACTGAGATTGTGCGGCTTTGGGAATATCCACCATAAACACTTTTGTCTTGTCAATGGGTGCCGGCGTGCTGTTCACTTTCGGCATATCGATCTTCTTATTGGGTAATTTATTCAGGAAAGCAAGTTTGGGTAATACCTCTTCCTGTTTTACATCACCTACGACCACCACTTTGGTTCCCTGTGAAGTGATATAATTGTCGTAATAATCCTGTATATCCTGCAGTTTCAGGTTCTTCACTGTGTATTCAGTTCCCGCCTCACTCATGCTCAGGATATTGTCAGGGCCATAATTGATTTTGGCAAAAACATTACTGGCCACTGATGCAGGATCTGCCTTAGCCTGTTTGAAACTCTCCAGGTTCTGGCGCTGGATGCGGTTAAAGGCTGCATCAGAAAATTTAGGGTTGAATAGTCTTTCTTCCACTAAGGCTAATGTGGCATCTAAGTTTTTCTTTAATGATTGTACACTAACCGTAATGCCATCAAAGCTGCTGCCAATGCTGACAGAGCTTCCAAGTTTTTGCAATTCAACCGACATTTGTTCTGCAGTATATTTTTTGGTGTCCTCATTCATCATGTCACCAAACATATCAGCCAGCCCGATCTTGGCAGTATCTTTTGCCTGTAATAAGTGCCCTCCGGGAATGGTGATGGTCAGCGTAACAGTAGGGATCTCGGTGCTTTCTGTTCCGATCATACGAATGCCATTGGGCATATCTTTTCTCCAGAACTTCGGAACCTTCACTATAGGGTTAGGCCCGTTGCCCGGAACTTTACTACGGTCGAAATTATCTTTGGCTTTTATGTATTTCAACCCGGTATATCCATAATCCGGTGCAGTATATTTAGAAGAATCGATTTTGTAATTATCTGTATTGGCAATCAGGGCTTCCTGGCCTTTGGGCAAAACACTCAGGTGAACTGCATATTTGCCTTTGATGTACTGATTGTAAACCCTCATTACATCTTCTTTGGTAACGGACTGGTACATTTTGATCAGGTCAGCTACTTTATTGGGGTTGCCCGTGAAAGTCTGGAAAGCAGCCAGCTGGGATACTTTACCAGCAACGCTTTGCAGCCCATTGATCAGTTGTGATTCGATACCCCCTTTGAATTTTGCCACATCATCATCTGTAACCCCTCTTGCTTCAAATGAATCAAGGGCATTGCGGAACAGGCTGTCCATTTGTGCTAATGTTTTACCGGGGCCGGGTACTAACTGGAACATAAACTCACCAGCCAGTTCTGATAACTGGCTGCTGCCACTGGCCTGGAGGGCTAACTGTTTTTTGGTCAGCTGCTGAAATAATACAGAGTTTCTTCCCTGGCCAATTACCTGGGCAAGACAAGCTAAGGCTCCCATGTCTTTATGATAATTGGGTACGGTTGGGTAAACCACCATTAATAAAGGAAGTTTTGCATAATTATCTGTATAAGAAACATAGCGGTCTGCTTCCAGCATTGCAGGAGGAACCACAACAGGTTTCACTTCCGGTCCGCGGGGGATAACTCCGAAATATTTTTCAGCCAGCTTTACCACATCAGCGGGTTTCACGTCACCACCGACTGTTAATGTAGCATTGTTTGGACCATACCAGCGAAGGAAGAAATTCTTCAGATCATTCACATCCACACGGTTCAGGTCTTCCACATAGCCGATCGTCAGCCAGGAATAAGGATGGCCATAGGGATATAAGTTTCTTGACGCTGTTTCAAATGAAAGACCATAAGGCCGGTTATCATAATTCTGACCTCTCTCATTTTTTACAGTGGAACGTTGTATTTCAAATTTCTTTTGTGTTACCGCATCCAGCAGGAAGCCCATACGATCTGCTTCCAGCCAGAGCATTTTTTCCAGCTGGTTGCTGGGAACTGTTTCAAAATAGTTGGTACGGTCACGGTTGGTAGAGCCGTTCAGTGTGCCACCCGCATCAGAAACAATTTTAAAATGTTGTTCATCGGCCACATTATCACTTCCCTGAAACATCATATGCTCAAAGAAGTGGGCAAAACCGGATTTGCCGATCTCTTCCCTGGCAGAGCCCACATGGTAAGTAACATCCACATGCACCACAGGATCGCTATGGTCTTCATGGATGATAAGTGTCAAACCATTAGGCAGAACATATTTTTCGTAAGGGATAACAATCTCGGTGCCCTTACGGGTCACTTTTTCAACCAGCTTCGTTTGTGCACCGGCAATAAAAGTCGCCAGGACGGCACAAAGCAATAAAAGACGTTTTTTCATATCTCATTAATTTTTAGAAGGGACGACAAGTTAACAAAAACAGGCATTCGCCTCCTGCCATTTATCAATTAATGGGTGTTTCAGACAATTATACCGGCTTTTCGGTAAAATTGTCTAACAGAAAACCCGGATTATTACCCGGGTTTTCTGTTATGAAGTCCTTTTTCTAAATCTCTTTACAGCGTATCCGTTTTTGGAGATTTTGCTGTATCTGCTGCAGGTATAGCAGCCCTGGTTGTATCTGCCAGTACCCGGTGCTTCCTGATAGCCGGGTAGGCCGACACCAGCGCTAACTCGTAATCATCCCTGTTTTTCAGCTTTTGAATGAAGGTCCGGAGTTGCAGAGAATCTGCTGAACTATGATAAACCTGGTCATGCGCCAGTAATACAAGGTTATTAGGGTATCTCATTCTTTTCCGGGCAAAAGCACTGTCAATCATTGTCAGCATTTCTTCGGCTGTATTCTGCACCAGAAAAGTTTTGGGGTCATAATGCCATTCCAGGTCCCACCCGACAACGATAAAACCAGCTTTTTGTAAAGAATCCATGGCTGGCTTACTCTTCTTTATATCTGTATACTGAAGACTGTCAATCCTCCAGCTGTTGCGGCCAGGTGCCCTTACAATATTGGTTTCGGGTAATAAACTATCCCTTGTTTTTTCCATATCCTTTACTACAGTTTCCGGCAGTTCATAGAAGCGATCGTAATGGTTATGGGCATGGGTGTAACTGTGATTACATATCTCAATATTGCCGGCTGCTTTTAACCTGTTCCAGTTATGGCGCTGACCCTGGCTGGCAAATACATGTTCGCCAACTATAAAGAAGGTAACAGGTACATTTTCCTCCTGCACAATATCCAGTACATTCCTGGTACCATTATTAGGTCCATCATCAAATGTGAGGTAGATTTTTTTCTTTGGTTTACTGCTTTTTTTCCCGGCAATTGCCACTGGCTTTTTTTCATCGGTGATATGGATGGTGTCTGACCGTAACAAGGCATGTGCTTCTTCTGTCTTTTTGCCGGAATGCGTACAGGCTATGACTGATAAAATAAGAATAAAAGCAAAAGAAGGTTTTAGAAAATCAGCAGCAGGCTCAGCTTCTTCGGAGGTGGAGGGGATTTCCATGTGTATAATAGTTAATTAATATTGAATGTGAATATATACAGCAGCAAGGGCTGTCTGCAAATCCGGCTGGTTAAAAAAAGGTGAAAGCCTGATAAGGAAATCCGTAAAACAGGGCGTGAAAAAAGTCAGGCCGGGGCTGATAAATCCCTGAAAACGGACAAGAAAACTGTCTTAAATTTGCAAAACAAATTTTTACAATGGCCCGTAAGCAGGAAGTACTTAACGATGTTGTCATCAAATTTGCCGGGGATAGCGGCGATGGAATGCAATTGACAGGAACACAGTTTACCAATAACACAGCTTTATTAGGTATTGATCTTTCAACTTTCCCGGATTTCCCGGCTGAGATCAGGGCGCCGCAGGGTACTATCCCCGGTGTGAGTGGTTTCCAGTTACGTTTTTCAAGTGACAGGGTATTTACTCCCGGTGATGCCTGTGATGTGCTGGTGGCGATGAATGCTGCTGCATTGAAAACAAATCTTACGGCCTTAAAAAAAGGCGGAAAGATTATCGTTAATACCGATGGCTTTGACGGAAAAAATCTTCGGCTGGCCAATTACCCCGAAGGAGAAAATCCATTGGAAAATGGCAGCCTGGAAAATTATGACGTCATCAAAATGGATGTGACGAAAATGACCCGGGAGGCGCTGAAGGATTTTACCATGGGGATGAAAGAAAAGGACAGGGCCAAGAATATGTTTGTGCTTGGCTTCCTGTACTGGATGTATAACCGGGATATGGAAAATACCATCAGCTTTCTTAAAGAGAAGTTTGGAAAAAAACCGGATATTTTTGACAGCAATGTAAAAGTGCTGCAGGCCGGTTATAATTATGGTGATACAACTGAAACTTTTACCACTACTTATCGGGTGGAGAAGGCTAAAATGCAGGCGGGCAGTTACCGTTCGGTTATGGGTAACCAGGCAGCTGCTTTAGGATTGATTGCTGCTTCGCAAAAAAGTGGTTTGCCATTATTCCTGGGTACCTACCCGATCACACCCGCTTCAGATATTTTACATGAATTAAGTAAGTATAAAAATTTTGGTGTCCGCACTTTCCAGGCAGAAGATGAAATTGCTGCCATTGCCTCTTCTATTGGCGCCGCTTATGGCGGATCATTAGGTGTAACTACATCAAGCGGTCCCGGTATTGCCCTCAAAGGGGAAGCTATGGGACTGGCTGTTATGCTGGAAATACCCCTGGTGATTGTCAATATCCAGCGGGGGGGACCTTCCACCGGTTTACCCACCAAAACAGAACAATCTGACCTGATGCAGGCTTATTATGGAAGAAATGGAGAATGCCCGATGCCGATTGTTTCAGCATCCACTCCGGCTGATTGTTTCGATGCGGTTTATGAAGCGGTAAGAATTGCTGTACAGCATATGACACCGGTTATGTTCTTAAGCGATGGATATATCGCTAACGGTGCTGAACCGTGGCGTTACCCAACTTCTGATCAGCTGGCACCTATTCCGGTTAAGTTCAAAACAGAGCTGGGACATGGGGAAGAAAAATACCTGCCTTATCTGCGGGATGAAAAGCTGGCAAGACCCTGGGCCGTACCCGGGACACCCGGCCTGGAGCATCGTATCGGCGGTTTGGAAAAGCAAAACATTACAGGTAACGTAAACTACGAACCGGAAAATCACCAATTGATGGTGAAAATCCGCCAGGAAAAAATAGATAAGATTGCCGACTACATCCCGGAACAAAAATTAGACAGTGGTCCTGATAAAGGAAAGATACTGGTATTGGGCTGGGGCTCCACATACGGTGCTATTAAATCAGCCGTGGCAGAAATGCAGGGCAAGGGGCATGCTATCAGTCATGCTCACCTGCGCTATGTTCGTCCGTTCCCTAAAAATCTCGGAGACATTATTAAGAATTTTGATAAAGTGCTGATTCCCGAGATCAACAATGGCCAGCTCATCAGGATTATTCGTGATCAATACCTGGTGGATGCAAAAGGATATAATAAGATCATGGGTGTTCCGATCACTAAAACTGAATTGGTCATCAAGCTGGAAGAAATGATCAACAGCTGATCTCTTAACCAGCCGTTAAATAAATTCAATCCACCTGTTTGCACGGGTGGATTTTTTATTTTCATACCCGTGTTTCCCTATCATTTATTTTAAATAAGCGGTTATGAGAAGGATAATATTATTTGTATTGGTTTTTCAACTGGTGCTCCTGGCAAGTATTTGCGGACAGGATAATACAATTCAGAAAGAAAAATGGCATTGGGGTGATCCGTTGAAGCAGGATACAGGTGCCGGCTATGTACAGGTGGTGAAAGTGGATAATGTGCTGTATATATCGGGCGCCGTGGCAAGAGATGTAACCCCGGAAGGTATTACAAGGGTTTACCAGGCATTGGAACGGTCATTGAAAAGTTTTGGAGCTACGTTTCAAAATGTAGTGAAAGAAAACTTATATACTACAGATATGGAAGCCATGAAAAAATATAATGACAGCCGTAAGGTATTTTACAAAGGAGATTTTCCGGCAGCCACCTGGGTGCAGGTAGCCAGGCTGTTTATGCACGATGCCAGGCTGGAAGTGGAGCTCGTTGCACATTTGCCGCACTAAAATTTTTTTTCTCAAGGGATAAATGGAGCATTTTTCACCGTATCCGTTACAAAGAATACTTCAAACAGGATAACAGCACCGTACAAGAGCATCGTAACGATGAGCCCGTACATAAATATGTTATAGGATATCCGCAGCTGGCGGTATTTTTTGGCCAGCACCACGCCAAGGAAATAAAGATCCTTTACCATACTGCTGTATAAATAATCCCTGTCGGCCAGTAATTCTTTCATGGCCCAATCGTAATCGGGCAGGCTCATGTTATGAAAATTGCCAAAGAACAGGAGATTGGTTTTTTTATTCTGGATATCTTCTTTGGTAAACGTGCCCTGTGACACATTGGGCCTGGTAGCCCTGATGGCGAATACAATGGTGGCCACACACACCAGGATGAGGGCCGTGGTGGGAATGATCAGGTTCCTGTTCTCGTCCAGGTGCCGTATCAACACGGAAATAACAACCGAAAGAATAATGGAGTTAACGGAGATCATAATATTGGCCTTGCTATCTGCCATCTGGCTGAGTGTATTATGATTATTGGCCATGATCCTGAATACGGTGGATATGCCCCGTTCTGTTTGATTATATCTTTCTTTCTTTTTTTTATTCTCCGTATCTTTTGCTGTTTCTTCCGGGAAGACGGTCAGCAGCGCTTCTTCTTTTTCTTTTTTAGTTTTTTTCTTATTGCTGTCCGGTGATTTAATATCATCCACCCGGTTGCGGATTGATTCTATATGCTGCTCTTTTACCGGTTGCAGTTTTCTCCTCCCGTAATCAGTGAAATACTTGTGATTTTCCATAAAAGAAATATTCATCTTCCGCCACTTCTTTTTGGAAATTTCTTCGCCAGATACCTCAGAGAGCTCCTGCCTTAATTCTTCGTTGACAGTTTTGAAATCATCCGTGCCAAGGTGAAAAAGATCGGCATCGCAGAGTAGCTGCTCGATCAGGTTAACAGGGGATTGGGGCATTTTAGTGGCTTCAATACAGCGGGTAATCTTGTCAATCAGTGCTGTCCCCGCCTGGTGTTCCTGTAAGAAAGTTGTAGCCAGCTGAACACTGATCGCCTCATGGCCCTTTCCCAGGCCGCCTGAAAAACCGGTATCATGAAACCAGGCGGCTAAAGTAACAGCTTTACGGTCTTCAGGCTGTAACTGGTAATAATCTGCCATTTCCTCTGTGGCGCGGACAACCTGCATAGTATGATGCAGGTTGTGATACCTGAAGCTTTTATTAACTTTAGTTTGAAAAATATCTGTAACGAATTCCCGTGCAGCGGCAATCAGGTCCGTTTGCGGTTCAGTCATACTTTAAAATTTGCACATGCTAAATTTAGACAAAAACGGTTATAACAGGCTGGTGAAAATTAAAACAGGTATCAGGCTTATCTTTTTTGTGACCTTTTTGGGGGCATTGTATAGTTGTGAATCGGAAAGGGTGACGTATACGCCGGCTGGTTATGATATCACAAAACCGGATGACTCAGAATTGGGAAATAAACTGCGTGAAGTTTCAGGCATTTGCTGGGTCAATGACAGCCTCATGCTTGCCAATAATGATGAGGTGGGAAAAATTTTCGCCATTAATCTCAGGGATATGAAAAACTTTAATTACCGCAATATAAAATTTGGCGAGAAAAATGATTACGAGGATATCGTAAAAGTGGATTCAGCCATTTACCTGCTGATCAGTACAGGCCAGATCGTGGAAGTGACGAATTATAAGGACGAAGATAGTGTACGAACACATGTTGTGGCTTCGCTGGCAGGAAAGAATGAATTTGAGACTATGTATTATGATCCGGAAATTCATTCACTTGTTGTGCTTTGTAAGAGCTGTCATAAAGAAAAAGACCATGTAAGGACCGCGTTCAGGTTTGACCTTGCTACAATGACGCTGATCGACACACCTTATTATAAAATTGATATCGGGGCAATTCGCGAAAAGCTGAATGACAGTCGTGCAGAGTTCCGTCCATCTGCAGCGGCTATTCACCCCCTGCAGAACAAGCTCTATATAGTTTCCTCCATCGGAAAGCTGCTGGTAATTACTGATACAAAAGGGAAAGTGGAACAGGCGATAGCCATTTCCCCGGTTATGTTTCCCCAGCCGGAGGGCCTGACGTTTGCTGCGAATGGTGATATGTACATTTCCAATGAAGCCGCTACTGATGAAAGAGCAACTTTATTAAAATTTGTGTACAAGAAACAATAATGTTACAACCGGAACAAAAGCCCGCTGTATGTTTTTTGAATACGTTCTCCTACTGTATAAAAACTAACAGTAACCTGGTTGGTATTTGAAATCTCAAGCACAGAAAATCCGGGGGAGTCTGCGGCGTATAAACCATTCTTTTTCTTTTTCACCCGGGTGGATTTACAACCGCCACCACTTACAATATTATAGTGGCTTCCGTCTTTTATTAATTGCAGGCTGTGTTCATGTCCTGCGGCAAAAACAACATTGGGAAAACTGCCCGCAGTATTCTCCAGCTTGCTGATCATTTTTTTATAGGAGCTGTTCTTCAGGTCCTGCCTGGAAACACCCAGTGAACGGAGTAAAGGATAAAGTGAACCAATTACCGGCAGGGGAATATACAGGCCCTTTTTAATGTCTGTTAGAGGGAAGATGTGTTGTTTCAGCGTAAAATAACCGCCATGAACGCCATTACTCTTCAAAGGGTGATGACTGGCTACCAGAACCAGCTTACCGGTATTTTTTGCAATGATCTCCCCGATCTTGTTTATTAGTGCTTCTTTGGTTGTACAGGAGCAGCCAGATCCTTCTCCCGGTTTTTCATCAGCCTGCAGCCACCACTGGCTGTCAAATAAAACCAAAACAGCATCATTACCCAATGGTAGTTCAACCGGACCCGGGCAACCCCTCTCGGGATAGAACTTCACGTTTTTTTTGGCGATGGAGTCATCCACATATTTCTGCTGGCGGATGACGGCTTCTAGCCCTCCTTTATGTGCATCATTCCAGTCATGGTTACCCGGGATGATATATACAAGAGATTCTGCACTATCTGCAACGGCGAGCTGTGAATTAAGTATAATTTTGGCTTCGTTATAGAAAGGATGTTGGGGTGCAGGAAGGCCTTTTTCATAAATATTATCACCAAGATAAACGATGGTGGTCTGCTTGTTCAATGGAATTGTTTTTCTTACTGCTTCGGCTACCGGATGATGACCATTTGTTAATTCCCCGCCATCACCAATTAATACAATACGACGTATTATACTGTCGGATTGTGCTGAACCAGCAACTTTTATAATCAGGAAAAGGATAACCAGGAATGTGTTTTTTTTCATAACAAAACGGGGTTGGTGGGATGCAACAAATGAGATAGTAAGTTATGCAAAACCTGTCCTGTATTTGCCAGGGGAGGGTATATTTTACGGTTTGCGTAAAAGTTGTACCTTAAAACACCCGCCGGGAGAAGGATAACCAACGTAAATGTCAAAACCTGCAATCATGAAACTGCTTCGCCTGCTGATGGCATCCCTTCTTATTCCTGCAATAGACAGCGATGCACAGGTTCAACAGGATTCTGCCGCTGCGGCAGGATCAGCTGCCTTTAAAATAAACGGCTCCAGGAAATTCTGGATGGGGGCCAACTACCGCCCGGAATGGAAGATGCCGGTAAAAGCGCCTGTTATTCATATCGGCAACGAATATGGCGGGTTAACACCTGTCAAACGGGGAGGTGGAAAACAAACAAGGTCTTTACGTCTTGAAGATGCCGGCGGAAGACAGTATACACTCCGTTCTATTCAGAAATTCATTACCAGTAAGACACTACCGGGCGACTTGCAAAGTGAAGCAGCTGCTGATCTCGTGGCAGATGGAGTATCGGCTTCTTATCCTTATTCGGCCCTATCGGTAGGCACATTGGCAGATGCAGCAGGTATTCCTCATAATAATGCAAAGCTGGTCTATATACCGGATGATCCGAAATTGGGTGAGTACCGGGCTGATTTTGCAAATATGCTGGCCTTATATGAACAAAGGTTACCCGATTCTGTCAGCAAAGGGTTTGATACAAACGAGGTGGCCGATAAATTAAAAGACGATAATGACAATGATATTGATCAGTATGCCCTGCTTAATGTGAGGATACTTGATATGTTTATCATGGATTTTGACCGGCATGAAGACCAATGGATATGGGGGGCATGGGATAATGGGAAAGGCAAAACTTTTTTCCCGGTGGCCAAAGACCGGGACCAGGCTTTTTATATTAACCAGGGCCTGCTGCCAGGAATTGTAAAATGGCCCTGGCTGGTTCCCCAGCTGGAAGGCCTGAAACCGAAAATAAAAAATGTGAACCGTTTTAATTTTGCGGCCCGTAATGTGGATCGTTTCTTTCTCAACCAGTTGAATGAAGCGGACTGGAAACGGGCAACGGAGAATTTTGTAGCAAAGATGACAGATGAAGTGATTGAAAAAGCACTGAACCAGCAGCCTCCGGAAATCAGAGCTATTTCAGCTGAGAAAATAAAATCGATCCTGAAAGAAAGACGTAACAACCTGCCTGGAGAAACCATGCAGTATTACCGGTTTCTTTCGGGAATAGTAGATGTAACAGGAAGTGATAAAAAAGAATTGTTTGATATTACCCGCAACAGTGATGGCTCTGTTTTGGTACAGGTATATAAGATTACAAAAGAAGGCAAGCAGTCAACTAAAATGTATGAACGCAAGTTTAACCCGGCCGAAACAAAAGAACTGCGTCTATATTCGTTTGGTGGTGATGATAAATTTATTATTCATGGTAATGGTGATAAAATAAAAATCCGCATGATTGGCGGTGAAGGGCAGGATGTTTTTGAAAATACTGGTTCAGCTAAAGGAGATATTGTCTATGATACCCAATCCGGCGGAAACCAGTTAACCGGCAGTTTCCGGAATAAAATGGCTGATGATACGATTGTGAACAGTTATCAGCGGCTTTATTATAAGTACAACCAGGCTATCCCTTTCGTATCTGCAGGCTATAACCAGGATGACGGTGTGTTCCTGGGTGTATCATTAAAACTGATCAGGCATGGGTTCAGGAAAGCACCTTATAAAACGATGCATCAGTTCAGCGTCAATCATGCCCTGGCTACCAGTGCTTTCAACTTTCGCTGGTACTCGGAATATATTGATGCATTAGGTAAGAATAATGACCTGCTGACTGATATTGATATAAAAGCGCCGGATAATACCACTAATTTTTTTGGATACGGTATTACTACTATTTATGATAAATCGCAACCCGGGAAATTCCGATATTACCGGGCACGTTACCAGGCAGGGGATATGTCTGTGCTGATGCGGACAAAAATATCTGAGAAAGTAACTTTTTCGCTTGGGCCTGCTTTCCAGTTCTATAGTTTTGATACGGATGATAATAATAACCGCTACATCCTGCTTACAGGATTGAACGGCCTTGACCCCAATACCCTATTTAAAAAACAATCCTATGCCGGTGGAAAATTTTCGCTGGCTGTGGATACAAGGGATAATAAAATAATGCCGCAAAAAGGGATCAATTTTATGATGGGTGTAAAGCATTTGTCAGGACTGAATGATGCCAGCTATACATTGACACAATTGAACTCGGAGCTGACATTTCATCTGAACCTGTCACCGGGAAAGCTGGTATTTAGCAACCGGACGGGTGCGGGTCATAACTTTGGTGGTTTTGAATTTTACCAGGCGCAATACCTGGGTGGTGAGGATAATTTAAGGGGTTACCGGAAATACAGGTTTGCGGGCCGCTCCAAATTATTCAATAATACAGAACTCCGCTGGCGGCTGGCAAACTTCAAAACATACTTATTCCCTGCTTCCTTTGGTGTGCTGGCTTTTGCTGATGCCGGCCGTATCTGGGCTGACAATAACAGCAGTAATACATGGGTAAGTGGTTATGGTGCCGGTTTTTGGTTTTCACCACTGAAACGTATAGTGCTTACGCTTAGTTATGCTGCTTCGCCGGAAGATAAATTATTGCTGATAGGTGTTGGTTGGAAATTCTGATCATGGTAATAATAGAGAAATCCCGGTCAGCCGGCCGGGATTTCTCTACGATTTAGATAGTTTATCTTTTTATTTTTTCATCACCATTTTGGTTAACACTTTTTCATTATTCCAGACCTGCAGGATATAGATGCCGGCAGCAAGATTTTCAGTCTGCTCCATGCTGAGGCTGTTAGTGCCTGCTTTCACCAGCATACTTTTTTTCTTCAGCGTTCTTCCGGAAAGATCGGTGATCAGTACATTAATTTTTGAATCGGCCGGGCTATATACATCGAATAACAATTCATTGGCAAACGGATTAATAACTGTGCCCAGTGCAAACTCCTGCTGATCCTTATTGAGGCTGATGATGCGTGAATACTTAGAATGTGTGGCTGTGATCATTTTGATCCTGTACCAGGCTTTGTCAGCAAGTATGGCAGGATCTGTAAATGAATAACTGTTGATGCCGGCTGCCGGGTTATTGTTGCCATTTACGGCAGCTACTTGTATAAAATCAGTACCGTTGTTACTTTTTTCGACAGCAAAACTCACCGGCTCATTCTCTTTTGAAGTGGTCCAGCTGATCTTTGCTTTATTGCTGAGTATCTGGCCCGAGGCAGATAATAAATCAATATCGAGCAACGGCCCGCAATCCGTCAATACATCAAGGCTAATAGTAATCGGGTCAGAAGACTGGCAGTTGGCGTCAGTCAGGTTGGAGGCAGTAGTACCTACCACCACCCTGTAACGGTCTCCATCGTTGGCAGCCGTGGTAAATGCCGGCGGTATGGTGTAGGACAAAACATAGCTGTAAGATGAGCCATTCCATACCGGGGTTGTGGAACCGCTGGTACCTCCTATATCAGTCCAGGAGGCGCCTCCATCTGTACTGCGTTGCCATTTATAATAGCTATAGTTATTAAAATAAGAACTTACTGTATCAGTAATAATGATAGAGTTGCCTTCGCATATTGATGGGTTATTGGATGGGGAATATTGCATATTGGGCAAGCAGGTGGCTACAGCTATATCATCCAGCACCCAGTCATTACCACCACCGCCCTGTGAGTTGTTACGGATAGAGAAAGTGGCGCTGGTCTGTGTAGGTCCTGTTCTGAATACAAAACCTCTTTTTAACCAGCCGAGTGTATCTATATCACCTGTATTATAATAATCCACATCATTCAATAAGAAAGCCAGGTTAGGGTATACCCCCGGATAACCATTGGGCGGAGGCGGGGGAGCCGATGGTACTGAGTTGGTGAACTGCTGGCCCACCGAATCAATACCACAGGTAGGGCAAATATTCCGTACCCAGGCAGAGAATTCATAATAAGTATTGGGGCAAAGATTAGTTAGTGTCTGGCGGTATATTTCAGAAGCCACATAGTCGGCATTCACCATCAGCATATAGCCACCACTGGTATTACCATCGGGCGGGTTATTACCTGTGGCATTGTTTGTGCCGGTATGGTCGCCATCAATATACCAGTATCCGGTAAACATCCTGTTGCTGCAATTATACAAATCGTTTGGCGACAACCCCGTTCCGCAGTTTGGATTTCTGCGTGCATTCCTTATGGTTCCGCTTTTCGGGCTTATATTTTTTACAATAGCATAGCGGCCGTCTCCAACACCATTTACTGCGTTTACTTCATTAATAAATGTATAACCGCTGATAGGTGAAGTAAGGTCGCTTGTTCTGTTGAGGGTGGAACCGGAGCCGAATGTGCCACCAAATTCTGCTGCATTGTTTACACCAATACTGTTGGCACAAAGTGTAAGCGGATCACTGATTACAATTTTAAACGGCGTGGCTGTTAATGTTACATCTGATCCACCAAGGGAAGTTTGGTAGATAAAGCGACCGGGATTTAATGTAATGGTATCGCCTGGAAGACCAGTTACGACTACCCGGAAAGCAGTGGCGAATAATAAACCACCGCCGCCTTTTGGATTATTTGAATTTGACATTCTACCGACAGCTGACGCGGTTTCAGTAGCCGTGTTATCGGGAGGTGTTGCAGGACCGTATCCGCCAAAACCAATATTCATACGGATATTATATTCGCCTGGTGGCGGTGATGCAAGGTAGGTAGCTGCATCGTCGCCGGCAGCCAGTGAATATTTTTTATAAGTCAGCCCTTCGTTAGTGATAATCCGGATAGAATCGTGTGGTGCAGAAGTTGCGATTGTTGTATACGTGGGAATATTATCAACATACCGCAGCCCATACATGGTGCCGGAAGTATGGTTGATTGTCATTCTTATTTCGAGTACATCACCGGTCTGCACAACCCCGCCGGTTGTTTTCCGGGTAATATTCACATAGCTGTTACCAAAGCGAACAGGTAGCCCGGTCGTTGTGGCACAAATATTAAATCTTGCATTACCATTCGGTAGCGGGGCTGACCGGGAATAAACCCTTACATAATAGGTATTCCCAACTGTTACTGCTGCTGAAACAGAGGTTCCTGTATTGCAGGCAATGGAGGTAAGTGATCCGCAGGAGCCGGATAGGATTTCTATCCCGGAATTGGTAAAGTTGGTACCAAGGCTGGAGATAGTGATAGTCGTGGATCCTGTATTGGCCGCGATAAATTTATACCAGACATCGTATACATTGGGGGCTGTACAACTGCCGCCCAATGCAACAGCAGAAGGAGTGGCGCCGGCCATATTACCGGGGTTATTACTACAGCTGTTAAAAACCGGCAGGTTGATGGCGCCTGCGCATTCGTCATTGGATGGCGCTGGAGTTACAGGGTCAGTCACACAGATATCAAAACCTGCACCGGCTGGTGATGTTGGACCTAAAGCACTGGTTGAATAAACACGTATGAAATATGTGGTGCCGGGTGTTAAATAATCGGCTGCGATGGAGGTTGTGCCGCAATAAAAAGATGTAAAAGTGCCTCCGCAATTATTGGATAGCAATTGTATACCGGGATTGGTAAAATTTACGCCAATATTGCTTAAGGTGATGGTTGGATTTGTTGTTTGCGCCACAAAACGGTACCAAACATCCCTTGTAACACCACTTGCACAGTCTGGTGCTGTAATAGTCGGAGGTGTAATATTGGATGATGAATAGATTGTGCCGGAAGTAGTGACGCATGTTGTGGAAGAAGTCAATGTAACAACGCCAGCGCACTCATCGTTTGCCGGAGGGGGGTCGTTTGAAACACATATATTAAAGGTGCCAGATGCATTTGTATTTGAATACACCCGTATTAAATAGGTAACGCCTATTGTAAGAGCTGTGGGGACCTGTATAGAAGCCACAGTACTGCAATAAACAGAAGCAGGGGAACCGCAGGTGCCTGAGTATATTTGAAAACGGATATTAGCCGGCCCACTTGTAATCGAAATATAAGGATTAGTACTGGTTGCCACAAATCGATACCATACATCGTTACGGTTGCCACTGGAGCTACCGCATGGGCTGGCAACGGCTGTATATGTGGCTGATACCAAAGTTCCAGCAGTAGGATTACAACTGGTGGTTGATGTCAGAAGAACTGAACTACCACACAGATTATTCGCGGGTTGAGCAAAAGTAATTAAAGGACAAACATATCCTAATATAAACAACAAAGCAGTTCTCAAGTGGGTACAGTAACGTACAGATGGTTTCATAAATAGGATTATTTACTTAGGTTTTTTCTGGATAATGGAATTTCAAAATAACAATAAGACAAGGATATCCGCAATAGTACTTACACCCTTGTTCACTAAGTGTTTTTACTAAAAAATATTAAGTATTTCTGGGGTTGTGTGAATTAAAGTACCTGAATATCTTTATCATAAATTAGAATCCACCAGCAAAAGCCACTTTTCATGAAAAACCTTTCACTCGCTTCAGTATTCCTGCTGCTGTCATCAGCATTATTTTCGCAAGCCGCTAATAATACCTGTGCTACTGCCACCAGCTTAGGCACTGTTAATGGTGATTGCACCAGTACCTCCGGCGATTTGTACCTCGCCAATCAAACAACTAACCCTACAGGAAGCTGTAGCGGGGGTAACAGGTATGATGTATGGTACCGGTTTACGGTACCTGCCACATCAACTTTTGTTTCTATAACTGTTAGTATCACATCAAACCCTGCTTCCCTTGCAACTAACAGTACTTTTATTGAAGTATTTAATACGAATGGTACTTGTAACCTCACAAGTACCTCTCTTGGCTCCTGTTCTGATATTTCCGCAACCAGGAGATACACAGGATTAACTCCCGGTGGTACTTATTCCTTCAGAGTATATGTAAATGGCAACCCCAATGCGGGAGCCGGGCGCTACAATTTTAATGTATGTGTAAAGTCAAACGATAATTGTGCTACAGCAACAACCGTTGCTCCTGGAACAACTTTGGATGAGAACTTATACGGTGCATCTAACAGTAGTATAGCCGTAGCCCCATGTACCGGAACGGCTGATGATGATGTTTGGTACAAGTTTACTGCTTTATACAGTTATGCAACTATCAACCTGCATAATATAGGCAGCCAGTTAGCAAGCTCAGGTGCAAGGATGCAATTATTTTCAGGCAGCTGTGGCAGCTTGGTGAATGAGGCCTGCATGGGAACGGCCACCACGATCAATGCCACAGGATTGACGGCCGGGGCAACTTATTATTTAAGAGTATATTCAGCCGGAAATAACCAGACAGGGTTTAATACCGGGAATTCAGGTTTTCGTTTATCAATTACTCCTTCTGCACCTGTTGTTGTTGGTTCAGGCCGTATGAAAGAAGTGTATCAGCAGCAGATCATATCTGCCCCGCAGGTGCTGGCTGATCCCTGGGAAGTAACTTATGGTCCCGATAATAATTTATGGATCACAGAATCTAAGGGGTATCGTGTCTATCGCTTTAACCCTTCTACCGGAGCGAGAGATACAGTACTGGATATTTCCCAAGGCAGTACTTTTTTAGCAGCTCCTGACCAAACATTTAATTGCCAGTTTGCTAACGGTGCAAATGCGCAGGGTGGATTGGCAGGGTTGGCAATTCATCCTAAATTTTTAGATGCCACCACGCCATTAAACTATGTTTACGTATCATATATATACAGTCAGACTTCTTCAACCGTATTTACCAACCGGGTTGTGCGGTTTACATATAATACCGGTACCGGTAAATTGGAATCCCCGGTATCTCTGTGTGATACAATTCCCGGCAGCAGTGACCACAATTCGCAACGTATGATCATCCGGCCGATGACAACCGGGGGTACCGACTATTACCTTTTTTATGCAGCCGGGGATATGGGCGCCGGGCAGTTTGGCAATGTAAACCGTACCCAGAAAGCACAATTTCAGAACTCGTACGAAGGGAAAATTTTGAGATTTAACCTGGAATCAGATGGTGATGCCGGATTGAGTGCCTGGATTCCCAACAGCAATCCATTCAATACAATATTGGGTGTGCAAAGCGCCGTGTGGGCTATTGGAATAAGAAACAACCAGGGTTTTGCTTATGACCCTGCTCTTAATGTTCTGTACGGCGCATCACATGGACCTTTCAGTGATGATGAACTGAATGTACTTGAAAGCGGCAAAAACTATGGCCATCCCTTAGTAATCGGTTATGCAGCTGATAATAATGCAAATGGTACCACTGCAGGTGCAGCTCCCAATATGTCTCCGGGGCACCCATCCAGTTGCCCTGTAATTGTTAGTGAAACAACCAATGCCAGTGATATTAATACTGCTGCAGCTTTACAGGGTGGATTGGGTGCTTATATGGATCCTTTATTTTCTGCGTATCCAAACTCGACAGCTTTCCCCAGTTTAAACAGCTTATGGAATTCAACTTCTGGCGCTAATGCTCAATGGCCTTCCGAAGGGTGGTCAGGGCTTGACCTGTATACACATACTTTAGTACCCGGCTGGAAAAAATCGCTGGTGGCTGCATCATTGAAATGGGGGAGATTAGTACGTTTACGGTTGAATACAGCAGGCACACAAACGTTCCCGACAAATACAGCAGCTGATACTGTCAGCTACTTTGGTGGTGTAAACAGGTTCAGGGACCTGGCTTTTGCACCCAATGGTAAAGATATTTATGTGATAATGGACAGGTCCACCAGTACTTCAGGCCCAAGTGCGTTGAATCCTGTGGTTCCTGCCTGTGCGGGATGTTTACAGAAATATACTTTTTTGGGTTATGCTGATGTGGCTGGTAAAAGTTCAATACCGACTTCTATTGATGTTACAAGCGGTACTGTGAATACCTGCAACCCGGGTACAACAGTAACGATTGATGCTTCCAACAATACACTCTGGGTACCCATTACCGGACCCGATGGTAATATTATGGCAGAGATCAATGCAAATGGGCAAAACCTGGGGACGATAACATCTTCCTTCTACCAGCATTCAGGTGCAATCCGGATCAAGAATAATGCCCGTTACCTGGACAGGAATATTACTATTACACCACAAACACAGCCATCCGGTGCTGTAGGTATCCGCCTCTATATATCCAAGGCAGAATATGATGCCCTGGACCTGGATCCTGCCAGTATGGTATCAGCGATTACAGACCTGCGAATATTAAAGAATAACGACCCTTGCGGAAGTGCTGCAGTAGCGGCTACTTCCAGCATCGTACCGGCTTATGCGGAGGCACACGGCAGCCAGGGCTATATGTTACAGGCAAGTATCACCAGTTTTTCTTCCTTCTATTTTGGAAGCACTGCACTTACCCTGCCACTTGATTTGCTCACCTTCACCGGCTCTTTACAAACGGATAACACTGTCCTGTTGAAATGGAAAACAGAGAACGAAGTAAATACTTCCCATTTTGAAGTGGAAAGAAGTGCTGATGGCAGCAACTTTAGTGCAATTGGTACTGTAGCAGCTGATAACGGTACGAGCACTACACATAATTATTCATATACGGATATTGATGCTGCTAACCAGCAATCATTGATCTTATATTACAGGCTGAAGATGGTGGACGCAAATGGCGCCTACAGCTATTCTAATATTATTTCAATATTGTTCAATGATATTACAGGCACTGTTATTGTAAACCCGAACCCGGTGCTTGCGGCTGCGCAAGTACGGATCACGGCACCGGCTCCCGGTAAAATACAATGGAAGTTGCTGGACAATGCCGGACGTTCTGTGCAGGAAAATTTTGTACAGGTAAGAAAAGGTAATGGTAACAGCTTTACTATTAATATGGATAAACTGGCGGCCGGTGTTTACTACCTGAAAGTAACAGGGGCCGGAATCGACCGGAAAATCAAAATCCAGAAATTATAAGAGCTGATCAGCCGGCAATACTTCTTCATAATGCTACTCCTGTCTTAATTGAAAGACAGGAGTTTTTTTTATTGCCATTTTTTAACTGTTTACTGCCATTTCAATTATAACCTGCGCACGGTTAATTTCCTGCTTTTGAATTAAAGAGAGATTAGTCTTTTTTTAGAAGACAAATAAGTCAGGAATATTTACGATAGCTGTATTCGTAATATATCTTTTTTGCAATAAAAAAAATGAAGATCATTTTTTTTTTAAGTGAAAACACTCACATTCGCCAAAGAATTCCACTGGAATAACAGTATTGTAATTCCGGGTAATGACACTGGTAAAGTCAGAAGTAATTTCTGTACGCTGTTATTGGGTCATTAGTTATTTCGATATCCAGATAAAACCACAATTATGCAATTGAAAAATCATTTGCCGTACCGGGCTGTTTATTTATTTGTATTTCTTTTTACATCACTTTCTTCTTCCTCTCAAACTACCGGCTACAGCGGAACAGGCGCAAATATCGATGTAAAATATCATCGGTTTGAATGGACAATAGATCCAACCATCGCATCTAAAACGATCTCTGGTACCGTTACCACCTATTTCGAAACATTGCAAAACAATGTTTCGGCAATCAACTTTGATTTCACAAAAGCTTCTTTTAATAATGGAAGTCTTGTTGTAAAATATCATGGCAGTTCAGCAGGTGTGGTTGTTTCTTTTCCGGCCAGCGGGAATGTAAATATCATAAACATCACATTGCCTGTTACGTTACCGATAAATACTCTGGATTCTGTCTCTATTACATATTCAGGTGTGCCACCGAATTTTGCTACGTATGGTGAAGGAATGGACAAACAAACTATTGCGGGTCTGGGAACAGCAATGTACACTCTTGCAGAATCTTATGGCGATGATGATTTCTGGCCTTGCAAAGCGGATATGCAGGACAGGATTGATTCTACAGATTTTATTATAACTACTCCGTTGGCTTACAGAGCTGCTGCAAATGGTGCGCTTGTCAGCGATGTAACTACTGCCACAACAAGAACAATGACTTATAAACACCGGTACTCAATACCTTCCTATCTTGTTGCAGTTGCTGTTGCGCAATACACTGTCTATAACAGAACTCCGGTAACTATCGGCAGCACAAGTGTACCCATTACTTATTATATCGGTTCCGGACGAACTCCGACGGCAGGAAATCTTACGACGATGGATCGTTGCAGGGATGAGCTGTTAGCATTTAGTAACGTGTTTGGCGATTATCCTTTTAAGAATGAAAAGTATGGTATGTACGAGTTTGGATGGGGAGGAGGAATGGAGCACCAGACATTTTCCGCCATGAGCTGGGGATCAATGACCAGCTGGTCTGTAATAGCACATGAACTGGCTCACCAATGGTTTGGCGATAAAGTAACTTTTTCTACCTGGAATCATCTTTGGCTGGCCGAAGGTTTTGCAAGATATAGCGAAGCTTTAGCAGCAGAATTAGTACCTGCCTTAGGGCAAAATGCTGCAACTGTTCGCAATAGTTTTAAAACTGCTGCAAATAATTCCAGCAACAGAACATACAGTTGCTATTTACCTGATGCTTCGATTATAAACTCTAATACTATATGGAACAGTACTTATGGCACTACCGTGTATGAAAGAGGTGCTATGGTGGTTTCGATGCTGAGAACATTGCTCGGAGATGATAAATTTTTTCTTGCATGCCGCAATTATCTTAACGATCCTGCGCTGGCTTACCGGTCTGCAACAACTGCCGATTTGCGCAACCACATGCAGGCTGTTGCCGGTGGTTATGATCTTACGCCTTTCTTTAATTCTTATGTGTATGGGAATGGGTACCCTTTGTATAATACTGCTATCAGGTGGGGTAATCCGGGAAGCAACCGGATCAGTTTTAAAGTAACAACCCAAACTAAAAGTACCGGCTCAACTGTTTCTTATTACTCTACGCCCATTGCCATTCGAGTGCAGGGATCACTGCCAACACAGGATACTGTGCTGGTAATATATGATCAAAACGGGCAACTATCCCGTGGGGGAAATGGAATCAGCTCTCCAACTACGGGGAATTATATTCATTTTATGTTGGGGTTTACTCCTGTAACGGTTACGTTTGACCCATTATATCAAACCCTTGCAACCGGTGCAGCTCCTGTATTTGATAATACCGATCCTTTATTGACTTTTACTACACTGGATGTGACAGTTGTTGACTTTAAATTAAAACAAGAAACTTATACCAATGAACTTATTCTTGATGTAACTGATCGTGAGGAAGAACTTCAGAATGTAGTACTTCAAAAAAGTACGTCTTCAGGCGATTTTGTTGTTGCAGGGGAAATGAATCAAATTGGTGAAACATCCGCTCATGTTAAACATTTTTCGTTTACTGATAAGATGCCTTTCGCTGAAGAGACTTATTACAGGGCAAAGATTACAGACAAAAACGGATTCATTAAATACTCAAAAGTTCTGAGTGCAAAGGGGAGTGTTTTGCAAGTATTGTCAGTTTATCCGAACCCGGCTAATAAAAATGTTACTATCAGGTGGAACAATATTTCAAACAACCATTCAGAGATTATTTTTTTTAATGCTGAAGGAAAGCAGGTGATGCATAAAACAGTGACAGGGAGTTCAGTTGATTTCTCTGTTTCGCACTTTCCGGCAGGAACATATATGGTGATTGTTAAGCAGGGTGAAAATGTATTATTAAAAGGCCAGATGATAATAGGCAGGTAATTTGAAAAATGATAAACTGAATCCATTTTTATGAAAACAACTATAAGGCTGATTATTGTAATTAGTTTGCTTGTAAACGTGCTTAATGCAAGTGCGCAAACAGCTACGGTAAGCTACCCGTTTGCGGTGGGACGTACCAGTTGTGGTAGTGGTACCGGACAGGTGCATTTTTACACATATAATGGGGGAACAAATACAATCAGCAGTATAACCGGCACTACCGGAGTGGTTGGCAGATACACTCCACAGTTAAGAATAGGCTCAAGTTCAAGCGGCGCTTATCAACAACGCTTTACATACGATTACTCCAGTATTTCTTATAATCCGGCCGATCATTATATTTATTTTTTATGGACAGCATTATCCACCTTCACAGGTTCCGGTACAGTTCCCCGTACTTATGTATGGCGTTGGCCGGCAGGTACAATGCCAACAGACAATACGCCGGCAAGCGACCGCTTAGATACTCTCTGCTCATTTCAGGCTGATATCCTTGGTGTGGCTTTTAGTAACAGTGGCAGTGCTTATGTAATTGATTTTACAGCAGCAGCTCCTTACAAAGGCATGATTCGTTCAATTAATTTCACTACAAGGGTTATGGGGCCGGCAGATACTCTGGCATTAACCGGAGGGGCGAAAATATATGCATCCGGCAGTGGAGATGTGGCAATGTCTCCATCCGGCCAGATGTTTTTTGTGGTAAATAACAAAATGTTTACTCCCAATTATACAGCTTATACTGGTACAGGGGCTAATTTAACCTGTACATATATTGATACGGTAAGGGGGATGCCCGCAGGGTCAAACTTTGTTGGCTTAACATATGCTGAAGGTGAAACTGTAGCAGCATTTTCTCAAGGTGGATGTCCTTTTTATGAAATTGACCCTTTAACAGCAGCTTTATCAGCTATTTCAAAATCAGGTACAGTTTATTCTGCTGTGGATATGGCTTCTATTGTCTCGGGCATTGGCGCTGCCAAAAAACTCGTCTCTGTTATACCCACAGGCACACCCAACCAATATGATGTGGTCTATGATGTATATATCCGGAACTACGGAAATACAGATGTGGCGAATGTGCAGGTAACAGATGATCTTACTGCTATTAACGGAGCTGCCAACGTTTCAAATGTGACAACATCCTTTATATCTAACCCTGCAGGGCTGGTACTCAATGCGGCGTTTAACGGTAACAGCAATAAAAATCTTTTAAACGGAACAGGTACATTACCCAACTGGCCGGTTGCAAATAATAACTGTACAATCAGGATATCCTGCCGGTTATCCAATATCCAGAATGGTGTGGTGTACTATAACAGCGCTGTTGTTACAGCGGTAGGCTATAACAGCCAGAATTTAAGAGACTCTTCCACCAACGGAACTATTCCTGACCTTAATATAAATGATAAACCTGATGATACCGGAGAAGGGCAGCCAACCCCTTTGTTAATTTCTCTTACACCGCATACACCACCCTGTGCTTCACTGACCAATGTATTATATACCCAGAATTTTGGAACGGGTACAGTATTAACAACCACTATCCCGGCTGCAATACCAGGTTCCGGTGTTACCGGAGTTATCGGTGCAACAGACTATGCAGGATCAGTAATACAGCCTCTCGCAACGGAGAGATTTACAATAACAAATAATTCGCAGAATGCTGATGCTTCCCATTTTATCAGCCTGACCGATCATACAGGAGATGTTAATGGCCGTATGCTGATTGTAAATGCCGATGCAGCTAATACTGTTTTATACAGGGGGGCATTTACTTCCCCGCTTTGTGCTAACCAGCAGTATTCCGTTACTTTTTTTGCAGCATTTACCGGTAATGCAAGTTATCAGACGGTATGCGATGGGTTTGGCGGATTTAAATATCCGAAAATAAAGATTCGTGTAAAGGACGGAGTGTCGGGATTGGTGATTACAGAACTGTCGACAGGAGATATTTTCAGCACTTCCTGGAACCGGTACGGTATTAAATTCACCAGCCCTTCGTCCTACACATCAATCGTTTTTGAAATGCTGAATGATGCGCCCGGAGGTTGCGGTAATGATATTGCCCTGGACGATATTCAGTTCGGCTCATGTGACCCATTACCTGTTGTCAAATTAAATCATATTAATGCAGGCTGCCTGGGCGAAAGCGCCTCCTTTGCGGCTGTTCTGTCGGATCCCGGCGCTGTATTAGGAACCCCGGATTATAAATGGCAGGTCAGCAATGATGGCATAAACTGGACAGATATAGCCACGGCTCCTAATAATGCCACGTATACAATTGCTGCCGTTTCCGCAGGAGATGTTAACAAATACTATAGGGCACTTGTTGCCTCTTCAGGTAACCTGGGCAATCCCAATTGCCGGTATGCCTCACCTTCTTTCTTTTTAGTAGCCGGCTGTGATATAGATGACGATGATGACGGGATACCGGATACGGTGGAAAGCGGGGGTGTTGATCCGCTGGATGATGATGATTTGGACGGTATTGAAAATTTCAGAGACACAGACTACCCTGGTTTTACAGATATAAATAATGATGGTATCAATGATCATTTCGATAATGACCTGGATGGAATAATCAATGAACTTGACCTGGATAGTGACAATGATGGCATTCCCGATGTAACAGAAGCAGGCGGTGTGGATACTAATGGGGACGGAAAAATTGATGGGTACTCCGATACGGATAATGATGGATTTTCTCAAAATGTGGATGCGAATAATACCGGAAAAAATGCTTCAGGAAGCGGACTGGCTTTGCCCGACCTGGATGGAGATGGTATCCCTAATTATTTTGACCTGGATAGTGACAATGATGGTATTCCTGATACAATGGAAGCTTTTGGAGCCGATATTGACAACGATGGGAAAATTGACGGCTATACAGACAGCGATGGGGACGGTTTTAGCGATAATGTGGATGGAGACGTGGGTAATGATGGTATTGCGGAGAATGCTGCTAATGCCTTATTAAAGACGGGGACTGATGCAGATAATAATGGCCGGGCTGATTCATATCCGTATAAGAATATGGACGGGGATAGCCGGGCCAATCCTTACGACCTGGACAGTGATGGTGATGGTATCACAGATGTGAAAGAAGCACAGTTCACTGATGCAGATAATAATGGCCGGGTGGACGGAGCTATTAATGCTGATGGACGTAACACGGCACTTAGTGCACTACTATCACTGATTATACCCAACACGGATGGAACAGGAAGAACCAATCCTTATGATATTGATTCAGATGATGATGGTATACCCGACAACGTGGAAGGACTCTCAACTCTTGGTTATCTTTTACCTTCAGGCGCAGATACAGACGGAGACGGTATAGATAACAGCTATGATAATTTTGACGGATTTGGCGGGAAAGGTATTTCGGTTTACGATTATGATGGCGACACCATCCCCGATTACCTCGATACAGATACCGACAGTGATGGTATACCAGACAGGGTTGAAGGGAATGACTTTAACCTGAATGGCCTGCCTGATGATAATGTGACGCTCACAGGCATTGATACAGACGGGGATGGCCTGGATGACAGGTTTGATAATAATAATTCAAGTGCAGAAGCTACATCGGCTTATATGGGTAATGGCGGGACGATCAATGGTGATGCCACTCCGGGATCTGTTACAATGGTGCAACATACGGCAATTGCATCAGGCCTTGGTTGTCCTTCAGAAAGGGACTGGCGTTGTATCTGGTATGCGCTGAATTGTGATATAATCAGCTTCAAAGCTGTATTGCATCAGCAGCAGGTACTGCTTGACTGGAAATTGGTATGCAGGCAGGAGGTTGATCATTTTGTGATAGAAAGAAGTACAGAGGGGATTAGTTTTACAGGTGTGTTATCAGTACCCGGCAGAGCTGTTGTTAACGAAACTGAATCATATGCTGAAGTGGACGATATTTCAGCAGTTGCTTCAGATATTATTTACTACAGACTTAAAACAGTATTGCGCAGCGGAAGATCAACTGACGGTGCTATTGTTGCCGTCAGGCGGAAAGCTAAGAACATCACCGGTATAACAGTAGCGCCGAACCCGGTAAAAGATCATGTTCAGCTTTCCATAGTTTGTTCTGAGACTACAGAGGCCGGGATTGTTATAATTGATGCAGGAGGCCGGGTGATTTATCATCACAAAGAAATGATCATGGCAGGTGCTTCGGTACTCCGGTTGCATCAATTGAATAATCTTGCAAGCGGTGTATATTACCTGCGGTTCACAACCGGCGACCAGGTTTTTTCAAAGAAATTCAATGTACTTAAATGAACCGATTCTGGTAAGAGATGCCGGTAATAAATTGGTTAAATGAATGAGCTGCTTCTGTGGCTCATTCATTTTTTAGCCAATCCGCTGTTACCACTACATTTGCAATAATGTACACGCTAAAAAAATCACTGGGCCAGCACTTCCTCAGGGATGAAAATATATGCCGTAAGATCATCACTTCGCTGCAGGAAAACCCTTTTTCACAATTACTGGAAGTTGGCCCGGGTGCTGGTGCATTGACAAAATACCTGTTGCAGATAGAGAACATTGATTTCAAAGCTGTGGAACTGGATGAGGAGAAAGTGGAATACCTGGAGAAAACATATCCCTCCATTAAAGGGAAGATCATTCACCAGAGTTTCCTGGATATTGAAAAACCATTTACAGGCCGGTTTACCGTTGTTGGAAATTTTCCCTACAATATCTCCACCCAGATACTTTTTAAATTATTAGACTGGAGAGAAGAAGTGGAATGCATGGTGGGGATGTTCCAAAAAGAAGTGGCACAGCGTGTGGCAGCAAAGGAAGGGAATAAAACGTATGGTGTATTAAGTGTGCTTATACAGGCTTTCTTCGAAGTGGAATATTTATTTGATGTACATGAACAATGTTTTCAGCCGCCACCCAAAGTAAAAAGCGGGGTGATCAGGATGCTGCCCGGAAAAGAAATACCTGCCATGAAAAGTGAAAAAGATTTTTTCCTGCTGGTAAAAACGGCGTTCAACCAGCGCAGGAAAACCCTGCGCAATGCTGTAAGAGGGCTATTTGATGCAACTGTTTTGGAAGATGAGTTGTTTACTAAGAGAGCAGAGCAACTGACCGTGCTGCAATTTGCTGAATTAACATTTAAAATGCGATGAAGAAAGTAATTATAACAGGCGGGGCACATTCTTATTTAATGGAGCAATTAAAAAACACCGGGTTTGAAGTGTTGTATAATCCTGTTATTACATACGAAGAACTGTTTTCCTCCATCGGGGATGCTGTGGGGCTGGTACTAACGACAAGAATCAAAGTGGATAAAGCACTATTGGATAAGGCTGTTCAGTTAAAATGGATCGGCAGGCTGGGCAGCGGTCTTGAACTGATCGACATACCCTATGCGGAATCAAAAGGTATTTTTTGTGTCAGCAGCCCGGAGGGCAACAGGAATGCGGTGGCAGAACACACATTGGGCCTTTTACTCAACCTGATGAATAATATTTCTGCAGCTCACCAGGAGGTGAAACAAGGACTATGGTTGCGGAATGAGAACCGGGGAACAGAACTAACCGGGAAAACGGTAGGTATTATTGGTTACGGAAATACAGGCAGCAGCTTTGCAAGATTGCTTTCGCCTTTTAATGTAACCATACTGGCATACGATAAGTACAATTTTGGCTTTGGGGCTGGTCATGTTAAAGAAGCGAACCTGGAACAGCTATGCCGTTATGCCGATGTGATCAGTTTTCATGTGCCGCTGACGGAAGAAACTAAGTATATGGCAAATGATATTTTTTTTAATGCACTGGAACGTAAACCTTATCTACTCAATACATCAAGAGGTAAAGTGATCAGCCTGGCTGCATTGACAGAGGCATTGAATAAGCAGAAGATCACTGCAGCCGGATTGGATGTCCTGGAAAATGAACAGCTGGATACCTATACAAAACAGGAGAAAGAACAGTTAGAAACATTACTGGCCTTTCCAAATGTAATTATCACCCCGCATATCGCCGGCTACAGCCATGAAGCCTACCTGAAAATGGCAGAAGTATTATTACAGAAATTACAGGCGGGCGGGAAACTCTGACTTTAAGCAGCCGCGGCCATTTTAACATTCTTTACAAGCTATAAGAAAGAGTTTCTTATTGTTTGTTCCGGAATAAATTTTCTATATTTGTACTAATTAGTGCAACGCTTCACAGTCATTCTGTCGGGGCGTTGTTATTTTTTTCTGTTTAATGAAAAAAGGAGGGGATTATGAGTGGTTTACAGTATGTAACAAAAGACACCCTGGAGCAGATGAAGGCAGAGCTTCAGCGGATGAAATCGGTGGACCGTCCTGCTGCCAGCCGTGCAATTGCTGAAGCGAGGGAAAAGGGTGATTTGAAGGAGAATGCCGAATACGATGCAGCCAAAGAGGCGCAGGGCATCCTGGAAGCAAAGATCGCTGCTATGGAAGGAGTAATGGCCAATGTGAGGGTGCTGGATGAATCAAGTATTGATACCAGCAAAGTATCAATACTTACAAAAGTTACACTGACCAACCTGAATACCAAAAAGCAGGTCACTTACCAGATCGTGGGTGAACAGGAAGCCGACCTGAAAGCCGGAAAAATTTCTGTTACTTCACCAATCGGCAAGGGGATATTGGGTAAACAAGCCGGGGAAACAGCAGAAGTGCAGGCTCCTGCCGGTATCCTTAAATTTAAAATTGAAAGTATTACTGCATAAAAAACTGTCATTAAGTTTTAAGGCCGTTGCTGATGCAACGGCTTTTTATTTTCTGAAACGGCATAGCTTTGCAGGTGTTCAAAAAACTGAGATATTATTTACTTTCCTATTGGTCTGAAAAAACAGGTGCTATGACAATATTCTCCAAAATCATTGCAGGCGATATCCCATCGTATAAAATTGCGGAAAATGAAAAATTCTTTGCCTTCCTGGATATATTCCCCTTGAGGGAAGGGCATGTGCTGGTGGTTCCTAAAACCGAAGTGGATAATCTTTTCGATTTACCGGCTTCTTATTTGCAGGAAATGCTTGTTTTTGCACAGCCGGTTGCCAAAGCCATTGAAAAAGCATTTGACTGTAACCGTTGCGGCATCAGCGTGATTGGCCTGGAAGTTCCGCATGCACATATTCATCTTATTCCCATCAATTCTGCCAACGACCTGAATTTTACACAGGCCAAACCACAGGCATCAGCAGAGAGTTTGAAGAAAGTGCAGGAGAAAATAACAGCACAGCTCTGATTATTTCTTAAGTAAACGTTGGGGGTTCTGTTTAATAAAATCTTCCCAGCCTTTTAATCCTTTCCCTGTTTTTCCCAATACGGAATTCATTTGCAGGTGATGGCACAGGGCTACGGCCAGGGCATCTGTGGCATCATACGAAACAGGCTCTTCTTTTAAGAACAGTATTTGCTTCAGCATTTTCCACACCTGCACTTTATCAGCATTGCCATTGCCGGTCACGGACTGTTTTACTTTTTTCGGAGAATATTCGGTTACAGGAATACCGGCACTCATGGCAGCGGCAATGGCCACACCCTGCGCCCTTCCTAATTTCAGCATACTTTGTACGTTCTTGCCAAAAAATGGCGCTTCAATCGCAAATTCGTGCGGTCTGAATTTTCTGATAACCTCTTCTACTTTCTGGTGGATCAGCTGCAGGCGTTCATGGTTATCTTTTTTTCCGGATAATTTCAATACCTGCATTTCTTTCATCTTTACCTGGCTGCCCTGTACTTCAATGATGCCATAACCCATCAATAAGGTGCCGGGGTCAATGCCGAGGATTATTTTAGCAGGCTTTTGCAAATGGGATACTATTTTTACATGATCTGCCGGACGGCAGCTGGTGAATGAAACTGAACAAAAATATCAAACTCTTTGTCAATTACTTCCTCGGACCGCTGCTTTTTATCTGGTTATCCTGGTCTGTTTACAGGCAGATAAAGCAACAACCCGATTTGGAAAAAGCATGGCAGGGCATTGTCGCTTCTTTCAATAGCCCGCAGGCATGGAACCTTGTGGCGGCTGTCCTGTTAATGATTGTCAACTGGTCTGTCGAAGCTGTAAAATGGAAAATATCCGTTCAGCCCATTCAGCAGGTTAGCTTTATCAAAGCCTTCAAGGCTGTGCTCTCCGGTGTCTCTTTTTCAGTAAGTACACCTAACCGGGTAGGGGAATACCTTGGCCGGGTGTTATATATGGAGGAGGGCAACAGGTTGAAGACAATTTCTATTACCATCGTGGGTAGTATCAGCCAGCTGATCATAACCTTACTGATGGGGTGCACCGGGCTGATCCTGCTCCGGCAGCAGCTTGAAGCGGGAGGCTTTGTCAGTTCAATCTGGATGCTGGTGATCATTTACGGAGTGATAGCTGTGCTGGTAGTTTTAACACTATTTTATTTCCGATTAGCATGGCTGACCCGCTGGGTGGATCGTTTACCCGGAAGCAGTCGTTTTGCTTACCTGGTAAAGGCTTTGGAAGATTTCAATGCAACTTTACTATGGCGGTTATTGTCATTATCAGCGTTGCGGTTTGTAGTATTTATCACACAGTATTACCTGCTGTTTCGTTTATTTGACGTGGAGATCGGGTGGTGGCCGGCTTTTTGGACAGTGAGTGTTTCTTTTCTGGTGATGGCCGTGATACCGACCTTTGCCATCGCTGAACTGGGGCTGAGAGGTGAAGTGGGAATTAAACTGATCGGCTTGTTCAGTGTTAATAGTCTCGGGATCTGGATGACATCGATGACGGTATGGCTGGTGAACCTGATTGTGCCTGCTGTTGCGGGAAGCTTACTGATATTGAGTATTAAAAAAATTTTTACGAATAAAAATGAAAGGACTTAAATTTTTTGCGCCATTATTACTGGGATTGTTCAGTTTTTCAACGGAGGCTGAGGCGCCCTACAATGAATTTTGCGGGATTGAGAATAAATCTTTCAATGTGGGAGAGAAAGTCACTTTTACAGTGTACTATGCTGTGGCCGGTATTTATGTGAATGCAGGCAACGCCACTTTCTCCAGTGAACTGGAAACCTTTAACAACCGCCCGGTGTATCATGTTACCGGTGAAGGAAAGACCAATTCATCCTACGACTGGATCTATAAAGTGCGGGATAAATACGAGACCTATATTGATACTGCCACCATGCAGCCGTTAAAATTTGTCAGGAACGTGAATGAAGGCGGCTATAAAAAATACCAGAACATTACATTTAATAAAACAGCCAATACGGCTGTTGCCACCGATGGTGTATTTAAAGTGCCGGCCTGCGTGCAGGATGTGATGAGCTCCATGTACTATGCCCGTAATGTTGATTTTTCCAAATTGCAACCCGATGACAGGATTCCTTTTTCCATGTTCCTCGATAACGAGGTCTTTAATATGTATATCCGTTACGTAGGCAGGGAAACCATCAAGACCAAATACGGTAAGTTCAATGCCATCAAGATAAAGCCGCTCCTGCTGAAAGGGCAGATCTTTGATGGTGGAGAAAAGATGACCGTATGGGTAACGGATGATGCCAACCATATACCGGTCCGTATCGAAAGCCCACTGGTGGTGGGAAAAGTAAAAATCGATATGATGAGCCACGAGAACCTGCGCCACCCGCTGACATCGCTGATCAGGAGAAAATAAAGAATCAGCAGCAGAATGCTGCAAGTTTTAGTACGCAGGGTCCACAGCTGGCATACAGGGCAAGTCAAGGATCTATAACGGGGTGGTAAAAACTTACGGGATGTGCTGTGCATGTGCAGGATAAATGCAATGAGAACCAACACGGCCAGTAGGCATTATATTATACGGCTGATTACGAGTGTTCAAATTCCTCTAATCTATTTATATAACTATTCCCCGACCTTTTATTCTGAAGAAGCGTAAGGAGTACAAAAAAAGAATCAGGCCCGGATAACTCTTTTGATAATAATAAGGCGTTGTAGATGTCTTTGCTGAAATTACCGTCAGGTTTTGTTAATGTAGTATAATACAGGTTAAAAGCATAAGGCCAGCTTGATAGCGGTACACTCTTTGTCTCGCCAATTCAAGATTATTGAATTGTAAATATTTTTGAGAATTTGTCTTTTAGTGCGTCTCCCTTTAGGTCTTTAGCAATAACTATTCCGTTAGGGTCAATCAGAAAATTTGCAGGAATTGATGTTATACCGTACTTTAAATAAACTTCGCCTTTGTCTCCGTTCAAATCTGATACCTGTGGCCATAAGAGTTTGTCTTTGGCGATTGCTTTTATCCATTTTTCTTCGTCTGTGTCAATTGACACACTAAGAATTGTAAAATCTTTATGCTTATAGTTCTGGTAAATATTGATAAGATTGGGGTGTTCTTCACGGCACGGTCCGCACCAGGAAGCCCAAAAATCTAAAAGAACATATTTACCGTTGAAGGAAGACAAGTTAATTATTTTGCCGTTAGTGTCTTTCATAGAAAAATCAATTGCTTTCATTCCAGCCACTACCTGGTGCTTCTTCTTAATCCTGTTATTTATAATATTTCCTTGTGCTGTTTGTTTTAAGTTTTCAGCAAGATGATCATATATTGATGCTACTTTGTCAATATAGGTGTTAATTCGTGATCTGTTAGCAAGTATATCTAAGCTGACGTATGAATCAGGATGCTTTTTTGCAAACGCCAATTCAGTATCTACGATGTTATAAAAAATATCTTCAAGCTCTCTTTTGTTATGATTGACTAATGCAGTGTCTCTTTTTTCTTCTTCTGTAAAAGAATCGGGGTCTTTAATTCCCCTTCTCTTTTTTATCAGGCTTGTAAGCTGACTTTGTAATAATTGCAGAGTGTCATTTAAACCAGTTCCGCTAATAACCGCTCCTGTCAGAGTATCTGGGCTGTTTATTTTAATTACACCTGGTTCTAAATATATATCAACACTTTCAGTAATAATATTTACTTTCTCTGGATTTTCGTTACGGTAAATCTGTGCTTTTAAAGGCTCTTTAACTGAACCGCTGAAAGTAAATTTCTTGTCGATGGCGGCTGTCCTTTCCAAAATATATTTATCCTTCTCTTTATAGGAAAGATATAATGTGTCACCATTACGTATTTTATCACCAGTTCCAATAATGGTAAAGGTTGTCTGTCCGTAAACTATTACCGAGCTTAAAAGAGCTAAGCAAAAAATAAGTACTTTATATCGGTGTTGTATCATATCCATTGTCGTTCTGAAACGTGGTGCCTGTCTTTGTAAGTATCCCTGAAAACCAGACAGTTTAATATGTGCAAATGGTTTTCCGAACCAGCATAAAAAGGCTATTCAAATTTCCTCCAGCTTAAAAAAATCCTTCGGCCTTATCCCCCTCTCCGTTTGTTGCAGGGTGCAGCATTCATAGACCGGGTCATGTTCAAAGAAAAGTACATAATCATTTTCCAACGCTTCTTTCAGGAATGATTTCTTTTCATTCAAGGTCGTCAGCGGAAACATATCATAGCCCATGATATAGGGCAAGGGGATATGCCCCTGGGAGGGTAACAGGTCGGCCATAAATACGATGGTCCTGTTTTTATACTGTACCTGTGGCAGCATCATCGCCTGTGTATGACCACTGACAAAACGAATGCTGGTATTTTCTGCAAACGGGGTCTCACCGAGTTTCCCATCTTTCATTCCTGCAGTCTCAACAAATTTCAGCCGACCGCTTTCTTCAATCGGTAAAATATTTTCCTTCAGGAACGAGGCTTTCTCTCTTTCATTGGGGTAGACAGCCCAGTCCCAGTGTTCTTTATTACTCCAGAATTGAGCGTTCTTAAAAGCCGGCACCAGTTTGTCTCTCTCCCGGACAATAGAACCGCCACAATGATCAAAATGCAAATGGGTTAAAAAAACATCCGTGATATCATCGCGGTGAAAACCATATTTCGCTAATGATTTATCTAAACTGTCATCCCCATGCAGGTGATAATGACTGAAGAATTTTGCATCCTGTTTATCGCCGTTGCCATTATCCACGAGTATAAGACGGTTACCTTCTTCGATCAGTAAACAACGAAGGGCCCAGGAGCATAAATTATTTTCATCAGCCGGGTTGATCTTGTTCCAGATGGTTTTGGGTACCACGCCAAACATGGCGCCGCCGTCTAATTTGAAATAGCCGGTGTTGATCGTATAGAGTTTCATGCAGGTTTCTTTTTTAAGGCTGCTGCGTAAAGCAGCAACAATAAACCAATAATAAAAAATGTCATCAGGGCCAGTACAGAGCTTCGCTGCGAACCGGTGAGCTCATTGATAAAACCAAAGCTGAAAATACCGATCACCGCAGCCACTTTTTCGGTCACATCATAAAAGCTGAAAAAGGAAGCCGTGTCTTTTGTTTCCGGCATTAGCTTGGCATAGGTGGAACGGCTGAGTGACTGTATACCACCCATAACAAAACCAACGGAAGCCGCCAGTCCATAGAATTCATAGATACCGCCCACAGGTAATAAATAACCGATATAACAAAGCAGTATCCAGAGTAGCACGATTGATATCAGTGTTTTGATATTCCCGATCTTAGACGATAGCCAGGAAATTGTATAGGCGCCGGGTATAGCGATCAGTTGTATCAGGATGATAGCGATAATCAGGTTATCCGTCGGTATCTCTAATTCACTTTTACCATATAAAGCCGCCACCAGCATCACGGTTTGCACACCCATATTATAAAAGAAGAAGGCGGCAAGAAAGCGTTTTAACGGTGGCAGGTGGGTAAGCTGGTTCCACACTTTCCGTAATTCCTTATACCCTTTTGACAGGATCTGGTGCTGCAGGTCGCCACTGCCTGCCGGAACAGGCTTGGGCAAACGGCGTAATGAATATTGGCCAAAGCCCCACCACCAGATGCCAACGAGGAGAAAAGAAGTCCGGAACTGGATGGTGGAATCTTTATCGCCGCCAAGGATACCGGGAAAGAAAACAAAAATGAAACAAATGATCTGCAGCAGAACACTGCCGATATAACCATAAGTAAATCCTTTGGCGCTGATACGGTCACGGTCCTCGGGTGCTGCTATTTCAGGGAGAAAAGAATTATAAAAAACAAGACTGCCCCAGAAACCCACACAGGCAACGATCATCGATAATACTCCTACCAGCAGTGTATTTTTTTCAAAAAAGAACATGGAGGCGCAGGCGATGCTTCCGATCGTCATAAAAAACTGCATAAAATTTTTCTTATTGCCTTTATAATCGGCAATAGAAGAAAGCAGCGGGGATATAACGGCCACGATCAGCATGGCAAATGCAAGGGCATAATTATAAAGTGCGGTGTTTTCAAAATGCCGCCCCAGGAAGGTGACCGCTGTTTTGGATGTTGCTTTATCATCAACAGCAATGGCTTCAAAATAAGCCGGGAAGATGGTGGAAGTAATAACAAGGTTATACGCCGAATTGGCCCAGTCGTACATGGCCCAGGCATTCACTACTTTTTTCGGAGCCGTTTGCATACGCAATAATTAAGTGACTGAAATTAAGGATAAGCAACGAATTAATCATTTAACCCTCAATAACACCCATGGCCAGCAGGATCAGCAGGAGGATGCCGGCGATGATGCGGTAAATACCAAACACTTTAAAACCATATACTTTCAGGTAATTGATGAAGAAACGGATGGCCAGCATGGCCACCACAAAAGCGACAACATTACCAATGATGAAAGCAATCGTATTCTCCCGGGTTGACAAAATGATCTCGTAGCCTTTCCGGACCACACCCCCTGCTTCCCATTTTTTTAGAACCAGGGAATAAGCAGTTGCGGCAAACATGGTTGGCACAGCAAGGAAAAAGGAAAACTCGGCCGCTAAATGCCGGGTAAATTTCTGCTGCATACCCCCGATGATGGTGGCAGCGCTGCGGCTGACGCCGGGTACCATGGCAATGGTTTGCCAGAGACCCACCATAAATGCTTTTGGATAAGTGACCTGGTCATCAGATTCTATGGAGTGTTTATTGAATATCTTATCAACGAATAGTAATACAATACCACCCACCAGCAGGGAAACCGCAACCGTGGCCGGGCTCTCCAGCAAGGCATCAATCTTATCAGAAAATAAAAAACCCAGGGCCAGGGCAGGGATCACACCCACGATCAGCTTCACATAAAACTGCCAGCGGTGGAACTCAATAAATTTTCTCCAGTACAACACCACCACAGCCAGGATAGCTCCAAACTGAATAGCCACCTCGAACAGCTTGGTGAATTCATCTTTGTGAATACCCAGCAGTGAACTGGTGATGATCATATGACCCGTGGAGGAAACGGGAAGAAACTCTGTTAACCCTTCTACGATGGCGATGACGACTGCTTCAACGATGCCCATGGATATAATTTAAACAGGTAAACAAGTTAGGAACTATTTGATAATAAAAAAGCGATGAAGGATCCATCGCTTTTCAACAGGTTTGTAACCGTATCATTAATTAGCTGCTTTCGGTTTTTTGAAGATCGCAAAAATCTCGATCACCAGCCCCGCCAGGATCAGGATCGGGGCCACGGTGATGCGGGTGCTGCTGTACACTTCTTTTTCATTAAATACAGCCGGGTCAGTACTCTTTCCGCCCGACATCAGGAACATGCCGATGGCGATCACCACGATGCCGACCAGCATCCATAAATAATTTTCTTTGGTAAACATGGAAGGCGTTGCCTGCTTATCACTCATTTCATGCGTTTTTGGGTCTGCAATATAAGGAAAAGTCCATAGTCGATGGTCAATAGTCCATAGGCGTTCACTACTGCTGTCTGCGGTCTATCGTCTCGTGGTCTGTTTTTGAGTTAGCGATATAGGAAANNCGTTCACTACTGCTGTCTGTGGTCCATCGTCTGTCGTCCGTGGTCTTCTCTAATACAAATCATCCAGCTTCATCCGCAAATACTTCAGCACACTGCGGTGGGTACTGAATACTGTGATGCAGATACCGATAAAAATAAGGCCGGCGAAAAGAATGAACAGGCTGGTATTATCATGGGCAGCTTTCATCCAGGGAATGTATTTTTCAGCCACCATCACCAGGAACCAGATGGCCACTACGGCAATTACACCGCTGATGGCCCCGTTAATAATGGCTCTCACATTCATGGGTTTGGCAATGAACCAGCGGGTGGCTCCCACCATCTGCATGGTTTTTATCAGGAAACGGTTACTGAACATGGCCAGTTTGATGGTATTATCGATCAGGACGATTACCACAATCGTCATAAGAATTGCAATGGCCAGGAAAATGATGCTTGCTGTTTTAAGATTCTCATTCATCTTGCCCACCACAGCTTCGGGGTAGGCTACTTCACTCACATAAGTCTGCTGCTCCAGGTCGGTCCGGATAGCCTTCAGTGAATCAGTATTCAGGTACTCTTCCATTACTTTAAAGTCAATGCTGTTGGGGAGGGGGTTTTCGGTCAGGATCTTGTCCCAGCCTTCGTTACCGTCTTTCAGGTATTTTTCTTTTGCCATCTCCTTGGTCACATACACATAGTTTTTGATATAGGGTTGGGCGCCGAGGTAGGTCACCAGTGCCACACTGTCCTTGGGGTTCAGGTCGCCCCGCAGGTAGGCACTCACGGTTACATCATCCTTTAAATTCTTGACGATCTTATTGGCATTGATCACCAGCCACCCGATCACGCCTAAGAAGAACAGCACCAGCGTTACCCCCAGGATGGACATAAAATAGGAGGGTTTACCACGTTTGATAGAAGCCTTTCCTGATTGAGACATGCGATAGAATTTTGAATTTTACGGGTTGCAGCAAAAATAGCAGTTTAAGGGCTACAATCAGTATTTTTGCCGCCCATCTTGCCTGCCGCAGGTAGGTTAAACGATTGCCACAGGCTCATATTGCCAGCTGTGGGAAAGATATTGTTAAAGAATTTTTAGCCAGCTCCGGTAACCCTGCTCATCGCCGGATACGATAATGGTATTCTTGCTACTCAGCTGGTAAAATAAAAGATGAGTAGCGAACCAGCCGGTGAAGGGTGCGACGCAACGAAGATGAGCAACGAACAGTAACCTGGTAACGCATAATAACAGCATATCATAAAATGAGTACAGAAGGTAAAAAAGGAAATGTTAGCAGCACCCCTTCAGGCCTGCCTGCCGGACAGGCGGGGGTTGGGGGCATGGAATACCAATTCAGGGATATTGAAAAGAAATGGCAGGAACAATGGAAAACATCCGGTGCCTATAAGGTGACCAACGATTTCAGCAGGCCCAAATACTATGTGCTCGATATGTTCCCGTACCCGAGCGGGGCCGGGCTGCATGTGGGCCACCCGCTGGGCTATATCGCTTCGGATATTTACAGCCGCTACAAAAGACTGAAAGGATTTAATGTGCTGCACCCGATGGGCTTCGACAGTTTTGGTTTGCCTGCCGAACAATACGCACTTGATACGGGCCAGCACCCGGCTGAGACCACGAAGAAAAATATTGCCACCTTCAAATCACAATTGGATAATATCGGCTTTTGCTACGACTGGAGCCGCGAAGTGCAAACCAGCGATCCTAACTATTACAAATGGACGCAATGGATATTTTTGCAACTGTTCAACAGCTATTATGATAAGAAGGAGAATAAGGCAAAACCGATTGCAGAGTTAGTAAAACAGTTTGAAACGGAGGGTTCATCCCCATTCTCCATTCTCCATTCTCCATTTACGGCTGACGAATGGAAGCAGTATGACGAAAAAACACAACAGGATATTTTAATGAACCATCGCCTTGCTTTCAGCAAATACGGTGAAGTAAACTGGTGCGAAGCGCTGGGTACGGTACTGGCGAATGATGAAGTGGTGAACGGCGTAAGTGAAAGAGGTGGTTTCCCGGTGGAGAAAAAGAAAATGCGGCAATGGTATCTGCGCATTACGGCCTATGCAGACCGTTTGCTGGAAGGGCTGGAAACGGTTGACTTCAGCGACAGCATGAAGGAAATGCAGCGCAACTGGATCGGTAAAAGCCAGGGAGCCGAAATGGACTTTGAAATAAAAGGCCATGCCAAAAAACTCACGGTGTATACCACGAGGCCCGATACCATTTTTGGTGTTGATTTTATGGTAGTGGCGCCGGAACATGAATTGGTGACCGAAATAACAACGCCTGAACAAAAAGAAGCGATTGATCAATACCTGCACTATGTAAAAAGCAGGAGCGACCGGGAACGCCAGTCCGAAGTAAAACAGATCACCGGTTGTTTTACCGGTTCCTATGCTGTTAATCCTTTTGATGGCCGGCAGATACCTATCTGGATCGCTGAATATGTACTCGCCGGTTATGGCACCGGGGCTATCATGGCCGTGCCCTGTGGTGACCAACGTGACTTTGCCTTCGCCCAGCATTTTAATATACCCGTCACCAATATCATTGGTGAACATTTCAATGGCGAAGAAGCCAACCCCACCAAGGAAGCGACCCTGCAAAACAGCGGTTTTTTAAATGGCCTGCTGATGAAAGATGCGATTGGTGTGGCCATTAATAAAATTGAAGAACTGGGTATCGGCAAGCGGCAGGTGAATTATAAAATGCGGGATGCCGGTTTCAGCCGCCAGCGTTACTGGGGTGAGCCTTTCCCGATTGCCTGGAAAAATGGAATTGCGTGTCCGTTAGATGAAAAAGAATTGCCGTTACAGTTACCGCATGTGGAAAGCTATAAACCCGGGCCCGAAGGCCAGGGGCCTTTAGCCAATATCCCGGACTGGATCAACCAGTTTGGGGCAGATATTGGCGGGCTTGAAACCAGCACCATGCCCGGCTATGCCGGTTCTTCCTGGTATTTTTTACGGTATATGGACCCGCATAATGCCGAAACATTTTGCGACCGGAAATTATCGGATTACTGGAACCAGGTGGACCTGTATATCGGCGGCACCGAACATGCCGTAGGCCATTTGTTATACAGCCGCATGTGGACCAAAGTATTGTTTGATCTCGGTTATATCGGGCATGAGGAACCTTATAAACGATTGGTGAACCAGGGGATGATACAGGGGAGTAGTCGGTTTGTGTATCGACTTCTTATGTATTCAAAAGGATTAAGTGGAGATATTTTTTATGAAGAAAATACTTTGTTAGCAACAGTATTTATTTCAAAGTATTGGTATGAGAGAATTAATATAAATGAAGATATATCTACTTATAATGAGATTAAAGCCTTGATTATTGCTAATTATCCTGAAAGATTTCCATTGCTTAAAGAGAATTCTCGAATAACACAATGGTCATTTGCTCCAATTCATGTTGATGTAAATATTGTCGATGGATTTGAGTTAGATATACAAGCGTTTAGAAAATCAAGATCTGAGTATGAAAACGCAGAATTTATTTTGGAAGACGGTAAATATATCTGCGGCTCCGAAGTAGAAAAAATGTCCAAGTCAAAATACAACACGGTTAATCCGGATGTATTAGTGGCTAAATACGGCGCCGACACCTTCCGCATGTATGAAATGTTCCTCGGCCCGGTGGAAATGAGCAAGCCCTGGGATACCAAGGGTATTGAAGGGGTGCACCGCTTTTTGAAAAAACTCTGGCGTTTGTTCAATGATGAAGTGAAAGGGCCAATCTGGACGACCACAGCTCCCTCTCCTGCGGAGAGGGCGGGGGGAGAGGCTCCTACGGATGCCGAGTTGAAAGTATTGCACAAAACCATCAAACAGATTGAAGAAGTAACCGAACGCTTCAGTTTCAATACTGGTGTCAGTGGTTTTATGATCGCCGTAAATGAGCTCACCGATCTGAAATGCCATAAAAAAGAAGTACTGGAACAATTGCTCATCCTGCTTACACCGTATGCGCCGCATATTGCAGAAGAACTCTGGTCGCAGTTGGGCAACAGCGGCAGCATCCTGGATGCCGGCTACCCGAAATTTGAAGCAAAGTATGTAACGGAAAGCAGCAAGGAATACCCGGTGTCCATCAATGGCAAAACAAGGACCACGATGGATATAGCACTGGATGCCACGCAGGAAGAAGTGGAGAAATTAGTACTGGCTAATGAAGTGGTGCAGAAATGGATTGAAGGCAAGCCGGTTAAAAAATTCATTTTTGTGAAAGGGAAGATGGTGAATGTGGTGATATAATTAGTAGTAATAAAACTGTCGTATATGAAACCGGTTGTATACTCCCTGCTGGCGCTGTGCTTTCTTTTTTCATCCTGCGAGGTAAAGATCAAAACAGGAGAAACTGAAAAGAAAGCCGGTAAATTCCGGAACGGGATTGCCATTAAAGAAAACGGGCTGAAAGTGTCGGAAGCTTATCTCGTGTATGATGAGGACGGGTCGCTGGTTTCGAATGATAATATCACCGATGTGGACAAGAAAGTGCGGCTGAAACTGGAGATCAGCGGCTGGCAGGAAGAGAATGGGAAAGTGCTGTTGGGTGCATCCGAAAAAGTGTCCACCAATGAAGGAGAAACTTTTTTGAACCGGGATGATCTTTTTGAATCCTATACGGATGGTGTGAGTGCGGAGGATGCCAGGCAAATATCCTTAACAGTAGTAATCTCAAGGATCGATAAAATCTATGATCATTTCCTCGTGGAGTTCCGGGTTTGGGACAAAAGAACCAATAAAGATATTACCGGCTCTTATGAGCTGCACCTGAAATGACGGCTAACAGACACCCCGGTTGTCACAACGGCCAGCTTTTTTACCAGCGGTGAATGCCGGCAATGGTTTAGTGTGTAATTTGAAAACTCTAAACCACTTTTCATGAAGTATATAATCTCTGTTCTCGCCATTACAGCTTCTTTATGGCTGCCGGCGCAGGAAAAAACAGCTTATTTCTTATCCACTCCCTCTCTTACGCCTGATGGCCAAACCGTCATCTTTAGTTTTGAAGGTGACCTGTGGACCGCATCCGTAAAAGATAAACAGGCCACAAGGCTGACGGCCATGCAGGGTTATGAAAGCAATCCCCGGGTTTCTCCTGACGGAAAATGGATCGCTTTTACGGGAAGACAATATGGTAATGCAGATGTGTTTGTGGTGCCGGTCAGCGGTGGCGAAGTAAAACAAATAACCTGGCACAGCAGCAATGATGAAGTAACCAGCTGGAGCTGGGATTCAAAATATATTTACTTCAACAGCGGACGGATGGGACAGGTGGCCGGTTTTAAAGTGAGTGCAGATGGCGGCACGCCGGTTCGTGTATTCGGGAACTATTTTTTCCAGTACGATCATAACCTCGTGGAGCATCCCAGTAGTGGCGAAATATTTTTTAATGATACCTGGGAAAGCAGTAACCAGGTACAGCGAAAAAGGTATAAAGGACCGTTTAACCCGGATATACAATCGTATAACCTGAAAACAAAGCAGTATAAGAAATATACGGACTGGGAAGGAAAGGACTTTGCAACCACGATTGATAAGAACGGTAATATCTATTTTATTTCGGACGAGGCCAACGGGGAGTATAATCTTTATACGATAGACAATGGCAGGAAAAAAGCGCTGACCCGCTTTTCTTCTTCCATAAAAACACCGGTGGTCAATGCCAATGGCGGCAAGATCATATTTGAAAAAGATTACCAGTTGTGGCTCTATGATGTGAAATCGGATAAAGAGACCAAACTGGATATTGCGATCATACGTAATAATATTTTGCCGCAGGAAAAAGATTTTGATGTAAAGAGCAATATCACCGCTTTTGATGTTTCGCCGGATGGAAAGAAACTGGCATTTGTGTCAAGGGGTGAGGTATTTGTCAGTGATATCGAAGGGAAATTCATTAAAATGATCAACCGCGGTTCAGCAGAAAGGGCAAGGGAGATCAAATGGATGAGTGATAATAAAACCTTACTCTTTAACCAGACACTCGAAGGGTATACCAACTGGTACACGATAGCGGCGGACGGAACCGGCGCCCTGAAGCAACTAACCGGCGATAAAATGAATAACAGGGCCATCAGCTTCAATAAAAAAAGGGACAAGGCTGTTTACTTAAGCGGTCGCGGGGAAGTAAGGGTGATGGACCTGAAAACACTACAAAGTAAAACAGTGGCAAAGGATGAGATATGGGGTTTTCAATACAGCGACCCCGGTTTTTCGCCCAATGATGAATATGTACTCTTTACCGCCATGCGGAATTTTGAACAGGATATCTTTATTCATAACCTGAAAGAAAATAAGACCATCAACATTACCAATACAGGTGTTACGGAATCTGATCCGTTCTGGTCGGGTGATGGGAAATATATTTTCTTCACGTCACAGCGTTTAAAACCATCCTACCCGTTTGGTATGGCCAATGCAAAAGTGTACCGCATGCCATTGGATAAACTGGATGAGCCGTTCCGGATAGACAAATTCAACGAGCTGTTTAAAGAAGAGAAAAAAGACACTTCTAAAAAAGTAACAGCTGCTGCAAACAGTGACAGCAAACCTATTACCATCGACCTGGACAGGATTATGGAAAGATTAGAACAGGTGAGCCCATCTTTCGGCGCCCAGTTTCTCCAGTATGTGTACCAGAAAGGAGAGAAAACCAGTGTGCTGTACACGAGCAACCACGGTGAAGGCAGAAATGCATTATGGAAAACAGTGATCGAGCCTTTTGAACAAAACAAAACAGAAAAAATCGCCGGTACGGACCTGAGTTTCAATTTTAATGTTACCGAGGTAAACGATAAATTATACGTCTTACTGAACGGGAATATTAATAAACTGAACCTGGACGCTAACAAGGTTGATCTGATCAATATCGGGTACACATTCCGCCGGAATCTATCGGAAGAATTCAGCCAGATGTTTGAAGAGGCCTGGGCACAGATGGAAGAGAACTATTATGATGAAAACTTCCATGGACTCAACTGGAAAAAGACCAAAGATTATTACCAGCGCTTTATTCCGTATCTGAACAACAGGGCAGACCTGCGGATATTATTAAACGATATGCTGGGTGAACTAAACTCTTCTCACCAGGGCTTTAGTTCTTTTGGCAGTGATGAAACAATCACCCTGAGCAACCGTACAATGGAAACGGGGATCATCTTCGAAGATACCGATCCGTATAAAGTGAAATATGTGGTTAAAAGATCGGCAGCTGAAAAAAAATCAATTGATATCAGGGCCGGGGATATACTGGTGAAAGTGAATGATGAAGCAGTGGATAAAGGCAAAGACCGTAATTACTATTTCACAAAGCCATCATTGGATAATGAACTGGAACTGACTTTTGACCGGGCAGGCCAGGTGATCACGGTAAAGATCCATCCGCAATCTTCAATCTTTACTAACCTCTATGATGAATGGATAGACAATAACCAGAAAAGGGTGGATGAAAAAGGGAAAGGAAGAATTGCTTATGGTTATATGAAAAATATGGGACAGTCGGAACTCGAGCAGTTCATTATTGATATGACACAGGAACTGAACAATAAGGATGCACTGATCTTTGACCTGCGTTACAACACAGGAGGTAATGTACATGATGAAGTATTAAAATTCCTTTCACAGAAAACTTACCTGCAATGGAAATACCGGGAAGGGAAATTATCACCACAATCCAATTTTGCGCCGGCAGATAAGCCCATTATCCTGCTGATCAATGAACAATCACTCAGTGATGCAGAAATGACCTCGCAGGGATTTAAAGCATTAAAACTGGGAACCATCATTGGTAATGGCACTTACCGCTGGATCATTTTTACCAGCGGGGTGGGTTTGGTAGATGGCTCTTTTGTTCGCATGCCGGGCTGGGGTTGCTACAGCCTGGATGGAAAAGACCTGGAGATGAATGGTGTGCAGCCGGATATCCCGGTGATCAACAGCTTTGATGACAAACTTAATGGCCGGGACCCGCAATTGGACAGGGCTATTGAAGAGATATTAAAGAAGCTGAAGTAAAAAGTAATAATAAAGTTGGCAGGCAGGTGCGGCGTTTTGCTGCACCTGTTCTATTTTTAACACATGAAGAAGATAATACTGCTTGCTTTACTCATGGTGACAGCTGAGTTGTTTGCACAACAACCCCTGCATGTGATGACGTTCAATATCCGTTTGAATGTGGCATCTGACAGCCTGAATGCATGGCCTTACCGGAAAGATAAACTGGCTTCGCAGGTGTTGTTTCATAAAGCGGAATTGCTGGGTGTGCAGGAAGCCTTGCATGAACAAATGATGGACCTGGGGCAACGCTTACCCCGGTTTAAATTCGTTGGAGTTGGGAGAGAAGACGGGAAAACAAAAGGTGAATACTCGGCGATCTTTTATGATACCACAAGACTCCAGCTACTGGGATCAAATACGTTCTGGTTATCATTAACACCTGAAGTGCCCGGCAGTAAAAGCTGGGATGCGGCTATTACAAGAATAGTAACCTGGGCAAAATTCAAAGACAGGAAAACAAAGAAAATATTTTTTGCTTTCAACACCCATTTTGATCATATGGGAAAAGTGGCGAGAAGAGAAAGTGCTTCGTTATTACTGCAAAAAGTGAAAGAGATAGCAGGTACTACACCTGCTGTAATTACCGGGGATTTTAATGCCAAACCAACGGACGAACCCATACAGGTGGTAATGGATAAAAACAACCCGCTTCATTTATCAGATTCAAAGGAATTGTCTGCGACCCCGCATTATGGCCCCACCGGCACTTTTAACGGGTTTCGTTCCAAAGAAACAGATGATCAGCCCATCGATTATATTTTCCTGAAGGGGAATTGGAAAGTAGCAAGCCATGCCACGATCTCTCAATCCTGGGATGGCCGTTTTGCCTCCGATCATTTTTCAGTACTGGCAGAACTGCTGCTTTAATGAGTTGTTGGAACAGGACTTTTCTTTACGAACCGCACCATGGCGCTGCTGCCCTCGGTACTTTCTAATCTTGCTTCGTAACGTTTATCATCCACGATGGCTACCATATAAGAAGTGTTGGGGGGAATTGATCCGAGGTTTTCGGCTACCATAATCAGCTCATTGGTTTCATTCAGTTCACTCACTGCTAATTTGATGGTGTAAGCTGTGCCCGTAAGGCGGATATGCTGAAAGATTAATTTATCATTCAGGAAAAGAGAAATCGAGTCCCCGTCAATTTCTGCATTATCATAAAAGCGGAGTTCAACCGAGTCGCCGGTAACGGGGATTTCTGTTGTCAGTATTTTTTTCCGGGTACTGAATTTTTCTTCAATGGTGGGAGGCTTTACCGGCTCTGTGATTTTCACCACCGGCTTTGGTTCTTCTGCTTTTTGAACCGGTGCTGGTTCAGTGACCGGTTTCTTTGGTTTCGTCTTTACCGTCTCCACCGGTGGCGCAGGTTTGACCGGCGCTGTTTCGATTGTTTGTCGCTCAGCAGGAACAGCAGCAAGGCCAGCGATACTATCAATAATAAAAGGATCATTCCCTCCTGTAAGATAATTATCAATCACAAAATCCCATTCATCTTCAAAGGAAGGGCCGGCAGCTTTATCAAGATGAAGATCCCCGTTTTGACGGTTATCCTCTTTTTTCCCTGTTTTACCATCCAGCATCATCCTGCCATCACCGGGGCAATTAAAATCAGCGCTGGATAGCATTGCATTCCTGCCGGGTGAGGAAAGATTGAGACGTCCTGTCTTTTCTTCCAGCAACTGGTCGTCCCACCATATGGCTTCATTGGTCTGGTTATTGAAATATCCCCTGATACTATAGCGGCGGTAATTATTCGCTGATTCGTAGTAATACGAGGTGCCGGTCAGGCTGTCGCCTTTTTGAATGATCTTGACTTCCACTTTTTGCCGGTTGATCTTCCCCTTCCACACCCCGGTTATCATTTGGGCACGAAGAGACCAGGTACTCAGCAACAGGAATACAACGAGAAGCTTCACTACGTGTTTTTGCATCAGGCGGGATTGTTTAAAAAGACGTGTCCGGCTCTAAAACGGTTTCAGGAAAGAAATATTTTACGTTTATCAGCAGCTTCCCCCGTTTTGGGCGGGATATTCTTTATTTTAGGACCTTTAAATTCCCGGACGTTCACTACCAACCAAATCGTTTGTATTCATGAGAAAACTTGTACTCAGTCTTTTTACGGCTGTCTTCTTTCTTACTGCTGCTGCACAGGATGCTGAAATTATTGCTGCCCGTGAGCTGGTCAGTAAAAACAAAACTGCAATCGGCCTTTCTGCTGCTGATCTCAACGACATTTTTATAGCTAACACGTATAAAATAGACGGGCGACAGGATATCCGGATGGTATACCTGCAGCAAACCTATAAGGGCGTTCCTGTATTTAATGAACTGCAGGTGCTGGCTTTTAAAAATGACCAGCTTGTTTCCAATGCCGGAAGCCGCATCGGCAAGATGGAAGCAAAAGTGAATGTGAATGATGTGCATCCCGCCATTTCCGCTGAATCGGCTGTTCAGCTCACACTGGCAGATGCTAAACTGTCTGCGAAACAACCTGTCGTTGCTTCAATGGTTAACGGGGGACTGCACAAATATGAATTCGGAACATTGGGTGTTGCTTTTGAAAAGATCACGGCGGAATTACTATGGCTGCCGGCTGAAGATAAGAGCAGTGTTCGCCTGGCCTGGCAGGTATTTATCACACCTGCTAACTCATCCGATTACTGGCTGGTTCGTATTGATGCCATGAGCGGTAATGTACTGGGTAAACAGAACCTGACGATCAGCTGTAATTGGGGTGATGGAAAACATACAACCGCTGAGCATTTCGCAAAAGGGCATGGCCTGCAACAAAAAAATACCCTGGCTCCTCAAAAAGACCAGTTGTTTAAATGGGAATACAAACCTTTTGTTGTCAATTCCGCAAGCTACCGGGTGGTTCCTTATCCCTATGAAAGTCCGACCCATCTGGGGGGCACCGGTTCACAGGTAGTAACAGATCCCTGGACAATGGCAGCAGGTAATGCCACTTCATTGGGATGGCACAATGACGGGGCTGCTTATCATGACAGTACCCGCGGTAATAATGTCTGGGCAGCGGAAGACCGTGCGAATACCAATTCGGTTATTGACAGGGCAGCTGTTTCAACTACCGCACAACCAGGCCTCACTTTTGATTTCACACCTGATTATACACAGGCGCCTACAATTACAGCGAACCAGAATTTTGCGATCACCAACTTATTTTACTGGAATAATATCATGCACGATGTTCTGTATCTCTATGGTTTTACAGAACAGACCGGTAATTTTCAGAATGATAACCAGGGTCGTGGCGGGCTGGGCAATGATTATGTGATAGCTGATGCCCAGGATGGCGGTGGCACTAATAATGCCAACTTTGCCACCCCCAATGATGGAACAAGGCCAAGAATGCAGATGTATTTATGGACGGCACCCATTCCTGACCGTGATGGTGATCTTGATAACAGTATCGTTTCGCATGAATTTGCACATGGTATCAGCAATCGCCTGACCGGCGGACCGGGCAACAGTTCCTGTCTTGGTAATGCAGAACAGGCAGGTGAGGGCTGGAGTGATTACTATGCTTTGATGGTGACCACCAACTGGGCAACTGCTACTATCGGGGACGGGGCAACCGGCCGCGGTATTGGTACTTATGCGCTGAACCAGCCCACAACGGGTCAGGGTATCCGTATATTCCGCTACTCGACCGACCTGGCTATTAACCCAAGGGTTTATTCTGCAACTTTACCTTCTTTACAGCACGACAGGGGTGAATACTGGTGTGCAGCTTTATGGGAAATGACCTGGGAAATCATTCAGCAGGCTGGTATTAACCCGAACCTGTTTAATCCTGCCGCCGGGGGTGGTAATGCTATTGCCTTTAAGCTGGTAACAGAAGGGATGCGGTTACAACCCTGCAGCCCCGGTTTTATTGATGCAAGAAATGCCATTCTCAGGGCAGATACTTTATTCTTTGGAGCACAGTACAGTTGCGCTATCTGGCGGGCTTTTGCCAAAAGAGGAATGGGACGCAATGCTTCACAGGGTTCTTCCAATAGTGTAACAGACCAGGTACCAAGTTTTGCAGTGGATAATGGTACTTTCTCCATAACCCAAAGTGTGCCCCAGGTACAGGAAGGACAAAATGTTACCTACACAAATAGCCTGACGGCCGGTGTTTGTTCACCTATCACCAACTTTTTCATCACCGATACATTACCGGCCAATGTTACTTATGTAAGCGGGGGAAGCTATAATGCAGGCAACCGGACGATAACATTCGGGCCTGTGAACCTGGCGACAGGACAAACTCAAACTTTTCCATTTACAGTTACTGTAAACCCCGGAACTTATTTTGTACCGGTTGAACATATTAATGAGCCGGTGGCAGCAGCGTCAATTCCGGCAACATGGACCGCCACTTCCATCAATGCCACAGTATGGTCTGCTTCGTCCACACAAAGTCAGAGTTCACCTAATGCTTTCTTCTCCCCGAATTCAACAGGTTCTTCCGATCTCTCATTGGCCACAACGAATAGTTATACATTAAATGCCACGCCTTCTTCTTATACCACCCTGAGCTTCTGGCACCGGTATAATACCGAAGAAGGCTGGGATGGAGGTGTCGTTGAGGTAAGTACCAATGGCGGGGCAAGCTGGAGTGATCTGGGATCAAAAATGAAACTGAACCCGTATAACGGATCGCTGGGAACAGGAAGTGCATTGGCATCCAGGTCAGCGTTTACCGGTAACAGCGGCGCTTTCGTCCGCACGTTGATTGATCTTTCTGCTTATGCAGGTCAGAGCATCAAAATACGGTTCCGGTTTGCATCGGACGATAATACCGCTCCTGCCGGAGGCGGATGGTATGTGGATGATATTATACTCAGTACCGAGCCGGCTGTTACTATAAAGTCAAACCTGTTCAATGCATCCAGTGCATTGCAGTCAGTTACAGATACTATTACGAGGATATTACCCGGAGTGATATGCACACCTGTTACAGTAACAACACAACCAGCAAGTGTTACAACCTGTTCCGGTAATACCGCTACATATACTGTGGCTGCAACAGGCACCGGCGCTATCGGTTATCAATGGCAGGTAAATACCGGCAGCGGGTTTACGAATATTACTAATGCAGCACCTTATGGCGGTGCAACAACTGCTACGCTTACCATTACCGGCGTTACCGCAGGAATGAATAGTTACCAGTACCGTTGTGTGATGACGAATTCCTGTTCATCCGTCAATTCAAATAGCGTTTCGCTTATTGTAACGGCAGCTGCAACAATCAATACACAACCGGCCAATAGTACGGTTTGTGCAACAGGTAATACAACCTTCTCGGTAGTTGCAACCGGCGCCACGGGTTATCAATGGCAGGTAAATACCGGCAGCGGGTTTACTGATATTGCGAATGGGGCTCCCTATTTCGGTGCCACCACGACCACATTAACCATAACAGGAGTGGCAGCCAATATGAACACATATCAGTACCGTTGCGTACTTACAAGCTGCGGACCGGTATTGAACTCCGGTTCTGCAACGCTGAGCACTTTTGCTGCTGCTGTTGTTTCCGCACAACCCTCTGCTGCTGCTGTATGCCAGGGAACTGCGGCCACATTTACAATCACAGCTGCCGGGGCCGTTACAGGTTACCAGTGGCAGGTTAGCTCCGACGGAGGTACCACCTACAACAATGTAACCGGGGCAACAACCGCTACCCTCTCGTTAACAACCATAACATCAGCAATGGATGGCAACCGTTACCGCTGCGTGGTTAGCGGTAATTGTAATACGGCCAATTCTAACCCGGCTGTACTGACTGTTTATCCTTTACCGTCTTTTACAATCGGAGCTACTCCTGCTTTATGTGTATCTGATCCGGCTGTTACACTGACAACATCATTTGCCGGTGGAAACTGGTCGGGTGCCGGAATGCAGGGAAATGTATTTACACCTTCGCGGGCAGGGGTTGGAGCTGCTGTGGTTACATATACAGCCATCAATAGTTTTGGTTGCACATCTTCCCAGTCAGCCACTATACAGGTAAACGAATGCCCGGAACGTCACTTAACACTGGCGCAACCTAATTCGATTATCGTTTATCCCAACCCGAATGACGGAAGGTTCAGTATCCGGATCAGGTCGGATTTGTTTACCAGGATGGGTATGAGAGTGTATGCCGCTGATGGGAAATTGGTGAATACACAATCATTCAGCGGTCTGTATTATGACAGGGTGGTACCAGTTGACCTTTCTTACCTTGCAGCAGGGGTTTACCAACTCTTTTTGTATAATGATGAAGGTAATACCTTAGTTAAGAGGACTTTTAGTATAGTAATAGCCCGGTAATTTCATACTGCCGGAAAGAAAAAGGCGGCTCCTTCAGGAGCCGCCTTTTTCTTTATCGTACACAGAGCACTTAAGACATGGCAGACCGGAAGCGTTTAAGATAAAAACGATACCCGGAAGGCTCAAAAGAAGATAGTTCAGGCGGTCTGATATGCTGTAAAAAGGTTGCTGGTTTCTGCGTCTATCAGGCTGAATATTTTCTTTTTAAATGTTGTTGCGCTGGAAAAAATTCCTAACTTTCACGCAGAAACCTGAGACGGGTTCTGTCAATATTTTCAACCACCAAACTGTGCTTATGAGAAAGTTATATGCTTTTCTTCTTACTGCTTTTTCTCTTTTTGTAACGAGTGATATTTTCGCTCAACCCTGTAGCGAGAATTTTGATGGAGTAACAGTTCCAGCCTTACCTGCCAGTTGGATAGTCACAACGGCTACTACCTGTACAGGATCACTTCCCTGGGCTACTGTCAATACAACCAGTGACAGCCCTCCCAATTCTGTATTTACAAATAATGCTACTTGTGTATCAGATGAATGGCTTGACACACGCCAGATTCCGATTGTATCTCCTGCCGCACAAATTACTTTCAGAAGAAGCAATGATCTGGAAGCAGGGTTTGACGGGCTTGTATTAGAGATATCAATTGGCGGTGGCCCTTTTCAGGACATTATTACGGCCGGTGGATCTTTTGTAGCAGGTGCATACACTCATACGATCAGTACGGCGTGGGGAAGCCCGATTGCAGGCCGTCAGGCCTGGTCTGGAAATTCTGGTGGTTTTGTCACTACTACTATTAACCTGCCTGCTTCCGCTAATGGGCAAATTGTTATTTTCCGTTTTCGCCGGGCTACAGATTCCAGTTTCGGTGATACTGGTGCTTTTATAGATGAGATTTCTGTTGCGGGTTCAGATTGTAATTTACCCTGTACTTCACCCAGTTTTACCATGCAACCTTTAAGCACCTCAGTATGTTCAGGATCTAATACATCATTCACGGTTGCTACTACAGGTATTCCTACTCCCACTTATCAATGGCAGGTAAATAACGGAAGTGGTTTTGTAAACCTTACTAACACAGCTCCTTACTCAGGTGTTACCACAGCAACACTTACGTTAACCACACCAGGACTTGCCCTGAGTGGTAACAGCTACCGTTGTGTGGCTACGAATTTCTGCGCAGCAGTCAACTCCAATGCAGTCACATTAACAGTTAGCCCGTTGCCAACAATCAGCGTGGCGCCTAACGGACTTTGCGCACCTGTTGTTCTTACAGCAGGCGGTTCTTCAAATACCTATAGCTGGTCTCCGGCAACAGCATTGAGTGCAACAACAGGAGCAACAGTTACTGCAAGCCCGAATGCAACAACTACTTATACAGTTACCGGAACAATTACAGTAACAGGCTGTCAGAACTCAGCTACGGTAACCGTGTTGGGAACACCAGCGCCACCTGTTATTACACCGGCAACCTCCACAATATGCGCCGGCGCTTACCAGCCATTAACGGTAGCTCCTGTATTGGCCACGTACAGCAGCACCGGAAGTATCAGTGTACCGTTTGGAGCTCCGGGTACAACTTCAGGTGCGGCTAATCCTTATCCTTCTTCAATTACAGTTAGTGGATTACCGGCTACCGGGGTGAAGGTGAAATCAGTAACTATCAACGGAGTGGTACACACATTCCCTGATGATATGGATATATTATTGCAGTCCCCAACAGGAACTAATGTTATATTAATGTCAGATGTGGGCGGAGGAACAGATCTGACTGGTCAGAATTATACATTTGATGATGCCGCGGCTGCATTAATGGCTGATGGAGCTCTTAATGCTACCGGTACTTATCGTCCAACTAATTTCGGAACACCCGATACCTGGGCTGCCCCCGGTCCCGGATCTGTAGACCAGGCCACACCTACTCTTGCATCTTTTAGTGGTAACCCGAATGGTAACTGGGGTTTGTTTGTGGTAGATGATGCGGGTGGTGATGTAGGTTCCATTGCAAGCTGGAGTATTACTTTTGAAGTAAGTACAGCAAGATGGACGCCGGTTACAGGGTTATTCCTGGATCCAAACGGAGCAACAGCTTACACAGCCGGTACTTTTGCCAGCACTGTGTATGCCAGCCCTGCTGCAACCACTACTTATACTGCTACGGCAGCTTTAGGTTCCTGTGCTGCACCCGGTTCTGCCACAGCCACCGTAACTGTTAATCCAAGGCCTGTAGTAACAGTTAGCCCCAATAACCAATGCAGTCCTGTTACACTTACAGCTGCGGGTACTTCAAATACCTACAGCTGGTCACCTGCTGCAGGATTAAGCGCAACGACAGGTGCAACTGTTACAGCTACACCTATCGTTAATACTACCTATACTGTAACAGGTACGATCACTGCTACAGGTTGCACAAATACGGCTACAGCCACCGTGAATGCAACACCGGCAGCCCCGGTTGTTACTCCATCAGCTATTACGCTGTGTCCTGGTGGAGTTGCTACTTTAACTGCTGCCCCAAGTACCAGAACAGTGACTTCAACAGGTATGATTACAATACCTACTACATTAGGTAATGCAACCCCGTATCCTGCTGCGATTACCGTATCAGGTTTACCAACATCAGGAGTTACAATAAAATCAGTGACCCTCAATGGAGTGTCACATACATTCCCTGTTGATCTTGACATTTTGCTGCAATCTCCAACGAATACAAATGTTGTAATTATGTCGGATGTTGGCGGTACATCTGCTATTACTAACCGGGATTATGTCTTTGATGATGCAGCGGCAGCAGCAATGACAACAGGAACTGCTGCATCAGGGACCTATAAACCAAGCAATAGTGGCGCAACAGATAACTGGCCTGCTCCTGGCCCTGGTTCTATTACACAAGGAACACCGTTGTTGTCATCATTTACTGGTAACCCGAACGGAGTTTGGAATTTGTTTGTAACAGATGATGCGAGTCTGGATGGAGGTTCAATCACCAGCTGGAGTATCACCTTCAATATTGCGGGTGCACAATGGTCTCCTGCTGCCGGTTTATTTACGAATGTTACCGCCACCACTCCATATGTTGCCGGTACATTAGCCTCAATCGTATATGCATCGCCAACAGCCACAACCACATATTCTGCAACAGTAGCATCCCCAACCTGTACATCACCAGCCGGAACTGCTGTAGTTACTGTATTGCAACCATTAACTGTAACCACACAACCGGCCAGCCAAACAGTTTGCCAGGGAGCAAATGCCACATTTACTGCTGTAATCGGAGGTGTGTCACCAAGCTACCAATGGCAGGTTAGCACTGATGGTGGTACTACCTGGACAAATATCGCCGGTGCGAATAATGCTTCGCTGCTGGTGCCGGCTGTTACCACTGCATCGAATGGCTTCAGGTACCGGGTTATTGCTAATAACAGTTGCTCATCAATCACATCCAGTGGTGCTGCTACCTTAACCGTTTCAACACCAAGTGCTATAACAATTACACCGTTACCGGCAAGGATCTGTCTCAGCGATACATTAGTTGCTTTATCTGCCTCACCGGTAGGCGGCAGTTGGAGTGGAATTGGTATATCCGGTAATAATTTTGTACCACCTGCTACAGCTGTGGGTACATACACACTGACTTACAGCTACAATAATACTGCTGGTTGTGCAAGCTCAGGTACTGTAGTCGCCAGGGTGCAGGATTGTCCTGAACGTATTGTCCGCCTGGCAGATAATGCCGTCATCCTATTCCCGAATCCAAACGACGGAAGGTTTAATATCCGGATCAACAGTACCCTGTATAATTACCTTGGAATGAGGGTATATACTGCCAGCGGCCAGCTGGTAAGGATACAAAACTTCAGTGGTCTTGTATTCGGAAGAGTGATCCCGGTTGATCTGACCAATCTTCCCGGTGGTACGTACATGGTTAAGTTCTACTATGATGATGGTGTAAGAACTTCCGAGAAAACATTCCCGGTTATTGTAGGAAAATAAGAGATACATTAAACGAAAACTAAGGATAGAGCATCCGCCAGACCGGCGGATGCTTTTTTATTTATTCAAACAGCCGGCTATTTTGTGTACGATGTCATTAGTAAGCGTAATAAAGAATTGCCGGCAGGAATTTGCTCCTGTTGTTCCTTTCCTGCCCGGCAGTGACAGGTTAATACAGTTCGATTTCACGGTAGAAAATATTGAACTTACGGCTGATACATTAAACAATACCGATAGATTCTGTAACTATATCAATAAAAAGCTGGCAGCAGCCGGGGCAAAATATGGTATAGGCGGGTATAATGAACACAGAACGGTTTACAGCAGGAGTGCTGTATTTGATGCAGAAAAGCCGGGGGAGGAACCTCGGCGTTTACATCTGGGTACAGATATCTGGGGCCATGCAGGAACAGCTGTAATGGCTCCTTTGGATGGCATGGTGCATAGTTTTGCATTTAACGATAACTTCGGTGATTATGGTACAACGATCATTCTTTCACACGAGCTGGAAGAAATAATTTTTTATACGCTGTATGGTCACCTGGGCCTGGATGCAATCAGGAATTTGCAGGCGGGTAAACTAATAAAGAAAGGAGAAGTGTTTGCAACCTTTGGTATACCGGAAGAGAATGGTCACTGGCCCCCGCATCTTCATTTTCAACTCATCAAGGATTTGAAAAACTGGAAAGGAGATTATCCCGGAGTCTGTAAATTTTCAGAAAGAGAGCTGTATTTAGCCAACTGCCCGGATCCCGACCTGGTCCTGCAGATCAACCAGTATACCAGCTTCCAATAAAATAAGAAAAGAGAAACAGGACCGGTGACCAGCAGGATGCCCTTCCCGAAGGAACTTGTTTTTTTGGAGAATAAGGTTAGCAAATCCGCTATTACAAAAAGAAATAACAACCGGTATCCTTTTGCAGGATACCAGTTGTTCGCAGCAGCATCCCCGGGTATTTTTTTACTTAACCTGTAACTGTAAATGCTTAACAGGATGACCGGGATTACAGTTTTAATAATTTAAAAGCATGCGTCCACTGATTTTTTGTAAAACCGGGCAGGCACCACAATATACAAAGTGGTTCAATAGCCCTGGCAGCTTCAACTTTGCCCATATCCTCCGTTTCCCAGCCAAACGAAGTAAGAATATCTGTTACAATCTGCTTTGCTGCTTCATCATTTCCACAAATAAACATTGTAGGAACTCCGGCGGGAAACTGTGGTTTATACATAAATGCATTCCCGACGCTATTAAAAGCTTTTACCAGCTTCGCATCCGGGAGGAGGCGCTGAATTCTTTCCATCAGGGAATCATTTAACGATGTAAAGTATTTCAGGACACCATTTTCAGGGGCTTCTTTGTCAATGGGATTAGTAGTGTCAATGACTGTTTTGCCGGTAAAATTTGCTATACCCGCCAAGCGAATTGCTTCTTCTGCCACAGCTCCGCCTATAGCCAATACGATAAGCTCACCAAATGCTGCCGTTTCACTGAAATCACCAACCAGGACGCGGGGGTTTTCTTGTTTGAATTTTACGACTTCTTCTTTGAGAACGTTGCGAGTTCCCATTTTTACTTCGTGGCCTTCTTTTATAAAAGCTTTGGCTAATACCCGGCCTACAATACCGGAGCCAATAATTCCGATCTTCATATAAATAAGTTTATAATTAAAAAATGGATTTACCCGGCATTATACACCCTGGCAAAGATTTTTGCAAAATCTTCCAGTTTTACTTTCCCGGATTGTGCGGGCCTGTTTTTCCAATAATCTTCCTGCATCACCCCGGTTTGCAGTGCATTTCCCATCTCGGCATAATTAGAAGCGATCTCCTCCGTTAGCCCTGCCTGTTTCATGCCTTCAAATGCCTGTTCATTGGTGAATACCACCCAGGGAAGCGCTGGTTTGCCTACAGTTGTGCCAAGAACGCCTGCAATTTCATCGGTTGTTCTTTCATCACTGGCAATATATCTTACGGTATGCCCGGAGAAGGAATGATCCAGTAATTCAGCGGCTGCGGCTTCGGCAATATCGCTGGTGTCGGTGAGAACGAGTTTAAAATCAGCCCCGCCAAAATTACTGCCAATAATGTTCATATGCTTTACCATGCCTGTGTTGGCAAGCAGGTTTGAAAAGAAATAGGAAGGACGGAGGTGAACGATATTCACGTCATTTAACCCGTTCAGGACTTTTTCAACCGTATATAAACCACTGACAGGCCCGCATCCACCGGGTAAGTGGGCGCCGATGCTGCTCAGGTTAACGACGTATTTGATCCTGCTGCCTTTAATGGCTTCTGCATAGTTTTTCCCGATCTGTCCTATAAATTCTTTCCAGTTGCTGGTAATGTCAAAACGGGGAGGCACCATCGTATATACTGCATCCGCATCTGCAAATACAGATTTTAAAAACGACAGATCCTCAACAGAACCGACAGCAGCAATGGCGCCTTTACTTGTTAGGGACTGCAGGTTGGCTGCATTCCGGCTAATTACTGTAACCTGGTGTCCTGCCGCTAATAATTTTTCTGCAAGTGGCTGGGAGATATTACCGGCTCCCCCGGTGATTACATACTTCATTGTGTTGGGTTTTAATATTTGTATATACAATTAATGGAATAAAAAAAATCAAACCAGTTTATCTGCCACTTTTCCCATAGTCTGTACCAGCTTTGTACTTTCCTCTTTTCCTAAAATGGCAGAATAGCGGGTATAAAATTCATTCAGGCATTCTTTAAGTTTAGGTAACAGCTCTTTGCCTTTTGGGGTGGGATATACATTCGTCATTTTCCCTTCAGTTGTCCGTACCAGTAGTTTCTTCTCTTCCAGTTTTTCTATGAGCCGTGTAACCGTACTGGGCTGCAATTGCAGGTGATCTGCGAGGAATCCCGGTTGAATACCGGGTTCTTCCAGAACCATCATTAGCAAATAAGCATGGCTGGGCGAAAGACCCACCTTACTCCAGCTCTCCTGGGCCAGTTTATCAATTTTGCGGGCCAGTGAGTTGGCTGTAAAATATAAGCACTTGCAATATTTGCTGTCTGACGTTTTCACGGGGTCAAAGTAAAGTATAAATAATTGTATATACAAATATTGACGATAAAAAATTTCCTGCCTGTCCGGGAGGGTCTTCCTAAATTTACAGCATGGCAAATTCCAACCTGAATAAGGAGAAAGACGGGCTGAGTGCAGCGGATCAAGAGTTTGAAAATAATATCCGGCCGGCACAGATGGAGGATTTTGCAGGCCAGGCACAGGTGATTGAAAACCTGCGCATTTTTATTAAGGCGGCCAGGATCAGGGGAGAAGCATTAGATCATGTACTGTTCCACGGCCCGCCGGGTCTTGGAAAAACCACGTTGTCACGTATCGTGGCCAATGAGCTTGGCGTTAATATCAAAGAAACATCAGGGCCCGTAATCGAAAAACCGGGTGATCTTGCGGGTTTGTTAACCAACCTTGAGCCGAATGATGTATTGTTCATTGATGAGATTCACCGGTTGAGTACTGTTGTGGAAGAATATCTCTATGCGGCCATGGAAGATTACCGTATTGACATCATGATCGACAGCGGTCCTAATGCAAGAAGTATTCAGCTGACATTAAATCCGTTTACATTGATCGGGGCAACGACCAGGAGTGGTTTGCTTACAGCCCCCCTTTTATCCCGTTTTGCTATCAAATCAAGGCTGGAGTATTACCCGGCAGCTACGTTAAATAAAATCATTCACCGTTCTGCAGGAATATTGGCAACGAAAATAGCTGATGATGCGGTTGCGGAGATTGGAAGAAGAAGCCGCGGCACTCCCCGCATCGCTAATGGATTACTGAGAAGGGTGAGAGACTTTGCACAGGTGCTGAATGACGGGGAGATCGATCTTGGCATTACGCAACATGCATTGAAGGCATTAAATGTGGATGAATATGGCCTGGATGATATGGACAACCGTATCCTGCTGACCATTATTGAAAAATTCAAGGGTGGTCCGGTTGGTATCACCACTATTGCCACTGCTGTTGGTGAAGAATCCGGCACACTGGAAGAAGTATACGAACCATTCCTGATTCAGGAAGGTTTTATGCAACGTACGCCCAGGGGGAGAGAGGTTACGGTAAAAGCATACGAGCATTTAAACAAGAATAAACCCGGTATGTCCGGCAGCCTGTTTACATAAGAAGATTCAAATTCTATAACTTATAATAAAAACAAAGTGTATGAAAGTTGGTAAGTCCGCAGCTTTGGTACTTGTCTTTTTTCTCTTCACGGCGAGCTCCTGCATTACACCCCGGAAACTGGACAAAAAGATTAGCGGATATTATGGAAACACCATTCCTGATAAAGGCAGAAAAAGTGATTTTATTAATTTTCATTACGAGAACAGTATACCGGATACCAGGTTGTCCAGCAGCGCTAAAACCAGGAATAAAGTAGTGCCTGCATTGTTTTACTGGAAATGGGATCTTGCCCAGACAGCTACACTGAACAGCATGATGCCTATAAGCAACTTCACAAGTTCTTTTGTTACGGAAGCAAATGCCAGAAAACTGAAAGAAAAACTCAACGGCGCCACTATTGATATTACTATCAAAACAAACCCGGGTGATTTTCATGTCCGCGATCAGGGTTGGCTGGTCTACCTTGTCTTAGCCTATATTGGGAAAGATAAATTCTACATAGACCCGGTGCATGAGCAATTTTCAGTCGGCTATACTGTTAACTATCCTTCCGGGGAAAAAAAATCAGGCAACCTCTCTGCTGAGAATATTAATATGAAAAAATCGCCCCGGTTCTTTCAAAGTTTTAAGGGTATGGTATCCGAATATCTTGCAGCCTGTGATGCCAATATTAAACTGATGGCCAAAGACCTTGCCGGCCAGTTATATGCAGAACTGGTAAAAGAATAAAGCCTTTATGTTCTTTATGCAAAAAAGCTGTTCCCAACGGAACAGCTTTTTATATACATCCTATTTGTTTTTTTCAGGAGCCGGGATATCAGTCCTGTACCACCAGCCTGAATCCATTGCCATGGATATTTACGATCTCGATCCTGGGATCATCTTTCAGGTATTTACGCAGTTTGGCAATATATACATCCATACTGCGCCCGTTAAAATAAGTATCACTGCCCCAGATCTTTTTTAATGCCTGTTCTCTTGGTAAGAGGTCATTCAGGTGCTCAGCCAGCATTTTCAGCAACTCGTTCTCTTTGGGAGATAAAGTTTGTGTAACCCCGCTATGGATCAGCTGGCGGAGTTTGGGATTGAAATGATAGGTGGACAGGTCGAATTCTTTATTCTCACTTTCTTTATTGATCTCCTCATTCCTTTTCAGAATTGCTTTGATCTTTAACAAAAGCACTTCACTGTCGAAAGGCTTGGTGATATAGTCATCGGCGCCGAGTTTATATCCCTGGATAATATCATCCTTCATGGTTTTAGCGCTCAGGAAGAACAGGGGAATATCCGGATCCACATCTCTTATTTCTTCAGCCAGGGTGAAGCCGTCCATATTGGGCATCATCACATCCAGCAGGCAGAGTTCAAATTTTTCCCGTTGAAAAGCAGCAAGCCCGAGGCGGCCGTCTCTTTCCAGGGTCACATCATAATCATTCAGCTCCAGGTAATTTTTCAACACACTTCCCAGGTTAGGGTCATCTTCGCATAGCAAAATTTTAGGTTTCTTAGCATCCATGGTTTGTAAAGTTTAATTCATATATAAGAAGACAAATAAAAGTAAATCATTTACCAAACATCTGAGCAGGTGAATAATATTTTGTTAAGAGTCCCTGTATCTGCCGTTTGACAGCCATTTTCTACATTTGTCATTCAATACCTGATTATGGCGATGCATATTACACCCGATAACCGGTTGAAAAAACTGATTGTGATTGGAGACCGGCTACTTATTAAACCTACCAAGCCGGATGAGAAAACGGCCAGCGGCCTCTACCTGCCACCCGGTGTGCAGGAAAAGGAAAAAGTGCAGCAGGGTTATGTGATCAAAGCTGGCCCGGGGTATGCCATCCCCATGCCCGTGGAAGATGAGCCCTGGAAAACGGAGGAAGACAAAGTGAAATACGTACCGTTGCAGGCCCGTGAAGGTGATCTGGCGATCTTCCTGGTAAGTGGTGCCACGGAAGTAATGTACGAAGACCAGAAATATTTTATAGTGCCGCAGGGAGCAATATTGATGCTGGAAAGAGAAGAGGATTTATAAACTTCAATTATTAGCTGCTATTTCCAGTAACTTCCCGCTAAAATTTTATCCATGGCAGATCATGAAAAATTTCTCCAGGTAGTTAAAGACGGGTACACCTTCAAAGGTGAATCTTTCAAAATCGGTTGCGCTATGCTGGATGGGGCTGTTGCCGGCGGGGCGGATGTACTGATTCCCATGAAAACACTGAACCGGCATGGTTTGATTGCCGGCGCTACCGGTACAGGAAAAACAAAAACACTCCAGATGCTGAGCGAGGGCTTAAGTGATGCCAGTATCCCGGTTTTATTAATGGATATCAAAGGTGATCTCAGTGGCATTGCAGCAGCAGGCACCGTAAATGATAAAATAACAGACCGTTGCCAGAAGTTAAATATTGAATTCAAACCGGCTGCTTACCCGGTAGATCTGCTGACACTGAGCAACCAGAAAGGTGCCAGGCTGAGGGCTACGGTAAGTGAATTTGGTCCTGTATTATTATCAAAGATCCTCGGGCTGAATGATACGCAAGGTGGTTTTGTAGCCATGATCTTTAAATATTGCGATGATAATAAGCTGCCGCTGCTGGACCTGAAAGACTTCATTAAAGTGTTACAATATGTAAGTGATGAAGGAAAAGCGGAAATGGAAAAAAGCTATGGCAAAATTTCCACTACTTCAACGGGAACAATACTGCGCAAAGTGATTGAACTGCAGCAGCAGGGCGCCGATGTTTTTTTCGGGGAAAAAAGTTTTGAGGTGGATGATCTGATGCGCATCAGTGATGATGGGAGGGGAATGATCTCAATTGTTAGAGTAACGGACCTGCAGGACCGGCCTAAACTGTTTTCTACATTTATGCTGCAATTACTGGCCGAGTTGTATGCTTCCTGTCCTGAGGAAGGCGATATGGATAAGCCGAAACTGGTGATGTTCATTGATGAGGCACATCTTATTTTCCAGGAAGCAAATGATGCATTGCTGCAACAAATTGAAACGATTATTAAACTGATTCGTTCAAAAGGCATCGGTATCTATTTCTGTACACAAAACCCGATGGATGTGCCTGCTCCGGTATTGGCACAATTAGGATTGAAAGTACAGCATGCTTTAAGAGCATTCACGGCAGCCGACAGGAAAGTGATCAAACAAACCTCGGAGAACTACCCTGAAACGGAGTTTTATAAAACAGAAGACCTGATTACCCAGTTGGGTACTGGTGAGGCATTGGTAACAATACTTAATGAAAAGGGAATTCCCACGCCACTGGTGCATTGCATGATCCGGCCGCCACAGAGCCGGATGGATATATTGTCTGAAATGGAAATAGATTCCATCGTCAGTCATTCAAAGATCGCTGCAAAATATAACCAGGTCGTTGATAGTGAAAGTGCATACGAGATACTCACTGAAAAACTAAATGAAGCTGCCAAAAAGGAAGCCGGGGAAAAAGAGGAAGAAGCCACCGTAAAGAAAGAAAGGAAATCAACGGCTAAAGAAAAAGGGATTTTGGATAACCCTGTTGTGAAAAGTATGACCCGTACAGCCGGTAATACTATTGTGAGAACACTATTAGGGGTACTCGGATTAGGTGGCAGGAGCCGAAGCCGGAGGAGTTTATTTTAAACGGACAGAACCACCCGCATCCATTTCAATTTTATTCTCAGCCTGGAGGAATTCAATCACTTTCCAGGCTTTTTCTTTTTTAACTCCGTTCAGTTTTTGCAGCAGTTCTTTTACCGGTAGTGGCTCATGTTTTACCAGGTCAACAACAAGCTGGTGCAGCTGGTAAAACTCTTCTTTTGTAAGACGTTCAGCTTTTTGACGAAGGCAGTTATCACAACTGCCACAATCTTTTATTTGCTCGTCACCAAAATAAACACCAATGATGCGGCTGCGGCATCCGGTCGGTTCTTTTACATACCGGATAATTTCTTTTACCCGTTGCAGGTAGCGTTCTTTTCGCTGGTTGAAGGCGGCCATATTGATAGTAATGTCTTCCGCTTTAATCCTGCTTCTTAATAAAAGAATCTGTGGCGTATCTTTCTGTGGCTGGTAATCTATCAGGCCCGATTGATATAACTCCCCCAATTGCTTCTTTACAGCAGCAGCATCTGTTTTTAACAGCCCTGCAATGAATTTTTCTGAAACAGGTACCGGCTGGTCATAGATCCCCTCATAAGCCCGCAGCAACGTTTTTACCAGGGGTTCGAGTCCGGGATGTGATTGCTCAAATTGGTGCAAATAGTTTTTATCTGTGGTGAACTGCACAGAAGAAGACAGGAAGACCTGCTCATTAAAAGCCATCCAGCTATCCTGTTCCAGCGCTTTTAAAGAATACAAAGTGGTATGACTTTGTAATTTGAATTTTCGCATAAAGTCGGCGATATCAAAATCATAGTACTGCCCTTCGCCAGCACCGGTCGGTAATTGCAGATAATTCGCCACCGATTGATAAACAGCCCGTATGTCTTCAATTGCGGGGAAACGTTGTTTGGCGGATAGCTCCAGCTCTGCCAGGTCATTTTCATCAAACAACAGAACAGCATACGATATCTTCCCATCTCTTCCTGCTCGACCTGCTTCCTGGTAATAATTCTCCAGGCAATCCGGTACATCAGCATGGATCACGGAACGGACATCGGGTTTGTCGATACCCATTCCAAAAGCATTGGTACAAACGATTACCCTTATTTGGTTATTGATCCATCGTTCCTGTTTGTGGTTTCGTTCTTCCTGCGGCAAACCTGCATGGTAGTAATCAGCTGAAATATGCTGAAGCTGTAGTAGCTCACTTATTTCCCGGGCCCGTTTACGGCTCCGGCAATAAATAATACCTGTTCCGGGAACTTTCTGCAGAATTTCAATGATCTTATTAATCTTCGACTCAACTTTGAAAACACTGTAAGAGAGATTAGCTCTTTCAAAGGACTGACGGAATATTTGTTCATGGTGAAAGACCAGTTTTTCACAGATATCTTTCTGCACATCGGGTGTGGCAGAAGCGGTAAGTGCTAAAACAGGTACATGCGGCAATTCCTCCCGTAATGCAGCAATACGCAGATAGGGAGGCCGGAAATCATAGCCCCATTGCGAAATACAATGTGCCTCATCCACGGCAATCAGGCTGATGCCCATGCCCGGCAAATATTCTTTGAAGAGTTTTGTTTCTAATCGTTCAGGGGAGACGTATAAAAACCTGCAATTACTTTCCGTTACCACTTTCAATACATTGATCACTTCTTTTCGGGTCATACCAGAAAAGATTGCATAGGCTGTGATCCCTTTCCGGCGAAGGTTCTCCACCTGGTCTTTCATTAATGCGATCAGCGGAGAAATAACTAAACAAGTTCCTTCCGTTGCCATGGCGGGCACCTGGTAGCAAACGGATTTACCGCCACCGGTTGGTAGTAAGGCCAGCGTATCATTTCCTGCTAATACAGATCGGATGATCTCTTCCTGCAGGGGACGAAAATAATCAAAGCCCCAGTATTGTTTTAATATAGAATGAATAGCGGGCATCGTGAATGGTGAATTTACAGCACTTTCTTCACGAATAACCGCACAGAATTTATTGCCAGCACCACATCACTCAGCCCCATTACCAATGCACCAAAAGTGGGGGTAAGAAAGCCGAATGCGGCTACCGGGATAGCCACTATATTGTATGCAAAGGCCCAGAACAGGTTTTGTTTGATAGTGAGATAAGTATGTTTACCCAGGCCCAGAGCTGTCGGTAAATTTTTTAACCCATGATTCATCAACACCACCTGCGCACTTTGCATCGCAATCTGTGATGCATCATTCATGGAGACGCCAATTGTGGCTTTTGCCAATGCCGGGGCATCGTTGATGCCATCGCCCACCATAGCTGTTGGAGCCAGGTTGTTCAGTTCGGCAATCTTTTCCAATTTTTGCCCGGGTGTTTGCTCCGCAATTACCGTATCAATACCCAACTGGGAGGCTAACTGGTAACATTTTGCATACCGGTCGCCACTCAGCAAAATGGTTTTGATATTCTTACGGTGCAAATAATCAATCACAGATTTTGCTTCGGGTCTTATTTCGTCCTGCACATCGATCCAGCCCACCAGGTGGCTGTTCTTCACCAGGTAAATATTGTGGTCATCTTCTTTGGTAAAGGCATCGGCGATCTTATAAGAACCAGCCACCCAGCTATTACCTTCTTTATCGGTCGCCTGCATACCCAATCCCTTTACTTCTTCAATTTTCTGCCAGCTGATGGGGTCTTTACGCTTCCATTCCGTTGTAATTGATTTTGCAATAGGATGGTTAGAATATTTTTCTAAAGAATAAACGATCTTTTTGAATTCGTCTTCATCAATAGTTGAGTGGAACCCGGCAATCCTGAAATTTCCTGTTGTCAGCGTACCTGTTTTATCAAATACAACCTGGGTAATGTCTTTAAATAATTCAAGGCTGGTGGCATTCCGGAAAAGTATTCCTGTTTTGGCGGCACGGCCAAGGCCCACTGCAATGGCAGCTGGTGTTGCTAACCCCATGGCACAGGGACAGGCAATAACAAGCACAGCGATACTGCGCATCAATGCTTTGGTAAAATCATCAAGAATAATCCAGTTCACGGAGAGAGTGAGCACGGCTATAACGAGTACCACAGGAATGAAGATGCCACTGATCTTATCCGCTAATTGCTGTACAGGTGGTTTTTCTCCCTGCGCTTGTTTTACCAAGTTAATAATGCCGGAAAGAACAGTATCATTACCCACAGCAGTCACCTGTGCTTTCACAGTACCGTCAGTAATAAAACTGCCACCAATCAATATGTCTTTGGAGTATTTATGAACAGGGATACTCTCGCCGGTAATAATTGCTTCATTGGCATGGGCATCACCCCAGAGTATCTTACAATCGATAGGTACCTGTTCGCCGGTTTTGATCAGGATCAGATCTCCCACCCTGAGCTGTGTGTTTTCAACCGGAAAAATTTGTTCTTTATGTTCATCATCAAAAGCGATCATATTGGCCATCACCTTTTGCGATTTGGCCAGCTTATTCAGTTCCCGTTGTGTGGAAGCAATGGACGCATCTTCGAGATAGTTACCCAAAAATACGAGGGTGATGATGGTGGCTGCTGTTTCATAGAACATATACTGTTCGGCCTGTCCTGTCAGTGTGCCGTATAAACTATAAACAAATGCGGCTGTTGCACCCACCGCGATCAGTACATTCATATTGGGCATCCGGTTGCGCAGGCTCTTCCAGGCACTTTTCCCAAAGAAACTCATGCCCACTGTATAAACAGGAAGAGTTAGTCCTAACTGCACCCAGGGGTTCATCAGCCAGTGCAGTTCAACACCCGGCAACATATGTAGCATGAGAACAAGGGTGAAAGGAAAACAAAACCAGAACCGTTGCAGGTGGGTGGACAAAAATGGTTTTTTAGTTTCAGCAGTCAGTTGATGGCTGGCCACTTTATACCCCAGGTCATTTACCCCGGTGGCCAGTTTTTCTTCCGCCATTTCCCCGTTCATGTCAAAACTCACATCACCCGTGGCAAAATTCACCTTCACATTCTTCATCCCTTTTTTCTCCAGGTATTTATGAATGTTTAATGCACAGGTGGTGCAATCCATTCCTTCTACTTTCCATTGAACCTTTTCCATACTGCAAAATTATTAAAGCCGCAGCTGAAAAGCTTTTGAGAACGGGAATTGTATTACAACGATGTTGCGTTAATGTATTGATTTTTGTCAGTTGGATGCCGGTCTTTTGTCAGGTAAACCTAAATTTGGCCAATGAACCGGGAATTTTTATTAAACGATATTCATCAGGTGGCGGCGGATTTCTGGCGCCAGGCAGGAGCAGGAACTGTATTTGCTTTTCATGGGCAAATGGGCGCCGGGAAAACTACATTTATTCATGCTTTATGTGATACCCGGGGAGTAAAGGATGCGGTTGGCAGCCCTACCTTCTCGCTGGTCAATGAATATGCTTATGAAGAAAACGGGCAACAGAAAAAGTTGTTTCATATCGATCTCTACCGCCTGAAGGATGAAGAAGAAGCCATCAGGGCAGGTATTGAGGATTGTTTATACAGTGGTAATATCTGCCTGGTGGAATGGCCAGAAAAAGCTCCTGGCATTTTCCCGGATCATTCTCTTCATGTTTATATGGATGTGCTTGATGCACAAAGAAGGCGGCTGCGGATCGGCAATAATTAGTTATTTTTGAAAACGGCCCTGTTAATTATTGCAAACCAACTCATGAGCCAGCAAAAACCTAAAATAAGCACCTCTTTCAGCTATGAAACACTGGAGGAAACTCTTGATATCAAACCCAAGGGATCGGAAATGCATATCGGCATTCCTAAAGAAATTGCTTTTCAGGAAAACCGTATTGCACTGACACCCGATGCTGTAAGTGTGCTGGTCAGCAACGGGCATCATGTAACCATAGAGCATAATGCCGGTGAAGCTTCTCACTTTAGGGATAAGGATTACAGTGAAGCAGGTGCTAAAATAGTATACGACAGGGCTGATGTGTTCAAGGCGCCAGTATTGGTTAAAAGTGCACCCATTATTGATGAGGACCTGCCTTTATTACAATTGAATCAGGTTGTCATTTCTCCCATACATCTTTCCATTTTAAAGGCTGAATTGCTGGAAAAAATGATGGAAAAAAGAATTACGGCTATTTCTTTTGAAAACCTGAAAGATGATAGCGATTCTTATCCCATTGTCCGCAGCATGAGCGAAATCGCGGGCAGCGCTGTGATGCTGATCGCTGCACAGTACCTGGGATCTGCTAATCATGGAAAAGGAGTGCTGCTGGGTGGTATATCCGGTGTGGCGCCAACAAAAGTAATCATCATAGGTGCTGGTATTGTGGGCGAGTATGCTGCCAGGGCGGCGCTGGCATTGGGCGCATCAGTAAAAGTATTTGATAACAGTGTGTACAGGCTGAAGCGCCTGCAAAATAATATCGGGCATCGTTTATGGACTTCCGTTATGGAACCGAGAATGCTGGCGAAGCAGTTAAAAACCTGTGAAGTGGCAGTAGGTGCCCTGGGTTCAGAAACGGGAAGAACGCCGATGGTGGTAACGGAAGAAATGGTAAGTAATATGCGGCCGGGCTCAGTCATTATTGATGTAAGTATTGACAGGGGTGGTTGTTTTGAAACCTCCGAGATCACTTCGCATGAACATCCTATTTTCATGAAATATGGGGTAATACATTATTGCGTTCCGAATATTCCATCCGGTTTTGCCCGTACTGCCTCACAGGCGATCAGCAATGTGCTGATGCCTTTATTGCTTGAAGCGGCTGATGAAGGAGGCTTTGAGAAACTGGTCTGGCACAAACTTCATTTGCGCAGCGGTATCTATTTATTCAAAGGATCACTCACTAATTTTTACCTCAGCGAGCGATTTGATCTGAAATACACCGATCTGAATTTACTCATTGCAAGCCAGCGTTAAAACTCTTTCTGGTTTCCTGATTACCTGAAACACAAGAAATTAAAGGCTTCGAGCCACCCGACTGCCTGCCAGAAGTAAGAATTTTTAAACAAATGTTTAATTTAATCAAACATTTGTTTAATTTTGGTTTCGCTTTTCAAACAAATTACTATGGAATACAGCGACAAACAGGTGCAGATCATGGAGACGGCCGAAGTACTCTTTGCTGAAAAGGGGTTCAATGGCACTTCTGTCCGTGATATTGCCGACAAGGCCAATGTGAACCCGGCCATGATCTCCTATTATTTCGGCTCCAAAGAAAAATTGCTCGAAACATTGTTCAGTTATCGTGGCGAAAACATTAAGCTGAAGCTTGAAAGTATGATTGGCAATAAAGAGCACAGTTCACTGGAGAAAATGTATACACTGATTGATCACTATATCGATAAAGTAATCAGCCAGCAGTGTTTCTCCCGCATCATGGCAAGGGAGCAGATACTGAATCATACGGGGGCTATTGCTGAACTGATTTTTCAGATGAAAAAACGGAACCAGGAACTGATCGGTAAACTGGTACATGAAGGGCAAAAGAAAGGAGAATTTAAAAAACATATTGATGTGCCGTTAATGATGGCTACCCTGATCGGTACCGCGAGTAATATGGTCACTACCAAACACTACTACCGGGAGATTAACAACCTGCAGGAAATGCCGGAAGAGGAATTCAGTAAACATATCCGGAAAAAACTAAGTCTCCACTTAAAAAAAATATTTAAAGCAATACTTACCAATGAAGAATAAAATGAAAATTATCCTTGCTTTCTTTTCCCTGCTGACGATACAATTAGCGGCACAGGAAAAGAAAGTATTAACATTAAACGAGGCTATTGACCTGGGTATTCAGAATAGCAAAGAATTGAAAAACAGCCAGGCAAAGATTGAAGAAGCTACCGCTGTATTAAAGGAAGCTGTTGAAAAGAAACTGCCGGATGCAAAAGTGTCAGGCTCTTACCTGCGGCTGAACAGTGCCAACTTTGACCTGAAAACAAAGACAAACAACAGTGGCAGCACCGGGGAAACTCCAAAGGTCTCACAGGCCATGTATGGTTTGCTGAATTTTTCATTGCCCATTTATGCCGGTGGTAGAATCAGGTACGGTATTGAATCTTCCGCTTTCCTGGAGAAAGCGGCGAAGCTGGATGCTGAAGCAGATAAGGATGAGGTTATCCAGAATACAATTGAGGCATTTGCGAATCTCTTCAAAGCAAATACAGCAGTTCGTTTGATGAAAGAGAACCTGCAGCAGGCCCGGCAACGGACAAAAGATCTGAGCAACCTGGAGAAGAATGGATTGCTGGCCCGTAACGACCTGCTGAAAGCGGAACTGCAATCATCCAACGTTGAACTGAGCCTGCTTGATGCAGAGAATAACCGGCAGCTGGCTAACGTAAATATGAACCTCCTGTTAGGCTTACCCGTTGCGACAGAACTTGTACCGGATACAACAGGGGTGGAAAAAAAAGACGATAGCAGGGTTTTGGATGAATATTTACAGGCTGCGCTTTCCAACCGGAAAGATATAGCAGCTATGGATTACAGGAAGAAAGCGGCCGAGTCGGGTGTAAAAGCAGGGAAAGCAGAATTATATCCCGGTGTGGCATTGACCGGCGGATATGTAGCTGCTGATATTCCCCATGTATTTTCTGTGACTAACGCCGTTAATATTGGCGTGGGCGTCAGTTATAATATCAGTTCGCTTTGGAAAACAAAATCCAAAGTGCAGCAGGCCGAGGCCAAAGTAAAGCAATGGGTGATTACTGAATCAATGATGGACGATAAGGTCAGGTTACAGGTTAACAAAAGCTACCTGGACCTGCTGAGTAACCGGAAAAAAATTGAGGTATATGCTAAAGCGGTGGAGCAGGCACAGGAAAACTATCGTATAGTAAAGAACAAATTTGATAATAGCCTCGCTACAACCACCGAACTGCTGGAAGCTGACCTGGCTCAGTTACAGGCCACGCTCAGTTACACCCTGGCAAGGGCTGATGCATTTGTTGCTTATAATAAATTATTACAAACAGCCGGAATCTTAAGTACTGATCTGAAAAAATAAACTATTTAAATAATAACTGTTTTAGTATGGAAGGAACATCAAGTAAATCAAAAAAGAAGAACAGGGTTTTTGTTATTGTACTCGCCTTGTTGCTGATCGTGGGTGGTTGGTTTGGTATTTCCAAATACCGTCACAGCCTTCATCATGAAGATACCGATGATGCGCAGGTGAGCGCTGATATCAGCCCTGTGATACCACGTATCCCGGGTTATGTAATGGAAGTAAGAGTAAAAGATAATCAGCAGGTAAAAAAGGGAGATACCCTGATGATTCTCGATAATCGTGATTACCTGATTAAAGTGGAACAGGCCGAAGCCGCACTGCAAATTGCACAAACGAACCTCAGCAGTGCCAGGGCCAGTACGACTGCCGCACAGGCAAATATCGCCACTTCAAAAGCAGCAGCCGGTACCGTGGATGCGCAGATAGAAGCGGCAAAGGTTACCCTGTGGAGGGCGGTGCAGGATCATGAACGATACGCCAATCTTATAAAAGATCATTCCATCACCCAGCAGCAGTATGAACAGGCGCTGGCTGCAAAGCAAAGCGCAGAAAGGCAACTGGCTATTTTACAGGAACAGAAAAACCAGGCCAGCCGCCAGACCAATGCGGTGGCCGAACAAAGCAATGCCACTGCCTCCCAGATCAATGTGGCCGATGCTGCAATACATCAGCGCCAGGTGGAGGTGGATGCTGCCAAACTTAATCTTTCATATACTGTCATTACAGCACCACAGGATGGATTAGTGTCCAGGGTAAATGTGCAGCCCGGCCAGTATGTGCAGTCCGGGCAATCTTTATTCAGTATTGTGCATAGTGATGATGTTTGGGTAATTGCCAATTTCAAAGAAACACAATTAGATAAGATGAAAGAAGGACAAAAAGTGGTTGTTACTGCTGATGCGTATCCTGGTCATGATTTCAAAGCAACGCTTACCTCTTTTTCCCCAGCAACGGGTTCCACATTTGCGTTACTTCCGCCGGATAATGCCAGCGGCAATTTTGTGAAAGTGGTGCAGCGGTTACCGGTAAAGATCGAATTCACAGATGCAACAGATTCACTGGTCAGGAAACTACGTCCCGGGATGAATGTGATGGTGGATGTACATCTGGATTAAATAATACAATTGCTGAAAGAAAACAGGAAGCATAAATTATGGTACAGGCAAGTTCATTGGTGGAATATGGTTCAAGACGGGTAATCATTACGCTTACCTGTATTGTGTGTGCATTACTTGAGATTGTGGATACAACGATTGTAAACGTGGCGCTAACAGATATGAAAGGAAATCTCGGGGCCACCACTTCAGAGATCGGCTGGGTGATTACAGCATATGCTATCGGTAATGTGATAGTAATACCGATGACCAGCTTTTTCTCAGCACAATTTGGACGCAGAAATTATTTTGCGGCATCCATTATCATTTTTACCATCTGCTCTTTTTTGTGTGGTAATGCATCCGGGGTGTGGGAACTGGTGCTTTTTCGCTTTGTGCAGGGATTAGGCGGTGGAGCATTGCTGGTTACATCTCAAACGATCATTACGGAAAGTTATCCGCCGGAAAAGAGAAGCATGGCACAGGCAATTTATGGGCTGGGTGTTATTATAGGCCCGACTCTGGGCCCCCCGTTGGGTGGTTATATCACCGATATGGCGGGATGGCCCTATATCTTTTATATCAACATTCCGTTAGGAGTTATTGCTACGTTGCTAACTCTTCAATTTGTAAGAAGCCCGAAATACGCGGAGAAAAGCTCTGTGGGTGACATTGACTGGCTGGGCATCGCATTGCTGGCTACATTCGTAGGCTCCCTGCAATATATATTAGAGAAAGGCCAGGAAGATGACTGGTTCAATAGCAATACAATTGTGCTGTTAACCGTGACAGCTATTTTGGGAGCTTTCTTTTTTGTGTGGCGGCAACTTACCTTTCGCAACCCGGTTGTTCAGCTAAGGGTATTGAAAAATGGAAACCTGCGGGTGGGAACGATCTTATCATTTATTATGGGGTTTGGCTTATATGGGTCAACCTTTGTTATTCCCTTGTATGTGCAAGCCACATTGGGGTGGACTGCCACCCAGGCGGGTATGCTGATGATACCGGCAGCATTAATGACAGCCTTTATGATGCCGATGATAGGAAGATTGCTGCAAAGGGGAGTGCCGCAACAATACCTTGTAGCCGGGGGAATGCTGATCTTTTTTGTTTTTTGTTTCTGGGGGTATAAGATCATAACACCGGATACGGGTAAGGATACATTTTTCTGGATGCTGATCATGCGGGGCATTGGCCTGGGTATGCTCTTCATCCCGATTACAGCACTTTCATTGAGCACTCTGAAAGGAAGGCAGATTGGTGATGGGGCTGCTTTTACAGGTATGATGCGCCAATTGGGGGGATCGTTTGGTATTGCAGTCATCACCACTTTTATGGCCCACCAGACCATGAATCACCGGGCCGACCTGGTAACAAAACTGGATGTTAACAACCCCATGGTGCAGAACAGGGTGGATGCATACCAGCATGCATTTGTTGCAAAAGGCCATGCGCCTAATATAGCGTTAGGTGAGGCGTATAAAGCGATGGATGGATCTGTTACCAAACAGGCCATGGTATTGTCTTATATGGATGTATTCCTGTATATCGGGGTACTATTCCTGATTTGTATTCCATTTGTACTGATCGTAAGGGGAAACAGGGCGAAGAAATTAGATATGAGTGAGGCAATGCATTAGCGGGATCATTTCTTATAATCACTGATATTCAGCTTCTCAGTGCAGAATTTATATTCCACTTCGTCATTACTGCTTACAATGACCAGCCTGTTTTTGCAATAATCACTGATCAGCTGGTGGTATTGGGCAATGCCGGCGGTATCGAGGTTGGTGCAGGGTTCGTCCAATAAAACGATAGCTGAGTTGGAAAAAATACATTGTGCCAGTTTCACACGTTGTTTCATACCTGATGAATAGTAACGTATCTGTTTGCGGGCGGCTTTTTCCAAACCAAGGCTCTCAATAATTGACTCTTTTGTCATTCCTTCTAAAAAGGGTTTGAAGCGGCTGTGAAAATCGAGAAACTCTGACAATGTCATTTCTTCCACCACTTCAAGGTAGGGTGCACAAATAGACACAAAGCTATAGAGGTCTTCACCCGCATCTTTGCCTCCTGCAGTTGTCCATACACCCCTGCCTTCGTTCATCATGGTGTTGCCACTGAGTACCTGTAATAAGGTGCTCTTGCCGGAGCCATTAGGTCCTGTAATGGCATAAGCGTTACCTGTTTCAAATGTATAAGTGAAATGACGGAAAATCCAGTCGCGGTTGAAGCGTTTGCCTGCATCAGTCAGCGATATCTTCATCCACACTGTTTTTCGTGAAGCGTTTGATAATGCCCCGCTGTGATTCGCGGATAAAAGTTACGATTTCATCTCTTTCGTCTGTTGCAGGAAATTCTTCTTCCAGGAATTCAATGGCCTGGGTGGTATTCATCCCTTTATTATATAATACCCGGTAGATATCGAGAATATGATTGATTTTATCAACTGTAAAACCTCTTCTCTTTAATCCAATAGAATTTACACCTGCATAACTTAGCGGGGTACGGGCAGCTTTAATATAGGGAGGGACATCCTTCCCTACCAGGGAGCCTCCGCTGATAAAGGAATGCTGACCGATTTGTACAAACTGGTGTACAGCGCACATACCACCAATAATAGCCCAGTCTCCAATGGTAACGTGACCTGCCACCTGTGTATTATTACTGGTGATACAATTATCGCCTACCAGGCAATCGTGGGCAAAATGACAGTACGCCATGATCAGGCAATTCTTACCGATTACTGTTTTTTCCCTGTCTTTTGTGCCTCTGTTAATAGTCACAAATTCACGTATGGTAGTACCATCACCAATATATACATTGGAATACTCACCTTCAAATTTCAGGTCCTGTGGAATAGCAGCAATAACAGCGCCCGGGAAAATACGGCAATTTTTACCGATCCTCGCCCCCTCCATTATAGTAACATTGGAGCCGATCCAGGTGCCATCACCGATTTCAACGTCCTGGTGAATTACGGTAAAAGGATCAACTTTAACATTGGTGGCCAGCTTGGCATTCGGGTGAATGTATGTATGTGGATGAATCATGCAGTTGTGTTACAAAGAATCCGCCGGTTAGCGGCGGATGGACAAAGTTAATCGTTACGGCTAAAAAAGGAATTTTTTTTACGCATAGATTGTTAAAACTCAGATCATACCGGGATATGATCAACGTTCAACCATTAAAACCGGGAAAAGGCGTACTTTTGCTGCTGTAATGCACAATCCACCGGATATATTGACCCTGGCGTATAAACAAGCTCCTATGCAGGAGCAATTGGTGGTATTGCAGGAAAGAGAGCAGCAGATACCCGGGTCAGTTCAGTATACCATAAGCCGGTATAGCCGTCATCCGCAATGGAACATCGAGGATACAGGGATGATGGTATATCATTATGAGAAAGGAGCTTCTAAGGGAAACTACCTGGAATTGCGATTCTGTGTCAGTGGCAATGTCTATTGCCGTAAGAAAAACACAGAATGCGATATGTGCCAGTTCAGTGCTTCCAAAAGTTGCATGGAAAGGGTGGATAGTGTGGATGTGGTCAGTTTTAAATTCTCTCCCACCCACCTCAGCCAGTTTATCAAGCCCCGGAAAGGGAATGCTGTACTTACCGATGATATCCTGAGCTTTAAGCACAGATCTTCTTTTACCAAGATACTTCCGCTTTGTGGCAAGACAAGAATGGTGCTGGAGGGCGTTTTGAACCATACCTACTCAGATAGTCTTGAAAACATATACATCAATGCCCAGACACAGATGCTGCTTTTGTATAGCCTGGACTGTATGCTTGGGGAGAAAGAGATTGATGTGGTCAGCTGTAAATTCCTGGCCAATGAAGCTGACCGGGAAAAGATCATTAAAGCCCGTGAAATACTGATTCAGCATATTGGTGAGCCCATCACCATTAAGGAGCTGAGCCGGAAAGTGGCCATCAATGAGTGTTACCTGAAAAAGGGTTTTAAAGAGCTATTTGGCACCACTGTATTTGATTTCTACCAAAGTCAGCGGATGGAACATGCCAAATACCTCCTGTATGAAAAAGGATTAAGCGTAACCGAAGTATCTATAATGCTGGGTTATTCTTCTATTTCACACTTCTCGACTGCTTTCAAAAAGCACACCGGTTTGAAGCCTTGTGAATTGTTGCTGCGCTGAGTTTATTCTTTTCCCCTGTAATTCATAATATCCCTGTCAAACAGGTAGAGACCGCTTTTATCATCCCCGATCATTTCCATTTTATCGTTTAATGTGCGGGCTACTCTCTCTTCCTCGATCTGTTCGTTCACATACCATTGCAGGAAATTATGCGTGGCATAATCCTTTTCTGTAAGTGAAAGATGAACCAGGTCATTAATACTGTTGCTCACTTTCAACTCGTGCTTAAGATATTCTTCAAACAGCTTTTTTAAAGAAGGAAAAGTGACCATCGGCTGTGTTAAAGCAGGAATAGCTGCAAAGCCACCTCTCTCATTCACAAAACGGACCAGTTTGAGCATATGCATCCGTTCTTCATCAGATTGCTTGTAGAAAAATTCTGTAACGCCTTCAAGCCCGGGTTGAATTTCACACCAGGAGGCCATGGCAAGGTAGGCCTGTGAAGATTCGGCTTCCATCTGCACCTGTTTATTCAGGGCTTCCTGTACTGATTTGCTGACCATAGTTTTTTAATTTATGGAAAGATACTAAATGAATTTGTTTGTCAGTATTGTGTCATGTTACTTTTTGCGTAAACAAGGCTTCCCGATATCGTAACAGTGAACGGGATTGCTGCATCAATTTTACAAAAAGATTATGTGCCAGTACCAGACTTTATTTCATGATGATAATACGGGCTACGTTGTCCGGTGCTCTTCCTGCAACAAGATCCAGATCGGGTATGGTAACCTGATGCTTAATCTCGGCACAGGTGATTTTAAAGATTTCTGCAAATGGCTGCAACAGGTTTATGCAGAGAATGAAGGTATTCAGAATAAAACAGTACGAAATATTGTCATCCCAACTCCCTGCGAAGGCATGAAACTGCTGTTAAGTATCCGGGAGCTTAAAACATTTAATAGTATGCTCGAAAAGGCAGATACAGAACTGCAGTCACTGTTATTGTTGCAATTATTCGAAAGCCGCTGACTTAATAGTAAAATGAATGCTGAAATAGAGGATATTGATCCTGAAACTGCATTAAAAAAAACAAAGTGTCTTCATTAACCGGTGGTACTTTATTTTTGTGCAAACCATAAAAATGAATGCTGAACAGTTTAATGAATTAGTCCGGCGCCGCCGTTCTGTTTTTCCCGATCAGCTGGAGCCGGGTAAAAAAGTCGATGATGCAATTGTCAGGGAAATCCTTACCAATGCCGGATGGGCACCCAATCATGGCAAACAGGAGCCCTGGCATTTTACCGTTTTTTCCGGGGAAGGATTACAAAAATTGGCGGTTTTTCAAAGCGAGCTGTACAGACAGGAAGCCGGCGAGAATTTCAAAGAAATCACATTTGCCAAACTGCAGCAGAACCCGCTGAAAGCTTCACATATTATTGCCATCGGCATGAAAAGGACTGATAATAAAAATATCCCCGAGATCGAGGATATTGAGGCTGTCTCCTGTGCTGTACAAAACATATATCTTTCAGTTACTGCCTATGGACTGGGGGGATACTGGACTACCGGTGGAATCACATATAAAGAAAGCGCAAAATCGTTTTTTGGATTGCGGGAAGAAGATAAATTGCTGGGATTCTTTTATATCGGGCACGTGGCAATACCTTCCACCGGAGGCGCCCGCAAATCAATAGAAGAAAAAACAACCTGGATTAACGGATAGACGGTATGGCAAAGACAATTATCACACCCCCGTATCATATTTATTACCCGGTCAGGATTGCCAAAAGCAGGATCGCCGGCAAAGGTGCATATGCATTACAACGGATACCTGCCCGCAAAAAGATCGGAGACCTGGGAGGCGTTATCATCAGCATGAAGGAGGCAATGAAGCTGATTAAAAATTTAAAGGTGATCAACCTGGTTGAACTGGATAATGACCTGGCATTAAATGCAGCTGATAATCCCAATGATATGCGGTTCATTAATCATTCTTGTGACCCCAACACTTATTTGAGGGTAATGAAGGATAGGGTAGAGTTTTATGCGTTAAAGAACATCAAGAAAGGTGAAGAACTGAGTTGTGATTATGGAGAAACCCATCACGATGGTAAACTGCCTTGTCGTTGCGGGGCAAAAAATTGCAGGGGATTTATCTGATATTTGCACATGTTTATTTATGCGAAAGTTGCTTGTTATTGTCTCTTTACTGCTGCTTGTTATTCTTTCGGTGTCTTTCACGGCTGTTATAATTCCTGCGGGTAACCTGCGGAAAATTTATTCTCAGCCGGCATCTGCCTGGCCCAAACCATTTGTGGATGATGGAGTGGAATGGAAGGAACTGGGAATTTTACCTGCAAGTCCCGCTGAGGCAAAAAGAGATTCACTCCGGGAAATCATTGAGCTGGGTAAAATTTTATTCTTTGACCCGCGGTTAAGCAGTTCCGGGAAAATTTCCTGCGCCAGTTGCCACCAGCCTGAATTGAACTGGACCGATAGAAAAGAAAGATCGGTTGGTCATGAGGGAGCTATTACCAAAAGAAATGCACCCACAATTCAAAACAGCTGGTTTTATCATCGTTTATTTTGGGACGGCCGTTCAAGAAACCTTCAAGACCAGGCTTTTGCACCCATCGTTAGTGAATCGGAGATGAATAGCGATATGCCGGATGTAATGCGAAAACTGCGGAACATCAGTGGTTACAGAGAGCTGTTCAAAAAAGCGTTTGGATCGGAGGAGATAGACCCCGACCGGATGACAGAAGCAATTGCAGTGTTTGAAAAAACAATCGTAAGTGGTAAAAGCAGGTTTGATCAATTCCTGGAAGGGGATAAAAAAGCATTAAGCAATAGCGAGATCAGAGGTTTGCATTTATTCCGCACCAGGGCAAGGTGTATCAACTGTCACTATGGGCCCTTATTTTCAGATAATAGCTTTCACAACAGTGGCTTTTCAAACAATGATGCCGGTTATTACAAGGTGACCCACAAAGACGAAGACTCAGCAAAGTTCAAAACCCCTTCGTTGAGAGATGTGACAAAAACTGGCCCGTGGATGCATGATGGTGGTATGAAAGATCTTCCGCAGATCATCAGCCGGTATAGCATTGCCCGGTTCCCGGGAGGGGCCGATTCCTTACTAAAACCGTCCGGCCTGAGTGCCAGGGAGCAAAAAGACCTGCTGAACTTCCTGCATGCCATTTCTGCAGAGCCCTTGCCATTTAAAAAACCGGTTTTACCACGATAAGCAACTATTTCCTGTTAAAAGTTATCTTTGTCTCCAAACCTTAAAACATTCAAACGATAATCATGAAAAAAATCTTCTTTACACTTACTGTCGCTGCTTTTAGTCTGATTGCTACGGCCCAGCCTCCTGCCGGCGATGCAAAGCCCGGCGAATGGTATGGCGAAAAACTGACAGCAGATGGCGCCGTTGCTCTTACAGATGTTGCTCAAAAATTAGCCAACAACGGAGGCGAAGGCACCATTGACACAAAAGTAAAAGCCAAAATCGTTGATGTATGCCCCAAAAAAGGTTGCTGGCTGAAACTGGAACTGGCCGATGGGCAAACAGCAATGGTTAAAATGAAAGATTATGGTTTTTTCCTGCCGCTGGCAGCAAAAGGAAAGACAGTAGTGATTGACGGGGAAGTAAAAATGAAAACAGTGTCTGTTGAGGAACTTAAACACTATGCTGAAGATGCCAAGAAAACCAAAGAAGAAATTGCGGCGATTACCAAACCTGAAAAAGAAGTCAGGGTAACTGCAAAAGGTATCCTGGTGGTTGAATAAATATAATAGTACTTTTTTTGAAAGGGCTGTCTTGTAAAAGACAGCCCTTTTCTTTTGCCTCATACAGTTTTCGGATTGCGTAAACCGTTTTCCGGATTCCGGTATGGCAGCCATGAAGCAGAAAATAAATTTGCCCCCGATTAAAACTTAATAAACCAAAATGAAATATATGAAGAAGGTTAGTATGCTTATGATGCTGTTATTCACTCTTATCATAAGCGGGTGGGCACAGGTAACCGGCGGAAGTATCAGAGGAAAAATTACCACGGCAGATAGCCTGCCGGCTGAATTTGTGACAATAATTTTAAAAGGAACAGCTAAAGGAGTTGTTGCAGATAAAGAAGGCAATTACCAGTTCATCAATATTAAAGCGGGTAAATACCAGGTGGAAGCCAGCCTGATGGGATTAAAAACCCAAATCAAAGAAGTGGAGGTAAAAGAACAGCAGGTTACCGATCTCAATTTTATTCTTGAGGAAAATGCCAGCCAGCTCCAGACAGTGCTGGTAACGGCCAACCCGAGTAAATATGTTACAGATTATCCATCTATTTCACTCCGCCTTAGAACACCGTTAATAGAAATACCCCAGAATATCCAGGTCATTACCCGGCAAACATTGCAGGACCAGCAGATCTTTGACATGCGGGAAGGCGTAATACGCAATGTAAGCGGGGCCACTGCATCAGAACATTGGGAAACCTATGCACGGATTGTAATGAGAGGATCAAGAATTGCCTCGTTCCGGAATGGCATGAATGTAACAGAAACATGGGGACCACTTACGGAAGATATGAGTATGGTGGAACGGATCGAATTTGTAAAAGGCCCTGCCGGTTTTATGCTGGCAAGTGGTGAACCCAGTGGCTTTTATAACGTGGTTACCAAAAAACCAACCGGTATCACAAAATCAGAAGTGGGGATGACCACAGGCAGCTATGGCACCTATCGCAGCACCCTCGATTTTGATGGTGTATTAAGCAAGGATAAAAAAATACAATACCGCCTGAACCTGATGGGCCAGATGAAAGGGACACAAAGAAACTTTGAATATAATAACCGTGTATCCGTGGCCCCTGTTATAAAATTCCAGATAAATCCCCAAACATCATTAACAGCTGAGTACACTTACCAGCATGTGAACATGTCACCTATCGGTTCAAATTATAGTTATTCCGCAAAAAGAATCGGGGATTTACCGGTAACCTTCTCCACGCTGGAAAGCAATATGGCTCCTACAAAAATCAGCGATCAGTCTCTTTTCATAACACTGTCTCATAGTATCAGCGACAATTGGAAATTCACCGGGCAGCTGGCTTATATGCACTACAACCAGGTGGGTACAAGCCTGTGGCCTTCGGGTTTTGATGGTGATACATTGCTGCGGGCTGTTTCTGTCTGGGATATCTTGGGACAAACAAGGGTCGGGCAATTTTTTGTAAACGGGGATGTGGTTACAGGAAAAATCAAACACCGCATCCTGTCGGGGATTGATATGGGAGATAAAGACTTTTATCATGATTGGGCCCAGGGGGGTGCTATCACGGGTTCGGAGGGATTTAATGTGTACAAACCAGTTTACGGTAAGGTTGCTGCCGGTACCTATCCGGTTTTTGACCGTAGCCTGAGTGTAAAAGAAAGAGGGGTGCATTATAATAACTTATATTCTGCTTTTTATGTGCAGGATGAAATACGGGTATTGAATGACAAGCTTCGCCTTACACTGGCCGGGCGTTACACCACAACAGGCGATGAAGACCCCTATTCAGGTAAAGTGGATGCAGATAAGTTTACCCCGAGAATCGGGTTAAGTTATTCGGTAAATGCCAGTACCAGTGTGTATGCCGTATTTGACGAATCGTTCATTCCGCAGGCAGGGGCAACTTATGACGGAGAGAAATTTAAACCCATTACTGGTAATAATAAAGAGATAGGAATTAAAAAGGAATGGCTCAATGGCCGCTGGACAGCTTCTGCAGCAGTATACCAGATCACAAAAAACAATGAGCTGGCGCCAGACCCCTTACACCAGTATTTTTCTGTTCAATTGGGACAAACAAAAACACAGGGTGTTGAGTTTGATATAAGAGGCCAGTTGTTTACGGGTTTGGAAGTAACCATGAACTATGCTTATACCGATGCAAAAGTGACCCGGGATACTGAAGAAAAGCAAGTGGACAAGCAAATACCGGGTACGGATAAGCAGATTGCCAATATATGGTTGAACTACCGTATACCCAAAGGAGATTTGAAAGGGCTGGGTATTTCATTGGGTGTTTCTCATGCAGGAGGCCGTACAGCCTGGTATGGTGCTTACGACAGAACCGTTGACCCGGCTATGCCCAACTATACCCGTTGCGATGCGGCGGCTTCTTACCAGTTTGGAAAATTTGGAATTGCATTAAATGTAAATAATCTCTTTAGTGCCGATCTTTTATCCGGTGCTTATTATGCATGGAGCAATTTTTATTACTGGCAGGCAGAAGCACACCGCAATTCAAGACTGAGTATTACATACAAATTTTAGCAGGTTGACGTTCAAAAAAATAACAGGGAAGATTCACCTCTGGCTCGGACTCAGTTCCGGGCTTGTGGTTTTATTACTGGGCATTACCGGTTGTATTCTTGCATTTGAGCTTGAGATCAGAAGTTTCACTGAGCCATTCCGGAACGTGAAAACTGAAAACCGGCCTGTATTACCTCCCGCTTCATTGAAAGCCATAGCCGAAAAACACCTTGCATCTAAAATAGCCCTTGGTATAGAATACCCGGGTGAGGGAAAAGCTGCTGTTGCTGCTTATTATGATGAATCACATTATGAATTGGTATTCATGAATCCTTACAGCGGAGAACTGCTGAAACATAAGAACATGAATACTGATTTCTTTCGTATCATACTGGATGGACATTTTTACTTATGGCTGCCGCATAATATCGGTCAGCCTGTTGCTGCTTCGGCCACACTGGTCTTTCTACTTATGATGATTACCGGTCTGGTACTGTGGTGGCCAAAAAATAAAGCGGCCCGGAAACAACGATTCAGTATCAGATGGAATGTAAGGTGGAGAAGGAAGAACTATGACCTGCATAATGTATTAGGCTTCTATATGACATGGGTGGCCATATTCCTGGCGATCACCGGCCTTGTATTCGGGTTTCAATGGTTCGCAAAATCAGTTTACTTTATCAGCAGCGGAGGGGAGAAAATGGTGGAACATCAGCACCCTGTTTCTGATACCACCCGGCAAAAACAGGTTACGGATATGGCTGATCGTTTATGGCAACAGCATGCAGCAGCAGTAAAGAAAGACGAAAGCATCGGGGTGTATTTTGCAGCATTGGCATCCGATCCGGTTGAAATAGTTGTCAATCACAGGCCGGGCACCTATTACAATTCAGATTTTTTTCACTATGATCAGTACAGCGGAAAAAAATTAAAGGCGGCGGGAAGCTGGGATGGAAAATTCAGCGAAGCTAAACTGGCTGATAAAATTGCCCGGATGAATTATGATATTCATGTGGGGGCGGTACTCGGGCTTCCCGGAAAACTGCTGGCTTTTTTTGCAAGTTTGATTGCTGCAAGTTTACCGGTAACTGGTTTCCTGATTTGGCGGGGCCGCAGAAAGAAGAATAAAACAGGGAAAGTAAGAATACAAATTGTATAAGAAATTCCTGACCGGGTATACAAACAGGTTCAGATAATTTATAGCACTGTATACCTTAGACTATAAAGCATAACACAAGTCATAGAGGTTGCTGATTTTCTTCAGCAGCTTTTTTTATTCTCTCAAAAACCGGGTGATCTGACTCAGCTGTGCAAATGATGACTCAACTGCTGTTGTCACCTTTTTGTAAAAGGATTTGTTCATCCTTTTTCCTGACAATCATATGATAAATCTCATAAAATGCAGGTTAATCTTTGCTCCCGTAAATCACCAAATATGAGAAATTACTACCTGATCTTCTTAGTTGCCTTTACCAGCACAACTGCTATGGCACAGGAAATAAGAATCACTGCTGCAGAAGATACCACCCGTGCGAAAGAATTAGAGGAAGTGGTCGTTACAGGCCAGTACAAACCACAATCTTTAAAAAATTCTGTTTACCAGATCAAAGTGATTGGTAAAGACAGGATCCTTAAACAGGGAGCCACCCGTTTGCAGGATGTACTGAAAAACGAACTCAATATGCGTTTCTCACAGGACCTTGCAACAGGAGGATCAGCAATCACTATGCTGGGACTCAGTGGCCAGAATGTGAAGATACTCGTTGATGGACTGCCTGTAACAGGCCGCCAGGGAGTAAACAATGAATTTGACATCAGCCAGATTGATATCAATTCGATTGAACGTATTGAGATCGTGGAGGGACCGATGTCGGTTATCTATGGTGCAGATGCATTAGCCGGTGTGATAAATATTATAACCCGGAAAGCCGCAAAAGCAAACTTATCGGTGACTGCAAGGGTGCACGAAGAAACAATAGGTAATGAATACGGCATTAAACAGGGTATACATAACCAACAGGCAGGTTTGAGCTGGAAAAGAAATAATTGGGAACTGGGCGGGTCATTTGCCCACAATTATTTCGGGGGATGGAAGGATACGGCTATTGACAGGGAACTGGTGTGGCATAAAAAAGATCAGCGTATTGCTAATGGATTTATCGGGTACAGTAACGGCAAACTGAGTCTCCGCTACCGTATTGATGGTTTGGATGAAGTGATCACCAATCCCGGTAACTTCATTCAATATGACAGGCGTTCAGGAGATACCCTGGCCAATGACCAGGAATACCTTTCCCAGCGCCTGATGCACCAGTTACAGGGGTCCTATTTTGCTAACAGCAGGTTGTCTTTCCAACTGCAATCTTCTTATACAGACTACAGCCGCCAGGTTTTTTCCACTACTGTAAGTAAGAAAACAGGGATTGTTAATCTTGATCCCGGTGAAGGGAAGCAATCAGTAGTGGATTTTATGGGGTTCACTTTCCGTGGTACAGTTTTATATAAACTTTCGGATGTATTCAGCGTGCAACCCGGTATTGATATTAATATTGATAAAGGGAACGGAGAAAGATTGAAAGCCGGGTCTAATGAAGTAAACGATTATGCTTTTTTCATTACTTCAGAAATCACCCCTTCAGATAAGATCAGTATCCGGCCAGGTTTCCGGTTCATTAAAAACTCTGTGTATGATGCCCCCCCGGTAATACCTTCTTTGAACGTAAAATTCCTGCTGGCCAAAGATCTTGATCTCCGTGTATCGTATGCCCGTGGCTTCCGTTCACCTTCTTTGAGAGAATTATATTTCAGCTTCTTTGATGCCAACCACCAGGTCATAGGTAATCCTGACCTGAAAGCGGAAACTTCAAACAGTTTTACGGCCTCATTGGGCCTGAAAAAAGGAAGATCAGAAGGTTTGTTATATAGCGTGCAGATAGGCGGATTTTATAATGATGTAAAAAACCTGATTGATTATGTCTTTACACAAGGTTCTGATACTGCTAAATTGTACAATGTATATAACAGCAAGACATCCGGAGCTACTCTGGTCTCCACTTTTACGTATAAGAAATGGAGTTTCTCAGCCGGTGCCGGGTATACAGGATTCAATAATGAACAGTATGATGCGGATAAAAGTTTACCAACGATGGTGTGGTCTGCAGAGGCCAATGCAACAGCCGGGTATTCTTTCTCTTCAATCGGTTTGGATATAAACCTGTTTTACAAATTCACCGGTAAAAGACCACGGTATGTAACCAGTGGTACTGACCTGGTGCTCTCCAAAACAAATAGCTACCATATTGCTGATCTTACATTTTCTAAGAAAATTGTCTCCTTCCTTTCTTTGAATGCAGGGATTCGTAATCTCTTTGATGTGGATCGTATCAACAGCACATTTGTAACCGGGGGCGTTCACTCCGGAGGCGGTCTGAATGTGGCCACCGGCCGTTCCTACTTTGCTTCATTGCTGTTTAACTGGAATAAAAAATAATTACCTGTACCATTAATTAATAACACACAACCAAACAACATAAACAATGAAAAAGGAATTTATTAAAATATTTGCTGTTGCCCTGGCGATGATTATTTTGGTAACAGGGTGCCGTAAAAGAGATGCGGTACTGGCAGATAACCTGGTGGTTTTTGAAACGGCTGCCCAGGGCATCAGCGCCTCTGAAAATGCTATTACCGTGAGGCTGACTTTATCAAGGGGAACTGACCGGGATATCCCCCTCACGATCAATTTAACTGAACAAGGGGTTGCCTATACTACCGACTATACCACCACGCCGGCGGCAGTAGCTGGAAAGTTATCACTCACTATTCCTTCGGGAAACAATGAAACTTCATTTACGATTACCAAGACCAGTGGCGCCCTGTTTGATGGAGATGAAAAAATTGTCTTTGACCTTTTTAGTTCCGGAGCACCTGTATTTATCGGAGCCACCAAACAATTTACATTGGATTTTGCAGAACTGGTTGCTGCCAACGCAAGCATGACCGTTAATGGTGGTGGTGCTATATACAGCAATAAAGTTTTCATTGATTTAAGCGCTAACCGTCAAACCCCTGTTAACCGCAATAACTGGGACCTTGGTTTTTATACCGGTGCAGATGATTTCCGGGTAATACTGAACTCCTCTGCCGCAATGATGGCCAGGCAGATCAATAAAAATGATCTTACGCAGGTAACAGCAGCTGATACAACCGGTTTCTCAACAGAAGTGGCCTTTAACCAGTTTGCCCCGACGACTGCATCATTACCTTATATTGATTATCCTGATGGTGACCTGGCAAAAACGGCAATTGCTGCCACCAGTGCGACAGCAACAGATAATAAAGTATACATTGTTAACCGCGGGTTAGCCCCCGGTAACCCGGCAGGTGCAAGAGGCTGGAAGAAGATACGGGTGCTTCGTAATGCCAGTGGTGGTTATACGCTTCAATACGCAGACATTGCTGCCACTACTTTCCAGGAAATCAATATTGCAAAAGATGAAACCTACTTTTTTAAATATGTTTCATTTGATAATGGTGCGGTAACGATAGAGCCGGAAAAAAAGAAATGGGACCTTGCCTGGACATATTTTTCCAACGTAACCAATTTTGGTACTGGTGAAGTGCCTTATTTGTACCAGGACATAATTATACAAAACAGGAATGTCCAGGTGGTCAGGGTATTAACGTCAACCAAAGCATTTGATGCTTTTACAGAGGCGGATATTACCGGCCTTACTTTCTCTTCCCTGCAAACCACCATCGGGGCTGACTGGCGTTCAGGTGGCGGCCCGTCAACATCTCCCGCTGTAAGATCAGACCGGTATTATATTGTGAAGGATGGAGATAATAATTATTATAAAGTTCGTTTCACCGCCCTGACACAAAATGGAGAGAGAGGATATCCTGCGTTTGAATCCGTTTTGGTAAAGAAAGGCTGATAGTAGTTATTATCGTAATACAAAATCCACCATAATACAATTATGGTGGATTTTTCGTTTTGCGTAAACCCGAATTACGCATAGCGTAAGTCCGCTTTCAGTAACAATTGTTCCTTTGTCATATAACTGTAAAGCGAATCTGTTATGTATAATATTACCAGAAATATATTTTTTGCGCTGTTAACAGGAACTTTCCTGTTCTTCTTATCATCCTGTACCAATGCAGATAAAAATGCAACGGGAAAAAGCAATACAAAGAAAGTGGGGGTCCTGCTGGTCAACCACGGCTCCCGGTCCGAAGCCTGGAGAAACGGCTTGCTGGACCTTGAAAAAAGAGTAAGAGATTCTATTCTCAAAGACGGCGATGTAAAAGAGGTTAAAACTGCCTTCATGGAATATACAGAGCCATCCATCGCCACAAGGCTGAAAGAATTTGATAAGGAAAACTATTCAGATGTTATTATCGTTCCGGTTTTCCTGACGGTGAGCTCACACTCCTTTGATGATATACCCACATTAATAGGGCAAAAAAACGATCCTAAATCAATCGAATTATTCAAGATTGAGAAAATGGAACGGTATACCCCCGTGGCAAAAGTGCATATTGCCCCGTTGCTTGATTTTACCGACCTGCTGAAGAAAAATATACTGAGAAGGTTTAAGGAATTATCCAAAGATCCGCAAAACGAAGGGCTTTCGCTGATTGCCTATGGCGACAAAACTTATAATGCCGAATGGAGTAAACTGATGGAAGACGTGGCTGTTTATGTACAACAAAATACCGGGGTGAATGAATACAGCTACGGATGGTGCGGCCATATAGCACACTATAATCCCGATTCCACCACGCTGGCGATAAAACAGGTGCTGCAAAAAAAGAAATCAGCAATTGTTATTCCGGTTCTTGTGGCATTTGATGAAATGTTCCAGGTAAAAATTATTGGCGGGGGAATTGAAAAAGTACCGCAGTCTAAAGAAAGGGTATCCTACAAACCCGATGCTATCCTGCCCGACCGGGGAGTGGAAGACTGGGTTATTGCTGCTTCAAGGGACCTGAGCACCCGGGTACTGGCTTCAACTGCAAAGAATAACTGATGGCGGCGGTTTCATTCAGGAATAAACTGCACCGCTGGAATGTGGCCTGGCACCGGGATCTCGGCTATTTCTTTTCATCATTGATCATTATTTACTGTATATCCGGGCTGGCGCTCAACCATGTGAACGACTGGAATCCTGACTTTATTATTCATAAGCAAACAATACAGTTACCCAAAACATATACCCGGGCAGAAGTGGATAACCATCTTGTAGCGGAATTCAGTCAATTGGTAAAAGAGGACAATTATAAACTGTATGATTTTCCAACCAATAACCAGGTCAAAATTTATTATGACAATGCCACATTGCATATCAACCTGGAAAACGGAACCGGTAACTACGAAAAGCTGGCTAAACGACATGTTTTCTATGAATCCAATGTGTTGCACCGGAACAGTCTAAAAGGCTGGAAATGGGTATCCGATATTTTTGCCATTATGCTGATCGTGATAAGTGTAACCGGCCTGTTTATACTGAAAGGAAAATACGGACTAAAAAGAAGAGGTGTCTGGATTATGCTGGCCGGTTTGTTGTTGCCTGTGGCAGCGATTATTCTCTTCTATTATATCAGCAGCAAATAGATTCTGTACGTTTACGGCCCGGCTACTTCCGGGCAGCCTGCTGGTTTTCCCCGAAAAGCACCGGGAAAACGGGCTTAATTTTCGTAACTTCGCTGCCATTTTAGAATGGCTATGAGTGCTAAATACAGAGAATTTACCGGCTTAAACCTGCCTGCCTTTGAGCAGGAAGTACTGGCTAACTGGACTGAAAAACAGGCCTTTGAAAAAAGTGTGTCCCTCCGGGATGGGGCAACTCCCTTCGTATTTTATGAGGGGCCGCCCAGCGCCAACGGTATGCCCGGCATCCACCACGTTATTTCAAGAACATTGAAAGACCTCGTCTGTCGTTACAAGACCATGAAAGGTTTCCAGGTAAAACGTAAGGGCGGCTGGGATACCCATGGACTGCCGATTGAACTGGGAGTGGAGAAGGAACTGGGCATTACCAAGGAAGATATTGGTAAAAAGATCTCTGTGGAGGAGTACAACAAAAAATGCCGGGAAGCGGTATTGCGTTATAAAGACAAGTGGGATGAGATCACTAAAAAGATGGGTTATTGGGTGGACCTTAATGATCCCTATATCACTTTCAAGAACGAGTATATTGAAACACTCTGGTGGTTACTGAGTGAATTGTATAAAAAAGGACTGTTGTATGAAAGTGTAAGTATCCAGCCTTATTCACCTGCTGCAGGAACAGGACTGAGTTCACATGAACTGAACCAGCCGGGAACGTATAAAGATGTAAAGGATACAAGCGCTGTCGCTATGTTCCGTGCGGTACAAGATGATAAAAGTAAATTCCTGCACGATGCTGTTCATGGTGCTGAGGTTTTCTTCATGGCGTGGACGACAACTCCGTGGACACTGCCTTCTAACTTAGGATTGACAGTTGGTGCCAATATTGATTATGTATTGGTAAAAACATTCAATCCCTATACCCATTTGCCAATTAACGTGGTGCTGGCAAAGGCATTGCTCGGAAAATATTTCAAAGAGGAAGGAAAGGATGGTGACTTTGAGGGCTACGATGACAAAGTAAAATTATTACCCTGGTCGGTGATAACTGAATTCAGGGGATCTCAAATCGAAGGTTGCGAATACGAACAACTGCTTCCTTACGAAGCCAATTCTTTAAAAGTTATAGAAGAGCTTACGCCGGGTGCAAAACCATTCCGGGTATTGGTTGACAGTTTTGTCACCACAGAAGACGGTACGGGTATCGTTCACACAGCACCTGCCTTTGGTGCCGATGACTTTAAAGTGGGTAAGAAATATAATATCGGCATACTGACGATGGTGGACCGGCAGGGGAAATTTGTGGATGGCCTCGGCGAGTTCAGCAACCGCTATGTAAAGAATTATAAAGATGAAAAGGATTATGTTGACGTGAATGTTGACATATCGGTAAAACTGAAAAAAGAGAACAGGGCATTTAAGGTTGAGAAATACGAACACAGTTACCCGCATTGCTGGAGAACTGATAAACCCGTTTTATACTACCCCCTGGATGCCTGGTTTATCAAAACCACGGAGATCAAGGACAGGATGGTGGAATTAAATAAGACGATTAACTGGAAACCCAAATCAACCGGGGAAGGCCGTTTTGGCAACTGGCTGGAAAATATGGTGGACTGGAACCTGAGCCGTTCAAGGTATTGGGGAACACCGCTACCGATCTGGAGAACCGAAGATGGGGAAGAAGAAGTTTGTATCGGTAGTGTTGAAGAGTTAAGAGCTGGTGCCAGGAAAGCAGACGAACTATTGGGCTTGGCTCAAAGCGCAAAACTCACAGCTGATAGCCTGGATTTACATAAGCCTTACGTAGATGAAATAATTCTTCTCAGTCCATCAGGCAAACCAATGAAAAGAGTTCCCGACCTGATTGACGTCTGGTTTGATTCGGGGGCTATGCCCTATGCACAATGGCATTATCCCTTTGGCAATAAAGAAGATTTTAAGAATGCCTTCCCGGCCGACTTCATTGCAGAAGGTGTTGACCAGACAAGGGGCTGGTTTTATACGCTCCATGCCATTGCTTGTTTGCTTTTTGATTCTGTAGCCTATAAAACAGTGGTATCAAACGGGCTGGTGCTGGATAAGAATGGCAACAAGATGAGCAAACGGTTGGGCAATGTGGTGAACCCGTTTGAGACCATTGAGAAATTTGGTGCCGATGCCACCAGGTGGTACCTCATCACCAATGCATCACCCTGGGATAACCTGAAATTTGATATTGAGGGCATCAAGGAAGTGCAGCGTAAGTTCTTTGGTACTTTATATAATACTTACCAGTTTTTCGCCCTGTATTCTAATGTGGACGGCTTTGCTTTTAAAGAAGCTTATATCCCGGTCAGCGAAAGACCGGAGATCGACCGCTGGATACTTTCTTCCCTGAATACTGTTGTGAAGAAAGTGAATGAGTACATGGATGATTACGAACCAACCCAGGCCGGCCGTGTGATTGAGGATTTTGTGGATGAACAGCTGAGTAACTGGTATGTTCGTCTTTGCCGCCGGCGGTTCTGGAAAGGAGAATATGAGCAGGATAAGATCTGTGCGTACCAGACTTTGTACGAGTGTCTGGAAACCATTACCCGGTTAATTGCACCAATATCTCCGTTCTTCAGTGATGCTGTGTTCCTGAACCTGAATGCGGTTACGGGACGTTTCAATACAGAATCAGTGCACCATGTTGATTTTCCTGTGGCGAATGAATCGGTGATCGATGAATCACTGGAGGAAAGAATGCAATTAGCACAGGATGCCTCATCATTGGTGCTGTCACTTCGCAAAAAGGTAAATATCAAAGTTCGCCAGCCCTTACAAAAAGTGCTGATTCCGGCTCTCAGTGTTTCCATGAAAGAGCAATTGCAAAAAGTGGAAGACCTGGTAAAAGCGGAGGTGAATGTAAAAGAGATCGAATACCTCAGCCCTGACAATACGTTTATCAGTAAAAAGATAAAACCCAATTTTGTGGCCCTGGGTAAAAAACTGGGAACAAAGATGAAAGCCGTATCGGCTGCACTGGCACAATTCACACAGGAAGACATTGCATTGTTAGAAAAAGAGGGACAATATAATTTGCCAGTTGATGGCGAACCTGTAATATTACAAACTACTGATGTTGAAATCAGCAGTGAGGATATCCCGGGTTGGACAGTGGCTAATAAAGGCAGTTTGACGGTGGCACTGGATGTTACAATAACTCCTGAACTGGAAGCCGAAGGGAATGCCCGGGAATTTGTGAACAGGATCCAGAAGATCAGGAAGGACAGTGGGTTTGAGCTGACAGACAGGGTAAGCCTGAAAGTGGCTGCCGCCAACGGGATGAAAGATTCGCTGGCTCAGTTTAAAGACTATATTTGCGCCGAAATTCTGGCGGATTCGCTGGATTTTGAAGCTGAGATACCGGAAGGTATCCAGATCGATATTAACGATGTATTGCTTAATGTGATTGTTTTAAAAAAAGGGTAAATCATGGCAAGTAAAAAGAAACCGGCTCCTAAAAAGGCCGCCAAACCTGCCCCTAAAAAAGCAGCTGCTAAAAAACCGGCAGCTAAGAAAACTGTGAAAAAAACTGCACCTGCCAAGCCGGCTGCTAAAAAGCCCGCACCAAAGCCTGTGGCCAAGAAGGCAACAGCTGTTAAAAAACCTGCTGCTAAACCCGTAGCCAAGCCGGCTCCTGTTAAGCAACCTGCCAGGCCTGTGGTGGCAGCTAAGCCGGTAGAAAAAGTAGCGGAAAAACCTGCTGCACCTCCGGCCCCGGCGGTTAAGAAACCATCGGCAAATGATCCTAAATCTTTGGTATCAATCAAGCAGGTGGCCAAGCCGGTAATCAAAAAAGAACCGCCGAAGCCGGTAAAGGTTGTTATTCCAAAAACAACTGCCAAAAGCTCGGTAAAATATGAACCCGAATTCACTAAATCTGTATTAGACACAACCCCTATGTACGATCAAAGTACCCCCAGTATGAGATACTCAGATGCTGACCTCGCAGAGTTTCGTGAGATTATTCAAAAGAAATTAGATGCTGCCAAAAAAGAACTGGCGTATTTGCATGGACTGATTACCCGCCGCGATGAAGGTGGTGATGTGGATGAGGCCCGTTATATGACGATGGAGGATGGCAGCGTGAGTATGGAAAGAGAGCAATTGAGCCAGATGGCCAGCCGCCAGATTACTTTTATAGATCATCTTGAAAAAGCGATGATGCGTATAGAAAACAAAACCTATGGTATCTGCCGTGTTACCGGGAAGCTGATTGACAAAGCCCGGCTTCGTGCAGTGCCCCATGCCACCCTCAGCATTGAGGCTAAGCAGATGATGAATAAATAACGCACTGGTTACAATACAATAAGAAAGCCTCGCATCAAAATGATCCGGGGCTTTTATTTTTCTCGTATACCACCGTGACTATGATTATTTCGTCCGGGGGGCGAGGAAAACCTGGAACCCGACACCGAACATTAATCCGTGGTTGGTAAACCTGGTGGTTGTTTCGTTTTCAGCACGGGTATCAATACTCCCATCAATACCATCATCCCGTAATGTAGTCCTCTTAAAGGTATTTTTATTGTAGGCAAAATTGTAGCCGAGATAGAAATCAAGACCGGTGTACCTGCTGACTAATTTTGTGAAACCAGCCGAAAAAGAGGCATTGAAATAAAACCCGCCGGACGAATTCCCGCTATAGGTTTGCTTATACGCTGACGCCCCGGAGCCACCATAGAAAAAGCCTTCCGTTTTCAGGTTACTGATTCCGCCGTTGAGGCTCAGTTGTCCAAAGGGCAATAAAGAACTGTTTTTTTTTGCAGGGAAATAATTCCGTGCAAAACCTCCGAACCCGATATTGAAATTGGTGGATTTATCACTCTGGTAAGTGCTGCCATTCTGCTCATATGTTGTCTTCTGGCTGGCAGGATTGATATTTAAAGAAAGACCTGCAACGGTTTGGTCTGTAACAAACCAGCCGATTGAAGGATTAATATTGAAAGTATAGCTGTTCGTTTTAGAGCTGTTTGATCCGATGGAAGCCACAGAGATATCAGCATTGCCGGTATTGAATACGGCACTGCCAATAGTTGCGCCAACCATTCTGTCGCCTTTCTGAAACTGGCCCAAGGTAGCAAGAGATAAGAACAGGAATAGAGGTAAAACAAGTAGCCGGATATTCATAGCTTAATATTTTGAGTCTCAACAAATATAGACGTTACCAATAAGCCGGCAAAAAGACGCAGTAATAGAAATTTTTTTGTATAAATCGATAAAAGGTTGGATTTTTTTCCTTTACCTTTAAAACATCTTTGGGAAACGGTTAATTCCGTTTACATTTAAATAAATAAAAGAAACTAAATAACTGCCAAATCAAACGCTATGAGAAAGTTCAGACTTCTTTCGCTTTTATTATTAGCTATCGTTTTTGTTGCTGTCAATTGTACTAAGGAAGGTCCTGAAGGTCCTGCTGGTGCTACCGGTCCTCAAGGTCCCGCTGGTGGAACTGGCGCAACCGGCGCTACTGGTCCTACTGGTCCACAAGGCCCGCAAGGTCCTACTGGTCCTACTGGTCCGCAAGGCCCTGCTGGTACTGCTAATGTAATTTATTCGGCTTGGGAACAATTCTCCGCTGCTGCCTGGGCTGATACTACAATACTGAATGTAGGGCAGTGCTCAAGGTACCTCAGAACGGCACCTGGTGTTACTACAGCAATTATTAACAATGGGGTTGTACTTTCTTATCTTGGGCTAGTGAGTGGTGGCAACGTTACACAAGGTCCTTATCAAATGCCTTTCCTTTGTACAGGTTGTTCTCCTGTTGTTAACCTGAGCTTTATACCTGTTGCAGGTAAACTGATTTATTACTCAGTTAATCTTACTGGTACCACAACCGGGTTCGCTGACGGTTCTTATTCTACCAGGTATGTAATTATTCCAGGTGGCGTTTCCGGAGGCCGCGGAACAGGTTCAGAGAAAATGGCTGAAATAAACGGCCAGTTCTATACAGAATCAGAACTGAAATCTATGTCTTATGACCAGGTTTGCAGCCTGCTGAATATTCCCAGATAATACGTAATTATCATTGTATATTAAATCCACCTCTTGCAGGTGGATTTATTTTTTTGGCCAATCCCAACTGGCTTAAATTGCGGGACTAAAATTTTGTAATGAAAAAGTCCCTGTTAGCAGTTGCTCTTTTTCTTGCCTGCCCCTTCCTTTTTGCACAATCTAAAATTATTTCCGGACCCATGCTGGGCCCGGTTGAACTGAAAGATGCAAAGATCTGGGTGGAGGTTTCACCGCAGGTGAAATCAGTTTCTGTTCAATACAATAAAAAAGGAGATATAAGAACAAAAACGGTTGCCTATAAAGGCCGGTTGGGGAATGATTTCAATCCGGTTCAATTTACCATCGGGGGATTAGACTACAATTCAGTTTACCAATATAAGATCCTGATTGACGGGAAAAGCAGCGGAAAAGCAGGAGAATTTACAACTAAAGACCTCTGGCAGTGGCGCAGGCCGGTTCCTGATTTTAATTTCCTGACCGGTAGTTGTGCGTATTTCAATCAACCTGAGACAGACCGTCCGGGCAAACCTTATGGGGGCGATTCTTCCATTTTTGAAACGATGGCTAAAGAACGCTCGGCTTTTATGCTCTGGTTGGGTGATGCCTGGTACACAAGAGAAGTGGATTATTACAGCGAATGGGGATTGTGGAACCGGGCCAGCCATGACAGGGCTTTTCCGGTATTACAGAATTTCCTGAAAGCAATGCCTCAATTCGCTACCTGGGATGACCACGACTACGGGCCTAATGATATTGGCACTAATTATATTCTGAAAGATGCCAGCAGAAAAGTATTTAACAGCTATTTCTGTAATCCGTCTGCCGGCGAAAACGGGCAGGGTATTTATACCATGACTACCTGGGGAGATGCAGATATTTTCATTACTGATGACCGCTGGTGGCGCAGTGCAGATAATACAAAAGACTCTGTAGACGGGAAGCCCAACCCTGAGAAAAGAATGCTGGGAAAGCAACAAATGGAATGGCTGAAAAACTCATTATTATACAGCAACGCCACTTTTAAGATTATCGCTGTAGGCAGCCAGGTACTGAACCCTGTCTCTCCCTTTGACAAATGGCGGGATTTCCCGGCAGAATATAATGAACTGATGAATTTTTTAAAGGAATATAATGTGGCGGGTGTTGTATTTCTTACCGGCGACAGGCATCATAGCGAGATCATTAAAGTGGAAAGGCCGGGGACCTATCCGTTGTATGATATTACTGTTTCGCCGCTTACTTCCGGTACTCATCAATTTGGCGATGCGGAAAAAAACAATCCCTACCGCCTCTTTGGGCTGGCAGAAAAACAGAATTATGGAAAATTATCTTTCAGCGGTCCAATGGGTAACCGCAAACTGACTGTTGAATTTTTGGGAGTTAAAGGAGAGAAGCTGGGGGAGTGGTCGGTTAATGAAAAGGAGCTGAAAACAAAAGGTAATTGATATGAATTTTGTCTGTACATTAATAGTAAATCAATTAAAGTAAGCGGTGGTTATGAGAATATTTTTTCAATACGAGAAAGGACAGGTGATGCAGGCATTGCGGTATCATTTTATCAGCAGACCGGAGATCCGCATCATGCTGATTGTTGTTAATGTGTTTGCTATCGGTTCTATTACATTGTATGCGCTGAAAAAAATTACCGCTATGGCCTTTTTAATGGGCTCATCATTGTGGATCGTGTTAATGATCAGTTTCTGGTTTATACTTCCTATGATGGTTTACCGGAGGGCAGAAACATTTAAACACAGCTTTAGTATGGATTTTGGTGAAACAACTTTCACCTTAAGTCATGAGAATGGAAACAAATCATGGCCCTGGGAAGCTGTGAGTACTTTTTTGGAGAGTCCTCATTTTTTTCATTTGTATTTTGACAGCCGTTCTTTTTTCCTGGTGCCTAAAAGCGGGTGTGCAGACAAAGAAGAAATTAATGAACTAAGAACATTACTGAAAGAGAAAACAAGGAAAAAATAAAGAATGAACATCCCTGCGAACTCAAAGCTTTTTTTCCATCAGGTAGTGGGGAATTGTTACTTCTGTGAACTCATTACCAACAACCCGGTAGCCCATTTTTTCATAAAAACCAGTAGCATTCTTCCGGGCATGCATGCTGAGGATTTTATACCCCCTGTCGCGGGCAATATTTTCTGCAAAGGTCATCAAAGCCCGTCCAATCCCTTTTCCCTGCAGATCATTTAATACTGCCATTTGACGGAGCCGGACCGTAGAGGGATTTTCTTCTACCAGCATACAACAAGCCAATATATCATCTTCTTCAAATGCACCGATCAGCATATTTTCTTTTTCTTCTTCCAGTTCTCCAGGAGTAAAACCAAGACCCAGCGGCTTGCGCAAAACATCGTCCCGCAACTTTACCATTTGACGATACTCGTAGCTACCGTGATCAATTATTTTCAAAGCCATTACAAAGCAGGTTGTTGATAGATTTTCAAATTACAAAGAACTTATTAGACAGCCAACGGCATTTCGTCTAATTTTTTATTTCGGAAAATACGGAAAGCCGTCATTAAGGTCTCTTTTTCAAGGATTTGGGCCAAAAAGGGAAAAAAGGGGCTTTACGATGTTGATTTATCCAAAAAGTATATTTTTGCACCCAATAACTAAACTATTACAGACATGTCAGACATTGCATCAAGAGTTAAAAAGATCATCGTTGACAAATTAGGTGTTGACGAAGCAGAAGTAACCAATGAAGCTTCTTTCACCAATGACCTGGGAGCCGATTCACTCGACACCGTTGAACTGATCATGGAATTCGAAAAAGAATTCAACATATCCATTCCGGATGAGCAGGCAGAGACCATCACTACAGTTGGTCAGGCCGTGTCTTACCTGGAAGAGCATGCTAAATAATGCATTATAACGTTTCCGTTTGAGACGGAAGCACGGAATGGAAATAAATTAACTCCGCCTTCTGACTGTGTTGCAATGCAGCGAAGGCGGTTTTTATCTTTGACCAATTATTAATTCTTTCAATCAGGTTTATGGAACTGAAAAGGGTCGTTGTTACGGGCATGGGAGCCCTTACACCATTAGGAAATAATGTTGATGAATACTGGAACGGTTTGATCAATGGTGTATCTGGTGCTGCCACAATTACACAATTCGATGCCTCTAAGTTCCGTACCAAATTTGCCTGCGAGGTTAAGCATTTTGATCCCACCCAATACCTCGATAAAAAAGAGGCCCGCAAGATTGACCGGTTTACTCAATTTGCCCTGGTAGTGAGTGACCAGGCAATGGCAGATGCGGGATTGAATAAAGATAATATCAATCCTGACCGTATCGGTGTTGTATTTGCAAGTGGTATTGGAGGATTAATTACTTTTCAAAACGAGGTAACAGATTTTGCAAAAGGAGACGGAACACCCCGTTTCAATCCTTTCTTCATTCCTAAAATGATCCTTGATATTGCAGCCGGGCAAATATCCATGCGGCATAACCTGCGGGGACCCAATTTTGCAGTAGTGAGCGCCTGCGCCAGCAGCACCAATGCCATTATTGAAGCCCACAATTTGCTGCGTCTCGGTAAAGCTGATATTATTGTCACCGGTGGAAGCGAAGCCGTGATCAGTGAAGCCGGGGTCGGTGGTTTTAATGCCATGAAGGCAATGAGTGAAAGAAATGATGATCCCCAAACAGCCAGCCGCCCTTATGATAAGGACCGGGACGGTTTTGTAATGGGAGAAGCGGCGGGGATATTAATACTGGAAGAACTGGAGCATGCAAAAGCAAGAGGGGCTAAAATTTATTGTGAAGTAGTAGGTGGCGGAGCCACTGCTGATGCCCATCATATCACCGCCCCGCACCCCGAAGGACTGGGAGCCCGTAATGTAATGCTGGCGGCATTGGACGATGCGGGGATGCAACCGGAAGAGATTGATTATATCAATACCCATGGCACATCAACACCAATCGGGGATGGTGCTGAAGTAAAAGCGATTACTGCTGTTTTTGGTGAACATGCGTATAACCTGAACATCAGCGCTACCAAATCAATGACCGGCCATTGCCTCGGGGCGGCCGGGGTTATTGAAGCTATCGCTTGTATCAAAGCTGTAATGCATGATATCGTTCCGCCTACCATCAACCATTTTACAGATGATCCGGAATTGGATCCCAAGTTGAATTTCACTTTTAATAAAGCCCAGCAACGTCCCGTTAACGCAGCCCTGAGCAATACATTTGGTTTTGGTGGTCATAATGCCTGCGTGATTGTGAAAAAGTATAAAGGCTGATTTGTAAAAAATTCGTAGCTTGAAGTTCTGTGGATTTCTTCAATCATTTTTTTAAAAAACACGCCGGTTCAACTTTCAAAAAGGAGCTCAGGAATATCCTGGGTTTCAAACCGGGTAACATTTCCCTTTACAAAACGGCTTTAACCCACCGGTCTGTCCGGGAAGGAGCTGATGAGAATAATGAACGGCTTGAATACCTCGGCGATGCTGTTCTCAGTGCTATGGTGGCAGATTATCTTTTCAAGCGCTATCCTTACAAAGAAGAAGGTTTTCTTACGGAAATGCGCAGTAAAATGGTGAACCGCCAGCAACTGAATGAAATTGCTGTCCGCATGGGATTGAAAAAAGTGACGCTTTATAACAAAATGGATGGCTCATTAAAAGTGAGCCAGATATTTGGGAATACACTGGAAGCGCTTGTGGGAGCTGTTTACCTCGATTTCGGGTATAAAAAAACAGCCAAATGGGTGCTGGATTATATTATACTCCCCCATATGTTTATGGACGACCTGGAGAATCTGGAGATCAATCATAAGAACAAACTTTATGGTTGGGCCAATAAAAATGGTAAGATACTGGAATTTGAAACGCTGGATGAAAAGCTGGAAAATGGCCGTCGTCTTTTCACAGTGGCTGCTGTAATAGATGGCCAGAACATTGCCCAGGGGAAAGCCTTTAATAAAAAGGACGCATCGCAAATTGCGGCCCAGTCAGCTGTAGAAAAATTAGGTATTGTAAACGCCGACTCAATTGTGGATGAAACAGGGGATGGTAAACTATAATCCGGGCACGGTCTTTTTTTCCTGGCAAAGCTCAATTAATACGCCGTTAGTATGTTTGGGGTGTAAAAAGCACACCAGCTTATTATCCGCCCCGGGTTTCGGTTTTTCGTTCAATAATACGAATCCTTCTTTTTTAAGCCGTTCCATTTCGGCTTCGATATCCGGTACGTCAAAGGCAATATGATGAATCCCTTCCCCCTTTTTTTCAAGGTATTTGGTAATTACACCATCGGGGTCGGAACTTTCCAGTAATTCGATCTTATTGGGGCCGGTCTGGAAAAATGCCGTGTTTACCTTTTCAGATTCAACGGATTCTGTTTTATAACAGGGGGTATTCAGCAGTTTTTCAAACAAAGGAACTGCATCGGCGAGGCTTCGTACGGCAATGCCGATATGCTCAATTTTTTGCATAACCAAACAGTTGATAGTAAAGGCCTTTGCGAATTCGGTAAAAACCTTTGGCATAGCGAAATTACCCCTTTCATTTAGAACCTTTTGGGCTAATTTTGTGTTGATAGAAACGATAACCAAGTCACATATTTATTGAATACTATGCTGAATTTCCCCATTTATCTCGACCATAATGCCACAACGCCCTGCGATCCGAGGGTTGTGGAGGCAATGATCCCTTATTTTACCAACAGTTTTGGTAATGCGGCCAGCCGTAACCACCCATTCGGCTGGCAGGCGGAAGAAGCAGTGGACTATGCCCGTGAGCAGGTAGCTCGGCTGGTCGGTGCCGACCCCAAAGAGATCATCTTTACGTCAGGTGCTACAGAAGGCGATAACCTGGGCATCAAAGGTGTATTTGAAATGTATGCCAGCAAAGGCAATCATATCATTACCTGCAATATCGAACACAAAGCGGTTCTGGATACCTGCAAGCACATCGAAAAAGAAGGTGGCGAGGTAACCTACCTGAAAGTAAAAGATAATGGGCTGGTTGACCTGGCAGAATTGGAAGCTGCTATCAAACCAACAACCATTCTTATCGCAATCATGTATGCGAACAACGAGATCGGGACTATTAACCCGATCCGTGAGATCAGTGCAATTGCAAAAAAGCATGGGGTACTGCTATTCACTGATGCGGTACAGGCAGTAGGCAAAATTCCTGTTGATGTAAATAAGGATGGTATCGACCTGATGGCATTCACTGCGCATAAAATGTATGGCCCCAAAGGAGTGGGAGCTTTATATGTACGCCGCAAAAACCCAAGGGTAAAAGTGACTGCACAAATTGATGGCGGCGGTCATGAAAGGGGAATGAGAAGCGGTACATTGAATGTTCCGGGTATTGTTGGCTTTGGAAAAGCCTGCGAGATATGTATGAATGAAATGGAGGAGGAAACAAAAAGGGTAAGTGCCCTGCGGGATAAACTACAGAATGAATTATTGAAAATTGAAGAAAGCTATCTGAATGGTGATAAAGACCACAAATTGCCGCATGTGACCAATATCTCTTTCAAATATGTGGAGGGAGAGGGATTGATGATGGGCTTTAATAAGAATATAGCTGTTTCCTCCGGTTCAGCCTGCACTTCGGCATCTCTGGAACCTTCTTATGTGCTGAAAGCATTGGGCCTTGGTGATGATCTGGCACACAGTTCGCTTCGTTTCGGCCTGGGCCGGTTTACTACAGAGGAGCAAATTGATTATACCATAGAACAGGTAACCAATACGGTTAACAAATTAAGAGAGATGAGTCCATTATGGGAAATGTATAAGGAAGGAATTGATATGAACAGTATCGAATGGGCACACCACTAGTCGTTGATTAGTTGAAAGATGGTAAGTTGACAAGTTATTACTATCTGCAACATTCTTATTAACCAATTAACTTGTAAACTGATAAACTTAATACCATGGCATATTCAGAAAAAGTAATCGACCACTACCAGAATCCTAAAAATGTAGGGACCCTGGATAAGAGCAAGGCAAACGTAGGTACCGGCCTGGTGGGAGCACCGGAGTGCGGCGACGTGATGCGTTTGCAGATAGAAGTGGACGAAGCCACAGGAGTGATCAAAGATGCGAAATTCAAAACTTTTGGATGCGGATCTGCTATTGCTTCCTCTTCCCTGGCTACGGAGTGGCTGAAAGGTAAATCAGTAGATGAAGCCATTGCGATTGATAACATGACTATTGTGGAAGAACTGAACCTTCCCCCGGTAAAAATTCACTGCTCTGTGCTGGCTGAAGATGCAATTAAAGCGGCAGTAAATGACTACCGTAAAAAGAATGGATTGCCGGAACTGAAATTTGAAGAAAGTGTAATTCACTAAACCAGGAGTGATAATGGTAAGTTGAAAACGGGCTTTTAAACCCCGCTTTCCGTTTTCCATTCCCTATATACAAACTATGAGTGTAGCATTAGATAACGCAATTTATGTAAGTGACAAGGCCAAAGCCAAAGTACAGCAGTTATTAGCTGATGCAGGCGTGGCTGACGATCCTTCTTATTTCCTGCGGGTGAGTGTGGTGGGTGGTGGTTGTTCCGGGCTAAGTTATAAGCTTGATTTTGACAATGAATCCAAACCGATGGACCAGGCATTCGAGGATAACGGGGTTAAAGTGGTAACCGACCTGAAGAGTTTCTTATACCTGGTCAATACCACCCTCGATTTTTCAGATGGGCTCAATGGAAAGGGTTTTTATTTCAGCAATCCCAATGCCAGCCGTACCTGTGGTTGCGGAGAAAGCTTTGCTGTTTAAGAGTTGAAGGGTTAAAAAATTTGCAAGTTGACAACCATAGATTGTCAACTTTTTTATTACCCCGATGGCAACACCAGAAGTATTGGGGAAACTGACGGGTGAACGTATCAACTTTTCAACTATTTTGCATCCCATGTGGTCCGTTTGTAAAAAAGAACTTCGCCAGTTTTTCAGCAGCCTTACCGGTTATATTGCCATTATCGTTTTCCTGCTGGTTAACGGCCTGATGCTGTTTGTATTTGAAAATAATATCCTGGACTTTGGTTATGCCACACTGGATCGTTTCTTCGAATTAGCCCCCTGGGTATTGCTTTTATTGATCCCGGCTATTACCATGCGTGGTTTATCAGATGAATTCAGGACCGGTACTTTTGAATTGCTGCAAACCCGGCCGCTGACCCGCTGGCAAATCGTTACCGGTAAATACCTGGGAAGCCTTATCGTTGTATTTATCGCACTCCTGCCGACCATTATCTATTTTTTCTCCATTCAGCAATTATCATCGGATGAAGGCATTGACACCGGCTCTACTATTGGTTCTTATATTGGTCTGTTCTTTTTAGCAGCTGTGTTTACAGCTATCGGGATTTGCAGCAGCAGTTTTACCACGAATTCGGTAGTGGCTTTTATTATATCACTCATCGGTTGTGCCTTATTATACTATGGATTTGATGCCATCAGCAAATTGCCGGCATTGAGCAACGGGCCTGATTATTATGTGGCCATGGCGGGGATTGATTTTCATTACCAGAGCATCAGCCGCGGGGTAATTGATACCCGGGATATTATTTATTTTCTTTCTGTGATATTTCTTTTTTTAGTGATTACAAACCGTAACTTATTAAAACGGTAACCGAATGAAAGGATTGAAAAAAATATTTGCTTCTAAAACGGGATGGCTCCTGCTGCTCATCATTCTGCTGCTGGTCAATTTTCTTTCCACTATTTTTCATTCCCGTATCGATCTTACCAAAGAAAAACGATACACCCTCAGTGCCGCTACAAAAAATTTGTTGCGCGGGCTGGAGGAGGATGTGCAGATAGACGTATTCCTGAAAGGTGAATTCCCGGCGGGTTTCCGCAAACTGGCCAACAGCACACAGGAATTCCTGGAATTACTGAAGGACAGGAACGGATCAAAGATTCATTACCGGTTCATTTCTCCCCTTGATAATATAGAGGGAGCAAGAATAAATTATGGAGATTCACTGGTGAACCTTGGCGCCACACCTATCAATCTTACCGTACAAAAGGAAGCCGGGCAGAGTAGTAATATTATATTCCCTGTTGCCCTCATGCAATATAAAGGACAGCAAACACTTATTAACCTCTATCCGGGTGCCAGTAACAAAATATCACAGGTAGAGATCAACAGTGCTGAAGCATTAATGGAATACCAGTTTGCCAAAGCGTTGGACAAAATGACAAAAGCATCAAAACCTGGTATTGCATATAATATTGGCAACGATGAACCTACTGATGGGAGGACCTTTGAAATGTCCCAGGCATTGGGGAGCGATTACAGGTTCCTTACCATGAATCTTAATACGTATCCTACCGTTCCTGATAGTGTGGATGTATTAATGATCGTAAAACCGGCTACAGCTTTTACAGAGGAAGAAAAATTCAAGATTGACCAGTTTGTAATGCGGGGTGGAAAATTGTTATGTTTTATTGATAACCTGTATGCAGAACAGGATAGCCTCGCCTACAAGCCCGAAACCATTGCCTTTGACCGTGGGTTGAACCTGACCGATCTCTTCTTCCGCTATGGCCTCCGGATCAATACTGACCTTGTCATGGACCTGCAGTGTGATATGATCCCTTTTGTAGTTGGAGGCACAGCTGAGAATCCGCAATATGAATTCCTTCATTGGAATTATTATCCCCTTCTTTCTCCCGCTCCGGGTCAGGCACTGAATAAAAACCTGGGCTATATAGCGGGCCGGTTCGCTAATTCTATTGATACGATCAGGGTGGCGGATATCTGGAAAACGCCGTTACTGGTTTCTTCACCAAATTCCCGGATCATCAGCACGCCGGCATTGATCAGTTTGAATGAAAACAAAAATGCACCGGAGGATGCAAAATTTAAAAGCAATGCGATACCTGTTGCGATGTTATTAGAAGGGAAATTCACTTCTTTCTATAAAAACAGGGTAACAAAAGCACAAACAGATAGCTTATCTGCACAGGGATTCCGGTTTAATGGTGCATCAACAGATAATAAGATGATTATTGTGGCCGATGGCGATATAGTATTGAATGAATTTATTCCCGGCGATGGGCCTAATAGCCAGCCCATACCTTTGCCTATGGGCTGGAACAGGTTTACCTATGGCGAATACCAGAAGCAATCTGAGTACGGTAAACTCTTCATCCCTGTAGCCAACAGGGAATTCCTGTTAAGTTGTGTGGAGTACCTGGTAAGTGATCCGGCCATCAGCCAAACCCGTAATAAGGATATTGTATTACGGCTGCTTGATTCCAAAAAAGTAGGAGCACAGAAACTGACCTGGCAGCTGGTCAATATTGTATTGCCCGTATTACTGGTATTTTTGTCCGGGTTTATATACCAGCAGGCAAGAAAAAGAAAATATGCAGCATAGATCATTTATCCTTGCTTCCTGTTATACTCTTTAATAGTTATTATAAACTGTATTAATGACAAAAGATCAGATCACTTACCTGGTATTTGGTATCGTACTCATTCTGGCATTGGCATTTGATCTTGGGCTGATGAGTAAAAAGAATAAGAAGATTACGATCAGGCAGGCACTGTATCAAACTTTCTTCTGGGTGGGGCTGGCCCTGGCTTTTTTTGTTTTTATGTGGATCGAAAAAGGAGAGGTACTGGCATTGGAATACCTGAGCGGATACCTGATGGAGTGGAGCCTGAGTATTGATAATATATTTGTGTTCATTCTTATTTTCTCTGCTTTTTCAGTTAAAGAAAAATATTATGGCCGTGTGTTGCTGATCGGGATTTTAATGGCTATTGTTTTCCGGGTCATATTTATTACCGTGGGAGTAGCTTTAGTGGAACGGTTCAGCTGGATACTTTATATTTTCGGAGTATTCCTGCTATATACAGGGTACAAAATGTTCTTTGCAACGGATGATGAGGAGTTTCACCCGCAGGACAGTAAGATTTATAAATTCATGAAACGGTTTCTGCCGTTAGTACCTCATGACGGTGATGGGAAATATATGATCCGTGAAAATGGCAAACCGGCTTATACCACGCTGTTTGTGGTCGTGATTATGCTGGCGGCTATTGACCTTGTTTTTGCACTTGACTCTATCCCGGCCGTGATGGGGATTTCGAGAGATAAGCTGGTTATTTATACCTCAAATATTTTTGCTGTGCTGGGGTTAAGATCTCTCTTCTTTTTATTACGGGGAGCTGTTAGCAAGTTTGATTACCTGCAACAGGGTATTGCTATTGTACTGATCTTTATCGGACTGAAGATGCTGGGAGAGCACTGGATCAGTCAGTGGCTTAGTAAGAATGTACAAGTTTTTATTTCACTGGGAATAATCATGGTTTGTATCTCCGGCTCAATCTTTTACTCTATGTTCATACAAAAGAAAGGAAGCCCGCCGGATTTTAAAGATGAAAGTATCAGTTCGTAATACTTGAACTACTCAATACAACATATTGCTGCTGTTATTGGAGCTGATGCAGCCATTGCACCGGATTTGCCCGTCAGTCAATTGATACTGGATAGCCGTAAGGTATATGCAGCTTCATCCTCTTTATTTTTTGCCATCAAAGGACCAAGGAGAGACGGGCACCAGTTTATTGCCGAACTTTATAAAAAAGGGGTAAGAAATTTTGTGATCAGCACTCCTGTTAACAAGTCGCTTTTCCCGGGGGCGAACTTCCTGCTGGTAGAGGATACATTGCTGGCATTACAAAAACTGGCGGCTTTTCATCGTAAGGGATTTACTATTCCGGTGATCGGGATAACGGGCAGTAACGGTAAAACAATTGTAAAGGAGTGGCTGTACCAGCTGTTACAGGGAGATCAGCAGATTGTTCGCAGCCCTAAAAGTTATAATTCACAGGTGGGGGTACCACTAAGTGTCTGGCAAATCAATAAACAGCATACACTGGGGATTTTTGAAGCAGGTATTTCGCAGGCAGGGGAAATGGAGAAGCTGGAAAAAATCATTCAGCCTACTATTGGTATTCTTACCAATATCGGGGAAGCACATAGTGAAGGATTTGCCGGCAAAGAGCAGAAGGCTGCGGAAAAACTAAAATTATTTACCCATGTTGACGTGCTGATCTGTCCCGGTGATGATGAACTGTTTTCATCAGTTGCGGAAAAAAAAGGTATAAAGCAATTTACCTGGGGGTGGAAAAAGACGAATACCGTTCAGATAAAATCTGTAGATAAAATGATTTCATCTACCCGTATACAATTAAACTACAAATCCGGGGAGTTTGATATCAATATTCCGTTTACAGATTCTGCATCAGCAGAGAATGCAATAACCTGCTGCTGCATTTTACTATACCTTGGCATAAATACGGAAACGATCTCTTCACGGGTAGAGAACCTGCAGCCGGTAAATATGCGGCTGGAACTGAAAAAAGGCATTAATCACTGCGCAGTAATCAATGACAGCTATAGTGCAGACATAAGCTCTCTTGAAATTGCTCTTAACTTTCTCGGCCAGCAAAGCGCCGCCAATAAACGGACGGTTATACTCTCTGACCTGTTACAAACGGCTATACCCGACCAGGAACTTTACCGTTCTGTTCTGAATAGCTTAAGGGGGCACCGTGTAAACAGGCTGATTGGTATTGGAGAAAGGATTTCTAAAGAATTGCAACAGGAACTAATAAAGCCGGATGATGGATTAGTAATTGAACTGTATCCGTCAACCCCGGAATACCTCCATCATTTTCGATCTTCAGATTTCAAAGAGGAAGTGATTCTAGTGAAAGGAGCCAGGGTATTTGGTTTTGAGAATATTGTGCAGGTGCTTGAGCAGAAAGTACACCAGACGGTTTTGGAGATTAACCTGAATGGTATTGTTCATAATCTTAAACAATACCAGCAATTGCTGCAGCCGGCAACAAAAGTAATGGCCATGGTGAAGGCTTTTGCCTATGGTAGTGGCGGGGCAGAGATTGCCGGCATATTACAATATCACAAAGTTGATTACCTGGGTGTGGCATACGCAGATGAGGGAGTGGAACTGAGGAAGGCCGGGATCAGTTTGCCCATTATGGTTATGAACCCTGAAGAAAGCAGTTTTGATGTTATTGTGGAGAATAACCTCGAACCTGAGTTGTATTCATTTGAACTGCTTACTGCTTTCGAAGTCTTTTTGCAAAAGGAAGGACTGCAGCAATATCCTGTTCATATTGAGATAGAAACAGGGATGAATCGTCTTGGATTTGCAGCAGATGCTATGGAAAAATTGGGCGATTATCTCGGCAGGTCTCCTTCCTTCAAAATACAAACTGCATTTTCTCATCTGGCTGGTAGTGAGGATGCAGAACTGGATAAATTTACCATGCAGCAATTTCACCTGTTCCGGGCTGCAGTGAAGATACTTGAAAGTAAGCTTGGATATTCTTTTATCAGCCATATCAGTAATTCAGCAGCAATTCTCCGTCATCCTTCCCTGCAACTGGATATGGTAAGACTGGGTATCGGATTGTATGGTGTGGATAGTGCTGCAACAGGCCGGCTCGACTTATTTCCTGTTACTACGCTGAGGTCAACAGTGGCGCAGGTAAAATATCTTAAAGCTGGCGAGTCAGTAAGCTATAACAGGAGAGGTCTTGTCAACCGTGATTCGGTAATTGCAACGGTCAGGATTGGCTATGCAGATGGCTACCCGAGAAGATTGGGTAATGGCGCCGGAAAAATGATCGTCAACGGAAAACTTGCACCGGTAATCGGTACGGTTTGCATGGATATGACCATGCTGGATATTACCGGCATTCCGGGAGTAAAGGAAGGGGATGATGTAATTGTATTCGGTAAAGAGCTGCCGGTGCAGCAGGTTGCAGAATGGGCCCTGACGATTCCTTACGAGATTATGACAGGTGTTTCGCAGCGGGTGAAAAGGGTCTATTTTGAGGAGTGATTTTTAACAAGCGGGTTCAAAGCACCATACCTGAAACCCGTATATTTGCCACCTAATAAAAACGATAGTGAAGCTAAGACATGTCATCCTCATTATTGCGCTGATCATCTTTGGCGACCAGGCCCTGAAGATCTGGATAAAAACACATTATGCTACCGGTGATACAAATCTTACTGGCATTTCATGGTTCAGGCTTCATTTTATAGAGAACCCGGGTATGGCCTGGGGCTGGAAATTTGGTAATGAAACCGGGAAGATGATCCTCACACTCTTCCGGCTGGGGGCAGTAGTTTTTGGTACCTGGTACCTGGGCCGCCTGGTAAAACAACAATATACAAAAGGGTTTATTGTTTGCGCTTCGCTGATCTATGCCGGGGCACTGGGTAACCTGATCGATAGTATGTTTTACGGGATGATCTTTGATAAAGGACTGCACTACGATCCTGCTATTGGTATCAATGATTATGTGGGCTATTCCGGTATTGCTTCCTTTTCTTCTCATGGCTATTCTTCTTTCCTGCACGGCAGCGTGGTGGATATGTTATACTTCCCGATCATTAATTCACATTTCCCTTCCTGGGTACCTTTTGTCGGCGGCGACAGGTTTGAATTTTTCAGCCCGATATTTAACCTTGCTGATGCTTCAATTTCAGTAGGCGTAATAACCCTGCTGTTATTCCAGAAGCGGTTTTTTAAACGACAGCATGAAGAAAAAAAGCAGCCAACAGTTGTAACAAATACAGAAATCAGTGACCGTGCGCAGGTATTATAAAAGAACCCGCTTCATTAAAGAAACAGGTTCTTTTATAGATAAGCAGGTGATTTTCCTAATTATTTTGCTTCAGCACAGTTTTCTGGAGGATCATTCCATCCGAGCGGACTCTTAATATGTAAACACCCGAAGCCAGGTTACCGGTATTATTCAGCTTCAGCCTGTTAATACCCTGTGTAAGATCAAACCTGTTTTTTCTTACCACGATTCCGGATATGTTTAGTAATTCAGTTTCTGCACTGGTAATTTTAGTGGATGAAATGTCAAACCGCAATTCCTCAGTGAATGGATTGACAACAGATGTAAACGAGAAGGGAGCAATATTGGCTGCCAGTTGTATCGTGCGGGTATAACCCGAACGGCCGGCGATATTCCTTATTTTGATCCGATAGAAACTGGTTATGGTGAAATCCGGGTCTGAAAATGAGTATATATTCATGTCGGACTCGAAATCATTATGACTATCAACAGTGCCTATCTGGCTGAAGTTTATCCCGTCTGTACTTTTTTCAATATCATAAAATAATTGTTCTGTTTCACGCCCGGTTGTCCAGTGCAACAAAGCGATATTATTTTTTACAGAGCCGGTGAAATTAATCATTTGTATTCCCAGGGGAATACCACAGTCGATAACCGTCATGGTGATGATATTACCCTGGTCGGTGAAACGGCAGTTAGCATCAGACAAATTGCTGGAAGTGGTGGCCACCACAAGGCGGTACATATCGCCACTATCCGTCAGTTGTGTATTTGCCGGGGGCACAGTATAAGAACTTATATATTCCCAGGCTGTTCCGTTCCAGACAGGGGCGGAAGGCCCTGCAGGAGCTGTTACATCTATCCAGGTAGCTCCACCGTCAGTACTTCGCTGCCATTTATAATAGGTATAATTGTCAAAAAATGATCGTACAGTGTCATATAATACCAATGAGTTGCCCCAGCATACAACCGGGTTTATGGAAGGAGAATAACTCATATTGGGTGAACAGGTAGCAACTGATATATCATCAAGGGCCCAGTCATTACCACCACCTCCCGGGGCGTTATTAAAAAATTTAAGAGTGAAACTTGTTTGTGCCGGGCCGGTAAGAAATGTAAATCCTTTCTTCACCCATTGACCTGTATAAAGCAAATCACCTGTTGTATAATAGTCAACTCCATCAACTTCGAAAGTAACATTGGGACGTACACCTGCTGAATCTCCGGGAGCAGTGGGGATATAAAAGGGAGGGCCTGCTGTATTGGTGGCTCCTTTTCCATTAGAGTCACATCCGCATTTTGAGCAAATGCTCCTCATCCAACATGATATTTCATAGTAAGTGTTGGGGCAAAGACCCGATATGGTTTGCTGGAATGCAGAGTCAATCCGGTAGGCTGCATTTACTACAAGCATATAGCCGCCATTGGTGTTGGCCACTGTATCGGTTGCAGGATTCCCAAGTGTTGGTGATGCAGCCCCGGTATGATCTCCAATGATATCCCAGACACCGAAAACCCGGTGAGTGGGAGTGGAATTATCCGGTTTAGCCCAGGTATTTAATGTTGTATAATTAGTAAGTGAGGATGTGTTGTTAGCAATACCATATGTGTAATCGTTTGGGGCACCGGTAGTGAATATCTGGTATGTATATCCAACCGGCACATTTGCTGAAGCACCCCTGTTACGTGTAGGACCGCTTCCAAAGGTCCCGTTAAATTCAGTGCCGATAGCGTTTACCCCGATACTATTGGAACAGATGCCCAGGTTTTGATAAATCCTTAGTGTATTATTTGGGAATGTAAAGGTGGTAATAGGGCTGGATCCACTTTTATATGTCATTGATCCGCCTCCTGTACTAATGTTATTACCTAAAGGAGCTGTGATGCGTACTCTGAATGAAGCGATCATAATACAACTGGAACCATAAAAAGAAGGTTTATGTGTGTTGGCGACCCGCCCTCTCCTGGCTGCGGTGGCGGGCAGTGCTGCCGGGTTAAAACCAAGATTGATCCGTATGTTTGAGCCGCTGATCCACCCCTGGTCATCATTTAATGCATCTGTAAATTGTTTGTAGATTTTACCTTCATTGGTCAGTACCCGGATGGTACCCGGAATATAAACAGTGCCGGCGGGAACGGCATCAAAATAGGCACAACTGTCATAGGTACCAGAACGCACCACAAAGGAAGCCCTGATTTCCAGGGTATCTCCGGGTTCAACGGTTCCTCCATTCATACCCTTGGTGAGATTGATATAACTTTTACCAAAATCAATACTCTGCCCATTCACCATCATCGTGCTGCCGCATAAAAAAACTATGCAGGTAAATAACGGAGAGAATATTTTTTTTAATAAATGTACACTTGACTTCATAGGCTGGATTTTCAATACCACAACACACTAACTTCTGTATCTAAATTAGATCAGGCATTAACCAAAAACAATAGGAGTTTTGTCATATTACGGACCTAAATATCCGTATGATTATTGCGTGGAAACACTTAGTCGCTAAAAACACAAAACCCCGCCTTACGGCCGGGGTCTTTTTTGTTATAACTCAAGGGTTTACTCATAATGATTGAACCATTCTTCTCCGTCAGGTTTCACCTCTTTAAAAGGAGCCATTCTTTTTACACCAGTATTTACAGGCGGGTAAGGGTTCACCATAGCAAAAACCCTCGTTTTACCTGTTGTTTTTACTTTGCCTGATAATACAGACCGTAAATAAGGAGATGAACCTGTTCCTGCTGATGCTGAAGATTCCCTGATCAGCTTTAATGGGTAAGCTGAAAAATAAGGAGTGGACCTGATACTGGTTTTCACAAGGTTGGCTTTCATAGAAGAGATTAATTGGAAAGTAAATTATAATGACTTCCTCTCTGCTGCAACTTTTACGGAAACAAAAAAGAGAAGAAACCGGGTTTCTTCTCTTTTTACTTAGCGCTTTTACGATATAAGTTACTTTATTGCTCCAACCATATTGGCAGGGTTTACCCATTCGTCAAATTGTTCCGGGGTAACATAGCCGAGTTTGACTGCCATTTCTTTTAATGTAGTTCCTTCCTTATGTGCTTTTTGTGCTATTTCAGCTGCTTTATAATAACCAATCTTTGTATTCAGGGAAGTTACAAGCATCAGGCTGTTGTCAACATGCTTTTTAATATTGGCTTCAATAGGTGCAAGACCTTCAGCACATTTATCATTAAAGGATACACAACCGTCGCCGATCAGCCTGGCACTGTGCAGGAAATTATAAATCATCACAGGTTTGAAAACGTTCAGTTCAAAATGACCATTGGCACCACCGATGCTGATGGCTACATCATTACCCATTACTTGTGCAGCGATCATGGTTAAAGCTTCACATTGTGTCGGGTTCACTTTGCCGGGCATAATAGATGAACCTGGCTCATTGTCCGGGATAAATAATTCTCCGATACCGCTTCTTGGTCCTGAAGAAAGCATACGAACATCATTTGCAATCTTCATTAAACTTACCGCTACGGTTTTTAAAGCGCCGTGGGCCTCAACGATGGCATCATGTGCCGCCAGTGCTTCAAATTTATTTTCTGCAGTCACGAAAGGAAGCCCGGTTAAACCAGCAATATGTTTAGCAACATTTTCAGAATAGCCCGGAGGTGTGTTGATGCCGGTTCCAACAGCAGTACCACCCAGGGCCAGTTCACTCAGGTGCGCCAATGTATTTTTGATGGCTTTTAATCCATGATCCAGCTGGGAAACATAACCACTGAATTCCTGTCCAACTGTGAGCGGTGTGGCATCCATAAAATGAGTACGCCCGATTTTTACCACCTGCATAAACTCTTTACTCTTGGCCGCTAATGTATTTCTCAGTTTTTCAATACCCGGAATAGTAGTTTCGGTCAGTATCTTATAAGCGGCAATATGCATGGCCGTAGGGAATGTATCATTCGATGACTGCGATTTATTGACATCATCATTCGGGTGAAGAAACTTGTCTTTATCTGTTAGTGCACCCCCTTTGATCACATGGCCACGGTAGGCCACTACTTCATTCACATTCATATTACTTTGGGTGCCGCTTCCTGTTTGCCACACCACCAACGGAAACCAGGCATCTAATTTTCCTTCCAGTATTTCATCACATACCTGGCCGATCAGGTCAGCTTTTTCTTTGGGTAAAACACCCGCTTCAAGATTGGTAAGTGCAGCTGCTTTCTTGAGATAAGCAAATGCCCGAATGATTTCTTTGGGCATCCGGTTAATGTCCTGGGCAATCTTAAAATTATCAATGCTTCGCTGGGTTTGTGCGCCATAAAGAGCAGCGGCGGGAACCTTAACTTCTCCCATCGTGTCTTTTTCAATTCTGTATTCCATATTGCTTGATTTTAGGAGTAAAATTTTGCCGCAAAGGTAGCGGAATTGACTTGTTACGTGGCTGACAAAAAGCCATTTTCAACCTTCTTTTGCTTAACCGAAATAGTTGTAACATTGGGTCTATGACAAGGATTTTTACCCTGCTGGTATTCTTAGTTTCCCTGCAACTTGCCGGCCAGGGTAAACAGCCGCTGCCGTCCCGCCAGCAACTCGCCTGGCATGATATGGAGTTCTATTTCTTTATGCATTTTGGCCCCAACACATTTACTAATAAGGAATGGGGGCATGGTGACGAACCCGGGGAGGTATTTAATCCTTCTCAACTGGATTGCCGGCAATGGGTAAGAGTGGCAAAGGAATCCGGGGCGAAAGGAATTATTATTACTGCCAAGCACCATGATGGGTTTTGCTTATGGCCCAGTAAATATTCAAAACATACGGTGAGGGAAAGTAAATGGAAAGAGGGGAAGGGTGATGTGCTGAAAGAATTATCGCAGGCCTGTAAAGAACAAGGATTAAAATTGGGTATTTATATTTCCCCCTGGGACCGGAATCATCCTGATTACGGAACGGAGAAGTATAATGATGTTTTTGTAAATATGATGAAAGAGTTGTTTACCAACTATGGACCCATTTGGGAATTGTGGTGGGATGGTGCTAACGGAGAAGGCCCTGATGGCAGGAAACAGGTATACGACTGGAGGCGGTTTGAAAATACGGTACGCCAGCTTTCTCCAGCCACTGTAATCTTTAGTGATATTGGCCCGGATATCCGTTGGGTGGGAAATGAGAGTGGTATAGCAGGGAAAACAAACTGGAATTACCTGGATACAGCCGGTTTTAAAAGAGGGTTGGGTGCACCTGCTAATGATACTTTACAGCAGGGAAATGTATTTGGCAGGAATTGGATCCCGGCTGAATGTGACGTAAGCATCCGGCCCGGCTGGTTCTGGCATGCAAATGAAGATACATTGATAAAATCGCCTGAACATCTATTTGACCTCTATCTGAAATCAGTGGGCCGGGGAGCTAATTTGCTATTGAATGTACCGCCGGACAACCGGGGACTAATACATGGGAAGGATGTGGAGGCACTGATGGGGTTCAAGAAATTAAGAGATGAAAACTTTGATACAAATCTTTTAAAACAGGCTAATTCCTATTGGGAATTTTTGGAAGATGCTATAATGCCTGATACGTTACAGGTAAGGGCTGTTAGTTTGTCGCCAGAAATTTACAGTATTAATGTGCAGAATTTTGTGGTGCAATTGCAACAGCCGGCGAAGATGAATTGCATCATTTTGCGGGAAGCTATTCACCTCGGGCAAACTATTCGGAAGTTCAGGATCATCATGTATAATAAAGACCAGGCAGTAAGAGAAATTACCGGCAATACCGTAGGCAGGAAAAGAATACTTACCTTCCCTTCTACTACTGTTGCTTCCTTCAGGGTTTTACTGGAAGATGTTAAAGGCAATGACAATATCAGCGGGGTGGCCGCTTATTTAATTGACGAAAAACTAATTGAGCAATAACAGGAACCGCGTTAATGCCCTTTAAAAACGGCTTTTCTTTTTTCCAGGAAAGCAGTCGTACCTTCTTTCATATCGTCTGTGTCAAAGGAGTTGCCAAATTCTTCAATTTCCACAGTGTATCCATCTTTATTTTCATCATAAACTGCATTAGCAGCTTTGATACAGCCTGCAATAGCCAGCGGTGCTTTGGAATTAATCACTTCCAGTATTTTCTTACAGTCATCTAACAGGGCTGTCCCGGTTGTAATATGGTTGACTAATCCCAGAGATTTTGCTTCAGCTGCATCAATCATATTCCCGGACATCAGCAGTTCCATGGCCTTGCCTTTTCCAATTAATTGCACCAGTCGCTGGGTGCCACCATAGCCGGGTATTAATCCCAGGTTTACTTCCGGCTGACCGAATTTGGCATTATCACTGGCTATACGGAAATGACAGCTCATTGCCAACTCGCAACCTCCGCCTAACGCAAAACCGTTTACTGCAGCAATAACAGGTTTGGGGCAGTTTTCTATCCTGGCAAATGTATCCTGGCCTCTTTTGGCTAATGCCATAGCCCCCGTTTTATTCAAGCCGCCAAATTCTGAGATATCTGCACCGGCAACAAATGCTTTTGATCCGGCACCGGTAATGATCACTGATTTTATCTCTTTATGACTATAAACCTGGTCCAGTACTTTATTCAGTTCCTCGAAAACAGTATTGTTAAGGGCATTCAGTTTATCAGGGCGGTTGATAACCACGGTCAGGATTCCATGTTCCAGCAAGACAAATAATGAATTGTACATAAGTGGCCTATTTTTTTCAAAAATAGACATTCAGTACTATTTAACTACATGACTTTTCTCCGGGGTTTCCATTTTACAATAGCAGCATATAACCAGGCGGAGCCTGTCATTGCAGTTGCGATTAAAAGACAACTGGCTACTGCTGTTTTCAGGAAAAAAAGAACTTCTTCTGTCGGTGACATGGGAAATTCGTGAAACAGGCAGCGAAGGGATGCGTATATAAATAAAGAAATAACGCTGCCGGACTGCAGGGCCTGGATAAACAGGTTTTTATGCCGGCGAATGAAGAATTGTTTCATCGCTTGAAATTTCATGATTAAGGTTAAAGTGGCTGCAAAAATGCGATGTATGCACTGTAAAATGTAAACAGAATGAGTGAACCGCTGATTTGTAATAATGAGCCGGTGTAAAAACGGAATGAACAGTAACAGGCAGGATCCGGGCTGTTACTGTTGCTGCTGCATTTCCATAAATCTCCTGTAAGAATTATCTGGCACTGCCGGGTTATGTACCTGGTAGCTGAAGACAGGCTTTAGTGGTACCTCTTCCTTTTGAGGTTTGCCATTGTCAATAATCACGGATACTTCAAGCGTATGTTCAGATGTGCCTTTGTAGGTTCCTTTCACCGGGGTGCAATCAGTAAAACTTCTGCCGATGGCCAGCCGCACATGCCTGTCACTTACGATACAGTTATTGGTGGGGTCAAAGCCCAGCCAGCCATAAAAAGGAATATAGGCTTCCACCCAGGCATGTGTGGCACCTTCTCCACGCAGTTCATGATTTTTGGGGCAAATATAGCCGCTCACATAACGGGCCGGTATGCCAACAAACCGCAGCATCACTAACAATATATGTGCAAAATCCTGGCACACGCCTGCTTTTAATTTCCAGATTTCATCCACCTGCGTCTCAACATTGGTAATGCCTTTTTTGTATTCAAAATTATTATAGACAAAAGAAGACATTTCCCTGGCCGCATTAAAAGGTGTGATGGAATCACTCATCAGGGTCTTAACAGCAGTCATTACCTCATCATGTGCTTCAAAATTTTCCAGCAGCATAAAATCGAGATAAGGAAATTGCTCCCTGATCATCGCAAGATTATCCCATTGTGTTTCGGATGCTGTATCATAGGCTGGCAACTCCGTTTCTTTTGTTATGATCTCTATATTGGATTGTATGGTTAATTCAGTGTGTGGCCTTATTACTGAGAAGATCCCGGTCCGGTTACCAAAATAATCTGTAAAAACCTCTACGGCAGGTTGATGTGTTATGATCAGGTCGTGTTTTTTCACTTCCTGCTGCAGGTCGTTGATCGGGAAGAGCATCACCTGGTTGGCACTGTCAATGACAGGGGCAGGGTAAGTGTAGCGGGTGATATGTTTGATACGGTATTCAGGCATGGGTGCAAAATTGGGGCAATTCAGGAATTACCAAAATAATATTGATTGAAAGCCGCAGCAATACCGAACAGCTCGTTGCGGGTTTGTTGTAAAAATTCTTTCAGATGCTCACTTTCAGACGGGCGGATACTGCTGTAACGTACATTATTCATTGACCTTCCGATCAGGAATTCGAGTTGCTTATAACTTTCCGGTAAGCTTTCTGTTTCTAACCGCTGAAAATACCTGAATAACTGGTTGAGGCAGTATGAAACAGAGTGCGGAAAATTATTATTATACAGGATTTGCTGAAGAACATGGTCAGCCTGGAAATTTCCCCGGTGTGTTTTCAGATACAATTCATATCCTGATAAGGAATATAACAGGTACCGCAGGGCCGGCACTTCCATAGGCTGTTGTAAATTGTAATCGAGCTCTGTAAGTTTTATTTTCAGCATATCGGCAGTAAGAATAGCTCTTTCCAGGAACTTACCGATATTGAGATAATTGAAAGCCTCGCCCCGGGCCATGGTAATATCCACGGTGCCATGGTATAACAGACCGTGATGGATCAGGGCATCCAATGCAGAAACTGGATCACCCTGCTGTAGTTGTGACTGAACATGTTTGCTGCGTATCAGGTGGTAATAATCATTCAGGCATTGCCATACCTCTTTGGTAATATGGTCTTGTACGGCTCGTCCATTTTCCCGGGCCCTTGTAATGTTATTGATAACAGATGCGCCATTGTGCCGTTCAAACAAAAGGTGCTGCAGAACTTTTGCCGAGTTATTCCCGATACTTTTAACCTCTTCAGCCGGTGCATCACTATGGCCGAGCAGCAAAGGCTGCCAGCTGAAATCCTTTACTTCATCCTGCGAAGAAATATAATTAGTACGGAGTACCCGCAGCATACCATTAGTCCGTTCCATATAACGGGCCATCCAGAAAACAGAATCAGCAACACGACTTAACATTTATTCTTGCAGTTAGTTTTGTAATATTTTATCCGAGCACCCAGGTATCCTTGCTGCCGCCTCCCTGTGACGAGTTTACCACTAAAGAACCTTCTTTTAGTGCCACTCGTGTGAGTCCGCCGGGGACAATATCAATACCATCCGGTCCATACAGTGCATAAGGCCGCAAATCAACCCTCCTGGGTTGTAACTGCCCGTTGATATAACAGGGCGCAGATGATAAACTGATAATAGGTTGTGCTATAAAACTTCTCGGGTCTTCTTCAATAGCGACCTTAAATGCCTTCATTTCTTTTTCTGTCGCTGCACTCCCGATCAGCATACCATATCCGCCAGATTCATTGGTCCGCTTGATCACCATCTGGTCCATATTCTTAAATACCAGCTTCCGGTTGTCAGGATCGGCTAACTGGTACGTGGGAACATTTTTTAATATCGGTTCTTCATTTAAGTAATACTTGATCATGTCGGGCACATATGCATATACCGCTTTATCATCAGCCACCCCATTGCCCATAGCATTCACAATTGCTACATGGCCGGTGCGGTAAGCCCCATATATGCCGGGAACACCCAGCATGCTGTCGGGTCTGAATACCAACGGGTCAATAAAGTCATCATCCACCCGGCGATAAATCACATCCACCTGCTTCAGGCCGGTGGTTGTTTTCATGTATACTTTATGATTATCCACTACCAGGTCACTTCCTTCAACCAGTTCTATTCCCATTAACCGGGCCAGCGTGGTGTGTTCGAAATACGCAGAGTTATAGATGCCCGGGGTTAACAAGACCACTGTCGGGTCGCTTTTCTGGCGATTAGCCAGTGCAACAAGATTCTTCAATAACAGGTCAGGGTAATCCTTTACCGACCGTACGTTGTTTTTGGGCAACAGGTCAGGGAATATGCGATAAGTAATGCTGCGGTTCTCCAGCATATATGATACACCCGAGGGTGTCCGCAGATTATCTTCCAACACGTAATAAGTGCCGTCATGATCACGGATCAGGTCAATACCCGAAATATGTGTATAAATATCAAACGGCACATTCACATTCACCATCTGCCGTACGAAATTGGGGCAGGAGTAAATGAGCTTGGCGGGAACAATGCCATCATTGATAATGAACTGCTGGTTGTAGATATCTTTCAGGAAAATATTCAGCGCTTTCAGCCGTTGTTTAATTCCTGCTTCAATATGTTTCCATTCGGCAGCCTCCAGGATACGGGGTATAATATCAAAAGGAAATATTTTTTCAATGCCTTCGCCGCTGCTGTACACGGTGAACGTGATGCCCTGGCTCATGAACAATTTTTTAGCCAGTTCATCTTTATGGGTCATTTCATCAACTGATAAATCCTGGATAGAGGACACGAATTGCTCATAAGCCGGCCGGATACCTGCTGCATCAAACATTTCATCCCAGACACGGGGCTGATTATGGTAATTGCCTAAAAGCGGATGTCCTTCCATACGTAAATGAATTTACGAAGAATGAGTTAGAAAAATAGAATGGAAGGAATCGTTAGTACTAAAAATTACGCTGTTCTTTTACCCACGCTGTAATATAATCACTGATATCCGAAGTAGGTGTACCGGGGGCAAATAATTTTCCAACGCCAAGCTCATGCAGTTTGTCCATATCGTCTTCCGGGATAATACCTCCTCCTGTCAGCAGCACATCATTCATGCCTTTTGCTTTCATCATTTCGATTACCCTGGGAAAAACTGTCATGTGGGCCCCGGAAAGGATGCTGATACCTATTGCGTCCACATCTTCCTGCAGGGCAGCATTCACCACCATTTCCGGTGTTTGCCGGAGGCCGGTGTAGATTACTTCCATCCCGGCGTCTCTTAGTGCCGTGGCGATTACTTTAGCACCACGATCATGGCCATCCAGCCCAACTTTAGCAACTAAAACTCGTACAGGTCTGTTCATACCGGCAATTGTATAGATCAAAAGTACATTTCTTTCCGTAAGGTTGTAAATTGGGCGATGCAATACAGACAATTCGGACATACGGACCTTTTAGTGAGTGAAGTGGGTTATGGTGCCTGGGCCATTGGCGGCGGAGCCATGATCGGAACTACAGCAATTGGATGGGGCGATGCAGATGATCTCACTTCAATACAATCAATACAGGCATCGCTGGATGCAGGGATCAATTTTTTTGATACCGCAGATATTTATGGATTGGGACATTCGGAAGAGTTATTGGGAAAAGCACTGGCTGGTAATAAAGAAGTGATCATTGCCACCAAAGCGGGCAATGTTTCCCGGAATGAGCAGTTCACGGTGGATTATTCAAAAGAATATATCTTAGGAGCCTGTGAACAATCGCTGCGCCGCCTGCAAAGAGATACAATTGATTATTACCAGTTACATACTGCCAGGGTGCAACATCTGCAGCAGGGAGAATGTATTGAAGCCATGCAGTTGCTGCAGCAACAGGGCAAAATCCGTTATTGGGGCCTGTCCCTGAATACATTTGACCCTTTGCCGGAAGCCAACTATTTACTGGAAGATAAATCAGGAAACGGGTTTCAACTCGTATTGAACCTGCTCAATCAAACAGCTTTACCATTATTGGAAAAAGCAGCAGCGCAGGGGTATGGGATCATTGCAAGAATGCCCCTTCAATTTGGATTGCTGACAGGCAAGTTTGATGCGGGAGCTTCATTCCCTTCCAATGATCACCGGAAAAACAGGTTAGTGCCGGAAATCATTAATGCCTGCGCAGAAGCATTAGCACCCGTATGGGAATTGTGTAAAAAATATAACTGTACGAAAACACAACTGGCTTTAAGCTACCTGCTCAGTTACCGTCAGGTATCCACCATTATCCCGGGTATACGTACCAGAGAACATGTGACCGGGAATACAACCGGGCTGTTCCAGCTTGATAAAGCGGATATGAAACGGATCGAAGAGCTGGGAAGTACCCGTTTTAAACCCGTGATGGAATTGATACAAAAGCAGGGATAATCTACCGGTTAAATTTCTTTTTCATCTCTTTCAGCCCTTTACTGGCTAATTGATTGGCCTCTTCATCTGCATTTTCAAAAAGAATGATTTTATTTCCAAACTGGCGGGACAGCGGGTTCGTAACAGAATCCATCACTGTATAACTTTCAAAATGCTGAAACACTTCATCATCTTTATCCGGCAGGCGGCTCCCGATGAAAAGCATATGCCTGAAGAGGAGAGAATCCGGTATCCATAAAAGAAAAGAGCCGTTGTCAGAAATTACCCGGCTTTTGAAATCACTGCTAAAACCATAAAATTTTAAGGAGCCAGCCTGCCCGTAATTACGGCAATAAATAATGGTACTGTCTTTTACAGCAACCGGCAGACCCGTACTAAATGCTTTTTCCGCTTTTTCAGTTAACTCCCGCCACCCGAGCATATCGGCAAAATCCTGTGGTAACGGATGATTCTTTTGATCTTCCCATTTGTGCCTGATGCCCATTTTTTCATAGAAAGCAGCCAGCTTTTCCGGTTTCCGGACAGGGAGCAACATGGGAAGAATCATGCAGGAGAAAGCTATGATAAGAATAGCGAAAGCATACCTGATCCATTTTCTTTTTTGTGTCCATTGTTCCCAGGTAACGGCACCGGCAGCCAATAACATAGGGTAGATGCCCAGCGAATAATAGTTTTTGCCCCTGCCCAGTATCAATAAGAGGATGACAAAGAAATAAGTATAAGCAAGGAAACGCCATTGCTTGTTTTTCAGGTACCATACCAGCCCGGCTATCCATACCAGCACAGTTGCCAGCAGCATCATGAACTGATCAGTAATAAACTCTGCAGGGTTCATGTACTTCAGCTGTGTTTCCTGCAATTCTTCCATATGATGCAGCAGCGGCCAGTTATGCTGGTATTGCCACCATACATTGGGCAGAATAATTAACAAGGCAAGCAAAGCGGCCAGGTAGAATTTCTTTACTGTAAATATTTTCCGGTGCTGAGATAATAATAATGCCAGCAGCATACCGGCGATGATAAATAATACGGAGTATTTGCCCCAGAATCCTAATGCCAGGCTGATCGTGAAACAGAACAGCAGGTTTTCTTCTTTTTCATTAATATAACGAATGATGAAATAGACGGCCAGTGTCCAGAAGAAAATATCCAGCATATTGGGTTGAAAGAGAAAATGCACCCGCATATAAGCACCGGTCATCATGCTGATGCCCGCCAGGAACTGGGCAAATAATTTTCCGCCTAACTCTGCCGTAATGAGACAGGTGATGACCAGGGTAGCGGCTCCAAAAAAACAAGGCCATATCTTTATCCATGCTTCATGATCACCCAACCAGGAAGAGATAGTGCCGAGATAAGAGATGAGGGGAGGGTTTTCGAGATAACCCAATGCTAAATGCTGCCCCTGCTGGTAATACAGATATTCATCCCGTTGCAATTCATAGCCGGGTGATTGCAGGAACAATGGCAGAACAAACTTGATGATGGCTAACAGCAATATCAGCGGCCAGTACACTTTGGCTTTTTTCATGGTACCGTTAAGATACAACTGAAAATGAAACCAGCTGTTTTTCTCAGCTGCTGAATGCCGAAACAGCTTTACTGATCCTTGCGATGGTTTCTTCTTTCCCGATAAGGGCTGCAATATCAAAAACACCCGGCCCGAATTTTCCCCCTACCAGCATAATGCGGAAGGGCAGCATCAGTTCGCCGGGTTTTATTTCGTTGACGGCTGCAATCTCTTTAAAATTATTCTCTAAGGTGGCTGCACTCCAATCGGCAGCCAGTTCATAATTGCGGATCAGCTCGGCAAAGAACAATTGTTTGGCGTCATTCCATTTTGGTTTCACAGCTGCCATATCATATTGTGATGGTGTGGCAAAGAAGAAAGCGGATTGTTCATAAAAATCAGTAAGCAGCGTACATCTTTCTTTGACCAGTTCGATTACTTTGGTCAGTAACGCATCGTCAGTAATGTTAATTCCCTTTCCAGCTAACAAGGTCTTGACTTCCGGCTCCAGGCTTCCGGCTCCGGACTTCTTTATCCATTCGTGGTTGAACCATTTCGCTTTTTCATAATCAAACTTCGCCCCGCCACTATGCACTCTTTCCATGGAGAACTTAGCTACCAGCTCTTCTTTAGTAAATACTTCCTGTTCGGAGCCGTCGTTCCAGCCCAGTAAGGCCAGCAGGTTGATAAATGCTTCGGGTAAGAATCCTTTTTCTTTAAACCCTTCCGTTAATTCATTGGTTTTAGGATCGGTCCAGTTCATTGCAAATACGGGGAAGCCATATTTGGCGCCATCCCGTTTGCTCAGTTTTCCATTCGGCCCCAGTATCAAAGGCAGGTGTGCCCATTGGGGCATCTGTTCAATTCCAAACAGGTATTTCCATAACAGCACATGCACCGGTGCAGAGGGTAACCATTCTTCCCCGCGGAAAGCATGGGTGATCTTCATCAGGTGATCGTCCACCACCACTGCCAGGTGGTACGTAGGCATACCGTCTGCTTTCAGCAATACTTTATCATCCACCACAGCAGTATCAAAACTTACTTCACCCCTGATCATATCAGTAAAGGTTACTGTTTCATGCGCATCCGGCATTTTGATACGAATGACATGCCGAGTTCCCTCATCAAGTAATCTTTTTACTTCTCCGGCAGAAAGTGCCAGGGAATTGTGCATTTGCAGGCGCACAGAACGATCGTATTGCGGGGAAGGATTTTGTTCTGTTTTAAAATCCAGCCTCATTTTTTCAAGATCTTCCGGGGTGTCGAATGCATAATAAGCATGGCCGTCTTTTACCAGTTGCTCTGCATACCGGCGGTAAGTTGCTTTTCTTTCGCTCTGGCGATAAGGGCCATATTGCCCGCCGTGCAGCGGGCTTTCATCAGGTTCAAGACCTGCCCATTGCAGGCAATTGAAAATATATTCTTCTGCCCCCGCCACATAACGGGACTGGTCGGTATCTTCTATACGAAGGATGAATTCTCCCCCGTGATGTTTTGCAAACAGGTAATTATATAACACCGTTCTTACACCACCCAGGTGAAGCCCGCCGGTGGGGCTGGGTGCAAATCGTACCCTTACTTTTTTACTCATAGGCTGCAAAGATAATAGCTCTGTGTTCAAGGTTATGTCAGTCGCCTTTGTTTCTGTTTGCAGTAACTTGTGCCCGTTATGAAGTATTTGGTTAAAACACCCTGGATCGTGAAGAAGCTGTGGCCTTCTTATACATGGAGTGTTGATACCAAAGAAAAGATCATTTACCTCACATTTGATGACGGACCACATCCCGTTGCCACTCCTTTTGTGCTGGATGAGTTAAAGAAGTACAATGCAAAAGCTACTTTTTTTTGCATCGGGAAAAATGTGATCGCATATCCCGGAATCTATAAGCGGATACTGGAAGAAGACCATGTAGTGGGAAATCATACCCAGCATCATTTGAATGGCTGGAAAACGGAGGATGATGTGTACCTGAAAGATATTGCCGAAGCTTCCAATTATATTGACTCCGGGCTTTTCCGGCCTCCATATGGAAGGATCAGGAGATTCCAGGCAAAGAATATTCAGCATGCGATGAAACAGGCTGATCCTAAAATAATCATGTGGACTGTATTAAGCGGGGATTTTGATACCACTCTTTCAAAAGAAAAATGTCTGGAGAATGTGGTACTGAATACTGAACCCGGTTCAATTATCGTTTTTCATGATAGTGAGAAGGCATTGCCATTATTGCAGTATGCACTGCCGTTATTTCTTTCCCTTTTTGCAGAAAAGGGCTACCGGTTCCATAAAATTGGACAAAGAGAAACGGTTGAATGATAAATTCAATTTATAGCAGCCTGATTGCAAGTAGTCCGGGGGGAAGGCTATAAAAAAGTTAGGGCCTGGGTAGAAACCCTGGCCCGTTTTTAATCCGTACCCTATGAAAACTGGTTTAAAGGTATAATAATTTTTTAATTACCGCAAAGTAATTTGATGCGAAACTCCGTTGATTGTAATGACCGCCTGGTTGTCGCAATTACCGTTTCCAAAGTTCAGAACGGCCACCCAGGGGCTGTTGGCGTTAGCATTCCTTCTCACCGTTTTGATAGTGCCTCTTACGATCCAGCGGCAGGTAAAACGCTTGATAAGAGGCTCAATTACATTGGATTCCCATGTAACCACCAGGTTCCCACGCTGGGCCTGGCCACTGGCTGATCCTTCAATTTTGAAAATATCGTCAAGGGGAATATTAGGAGTGGCAAGCCCTTCGGTCTGGGTGATGGTCTTCACACTGTTCCATTGGGTATAATTACCATTGGGCTTGGTCAGCCGGGCATTGATAACCTGCACTTTGAATTTCCGGGCAGGAGGAGTCGTGTTGGGAGTGCTCATATTTGTGATCTTGTGCGTTCCTTCCACATGAATGCTGTCGAAATAGAAGCCATCAAAAGTAGTAGTGGCAACTGCTTCGGGAACAAGCAGCCTGTTAGAATACTCGGCAATAATCTTTCCTTTCCGGGTATGTCCGTCAGGACCCATACAGGGGGTCGGTCCGAAATCAATTACTACTCTTACGGGGAATGGGGTATTATTAGGATGAGTAACCGTAACAGTAAAGCAGGCATTAGGTCTTTCTGTACCGGGGGTTCCTGTTTCATCGCCAGTTGCTGAACGGCCAAAGATGCCCGTGCCGGACATGCCCACATCATCATTTACTCCCATCACGTCATCAAACACACCATTAAAGATGGTTTCTGCTTCAGCATCCGATTCGCTGGAGACCATTGATACTTCCTCTTCCTGTGCATCTGTACCTGTGCTTTTTTCTTTGGAACAGGACACAATGAAAACGACGGAGAGAATGGAAAAAATGGCCACCAGTTGGGCCAGGGAAAGCCGTAATTTCATAAACGTGGTTTTTGTTGTGATAATTTAACGGCAGTGAGATGGCTTTTATTGACTGAGGTTTAACGGTTTCTTAAAGTTTTTGCTGAGTTTTGCCCAAAACCCGGCCGGAATGAGATTGGTGGACACACATGCGCATATTTACCTCGAAGAATTTGACCGGGATAAACCCGGAATGCTTCAACGGGCTGAAGAGGAAGGAGTTGAAAAAATATTCTTACCTGCCATTGATTCAGGCACCCATGCACGAATGCTGAATCTGGAAGCGGAATATCCCGGCCAATGCATCAGCATGATGGGCCTGCATCCCTGCTATGTAAAGGATAATTATGAAGAGGAGCTGAAAATAGTGGAAGATTACCTGGCGCAACGGCCCTTTGCAGCTGTTGGTGAGATTGGTCTCGATTTTTACTGGGATAGAACATTTACGGAGCAGCAATACAAGGCTTTTCATCAGCAAATTGAATGGGCTTTGCGCTATGATATACCCATTGCCATCCACTCCCGGAATGCAACGGATGAGTGCATTGAGGTGGTGGCCGGTCACCAGGACGGCCGGTTAACAGGTGTTTTTCATTGCTTCTCCGGGAATGCAATACAGGCCAAGAAGATCGCTGATCTTGGTTTTTACCTCGGGATTGGCGGGGTGGTCACTTTTAAGAACTCGGGTTTGGATAAGGCCATTGAAGATATCAGCCTGGACCACCTGCTGCTGGAAACAGATGCGCCTTACCTTGCACCGGTGCCTTTCCGGGGCAAACAGAATGAACCTTCTTACCTGAAATATGTGCTGGAGAAAATTGCCATGATCAAACGATGCACAGTGGAAGAAGTGGCGGCTGTTACTACTGCTAATGCGATGAAGCTATTCAATGTCAGTGAATAAAATTCTCTTTGTTAAAAGAAATCACTTCGGCATATAAGGAGCATTTCGAACTTATTTTACTTTTGGGACTGTTGTTGTGATTTTGGTGACATTAACTGGGATAATGCAACTGACGAAAGTTAAATTGAGGTAAGGAAGTTATTTAAGTTGTACTTACAACATAGAATGATGGAGAGAGTTTTTTCAAACCATATTGATGAGTTGAATACAGAGGAAAGCTATTTTAGAAAAGTTATTCTAAGGAATAATAATCTAATAATTCCGTACATAAATTTAGCAGTTTCTAACCATCCCTTAAATGAGAGGGATAAGCCAAAATATATTAATTATTCTTATTTGGTAGCTATTGATTTAAGTTATTTGTCTGGGTGGGTAAAAAATGAATACGATTATAACGGGAAGCATTATGTTGTAATTAATCAATCAGAAAATGAAAAATTATACACTCTGGGCGGCGAAAATCTGGATGAAGAAAGCCTTTTCTCAGAAATACGATTGGCTTGTAAAATGATATTCTTACAAGTATTAAATATTTCAGAGTTATCTGATCATATGTGGATACCTATTGACACACCTAATTTTAAAAAAAACATGAACTCTGGATTTACTGAGGATTTTTTTAATGGGTTATATATGCCTTCAAATATTAAAAACCTCATCATATAACTCTGATACGGGATTAGAAAGTTATTTCTGTTAATGCCCAAAAATAAAAATTCCCCTTTTAAAGAGGAATTACCGCGGAGACTAAGGGATTCGAACCCTTGATACCCTTTAGAGGTATACACACTTTCCAGGCGTGCTCCTTCAACCACTCGGACAAGTCTCCATTGCTAAAGGGCTGCAAAAATAGGGATTCTTGTCTTACCAGTTGTTGCCCTGGTCAGGATTTAACCGCTCCGAAAAGTCAATGGGTTGGTTATTTCTCCAGTCGGGGTCATATTTTACAAACCAGGAGATCCAGAGGCTGCGGCTGAGCCGCATGATCCAGGGCTGTAAAAAGATCAAAAACACAGCATTGGCGCCCAGCCAGTAAAAGAACCGGTTGTCTTCGGTGGAAAAACCGATCAGCACCCACCAGGCCACAAGGGTGGAAACACTGATGGCCACCGTCAGCGCATAGCTGACATAGCTGGTGCCATAGTAGAAACCGACTTCAATCTCAGTAGCCTGGCCGCAAACCGGGCAGGTCTTGTTCATCTCCAGGTTCTTTTTGAAACTCAGTCGTACGGGGTGTTTGAATAATTTTCCTTCCCGGCAGCGGGGGCAATGACAGGTCAATGCAGATGCTAAATACCCCCTGTGTTCTTTCTTTTCCGGCATTCTTTTTTTATTAGTTGGTGGATGCGTGTTGTGTAATAATTTTTTCTAACTGGATAGCCTGTACCACTCCTGATTTTCTCCATAAAGGTTTGCCGTTTTGAAACAGCATCAGGGTGGGAACGCTTTGTATCTGTAAGGCCTGGGCGGCTGCCGGGCTTTTATCAATATCTATTTTCAGGATACGAACTTTATTCCCCATCCGCTGGTGCAATTCTTCCAGGACCGGTTTCATCAGTTTGCAGGGGCCGCACCACTCTGCAAAAAAATCAACCAGCACAGGTGTGCTGCCATTAATGATCTCACCAAAGCTTTCCTTATGACTGCTTGTTGTTTGCATTTTTTTCTTTTTTGAACATACTGAATAATAAACCTCCCATCAGGGCACCATAGGCTGTACTGTTGGGCCATTTCGAAGTAATGGCGCAAGAGCCACTGCTGCAACCGATCTGCTGCCAGTACATATACCCGCCGGCAGCCCCTAAAATGACACCGGCAACGAGCAACTTATTATTTAGCACCCAACTCTTCATATTCAATATCCCCGGTTTTTGAAAGATCTGTTGTTGATGCAGGAGTATAACAAGCACCTGCACAACATACCCCGTCCGTTAATAAGGAGAACAGGGTGAAAATTCCCCCGACAATTATTCCGGGAACCTGCCCGGATTCAATGGAGGAATACAAAATTAAGCTACCCAGTCCAACCCTGATGAACTTTAATGCGGTCCAGCCGCTTTTTACTCTTGCCAGTATACTCATTTTACTGTTTTTCTGTTCCGCAAATTTCATTTTCACCTGCTATAAAATGAGTGACTATAGTTACAATATCGAGTTATGAGAGTCCTTCAATAGCTCATTTCATCCAATTTTACTTTCCCTTTAAAAGTCCAGAAAACAAAGCTGGTATAAACAGCAACTAACGGCGTGCCTACCAGGGCAATGATCAGCAGGGTCTTCATGGTCTTTGGGGAAGAAGCAGCATTTTGAATGGTGATACTGTTTGCAGCGTCATTGCTGGCCAATAGCAGGTTGGGGAATACTTCCACGGCAACTGCAATTAATAGTGAAGCAATGGTAACAGATGAACTGACAAAAGCAAAGCGGTAGTTTCCTTTTTTTAATTGCCGGGGTATATTGGCGATGGCCAACAGCATAATAGCCGGAAAAACAAAGTAGGCTGGATTGCTCTTGATCCGGTCACTCAGGTGAGGTATATACAACAGGGTGTACAGGGTGGTCAGACCAAAACACAAAAGAAAAAAGATATTGAAGTTTTTGGCGAGGATGGTGAGTTTGGTATACAAACGGTTTTCCGTTTTCATGGCCAGGTAAATGGCGCCATGTGTCATAAACAAGGCCAGTGTGGTCACAGCCACCATAATGGAAAAGGGATTGAAAAATGTAAGCATACTGCCGGTAAATTCTTTCTCTTCATTTAAAGGCAATCCCATGGCCACATTACCGAGCATAAGCCCCAGGGAGAGTGTAACAACGATACAGGCAAAAGAATACACAATATCCCATGTCAGCCGCCACATTTTCCCCGGCTCTTTACTTCTGAATTCAATAGCCACAGCCCGCCAGATCAAACCAATCAGGAAGATCATCGCCGGCAAGTAGAAAGCAGAGAAAACGGCTGCATAAGCTACCGGAAAACCTGCAAACAACGCACCGCCGCCAATCACCAGCCATACTTCATTGCCATCCCATACCGGACCGATTGCATTTAATGCAATCCGCCTGCTGGTTTCTTTTTTCAGGAATAAATGCAAAGCCCCGGCGCCCAGGTCAAAACCATCAAGGATGGCATAACCCGATATGACTGCACCAAATACCAAAAACCACCAGGTGTTATAATCTAATCCTAAAAACATAAAAATCTTATTGGTTCATCAATGGGTTTTCTCTCCGGCTGTTTTCACTTATTTTATTTTCTTCAATTGTATGCAGAACGGGGCCGTGCTTTATTTTTTTATTCAATAAGTACAAAAACAAAACAAATAAGGTGGCATATACCAGCGTAAACAGTATTAATGAAGTAAGCACCTGTTCTGCTTTTACATTTTTTGACAGGGCATCAGAGGTACGAAGCAAACCATAAACAACCCAGGGTTGCCGTCCCATTTCAGCGGCAAACCAGCCAGCCTGGTTGGCAATTTGCGGCAACAATACAGCCCAGACGAACAGGTGCATCAGCCATTTTTTTTCAAAAAGCCGGCCTCTTTTCCATTGCCACCCGGCATAGAGGCTTAGTCCTATCAGTGCCATACCAATAGCAACCATTAAATGATAAAACTGGAAAATGGAATTGACCTGCGAAGGCCTGTCTTCGGGTTTAAAAGCATTAAGGCCTGTAACCGGTGTCTTGAAATCCTGGTGAAGAAGAAAACTTAACCCGCCGGGTATTTTAATACCTGTAGTTGTTTGTGTTTTTTTATTGACCCATCCGAAAAGATACATGTCTGCCACAGCAGCTGTATCAAAATGACCTTCCATTGCGGCTAACTTTGCCGGTTGATTTTTAGCCACTCCTTCAGCACTTGTATGACCTGTGAATAACTGCGCCAATGAAAAAATTACCGCCACCAATAAAGCAATCCTGAATGAGGGTTTTGCAATTTCAAGGTGCCTGTTCTTCAGCATATAATAGGCACTCACACTCATAACCAGAAATGCGCCTGCCAGGAAGGCGCCGACCCATACATGAAGCAATCTTTCCATGCTGGATGGGTTAAATACCATTGCCCAGAAGTCAGTTATTTCTGCTCTTGCATTCAAACCTTCACCAACAATATGAAAACCTGAAGGAGTTTGTTGCCAGCTGTTGGCCACCACAATCCAGACAGCGCTGAACATAGAACCCAGGAAGACCATCAGCGTTGAAAAGAAATGGACTTTTGAACTTACCCTGTTCCAGCCAAATAACAGGATGCCAAGGAAACCACTTTCCAGTGCGAATGCAAATATTCCTTCTGCCGCTAAAGCACTGCCGAAAATATCACCCACGTATTTTGAGTAGGTGGCCCAGTTGGTACCAAACTCAAACTCCATGATAATACCGGTGGCAACACCCAGCCCGAAAATGAGTGCAAATATCTTTATCCAGAACCGGGTCATATCCTCGTAGATTTTGTTACCCGTTTTCAGGTACATTCCTTCCATAATAACCAGGATCAGGCCCAGGCCAATACTTAAGGGTGGATAGATATAATGAAAGGCGATAGTAAATCCAAACTGGATCCGGGAAAGAATTTCTGTATCCATGGTTTTTGTTTCTGGAAGAGACTGCGGCAAAGGTATTCTCAAAATTGATCCCGGAAGTGATAGTTGTTACAAAATGGAACAGAAGAGACAGAAAAATGACCCGCTTTATTCCCGGAGTGGTCAGTTTGCCAAAAACAGGGGAAGCAGTTGATATTACTCAGTAATCCCTGTGATAAATGTCATTTTGAACAGGTGGCTGCCGGTTGACATTTGCAGGCGGGCGGACTGTCAGAGCTGAGAACTGCGGGATGCAAACCTGCCTGTTTCCTGAACTAATAAATCGACGCATTTATGAAAGTGGAACAAATCTATACCGGCTGCCTGGCGGAAGCAGCCTATTATATTGAAAGTAATGGCGAAGCTGCTATTATTGATCCCTTGCGGGAAACAAGGCCTTATATTGAAAAGGCAGAACGGAATAATGCAAAGATTAAATACATTTTTGAGACGCATTTTCATGCTGATTTTGTGAGCGGCCATATTGATCTTTCAAAAAAAACAGGAGCTACGATAGTATTTGGCCCCACGGCCATGCCGGGTTATGATGCCTATATTGCCAAAGACAATGAAGAGCTGCAGTTAGGAAACGTGAAAATAAAAGTATTACATACGCCCGGTCATACCATGGAGTCAACCACCTATCTCCTGGTGGATGAAAAAGGAAAAGAGAATGCGATCTTCAGTGGCGATACATTGTTTATCGGGGATGTAGGCCGCCCCGACCTGGTACAAAAAATAAAGGCTGAGATTACCCCACAAATACTCGCTGGTTATTTATACGACTCCCTGCGAAATAAGATCATGCCTTTACCGGATGATGTTATCGTTTACCCGGGTCATGGTGCCGGTAGTGCCTGTGGTAAAAATATGAGTAAGGAAACGGTTGATATGTTAGGCCACCAGAAAAAAGTGAATTATGCCTTACAGGCAGGGATGAGCAAAGAAGAATTTATCAGGGCAGTAACTGACGGACTTGTGGAACCACCCCAGTATTTCCCGTTCAATGTGCTGATGAATTTGAAAGGGGGGTTAGAGAGTATTGACGAGGTTATTGCAAAAGGGAAAAGACCACTGACAGCAAGAGAATTCCAAACAGTATGGGATTCGCTGGAAGCCCTGGTAATAGATACCCGGTCTAAGGAAGCCTTTGCGGCAGAACATATTCCCGGTTCCGTTTATATCGGGATTGATGACAATTTTGCCCCGTGGGTGGGAACATTGGTGACTAACCTAAAACAACCGATCCTGTTTATTTCAGATCCCGGGAGAGAAGAAGAAGTGGTAATTCGTTTGTCAAGAGTGGGGTATGATAATACAGTTGGCTACCTGAAAGACGGCTTACGGGCATGGAAAGAAGCCGGTTTTAAAACAGATTTGATAAAGGAGATCAGCGCTAAGGACTTTGACGTGCTATACGAAATGGATAACCAGCATATTAATTTGCTGGATGCAAGAAGGAAAAGTGAATTCGATTCAGAGCATCTTGTTGGTGCTGTGAATTTTCCGCTGGATTTTATTAATCAGAATATGTCACAGCTGGACAGGAATAAAAAATATTATATCCATTGTGCCGGGGGATACCGTTCCGTGATCATGTGCTCTATTTTAAAATCAAGAGGGTTTGAAAAACTGGTTAATATTCGCGGCGGGTATAAAATGCTAAGCCAAACCGGCTTACAAAAGACAAAATATATTGCCCCTGCTACTATGTTATGATGATTGCTTACTGCTGAAAAAAACCGGCCAGCGGCCGGTTTTTTTATGTGATAATAGTTACGATATGATAGTGAGCCATCCGTTAATTTTGACTGATAAAATCAACGATAATGGCGACAATACAAATGACAACACAGGATTTTAAGGACAAGGTTTTTAATTATGATACAGAGAAGGATTGGAAATACCAGGGAAGCCTGCCGGCTATTATTGACTTTTATGCAGACTGGTGTGGCCCCTGTAAAATGGTAGCTCCTGTACTGGAAGAACTTTCTGAAGAGTATAAAGACAGGCTGCTGATCTATAAAGTGGATACTGATGCGGAGCAGGAATTGTCAGCTGTTTTTGGTATCCGGAGTATTCCTACTTTGTTGTTTATTGATGCCAATGGCGAACCCATATTACAACCCGGTGCATTACCCAAGCATGTTTTTAAACAAGTGATTGAGGAAAAATTATTTGTAGCCGGAGAAAAGGGGGAGTAGCCGGCTGCTTTCAGGTATGATAACATCAATGCCACGAATTTTCGTGGCATTGATGTTTGTAAAAGGATCATTTATTTAAGCAGCTCAGCATATTCAGGGGCATTATAATTGTCGGCTCCCACCTGGCGGTGAATGAGTTCTCCTTTTTCATTGAATATAAAAGTAGTGGGAATAGCTTCAACCGTGAATAAAGTGGGCAGTTGCCCGGCCGGAAAATAAACAGGAAGGTTCATATTTGTTGCAGCCGCAAAATCCTTAGCAGTCGCAAAATCATCATCCAGGGAAAGCATGATAATAGCAACTTTTTCCGGGTTTGTTTTGGCCGCCAATTGCTGAATAGAGGGTATTTCTGCCCGGCAGGGGCCGCACCAGGTAGCCCATAAGTTGACGAACAGTTTTTTCCCTTTAAATGATTCAAGATTTACGGTTTCATTCCTGCTGTTCATGATGGCAAAGGAAGGCAGAGGTGCTGGCTTCTTTTCAGGAACTCTTGCGGACTGTGTGCTGGCTTCAGCGGTGGTGGATTCTTTACCTGCATTATTACAACTTGCTGTAAGTGCCAGGCTAAAGAGCAGAACAAAAGTATATTTCATATTAATAAATTAGTGAATCGCTGGTTTGAAGCGTGAGGATTGAAATTCTATGTTTTTTACCGGACAGTAAAATAAACTTTCCAGATTACAGGGGAGGCCCTGCTTGGCTCAGCATCATTTCTCCAGAATACATTTGGCGCCCTGCTGTCAATACCGCCAATCATATAACCGATCAGTGTCTTCTTTGTTCCAAGTTTATCAATATTTAAAATACTGTTACTGCTGAATAGTTCTTCATTCAACGGGATGAACTCGGCGGCCGCACCAAAATAGCCGGGCATCGGATCGGTGAGTATATATTCCCGGACCTGGTTTTCTTTTCTTTCCACCACACTGATGCTGTTAACAAAGGGAACATTATCATCTGTAATAATCTCCCCGGTGCTGTCTTTATAATTCTGAGCAATACCTCCGAGGAAAATACTATACATGGTTTTAGTAGCTTTATTATACGCAGCAATACTGGCAGTATGATAATGACAAAATAATTGGGTAAAACCGGCGACCTCATTGTGCTTATTTTCTTTGATGTCTACTATAGTGGTATAAGGAATATTCTTTGTCGTCTGAAAAACCCCGGAGTAAATAGTAAGCATTTCTTTTTCCCCGGCATCATACTGGTTTAGCAGGTTATAATCTCTCCTGTGTAACAGTTGTGTATCTGTAATTGCAGAGAAGTTTTCAATAACAGGCTGGCCTTCTTTACCGGCAACAATGAATTTTCTTATCTGGTTTGTATACTCTTGTGAGAAACCGGGCCCATGATCAGGCCCATGTGGGTTATAACGTCCATCAAACCGCTGCCCGCCCACAAGGTACAGTCTGTCAGCAAGCTTGTTTAAGCGGCCACCGGTTACAGCCATTCTTTCATCCCTGACCTGGTCTATAAAAGCCAGTATTTCTTTATTGTTTATAATCGCATTTATTAATCCGGGTATTTTCATCCGGACCAGGTATGGGAAAGTGATGTGGTCCTTTTGAGTTGGGCTATAACCGTATCCCCCGGTTAGCAGGAGCTGATCAGCATCCTGGTAAAATCCCATATTGGTGCTTTGTAATTGTTCCGCGATCGGAGCGGGTAAATGCTCTACCGGCCTGCGCCATATTTTGTCTCTTTCAATATCAATCACAATAAGATCAGCGTTATTATACTGTGGTCTGAATGCAGCAAAGGGTTGTTTTTTGTGCAAACCATCTGTTCTGCCACCAACAAGTAATATTTTATCATCTTTCCGTGCCCAGGCATAAGATTGAATCCCTCCCATTTCATTAATAATAACCGGCTCCAGCGTTATAGAAAAAGGCTGACCAGTTTGTGCTTTGGTTACAGGGCCGGAAAGAACGGGAATAGCGATCAGAAATGCAAGTACAAGTTTCATACTAAGTTTTTAACGGGATAACTTCTGCATTCAAAAATATTGGTACTGCCTTTTTTTGCAGGTGATTAATATCACTGATGGTGATTTATTACCAGCCCGTTTCTATACTACTGCCATATTTATCTGAAAGTGACTTATATCACATAGCAGCCGATATTCCGGTTGTTTGAAAGAGAATCATTTTCCGGCCTGATATGACTCATTTGTTTTTGTGACAGAACTCGCAGACTACGGGAGGGTGCCGGACGAATTTTACAAGGCAATTGAATATCAGACCCACAAAATAAATACGATGAAACAGCTTGTTATACTCGGAGCAGGTACTGCCGGAACAATGATGGCCAATCACCTTAGCCACGAGCTGAAGAAGGCAGACTGGAAGATCAGTATCATTGATGAAAGAGAGGAGCATCATTATCAACCCGGTTATCTTTTTTTACCCTTTGATATTTATACCCCGGAAGACATCATAAAGTCTATTGATGAATTTATCCCAAAGCAGGCAAATCTTATAAAAGGGAAGATTGACAGAGTGGTTCCGGCAGAGAACAAAGTGAAAATGGCGGATGGCCGGGAGTTAAATTATGATATTCTCATCGTTGCAACAGGCGCTAAGATTGCTCCTGAAGAAACAGAAGGTATGAAAGGCACCGAGTGGCACAAATCTGTATTCGACTTTTATACTTTCGAGGGATCTCTTGCACTCCGGAACAAACTCAGGAACTGGGAGGGCGGCAAGCTGGTTGTTCATATTACAGAGATGCCCATTAAATGTCCTGTTGCCCCGCTGGAGTTTGCCTTCCTGGCAGATTCTTTTTTCAAGCATAAGCATATGAGGGATAAAGTGGAGATTACTTATGTGACGCCTTTAAGTGGGGCCTTCACCAAACCCAAAGCTACCGAGGCGCTGGAGCATCTGCTGGAAGAAAAACATATAAAGATCGAAAGTGATTTTGCTATTGAACATGTGGATAATGAGAAGAAAGAGATTGTGGATTATGGTGGCAGGTCGATTCCATTTGATATACTGGTAACCGTTCCCACTAATAAAGGGGATGAGGTAATGGAAAGATCGGGGATGGGCGATGACCTGAATTATGTACCCACTCATAAAGCTACGCTGCAATCAAAAGAATATGCCAATGTGTTTGTGCTGGGTGACGCAAGCAATATCCCCGCTTCCAAAGCAGGCTCCGTTGCACACTTTGAAGCAGAAATACTTACTGAGAATATTCTCCGCTATATAAAAGGTGAACCGCTAAAGGAAGAATTTGACGGTCATGCCAACTGCTTTATTGAAACGGGTAATGGAAAAGCGCTGCTCATTGATTTTAATTATACCCACGAGCCGGTTGAAGGTAGTTTTCCTTTCCCGGGGATCGGGCCATTGAAGTTATTAAAAGAAAGCCGCATGAATCACATGGGTAAACTGGCATTCAGATGGATCTACTGGAATGTGTTATTGAAAGGGACGCATATACCTTTTGTTTCAGCTACGATGTCTGAATCAGGAAAAAAATACAATTAATCACTATAAATCAACAATCATGGAAAAAGTTATCGCAGGCAAAACAATTGCCGTAAATGAAGAAGGGTATCTCACTGACTTTAAACAATGGGATAAATCCATTGCTGATGAGCTGGCTGCAGAAGCCGAGATAAGTCTTAGCCCGAGACATTGGGAAGTGCTGAGCTATTTACAAACCGAATATAAAAACGAAGTTCCGCTTAGTATACGAAAAATTGGCAAGAGCGGGGTGGTGGATATTAAGGAGTTCTACCAATTGTTTCCCAAAGCACCATTGAAAACTGCAACTAAAATAGCAGGAATTCCTAAACCAGCCAGCTGTATTTAAAATTATTAAAGCATATTAATTATGAACGAGAATAAAGGCGAAATAAAAAAGATGATGATCATCTTGTCGAAGGGAACACTGGAGAATGTGTATGCTGCTTTTGTACTGGCCAACGGAGCCAGGATGGAAGGTATTGAGGCAGAGTTATTTTTTACCTTCTTTGGACTTGAATCCATTCATAAGAAAAAACTGACACACCTGCACGTGGCTACTGTTGGTAACCCTGCCATGCATATCCCTACCATGTTGGGTGGTTTGCCGGGGGTGGAAGCCCTGGCTACAACGATGATGAAAAAAGAAATGGAAAAGATCGATATGCCTGATGTGGCAGAATTTCTGGATATACTTTCTGCTTCCGGTGTGAGAATGTGGGCTTGTAAACTGGCGATGGATATGTTCCACTATAAGAAAGAAGACCTGTATGAAGGAGTGGAAGAAGTGATCACTGTGGGAGATTTTTACAAACAAAGCGCCGGTGAAGGGACACATATGTTATTTATCTGACCCCCGGAGAAACGAAAACCATATATTCAACACTAATAAAAATAAGCAACCTTCGGGCTGCTTATTTTTATTACAGCTATTAATGAGGTAATTTTTCCCTGAAATACCCATAAACCCAGGTGCCTTCAATGGCGCTTAAAAGAGTAATGATTGTTACCGTGGCTCCCGTTCCAATCTGTGCAAACAAAGGTCCCGGGCAAGCCCCGGTGATAGCCCAGCCAGCTCCGAATAATAATCCACCAATGATATTCCCCTTGTTCAGTTTCTTTGTTACAAATTCAATAGGTTCTCCATAAATTGTTTTGACTTTGTATTTTTTGATAAGCCAGACAGACAGCATGCCCACAGCAACTGCCGAGCCAATAACACCGTACATATGAAAGCTCTGGAAACGAAACATTTCCTGTATACGGAACCAGGAGATGACCTCTGCTTTTACCAGTAGTATACCGAATAAGACCCCTGCAAAAGCATACTTGAAATTATACCACCAGGGGTGATTCAGTTCCGATTCATTAAGACATACGGCATCCAGTGAACGGACTTCGAAGTCAGTATTATCTGTTAAAAAATCATGCTGTCTTTTTTCTTGTATAGTTTGACTGGTCTTCATAGCTGTCAGAGTTTGAGAATTAACGGAAGTACGAGGTTGGCAACGATGAACCCACCGGCCATAAAGCAAATAGTAGCGATGAGAGAAGGCAATTGCAGCATGGAAAGCCCCATGATTGAATGACCACTGGTACATCCTCCTGCATAGCGGGTTCCAAAACCTATCAGGAAGCCGCCGCCGACCATCATAATAAGCCCTTTCAGGCTTAATAATGCTGACCAGTTAAATAACTCAGCAGGGACGATAGTATTATAATTGCTGATGCCATACCCGGCGAGTTCCTGTTGTAGTCCCGGGCTTACTTCAATGGCTGATTGGTTGTTCAGCAAAGTGGCAGCAATATACCCACCGATCGAAACGCCGGTAACAAAAAACAGGTTCCAGATTTCTTTTTTCCAATCATATTGAAAGAAAGGGATTTTTGCCGGTAAACAGGCGGCGCAGATATGTCGCAGCGAAGACGAAATGCCGAAAGATTTATTCCCGATTAATAATAGTACCGGTACCATCAGCCCGATCAGGGGCCCTGCCACATACCAGGGCCAGGGCTGCTTTAGCCATTCTAACATATTTGGTTGGTTTAAAAACCGAAATTACCAAATATGCAGAAAGGTGAACCGGTAATGTTTAATCGCCGTTCACCTTTCTTGTGTTATCGCTTGAAATGAAGAGACCGTTAAATTTTATTTTGTAAACTGAACCAGGGGCCTCCGTTGTATACTTCGATGCCGGCTGATTTCAATATACCTTTAGCCATTCCACTCCTGGCACCGCTCCTGCAGACAGTAATGACAGGTTTGTTGGTTTTTTTCAGATCATTCACTTTGCTGAGGATACTATCCAGGGGGAAGTTTTTAGAGCCTTTAATATGTCCTGTTTTGTATTCTCCGGGACTCCTTACATCAACAATTATAGCACCGTTATTTACTAATTCTTTAAAGTCGACAGTAGTGCCGCCGAATAGTTTTTTAAAAAATCCTAACATGAGTCTTAGTTTAGAAGGAACTGAATATCTGCAAGGCCGCCGCCATTGTAGACATTCGTAATCCCGTTTTGTTGCAAAATAGTTGTTGCCATACCACTGCGTGCACCGCTGCGGCAATAAACCACTACCGGCTGCCGGATGGATTTGAATTCCTCAATTCTTGCGGGTATTTCGTCTAATGGAATATTTCTGGCACCCGGCGCATGCCCCATTTCGAATTCCCAGGCACTGCGGACATCCACCAGTACGGTTGAGGCCTGTTTAATTATCTCTTTTAGCATATTCATTTATTTTTAAATCAGTTGTTTATAATAAAGTTGACGGACATACATAATTACTGACATTAATTTTCCCGCTTTCTTTGATGGCTTTGAAACCACCTTTTACATCAATTAAATTATCAAAGCCACGGGCTTTTAAAATTGAATTAAAGATCATGGAACGATAACCACCTGCACAGTGCACATAATAAGTTTTGGTTTTATCAATCTGTGCCATGCTGTCGTTGATAAAATCCAGCGGAATATTTTCTGCACCAATTACCTGCTCACTTTTAAACTCGCTTGCTTTTCTAACATCAAGAAGATTTATTTTTTCCCGGCTCATAATGTTCGCCAGTTCATCCGCATCAACAGATCTGATCCAATCAATTTCCTTACCTGCATTTACCCAGCTGTCAAAACCTCCATCTAGGTAACCGATCGTTTTATCATAGCCAACCCGGGCCAGCCTGGTGATTACTTCTTCTTCCCGTCCCGCTTCTGCCACTATCAGTATCTCCTGCCTGATATCAGGTATCATTGCGCCGACCCAGGGAGCGAAGCTTCCATCAATACCGATATTGATTGAGTTTGGAATAAATGCTTTAGTAAAAACCTGGGGATCTCTTGTGTCCAAAATCAATGCTCCTGTTTCATTAGCCGCGGTTTCAAAAGCATCTGGTGATAAAGCCTGCTGTCCTCTTGCCAAAACAATATCAATACTCTCGTAGCCTTGTATGTTCAGCATTACATTAAGCGGAAAATAAGCCGGCGGGGTGGTCAGGCCGGTAGTTACTTCCCTGATGAATTCTTCTTTGGTCATGTTGGCACGAAGAGCATAGTTTGTTTCCTTCTGATGCCCCAGGGTGTCAGTGGTTTCTTTACTCATATTTTTACCACAGGCACTGCCAGCACCATGTGCAGGATATACAATAATATCATCGGGTAATGACATGATTTTATTACGTAAGGAATCAAACAGGTGACCGGCTAATTTTTCCTGTGTCAGGTCTGCGACTACTTTTTGAGCCAGGTCAGGCCGCCCCACATCACCAATAAATAAGGTATCACCTGAAAATAAGGCCGTCTCCTTTCCTTTTTCATCCTTCAGCAGGTAACAGGTACTTTCCATTGTATGACCGGGTGTATGTAATGCAGTAATGGTAATATCTCCTATTTTGAATTCTTCCCCGTCTTTTGCTATATATGCTTCAAAGAGGGGTTTAGCAGTAGGTCCGTACACGACAGGTGCGCCTGTTTTATTGCTGAGGTCAAGATGGCCACTTACAAAGTCAGCATGAAAATGTGTTTCAAAAACGTATTTAACAGTTGCGTTGTTTCTCTCTGCTTTTTCGATATAAGATTGTACTTCACGCAGCGGATCTATAATAGCTGCTTCGCCATTACTCTCGATGTAATAAGCGCCTTGTGCAAGACAACCAGTATAGATTTGTTCAACTCTCATGTACAAATTATTTACGTTTACAAAATTGGGAATGTTGATGCCGGCTATCTATGACTTATGTCACAGATAGAAAATGGCTATTTCAAAAAAACTTCCTTTGTAATGATATAAATTCCCATAATAAGAATGAACCAGCCAAATCCTTTTTTCAGGGAAGCCGCCGGTATCTTATCAGCGATCCTGCTTCCAATAAAAATTCCTGCAATCGCAAGGACTGTAAATGAGATTAATAACAGCCAGTCAAATTCAAATTGCTTCAGGCTGAATAAAAAACCAAACAGAGAATTAATAGCAATGATAAGCAGGGAAGTACCAACTGCCTTTTTCATGGATAAATTCAGAAACAAGACAAGGGTCGGTATGATCAGGAAGCCACCTCCTGCACCAAGCAGCCCGGTTATCACTCCGATTGCCAATCCTAATAGCATCAGCGGGAAAACTTTGCCCTGTCGTCTCTCGGCAGTTTGTCCTGGCTCTTTTTCGTTGTCGCTGCTGCGTATCATCGAGTAGGATGCCAGGAGCATTAATATAGCAAAGACCACCATTAAGAACATTTCTTTTGAAACTGTTACAGAGCCAATAGAAAAAAACCGTTCGGGTATTGCTGGTAATAAGTAGTGACGGGTAATAAATATGGAGAAAATTGAAGGGAAGCCAAACTCGGTGACAGCTTTAAAATCAACAAGGCCTTTGCCATAGGCCCTTATCCCACCTACAAGGCTGGTGGTGCCTACAATGAATAAAGAACTTGTAGTGGCTAACAGCGGGTGTACACTCATTAAGTAAACCAAAACAGGGACTGTGAGGATAGAACCTCCGCTGCCGACCATCCCCAATGAAATGCCAATAAGAATGGCTGCTATGTAGCCGAGTATCTCCATGTATTTTTTACAAGATTAGGCAAAAGGAGCTGCCTGCACTGTGATCGAAATCACAGGGTTTATTAAATCAGCTCTATCATATTACGGTGCAGCCGTACAAGATTTCGTTGCTCCATCTTTTTCAGCAAACGGGAAATAACCTCCCTGGAACTATGCAGATCATCGGCGATCTCCTGGTGAGATATTTCAAAAGTTTTCTTACCTGTTTTTTCTGCGTGCCTCTTTAAATAGAATTCAAGGCGCTCATCCATATTCCGGAAAGCGATATTGTCTACCACGGACAGTAGCTCATCAAAACGGCTGCGATAGGTTTGTATTACGAACTGGTACCAGCTTTTGTATTTGTTCATCATATCATCCATGAGCTGCACAGGTACCATCAGTACTTCAGAATCAACTTCCGCTTTGGCCATAATTTCACTGGTGGTGGATTGTATGGCACAAATCATAGATACGGCACAGGCCTGCCCCGGCCCGAGATAATACATCAGGAATTCACCACCTTCAGGATTTTCCCGGTAAATTTTTATTTGCCCTTCCAGAACGAGGGCTGTTGATTTAATATATTGCCCGGTACGCATAATAATATCCCCTGCATTGAAAGACCGTTGCACGGCATTTTTTTCAATAAGCTCCACCAGTTCGGGTTCAAAATTGGGAAAGAGTTTTTTCCATTCCATACAATCAATTTTAATTAGTCCAGTACTTTTTCCATTTGCATGCTCCGGCTTCCTTTTATCAGTAAATGGGTGTTTTCAAAATGCTGACCCTGCAGCCAGTTTTTAGCTTCAGCAGCATTTGTAAAAGTAGTGAAGGGGTGTTCAAATTTTAGAAAATCCCCACCCACCAATACCACAGCTTTCCAGTTATATTGTGCTATCAATTCGGATATAGCTTTATGTTCCGGCAGGCTTTCCCCGCCTAATTCAGCCATACTCCCAAGGATCAATACTTTATTTGCAGCGGATAGTTTGGCGAAATTTTCGATCGCCAGCTTCATGCTGCTGGGGTTCGCATTATAGGCATCCAGTATAATCTTATTGGTTCCTTTTTCTACTAATTGAGACCGGCTGTTAGAGGGAACATAATTTTCTACTGCCTTTCTTATAATAGCACCGGGAATATTAAAATAGTTACCTGCTGTAACCGCTGCAAGTACATTCGGTAAATTATAATCTCCCACCAGCTGCGTTTGAATAGTGCCGGCATCAGAACCTTTTGTAATATTCACTTCCAGAAAGGGCTCACTTTTCAGCACCTGTCCCTCAATATCTGAATGGTTCGTTCCGTATTTGATGATGGAAGGGATGCCTTTGCTCATTTCTTGCAGGTAGCCGTAATCCCACATCACAAAAGCGGTCCCGTTATGCCTCTTTAAGAAATCATATAGTTCACCTTTGCCTTTTCGTACCCCTTCTATACCGCCAAAACCTTCCAGGTGAGCTTTACCACAATTCGTGATAATGCCGTGTGTGGGCTGGGTATACACACAATAATTTTCAATTTCTTTTTGGTGATTGGCACCCATTTCTATCACCGCCAGTTCAGCATCGGGTTTGATTTTCAAAATGGTCAGCGGAATGCCGATATGATTGTTAAGATTGCCTTCAGTGGTATATGTTTTATAAGAAGAGGAAAGAACAGCATGCACGAGTTCCTTGGTAGTTGTTTTCCCGTTGCTTCCGGTAATTGCAATAAAGGGTATACTGAACTGTTCCCGGTGATATTTAGCTAATTGCTGCAGGGTTGTCAGTACATCCTCCACTAAAAATGTTTTACCTGGTATTTCACAGGCAGCTTCATCAATTACTGCACAAACAGCACCAGCCTGAATGGCTTGTTCAGCGAATGCATTACCATTGAAATTGCCGCCTTTCAAAGCAAAGAAGATATCGCCTGCTTTTAGTTTACGGGTATCCGTTTGCACGGAAGGATATTGCAGGTATACTTTATAAAGCTGTTCAATTAGCATGCTGCAAAAATAGGTTGAGCAAGGCAGAGTGGGATACAAAATAAAAACCCTCCGGAGCCGGAGGGTTTTTATTTTGTATGAAAACGATATTAACGCTTTTGCCTGCGGGTAGGGAACAGGTTACCTGTTTTACGTTTGTTACCTTCAGGGCTGCCCATCCGGTCCATAGCACAACGGAAACCCAATGTACTCATCGCCTGGTCTTCTTCCAGGAAACGACGGGCTCCGGGGCTAAGCCAGTAAGCTCTGTCATTCCAGCTACCACCTTTATATACTCTTGATTTATCACTAACCAGTGTGGTTAACCCATACCCATATGAGGCCTGTGATAAAGTATCACCATCCAGGAAGTTGATTACATTACCTCTTTGATAGTTACGGCGGTTCTTGCTCTCTGCATCAGTAACATCTCTCATTTTTACACGCCCTGTACTGTCAATCTCTGCTTCACCGTTTTCGTTTTTGGCAATGGTTCTGAATTTATTACCACGGAAAGGAGCCACATCATCCGCATCCATTAATGTCATAGGACGATAAACGTCCTGTACCCACTCACTTACGTTACCGGCCATATTGTAGATGCCAAATCCATTTGGATAAAAAGAATTTACAGGAGCTGTATAGAAAGCACGGTCGTTCAAACCACCAGCCGCACCAGCTACGTCACCACCACCTCTTTTAAAATTAGCAAGGAACTGACCCTGCCAGCTTCCGCGGCGGGTATCACGAAGACCATTTACATTATGTGACCAGGGGTAGATTTGCTTGTTAGATTGTAATTCCTCGCCTCTCTTGCCTTCTTTAGCAGAAGGACGGGGGTTTTGGTTGATAAGGCCGTAAGCGGCATATTCCCACTCTGCTTCAAAAGGCAGGCGGTAATCAGGCAACATAATACCATCTTCCATGGTTACCGTTGTTCTCGGTTGTCCTTGGGGGGTTCTCAGGTCATTTTTCTTTTTAGAAGTGGCGGTTTTGCCGGGAGCTGTTTGGTAAAGACCTAATAAGTATGACTTGGTAGTAAAGTTGTTTTCCTGTTGTTGACCTTGTATTCCTTGCTTGTTAATGAAACCTTTCTGTAAAAGGATACCTTCATTAACACGGTCACTTCTCCATAAGCAGAAATCATGTGCCTGTTTCCAGCTAACACCAACCACAGGATAGTCATTAAAACCGGGATGGCGAAGGTAGAACTCAACCAATGGCTCGTTGTAGCTCAGTTCACTTCTCCATACCAGGGTATCCGGAAGCGCTGCATCCAAAATAGGTTGATTTGCAGGATCAGAAGGATCAAATACACGTTGCAGCCAGAATAAGTATTCACGATAGTGAACATTGGCCACTTCTGTTTTATCGATATAGAACGAAGGCACGGATACACGGCGGGGAATGTTATTCCAGTCGCCCATAATGTCTTCGTCTGTTTGTCCCATTGTGAAGGTACCACCCTGAACAAAAACCAAACCTGGCCCGAGACCCTGTTCTTTGGACTTAGCTACCTGGTAGCCGCCCATGTTCTTGTCGTTGTAGTTCCAGCCGGTTACATCAGATTTAGCCTTCTTGTTCTTATTAAAAAGACCATTTTTACAGGATGCCAGCAGCATCACACAGGATAAGAGGATTACTAAGTTTTTCACTTTCATTGCTTTTTGCATAAACCTATGAATTGGAATAGTTTTAACGCCGCCTGAGGTTAAAATATTGCACAGGGCAAAAATTTTACTACGACGAATTGCGAATATAAACAGATTAAAAATAAATTGTTACGCATAACTACTTTTTTTGCAAGGGGAAATTCCCATTTATCCTGATTTTTGCACTTATGTCAAAACGCTGGTTTATAGCAGCTGCGGGAGCTTTTTTGTTGTCGTTGACAGCCTCTTCGCAACGCACCTATAAAGCCAGTTCTGTGCTGTCTTCAGGTAATTGGTACAAGCTGGCTATCAAATCGGCAGGTATCTATAAGATAGATATTCCCTTTCTGAATAGCCTGGGTGTCTTTACGGGTAACCTCGCATCTAATTCCATACGATTGTTTGGAAACGGGGGGCAAATGCTGGCCGAGGCTAATGGAGGATCCTGGGCAGATGACCTGCAGGAAAATGCTATTATGGTGGTGGATGGTGGTGATGGTGTGTTGAACGGGTCAGATTATATCCTTTTTTACGGAACCGGCCCGGATCAATGGGTAAAAGATTCCCTTAATCACCGGTTTGTTCACAAAAAGAACTTATACAGTGACCGTTCCTTTTACTTTTTATCAGTAGGGGGTACGGGGAAAAGAATTAGTACTTCAGCAGTCGTTTCTTCTCCCAATACTATAGTAACCAGCTTTTCAGACCGGTATTTTCATGAGCTGGATACTGTTAATTTTTTAGCCAGTGGCCGCGAATGGTACGGCGAAGAATTTGCCAATATGCCCGGCAAAACAACATCCCGGGATTTTGCAGTCGGGTTGTCAAATCTTACCAGTAATTCCCCCGTTACAATCATTAGTCACTGTATTGCACGTTCAGTGGGTGCCGCCAGCCGTTTTGATGTCCGGTTAAACAATCAATTACTGGGTCAATCATTTATCAATGGAGTGAACGGTGGCATTTATGATCTCTTTGCACAGCAATCAACCAGTATTTATAATACAGCGGCCACCCAAAACAGCCTGCTGGTCAATTATAGTTTTGTGCCTGGCAGTTTTAATGCACAGGGGTGGCTCAACTGGTTTGAACTTTTTTGCCGCCGTAATCTTTCCCTGAACGGGACAGATCAATTGCTGTTTCGTGACTGGCCAAGTGTCGGTCCAGGCAATAATGCCGGCTTTGTGGTGAGCAATGCAACCGCAGCTACCCGGGTATGGGATATCACTGACCCGCTAACACCCGTTCAAATACCCGGAACGCTATCCGGTTCTGATTTTAGGTTCGTGAATTCAGCCTCACGACTAAGAGAGTATGTGACCTTCAACAATACAAATTTCCTTGTACCTGCTGCTATTGGCAGGGTCAGTACACAAGACCTGCATAGTGCTTCAGTGGCTGATTATCTTATTATTTCCTATCCTGCTTTTTTACAACAGGCACAGAGGCTTGCACAATTTCACCAGCAGCAAAATAGTTTGCGTACCGCAGTAGTTACAACCGACCAGGTGTTCAATGAATTTGCCAGCGGCAGTCCCGATCCTGTGGCTATCAGGGATTTTGTAAAAATGTATTATGACAAATTTGGTACAAGTACTGCAGATAAACCAAAGTATCTGCTGTTGTTTGGCGATGCTTCTTATGATTTTAAAGACAGGTTAAATAATAATACCAGCTTTGTTCCGGCCTGGGAAAATAATTTTTCGCTCGACCCATTATCTACCTATGCATCCGATGATTTTTATGGGTTCCTGGATGACAATGAGGATATCAACTCCGGGCTGATAATTAACTACCTCGATATTGGTATCGGAAGGGTGCCGGCAAAGAATGCCGATGAGGCAAAAAATTTTGTGGACAAGGTAATCGCTTATTATGCTCCAACTGCATTGGGTTCCTGGCGGAATAATTTAACGTTTATTGCGGATGATGAAGATGCGAACCTGCATGTGCAGGATGCGGAGATATTTACAACAACAGCAGGCACTGTGCTTCCTGTTGCTAACCAGCAAAAGATTTACTTAGATGCTTTCCGGCAGGAAAGCGGTTCAGGCGGCAGCAGCTATCCGCAGGCAAATATTGCCATCAATAACCAGATTTATAATGGCACATTGATATGGAATTATAATGGTCATGGTGGTGCCAGGAGATTGGCCGAGGAAACCGTGCTGGACCAGGATATCGTTAATAACTGGAATAACGCTGATAAACTGCCTTTGTTTATAACTGCTACCTGTGATTTTGCACCTTATGATAATCCTGCAATTAATTCCATTGGTGAAAATATTCTAGTACGGCCAAAAACAGGAGCTATTGCATTGATGACAACCACCCGGGTTGTTTTTGCATTCAGTAACCGGATCATGAATAACAATTACCTGCAACTGGCTTTGCAGGCCGATGCAAGCGGGAAGTATAAAACATTGGGCGATGCCGTAAAGGATGCGAAGAATTTTACTTACCAAACTTCCGGCGATGTGACCAATAACAGGAAGTTTACTTTATTGGGTGATCCCGCATTAACGCTGGCATTTCCTCAACTAAAAGTAAGGGCTACTAATGTAAACGGTATCCCTGTTGCACAAGCTGATACCTTACGCTCAACTGAAAAAATCATCATTGAAGGAGAAGTGACCGATTTACAGGGTAATATACTTACTGGTTTCAATGGTACTGTGTACCCGGTTGTTTTTGATAAGCCGCAAACGATCAGCACCCTGGCAAATGATGCTGCCAGCCAGGTAACTTCTTTCGTGGTACAAAACAATAGCCTGTTCAAAGGCAAGGCAACGGTTCAAAATGGAAGGTTCTCGTTTTCTTTTAAAGTACCGAAGGATATCAATTTCCAATACGGAAACGGTAAACTGAGTTTGTATGCAGAAAATGGCACAGCGGATGCGGCCGGGGCATTTACTAATTTCATTGTGGGAGGGGCTGGAAATAACACCGGTAACGATACCGAAGGTCCTGAAATAAAACCTTACCTGAATGACGAGAAATTTGTGAACGGGGGGATTACTAATGAAAACCCGGTATTAATCGTAAAACTGGCTGACTCATCAGGCATCAATACAACAGGGATGGGTATCGGTCATGATATAGTGGCTACCCTGGACAACGATAATAACCGCTATTTTATCCTGAATGATTTTTACCAGAGTGACCCCGACAGCTACCAGCAGGGAACGGCCCGGTTCCAGCTTCCTGCATTAGAACCAGGTTCGCATAGCCTGAAGATAAAAGCATGGGATGTCCTGAACAACTCCAATGAAGCTCTTCTTGAATTCACGGTAGCCAATGACGAGGAACTGAAATTAAGTCATGTGCTGAATTATCCTAATCCGTTTACCAGTAATACCAGTTTCTGGTTTGAACATAATAAACCGGGTCAGCTGTTACAGGTTTACCTGCAGATTATGACTGTTACCGGCCGGGTCATTAAAACCATCCGGAAAACGATCACCACGGATGGTAACCGGTCAGATGAAATTCAATGGGATGGCCGGGATGAATTTGGAGATAAGCCCGGACGTGGTGTTTACATATATAAACTGCGGGTAACAGCACCCGGCAATAAGAAAAAAGAGGTCATTGAAAAACTGCTGATCCTTTAAAAAAAGACACAGGCTGCCTGTAATTCTGGCGATTCAGGTGTCCCGAACCATGAATTTTGAAGGACTACTGTAAAAACATAATAAAATCATGGGGAAATATAGAATGTTACCCTATTTTCGGGGGGTGTGTTATTCTGCAAACGGGCTTCTGAAAAACAAGGGGCAAAAAAAATAAAAAGCTTTGCAATAAAGTACAACTCAGAACGTTAATACCGGTAATCAGCAAGCCTGAAGTGCAAATCTTCCCCTTACTGGTTTTCCATAAAAATCCGATATTTTAGTTTTGTATTTTCTCAAAAACCATATATTTACACCATTATTAAACACATACTAATGAGACCAACTGCTTTAAAACTAACTGCTGGAATCCTGCTTTTTTGTGGTTTCACCTCCACTGTAAATGCCCAGGCTGACCCTATCAACGTTGTTACAACTGCTGTTCCTTTCCTCCGTATTTCACCTGATGCCCGTGCCGGTGGTATGGGAGATTTGGGTGTTGCTACTTCACCTGATGCTAACTCAGGTTTCTGGAACATCGGAAAAGTTGCTTTTAACGAATCCAAAGGCGGCATATCTGCTAACTATACTCCATGGCTGAAAGACGTGGTAAACGATGTTTTCCTCGCTTCTCTGGGTGGTTATTATAAATTTGACGAAAACCAGGCATTACATGCCGGCATTCGTTATTTCAGTCTCGGCAACATCCAGTTTACTGATGGTAACGGAAGTACTATCGGTAGTGGTAAACCCCGTGAATTTGGTGTTGAAGTAGGTTACTCCCGTAAACTCTCTACAAAAGCTGGTTTAGGATTGACACTTCGTTATATTAATTCTGACCTCGCCAACGGATTTTCTGGTAACTCAGTTGTAACCAAAGCTGGTAACTCTGTGGCTGCTGACCTCGGTTTCTATTATGATGCAAAAACTGCTGGTAGCGGCTGGGCTTTCGGTGCCACCATGTCTAACTTAGGTGCTAAGATCGCTTACACAGATAATGCAGATCAGAAAGACTTCATTCCTGCCAACCTTGGTTTGGGAACTACCTATACTAAAAAATTCAATGATCAGAACCAGATCACTTTTGGCCTGGACCTGAATAAATTAATGGTACCTACACCTCCCGGTCAGAATGCAACAGCACAGGAAATTGCTGATTACAGGAAAAAAGGTGTTGTAGGTGGCTGGTTCAGTTCATTCGGTGATGCTCCTGATGGTTTCGGCGAAGAACTGAAAGAGTTCCAGGTATCTATCGGTGCTGAATATGTTTACAACAACCAGTTCTCTCTTCGTGCAGGTTATTTCCATGAAGACGGAACAAAAGGTAACCGTCGTTATGTTACTGCCGGCTTAGGTGTTAAATACAATATTTTCGGCCTGAATTTCTCTTACCTCTTACCAACAGGTTCTGGTGTTAGCCGTAATCCATTGTCAAACACACTGCGTTTCTCCCTGTTGTTTGATCTGGATGGTGGTGCAGCAACTGAGAAGAAATAATTTTAAAGTAAGTTATTTATATATGACAGCGCCCCGTACTGCGGGGCGCTGTTTTTTTGGATATTTGTTGTAACTAAATAACAGGCATGTCTTATCGTATAGGTTCCGGGGTGGATTTTCACCGTCTTGCAGAAGGAAGAGCATTGTGGATCGGCGGGGTCAATATTCCTCATTACAAAGGGGCCGTTGGCCACAGCGATGCTGATGTGTTACTGCATGCCATTTGTGACGCCTTGCTCGGGGCTTTATGCCTGGGCGATATCGGCGTTCATTTCCCTGATACGGATGCTGCGTATAAAAATATTGACAGTAAGATATTATTGCAAAAAACTATTGATCTCATCAGTAATGAAGGATACTCCGTGGTAAATATTGACAGTACCCTTTGCCTTGAAAATCCCAAAATCAAACCGCATGTGCCTGCTATGCAAAAGGTGATTGCAGGCATCGCAGGTATTACAGAGAAAGATATTTCCATTAAAGCGACCACCACGGAGAAAATGGGATTTGCAGGCCGTGAAGAAGGGCTTATGGCATATGCCACCGTATTACTGCAAAAGAAATAGGCACTGTTTTATCCCCTGAAAACCTTTAGCTTTCATCCTTTATCTTTGCCGCATGCCGGCTATCAACGTAAAGATTATCAACACATCTTCGAATGCACTGCCCGAATATGCCACCGCCGGTGCTTCCGGTATGGATATCCGGGCTTATCTTGATGAAGCTATTACCCTGGAACCAATGGAAAGAACTTTGATACCGACCGGCCTTTTTATTGAATTGCCCGCAGGTTATGAGGTACAAATTCGTCCAAGAAGCGGATTGGCTGTCAAACAGGGTATTACCTGTTTGAACACGCCGGGAACCATTGATGCAGATTACCGGGGAGAAATTAAGATTATTTTGATCAACCTTTCTGCCGAAAGCCAGGTCATTCATCCGGGTGACCGTATTGCACAAATGGTGCTGCAATCCGTTGAAAAAATCAGCTGGGTAATCACGAAGCAGATAGAAGCTACAGAAAGAAATGCCGGCGGATTCGGTCATACCGGCAAACAATAAACGTTAATAATGATCAGATTTCTTTTTATACTAACAGCAGCAATATCATTACTGGGTTCCTGCCGTTCCACCCGAAAGATACAAACAGCAGTAGCTCCAAGAGATACTGCTGTAATCGTAATCAAACCCAAAGACACATCCCGGGATGATTCAATTCGCTTCATCAGCGAAACATTCAGTGGTATTCAAAAGAACAGAATACCGTTCACTACTTTTTCGGCTAAAGTAGATGTGGATTATCATGATGCGGATGGAAAAAAATACAACGTTACCGCACATATCCGTATGCAAAAAGATAGTGTGATCTGGATATCTGTAAGAGCTATATTGGGTATTGAAGGTTTGAGAGCATATATCACCAAAGATTCTGTAAAGCTATTAGACAAACAGAATAATGTTTATACTGCCCGGAGTGTATCCTACCTGCAGGACGTGACTGCGCTACCGCTTGGTCTTACTTCTTTACAGGACCTGTTTTTGGGAAACCCCGTTTTTCTTGATAGTAATATTGTTTCTTACAGCCAGAATAATGATGCGATCACTTTGCTCAGTATCAGCGAATTTTTTAAGAACCTGTTCACTGTTGATAAAAATGGGAAACTGGTGCAGGCCAGCAAGCTGGATGATGTGGATGAGTTGCGAAACCGTACCTGTTATCTCACCTACAGTGATTATGAGAATAAGAAAGGGGTCAGCTTTGCTACCAAAAGACAGATAACAGTCACGGAAAAGAAGAAACTGGATATAAAAATGGATTTCAAACAGTATGATTTTAATGAAACGTTAAGCTTCCCTTTTTCGGTGCCTAAAAATTATAAATTGAATTGACCGATAAAATTTATTTTGCAGCCTGCCGTTATACCCAGGCATCTTTCCGCACCCTGTTTTATTCACCCACATCCTGATATAAGCTATGAAGAAAAACATCCTCCTCACCCTGCTTATTGTAACCGGTGGAATTTTTACTGCCCATGCACAACCGCAGGACAAAGCCCAGCTGGAAAAAGAGAGACAGGAAATCCAGAAAGAGTTGAAAGAAATGCAGGGTATGTATGACCAGATCAAGGGTAAAAGTAAACAGGCTCTCAGCCAGCTGAGTGTACTGAACCGGAAGATCAGCCTGCAGGAACGGTATATCAACAGCATCAATAAAGAGATCAAAATGATTGACGATGATCTTTATCTCAGTAACCTGGAGATTTACCGCCTCACGAAACAGCTGGATACACTAAAGACGGAATATGCAAGAACCGTGGTATATGCGTATAAAAACAGGAGTTCCTATGATTACCTGAACTTTATTTTTTCAGCAGGTAGTTTTAATGATGCGATTAAAAGAATCACTTACCTGAAAAGCTACCGGGCATATCGCCTGAAGCAGGTAAATACAATACTGGAAACACAGGACCTGATTGCCAAACGTAAAGAGCAGCAAATTGGCCGTAAAGAACAAAAAAATGTGGCATTGCAGAACCAGACCAAGGAAAAAGTGGTGCTGGATGTGGAGAAAAAGGAAAAAGGAGCTGTACTGAACCAGTTAAAATCACAGGAAAAAGACCTTCAAAAACAGATAGCTGCCAAGAAGAAAAAGGACAAGGACCTGAATAATGCAATCATGGCCATTATACGCCGGGAAATTAAAGCCGCAGAGGATAAAGCAAAAGCAGATGCACTAGCAGCGAAGAAAAAAGCTGATGAAGATGCAAAAAAGAATACCCCGGTTACTAATACAAATACGGGAGCAACTAACCAAGCTACAGTAACAACACCTGTGGTAACAAAACCTGCGGAGGTCACTAAGAAGCCGGCCAGCTATTTGGAACTAAATGCAAAGGATGTGGCATTGGGCGGGGATTTCCTGAAGAGTAAAGGAAGGCTGCCCTGGCCGGTTGACAATGGAGTTCCATCTATCCATTTTGGCCCTTACAGTATTGAAGGAACCTTATTAAAAGGTGATAATCCCGGAGTTACTATTTCAACACAAGTTGGTGCAACAGTAAAAGCTGTTTTTGATGGTGATGTGGTTGGTGTATATAATTTAGGAGATGGTATGGCGGTTACTATTCGGCACGGTAAATATTTTACCACCTACAGTAATTTATCTTCCACCACGGTAAAAAAGGGAGATGCTGTTAAAACCGGTTCGCCTATTGGCCGTGCAGGCCGTGATGAAGAAAGCGGCAGCGGGCAAATTGATTTTATCCTGATGATTGAAACAAAGAATGTAAACCCGGAACCCTGGCTACGCCGTTAACGTATGTGCATATTATAAAATAAAAGGCCCTCAAACGAGGGCCTTTATTCTTAGAGAAATCTTTCATACAGCTTTTCATACAGCGGAATAATATTCCCAATGTCGTACTGCTTTGCATACCGGGCAGCCCTTTCTTTAAATCCTTTTAATATTTTATCATCTTTTAAGATCATCAGTGCATTCCGGCTCATGCTTGTCACATCACCCACATCAGCCATATAGCCGGTTTCACCATCAGTGATAATTTCTTTCAGGCCACCTGCATTCGTTGATATAACAGGGACACCGGCTGCCATTGCTTCCAGTGCCGCCAGGCCAAAACTCTCATATTCTGATGTCAGTAAAAACAGGTCAGCGATGGCCAGGATATCTTCCATTTGTTCCTGTTTGCCCACAAAGCGGATCTCATCACAAACGCCCAGTTCTCTTGCCAGGTCCTCGGCCGTCGGCCGTTCAGGTCCGTCACCCACAAATAATAATTTAGCCGGTATTTCTTTTCTTACTTCCGCAAATATCTTCACCACATCCTGCACTCTTTTTACCTTCCTGAAATTAGATGCATGCATTAATATTTTCTCGCCGTTGGGAGCAATTACTTTCCGGAATGCATCAATAGGCTTGCGGCTGAAACGTTGCACATCCACAAAATTGTAAATTACCTCAATCTCTTTTTCGATATGAAATGTCCTGAAGGTTTCATCCCGCAGGTCATTGGACACGGCTGTGATCGCATCACTCTGGTTAATAGAAAATGCGACAACCGGTGCATAGGTCTTGTCTCTTCCCACCAGGGTGATATCGGTTCCGTGTAATGTAGTGATGACAGGTATGCTCTTCCCTTCTTCTTTTAATATTTGTTTGGCCATATAGGCTGCTGAAGCATGAGGTATGGCATAATGTACATGCAGCAGGTCCAGGTTATTATTCTTGATCACATCCACCATGGTACTGGCCAGGGCCGTTTCATAAGGCGGGTAATCAAATAACGGGTAGGTAGGCACCTGCACTTCATGGTAAAATATATTAGGCAGGAACCCGTTCAGCCTTACCGGTTGCTGGTAGGTAATAAAATGCACCATATGTCCTTCCTGTGCCAGGGCCTTTCCTAATTCTGTCGCCAGCACTCCACTGCCACCAAAAGTGGGATAACAAACAATTCCAATTCGCATAATTGATTCAAATGGTTTCCGAAGGTAACAGTTTTGCCGGACGAAGGTTTACCATTCATCTTAAATCTTTATTTTCACTGCTCCGATCAGTTAACTTTAGCAAAACAGATGCACATGAAAAAATGGTTATTTTTTCCTCTTTTCGTAATGACAGGCGCAGCAGTTAGTGCCCAGCAGGAAGACTCAGCGATGATCAAACGTATCTCTGATGAGATTTTAACCCAAGGCAGGGCCTATGAAAACCTGCGCCACCTGACAAAGAAGATCGGTAGCAGGCTGGCGGGTTCGGCAGGGATGGTAAAGGCTGAACAGTGGGGACTGAAAATGATGCAGGAGAGTGGTGCGGATAAAGCCTGGTTGCAGGAATGTATGGTGCCGCATTGGGTACGGGGTGGGAAAGACGAGATGTGGTATTCACAAATTATCTCGGGTAAGAATCCTAAAATGCCTGACGCAAGATTAATGAGAAGGGATTTAGATGTTATTGCATTGGGCAATTCAATGGGAACCGGCAAAGCAGGAATATCGGCTGAGGTATTATTGGTAAATTCTTTTGATGAACTGGAGAGTAAAAAAGACCAGGTAAAAGATAAGATCGTGTTTTATAACTATAAATTCAACGATACTTATATACAAACTTTTCTTGCATACAGGGATGCAGGTCAGTACCGCGGGCAGGGTCCCAGCCGGGCCGCCAAATACGGGGCAAAAGCGGTTATTGTAAGAAGCATGAGCCATGCGGCGGATAATAACCCGCATACGGGAGCTACCAGGTATGACAGTGCTTACGACAAAATTCCTGCTGTGGCAATCGGTTTGAGGGATGCTGACTGGCTGAGCGAACAAGCCGCGAAAGGAACGGTGAAAGTATCGCTGAAAACAAACGGCCATTTCTTACCCGATACGATCGGGCACAATGTGATCGGTGAATTAAAAGGAAGTGAATATCCTGATGAGATCATTGTGGTGGGTGGCCACCTTGACAGCTGGGATAATTGCGAAGGTGCTCATGATGACGGAGCAGGCTGTGTACAGACGATGGAAATATTAAGAGCTTTTAAAGCTATTGGTTATACGCCAAAGAGAACGATCCGCTTTGTTCTTTTTGCCAATGAAGAAAACGGTCTGCGGGGTGGGAATAAATATGCTGAAGAAGCGAAGGCCAAAGGAGAAAAACACATTTTCGCCATCGAAAGTGATGCGGGTGGATTTACTCCCCGTAGTCTTGGGTTTACATTACCGGATGACAAGTTTGCAAAAGTGCTGCAGTGGAAGCCGTTGATTGCTCCCTATGGATGTACTGAATTTCAGAAAGGAGGGGGCGGCGCTGATATTGGTCCGTTAGCACGGGTACAGGGAACTCCAACCGGCAGCCTGAATCCGGATTCTCAACGTTACTTCGATATTCATCATGCCAGAAGCGATGTGTTTGAAGCCGTCAATAAGAGAGAGCTTGAATTAGGTGCAGTGAATATGGCGGCTATTATTTACCTGATTGATAAATACGGTTTGTAATAACTAACATTGAATAACTGGTTTGTCGTTTCCTGTAGGCAGTGGAGTACTTAAGTCGAAAAATAATTTCTTTGTTACGTATCATAATGTAATGCTGCTAAAAAACTAAGCCAGCAGCTTATCCAACGCTGCTTTTACTTCAGAAAAAGGGAAAGCTCCGATTGTTTTATCCATTTGTTCCCGGATAGCTGTTGTGCAAAGATTACCAATACTGCCTTCGTGAGTATGGTGAATACTGGTTGTATAAGTAAAATTTCCGGCTTCAATATCAAGCCCCACTTTCTTATAAGCATCCCGGAACGCCATTCCCGTATTGACCAGCTTATTCACTTCCTCCACACTAAAGAGATATCTGTATTTCTCATCGGCCAGGATATTTTCTTTTACTTTTATATTCGAAAGCAGGAGGCTGGCCATTTCAATACAACCTTTCAGGGTTTTAAATGCCGGGAATAAATGCTCTTTTAATAATTGCAGGTCACGGTGGTAGCCAGAAGGAAGATTGGTTGTCATCATCGTGATCTCATTCGGCAGAGCCTTGATACGGTTACAATAAGAGCGGATCAGTTCAAATACGTCAGGATTTTTTTTGTGTGGCATGATGCTGCTGCCGGTGGTCAGCTCGGCCGGGAAAGAAATAAATCCAAAATTCTGGTTAAGGTATAAGCAGGCATCCATACTGAATTTTGCAAGCGTATCAGCTACATTAGCCAGTGATTGCGCCACGATGCGTTCTGCTTTGCCTCTTCCCATCTGGGCATATACTACGTTATAATTAAGATCAGCAAAACCCAGGAGCTTTGTTGTTAATGCCCGGTTGATCGGGAAGGAAGAACCATAACCGGCTGCAGATCCCAGCGGGTTTTTGTTAACCACATCATAAGCTGATCTGATCGTTATTACATCATCCACCAGGCTTTCCGCATAGGCTCCCAGCCACAAGCCAAAGGAAGAAGGCATGGCTAACTGGAAATGTGTATAGCCTGGTAACAGGTGGCTTTTATATTTTTCGCTTTGTGTTTGTAATAATTCAAAAAATGGCTGTATGACTTTCACCAGTTCTTCCAGTTCATTCCGGAGAAATAGTTTTACATCCACCAGCACCTGGTCATTACGGCTGCGGGCCGAATGGATCTTTTTTCCGGTATCTCCCAGTTTTTGCGTCAATAACAATTCCACCTGAGAGTGAATATCCTCCACATTGTCCCGGAGGGTAAAATCACCCTGCTGTACCTGTTTATAGATAGCTTTTAATTCTTTTTGTAATTGCGCCAATTCTTCTTTATCAAGGAGGCCAACAGATTCCAGCATTTCAATATGTGCCAGGGATCCCAATACGTCAAACGCAGCAAGGTACATATCCATTTCCCGGTCTTTACCAACCGTAAACACTTCCACCTCTTTTAATGACGTTTTATCTTTTTGCCAGAGCTTCATACAATTTTATTTAAGAGCTGTATGTACAATTCAATCCCTTTACTGATCTCGTCTATATAAATATACTCATCAGCAGTGTGACTTCTTGCACTGTCACCAGGTCCCATTTTTAGCGAAGGGAATGGCATCAGGGCTTTATCGGAAGTGGTGGGTGAGCCATAGTAGGTCCTGCCCAGTGCTGTTCCGGCCTTCACCAGGGGGTGATCTATTGGAATAGAGGTGGAACGAAGCCGGGTGCTCCTTGCTTTTACCTCACTTTGCACGTTTGCGTTAATAATAGCAATCACTTCTTCAAAACTGTACAGTTCATTGATCCGGGTATCGACAACAAATTTGCAAACAGCCGGCACTACATTATGCGCTTTATTTTCTGTTTCGATAACCGTTACATTCATTTTTGAGGAGCCCAGTAATTCCGATACTTTATCAAACTGATAGTTTTTAAACCATTCAATATCCTGTAATACTTTATAAATGGCATTTTCTCCTTCGTTGCGGGCTGCATGACCCGCTCTGCCATGGCTAAAACAGTCAAGCACCATCAGCCCTCTTTCAGCAACGGCCATTTGCATCTGTGTGGGTTCGCCAACGATGGCGCAATCAATTTTCGGTAAATAAGGCAGTGTATATTCAATTCCCCCCGTGCCGGATATTTCTTCTTCTGCTGTGGCAGCAATGATAATATTATAAGCCAGTTCTTTCTTCTCATAGAAATGAAGGAAAGTTGCAATGAGAGAAACAAGGCAACCACCCGCATCATTACTGCCAAGGCCATATAACTTTCCTTCTTCAACAACAGGAGAGAAAGGGTCTTTGGTGTACTGCGGATTTGGTTTTACCGTATCGTGATGAGAATTAAGCAGGATCGTTGGCTTTTGTTCATCGTAGTGTTTATTCAGGGCAAAAACATTGTTACCAACCCGTGTGTGTTCAATATTTTTTTCTCCCAGGAAGCGGCAAAGAAGGCCAGCGGTCTGGTCTTCTTCTTTACTGAAAGAAGGGGTTGCGATCAGTTCTTTTAAAAGAGTGATTGCATTTTCCTGTAGTATGTTTAGCTCTTTATTCATTGACTATACTTGTTCCGGAACTGCCGCTGATCAACTGGTCTAATTGCTCTGCTTTCCCGATGACGACTTTCCGCACCCCGCTGTTCAAAGCGGCAAATGCATTATCTAATTTCGGGATCATACCGGCAAAGATTTTCTGTCTGGCTTTCAATTGCTGGTAATATGCAGGGTCAATTTGCGGAATGACTGTACTGTCATCTTCAGCATTCAGCAGCACACCGCTTTTTTCAAAGGAGTAGATCAGTTCCACATCGAATAATTTACTCATGCCTTTTGCCAGTTCCTGCGCAATAGTGTCAGCATTGGTATTGAGCAATTGCCCCTGCTGATCATGGGTAACCGGGGCGAATACAATAGCGATATTTTGCTCCAGCAGTGTTTTGATCAGGGTAGTATTAATAGCATCCACATCGCCAACATAACCATAGTCTATTACCGGGTGCCGGCGTTTGTGGGCAAGAATGGCATCACCATCCGCACCGCAAAGCCCGATAGCGTTACAATTCTTAGCCTGTAATTGGGCTACTATGTTTTTATTGACATAGCCGGCATAAACCATCGTAACGACCTTCAGGGTTTCTGCATCAGTAATCCTTCTGCCATCCACCAACTGCTGTTCGATGCCTAACTTCTCTGCCAGGCGGGTGGCTAATTTTCCGCCACCATGTACCAATATCTTTTTAGCTGTGATATCAGCAAAGGAGTGCAGGAAGGAAGCCAGTTTAGCTTCATCATCAATGATATTCCCGCCGATTTTTATAATATATAATTTATCCATTGCTTTTTAATATCTCAGATAAGACAGCCTGCGCTGCCCATACCCTGTTGGATGCCTGCTGTGTAACAATGCTCATGCTGCCATCCAGCATCTCATCACTGAGTTCCACATTTCTCCGGACCGGCAGGCAATGCATGATCCTGGCATTATTAGTCTGTGCCCAGCGTTTATGTTCCAGCATCCATTGGGGGGCGTTTGTGTAGATCTTGCCATAATCATTATAAGTACTCCAGTTTTTCACATATACAAAATCGGCTCCTTTTAAGGCTTCTTCCTGGTTGTGGGTAATGCTTGCTCCTTTGGTAAACTCCTCGTCCAGTTCATAATCTTCCGGGTGCGTGATCACAAAATCAGCCTTTCCCCAGGCATTGATCCATTGTGCAAAGCTATTGGCCACACATTGTGGTAAGGGTTTGACATGCGGAGCCCATGTTAATACAATTTTTGGTTTATTCCCAATTCCTGAAGGGGAGTTAAGAAGCGTCTCCTGTATTGTAATAATATCTGTTAATGATTGCAGCGGGTGCAGGGTGGCACTTTCCAGGCTGACAACCGGGATTCCAGCATATTTAATGATCTGTTTAATGTAGAGTTCACTATAATCATCTTCCCGGTTCTTTAAGGAGGGGAAAGTCCTGATCGCTAAAATATCAAAGTACTTGCCGAAGATGGGCGCAGCGTCTTTTACATGCTCTACAGTACTGCCGCTCATGATCGCTTCTTCTTCAAACTCTAATGCCCAGCCCTCATTGCCCACATTAAAAATGATGGCTTCCATACCCAGGTTCTGGGCAGCAATTTGTGTGCTGAGCCTCGTCCGCATACTGGGATTAAGGAACAGGCAACCGACCCGTTTATTTATACCCAGTAGTTTATCTTTAAACGGGCTCGCCTTATAATCCAGTGCTGTGCGCACCAGGCCATCAATGTCGGTTACGTCATGAACCGAAGTGAAATTTCTCAATGTTCAGGTTTTTAATGATGGTATTCCAGCTATTCAGAATAACGAAATAAGCAGGAATATAAATAATATAAAAGGGTAAATATCTGATATAACCATTGATCAGGGTGAAGCCAATAGTTACAGGTTCCTTTATGTTTACCTGCAGCATAACGAGGAGCAGGTCGCAAAACATCGGAATGATAATAAGGCATAATGCGACAGCGGATGCTCCCTTTGCCGTGGGTTTCAGGCTTAGAATATATTGTTTAAATGTCTGTTCAGGCATCTTGTAAGACAGCTATTTCAGCTTTTATGGCTTCAATAAAATCTTCTGCATCCCTTTTCTTTAAAGCAAGGCTTGGCAATAAACGGATCACATTGGGTTTGGCTTCGCCGGTAAATATCTTCTGGTTCCACAGCAAATTTTTCTTCAGGTCTTTTAGTTCAGCTGGTACATCAAAACCAATCATCAGGCCACGGCCTCTTACATTTTCCAGTTCAGGGATACTATCCAGTTCATCCTTTAAATATTTCCCCACCATCACAGCATTTCCCATCAATTTCTCTTCTTCAATTATGTCCAGCACAGCCAGTGCAGCAACACAGGCAAGGTGGTTGCCGCCAAAAGTAGTACCCAGTTGAAAATGTTTGGGCTTGATATGAGGGGCCACAATGATCCCGGCAACCGGAAAACCATTTCCCATACCTTTTGCCATGGAGTAAATATCTGCATTGACCCCGGCAAAATCGTGGCTAAAGAATTTGCCACTGCGGCCATAACCACATTGCACACTGTCGGCAATATAAACAGCGCCATGCTCATCACAAAGGGAACGGATCTTTCTGAGGAACGAATCATCTGCTACATTGATGCCCCCAACTCCCTGGATACCTTCGATGATCACTGCAGCAATTTCATTTCCATCCTTTTCAAAGCAGGCCTCCAGTGCCTCTTCATCATTGAAAGGGAGGAAGATCACATTATCAGTTTCATTAACCGGGGCGACATAATTTTTATTATCGGTTACAGCCACAGCGAGGGAAGTTCTTCCGTGAAAAGACTTGCTGAATGCGATCACTTTCTTTCTGCCGGTGTGAAATGAAGCCAGTTTCAGTGCATTTTCATTGGCCTCAGCTCCGCTGTTGCAAAGAAATAGCTGGTAATCGGCCTTACCGGAGAGTTTGCCGAGTTTTTCTGCCAGTTGCTGTTGTAACGGGATGCGGATGGAATTAGAATAAAAAGCAATCTTTTCCAGTTGCTCCTCAATCCGTTTTACCCAATGCGGATGGGTATGTCCTATACTGATCACAGCATGGCCTCCATAAAGGTCAAGATACTGCTCACCTTTATCATCCCATACATAGGAACCTTTTGCTTTCACGATAGTGATCTCGTTGATCGGGTAGACGTCGAATAAATTCATTTATTTTATTTTCAATTTTTGTAATGGCTGTTTATAAATGAGGAACGGGGTTATTTCAGTGACCCATTCCCTTTCTTCTTTATCCAGTTTCTGTTTTACTTCTTTCCAGCTTGCTTTATTATCAAGGTAATCCAGTAACAACGGGTCACCCACCAGCAGTTCAATAGCTTTTTTATCATTGAATGCTTCATATTTACCTTCCCTCCATGCAAAACCCGGGGTCCGATCTTTTACATATTTCATCAGTTGCAGGGAATGTGCAAGGGAATGGTATTCTTTTTTGAGATGGGGCAGTACATGCAAGCCCTGGCAAACCTCGTCTTTGTATTTATGAAAAACAGGAATGAAACGGACCGGGCGTATAAAACAAATTTTATTATAAGCCGGATGTTGTGCATTATTCCAGTCATCCCTGAAAACCCAGTCCATAGTGGGTGCACCCACCATTTCAAAGGGAAGTGTGGTGCCGCGGCCTTCACTGATATTTGTTCCTTCCCACAAACATTGCCCGCTGTAAACGGCGCAGGTGCTGATTGCAGGGATATTCGGGGAGGGCGAAATAAATACTGATTCTTTTTTACGGGCTGGGATAATGACAAGTTCCCAGCTTGCGCCAAGCTTGAATTTAAAATAACGGCACATTTCGCCAATAGTCAATCCATGCCGGTGGGGCAATCCTTCCAGGCCAATAAAAGACGCAAAGGAGGAGGTCATCTTTGTTCCTTCCACCTGCCGGCCTGCCGGGTTAGCTTTATCAACTACAATTATTGTCACCGCCAGTTTCAGCGCAGTGATTTTTTGCAGCAACAGCCAGATAGTACTGGTAAATGTGAAATAACGGCTGCCTGCATCCTGGATATCAATAACCAATGTGTCAATAGCCTTTAATTGTTCATCACTGGCGGTGAGGGAATGATCAGCTGAATTATATAAAGAAATCCATTCAATATTTTCTGCAAGTTGCTGGTAAGCGGAAGTGTCATCCATTTTTACCTGGTCCTGCAGCTCTCCAAAAAGACCATGCTCCGGAATGAATACTTTTTTTAGTTTTCCGGTTTCTGCCAGCGACTGAAAGCTATATTTACCCGTTTGCGGATGCCAGGCAGATTGGTTGCACAATAACCCCGTTGCCTCACTTTCTTTAAGAAGTTTATATAACGGGTCTTTTTTCATGGTCAGAATCCGGCAGGTTTTAAATGAAGGCCGGTCGTTTCGTCAAGCCCGGAAATGAGGTTCATATTTTGTACAGCCTGACCGGATGCCCCCTTCAGTAAATTATCAACAGCCGTATGCACCACTAATTTACTACCCGCTTTTTCCAGTTGAATGACGGCTTTATTGGTATTTACCACTTGTTTCAAAAAAACCGGTTCTTTGCTGACATGGGTGAAAGGGTGGTCTTTATAAAAATCATTGAACAGGATCAATAGTTCTTCGATACTGAGATCACAATGCAGGGTGGAGCTGACAAAAATGCCCCTTGTAAAATCACCTCTCCAGGGAACAAAACTCAGGTCAATATTGCCGGCAGGTTGTAATTGTAATAATGATTCCCCGATTTCACCAAGATGCTGGTGAGTGAGTGTTTTATAAGCCTGTATATTATTAGCTCTCCAGCTGAAATGAGAAGTTTGGGATAATGACTGGCCTGCGCCGGTGGAACCGGTAATGCCGGTGGTATAAATATCATTCAGCAGGCCGGCTTTTGCTAATGGCAGCAAACCCAGTTGTATCGTAGTGGCAAAACAGCCGGGGTTCGCAATGTTCTGTGCTGTTCTTATTTTTTCCCTATTCAGTTCAGGGAGGCCGTACACAAAATGGCGGTTACCAGCGCTGGCGCTGCTGCTTAGCCTGAAATCATTGGCGAGATCAATGATCTTTATTTTACCGGTGATCTTATTTTCTGAGAGAAATTTTTTAGACTCTCCGTGCCCCAGGCACAAAAACAACACATCAATATCATCACTCAATTCACCGGAGAATACAAGGTCTGTATCCCCCAGCAGATCCTGGTGGACAGAATAAACAGGCTTGCCTGCATTGCTGCGGCTGTGAATAAAAGAAACAGATACATACGGATGGTGAATCAGTAAACGGATGAGTTCGCCACCGGTATAACCTGCCCCGCCGATGATGCCTGCCTTAATGTTTGCCATTAGTTGATTCTTTAACCTGGTGATAGATCATGGTCTGGTTACCAAAAATTTTGCTGAATCCTCTTACATCTTCTCCGGTCCAGCCATTGTTCATTTCGCCATACTTACCAAATTTACTATTCATCAGGTCGTAGGGCGATTCAATGCCGGTAACCTGGAACCGGTAAGGCATAAGCTGAACAAACACATCGCCGGTTACGTTCCGCTGACTGCTTTCAAGATAAGCTTCAATATCAATCATTACTGGATCAAGTATCTGTCCTTCATGTAACCAGTTGCCATAGAATTGTGCCAACTGGTCTTTCCAGGTCAGTTGCCATTTGGTCAGCACATGTTTTTCCAGCGCATGGTGTGCTTTGATGATCACCATTGGGGCAGCAGCTTCAAACCCCACTCTCCCTTTGATGCCAATAATGGTATCACCCACATGAATATCACGGCCTATACCGTAAGGGCCGGCCAATGTTTGTAAATATTGAATGGCATCAGAAGGATGGTTAAAGTTTTTACCGTTTACTTTATTTAATTCCCCTTTATGAAAATGAAGTTTTACTTCTTCAGCACCTGTTTTAGTAACCTGTGTCGGCCAGGCTTCTTCCGGAAGCATTCCTTTGGAGGAAAGTGTTTCTTTGCCTCCCACGCTTGTTCCCCATAATCCTTTATTAATAGAGTAGAGGGCTTTGGAGAAATTCATATCCACTCCTTTTGCTTTCAGGTAGTCGATCTCCGCTTCACGGCTCAGTTTCAGGTCGCGGATAGGAGTAAGAATTTCCACACCGGGGATCATGATATTAAAGATCATATCAAACCGCACCTGGTCGTTGCCGGCACCCGTACTTCCATGCGCCACTGCATCAGCATTCAGTTCAAGTGTATGCTCTGCAATATGTAACGCCTGGCTCAGTCTTTCTGCAGATACACTCAGCGGGTATGTATTATTCTTTAGTACATTGCCATAGACCAGGTATTTAATAATCCTGTCATAATAGGTTTTTACGGCATTCACCGCTTTGTGTGATTTTACTCCCAGTTTGTAAGCATGGGCTTCGATCTGTTTCAGCTCTTCTTCCGTAAAGCCACCGGTGTTCACAATAATGCTGTGTACTTCATAACCCAGATCTTCACCCAGGTATTTCACGCAGTAAGAAGTATCTAATCCGCCGCTAAATCCGAGTACAACCTTTTTTGCCATCTTATTTTCAATAATTATTTAATGAAGGAAATAATGCAGTAGTGATTTGGGCTTGCCGCCACCGTTCCCGTTCTTATCCTTTTTCAGGAATGGTTTCAGTAGTTTCCATTGTTTGAAACGTAACAGGCGTTCCAGGCTGGAAACATTCTCCTTAAAGAATTCTTTGGTCTCTTCCGGTTCGTAATGATCTTTGGGGTCGTAGAGCATGGCTGTGCACATACAGTTCTTACGTTCCTTGCTCATCAGTATTTCATAATTCACGCAGCTTTTGCAACCGGCCCAGAAAGCTTCATCCTGGGTGAGTTCAGAATAGGTGACAGGCTCATAGCCGAGATCACTGTTGATCTTCATTACGGCAAGGCCGGTGGTCAGCCCAAAGATCTTTGCTTCGGGATACTTCTGCCGGGAAAGGTTAAATATCTTTTGCTTAATGAGCTTTGCCACCCCGCTTTTCCGGAAGGCTGGCGCTACAATCAAACCGCTGTTAGCCACATATTCACCGTGGCTCCAGGTTTCGATATAACAAAAGCCCACCCATTCATTCTGGTCGGTAATGGCAATGATGGCTTTACCCTCATCAATCTTTTGTTCAATATAATCAGGGCTGCGTTTGGCAATGCCTGTTCCACGGGCAGCAGCTGAAGCCTCCATTTCATCGGTGATGGTCTTGGAGTATACTTTATCGGATACAGTTGCTACCCTGATAATGATATGTTGATTGTCCACTTTTAAACTGAGTTGAAATAAAAACGGTTCACCAGTCCTTCTGAATTTTTTCCGGGGATTACTTCACTGACAGGGACCAGGGTGAGGGGTTCGTCCTGTCAGAAAACAGGGCGGCGTCGGGGGCGTGAAAAAGTAAACACATCGAAGCCAACGGAATAGACGCCGCTGGTGATCGGTGCATGAAATGCGAACTGTTTGGTATGTGTCAGAATGTTTGTCATGTTGACGAACAGAAACAAGTTGTAAATTGGGTACAAATGTATAATAATAATTGGTTTAGCCTCACAAATTTTTTGTTATAAAAACAGGGTTTATGGAACCGGGAAACACCTTTTCAGAAGAACAACCGTTAGCGAAAGAAGCGAAGAAAAAACCATCAGGCTTCCGGCGATTTATAAGAGTCTTTTTTCTCCTGCTATTTGCCGGCCTGGCCATATTTATTTTCTTTAAATTCTTTTATGTATTTGGAGAAGGAGCCAAAGCAGGTGAACTGAATTTCTTTGTTAAAAAGGGATATATATTTAAAACGTATGAAGGCCGGGTGATACAACCGGGCTACCGGCCTAATGTGACAGGCGGTATTCAGTCAAATGAATTTGAGTTTTCTGTGGTCAGTGAAAAAGTGGCTGCCCAGTTAATGGCCAATAGCGGAGCGGCAATGGAGCTGCATTATAAAGAATATCTGGGGGCGCTGCCCTGGCGGGGAATGAGCAGGTATGTGGTTGACAGTATTATTTCCATTACAAGAAACGGGGTCAGGCAAACGCTGCTGCCCTGAACTCAGGAAGCCAATAATAAAAATATGGCCGGTCGTTTGTGAATGTCCGGCTTTTCTTTCTGCCATTGTTCAATGGTCTTTGTTTTGATCCATTCAGTTTTAGCTGTGATATCAACAGCAATGCAAAGCCGGGTATCCGCTTTGCAGTTTTTCAGTAAACTTTCGGTGAGCTGGTTGTTGCGATAGGGGGTTTCAATAAAAATCTGTGTACAATTTTTTTTCTGAGACTCAGCTTCCAGTTCCTTAATGGCTTTATTGCGCTGCTGGTTATCAATGGGCAGGTATCCTGCAAACCGGAACTGCTGGCCATTCATGCCGCTGGCCATTAATGCCAGTAAGATAGAATTAGGTCCCACCAATGGTTTGATCACCACATTTAATTGCTGGGCAATTGCTACCAGCTGCTGACCGGGATCAGCCACTCCGGGGCAACCGGCTTCAGAGATGATACCGATATTTTTCCCTTCTCTTAATTTTTCCCTGAATGTATTAGTGTCAACAATATCTTTAGTGACAGGATACCATTCGTAATCATCAATTACTATTTCTCTGCTGAGCTGTTTCAGGTAGCGGCGTGCGGTACGGTCATTTTCTGTAAAAAAAACCTGGCAATCTTTTACTGCAGTAAGGAGGTATGAAGGCATGGCTTCCAATCCGTCTTCGTGTAACAGTGATGGGATAAGATACACCGTACCCATATCAGCTTGTTTTTACTTTATGAACAGTGAGAGTGGCGGCAATAATAGCATAGGCCGGGGCAAAGACAACAACCGCATGCATCAGGTAAAACAAAAAACCATTGGCCACTGCGAGCCCCTTATGACGGCCGATAAATCCGATGCTTTTAGAAGGAGAAAACCCGTTGCGGGCAAAACTGTAATCAAGCATAGAAAATCCGTAATAGTAAAACTCCATGGCTAAAGCTATCAGCGGGGTGATCCATCCTGCCAGGGGGATCAGTGACAGTAAGATCAACGCAAATAAGTAAACGGTTTGCCAGCCACAATTCCGCAGGGCCAGTTTACTGCTGCGTATACAATCCTTTTTTAGTTCCGGCCAGTTAAAAGAGTGTTCTTTGCCTTCCATGATCGCTTCTGTTCTTTCGCTCAGGTAGGCGAATACGGGAGAGCCGATGATCAGGATCAGGTATTTGAATAAGGAGAAGTAAAATAATACAAGTACCAGCCGCAGCATCATGCCCATCATTACAAAAAAGAAACTGAGCCATTCACTTCTTTCCTGTTGCAGCCAGGGCTCAATACGAAGCTGGGCACTGGCCCAGGAAACAGCATTGTCCGAAGATTGCCAGAAAATGATCATGCCGGCGATGAATAAGGCCGTATAAATAATACCCGGCACAATGATCCATTTCCAGAAGCGGTGCTGCTGAATGAAGCGGTGAGCTTCTGCCCAGGACTGGAATGCTATGACGAGTTCTTTGAGCAAAGCCTTAAATTGAGGCAGTAAATATAGACCATTGGTCACAGGGATGAAAATGATTTACCCGTTTTCCGCATATGAAAAAATTACCATTGTCATTTTACCGGGAGGATAGTGTGTTGAAAATTGCAGCAGCACTGATGGGGAAAATACTGGTCACCAACTGGGAAGGCATTATTACCTCGGGCCGTATTGTGGAATGTGAGGCCTATAATGGAATTAGTGATAAAGCTTCTCATGCCGCAGGGGGAAGACGGACAGCAAGGAATGAGGTAATGTATGCTAATGGAGGACTGGCGTATGTATATCTCTGCTATGGTATCCACCATCTGTTTAATGTGGTAACGAATCATAAGGATATACCGCATGCCATACTTATCCGGGCAGTGGAACCCCTGGCCGGGATAGAAGAAATGCTGAAAAGGACCGGCAGGCATGAAGCTGATATTTCACTAACAAGGGGACCTGGCAATGTTTCCAAAGCACTGGGTATTCACACCACGCACAGCCGCTATTCGCTGCTGAGTAAAGAACTTTATATTGCCGATGATGGATTCAGATTTGACAACAGGCAGATCGCCACTTCGCCACGTATTGGTGTTGATTATGCCGGTAAAGATGCATTACTGCCGTACCGGTTTTATATAAAGGGCAATCCTTTTGTAAGTGGTAAACCAAAATAGATCGTATTTTCAGCCCAAATACTAATTGCTTGGCAACTCTTACAAAAAAACAGATCAGTGTCATCTCCTTTTTGTCGGGGATCATCATTTCATCAGCCGTTTATTTTACCAATCCGTTCAACGTGGATAACAGCGCAGCTAAAGTATTGGCAGTCGCTGCCTTGATGATTACCTGGTGGATAACAGAAGCATTGCCTATGCCGGTGGTGGCGTTATTACCACTCATCTTTTTTCCCTTGCTAAAGATCAGTAGTATTAAAGAAGCGGCTGCTCCTTTTGCCAACGAAGTTATCTTTTTGTTTATGGGAGGATTTATGCTGGGTTTGGCTATTGAAAAATGGAACCTGCATCGTCGTATTGCGCTGAATATTATCCGGCTTACAGGCACCAGTGGCGATAAGATTGTTCTTGGATTTATACTGGCCAGTGGTCTGCTGAGTATGTGGTTGAGTAATACGGCCACCACGATGATGATGTTCCCGATTGCAGTATCGGTGATTCATGTAATGCAGGAGAATCACAAGGGTGATGGTAATATGGCCAATTTTTCCCTGACCATTATGCTGGCGATAGCTTATGCCTCCAATTTTGGTGGTATTGCCACCATTGTGGGTACGCCGCCCAATTTTGCCTATATTGGTCATGTGCGGGAGAAGTTAAACTACGAAATTGGTTTTGTTGACTGGATGCTGCTCTGTATGCCCATTGCCATTTTGTTACTATTTGCTTTGTACTGGGTATCGGTCAAATGGCTGTTCCCCAATAAAATAAAATCAGATACGGCCACCCGGCAGCTGATCCGCACCGAACTTGATTTGTTAGGACCTATGTCAGCTGCTGAGAAAAGAGTGCTGGCCATTTTTGCAGGAACTGCATTCTTATGGATATTCCGTGGGCTGATCAATGAGGCACAATCACTTTTCAAACTGGATGATACTATTATAGCAGTTATGTGTGCAGTGGCATTATTTGTTTGCCCCGTTGGTAAACAGGAAAAGGAAGAAGGTGATGCATTATTAGAGTGGGGTGATACGTCTAAAATGGCCTGGGGTATCTTATTACTATTTGGCGGAGGCATATCCCTGGCAGGCGCACTGGAAAGAGCCGGCCTGATACAGCAACTGGGTGGCTGGTTAGCACAGTTCTCAGGCAATGGTTTTATGCTGGTGGTTGCTATTACTGTGGTCACAATTTTCCTGAGTGAGGTGATGAGCAATGTGGCCCAGGTGATTGTTTTTGCACCAGTGGTTACATCCTTAGCACTTGCATTAAATATGAATCCGTTATTGCTCGGTATCCCGATGACACTGGCAGCCAGTTGCGCCAGTATGCTGCCAATGGGTACTCCTCCGAATGCGATTGTATTTGCCAGCGGTCATATTAAACTGAAACAGATGACAAAGGCGGGATTTGTGATGAATATAGTGTCCATCATCCTGATTGTCCTTTTTAGCTGGTTTCTGCTGCCGTTGCTGATGAAAATAGGCTAAGAGGGCAAAAGAGAGAAGGAGATAGAAGAGATGTGGTTTGAATTATGGTGTATTATAAAAAGAAAAAGGAGAGCATTTTTTGCTCTCCTTTATTGTTCAATTATCTATTAGTTTAAAACTTAGGACAATTCAGTTTTCTCATATTCGGGTCTACATATTTCTTAATGTAGATCAGGGATACTTCAACACCACCTCTTGAGTTAGAAGCAGGTTTTAATGTGGATGTATTCACATCATAGGAAGCTCCAAAATGCCATTCGCCAAATTCAAGGCCAACATAGGGAATAACAGCATCTCCAAAACGATACCAGCTGCCGAAATAGAAATTAGTGGGGTTAGCTTCATCATTATTCAGGTTCATGGCATAAGCGCCACCTACCATAGTGTTATTAGCTTTTGCCTGCATACTGTGGTTCGCAGCAAAATGGATTGCATTATAGGAGCCAACCGGTATTTTACCACCGGCCTGTAAAGTTGTTCTGGCACTCAGCAGAAAATTTCCTTTCTGAAAACTTTCTTTTGGCCGGTTGATATGGTACATCGAGGCACCGAGGTAGAAATTATTATAACCGTTGGTGCTTCCATTATAGAATACGCCGGCATTCATATCGAAGTAGTGAAGATTTACCTGCTGGCTGGAAAAGCTCTCGCTGGTAACACCGGTGAAACCAAAAGGAGTCAGCTGATCCTGGAAATAGACCTTATTCAGGTTTAAACTCTTATTCATATAGGTGCCCTGGAAGCCGGCACCTAACTGGTGATAACCGTTTTCATCCAAGCCCTTATGATAAGCAAGGGATATGGCTGCGTAATTATTGGTCAGAACTCCATTCCCTGCCCTGTCTGTAAAACCCATGAAGCCGATTCCAAACTGGTCCAGGTCAGAAATGCGGTTCTTCATAATACCAAAATCGGCAGAAATGGTGGCGGTGGTATAAGCATTATTAATGGAAGGCCACTGGTTACGGTAATTACCAGCTATCCGGTACACGCCGTCAAATTTGCCTGTCATGGCCGGATTCATCGTCAGCGGCGATGCAAAAAATTGGGAGAAATTGGGGTCCTGGGCAGTAGCAACACTTACCAACGCCACGCAAACAATGAGGGTAGAAATTAGTTTTTTCATCTCAGCAATTAATTGTTTTCAGTTGCGGACAGTGATATCCGGGCTGTTTTTCAGTCTGTCTTAAAACGTTTAGTTTTTCTGGAAATTGCCCCGCAGCCTGCAATACCTGTCTCTAACGAAATGGAAATGTAAGGTAAAAAAAAGACCCGGAAAAATGTCAAATTGCTGCTTTACATCTGCACTTTGGTACCAAAAGCAAGGTCCCCGGCATCCCCCAGCCCCGGAACAATATATCCTTTGGCCGTCAGTTCATCATCAATATCCCCGCACCAAATGGTTACCGAAGGCTCTTCTCTCTTAACATATTCAATGCCAACGGTGCAGGCAATGGCTGCCACGATATGAATTTCTTTGGGACGGCCCTCTTCTTTCAGAAAATGGATAGTTTTTACTAAGGAAGACCCCGTTGCAAGCATCGGATCCGAGATGATGACCACCCTGTTTTCCATATCCGGGCAGGAGATATAATCCAGGCTGATCTCGAAACTCCCATCTTTATGGTGTTTCCGGTAAGCAGAAATAAAGGCATTATCGGCTCTATCAAAAGCATTTAATAGACCCTGGTGAAGTGGTAAACCAGCCCTGAGGATCGTAGCCAGCACAGGCTGATCTTTCAGCAATTTACAAGTGGCTGTTCCCAGCGGAGTTTGAATTTCTTTCTCTTCAAACGGAAGCGTTTTGCTGATCTCGTAAGCAATGGCCTCACCAATACGTTCAAGATTCCGGCGGAAACGCATCCGGTCTCCCTGTACTTCCACATTCCGGAGTTCACTTACCCAGTTGCTGATAAGACTATATTTCTCACTTAAATTAATGACCATGCTTCTGTCAGTTTTGGATAGCAGATGATAGATTTGCTCAAAATTACAGCTTTTGCTTTGTGCTGGTTCAAATGAGGATTGCTAAAATTAAAATGTTCATCAAATGGTTTACCGGGTAATAGGTTTAATGAGTGGCAGCTCGCTGGACGGATTGGATATCGCTTTCGTGGAATTTCATGAGAACGCAGGTACGTGGACTTACGGGATACTGGAGGCAGATTGTTACCCGTATCCGGCCGAATGGGTGACCCGGTTAAAAAACGCTACCTCTTTATCCGGATTAGAGTACCAGTTACTGCATACAGAATATGGCCATTACCTGGGGCAGCAGGTTAATAAATTTATTGAGCAGTATCAACTGCATTATAAGGTGGCACTGGTCGCTTCGCACGGGCACACTACTTTTCATATGCCTGCCAAAAAAATGACAGCCCAACTGGGTGATGGTGCGGCCATCGCAGCGCAAACCCAATTACCCGTGGTAACTGATTTGCGGGCTTTAGATGTGGCATTCGGCGGACAAGGCGCCCCGATCGTTCCCATTGGAGAAAAATTATTGTGGAAGGAGTATGATTATTTCCTGAATATAGGGGGGATTGCCAATCTTTCCATCAATTCAAATCCATATATCGCTTTTGATATTTGCCCGGCCAACAGGGTCTTAAATATGCTGGCTGCAGATGCAGGGAAAGAAATGGATGAGAACGGGGCAATGGCTGCTGCCGGTACAATCAACAGCAGCTTGCTGGAAAAATTAAACGCACTGGATTATTATAAGCTGGCGGCTCCCAAATCACTGGCAAATGATTACGGAACTGATATTGTTTACCCACTGATCAAAGCAGCAGGATGCAGCGTGCCGGATGCTTTAAGAACCTGTACAGAACATATTGCTATACAAATCAGCGAAGCCATAGCCAACAGCAGCAAGCTCAAACCTCAAACCTCAAACCTGCCTGGCCAGCCGGCAAGCTTCAAACTTTTAGTAACAGGCGGCGGCGCTTTTAATACTTTTCTTATCCGTCAATTGCAGGAAAAAATAAAAGCATATAACATAGAGGTGGTGGTGCCGGATGCGACGCTTGTTAATTATAAAGAAGCGCTGATCATGGCATTGATCGGCGTTCTGCGCTGGAGGCAGGAGTATAATGTCCTGGCGTCTGTAACAGGGGCATCAAAAGATAGTATTGGCGGTGCTTTATGGATGGGAGCTGAGGAGTAAACCCGCTTTCTCAATTTGAATTTTGTGAGCCCTGATGCGTAGAAGGAATAGAATCCTTTTACGCGATAGAAAAGTTAAAAAGATGGCTGTAGCTAAAGAAACTTTCGCAGAAGTATTAGCAATATTCAGTAATCCTGCATTTGTTCTTCGCCAATACCATTAAAGAAGCTTCCGGTGGTATTATAAAACGCAGGCACAAACATTAAGATAGATCATAATCCCAGTACTTCTCTCAATCTGACATAGCCGGTACGGCTGACCGGCACTTTAATACCAGAACGAAGAATGGCTACATGATTATCTTTTTCATACGGGTCAATTCTTGTGATCTGCTGCACGTTTACAATATAAGAACGATGGGAACGCACGAACTGCTGTCCATCCAGCGTCTGTTCAAAATGGTTCATTGTTTTATTCTTCAGGAAATAACCTTCCCCGGTGTGCACTTTCACATAATCATCCGCCGCTTCTAAATATTGCACTTCATGAACAGGTATGATCTTGATTTTGCTGCCATTCTTTACCACGATCCTGTTATTCTGCGAAGGAGATTGTGAAGCGGTTTCCAGCAGCTCCCGGGTGGCTTTTTCGGCAGTTACTGTTTTTTGCTCTGTAAATTTATTGATCGCTTTATCAAAACGTTCCTGGTTAAAGGGCTTTAATAAATAGTCAATAGCATGTGCTTCAAAAGCCTTGATGGCAAATTCATCAAAAGCAGTTGCAAAAATTACAGCCGGGGGTTGTTCGATGAGCTCCAGCATTTCAAAACCATTGATCTTGGGCATCTGGATATCCAGGAAAATAAGATCAGGCTGGTGTTGCTGAATAGCTTTTAATCCCTCAAAGCCATCATTACATTCCTGCATGATCTCGATCTGCGGATGTTTTTGCAGGTATTCTCTTACAATACTTCTTGCCAGGGGCTCGTCATCAATAATAACAACTTTCATGATTTATGATTTAAAACCTATACGGTTTGCGGTATTTTAACAATGGTTGTAAAATTATTGCCTTTTGCTTCTGTTGACAACAGGTCTGTTCTTGCAAAAAGCAGGTAAAGCCGGCGTTGCACGGATTTCAATCCAAACCCTGTTCCCTGTTTGGGGGAGGATGTTTCCGGATCAAAGGGGTTGACAACTTTAATCACCAGGTGCTGGTCTTCAATCAAAGTGCTGATATGTATCAGGGTTTCCCCGGTTGTATCATACAGGCCAAATTTGATAGCATTTTCTACAATTGGCTGTAAGAGCAATGCGGGTAGTTTAAGCGGTTGAGTTGCCTCATGGCACTGGATATGGGTGGCCAGCCTGTTCCCGAATCTTACTTTTTCGATATCCAGGTATAATTGAAGATATTGCAGTTCTTCCTGCAGGGTCACCCATTGAGTCTCTTCTTTTTTTAAAGTACCTCTTAAAAAATCGGATAACTGCTGAACCATTTTTCGGGCTTCTTCCGGCCGGCTCCCGATTAATGCGTTGATCGAATTAAGGCTGTTGAACAAAAAATGAGGTTGCAATTGCTGGCGCAACTTGAATAACTCTGCTTCTTTTGATAATTTCTCAGCGTCAGCTTTCCTGTTCTCGTTTTCTTTTTGCTCCTGCTGGTTATACCAGAGTATACTGATCATGGTCATACAGCCTAATAGTAAAAAGCCAATGCCAAAACGGATAGGCATGGAATGATACAGCATATCGGTGTACCCGGTATGGATTGGCCCGATCCAGATCTTCAATATCCACTTGGTAATGAGCAGCCAGAGAACTGCAAGCAAAAGACAAAGGAAAAAAATGTTTACATATTGCTCTCCGCGGGGCAGGTAATAGCGAAGCGTATTCATTACCAGCAGTGATGCCAGGAAAAGAAGAACATTACTGACCATACCATCAATAATAGCTGCATCCCAGGGTAGGCCAAACCAATGCATAACCAGGATATGATCACCTATCAATACTGTCCAGCAGATACTGAAGATAATAGCAAACCGCCGTATCGAATAAGGAGTATTAGGCATGTAGGGTTAAACCAGTTGCAAAAGCTGGTGGGTTGGGGCAAAAAAAATGTTTTCAGCTTTTTGATTCACAGTATAAACATAAGCATCTGCATTGTCTTGTTCTTCGATACGGGAATATAATTCGGCGCCATCAATCAGTTCACTAAGCAGGTAGAGCTCACTTACGTTGATGAACTCCCATTTCACAAGTTGCTTCTTACTATTATAAAAGGAATCCTCTTCTCTTTTACCCATTTCCTGTGCTTTGCGGAACGCTTCTTCTTTATCAGCCGCAGCAATCAGTCTTAATTGCTCATCAAACTGGGCCCGGTGTTGCCCGTCACCGCAGATGATGCGGAATACCAATTTTGAAAGATACCAGTTCATAAAAGTCAGTTGATATGGTGAATGATGTTTAAAAACAGCCATACCGTTCATTCACACCGGTTCCTTGCACACTCCGGTATGGCTGTTGTATAATTAATAGCTTTTGATGTCAATACCTCCGAATATCACGGTCCCCTTCAGTAATAAAAGTTTATCCGGATTTTCAGCCATTTGCGACATCGGCCGCTTATCTTCCAGCCCGCCAAAAATGGTAACGGCCTCTGATTTTACTGCCCAGTTAGAAGGAATGATCAGTTTGGTACCGCCAAATATTGTTGTGAGTTCAAGCACAGCCGTTCCTTTAATATCTGCCTGTGAAAGATTGAGCTCGGTACCTCCGAATACATTGACAATATCACCTCCTTTAAAATCTTTACAAAGGATATTTTTTTTGGAGCCGCTGAAAATGCAGGTACTGTCTACAAAGTCATCCTGAGTAAAAGTCTCCTGCTGACAACCTGAAAGCGGTTCATTTATATCAGTACCGGGATTTTTTTTTCTTCCTGACCAACCATTCCTGTCGCTTCCTGATTTTTGCTGGGAACGGACAATAAAGAATAAACCGATAACAATCAGGATGACGGGCCATATATGACGGCGAAGGTCACCATATAAAAAGTAGTCATTGGCCAGGAAAGTGCCACCTACCAGTAATAAAACAAACCAGGCCACCCCCTGGAAACGATGGCGGAAACCAATAAAGAGCCCCAACACTATCAGCAGCATCTGCCAGCTGAAAACCCAGCGGGGGAAATCAGGAATATAACTTCTCATCAGCGCCACGATACCAATCAGCAATAGCAATACACCTGTCCAGATATGGCCACTGCGATGGTGTCGTTCCATTCTCATTTCCCAACGCATTTTCCTTTCCTCCATCCTTTTTTCAAAATCTTCTCTCATGGCTTCAAATTTTTATCAAAACTAACGGGTAACAGTGTATTGGTCAACAGCAGATGGGTACTGTGCTGCCCCGGGTCGGTGAACGGGGGGAAATACCCGGTCAGCAACCCGCAAAAAAATCCCCGTAACAGCATTGCTGTTTACGGGGTCGTATAAACAGGTATTAATATGGGCTATTTATTGTTTATTGAACCTGATTTTCTGGCCGCTCAGGTTGCCAAAATACATGCCTTTCGGGAGTTGCCGGGTATCTGCAACCGATATTCCCTCATAACTAGTTTTTTGAAGCAGTAACTCCCATTGCCGCAGATGAATATCAGTAACGAAAAATGTTTTCTGGTTAGTGCTATTATTGATAAAGATATAATCAGTGGCAGGATTTGGGTAGAGAGCCGGAATAACCCCATTATAGCGGACATTAATCATTTCCGTATAAATCCTTCTGCCGGTAGGATAGGATATTTCTATGCGATAACTGTAATTGCCATTTTCTGTCAGGATATCATCATAACTGTATTTCTTGTTATCATTACCTGTTTTCATATCGAACCGGGCAATGTTAATCCATTTCTGGTTTACCGTATCCGACCGCTGTAGTATAATGTACTCATCGTTCTCTTCGCTTTCGGTGTACCATTCCAGCCGGGCGGCATTACCTTTCAGGGCAGAATAAAAAGAGAGAATATTGGTATGATAAACTTTACAGGGGGGATAAATTCCCGCACTTGCAGTACTGTTAAAATACAGGTTAAAAAAAGCCAGTGAGTTGAATAGTAGCAAATAATACTTTCTGGCCGCAGAAAGAGATATTTTCATGAGTCGGTCCGGATTAGTGGGCTGAAAAATAAAAAAATACGCCGGGTATTGCAACCTCCTGGGATTTAAATTTTATGAAATAGGTGTTTTGTTTATCTTTCAATTAAATACCATTCTATGCCTCAATTAAAGCTAATTGCCTTCATTATCAGCCTACTATGTATCGGAATTGAAAGCCGGTCACAAGAAAAAAAGGACCCTCAAAAATGGGATGTCAGTAACCCGGAAGGGCCCTACAAGGAGGTTTCATTTACTGTCTCCGAAGGAACATGGATGAACCTGGATATTTCGCCCGATGGAAAGGAAATAATGTTTGATCTGCTGGGAGACATTTATAGTATTCCCGCTGCCGGGGGCGAAGCCAGAGTGCTGAGAGGAGGCCATGCATTTGAAGTGCAGCCCCGGTTTAGTCCGGACGGCAAAAAAATCCTGTTTACTTCCGACGCAGGTGGTGCTGATAATATCTGGGTAATGAACAGGGATGGAAGCGGTGCCCGGCAAATTACAAAAGAAAATTTCCGTTTATTGAATAACGCCTGCTGGTCACCGGATGGGGAGTATATCATTGCCAGGAAACATTTTACTTCCGGTCGTTCATTAGGAGCGGGAGAAATGTGGTTATACCATACAAGCGGGGGCAGCGGTCTGCAATTAACAGCCCGGAAGAATGATCAGCAGGATGTGAATGAACCGGTGGTATCGCCGGATGGCCGTTATGTTTATTTCAGCGAGGATATGTATCCCGGCGGTTTCTTTCAGTATAACAAAGACCCGAACAACGAGATATTTGTGATTCGTCGTTTCGACCGGCAAAAGGGTATCATTGAAAATATTACCGGCGGGCCGGGTGGTGCAGTAAGACCCCAGTTATCGCATAGCGGAAAGTTCTTATCATTCATCAAAAGGGTACGAACAAAAACGGTGCTGTATATACGTAACCTGGAGACAGCGGAAGAATGGCCGGTTTGCGATATGCTCAGTAAAGATCAGCAGGAAGCATGGACGATATTCGGAAGTTTCCCCGGCTATGCCTGGACACCGGATGACCAGCATATCATTATCTGGAGCAATGGCAAGATCAATAAAATAGAAGTGGGAGCGGTCAATAAAATAACAGATATCCCATTTACCTGTACTGTAAAACAGCGTATCTATGATGCTGTGCGTTTTCAGCAGGAATTAAATCCTTCCACTTTTACTGCACATGTGATAAGACAGGCTATTACTTCTCCGGATGGGAAATTCCTAGTGTTCAATGCAGTTGGCTATCTATGGAAAAAAGAGTTGCCGGCTGGTAAGCCACAACGGGTAACTAATGGTCTTGACTTTGAATTTGAGCCTTCATTTTCTGCTGATGGCAAAACATTGTTGTATACGACCTGGAATGATGAAACTGCCGGGGCGATCTGGAAAGTAAATACACAGGGAGTAGCTAAGCCGGTAAAAATTACCAAAGCAAAAGGGATTTACAGGCAGCCATCATTTTCTGCCGATGGGAAAATGATCGTTTACCGCCGGGAAGGCGGCAGCGATGCTCTTGGTCCTGCTTACACAGCTCAAACCGGTATCTATACTATGAATGCAGATGGCAGTAATGAAAGCTTTGTAAGGGCCGGAGGCGACAAGCCGGTATTTACTAAGAATAATGAACGCATATACTATCAGACCGGTGCTGGATTAGGCAGCTGCAAGCTGAATGGAGAAGATGATAAGGCTGTACTGAAGAGTACATATGGTAACCAGTTCACTGTTTCGCCGGATGAAAAATGGATCGCCTTTGTTGACCTGCATAAGGCCTACGTGGCGGCCCTTCCTCAAACCGGAAAGACAATTGATATAGGTAGTGGCACCAGCGATTTCCCGGTGAAAGTGATAACCAAAGATGCCGGTTTTAACCTGCACTGGAGCAGCGACAGCAAACAAATGCATTATACGCTGGGTGATCAATATTATTCTATTAACCTGGAGGACAGGTTTGAATTCATTGCTGGTAAACCGGACTCATTGTTCAAAATACCGGAGAAGGGAATTGACGTGGGACTGGAAGTGAGTATGGATAAGCCAACGGGGATAATTGCTTTTACCAATGCCCGCATCATCACAATGAAAGCTGATGAAGTGATTGAGAACGGAACTGTGATCGTGGAAGGGAATCTGATAAAAGCGGTGGGGAAATCAGGTGAAGTGACAGTTCCTGCTGGCGCCAAACAAATTGATTGTAGTGGTAAAACCATAATGCCCGGTTTTATTGATGCCCATGCTCATGGCAATCATTTCCGTTCAGGTATTTCACCCCAAAAGCATTGGGCCTATTATGCCAATCTTGCCTATGGTGTTACCACTATGCATGATCCTTCGGCCAACAGTGAAATGGTATTTGCACAGAGTGAATTGGTGAAGACTGGTTTACAGGTGGGGCCGAGGGTATTCTCTACAGGGACGATCTTATATGGTGCAGATGGTAATTTTAAAGCCGTGATCAATTCACTGGAAGATGCAAGGAGTGCTCTCCGCAGGACAAAAGCTTTCGGAGCTTTTTCAGTAAAAAGCTATAACCAGCCCCGGCGGGAGCAGCGGCAGCAGGTAATACAGGCTGCACGGGAATTGAATATGGAAGTGGTACCGGAAGGAGGCTCTTTCTTTTACCACAATACCAGCATGATACTGGATGGCCACACAACAATAGAACATAATATGCCGGTGGCGCCTTTGTATAATGATGTGATCCAATTGTGGAAGAATGCGAAGACGGCTTATACGCCAACGCTGATCGTTAACTATGGATCAGTGAATGGGGAATTTTACTGGTACCAGCACAGCAATGTATGGGAGAAAGAAAGACTGCTTCGTTTTACTCCCCGTGATGTGATCGATACCCGCAGCCGTCACAGGACGATGTTGCCGGAAGAAGAATATATCAACGGTCATATACTTACTTCAGGAAGTTTGAAAAAACTAATGGACCAGGGTGTGCTGGTGAACATGGGTGCACATGGGCAAATACAGGGTATCGGAGCACATTGGGAGATATGGATGATGCAGCAGGGCGGAATGACCAATCACCAGGCTTTACAGACGGCTACTATCAATCCCGCAAAAAGTCTTGGGTTTGATAAATACATCGGCTCACTGGAAGTGGGTAAACTGGCCGACCTGCTGGTGATGGATAAAAATCCACTGGAGGATATCCGTAATACAGAAAGCATCCGGTATACCATGGTAAACGGAAGATTATACGATGCGGAAACCATGAATGAAACAGGTAATGCGAACAGGCCAAGAGGAAAATTTTTCTGGGAAACCAGTAAGAATGCCTTCAGTTTCCCCTGGCATGATGAAAGTGAAACCGAAGGTTGTGGTTGCGGAAAACATTAACTGATTTTAGTAAAAACTTATCACAGCCTGCTGTTTAAACAGCAGGCTGTTTTTATATAAATTTAAAGGTGTCTCCGTCAAACAAACCTTTATCGCTGAGCTTTAGATGAGGTATCACCAGTAATGCCATGAAAGATAAAGTCATAAAAGGAGAGCCTAATGCAGAGCCGGCTTCCTTCGAGGCTTTATCGATCATTGAATATTGTTCCGCCACTTTATAGCCGTCTTCGTCGCTCATCAGCCCGGCAACAGGCAGGGGTACGATCATTTCAAGATCATCTTTTACCAGGCTTACGCCGCCTTTATGATCAATGATCATATTGACAGCCTTGCAGATGCTTTCATCATCCACACCCACTGCAACGATATTGTGACTGTCATGTGCAACAGAAGACGCAATGGCTCCCTGTTTCAACCCGATATTTTTAATGAAAGATTTGGCGACAGGGGCATTACTATACCTGTTTACCACCACGATCTTCAACAGATCTCTTCCCGTATCACTTACCAGGAACCCGTTTTCGATTCTGGGCGCTAGTAATATTTTATTAGTGATCAGTTGGCCATCTAATGCTTCAATTACCGGGACCAGGGGCCGGGCGTCATTGGGTATAGCTGGTACTTCAAAATCAACTGCTTCCTTTTTAGCACAGGAAAAATTATTGATGACTCCTGATTTCGGACTGCTGATTAATGTCTTTCCATTTTCAGCAACTAAATTTCCGTTGATATAGGTTTGTACTGTTTCAAATTGTGTAAGATCCTTCACAATAATAAAATCTGCAGGATCAGTTTCTCTCAATAAACCCACTTTCATATTGTAATGTAATACCGGGTTTACACAAGCTGCTTTCAGGATTTTGAAAATACCGATTCCTTTTGCAACAGCCCTTGCGCAAAGCTGGTTGATGTGGCCGTCTACCAAACTATCCGGGTGCTTGTCGTCGCTGCAAAACATGATCATATCCGGGTAGTCATTCAGTAACCCGATCAGTGCTTCAAAATTCTTAGCGGCACTGCCTTCCCGGATCAGGATCTTCATGCCACATTGCAATTTATCCAGGGCTTCTTCTCTGGTGAAACATTCATGATCAGTACTGATGCCGGCTGCGGCGTAAGTGGCAGCCATTTGCCCTCTCAGCCCCGGTGCATGTCCATCAACGGGTTTGCCAATAGCATGTGCAGCGCTTATCTTCTTCATCACTTCCTGGTCTCCGTTCAGTACGCCGGGAAAATTCATCATCTCGCTGAGATAAAAAATATCGTCACTTTTTAATAAAGAGCTTACCTGTTCTGCATCAATCGCCGCACCGGCGGTTTCAAAAATTGTAGCAGGCACACAGCTGGGTGCACCAAAATGAAATTTGAAGGGAACCGTTTTCCCATTATCAATCATGAATTGAACGCCTTTCATGCCACATACATTCGCAATCTCATGCGGATCGCTGATCGTGGCTACAGTACCATGCACCACCGCCAGCCGGGCAAATTCCGAAGGAATGAGCATGGAGCTTTCTATATGCACATGGCTGTCAACGAAGCCGGGAAGGATATAGTTTGAATTGCTGAGCTCTGTTCCGGGAATTTCTTTGACAGAAGCAATTTTCCCATCGGTCACATTTATTGTTGCCGGGTAAATTCTTTGCTGCTGAATATCCACGAGCTGTCCGCTGATAGAAAACGATGCCATACCGGTGATTTGGATAAAGGTAAATCACTACCTTCAAAGAACTAATCTAACTGATCACTGCTATGAGAAAATTATTATGGCTTGCCTGTGCATTGGCCTTTGTTCAAACCCATGCACAAAAAAAACCGGCAACAAAACCTGTTGCTGACAATACTGACTCTGTTTTATTATCCAAAACAAAATACCGGCTGATCGGGCCCTGGCGGGGTGGAAGAAGCGGGGCTGTAACCGGCAGTTATAAAAATAAAAATACATTCTACTTTGGGGCTACCGGCGGAGGTGTCTGGAAAACTACAGATGGCGGTAGTAACTGGAAAAATATTTCTGATAAATATTTCGGCAGTACCATCGGTGCGGTGGCAGTGGCTCCTTCCGATGAGAATATCATCTATGTTGGTGAGGGTGAAAATACCATGCGGGGTAATGTCAGCGAAGGATTAGGAGGCATGTGGCGCAGTGATGATGGAGGCAGGACATGGAGAAATATTGGCCTGAAAGATGGCCGGCATATTATCCGGATCGTCATTCATCCGGGAGATCCGAATACGGTTTGGGCAGCTGTAATGGGGCATTTATTTGGCCCCAATGAAGAAAGAGGTGTTTACAAAACAACAGATGGGGGAAAAACATGGAAACGAACCTTGTTTGTAAATAACCAAACAGGTTGCAGTGACCTCGTAATGGAACCGGGCAACCCATCCGTTTTTTATGCGGGCACCTGGCGGTTGATCAGGACGCCGCATAGCTTAGAAAGTGGTGGTGAGGGAAGCGGCCTCTGGAAAAGCATGGATGCTGGTGAAACATGGATGAATATCACTGTAAAGAAAGGATTGCCGAAAGGTATCTGGGGTATTACAGGAGTGGCTGTTGCTCCATCCAATCCTGATAAACTTTATGCGATTATAGAAAATGAAAAAGGTGGAATGTATGTGAGTGCAGATGCAGGAGAAACCTGGACCCTGACCAGCAACGATAATAATATCCGTCAGCGGGCCTGGTATTATACCAAAGTATTCGTTGATCCTCGAAATGAGAATCTGGTCTATGCGCCAAATGTGAATTTTATGCGCAGCAGGGATGGCGGTAAAACATTTCAAAGTGTGAATACACCGCATGGCGATCACCATGATCTGTGGATTGACCCCGGGAATGGCAACAGGATGATCGTGGCAGATGATGGTGGTGCACAGGTAAGTTTTGATGGTGGTGATAACTGGAGTACCTATTTAAATCAGCCTACGGCGCAGATATACCGGGTATCAACAGACAACTCTTTTCCTTACCGGATACTGGGTGCACAACAGGATAATTCAACTTTAAGAATAAAACACAGAACATATGGAGCAGCTATTACCGACAGGGACTGGGACGTAACAGCGGGCAGTGAAAGTGGCTATGTAGTTGCCGATCCGTTAAACCCGGATATTGTCTACGGGGGCAATTACGGAGGTTATCTGTCAAGGCTCGATCATAAAACAGGCGAGAACCGTGCCGTGAGTGTATGGCCTGACAACCCGATGGGGGCAGGTGCCGATGTATTGAAATATCGTTTTCAGTGGAACTTTCCGATTTTCTTTTCACCACACAACCCGAAACGGTTATATGCAGCAGGTAATCATTTATTCGTTACCGAAAACGAAGGAGCCAGCTGGCAGGAAATATCACCTGACCTGACCACGGATGATAAATCTAAACAAGGGCCCAGCGGAGGTCCGATCACCAAAGACAATACATCCGTGGAATATTATTGCACCATTTTCACGGCAGCAGAAAGTATAACGGAAGAGGGGGTATTATGGACCGGAAGTGATGATGGATTGATACATGTGAGCAGGAATGCTGGTAAAAGTTGGGAAAACGTAACACCAAAAGATTGCCCTAAATGGATCATGTGGAATTGTATAGAAACTGATCCGTTCAAAAAGGGAGCAGCTTATTTTACCGGCACAAGGTATAAAAGTGATGATTTTGCCCCGTATATCTACAAAACTGAAGACTATGGAAAAACATGGAAGCTGATTGTGAACGGTATTAATAAATTTCATTTTACAAGAGCAATGAGAGCAGACCGGAGGGTGGCTGGCTTATTATATGCAGGAACAGAATACGGGATGTATATCAGCTATGATGATGGTACCAGCTGGAAATCATTTCAGCTCAACCTTCCTGTTGTTCCGGTTACCGATCTCACCATTAAGAACAATGATCTCATCGTTGCCACACAGGGCCGTTCTTTCTATGTGCTGGATGACCTGAGTGTGATCCAGCAATTGAGTGCTGCTATTTCACAAAAGCCCCTGCATGTTTTTGAACCTGATGCTGCCTGGCGGATACAGGGTAGTGGTTTTGGGTTCCGGTCAGGCCCGCCGGCTAACGCAGGTGCTAATCCTCCCAATGGTGCCGTAATTAATTTTTATCTGAGAGATGCAGCTGATACCACAAAAGCTTCAGTAACCATCATGGATAAAAATAAGAAAGTGATTCGTACTTTTTCAACCGATGCTAAAGAGGCAAGGGATAAAATGGAACTGGTCAGGGGAATGAACCGTTTTGTATGGAACCTGCAATACCCGGATGCGGAACGGGTGGAAGGCATGGTCTTATGGAACGGCGTGCCGGGAAGTATTATGGCACCCCCGGGTGAATATCTTTTTAAATTGAAAGCAGGTAACGAAACAGCTGAAGGTAACTTCCTGGTAAAGGCAGATCCGAATTATAAAATAACACAGGCTGACTACGAGGAACAATTCAGTTTCCTGCAAACAGTGATGGGTAAATTCAATGAAGTGCAGAAAGTGATTAAAGATATCCGTGCGCTAAGAAGCCAGATAAATGATTTTACGGGCAGACAGGAAAAGGATTCCATCAAAGAAGTAAAAGCAATGGCGGATAGTATCATTAAACAATTGACAGCTGTGGAAGAAACGTTTTACCAGACCAGGGCCAAAAGCAGCCAGGATGTGCTTAACTATCCAATCCGGCTGAATGATAAACTCAGCGGGTTATTTGACGCAGCTAACAGCGGAAACATGGCCCCGTCAAAACAGGCTAAAGATGTGTATGCTGAATTATCCGGGCAATGTGATGAGCAATTAATGAAGTTTAAAAAGATTAAAGAAGAAGATGTGGTAAAGCTGAACCAGTTAATCAGGGAAAAGGGAGTGCCGGTAATAGGATTAAAAAAAGAAGACAACAGGAAAGAGTAAATAATTGTATAGGAAAATGGCCCCGGTTATCCGGGGCCATTTTCATTTATGCAGTGCGTTTAATAGGTCTTGTCCGTTCTTTCATAACCGCTACGGCTTCTTCTTTACTGGTAAACATATTGTTCACATTAACGAGGTTGTCAGCCAGTTTATCATAATTCCGGGTCATTAGCCAAACAAATACATGCAGATAATGAATGCCGTCAAATACAAGTATTTTTTGTTTGGCGAACTCGTCTTTGTGCTTCATGAATTCTACGGGTATTTCAGTATAATGTAAGGCGGGGCGGACATGGTGTACCGCATGATAGCCGTCATTCCAGCACATCTGGTTATACTTGGTGTTGATACAATTGATTGTATTGTCCTCCAGGTTATCAGGATTGACAAAAGCATGCTGAGCCCAGTTGCCCAGCATCATTACAATTCTCGCAAAAACAAAAGGAATGATGAATACCCATAAAGTAGCCTGCAGGTTTACAAAACACATAGCTATGCAGAAGATATAAAAAGAAATCTCTCCGTAACTAAGCCGCATGTAGAGTTTCTTTCTTTTCCTGTTAAACAGGTACATGAAAGTATCACGAAAACCCAGGAACAAAAAACGGCCCACATAACTGAGAAAGCCTGACAGGCTGTCTCTTTTATAAGGCAGTGTGCTGCTGGCATCATCATGCATATTATTCTCCACATGGTGCATGGCCATATGGTGCACAAAATAGGTTTCAGGGGTATGGCCAAAGAAAGGACATACAACCCAGATCACCCAGTTGTAGATCCAGGTGTATCCTTTTTTAAACAATTTCCGGTGACTGATACAATGCAGCATTAAACCAAAACGGCCTTTGAAATACATCTGGGACACATAGAAATAAGGGATATAGGCCAACCACCAGTACCAGCCCTGTAATACAGGTGTATATAATAAAATGGCAACAGGAATAACAAGAATATGAATAGCAGTCAGCAGATGAATGAAAGGCAGATCCCTTTTGTCATTAATGTATTTCAGCCAGAATTTTTCGTACCAGCTGTAGTTATCTTTTGGAATATAAACCGGATCTGTGATGGTGGTCAGTGCCTTCATGAAATAGCTTAATTGATTGAAAAACGGCGCCGGTTCTACGGCTGCTATACTGCTTTTTAACACCCCGGCATCCCGGAGTTTACAAACGGCGTAAAACTAAGGGATTCCGGCTAATAAAAAACTGATTATTTGATGTTAGCTCTCTTGTAAACGTCTGGAAATCAATTATTGTTACACAAGAGGGTAAGTATTTTATTGTTTTAATTCAGTTTTTTGAAGCTTCATTACACCTGTATTACCGCCACCATCAAGTGTCAGGTCAACGGGTTTGTTGGAATTCCAGGCTCCCCGGGTGAAATCCGGAACCTCAACAGTTCTCGATTTTTTAGCCACAGATCTTTCACTTAAAGGAGTGATGGCACTCCATGCCGCAGCATCATACACATCCTGGTCAAGGGGTAAACCATTGCGAAGGCAGTCGATCAGCCGCCAATCCATAATGAAATCCATACCGCCGTGACCGCCCACGTCTTTGGCAATGGCACCAATATGATTCACAATGGGGGGTGAATATCTCTTGTACAGATTATCCAGTTCTTCTTTTTTGATCCAGCTATGACCAAATGCAATTTTTTCGGGACCGGGCCATTTTTGGGCTGCCCCTTTTGTGCCGCTGATCAAATGAATTCTTGAATAGGGCCTTATCGTTGACACATCATGCTGTAGCATAATGGTTTTGCCTTTATATGTTCTTATGAGAGTTGTGTTCATATTTCCACGATAAGGCTTATCTGTATATTTTTTAAAAAAGTCATCCTTTGCTGCCAGCTCACTGGCCATTGCATTCAGCGAGAAATCATCCGTACTCATGCTGACAAGATGCTCTAATTTATCACCCCGGTTGATATTCATGCATTGGGCCACGGGGCCCAGGCCATGGGTGGGATAAAGGTTACCGTTACGGCCAATATTTTCCCTGAGCCGCCACATGTCGGCATAAGCATTTTTATTGAACAGCCAGTCTTTGCTCAGGTCATGTATATATGCACCTTCTGCATGCAATACTTCCCCGAATAATCCCTGCCGGACCATATTCAGTGTCAGTAATTCGAAAAAATCATAACAGCAATTTTCGAGCATCATGCAATGCTGTTTGGTCTTCTCTGATGTTTCCACCAGTTCCCAGCATTCATCAATGGTTTTAGCACCCGGCACTTCTATGGCTGCATGTTTTCCATTTTTCATTGCATATACAGCAATGGGCGTATGCAACTGCCAGGGGGTTGGTGTATAAACAAGATCAATGCCGTTGTTTTCACAAACAGCCTTCCATCCTTCTTCCCCGCTGTATTCTTTTGCTTTGGGTCTGCCCATTTTTTCTAAAGTCTTTTGAGCTGCAGCTACCCGGTCGGGGTATTTATCACATAGTGCCACGATGACGGCACCGTCAATATAACTTAAACGTTCAACAGCATCGCTTCCTCTTTGCCCAAGGCCGATCACAGCAATACGAACCGTTGCTATTTTCGGAGCTGCATAGCCACACATGTTGAACCGTTGTCTCCCTTTTTCCCATGAAGCTGATCTTTCAATCTCTTCATCTGTTGCTGCTATCGCAGCAATAGAAGGAAGGCCGGTAGCTAACAGCCCGCCGCCAACAGCCATCCGGCGTAAAAATTTCCTGCGGTCATTATTCATATCCGTTTTATTGAGTTGCTGCAAGTTTATGAAATAATCAATAGAATGTTATAACACCTGAAATTCAGACAATCGTTTGAGAAATTGCAGTAAATACAACAAAACCTGTTTTTTCACTTCTGCTAAGCGGGAGTTTTTACCTGTAACAAATTGTACGCAAAAATGAACAGTGTTTGCCCGGTATAAATCCGCTGTGGATAAGCTGGCTTTGGCAATGTGTTTGCCGCTTATTGAATAGGCCACCATAACTATTAAAATCCATACATATGAAAATAACAATGGCGGTAAATGTGCTTATCATCCTGCTTTATTATGTGGTGCTGCTGATAGCAGCGTGAGGATGGTCACACCAATTTCTGGGTAGTTTATCTACTGGTTATCCAGCAGGTCAGGTCTTCTGTCCCTTGTTCGTTGTAATGACTGTTCATGCCGCCAATCTTCAATCAGGCGGTGATTACCGCTCATAAGTACATCCGGTACTTTCCAGCCCCTGAAATCAACAGGTCTGCTGTATACAGGAGGAGCTAACAGGTTATCCTGGAAAGAGTCAAAAAGGGCAGATGTTTCATCATTTAGCACACCGGGCAATAAACGGCCGATGGCATCTACTAAGATGGCAGCAGGTAGTTCACCTCCGCTCAGTACAAAATCACCGATGGAAATTTCCTTAGTAACAAAATGGTCACGAATACGCTGATCAATACCTTTATAATGCCCGCAGATCAGCAGCAGGTTTTCTTTTAATGATAATGTATTGACTGTTTTTTGCTTCAATTGCTCTCCATCCGGTGTCAGGAATATGATCTCATCGTAAGTCCTGGCAACAGATAATTCTTCAATGGCTTTAGCAAGTGGTTCACACATCATCACCATGCCGGCACCACCGCCATACTGGTAATCATCCACCTGCCCGTATTCATTAACAGCCCATTTTCTCAACTGGTGGATCTCTACGGTCAGCAGGCCTTTCTCCTGTGCCCTTTTCATAATGCTGTGGCTCAGGGGGCTTTCCAGCAGTTCCGGTAAAACGGTGAGAATATCAATATGCATGGGACAAAGATAGAAACTTGAACTTTACCGGGACAAAGCCGGGCTTACAGAACTAATAGAGTTTTAATCCGGTGCTGGTCAGCCAGCGGCAGGTTTACAGGAATTTTGCAACCGGGCTCATCAATATTGCTGACTGCGGGAACAACCATTAATTTTTACGTATTGATGTATGCCATAAAATTATTTATTCTTAAACAAGCCATTAACTTTATAAAATAATGACACTGGATATAAATATTCTTATTGTTGAGGACGAAAAAAAGATAGCTGATTCGCTAAAGCAGGGACTTACGGAAAACAGTTTCCTGGCGGAAGTGGCTTATGACGGGGTGATGGGTTGGAAATTGTTCCGCAACCAGCCTTTTGATCTTGTAATCCTTGATATCAACCTGCCAGGTATGAATGGCTATGAATTATGTAAAGCTATCCGTTCGGCAAATGATGCTGTGCCTGTTGTAATGCTGACTGCAATGAGTGCCGTAGAGGATAAGATAGAAGGATTTGATGCCGGGGCCGATGATTATATCATTAAGCCGTTTGATTTCAGGGAATTGCTGGTACGCATCCGGGCACTGCTCAAACGAATTCACGCAACTGTTGCTACGGGTACTTTGTTAAAGGCCGGTGACCTTGTTATGAACCTGGATAGTAAAGAAGTGATGAGAAATGAACAAATTATCTCGTTGACCGCAAAAGAATTCCAACTGCTGGAGTACCTGCTGCGAAATAAGAACCGGGTGGTATCCCGGGCTGATATTGCCCTGCAGGTCTGGGATATTGATTTTGATACCCGTACCAATGTGATAGATGTGTACGTAAATTATCTCCGGAAGAAAATCGATAAAGGGTTTGATGAACCGCTTATTCATACCCAGGTGGGAATGGGTTATATCCTGAAAGATAAGAGTGGATGAAATTATCAGTCAAAATAAACCTCCTGTTTACAGCAATTGTTTCTGGTATTGTACTGGTAATTGCTGTTATTATCTATAATATCAGTGATCAGAATATTCAAAAAGACTTCCGGAAAAGATTACAAACCCGAGCAGCACGGACAGCCTACCAGTATAACCTGTTTAAGAATGACACGACGAACCTGCTTAAATCACTGGATTCAACATCGCCGGCTGCATTGATCAATAAGAATATCAACATTTATGACAAGAAAGGGAACATTTTTTATGAATACCATGATAATGGCACTTCTCTGATCAATGTTGATAAGGCGAGGTTTGATCAACTGGAAACGGATAGTATTATTTTCTTTACGTATGGCGCCAAAGATGTTTGCATGCTGAAAGCTGCATCTGATGGCTTTCCCTATACTGTGTTAGCAGCGGCGGAGAATGCGGCAGGCCAGGAGTATATCAGTAACCTGAAAAAACTATTCCTTGTTTACCTGCCTGTTGCATTACTATTTACGATACTTGCCGGATTCCTTTTTGCTCGAAGCCTGGTGAAACCTATTAACCAAACAATCCGGGACGTTCAATTGATTACTTCACAAAATCTCTCTCATCGTCTTTATGCCGGCAGTAAGAGGGATGAATTTTCCCAGCTCAATGGAACATTTAATGATTTGCTGGACAGGCTGGAAGAGTCTTTTGCTATTCAAAGAAGGTTTATTTCCAATGCATCTCATGAATTATCAACTCCGCTGACTTCGGTTTCCAGCCAGATAGAAGTGGCCTTGTTGCATAACCGCAGCAATGAAGAGTACCGCCGGGTTTTGGTTTCTGTGCTGGAAGATATTAAGGAACTTCATCAGCTTACTAAAACACTGCTGGAGATCGCTAATGCAGGAACACATGGCGCCATTTCACTCGACAAAGTGAGGATCGATGAGGTATTACTGAAGGCGCACAGTGAAACAACCCGGCAATATAGCGGGTATAATGTTTCGCTTGAGTTCAGTGAATTGCCGGAAGATGAAAATGAATGCCTCGTATTCGGGAATGTTCACCTGCTGCAAAGTGCCTTCAGGAATATCATGGAAAACGGATGTAAATATTCTCCTGACAGGTCTGTGCATGTTCAATTGTTTTTTAAAACAGATAAAGCAGAGGTCAGTTTTACCAACAAAGGAGATATTATACCCGAAGATGAAATGAATCGTTTTTTTGAGCCTTTTTACCGGGGGGGGAATGCGGAAGGAAAACCCGGCGTTGGTCTTGGGTTAACATTAACAAAGCGGATCATTAATTTACATAAAGGCACACTTTCCATATCATCTGAGCCTGGCCGGGGAACTGTTTTTACAATCATCCTCCCTACAATGCTTCGCTGACCTTCTAACTCCTTTCTAATCATAACTTAATTCCTTTTTTAGCTAAGGGCAGTAATTTGTAGTCATTCAAATCAATGAATGCAAAAACTGTTTGCTCATATTCTGGTGCCGGTTGGCTTTAACAGGAATACCAATCTTGTAATGGAAAAGGCAATACAGGTGGCTAATTACCTGGGGTGCGATATCCACCTGTTATATGTATGGACACCCTACCTGCCTTTTTCTGTTTTTTATGATGGGTATTTTTCAACACCCGCTTTCTTCATTACAGAAGATAAAGCTATGAGCAGGATGAAAAAGTTAGTCAGTAAATACCGGCCCCGTTTGAGGGAGGGCCTGACGCTTAAAGCATCAGTAAGGTCGGGGAATTGGGATATACTGATGAAAGAGCTGATTATTACACAGCATATTGATCTTGTAATGATCCCGAAACATAAAAAGAAATTTTTTGGAGCTTTATTATATGAAGTTGATGTTAATGAATTGTCGCTAAAATCACAGTGCCCGATCCTTACAGTAACCAGGAATTTCAATATAGAAAATTTGCAGCATATAGTCGTTCCGATAAATGATTCTTTACCAGTAAGAAAGTTGTCGGTCGCCACCCGGCTGGCCAGCCAGTTCAATGGCATGATACATCTGATGGGACACCGCAGCAACCGGTATGCTGAAGATAAGCGTAATGTAAAATACCTGACCATGGCCTATCAGCTATTAAGGGATTATGCAGAAGTCAGGGTTCATTGTTCTTCAAAAGAGGGAAAAAATGTGGCTGAGGATACGCTGGCGTATGCAACGAATATCCAGGCAGACCTTATTGTGGTGAACTCAGGTAATGAATCAATTTTAAAGGGATGGTTTAGCAGGTGGTTTGGCAATTATTTATACAAGCGTTCAGCTATACCAGTACTGACTATCGCACCTAAATGATAATACCCCGCATCACTTAAAAAAATAACATGAATTATTTATTTGTAATTATAGCATTGTTTGTTTCCATAAATTCTGTTGCCCAGGACACGGAAGAAATTGTTCAGCTGATAGATAATGAGCGGTATGCCAGTGCTGAAAAAATTCTGGAATCTGCCATCCGGGAAAATGGCCCGGAACCGTCCTTAAACTACCTCATGGTAAAAACCTACCTCGGGCTAGATAAAGAAGAAGATGCGAAAAAATTTGTTGAAGGAATTAAACTTTATGAAGCAGGAGCGGATCCGCTGAGTAAGGTATCCTACGCACATTACAAACTAAGGGAAGGGGATAGGGAGGCTGCTTTTAAGATAGTTGAAGAAGTGCTGGCAGATAAAAAAAATAAAAAAAATATTCAGTTGCTGCTGGCAATAGCCGATGTGATGATAAGCGAAGAAAACGGTGATAATAATTTTGTACTTGATTTATTAAAGCAGGCTGAAAAATATGACAAAAAAAATCCCGAAATAAATTTATTGCAGGGAATGGCTTACAGGAAATTGAAGGATGCTTCTTCCGCGTATCTCTGTTATATGGAAGCTCTGAAAAAAGACCCTGATAATGTAAAAGCTCATTACCTGACCGGGAAAATTTTCAGCAATCAGAAAAACCCTGAAGTTTACCTGGATCATTATATGAAGGCCTATGCAATTGATTCAAATTATGCACCAGTGCTGGAGGAATTGTATGATCACTATTATTTCAGGGATGTAAAACTTGCTAAGAAATACCTGGAAAAATTTATAGCTGCCTCAGATTATTCATTGCAAAACGACTACAGACTTACCGACCTGCAGTACCTTACTGGAGAGTACCAAAAAGCAATTAATTCATCTTTTGCAATTCTTGACAGGGAGAAGAATGAAGCCCAGCCCAGGCTTTTTAAACTGATTGCCTATTCTTATGCAGCGACAGGCGACTCTGCCAGGGCAACCTCATACCTTAATGATTATTTAAGTAAGGCGGGTTCCGAAAACTGGATCGCGAAAGATTTTGTTTTCAGGGCAGTATTATCAGACCGTATTCCGGGTAATGAAGCTGAAACGATCCTGTATTACAAAAAAGCGGCAGAACTGGATAGTATTGCGGCAAACAGGGTTAGCTATGCTGAACAATTAGCAAAACTGTATAAATCGATGTCTGATTATAAGCAGCAGTCGTATTGGTTAGAAAAGGTGTACAGCTGGAAAGAACGGCCATCAAATATTGACCTCTTTAATTGGGGGCTTGCAGTATATAATGCCCAGAATTATCCCGGGGCTGATTCAGTTTTCATAATATATACGACAACTTACCCGGATAATATTTATGGATATTATTGGCGGGCAACAATAAATGCTGCCATTGATACGGCTATGGAGCAAGGGCTGGCCGTACCACATTATCAAAAAGTAACCGAGATAGCTGAAAAAGATATAAAGACTAATAAGGCAATGTTGTTAAAAGCCTATAGTTACCTGGCAGTATTTGAGGCAAATAATACAAAAGATTACCCGGTGGCATTGAGCTTATTCAAAAAATACCAGGCGCTGGAACCGGGTAATGCTAATATTAATAAATATATCGAAGCCCTGGAAAAGTGGATTGCTGAAGGGAAATAGTTTTTTTTCATGAGTGGTGTGTAGTAAAAGGCTGCCTGGCAACGGGCAGCTTTTAATTTCCTGTAACCAGTACGGTGGCCCTGTTCTCGTTGGCTGAATTGTCTTTGGCGATCACCTGGATTTTATATTCAATTCCGCTTTGTGCAATAAAATTTTCATTTAGTGTATAGGTGGCCGATACAGGATAGCGATGAATATCTACCAGTAAGGCACCTGTATTGTTATTGGAAATGTGTACATGTACTTCTGCAAGTTGTTTATTATCGCTGAGTGTTCCTGTAATGTTCACTGGCTGGCCCGCATTGAAGGTCTGGTTATTCAGGGGAGTTGATATAATAACAACAGGCAGTATGCTGTCAGCCTCTGCGCTGCTGTTTTTGGAGCAGGAAGCTCCTAAAAGAAGAACATATAACAGGGTATTTCGTCTCTTCACAATTATGAAGATACGCAAAAGAGGCTGAAGGATAAGCGTATAGCTGTTTTGGTGATGTTCATCATTAATAAGAATGACGCAGGTCAGAAGATAGCAAACGATGCCTTTATAGATTTACCATATATTTTGTTTTTATGACATTTTCAAAATCCTTCGGGTATGCATTGCGTGGCATACTATATGTTTCATTGCTAAAAGATGAGCCCAGAAAAATATCTATTGATGAGATCGCTGAAAAGCTGTCCGTGCCCCGGCATTTCCTGGGCAAGATTATGAAGGCGGTAGTAAAAGCAGGTATTCTGAGTTCTACAAGAGGCCTTCAGGGAGGTTTCTTCATTAATGAGAAAACACTGGATACCCCATTACTAACTATTATCCTGCTTACGGAAGGGAATAACTACTTTGATACCTGCCTCCTCAGTATGAGGAAATGTAACTCGTTAGCCCCCTGCCCCTTGCACAATAAAGTGGGAGAACATAAAGACGGGCTGCTGCAGATATATGGCCAGACTTTAGTGAGTGATTTGTTGCAGGATGATAAGGCAGATTTTATTAAAAGCCTTGCAACTGTAGAAGCCGTCTGATCATATAATAAACTGAATATCAATTATATCCCGGAAGTAATTCCGGGATTTTTTATTACAAGAGAAACCCCCGGGGAACCGGGGGTTGTAATAGAAACGAAAACCAACGATAGCTCATTTTCATGAGCCTCATTTAAGTGTATTATCACTTGATGCCCGAAAATAAAAAGCAGCTTTATACTGCCAGCTGATGATTGTCATACCTGCTGCTGATTGCTGTCACCCGCTCTTTACCCTGCTAAAAAAAGATAATTATGTATTTTTTCACAGGGGCTTATGATTTTAATCAGCTTTTGGGTTTGGGGGTCTTGCTATTTTGCCTAAGAAAGGGAATTACTCTATGTTGTCAAGGAATTATCAAACCATAAATACGGAGTCCTGCGCTGCTGATATTGTAAAAATGGATTACCGGACAGCCGCCGTCTTTAAAAAATACGGTATTGAGTATTGCTGCGGGGCCAAGTGGCCATTAAAAATGGTTTGTGAAACTAGCGGGTTTGAGGTAGACCAGGTGGTGCAGGATCTCCGGGATGCTATCCGGATGATAAAAATATCACCCGTACTGCCTTTTAATGAATGGAAGATCGATTTTCTTACGGATTATATCACCAACACCCATCACCAGTATCTCCGTCAGTCACTTCCGTATATAAAGGAGCAGTTGGGAAAGTTTGTGGCCGAACATACCCAAAAATATCCTTACCTGCCCGACCTGGAGAACTATTACAGCTTTCTTTATAAAACGATGATTCCTCATTTAAGACAGGAGGAAGAAATCATATTTCCTTATGTGAGGCAGATTGCCCATGCTTATGAAAGTAAAGAATCCTATGCCAGCCTGCTGGTCCGGACACTCCGGAAACCGGTAGAAGACATGATGCACCATGAGCATGATACGATGAAAAAACTGCTTGCCCGTTTCAGGACCCTTACCAATAATTATACAGCTCCTGAAAATGCCTGTACCAGCCACCGGGTAAGTTTTTCTTTACTGCAGGAACTGGATGATGATATTGTCCAGCACCTTTACCTTGAGAACGAGATCCTTTTCCCCAAAGCTATCGCCATGGAAAAAGAACTCCTGCAAAAGCCGGTATAACCCGGTTAGCCGCATTCTTAATTTTATAGTTAACTTGAGCCGGAAATTTTTAAGGCATGTTCAAGTTAAATAGCCGGGTTATTCTCCTGTGGTCTGTCTTTATCTTCATATTAGCCATGGCATCTGCCTTCATCTTTCACAGGTATGAGCTGGCCGTAAGTGGCTTACTAATCATTATTGTTTTAACTGCGTTCATCCCCGGCTGGAAAACCACCCTGCTGGCAGGTTTACTGAGTATGATTGTGATGACAGGCCTCTTGCTTTATTTTAAAGAAGAAGACAGTGATATTATGCGGGCAATGCTGTCGCAGGTGTATTCGCTGCTCATCATCATTTTTACCGTTGTCGTTGTATTTTACCTTAAACGGATGCAGCAAAACTTTGCACTCGAAAAGACGCATATGACCTCTCTTTTTGAGAATGCCACGGAAGGGATACTGCTGACGAACCGTTCCGGGCAAATTGTACTGGTTAATCCGGCAGCAACAAAAATGTTTAGCTATACTTCGGAAGAACTCATCGGTCAGTTCATTGAAAAACTGGTTCCTGTACGGTTTCATCATAAACATTCCGGAATGCGGGAGGGATTTTATAATGCTCCTGCTAACCGTACCATGGGAACCGGGCGTGATTTGTATGCTAAAAGAAAAGATGACAGCGAATTTCCGGTGGAGGTCAGTCTTAGTCATTATCAGCAAAAAAATGAAATGTTTGTCATTGCTTTTATTGTTGATATTACTGCCCGGAAGGAAATTGAACAAAACCTGTTGCGCCAAAAAATGGAGCTGGAAAAAATCAGTGACGATATCCGGAAATTGAATGCACAGTTGGAAGGCAAGGTGGAGGAAAGAACATTGATCCTGAAAGAGGCTCTGCAACGGCTGGAACAATCCCAATTAGAAGTACATGAAGCCCTGGATAAGGAAAAGCAATTGAATGAAATAAAGAGCCGCTTTGTATCCATGGCCTCGCATGAATTCAGAACGCCGCTTAGTACTATTTTATCCTCTGCAACCCTCGTTTCCAAGTATCCGGGTACAGATGACTACGAAAAAAGAGAACGGCATATCCGGCGGATAAAAGAATCGGTTAATCATATGAATGAACTGCTGGAAGATTTCTTATCGCTCGGCAAACTGGAGGAAGGGAAAGTAGCAATCACTGTTTCTTCCTTTAATGTGAAAGAATTTTTTGAAGATGTGATTGATGAAATGAGGACACAATTGAAACCGGGACAGGAGATTCTTTTTAGCTGCGAAGGCCTGGGCCATTTTATGACGGACAAAAGGATGATGAAAAATATCTTACTCAACCTGATTTCCAATGCTATCAAATTTTCAGGAGAAGGGAGGAGAATTATTATATCCAGCGATAATCTTGAACACAGGCTGTATGTAAAGGTGCAGGACGAGGGAATGGGTATTCCTGAAGAGGATATACCTCACCTGTTTGGCACTTTTTTCAGGGCTAAGAATGTCAGTAATATCCAGGGCACAGGCCTCGGGCTTCCTATTATAAAAAGATACCTCGGGTTATTAAAAGGCGATATAAGGGTTGAAAGTGAACTGGAAAAGGGTACCACCTTCTATGTGGAAATGACCCGTTTAAGCCCGGAAGATAGCAGTCTCTGAACTTTTTGACAGCGAAGGTTGTTTACAATAAAAACTGGTGATGAACCGCAGTGAAAAAATTCCGGTGGCTGTTGTTTCAGGTCTCTTACTGCTATACATTTCCCTGGTAGTCACTTCTTTCTTGCCGGGCATAGCGGTTTTGATTTTTTCTTTATCTCCTTTATTACTTGTGTGGCTGGTATATAATGTTATCCGCTTTGGTAAACCTGCTAAGGAGCTGAAAGAGGGGGATGAATGGGGTTATGCAGACCAGGATAAAGATGACTCAGGTCTGTTTTAGTGACAATTAATTACTGCATCTGTTGCTGTCCGGGCAGGCAGATCGGGGCTGATATAGGGTATACCGAGGTTCAGTCCGCGGAGGATCAGAACAACAGCCATGGTCATCACAAAATAAGGAACGGCTTTACGCATCGCCTGGCGAACCGGTAAGCTTATTACCTGGCCCAAATAAGCCACAATCATCATGGCAGGTAATGTGCCTGCACCAAAGGCTGCCATAAATGCTATGGCTTGTTCTATACTTGTTGAGGAAATGGCAGCAGCTACTGCCAGGTAAACCATACCACAGGGCAGGAATCCATTGGCGATCCCCATCAGGAAAAAACCGGCAGGCCCTTTGGCTTTACGGAGAAGGCTGCTAATGAGTTGTTGAATAAAAATATAGAACTGATCCAAAAAGGAAATCCGTACGCGGGTTTTACGGAGAAAGTAAAACAGCGACAATAAGAGGATGATCACACCAAGAAGAATAGAAAAGCGCTGCTGAATACCTGCCACATAAATACTTCTGCCAGCCAGGCCAAATAACAAACCGAAAACCGAATAGGTGCTGATACGCCCTAACTGGTAGAGCAGCAGGGATAAAAATTTTTTTGCCCCGGATAAATGCTGTGTTGGTAAAGCAAGACTCAGGGGGCCGCACATACCCACACAGTGCAGGCTGCCAACGGCTCCTAATGTAAAACCTGCTATGATGACAGGCCAGATCATTTACAATACGGTTAGTGTTTTTTCAGTGTAATAATCTTTACCATTACTGCTCCATCCGATCTTCACAGTATAATTTCCCGGGGTAATCTGTGTATTGTTAAATACCTGTGAACCATCCTGGTTAACCTTAAGCTCGAAATTTTTATCCTGTTTCTGGTTATAGGCACAATAAAAAAGTACAGAGCCTGTAACCTGCTGGTTTTTCATTTCTTCCGGAAATTGTAATACAATACCACTGTCAGTCTGCTTCAGGCTGGCCGATGCGCTTAACGCGTTAGCCCGGTTAGATCCATCTATTACTTCCTGGTAACGAAGTTCTTTTTTGTAATAATCTTTTTCTACAAGTTCATATGTGGTGTTCATTGACTTATAAACCAGCACGCCCATTCCGGTGCCAAAAACAATAAACGTTACCAGTAACTTATTTCCCCAATTCATAATTGTAATTTATGGTTGAATGATCAATATCTTCTGAACGGCCCCATAAAATTGGTGGTCAGTTCTGTTATTTTTTTATCACCTTCATAGATACCTACCCGCAATTTGGTCTTCCTTGACTTTAAAGCCGTATTCGGAAGTACTACGAAGAAAGTACCGCTGCCTTGCCCGCTTTTTTTCACATGAATACTCTTTGTACCTACCAGTTCTATTTTCCCTGTTCCGGCCTCATCGCCTTCCAGCTTAAGGGTTACAGGAATATCAAGAATAGTTTTATTCTGCACGGTAATAGAGTAAAGATTAGATAGCGAATCCGTTCCTCTTTCCTGGTAAGTTAAACCAGTGGTGCGGATAATGGTACCGTCAACATCTTTACGGGTAACAAGCAGGATAGTCAGTAAGCTGGCAAGTACAACGAGTACAACTGTGTAAAATTTCATCCGGCCGGTATAGCGGAGCGGCTGATGGTCAGCAATACCGTTTTCAGAGGCATAGCGAACCAGGCCTCTCGGTTTGCCCACTGCATCCATCATCTTGTTACATGCATCAATACAAGCGGTACAGCCCACACATTCCATTTGGGTACCGTTCCGGATATCAATACCTGTGGGGCACACTTTCACGCATTGAAAACAATCAATACAATCACCGGTATTTGCATCTGCTGCTTTTACTTTTTTTAATTTTCCTCTTGGTTCTCCCCTTTTATAATCGTAAGCAACGATCATGGAATTGCGGTCAAGCAAAACACTTTGTAAGCGGCCATAGGGGCAAATTACTGTGCAGGCCTGTTCGCGGAAATAGATATAGACAAAGAAGAAAATAGTAGTGAAAGCGAGGATAGCCATGAACCCCATGATATGCTGGCTTACCGGTTCAGTAATGATCTTTTCCAGCTCTTTTACTCCGATGATATACGCTAAGAAGAAATTGGCAATAATAAAAGCCACAAGGTAAAAAACAATATACTTCAGTGTTTTCTTACGGATCTTTTCCGCTGTCCATGGGCCATTGTTCAGTAATTTCTGCCTGGGGGCATCGCCTTCAATTGCAAATTCAATTTTCCGGAAAAGCATTTCCAGGAAAATGGTTTGCGGGCAAACCCAGCCGCAGAATAGCCGGCCGAATGCAGCAGTAAATAATACTATGAACACAATGAATGTGATCATGATGATACCGAAAATGAAAAAATCCTGCGGCCAGAATACCTTACCAAAGATGATGAATTCGGCTTCCGGGATATTGAAAAGAAACAGGGGTCTTCCATGCACAGAAATAAAAGGAAGGGTGAAGAACAAGGCAAAGAAGCCAAGGCTCACCCAGGTCCTGATATTATATAGCTTTCCCTTGGGCTTATGGGCATATACCCACTTCCGTTTCCCTTTAGCATCAACTGTTGCCATGCGGTCACGGAAAGAATCTTTGGTTACTCCGGTCGTTGAGGTTGGGTTGGTGGTCGTTTCTTCAGTATTCATAGTTCGTCAGTTTGTTCTAATTCATAGCCATCTTACCATCTTTTGCTTTAGCAGAATCAAGTGCAGGAGCAGCTTCTTCTTTATAAACAGGCCCATCTGGTGCTTTGGGGTTTGGAGGGTTAGTCCCCTTCAGTGATTTAACATAGCTGGCGATCTGTGCCAGTTCTTTAGCTGTAAAATTTTCCTGCCAGCTCTTCATCCCTTTATTTGTACCATATTTAATGGTTTTGAAGATATCTTTAATGCTGCCGCCATAGATCCAGTTCTCATCGGTCAGATTAGGGCCTACCTGGCCTCCTCCGTCAGCCCGGTGGCAGGGTACGCAGTTGGCGGGATTAGTGAAGAGCGCCTTACCTGCATCAAGGTCTTCCTTGGCGGTAAGGAGGGTCACTGTGTTTTCGTCCACGTTATCGCCCTGCATTTTCAGGTACTCTTTTACTTTCAGTTCTCCCTGGGCAACAGCTGTTTCAAATTCCTGTTTACTGGATGGTCCGGTGTGTGAAATATGAAAACGATACAGGTAGATACAACCGGAGAGAATGGTAATATAAAACCCGTACAGCCACCATTTGGGTAAACGGTTATTTAATTCGCGGATGCCATCATAATCATGTCCGAGATCGAGGTCAGCTTCCTGGCTGCTGGGGCGGAAACTATTGAATTTATCCCACCAGGAGAGCTGGTTCTTCTTCACTTCTTCAGATACAGGTTGTGTTTCTGTTACCAGTTTATCTTTTTCAGCTTTCAGTAAAAATTTAATGTTGATCAGCAGTGCAATGATGATAAACAGCTCAAGAAAAATAACAGTGGCCATTACATAAAAAGTAGAAGCTGTCATGCCACCAATAGTTTGCGCAGCAGTGGTGGTAGCCGTTGCATCAGCCGGAGCTGCCCCTGTTTGTGCAAACAAAGAGCTGCTGGTCAGCAACAAGACGGTAACCAGCGCAGCTGTGACCGGGGCAGCCAATTTTTGCTGTTTTCTTTTTTTCAATTTTATATCAGCTGTGCCTATCAGGATATTGGCCAGTATGGCAATAACGATCAGCAGCAACAGCATCAGTACTACTAATACGATTGCCAGGGGATTGCTGAATGCCGAAGGGGCTGGCGGACCAGCTGCCCAAACGGGTTGTACAAAACCCAGTGCCAGAAAGATGCCCAGCAGCCGGATCATATTCTTTGATTTATTATAATTGAAAAGGTTCATATAAAAGTTAGTTTTAAAGATTCTTAATTATCCAGCGGAATACGGCTGATATCATTGAATTTCTTCTTATCAGTTTTAAAAACCCAGGTAAGCATGACCACGAAGAAGACAACAAAAATGGTCAGTGATAACATTCCATAGATGTCAACACCACTTACTTTTTCTATATAATTGATGAATTTCATGATTGATCTCTTTACTTATTATCTGCTAAAGGTTGTTTGGGCTCTGATTTAATATCTTTCCCGAGACGCTGCAGGTAAGCGATCAGGGCGATAATCTCTGCATCTGGCTCTGTTTCGATCTTATCCTTTTTCAGGTTAGCAGCGATTGTATTCGCCTGTTCCATCAGGTCTTTATTCGCAATCTGGTCATATCCTTCAGGATAAGGAACGCCCAGTGTCTTCATCGCCCTGATTTTAGCAGGCGTGGAATTGATGTCCAGTTTATTATCGATCAGCCATACATATCTTGGCATAATTGAACCGGGTGACATCGATCTTGGGTCGTACATATGATTATAGTGCCAGGCATCTGTTTGCTTGCCACCTTCCCGGGCCAGGTCCGGACCGGTACGTTTGCTTCCCCACTGGAACGGATGGTCATACACAAATTCGCCGGCTTTAGAATATTCGCCATAACGTTTTACCTCATCCCGGAAAGGACGTATCATTTGTGAGTGACAGGTGTAGCAACCTTCGCGGATATAAATATCCCGTCCCTGCAACTCCAGGGGGGTATAAGGTTTCACACTTGCTATAGTGGGTATATTTTCTTTCACCAGGAAAGTCGGGATCATTTCTACCAGGCCGCCGATAGCCACCAGCACCAAACTTAATATCAGCATGGTCACTGGTTTTCTTTCAATGATACGGTGCCAGTATTCTTTTTTATGAGCTGCTTCTTTTACCAACGGAGCTGCTTCAGCTGCTTCATTAGGAATGAATTTACCCTGTCTGACGGTTTTATACAGGTTGTACACCATGAAGAAAGCGCCGGTCAGGTATAAAGCACCACCGATACTTCTCAGGATATAGAAGGGTTTGATATTGGTAACGGTATCCAGGAAATTGGGGAATTTCAGGTTTCCTTCCGGAGTAAATGTTTTCCAGGAAATGCTTTGTTCAAAACCTGCCCAATACAGCGGTACAGCATAAATGATGATACCAATTGTACCGAGCCAGAAGTGATTGGTGGCTAATTTCTTTGAATATAAATTCGTACCCCACATTTTGGGAACCATATAATAGAGGATCGCAAAAGCAAGGAAACCGTTCCATCCCAAACCACCGATGTGAACGTGGGCAATGGTCCAGTCACTGAAGTGAGAAATCGCATTGATACTTTTCAGACTAAGCATGGGACCTTCAAAGGTGGACATACCATAACAGGTAATGGCCACCACCATGAACTTCAAAACAGGTTCTTCCCGAACCTTATCCCATGCACCCCGTAGAGTGAACAATCCATTCAGCATACCCCCCCAGCTCGGAGCGATCAGCATTACGGAAAATACAACACCCAGTGATTGCGCCCAGTCAGGTAATGCAGTATACAAAAGGTGGTGAGGGCCTGCCCAGATATACAAAAAGATCAGCGCCCAGAAGTGGATAATAGAAAGACGGTACGAATAAACGGGCCTGTTAGATGCTTTGGGCAGGAAATAATACATTAAACCAAGAACAGGGGTGGTGAGGAAGAAGGCTACAGCATTGTGACCATACCACCACTGGACCAGTGCATCCTGCACACCAGCATACCAGCTATAACTTTTAAATGCAGAAACAGGTATTTCAATGGAATTTACAATATGCAACATGGCTACTGTAACCCAGGTGGCAATATAGAACCAGATGGCAACATACAGATGCCTTTCCCTTCTTTTGATGATGGTACCAAACATATTGATACCAAAAACAACCCAGATCAGGGTAATGGCAATATCAATTGGCCATTCTAATTCAGCATATTCTTTACCGGTTGTAAAACCCAGTAATAAAGTAATGGCTGCAGATGCAATGATGGCCTGCCAGCCCCAGAAGTGAATCCAGCTGAGCTTATCGCTGAACATTCTTGTTTTGCAAAGCCGTTGCAGTGAATAATAAACACCTGTAAAAATGGAATTACCCACAAAGGCAAAGATGATTGCATTGGTATGCAATGGACGAATCCGTCCAAAGGTAGTGGGAGCAAAATTCAGGCTGCTTTCCGGGTAATAGATCTGGATTGCAGCCCAGAGACCCGCAAGCATACCCACTATCCCAAACACGATAGTGGCTATCCCAAACGCCTTTACAATTTTGTTGTCATAATAGAACTTTTCGACTTGCATAAGCTGGATTGTTTTTTGAATTATACTGTTTTGGTAGATGAAGAAGGTTTGTCATCAAAAAGAATACGGGAAGAGGGGGAATAATCATCTTCAAACTGGCCAGACTTGACGCCCCACAGAAATGCCACCAGGAAAAGGGCGGCAACAGAAATGCTGGCTATCAGCAAAATGATAATCACACTCATACTTTTGATTTTACGTTTCTGTAAAAATATTTTCCGGGTACCCGTCAAAGCATAACGAGTATCAATAGCGGGGCTGATTTTCATCAAATTGTAAAAAGATTGATGAAAGACAAGTTTTTTACAATTTCATACGTCGGGCCAGCAGGCTGCTGCTGCCAAAAGTGAGCAATACGATGCTGAGGGAGCTGCTGGGCATCAGTATGGCGGCCACGAGGGGAGACAGGTTTCCCTGTACCGCAAAAGCTATCCCGATAATATTATATACGATAGACATGACAAAACTGGCCACCACGATATTCCGGTTGGCCCGGCAGAGACGGATGAATTTAGTAAGTCTGGAGAACTGGCGGGCTTCAATAATGGCATCGCTGGAAGGGGTGAAATTGTTGGTTTGCTCGGCTACGGCAATGCCAATATCACTTTGTTTTAATGCCCCGGCATCATTCAGCCCGTCACCGATCATCATTACCCGATCGCCCTGCTCTTGTAATTGCAGAATATACTGGAGTTTATCTTCAGGTTTTTGGTGAAAAAGCAGGGTGGCCTTGCGACCCAGTAGCTTTTCCAGGTTAGCTTTCTCGGCTTCATTATCGCCGGAAAGAACAGATAAACGGTAATCGTTTTTCAGCTCATTCAGCAGACCGGGGATTGCTTCCCGGTAATGGTTACTGAACAGGAAATATCCATATATCTTGTTATTGATACTGATATACACAGCGGTCCCGGGCTGAGAACTGTGTCTACCAGCTACAAACTCACAGGAACCGGATCTCAGCAAATCATTGCTAACAGTTCCTTCAATGCCTTTTCCGGTTATCTCCTTAAAACCGGATACTTCCATGTCTTTCGGGATACCCAGGTGTTTTGCAAGGGCCTTGCTCAACGGGTGACTGGAACAGGATGCCAGTGCAGCCACCTGTTTTAGCTGCCTGTCAGTTAGTTCAGTTCCTTCATAATGTATATCCTGCTGCTGGGTGGACGTCAAAGTCCCTGTTTTATCGAAAACGATATGCGTGGCTTTGGCCATATCCTCAATGGTCTGGGCACTGCGCAGGTAAAAATGGTTGCGGCCTAATATCCGCAATATGTTTCCATTGGTAAAGGTATTGGATAAGAGTAAGGCACAGGGGCAGGCAATGATAAAAATAGCAGTAACGGCCGGCCATACTCTTGAAGGATCATGCATTTGCCAGTAAATACCGGTGATGAGTGCAATGGTCAGCACGATATAGGTGAAATACCGGCTCAGCAGGTGAACGAAGGAAACGCTTTTTGCCTGTTCCTGTTTTTTAAATTCATCCCTGTTCCATAATTTGGTCAGGTAACTTTGTGCCACTTCTTTCACTACCAGTATTTCGATGTTGCCTTCTGTCTGTTTGCCGCCGGCATAAACCAGTTCACCCACTTCTTTCAGTACCGGCAGTGATTCACCGGTCACAAAACTATAGTCGATAAATGCTTTTCCTTTGGAGAGAATACCGTCAGCCGGAATGAGTTCCTCGTTATGAATGAGCAGGGTGTCACCGGGCTTTAGATCAGGCAGGGTGGTGGGCACTTCGGTATTTTCTTTCAGCACTGAAACGGCAATCGGGAAATAAGAAGTATAGTCCCTCTCAAAAGAGAGTTGCCGGTATGTCTTGTCCTGTACAATACGCCCCGCAAGCATAAAAAATACAATACCGGTCATGGAATCAAAATAGCCTCCACCGGTTCCGCTGATCACTTCCCAGGCGCTGCGGATAAATGTTACGATAATCGCTAATGCGATCGGTGCGTCAATATTCAGAAATTTGTGCTTTAAGCTTTTCCAGGAGGATTCATAGAAGGGAAGCGCTGAATAGAGCAGTACCGGAATGGCTAAAGCAAAATTGGCCCAGCGGAACATGGCCCTTAAGCCAACTTCACTGGCGTCAATACCGAGGTATTCGGGAAAACTCATCAGCATGATATTGCCAAAGCAAAAACCTGCAATACCCAACTGGTAAACCATACTTCTGTTGATTGCCGGTCTTTTTTCTTTCAGGTCACTCAAACTTATATAGGGCTCATAGCCGATACTGGTCAGCGTTTCAGCTACTTTGCGGAGACTGGTTTGCGAAGTAAGCAGCACGATATCAACTTCCTTGCGGGTAAAATTGACTTTACTGGAAACAACACCCGGGTCTAAACGATGCAGGTTCTCAAGCAGGTACAGGCAGGAGCTGCAATGCATTTGCGGCAGGTAAAAAGTAACATGCACCTGTTTCTCATCCCGGAAACTGATCAATTGCGCCTGAATTTTATCATCGTCCAGGAAAGCAAATTTATCCTTCCGGACATGCACCCGCTGGTTAATGCCGGGGGTCTCGTTCAGGTTATAATATTCACAAAGCTCACTCTGGTTCAGGATATGGTATACCATTTTGCAACCCTCGCAGCAAAATATTTTTTCTGCCACATGAATTTTTTCATTGGCACAGGTCTCTCCGCAATGGTAACAATGCAATTGCTGATCAGTGATAACAGGTGAAGCCATAGTTTCCGTAATCTAAGGTTGCTAAAGTAAAAGCAGGGGGCCCGGGAGGGGATGAGTAAATTCACCGGCAAAGCTGATTTTTATCAAAAGACTCTTTTGACTATTTTGCAGCCCGATTCACCAAAATATCCCGCATGACCCAACGTACTATCCTGATCATCGATGATAATGAAGATATCAGGGAAAATACAGCAGAAATACTTTCCCTCGGAGGGTATAGAACAGTGACTGCCGAGAATGGAAAGAGAGGAGTGGAAGCTGCTTTAGCCGAAAAGCCTGATCTGATCGTTTGTGATATTATGATGCCGGAACTGGATGGGTATGGTGTTTTGCACCTGCTCCGTAAGAACCCGGAAACTGAAGATATCCCCCTGATTTTTTTAACGGCCAAGGCAGAAAGAAGTGATTTACGTAAAGGAATGGAAATGGGGGCGGATGACTACGTGACCAAGCCTTTTGAAGAGATCGAACTGATGAATGCCATCGAATCCCGGCTGAAGAAAATTGATGTATTGCAGAAAAAATACAGTGCCACAGGTAAAGGGCTGAGCGAACTGGCCAATGATCTTCGGGCGAGCGGTATGCTGCAATTCAACCTGGATAATTATAATTCCGAATTGTATTCTAAAAAGCAGGTAATCTATGGTGAAGGAAAAAGGCCGAGGTTCCTGTATTATGTGGTGAAAGGGAAGGTAAAGGGGTATAAAACACATGAGGACGGAAAAGAATATATTACCGATCTGTACAGTGATGGTGATTTTATCGGTTATCCGGCCCTGATCGAAGAAAAGAATTACGATGACTCAACAGTTGCCCTTGAAGAAACGGAGATCATCCAGATACCAAGGGATGAATTCCAGGAAATGATTGCCGGTGATATTGTGGTGGCTTCCAAATTTATCCGCATCATCACGCAAAATGTAAAAGAGAAAGAAGAAAGATTATTAAGTCTTGCCTATAGTTCTTTACGGAAAAGAGTGGCGAAAGCGCTGGTGGATATACATGGCAAATTCAACGCAAGCGGAGAAAACAAACCTATTGAAATATCAAGGGAGGATATTGCCCACTACGTAGGTACGGCTACTGAATCGCTGATCAGAACACTGAGCGATTTTAAGAATGAAAAGCTGATTGAAATAAAAGAAGGCAAAATCAGCATCATCAACCTGGAAAAGCTGAAAAATCTGTTGTATTAAAATAAAAAGCCCATGCCTTTCAGCTACTGGCATGGGCCGCCCTTCTGGGCAACATCCTGTTAGTTTACAGAAATGTTCTTGATCTTCTTCGGTTCTATGACCTCTGTTTTAGGGATCATAACCTTTAATTCCCCGTTTTTATATTCTGCGGCAATTTTACCCGCATCACAGTTTTCAGGAAGGGTAAAACTCCTGCTCCAACTGCTGTAGTTATATTCACGACGGTTAAAGCGGCCATTTTTTTCTTCTTTTTCTTCTTTTTCCTTTTCGGCACTGATGGTCAGCATATCGTCATAAGCTTCTACTTTAAAATCTTTCTTTTCCATTCCGGGAGCAGCTACGCAGAGCTTGAATTCTTTATCGGTTTCAGAAACGTTTACAGCGGGTACATTCATTACTTTACCCATATTAAAAAATTCATCAATCGGGGCATTGAAGAATTTTTCCATCCAGCCACTGTCAAACAAAGTGGGCCAGGAGGTTCTGTGTTTTTCTACAGCTTTGTTTTCCATATATCCTGTTTAGGGGTGAATGAATATTGTTGACAAAGGCAATGTAAAATGTGGTAATTGGGAAAACCAATGACTAAGATTATCCTATTGCTGATATTGGTCAGGACTTTCTGTGGTAAGATGATGTAACTTTTACAGATGTTCTTTATTCATCCATAAACTCATCCAGGTCTCTTCGTTCTTTCTTGGTTGGCCGGCCAATCTTGCTGGGTCTTTTGCCGGTATGAAAACTGGCGGCCTGGTATTTCAGGCGTTCTAATTCTTCTTCAGGAGTAATATCAAGATAATATTTGATCGCTTCTTCATATTTCACCCGGGTATGTAATAAGCCTGTTACTTTAATGCGCCAGCGTTTGCCTTCGGTCCTTACATCATAGATATCTCCCAAATGAACATTTTTTCCGGGCTTGGCCTGCTCTTCTTCATATTTCACCTTGCCGTTGTTACAGGCCGTAGTGGCCAGGCTTCTCGTCTTAAACAAACGAATTGCCCAGAGATATTTGTCGAGGCGGAGTTTTTCTTTATCGGCCATTTTCAAAAATAAAAAATCCCAACCGAAGATTGGGATTACCATTGAAGTTTGGTATTTATCAATTCATATCAGCAAAGAACTTATGGAAATAAGGGATCGTTTCAATGCCTTTATAATAATTCTCAATATTATACTTCTCATTTGGGCTATGGAGGTTATCATTATCCAGCCCAAAGCCCATAAAGATGATTTTGATGCCCAGTTCTCTTTCTAAAATTGAACAAATAGGAATGCTGCCACCGCCACGAACAGGGATCGGGGCTTTACCAAAAGTGGTTTCCACCGCTTTGGAAGCAGCCTGGTAACCTTTACTGTCAATGGGTGTCATATAAGGTTCCCCACCGTGGTGTTCAAATGCTTTTACAATAACGGATGCCGGGGCAATGCTTGTAAAATAATTCAGCAACTTTTCCGTCATTTTATGGGATGATTGGTTTGGCACAAGCCTTGCCGAAATTTTTGCTGTCGCTTTCGATGGTAAAACGGTTTTAGCACCTTCTCCCTGGTAACCACCCCAGATACCATTGATCTCAATGGTGGGGCGGATTCCGGTTCTTTCATACGTGGTATATCCTTTTTCACCCCAGAGTTCTTTCACTCCCAGTTCCTCGCTGTATTCCTTTTCATCGTAAGGAGCCTTATTAATCAAGGCTCTTTCTTCCGGTCCGGCCACCACCACATCATCATAAAAACCGGGGATAGTAATATGATTATTTTCATCATGGCAGGAGGCGATCATCTTTGCCAGGATAGTAATGGGGTTCGCTACTGCACCACCATAAGTACCACTGTGGAGATCCCTGTTAGCTGCGGTAACTTCCACTTCAATATAACTCAGGCCCCGGACACCTGTATCAAGTGAAGGATTTTCCATACTCAGCATTGAACTGTCGCTGATCAGGATCACATCGGCTTTCAGCAGGTCTTTATGAGCGGCTACAAATTTCCCGAGATTGGGAGAACCCACTTCTTCTTCCCCTTCAATCAGGAATTTGATATTGGTTGTCATGGTATTTGTCTTCACCAATGTTTCAAGTGCTTTTACATGCATATAGAATTGCCCTTTATCATCTGCACTTCCGCGGGCAAAAACTTTTCCATCAATAATTGTGGGTTCAAAGGGTGGGTTAGTCCATAGTTCCAGCGGCTCGGCAGGCTGCACATCGTAATGACCATATACCAACACGGTTGGTTTAGATGGATCGATCAGTTTTTCGCCATACACTACGGGGTGTCCGTCAGTGGCCATTACTTCGGCCTTGTCACAGCCGGCATTCAGCATGCTCTTTTTTACAGCTTCCGCACAGGTCAGCATATCAGTTTTATGTTCACTTTTTGCGCTGACGGAAGGAATGCGGAGCAGGTCCAGCATTTCATTCAGAAAACGGTCTTTATTTTTTTCCTGGTAATCTTTCCAAACTTGTGACATAATAATATAGATTTTGGATGACGAAGATAAGTGGTTTTGCCTGTTCGGGAACTGATTGAAATACCGTCTGGCACTGATATGCCCGGCCGCCCCATTTATTATTTTTAAAAGAAAAAAATGAAGCGCAGGATGCCTATGGTCGGCTTATTATTTTTTTTCTCATTACAGACTTTAGCCCAGAATTTTCTTATCAGCGAAAATCCGGCAGCCAGCACAAGACCCGGCAAACAGGGTAATACTGATCAGCTATCACTGATACTGGATGAGAATTTTGAAAATAACCAAAATAAATGGCCGGTATGGGATAACCAGGAATCGGCCGCTCAAATCACTAATGGCAACTACCGGGTGCATATAAAAGAATATAAGTACAGCAGGGTTTGGCTGGCAGTGCCGGCTCTGGCAGCAGCCCAATCAAAAGATTTTACCATAGAAACAAAAATATTTTTAAGCAGTGCAGATACGGGTAATACGGCTGGTGGTTATTGGCTGCTTTGGGGTGTTGGTAATAATGGAAACGATTTTTATGCTTTTGGCATTTATCCTGATGGAAAATGCAAATATGGAAAGCAGCTTAATAATCAGTGGGAGGTCAAAACAGGGCCCATAGCTTCCGCTTCTGTACAGGCTGGAATCAACAAGGCAAATGTAATTCGGGTAGAAAAAAAGGCAGGCAATATTTTCTTTTTTGTCAATGCTGTTGAAGTGGCTAAAGCTCCTTATGAACAGTTCAGTACTAATCATAGTGGCATAGGTTTCGAATTTAATAATAAAAAAATGGTTGATGTCGAGTACCTGAGGGTATTCCAGGGCACAGCCTCAACTATTGCATTGTCGCCTGAGCCTTATGAATCAGATTATCAAAGAAAGCTTAGAAATGCAGGCAATTCGAAGGAAAGGGCAGATGCGATTATTGATTATTATTCAGGGGTTAAACAATTGAATTATTCTTCAGAGCAGCTTACGAATTTGCTTGGCCAGAAATTTTTACAAATGATGGATATAGATTATCACGGGTTTTATGAAGTGCTGATGTCAAAGAGAATAAATTTCGAAGATATTAAGTTATGCATGAAAGCCAGCGAGGTTTTAACTAAAGAGCAAAAAGGAGCTGTAAAACTGATTAGCCAGTATACAATAGATGAATTCCTGGCAACACAGAATAACACTGCAAAACCAGCTTATCCGGCAGGGATTCCACAACCCGGTTATGGCTGGGGAAAAACGGTAAGCAGTGATAAAACAGTGTCTGTAGTCAATAGCCCGGTTGGATCCCGGACCGAACCCGCAAAGCCGGTAGTTACTGAAGCGCAGCTGAAAGAAGTAACAGGAAAATTTTTTGACGGGAAAACCAAGGTATACAATTCCGGTTTTGTGATGAAGATAATCAGCTACCATAAAAAAAGCTATGGGGATGGGTATGAAGTGGAGATCAAAATTGCCCGGAAACCGCCGTTTAACCAGGGTGCCTGCAACCTGGAAAGGAAAACAGTGGATGCAGAGACTCTTTTTTATCCCACAGATACTTATTATACACTGCACGATCCGTATGAGACCTGCAAGTCCTGTAATGGAACCGGGGTGGTAACGCAAACCACTTCGCATACTAACGACTATCAATACACCCTGGGTACAAAAACTACTTATACCAGTACTTCAAAGGTAAAATGCATGGCCTGTGCACCCGGAAGTTACCGGCCCATGAAAGCATTGGCAGCATGTATTGAAAACAATAATTACTGACGTATCTATTGAGAACAATGACAAAAAGAGTGGAATCTACCCTGCTCCTGTTTGCGGGACTTGTAATTACAGCTTGTGGTTTGGGTATTTATTTTATTGCTGACACCGTGAAAACAGATGCATCTTCTCCCCGGGTAAGAGATTTGTACAGGGTGTTGCAGGTTTTCGGAAAAATGCCAACGGTTGTGATGATCTGTGCTATCGGTTTGATTCTGGTGTATATGGAGCTAAAGAAAGGATTAAAGAAATAAAAACTGCATTTAGCCTTTTCTTTTCTTTACGTTGACTGCTTTGGTCACCAATTTACTGCCAAAGCGGTCTTTGATTTCATCAACTGTTTTATAGAGATTCAGTTTCTCCGCATTGTTGTCAAACAAACTCATCTGCATGGTGAAAGGGATCATCTGGCTGAAGCGGACACCCAGTAAACGGACAGGTCTTCCTTGCTGGTAACTTTTATTGAACAGGTCTTTTACTTTGGCGATCAGTATATCATCGAGCGCTGTGTAATCAACCGTTTCCTGCCGGGAAGTAGTTTCAAAATCTGAATAACGGATCTTAACGGTTACACAACCGGTCAGTTTTTCATCTTCCCGCAGCGAATACGCTGTTTTTTCTGTCAAACGTACTAGTTCTTTATGCAGGAAACTTATATCTGTGTAGTCAATATCAAACGTATTTTCATGGCTCATACTCTTTTGCTCCCAATCGGTGGTGATTTCAGCGCTGCCAATACCATGTGCTTTATGCCATAATGATTCGCCCCATTTGCCCGCATATCTTTCCATCAGCTCAACCGGTGTTTTGGCGATATCCTCGATGGTATAGATTCCGAAATTCTTTAGCTGTTGTTCGGTTTGTTTGCCAACGCCGTTTATTTTTTCAATACCCAGGGGCCATAAAAAATCCGTTTCTTTCCCCTGCGGAATTTCCAGGAAGCCATTTGGTTTGGCCTCGTTGGTCGCCATCTTGCTGATAAACCTGGCCGATGATAAGCCGCAGGAAATAGGCAAACCGGTTTCAGTAGTAATTGCTTTTCGTAATTCTTTAGCGTATTTACTAACGCCGAAAAATTTATCCATGCCGGTGAGGTCAATATAAAATTCGTCAATGGATGCTTTTTCAAACAAGGGTACCCTTGCAGCAATGATCTCCGTGACCCAGCGGGAATATTTACTGTAATCACTGCGGCTGGCATTGGTAACAATAGCCTGCGGGCAAAGCTGCATGGCCTTTTTCATGGGCATGGCCGAGTGGATACCAAACTTCCGGGCTTCATAGCTGCAGGCGGCCACCACGCCCCGTTCATAACCACCCACCAGCACCGGTTTTCCTTTCAGTGAAGGATCGTTGCGGATTTCCACGGACACAAAAAAAGAGTCGAGGTCAAAATGGGCGATATATCTTTTCGTGTCTGCCATCGGGGTATAAAGATAAATTTCTTTCGGGCAAGAGATTGTTACCTGCCGGGGCAATAAATTATATTTGAAGGACAGAAAAATAATGACAGACACGGAACAACTCAGGGGCTTTATCAGCAATGCTTTTGCATTGAAGGCAGAAGAACTGGATGCGTTAGCTGCAATCTGGCAACCGTTTGAATGTAAGCGTAAAACAATACTGACCGCCGCCGGTGAAACAGAACGGTATCTCTATTTTGTACTCGAAGGTGTGCAGAGGGCTTTCTATATTGGCGGAGAAAAAAAGGAAGCGACTATTGTATTTATGTATCCGCCTTCATTTTCAGGGGTTGCTGATTCTTTCCTGACACAAACGCCCTCTGCTTATTTCCTGGAGACACTGACCAGCAGCCGGTTTCTCCGTACCACTTACAAACAGGTTGATGAACTCTGCTACCGCTACCCCAATATTCAGAAAATGATATTGAAGCTGACGGCTTTTGTCCTGAAGGGTGTGCTGGAAAGACAGATCGAATTGCAATGCTTTAGCGCAGAGGAAAAATTCAAAACCTTACTGAAAAGAAGCCCCCATGTGCTACAGATCATCCCGCATAAATACCTCGCTTCTTATCTCGGGCTGGATGCCACCACTTTCAGCAAATTACTGGGCTCTGTACGATTATAGTTCAGGCCGGTTTCTGAAATCTTGGTATTTCCCAAGATTTCCGGCATACAGCCACAGTAGGTTTGTTGAAAATTATCAATCATGCAAAAATTTATCAGCACCGACCTGCTGAGCGGGTTGCAGGCAGATGTTCGCCAGTTGATCGCAACCGCTACTTTATTGAAACTGGAAGACCCTGGTTGCCTGCTGGAACAGCCGGCACCGGACAAATGGAATGTGGTACAGGTACTGGAACATCTGAACAGTTATGGACGGTATTACCTCGTGGCCATCGAAAAGTCTTTGCTGCAGGATAAAAAAACTGTAACTGTATTCAGGTCAGGCTGGCTGGGGAATTATTTCACCAACCTGATGAAACCTGGTGCTGACGGGCAGGAAAAAAATAAAATGAAAGCTCCAAAGGATCATCGCCCGTTACCACAACCGGATGTTTTCCCGGTACTGAATACCTTTATTGATCAACAGCAATATTTACTGGAATTGCTGGAAAAAGCTAAGACAAAAGATATCGGGGCTATCCGCATACCCGTTTCCATTTCCCGGTTTATTAAATTAAAACTGGGCGATACTTTTCGTTTCCTGGTGGCGCATGAACAACGGCATTTTGTGCAGTTGCAAAATATACTGCAGGCTGCGCAGGAGGATAACAGGTGTTATAAAAAAGCAGGCCTTTCGGCAAAACCAGCAATAGCAGTATAAGGTGTCGGGCTGAATAGTTATTTTAGCCTATGCAATTAGAATGGCTGAAAACTGGCATTACCCCGCTGAAAGACCTGCTGACATTTTTAAGTAAAGAAAGCAAGACCAGTGATGTGATCAAAAAACAGGTGATCCGGGAGCTGAGGAATAACCTGAATATTTTTCACAATGCTTTTTTGAATGAAGTGAAGCCGGATGTGATGATCGACCTGCTCAGCAATGAAGCCATTAAAGAAGCTATCAGGAATAATTTCAAGTTCAAAAAGATCAAAGCCGGGGATATAGAGCCCTATCATGTGTTTGGTGACAGGAATAAAAAATACATCGGCTGGGATGCCGAAAGGCTGATCGATAAAATAGATGAGAAAATAGAAGAACTGCGCAACATTAAAAAGATGAACGGTGGCAGCGTGGAGAAAGTGAAGAATAATTTATCACTGATGCTGAGCAACCTGTATTACCGCATGAAGCTGCTGGCAGATTTTATCAAAGGACCTAAGTGAGATACACATCCAGTAAACCTTCAGGCAATTGAACGAGTACCTGTTTTTTCCGGTGATCTATTTTTTCCAGGCTTCCTTCATGAATTGGGATCAGCACTTCTTTCGATTGAATTTCCAGGCGGCATAATATCTGGTGGGGTTGTTCGATCACTTCGAGTATCTCACCTAATGATTTCCCATCATTGATGATGGTATACCCGAGTAAACTAACAGGGGCTGATTTAGCAGCAAATTTTTTAAAATCAGGCCCGGGAAGCCAGCATTCTTTTTGAGTAAGTTTCATAGCCGCTTCTCTCGTATCAGCTCCTTCGAGTTTAATATAAATCTCTTCTTCGCTTTTTATTTTGGCGGATGCTATGAACCAGGGAAGAAAAGAATTTTTTTTGTCTTCGATGAAAAGCGCCTGCAGCCCTTTCAGGGAAGTCTTTTTGCCCAGTTCATGTTTTAGCACTAATTCCCCCTGCAGCCCGTGCACCGCAACCAGCTTTCCTATTTTATAATATTCCGCCATGCCCCGTTCCCTAAATGGGATTTTGTAGTTAAAAAATCATTTGGCTTCAAAGCTATCCTTTTAAATATGAAAATAAGTAAAGTGAAAGAGTATGTTCCTCTTTAGGGGTTAGGGGCACAAAAAATCCCGGTTTAATAACCGGGATTCATGAACTTTCAGGATCAGGATATATTATCCTTCACCACCGCCGCTTTCAGTCCTTCTCTCAGGTCTGCGACCCGGCATCGGACGTCTTGCTCTTTTTTGGCGATAAGCTTCGTCCTGGCGTTTTTTAATCTGGGCGTCATGCTCGGCGCTCCATTTTGTGAACTTCTCCATAGCAGTTGCATCATCAAAAAGTCCCAGCCCCACACCGCGGAGCAGGTGTTTCAGGTACAATACTCCTTTAAAGCTCAGGATACGGCGAACAGTGTCAGTTGGTGTTGCACCTTTGTTCAGCCACTCCAACGCTTTCTGGCGATCCAGCTGAATAGTAGCAGGAACGGTCAGGGGATTGTAAGTACCTAATTTTTGAATGAATTTACCATCACGGGGTGCCCGTGAATCGGCTACTACGATGAAGTAGAAGGGTCTTTTCTTAGACCCGTGTCTTTGAAGACGGATTTTTGCTGACATAAATAGAAATTTAACAGCGTTAAACAATAATTGTTAGTTCCGGTAGAAACCGGACAGCAAATATAGGACGGGGGGAGGAGATTGCAAAGAGAAAGTCGTTGGGAATGTCCACAGTTTATAGTCAACGGTCCACGGCAGATCTTCATAGGCATGGCAACTTTTTCGAATTGTAAATTGCTGTGGACTATAGGCTGTTGACCATCGACTTATCTCTTCATTCCTGGCATCATTTTGCCAAACATCCCGGCTTTGTTCATGCCTTTCATCATGTCTCTCATCTGATCAAATTGCTTCATAAAGGCATTAACCTCGGCAATGTCTTTGCCAGCCCCTTTGGCGATGCGTTTGCGGCGGCTGCCGTCAATCAGGTCGGGATTACTTCTTTCTGCGGGAGTCATGGAGTTGATCATCGCCTCAATGCCTTTGAAAGAATCTTCATTTACATCAAGGTCTTTGATCTGTTTACCTACACCGGGAATCATACCCAGCAGGTCTTTCATATTGCCCATCTTTTTGATCTGCTCCAGCTGCATTTTGAAGTCGGCAAAATCAAATTTATTCTTACGGAGTTTCCCTTCCAGCTTCTTAGCCTGTTCTTCATCAAACTGCTCCTGTGCTTTCTCTACTAATGAAGTGATATCACCCATGCCGAGGATACGTTGCGCCATTCTTTCGGGATAGAACACGTCGAGGGTGTCCATCTTCTCACCACTGCTGGTAAACTTGATGGGTTTATTCACCGTGTATTTGATCGAAATAGCCGCACCACCTCTTGTATCACCATCCAGCTTGGTCAATACCACACCGGTGAAATCCAGTTTGTCATTGAATGCTTTGGCGGTATTCACAGCATCTTGCCCTGTCATCGAGTCAACCACAAACAGGATCTCCTGCGGGTTAACGGCGCTTCGGATATTGGCCACTTCGGTCATCATCACTTCATCAACGGCCAGGCGGCCGGCAGTATCAATAATGACTACGTTTTTATTTTTACTTCTTGCTTCTTTTACAGCATTTTGTGCAATGGCAACAGCATCTTTGTTCTCTGATTCAATATGTACATCCACACCAATCTGTTCTCCCAATACCCGCAATTGTTCCATCGCTGCCGGGCGGTAAATATCTGCAGCCACCAGCAGGGGAGAGAGGCCTTTTTTTGTCTTTAAGTAATTAGCCAGCTTGCCGCTGAAAGTGGTTTTACCACTACCCTGCAGACCGGCGATCAATATCACGGCAGGGTTGCCCTTTGCATTAAAAGTGGCTTCCTGGCCGCCCATCAGCTCCGCCAGTTCGTCCTTCACGATCTTGGTCATCAACTGGCCGGGAGAAATGGCATTGATCACCTTTTCCCCGAGGGCTTTGTCCTTTACCTTATCAGTAAAATCCTTGGCTATTTTATAGTTCACATCGGCATCGACCAGGGCACGACGGATCTCTTTTACCGTGGTGGCAATATTGAGTTCTGTAATACGACCCTGGCCTTTCAGGTTCTTAAAGGCACTTTCGAGTTTGTCCTGTAAATTGTTGAACATGGTTCACAAATATTTTCACTATCACTAAATAAAAAGTGAACATCATGATGTTCACTTTTAAACGAGCTGCAAAGATAAAGTAGAAGTGTAAAGATTATATCAGTAATACTGTTTTAGTTAATTAAGCCCCGAGATAAGTTCTTAAGATTCTTGTCCGGGTGTTTGTTTTCAGCTTGGTAATGGCTTTGTCTTTGATCTGGCGGACCCTTTCCCTGGTCAGGTTGAATTTTTCACCGATATCTTCCAGGCTCATGGGGTGGTCAACACCGATGCCGAAGAAATAACAGATTACTTCTTTTTGCCTTTCTGTAAGGGTTTTCAGGCTCCGGTCGATCTCTGTTTTCAAAGATTCGTTATGGTCAAGTTGGCCATCAGTCCGTTCTGCATTCGGGTTGATCAGCACATCCAGCAGGGTGCTGTCTTCTCCTTCAGATAAAGGTGTATCCATGCTGACATGGCGGGAATTGATACCCAGCGTAGCGGATACTTCATCCAGGTCCATTTCCAGTACTTCAGCCAGTTCCTCAGCAGATGGCTCCCGTTCAAACTGCTGCTCCAGGGAGGAGAAAGCCTTTTGAATACGGTTGGTAAGCCCCACTTTGTTGAGCGGCAGGCGGACAATCCTTGATTGCTCGGCCAAAGCCTGTAATATACTCTGGCGGATCCACCAAACAGCGTAGGAAATGAATTTGAAACCGCGGGTTTCATCGAATCGCTGGGCTGCTTTGATCAAACCAAGGTTACCCTCATTAATAAGGTCAGGCAGCGATAATCCCTGGTTCTGGTACTGTTTGGCAACAGAAACCACGAAACGCAGATTTGCCTTGGTCAGCCTGTCGAGTGACTTTTGGCATCCTTGTTTAATAAGGGTGGCTAACTTGACCTCTTCTTCGGGGGAAATGAGTTCGACTTTGCCGATCTCCTGCAGGTACTTTTCTAAACTTTGAGATTCACGATTCGTAATTGACTTCGTGATCTTCAATTGTCTCATGCTCATAGGTATGGTTTTAGAATGGTGTATTTAAAGGGTTAAAGAATAATAAGTTTCAGTCTGCTTATGACTCTAAAAATACCCACCACAATGTCATTGGTTGTTCGGAACGTATTGAACTTCAAGGCAATTTAACCTTTTCAGTAATATGTGCCAAAATTTTTTTGGTAATTATTTAACGCTTTCATAAGGATTTTATTTTGTAAACAATTGATTTGCTGTAAAACAGGGGGAAAAATAACCGCGAAAATATTTTGGCGCAATGATTTATTATTTATTATTGCAGCCGTCGCAATGATTTATTAATACGAGAAGATGAGCAAGCAATTATACACGTTAGAATTTCCTGTCAGGTGTTCACCATCCATATTGTACGAGTTTCTTGCCACCCCGGCCGGTCTTGGCGAATGGTTCGCGGAAAAGGTTGATGAAAGAGACGGCATTTTTTACTTTGGCTGGAATGGCTCCTTTGATAAAGCTGATCTGCTGGAGACAGAGCAGGATAAATTTGTCCGCTTTCGCTGGCAAACAGCGCCTAAAGATGAGTACTTTGAATTCCGGATCGAAAAATCAGAGATCACCAACCAGACGATTTTAGTGATCAAGGATTTTGCCGAGAAAAAGGAAATTAAAGACCAGAGTCTTTTATGGGATCACCAGGTGAAAGATCTTTTTCACCGCCTGGGTAACTAAGCCATTAATAACTCCATTATTTTTCTGAATTCGGGGAACAGCCGGGGGTGAATAGCATCCCAGGGCTGAAGTGGATATTTCCGCGCCAGTTTTAAAAATGATTTTTTGGAAAAATACTGTTCAAACTCCTCTCTTGTTATTGCTTTCACCGGCTTATAATTATCTTCTCCGAAATGGTGTTCCCATTGTTCATCACTGATGCAAAGAAAAAAATCGTTGTCGGCAAACCAGGGATAGGCATTAATAAGCTGCTGCTGAAATAATTCCTTGCAGGTGCCGGCCAGGTGAAGAGTGATGCTGAAAAAATTTCCCCACCAGAACAGGGTGCGGATCGTAAACACATTTTCCTTATCAAAATACCGGGGGTGATCCAGTACCAGGTAGGGCAGACCCTTGTAATTTTCTCCTTTTGAAATTTTAGGTAAAGGGTTGATAAATTCAGCGGGGAGATTGATTTTGTTTTTTTCCAGGTAATCCTGCTGTTCAGCCTGGATGGCTTCCAGCATACTTTTCACTTTTTGAATGATACCGTTCTTTGTTAAAATCCAATCCGCATTAGTCACGAGTTCTAACTCGGTTGCTGAAAGCCTTATTTTTGCGGGATTCATAGTTAAAGATAAGTGATCAAAAAATTAGATAAGCTCATCATCAAAGCCTTTGTCGGGCCTTTTGTGGCAACGTTCTTTATTACGTTGCTCGTACTGGTGATGCAGTTCTTCTGGTTGTATATTGATGACTTTGTTGGTAAAGGGCTGGGCGCCGGGCTGATCCTTGAGTTTATCTGGTACCAGGGAGCCGTATTGGTGCCATTAGCCTTGCCATTGGCTATTCTGCTTTCTTCACTGATGACCTTTGGTAATCTGGGTGAAAGTTTTGAGTTAGTGGCTATCAAAGCCGCCGGCATTTCCCTGCTGCGTTTTATGCGGCCTTTATTTTTTGTGACATTGCTCATTTGCGGTGTTGCTTTCCTGTTCTCCAATAATATTATACCAATCGCTAACCTGAAATCAAGAACCCTGCTGGCGGATATCGTGTATGCCAAGCCGGCCTTCGACCTGAAAGAAGGAGTGTTTTATGATAAGATCAATGGTTTTGCCATCAAGATCGGTAAAAAGGAATCCAACGACAGTATTATCAGGGATGTGATCATTTATGAACAGACAAACCCGGTACAGGATAATTTTATTATCGCAAAAAGTGGCGTAATGCGGGTAACTGATAATAAAAGATATCTTGAATTCAACCTGCGGGATGGCTGGCGCTACCAGGAACGTACCAATAATGCATACAGTACAAATACAGAATTTGTCAGGCTTGGCTTTAAGGAATACACCAAACAGTTTGATCTCAGTGCGTTCCAGTTTGTAAGAACTGACGATAGTGTAAATAAGAACAATGAACGTGTGCTCAGTATGCGACAACTGGATAAGGCGATTGACTCGCTTAAAAAAGAGAATGATGCTGTCAGGCTGCAACTGACAAAAGCCATATATTCAACCTGGGTCTTTACAAAATATATTGACAGCAACTGGGCAAAGCAGGAAGTGATTGATACCGGGAAACAAAAAACAGCTGCCAGTTTTTCGCAATGGCTGCCCGATTCAGCTAAAATGGATGTGGCGCAACGGGCTTCGGGCCAGGTCAATTCTATCCGGGTGGGACTTGAATCAACGGCTACCAATTTAAAAGACCGGGAAAGAATATTCAGGAAGCACAAAATTGAATGGCACCGGAAAATATCACTCTCCCTGGCATGTCTTGTTTTGTTCCTGATCGGCGCTCCACTCGGTTCTATTATCCGGAAAGGTGGTTTGGGAACACCACTGATATTTGCTATCATCTTCTTCATGGTCTTTTATTTCTCCAGCACCATGGGAGAAAAATTTGCCAAAGAAAATACCATGAGCCCCTTTATGGGTATGTGGCTGGCCACTTTTGTCCTGGTACCAATCGGTTTATTTCTCACTTACAAAGCCATGCGGGATTCACAATTATTTAATAAGGAATCCTATCACCGGCTGGGCAAAAAAATGCGGTCATTCTTCAATCGTAAACCCGGAGTGTAATATTATATTTTTCCTTATCGATTTCAGTTAATTTCGGTCGTCATTTAATGGCTCCATATGCGACTATTCTTCTTTTGCTTTTTGGTTCTGCTGTCGGCCTGTAATTCTTCGGGCAACAGTAAAGAGAAAGATACTGTTACCAACGATAACCCTGAAGTAATCACAAATGGACAGGTAACTGCTGTTGTGCCGGTTAAATTAAGTGCGGATCAAATTCCGGCTTCGCTCAGGTTCCGGGGAAAACTTAATGAAGCCTGGCAATGGAAAGATAAACTGGGAGATAATATTCTTATTACTTCTGTTGTCGCCCCTTTTAATGATAAGCAGAAGAATGAATATGAAGGAGAGGGACAGACCGCAGAACTGCATGCTTTTCATTTTATCAAAAAAGATACTGTATACAGGATATTGTGGAAAATTAGTGATGCTGAAAAGGCTTGTCCTTTTGATATTACTACAGAATTTATGAAAGGAGCGACTATGATTACAGACTTAGACAGCAATGGTATTGCAGAAACAACTATCCAGTATAAGTTAGCTTGCAGGAGCGATGTATCGCCGGCCTATATGAAGCTGATCATGCACGAGGATACTCTTAAATATTCGCTGCGGGGTGCTATGTGGATCCAAGCGGGAGCCGATGATAAGTTTACTGTTACAGAAAATGATATGAACCTGGAGAAACTGCCCGGGAAAGCAGATGAGTATGAACAAATCCTTCAAAGTTTCGGCCGGTATGAATCTGAAAAGGAATTTGCCACTGCGCCGGCTGCTTTTTTGCAGCACGCCAGGAAACAGTGGATAAAATACGTAAAGGAAAACTTTGAATAAACAATCAGTGAGAACACAACAACAAAACCTGAGCGTACAAAAATGGGTGGCTGCGGTATCAGTAATACTGCTGGCGGTTAAAGTCATTGCTTATTATTCCACCCATTCTGTATCTATTCTTACTGATGCACTCGAGAGTATCGTCAATGTGGCGGCAGGCTTTATAGGTTTATATAGTTTATTCATTGCTGCCAAGCCCCGGGATATTGATCACCCCTACGGGCATGGGAAGGCAGAATTCCTTTCTGCTGCTGTGGAAGGGACGCTGATCGGTAGTGCAGGTGCTATTATTCTCTATAAGGCGGTACAAAACCTTATTAACCCTGTTGAGCTGGAAAAGATTGATTATGGTATTATCCTCGTGGCCATAACGGCTGCGGTCAACTTCCTGTTGGGATATTATTGTCTTCGGATAGGGAAGAAAAATAATTCTGCGGCATTAACAGCAAGCGGGAAGCACTTACAAAGCGATACCTGGTCAACGCTGGGCATAGTCCTCGGGCTTGTTCTTTTATACCTGACCGGGGAAAAATGGATTGATGGTGTGGTGGCGATGGGGTTTGGGCTATTTATAATCTACACCGGTTACCGGATCATCCGCAGTTCTGTGGCGGGTATTATGGACGAGGCGGACAAAAACTTATTAACAAAGATGGTGGCACTTTTAAATGCCAACCGCAAACCCAATTGGATCGATTTGCACAATCTGCGGGTAATAAAGTATGGAAGTGTGCTGCATATGGATTGCCATCTTACAGTTCCCTGGTACCTGAATGTGCATGAAGCTCACCGGGAAATTGATGCGTTGGCAGAATTGGTCAGGAAAGAATTCGGCGAATCAGTGGAGTTTTTTGTTCATTCTGACGGATGCCTTCCTTTTTCCTGCCGCATTTGTGACAAGAAGGAATGTTCCGAACGAAAGCATAATTTTGAACAACGGATCGGCTGGACGCTGGAGAATATTCTTCAAAATCAAAAACACCAGCTGACAGAATAATGAGAACAACTACAATCTGGAAAGGGGATCATCTTTTTGAAAGCGAACATGAAGGTAACAAGATCAGCGTGGATGGGGATAAGAAAAGGGGACACGGCCCCAAAGCTCTTTTGTTATCCGGCCTGGCGGGCTGTTCTGGTATTGATGTAGTGGACATCCTGGAAAAAATGCGGGTGCGATTTTCTGATTTTTCCATGGAGGTCGAATCGGAGCAAACTGAGGAAAACCCGAAAATATTTAAGTGGATCCTTATAACTTATAAGATTAAAACTGCAGAGGAAAACCAGGACAAAGTAAAGAAGGCGATTGACCTGTCTCTTGAAAAATATTGCGGTGTTTCGGCTATGCTGCGTAAAAATTCGCCAATTAATTATAAATTGGAAATTCTGAAATAGCCTTATGCTTTCAATGAAGTCACAATATGCCTTTAAGGCATTGAGTTATCTGACGTTAAAATTTAACGAGGGTCCGGTGCTGATTTCCGAGATCGCCAAAAAGAAAAAGATCCCGTTAAAATTTCTCGAAAATATCCTGCTGGAGCTAAAGAAAGCGGGGATACTGGATAGCAAGAAGGGTAAAGGTGGCGGCTACTTTCTGAAACAACGTCCGGATAAGGTAAAAGTGGCAACGGTGATCCGCCTTATTAATGGTCCTATCGCTATGTTGCCCTGCGTAAGTCTTTATTTCTATGAACGTTGTAAGAATTGCGATGAAAAAAAATGCGGTCTCCATGATATGATGGTGGAGGTGCGGGATGCCACCCTGCAAATCGTTGAAAACAGGACATTACAGGATCTTGTCATGTAATTTGCCGGTTTTATTTCTTACCAACAATAGTTAGCTGCACCAGTCGGCAGGATATATTCAGTCCACCACGTTGGTGGGGTAATCATTTAGGCTTATTTTTGCGGTTACAAAAATTTCAATTATGGCACTACGTCTCGGGGATGTTGCTCCCAACTTTAAAGCACAAACAACAGAAGGAGAAATAGATTTTTATGATTTCCTGGGTAATGGATGGGGAATTTTATTTTCTCACCCTGCTGATTTCACCCCGGTTTGCACAACTGAGCTTGGTAAAACAGCTTTATTACAGGAAGAGTTTGCCAAACGTAATGTAAAAGTGCTGGCAGTGAGTGTTGATCCGCTGGATAAACATATGGAATGGAGGAAAGATATTAATGAAACACAACATTGCTCTGTTGGTTTCCCTATCATCGCTGATGAGGACAGGGTGGTGGCCCTGTTATATGATATGATACACCCGAATGCATCTGCCACCGCAACAGTCCGTTCTTTATTTGTGATCGGGCCCGATAAGCTTATTAAGCTGATGATCGTTTACCCTGCTTCTACCGGGAGAAATTTCTATGAAGTATTAAGAGTGGTGGATTCATTACAGCTTACAGCAGGCTATAGTGTGGCTACACCGGCCGACTGGAAAGCAGGAGAAGATGTTATCGTGGTTCCGGCAGTCTCAACAGAAGATGCGATCAAAAAATTTCCGAAAGGAGTGAAGGTGGTGAAACCTTACCTGCGTTATACTCCGCAACCCAATCTTTAATGCTCAGTAAAGAACAGATACAGGAAATAGAAAATAGCTCATTACCGGAAGCTATCCGGTTGGTGGCTGCTTTATTTCCCGGCCAAGTGGTCTTTTCTTCTTCCTTAGGACAGGAAGACCAGGTGCTGACCGATGTTATTTTTAAAAACAATCTGCCCGTAAAGATCTTTACGATTGATACAGGCAGGTTGTTTAATGAAACATACGAACTGCTTGACCGCACAACAGCCCGGTATAAAAAAACCATTCAGGTCTATTTCCCGGAAGCAGCTGATGTGGAAACTTTTGTTGCAGAAAAAGGGATCAATAGTTTTTATGAATCGGCAAATAACCGTAAGGAATGCTGTTATATCCGGAAAGTGCTTCCTTTGAACCGGGCATTGAAAGGTGCGAAAGTCTGGATCACCGGTTTACGGGCTGAGCAATCTAATAACCGGCAGCAAATGTCCATGATTGAATGGGCAGAAGATAAGCAGCTATATAAATTCAATCCGCTGATCAGCTGGAGTTATGATGAAATGATCAGTTATATCAACGAGCATAACGTACCCTGCAGCCGCCTGCATGATAAAGGATTCATCAGTATCGGTTGTGCACCGTGTACAAGAGCTGTTGAGCCGGGTGAAGATGCAAGAGCAGGCCGCTGGTGGTGGGAAACATCCCAGAAAGAATGCGGGCTGCATGAAACAAAAATAAAGGCAGGATAGATTGTATTATATTGTTTGCAGTGAATGCAAACTGACCAATAAAAATTATGAGTAAATATCATTTGGATTACCTGGAGCAGCTTGAAGCAGAGAGTATTCACATTTTTCGTGAGGTGGCTGCCCAGTTTGAAAGACCGGCACTCTTATTCAGCGGAGGAAAAGATTCTATTACCATGGTGCACCTGGCCAAAAAGGCGTTTGCACCCGGAAAAATACCGTTTCCATTAGTGCATATTGATACCGGGCATAACTTCCCGGAAGCGCTGGAATTCCGTGACTGGCTGGCCAAAGAAGTTAATGCAACATTGGTAGTCAGGAAAGTGGAAGATACTATTAAAGAAAAGAACCTTACGGAACCGAAAGGCAAGTTCCCAAGCCGGAACTGGTTACAAACCTATACATTGTTAGATACCATTGAAGAATTCAAATTTGATGCCTGCATCGGCGGGGCCCGGAGAGACGAAGAAAAAGCAAGGGCGAAAGAAAGAATATTCTCTGTCCGGGATGAGTTTGGACAATGGAACCCCAAATTGCAGCGGCCTGAACTCTGGAATATTTACAATGGGAGGATCCATAAGGGTGAGAATGTGAGAGTATTCCCGATCAGCAATTGGACAGAACTCGATATCTGGAATTATATCCGCAAAGAGAACATTGATCTTCCGTCCATCTATTTTGCGCATGAACGGCAGGTGATCGAACACGAAGGGCAGTTGGTGGCCATCAGTGAATTTGTGCAGCCGGATGCAAACGATGTGGTACTCACCAAACAAGTCCGGTACAGAACCGTAGGTGACATGACCTGTACCGCAGCAGTAGAATCAACTGCTGCTAACCTAGATGAAGTAATCAACGAGATTATAGCAACCAGGATCAGTGAACGGGGAGAAACCCGGATTGATGATAAAGTTACTGAAGCAGCCATGGAAGACAGGAAGAAGAACGGGTATTTTTAACCCCCAATCCCTGAAGGGGCTTTGAGGGTATGTTCTTTATAAATAAATTATCTAACTATTTGGTCTTTTAATAAGTGAGGGGCCAATACAAATTAAGTCCCCTTCAGGGACAAGGCTATGGATCTATTACGTTTTATAACTGCAGGTAGTGTTGATGATGGGAAAAGTACACTGATCGGGAGGTTATTATATGATAGTAAGAACATTCTTGTCGATCAGCTGGAAGCACTGGAAAAATCAACGAAGAACAGGACGGATGGTTCAGTTGACCTTGCCTTACTCACCGACGGGCTCCGGGCTGAAAGGGAGCAGGGTATTACCATTGATGTGGCGTATCGTTACTTCACAACACCGAAAAGGAAATTCATTATTGCAGATGCACCCGGTCATGTGCAATACACCCGTAACATGATCACCGGTGCTTCCAATGCCAGCCTGATCATTGTCCTGGTAGATGCAAGGCAGGGTGTTGTGGAACAGACAAGGCGCCATTCCATTATTGCTTCTTTATTGAAAATACCGCATGTAGTGGTAGCCATCAATAAGATGGACCTGGTGGAGTATTCGCAGGATATTTTTAATAATATAGTGATCGATTATGCTGAAGTGGCGAAGCAATTAGGATTGAAAAATGTGACATATATCCCGATCAGTGCATTAAAGGGTGATAATATCGTGGACAAATCGGAGATCATCGATTGGTATGATGGCAAACCATTGCTGGAATTCCTGGAAGAAGTGGATACCGCACACGATATTGACCTGGATAATGCCCGGTTCCAGGTGCAGTTTGTAATCAGACCACAAACAGAAGAATTACATGATTATCGTGGCTATGCAGGGAAAATCATTAGTGGTATTTATAAAAAGGGAGAGAAAGTAAAAGTGTTGCCGGCAGGTTTGGAAACAACCATCAGCAAACTCGAAGTAGGTGGCCGGGAAGTGGAAGAAGTATTTGCCCCGCAGGCTGCCGTTATTCAGCTGGCGGATGATATTGATATCAGCCGGGGAGATGCGATCGTTAAAACAGGAGATACGCCTGTTGTCGGCAACGAACTGGAAGTATTACTCTGCTGGCTGGACGATAAACCCTTACAGACTGGTAACAAGTATTATTTGCAGCATAACAGCAGGTTGGTCCGGGCCGTGGTGAGGAGTATTGAATACAAACTGGATGTGAATACCCTGCAGCAACAACCCGTTGAAGGTGGTGTAAAACTGAATGAAGTTGTAAAAGCCACAATCAAGACAGCATCACCACTTGTGTACGATCCATATGACCAGTTTGTGGTAAACGGAAGTGCTATCCTGGTGGATGAAACAAGTAACAGTACTGTGGCAGCGGTCCTGCTGCAGTAATTTTTTTACTCAATTAGTCTACAGAAAAAGTAGAATATTTATGAATAAAAAAGGTAAAGTGATACTGGCAGGGGCCGGACCCGGTGATGCAGAACTTATCACTCTGAAATTGCAAAAACGGCTGCAGGAAGCAGACGTGATCGTTGCAGACCGGCTGGTGAATCCATTGATCATTGAAGAGCACGCTGATCCCGGGGCAATAGTGATTGTAGCCGGCAAGCAGGGATATAATGATGCATCTGTTTCCCAGGAAGAGATATGTAAGCTGATCGTGGACCATGCCAGGGAAGGGAAAACTGTATTACGCCTGAAAGGCGGGGATGTGGCTTTTTTTAGTAATGTCCTGGATGAACTGAAAGTGCTGCAGGAAAACAATATTCCGTTTGAGGTCATTCCGGGTATCACAGCTGCGTCAGGAGCATCGGCTTATTCGGGTATTCCGTTAACAGCCCGTGGATATGCCCAGGCTGTTCAATTCATCACTTTCAACCCAACAAATTTTTACAGTTCAGAAAAATGGAAAGGCCTGGCTGGCACCCGTGATACATTGGTGTTTTACATGGCAGCAAAAAATAGTACTGATCTCGCCGAATTATTGCTGCGTTATACCCGGAAGCCATCCACCCCCATGGCAGTGATTGAGCAGGCAACAACGGAGCACCAGCGGGTACATATCAGCAGCCTGGAAAACTGCGCCAATGATTTTGCCGGTAAACAGTTCAGTTCTCCTTCATTGGTTATTGTTGGAGAGGTGGTGGAGTTATACCAGTCATTTAACTGGTTTGCCGCGAAAGGGACCGGCTCTGTATTCAATGAATTGATAATTGCTAAATAGCAGCTATGATCGGTGAAGCAAGACTGAAACAATTGCATCAATTGCTGGAGGGTTACTCACACGAGGAACTGATCTGGATCAATGGTTACCTGTCCGGTATAGTAGCTGGCAGGAAGCCGAATGACCATGAAACAAAGCCGGCAGCAGTCAAAAAGATAAGCCTGGTATTTGGTACAGAAACAGGAAATTCAAAAAGATTAGCCACTCAATTGGCGGGAGTGGCAAAAAAGAAAGGCGTTCATGTAAAACTTACGGATCTGAGCCAGTACCGCCTGGCCGATCTTGCAAAAGAAGAATATTTTTTTGTGGTTATCAGCACACAGGGAGAAGGGGAACCGCCTATTCCTGCTAAAAAATTTTATAACCATTTGCAGGAAAATACACTAGCCCTGCCCGGCCTCAGGTATAGTGTGCTGGCACTGGGTGATTCATCTTACCCTCAGTTTTGCAAAACAGGCGAAGAGGTGGACGCAAAGCTTGAAAGGTTTGGTGGCACAAGAGTAGTGCCTTTGCAAAAATGTGATGTTGATTACGAAGAGGATGCAGTCCGCTGGTTTGACAGAGTACTGGCAACAGTGGATCAGCAGACCGCAGCAGTTACAGAGCCTGTTGTAGTCAGACCGGAAGGGAAAAAGCCTGCCGGGAAAAAATATTACCAGGGCAGAATTCTCAATAATATCAACCTGAATGACAGGGGTTCCAATAAACAGACTTATCATATTGAGGTCGGGGCGGATGAACGGGTAATCTATGAACCCGGTGATACGATTGGTATTGTACCCGCTAACCGGAAAGAAGTAGTCGATAGGATAATTGCTTTAACAGGAATTGACCCTTTCCTGGAAATAACTACCGCAAAAGCAACTGCTGCTGTAAGAGAATTGTTAACCTATAATCTTAATATCTGTTACCTGCTTACATCAACTATAAAAAAATATGCGGCTATTACTGCACAGGAAATTCCGGATACCCGCATGGACCTTGTTGACCTGTTAAGGATCTATCCTGTAAAAAGTACAGAACAATTTACTGAAGTACTGAAAGTATTAATGCCAATAGCACCCCGGTTATATTCCGTATCATCTTCCCCTGCCGCACATGGAGAAAATGAGGTGCACATTACCGTTGCCAAAAATCAGTTCCTGGCGCAGGATGAACAACGTTTTGGTCTGTGCAGTGAATTTTTAGGCGATCAACCCGTAGGTACAACCATCAGTTTTTATGTGCACAAGGATAAAAATTTCAAACTTCCTGCTGCTGATAAAGATGTGATCATGATCGGCCCGGGTACTGGTGTGGCACCCTTCCGGGCCTTTCTTGCACACCGCGATGCAACAGGGGCTGCAGGCAGAAACTGGTTCTTTTTTGGTGAACAATATTTCCGGACAGATTTTTTATACCAGTCGGAAATGCAGCAATATGTACAAACAGGGGTATTAACCAATATTGACCTGGCTTTTTCAGGAGACCAGCCGGAGAAGATTTATGTGCAGCACCGGATGCTTGAAAAATCAGCTGAATTATACCAGTGGATCAGTAACGGGGCTTATATCTATATCAGTGGTACCAAAGATCCGATGAGTAAAGACGTGGAAGCTGTCTTGCTGCAGATTATTACACAGGAAGGTAAAAAAACAAATGAAGAAGCGAGGCAGTACCTGGATCAATTGGAAAAGGAAGGAAGATATGAGAAGGATGTGTATTAGAATACCGGGTAGTGAGGAAGCTGACAGGGGGTAATGATAAAAATAAAATCATGAGCGAAAAAAATAATTTATCGGCAGTTGAACGGATCAAAACATCCAGCGATGGCTTACGGGGTACACTAAAAGAAAGCCTGCAGGACGGGCTGACGGGTGCATTAAAAGAGGATGACCAGTCGCTGATCAAATTTCACGGTCTGTATCAGCAAGATGATCGTGACCGGAGGGAGGAACGAACTGCAAAGAAATTAGAATGGTTGTTTTCTTATATGATCCGGCTGCGGCTGCCCGGTGGTTTTTTAACAGCGGATCAATGGATTGGTTTGCATCATATTGCCGGTGAGCATTCAACAGGCACTATTAAGGTCACCACAAGGCAGACTGTGCAATTGCATGGAATAGTAAAATCGCATATTAAGCCAACGATACAATCTTTCAATACACTTCACCTTGATTCTATTGCGGCTTGTGGTGATGTGAACCGGAATGTAACCTGCAGTGCCCACCCGAAAGAATCAGCGATACATGAACAGGTGTTTCAATACGCTGATAAGATCAGTGCGATGGCTTTGCCAAAAACAAGGTCCTACTATGAAATATGGCTGGACGAGGAACAAATAGCGGATAAAAAAGAAGATGATCCTTTATACCAGGACCGTTACCTGCCCAGGAAATTCAAAGTCGGTATTGCTATCCCGCCGAATAATGATGTGGATGTACTGACCAATGATGCGGGGTTGATCGCAATAATAGAAAACAATGAACTGAAAGGATTCAATATAGCCGCAGGTGGTGGTTTAAGTTCCACGCATGGCAACCCGGCCACCTATGCAAGGCTGGCCACCCTATTGGGATTTGTGGATACGGAAGAAAAAGTATTGAAGGCGGTATATGAGATCATGACTATACAGCGGGATCATGGTAACCGGAGTGACCGGAAACTGGCCCGGTTGAAATATACGATTGATAAAATGGGTGTTGGGCCTTTTAAAGAAGAGTTGGAAAAACGATGTGGTTTTAAACTTGAGCCGGTTAGGCCGTATGTATTTACCGAAAGAAAGGATCACTATGGCTGGAAACAAAACCATGAAGGCAACTGGTATTATACCGTGTTTGTGGAAAATGGAAGAATACTGGATGATGAAAAACTGCCACTGAAAACAGCCTTGCTTGAAATTGCTAAAACGGGCAAACTAAATTTCCGGTTTACGGGTAATCAAAATGTAATACTGGCGGATATAAAAGAAGCTGACAAAAACGAGATTGATGCATTATTACATCAGTTCAATATTGTTAATCATACTATCGTTGCAGGTGCATTGCGGAAAAATGCGATGGCTTGTGTGGCATTCAATACCTGCCCGCTGGCGCTGGCAGAGGCACAGCGGTACCTGCCTTCCCTGATTGATAAGATAGAACCATTGCTGAAGAAGCATTCGATTGAGGAAGAAGAGATCATTTTGCGCATGACCGGTTGTCCCAATGGCTGCGGACGTTCCCCGGCAGCCGAAATTGGTTTTGTGGGAACTGCTTATGGGCAATACAACCTGCATATAGGGGGAGACAGAACCGGTGAAAGGTTAAATATAAAATATAAGGATAGCCTGGATGAGCCGCAAATACTGAAGGAACTGGATCAATTGTTTGCTGTATATAGTGTGAAAAGAAATGCCGGGGAACCCTTCGGTGATTTTGTCATCCGTGAAAAATTAGTGTGATGTTTTTGTACGACAATTATTTTAAACAAAGCCTGCAGGAGCTAAAGGATAATGGCTCCTACCGTTATTTTCTGGAAGTGAATAAAAGCGCCCAGCATTTTCCGCATTTTTATTACCAGGATGCGGGTGGGGCGCAGCGATCAGCGGTGAACTGGTGCAGTAACGATTACCTCTGTATGAGTACAAGAGAAGAGGTCATTGCGAAATTAGGGTTTGTTACACACCGCAGCGGCACAGCCAGCAGCGGCACCCGGAATATTTCAGGTACGACAATTCATCATAAAGAACTGGAAACAACCTTAGCGGCCTGGCACCAAAAAGAAGCAGCATTATTATTCAATGGAGCCTATGCGGCGAATGTGACAACACTGCAAACACTGGGAAGACATATACCCGGATTGATCTTTATTTCAGATGAACGGAACCATGCTTCACTGATCGAGGGAATGAGAGCTGCAGGTAATGAGAAAAGGATCTTTAGCCACAATAACACAAGGGAGCTGGAAAGTATTTTAAAGACCATTCCGCTAGAAACTCCTAAGTTGCTGGTATTTGAATCGGTATATTCCATTTCAGGAACCATTGCCCCGGTCAGGGAGATTATCGCGTTGGCAAAAAAATACAATGCGATGACGTATGTGGACGAGGTTCATGCGGTGGGGCTTTACGGAGAAACAGGTGCCGGTATATTTGAACAGGAACAATTGCAAAACGAAATTGATATTCTGAACGGGACCCTGTCGAAAGCGATTGGTGTATTTGGCGGATATATTGCAGCTTCAGCGGTAATCATTGATTTTATCCGCAGTTATGGAAGCGGCTTTATTTTCACCACTTCTCTGCCTCCTGCTGTTTGCAGTGCAGCTACTAAGAGTATTCAGCTGATACGGCAACACCCGGAATGGAGGCAGGAGTTCAGGGAGCATGTTCAGTTATTACGAAAGGCATTACAGGAGAACCAGGTTGAATTCAGTAATAATGATTCACATATTACCAGCATCCCGGTAAGGGATGCGGTCCGTTGCAGGCAATTGGCTAATGAGCTGTTGCAAAAGCAGGGAGTGTACCTGCAACCGATCAATTATCCAACGGTACCCAAAGGTGAAGAATGCCTGCGTATAATTGTTACGGCGAGGCATCTTGTAAAACATATTAATCATTTGGCATTTAGTTTATCTAAAATAATTCATGGAGACGATCAGGCTAATAGGACGGGATTCCCGGCTTTCGTTGCTGCAGCTGGAGATAGTGAAACAGCGTATTGAAGCAGCGGCTAAAGGAATCAATGTAGAGATCATTACCCGGAGCAGCCGGGGCGATGCACTGCAGGATGTGCCATTGCAAACCGTGGAAGGAAGTGATTTTTTTACACAGGATATTTTTTATGCCCTGGAGAACGGAACAGCTGATATAGCTGTTCATTCATTAAAAGATATGAGCAGCGAACATTTTTTTGGAACTAATAAGTTTGCGGTGGTGGACAGGGATGATGCCCGGGATGTGACCATCTTCCAAAAAGATATTCAGCAAAAGATTACTGACGGAAAGCAGATCATTATCGGAACCTGTTCGCCTCGAAGAGAAGAAATGGCGGTTGGTTTTTTGCAAAAGGCCTTGCCGCAATTGAATACTAATTTCCGGGTGCTTACAAAATTGATCCGGGGGAATGTGGATACACGGTTACGAAAATTGGATAGTGGTGAATATGATGGGATTATTCTCGCAACGGCAGGTTTGAACAGGTTATTGAGGAGCCGGGAAGATGCAGGAGTAAAGGAATTATTGAAAGATAAAAAGCTGATGTTACTACCGCTGATAGAATGTGTACCTGCCCCCTGCCAGGGAGCAATAGTGGCAGAAGCAGTTCCCGGAAACACAAAAGCTGTAGCATTGTTGAATAAGATCAATGATATTGGTTTAATGAATGATTGCGTACAGGAGAAAAAGGAAGCCATACAATATGGTGCGGGCTGTTTGCAAAAATTCGGTGTCACTACATTTAATCATGGAGGCAGCAGGACTTTGTATGCAGCAGGTAAGAATAGTGAAGACAAATCATTTAGTAAATGGGAGGGATTGCCGGAGCTGGATATGATAAATAAAAAATTTTTCAGTACTACTGATTATATGGGTGCTTTTTTTAGGTATGATTATCATGCTGAATCAATCCGGGTCAATGAGCCGGTAATCTATGTTGCCAATTATAAAGCTGTAAATGATAATAATCTTGTAGACGAACTTCGTAAAAAGAAAGTGTGGGCAGCAGGTACTAAAACATGGTATGAGCTGGCTAAGAAAGGTATCTGGGTGGAAGGTTCCGCGGATGCATTCGGATTGGAAACATTGATCCCGGTATGGCAAATGCCGTTAATCGGTATTGAAAAAAAGGAAGTGGCTGTGATTACGAATGACCAGTCGAAGAATAACTGGCGACAAAAAGACTGGAATGCTTACAGCACTTATTCCTTACGGGATGAACGGTCAACGGCGATAAGTGACCAGATCAAAGAAGCGGATATTGTTTTCTGGACAAGTTTCAGGCAATACCAGCAGTATAAAGAATTACTAAAAAATAACGTGCAACATGTTTGTCCATATGGAGAAACAGCGGAGCAATTCAACGCAGCGGGCCTGAAGCCTGTTGTATTTCCAAACATTAAAGCTTTTCAGCAATGGAGACAAACTTCTGGCCGGTTACACAGCGCCGCCTGAGAGCAGGTACACAGATAAGAGAGCTCACAGCCTCAGTAAACCTCAATCATAAGAGTTTTATCCAGCCGGTATTTGTTGATGAGGGTACAGGCTCTCCAAGAAGAGTGGATGGATTAAATGGGGTGCAGGTGGAAACGGCTGATTCAATATTGTATAGTATTGAGCAGGATATCAGGAATGGGATTTCAAAATTTCTCTTATTCCCGGTGCCTGCCACTAAAAAGGATAAGGAGTTTGATTTCTCATTTGCCAGTCATGTGATCAGCAGGATAAAGGAAAATTTTGGTGAACAAGTATGGCTGGCTGCAGATATTTGTTTATGCAGTTATACCACGCATGGACATTGTGGTATTTTAAATCTGGATCATACACAGCTCTTAAACAGTAAAACAGTGGAAGTGTTGAGCCGTTATGCTTCTTTACTGGCCAATGCCGGAGCAGATTGTATTGCTCCCAGCGATATGATGGATGGCCGGATTGCTGCAATCAGGAATCAACTGGATGCATTGGGCCATGAGCAGGTAAGTATCATGAGTTACGCTGCCAAGTTCAGCTCGCAGTTCTATGGACCCTTCAGGGATGCCTGTCATTCTGCTCCCAATACAAAGGGTTTGCAGAACAGGAAGACTTACCAGCTTTCTCCATTTAATAGTAATGATGCGCTGGCTTCTGCGATAAGGGATGAAAAAGAAGGTGCGGATATACTAATGGTGAAACCAGCGGCACTTTATACAGATGTAATTGCAAAACTGAAGCAACAAACCTTAAAGCCGGTTGCGGCATACCATGTGAGCGGGGAATACGCTGCTATTGAAGCATTGGCAGAGAAAGGTTTGCTGGACAGGGAAGCGGCGCATGTGGAAGTATGGGCAGCTCTGCAGCGCAGTGGCACAGATATTATTATTTCCTATGCGGCAAGAAATGCAAAAGAATGGATCAATCAGGCAATCATTTAAACGATAACAGAGATTATGGACAGTTATATTGATAAAATCAATCCGGTGAGTGATTCCGGTCATGATATAAAGAACCCGTTGTTTCCGGTTTTTCTTAAACTGGACCAGGTGAATATTTTACTGGTAGGTGCCGGCAATGTGGGGTTGGAAAAGTTGCATTCACTTTTATCGAATTCCCCGCAGGCAAAAATTACTGTAGTAGCACCAGTGATTAAAAAAGAAGTAACAGAACTGCTATACAAACATCCTTCCTGTACCATTATTCAACGGCCATTCAGGGAGGAAGACCTGGAAAATAAGGAGCTTGTGATTTTGGCAACAGATAAAAAGGAGTTGCATGAACATATCACCAAACTTGCCAATGCCAATAAAATACTGATCAATGTGGCGGATACACCAGAACTCTGCGATTTTTATTTGGGCAGTATTGTACAGAAAGGGGCACTGAAGATCGCTATCTCCACGAATGGAAAATCCCCAACTGCCGCCAGGCGTATCAAAGAAGTATTGAATGAATCTTTGCCGGTGGAACTGGATGAACTGATCAATAACCTGCATAAGGTGCGTGGGAAACTAAATGGCAACTTTGATTACAAAGTAAAAAAACTGAATGCACTCACACGGATATTAGTCGATAAAGACAATGCGCTGAGCGAAAGAAGATGGCGAAAGATAGCCACCTGGTCATTAGTCATTTTTGCTTCTATGTTAGTCGGGCATTTTATTTTTTCTTACCTGCCTTTCAGGCAGATTGCAAATGATACGGTGGCATGGTATGGCACACTGGATAAAAATTTTCACTGGATGGTACTGGCAGGTTTTCTGGCACAAATGGTAGATGGTGCCACGAGTATGGGATACGGGGTTACGAGTTCTGTTGTTTTGCAGACAGCACAGGTAAGTCCGGCAGCCATCAGCGCAGGCATTCATACTGCAGAAATGTTTACAACCGCTGCATCAGGATACAGTCATTACAAATTCAGAAATGTAAATAAGAAATTATTTAAAGCACTGGTGATACCGGGTATAATTGGAGCAGTACTGGGAGCTTTATTGTTGGTTTGGTTTGATGATACTCATATTAAATACCTCCGGCCTGCCATGGCCATCTATACATTAGTACTTGGGATAAAGATATTCAGTAATGCTTTCCGTACTGCCGGAAAAAGTAAATTCAAACGATATGGCTGGCTGGCGGGTGCAGGTGGTTTCCTCGATTCTTTCGGGGGCGGAGGATGGGGGCCTATCGTTACTTCTACTCTGATCACAAAAGGAAGGACACCGAGGTACGTAATTGGTTCAGTAAGCCTGACTGAATTTTTTGTAACACTGGCAAGTGCCTTTACATTTTTTACTCTTATAGGTGTGGAGGGCTGGCAAATTATACTGGCTTTGGTACTTGGGGGAGTAATTGCTGCACCTATTGCTGCAAGGTTAGCAGGCAAATTGCCAAAAAAAGCCTCTTTTATCTTATTAGGAACAGTGGTGGTATTATGGAGCATAAGAATATTGATTAAAGCTTTCTGAGATAAGGTGAAAAATAAAGTCTATAAATTTGGTAGAGTAATAAAGTGCCCCTATGTTTGCAGTTCATTGCTGCTTAATTAAGCTGGCATTATTCTCTGCGATTGCCTTTGACGGCCAGTAATAAAATTTTTTTATCTAATTAGTCTATTAAAATAGTAGACTTTATAATATATCTGTCAATCAAAACCGAATACATGAAACGTGGTATTTTACTTGCGGGCCTTTTGTTACCCCTGCTGGTCTTTGCACAGCTTACCGGCCGGGTGGTGAATGATAATAACGAAGGGGTGCCTTATGCGAATGTGGCCATAAAGAATTCCTCAATAGTGGCAACTACCGATTCAGCGGGTCGTTTTTCTTTTGAGGCTATTCAGAAGTTTCCTTTTACACTGATCATTTCTTCAGCAGGCTATACCTCCCAGGAATTTACGGTCAGGAATGCCGGCATAAATAATGTGGTTATACAACTGCAACTGCTTTTTCAGCGGGATACAGTCATTATTACTTCCAGGCGCCGAAAGGAAATACTGCAGGATGTTCCTATTCCTATTTCGGTGATAAGCAGCAGCCAGGTGGAAGATGCCGGTGCATTCAACGTTAACCGGGTGAAAGAATTCGTACCCTCTGTTCAGCTTTATACATCTAATCCCCGTAACACAGGTATTAATATCAGAGGACTGGGCTCTCCATTTGGTCTCACCAATGATGGTCTTGACCCGGGAGTTGGTTTCTATGTGGATGGTGTTTACTATGCCCGCCCTGCTGCTGCTACATTTGATTTTATAGATGTGGAACGTATCGAAGTGCTGCGGGGACCACAGGGAACACTATTTGGAAAAAACACTACTTCAGGGGCACTTAATATAACTACCCGTAAACCTGGTTTTAAACCCGGTGGTAATTTTGAAGTGAGCTATGGTAATTATGGTTATGTGCAGGCCAAGGCTTCTGTAAACGGACCGCTGAGTAAAAAATTTGCAGCCCGCCTGTCTTTCTCCGGAACGCAACGGGACGGTGTGATTGAGAATGTGAGTACCGGCAGGTTTACCAATGATATTAATAACCAGGGTTTTCGTGGCCAGTTGTTGTTCAAACCATCCGATAATACCTCTGTTACTTTATCGGGAGATGCTTCAAGGCAGCGACCTGATGGTTATGCACAGGTTGTGGCCGGTGTTGTACAGACAAAACGGGCAGCCTACCGCCAGTTCAATGCAATCATAGCAGATCTTGGGTACAGCTTACCAAGCCAGAATGCTTTTGACAGGAAAATAGATCATGATACTCCCTGGCGGTCGGGTAATGACCTGGGCGGCGTGTCACTTAATATCGACCATAAAACAGGGCCGGGAACGCTTACGTCAACTACCGCCTGGCGTTATTGGGATTGGGATCCGTCCAACGACCGGGATTTTACAGGACTGCAGGCATTGGCCAAATCGCAAAACCCTGCGAAGCACCGCAACTGGTCGCAGGAACTTCGTTATGCAGGTGAATTTTCTTCCCGTTTAAGTGGTGTGGTTGGCCTTTTCTATATTGACCAGGAAGTTAAAATCAATGGAACAGAAGAATCTGGTTCTGCACAATGGCGTTTTTCACAAAGCTCGACCAGTAACCTATGGAAAACACCAGGTCTATTTGAAGGATACGGCATCTATACAAAAGCTTCGATAAAATCACAGAGTGCAGCGGCATTCGCCAATGTTGATTGGGAAATTACAAAAGGCTTACACGTATTGCCAGGTCTCCGGTTTAATTACGACAAGAAAGATGTAAGCTATAACCGGGTGGCAGCCGGGGGACTTGATACGGCTACATATAATGGCTCACAAGCTGATAAGGCCACACTCCAGGGATTTAAAAATGGGGTTTACAGCAGTCAGTATTATGTCGCCGATGCTGATGAGAATAACCTGACCTGCCAGCTTACTATTGCCTACAGTGCCAGTAAGCATATCAATGCTTTTGCAACTTATTCCACCAGCTTTAAGCCGGTGGGTGTTAATGTGGCTGGTCTCCCAACGGTTAATGGTCAGGCGGCAACTGACCTGGCGGTAATAAAACCCGAGGATGTGAAGAATATTGAATTGGGTATTAAGACTAATCCGATTGATAACTTAACGTTGAACCTTACGTTTCACAACACCGACATCAAAAACTACCAGACAAATGTTCAATCAGCAGAATTAGGAGTTAACCGTGGCTATATCGCCAATGCTGAAGAAGTAAATGTAAAAGGCCTTGAACTGGATGCAAATTTTAAAGCTACCCGGTTCTCTTTTTACGGGGCTTTAACCTATACGGATGCCAAATATGTGAAATTTATCAATGCACCACTTCCGTTGGAAGAAACGGGATTGACAGAGAATGGTGTGCAGAAAGCATTCAAGGATATTTCAGGTGGTGAACTTCCGGGTATATCCAAATGGGCGGGATCATTAGGTGCTGAGTTTACCACTCCTGCCGCTTTCTTAGGCAAAGCCGGAAAATTTTTTGTGGCACTGGATGGCTATTATCGTTCTTCTTTCTCATCCAGCCCTTCACCCTCTGCTTACCTCAATATAGATGGCTATGCGCTGATCAATGGAAGATTTGGCTTCAGGTCTGTCAATGGTTTTTCAGCCTTTATCTGGGGACGTAATTTATTCGATAAAGATTACTATGAACAACTGCTGCCTGCCGGTGGTAATGCCGGGCACTATGCCGGTGTACTGGGTGATCCAAGAACGTATGGCATCACCTTAAGGTATTCATTTTAATAAAGGAGCTTATGACCCTGTTTTTTTTCGATAAGCAAGTTTTAGAGAAAAGCGTCCCGATTCTTCGGGATGCTGTTTTTAGTTTTAAAAGAAAAGATAACAAATTAGTGATATAGCTATAAGTATGATAATAATACCGTCTTGATACAGGTACATTACGGGACTATTCATGCAGCGGGTGCATTTTATTTTCACAATCTTGATTTACGGAGTCGTAATATAAAATAAAAGGATATGGCAAGAATTGAACCAGTACAATCTAGTGAATTAGCACCCTCGGTTCGCATTGCTTTTGAAAGACATGCGGAGGGTTATAACGGGGCACTTACAAATACCAAGCGGACACTGGGGCATTCACTACCGGCCTTCGAAGTCTATATGCAATGGTATTCTTTGTTTGAGTCGGTGGAAAAGATATTGGGCAAAAGGCTGGCGTATTTATATGCATATACTATTTCTTCGGCATCCACCTGCACAATTTGTGCTGCCTTTTTCAGGAAGAAAATCGTTGACGCAGGCGAGAATCCTGATGATTTACTTCTTACTGCTTCCCAGAAAAGCATTATTGACTTTGGTTGCAGTATTGCCAGGCATCATGGCAACATTGCTGATCATATTTATAATGAAGTGGCTAAGCAGTATAATGCTGCTGATGTGGTGACACTCATTGCATTCGCCGGGCAAATGATTGCCACAACAATTTTTAATAATGTGGTGGAAACAGATATTGATGATTACCTGGTTGGTTATGTTCCGCCTGTAAAATATTACTAAAATGAAAAAAATATATCTGAGTGATTCCGGGCCAAAAGTGTCTCCTGCTATTTATGGTTTCTGGCGCTGGGAGGATACAGGCGTTTCCGGCCTGAAAGCAATGGAGAAAATCGTCAATTATTGCCTTGAGCAGGGGATCAATACGTTTGATCATGCGGATATTTATGGGGGATACCAATGTGAAGAATTGTTTGGGGAAGTACTAAAGCAAAAGTCGTTCAGGCGGGAAGATGTTGTACTGTTTACCAAATGTGGTATTAGTATCCCGCATGCTAACCGGCCGGAAATCAGGGTCAAGCATCTCGATACTTCAGCAGCGCATATCACGGCCAGTGTTGACAATTCACTTCGCAAACTCAGGACAGATTATATTGATATTTTCCTGCTGGATCAGTTAGATCCTCTAGCAAACCTGGAGGAAACTGCACTGGCACTGGAACGCTTAAGAGGATCAGGAAAGATCAGGAATATCGGGGTCGCCAACTTTTCTGTTTTTCAGCACCAGTTGCTCGCCTCCTACCTGAAAGTACCGATTGTAACCAATCATATTGAACTGAACCTGCTGAATACAACTGCGCTGGATAACGGCCAGCTGGATTATATCAAGCAGCGTTATATGCGGCCACTGGCTGCAGCACCCTTGGCGGGAGGACGAATAGAGAATGGCACTGATGAGTTAGCAGTACGGGTACATTATATACTGGAACAACTGAGCAAGAAATATGATTCCAATATCGAATCTATCGCGGTGGCCTGGTTGATAAAACTTGGGGCATTGCCCCTGATCGGAACAACCAGTGAGCAAAGGATCAGGAATATCGTTGATGCATTTGATATTGAGCTTGACCGGCAGGACTGGTATGAACTCTATGCAGTATCAAGGACCAAAGCTGACAGAGCTGATATATACTGATATACTAAATCCAATTGTATGCAATTAAATTACCTGGCACTTGCCGTCCCTTTTTTTACTGGATTGATGTACCTGGAGTATTATCTCAGTAAGAAAAAAGGGAAAGGGGATAATTTTCATTTTAATGAAGCCGTGGCTAATATCAATGTAGGGATAGCCGAACGGCTATCTGACCTTTTTGCCACAGGTCTGTTTTATTTCTTCTTTGTATGGATACACAGGAACTTTGCTTTGTTTGATATTAACCCGGGTTTCTTTACCTGGGTATTGTTGTTCCTGTTCACAGATTTCATGTGGTATTGGTACCACCGGTTTGGACATGAAGTAAATTTATTCTGGAGTGTGCATGTGGTACATCACCAGAGTGATGATTATAATTTTACAGTTTCGGCAAGAATCACGGTTCTTCAGGCCACAGCCCGCTGTTTATTCTGGGCGGTGCTTCCCCTGATCGGTTTCCCGGCAGAAATGATCACTATCTTTTTACTGATTCATGGAACCTATCCGTTCTTCACCCATACGCAACTGGTAGGTAAACTGGGCTGGCTGGAATATTTTATGGTCACCCCATCCCATCACCGGGTGCACCACAGCAGTAACCCGCAGTACCTGGATAAAAACTATGGTGATGTACTTATCATCTGGGATAAAATGCTGGGAACATTTGCGGAGGAAAAAGAGAAGCCTGTATATGGCTTAACCAAGCCACTGAACAGTCATAGTTTTCTCTGGCAGCATTTTCATTTTATTCTTGAGATCATTATTGCCTTTAAAAGGGCAAAAGGATTCAGGCAAAAATTTAAAACCCTGTTCGGCAAACCCGACGATATTGACCCGAGAATAAGAGCCAGCCTCGAGCGAAAGCTGTCCTTTAAGGAACAGGAGGTAAAATATTCTGCACCCTTATTGAATTATATTAAGGTACAAACCATCTTATCCCTGTTACTGTTATTTTTTGTAATCCTGTTTGAGCATTATTTCAGTGGTATTAAAATAGCGTTGCTCTCCCTGTTTATACTATTGAGTGTAATCACTACGGGTAGTATGCTGGAACAACGGCGCTGGATTTTTCACCTGGAATTTGCAAGACTGGCCCTGGCTGGTATACTGGCATGGGTGTCATTTCCGTACTTTAACCTCACGGTTTTTTTACTGAGTTTATCGGCTGTTATTATTTTGTTCTATAAGACGATAGGCAACAGGTATTATGCCTACTTATATAAGTATGACTAAGATATGACAGCCGTGACGGGACAGGGGGATTTATTTATCAAAATAATAAGTCTATAAATTTTGTATACGTATAATTCCTGTTTTGGTTTGTTTTCCAAATCATAAAGAGATGAAGAAGTTAATTGTTTTGTGGACGTTTTTTATACTGGTTATCCAGTCGGGGTTCACTCCGGCTGCACTATTGCTTTCAAATACAGTTACCGGCATTGTGGTATCAGAAAAAACCGGGAAACCGGTGGCGGATGCTTTTGTATATGTTACATTGGGTGAAGAGGAAGCACTGACTAATGCGAAAGGAGAATTTAAAATCACAACGGTCAGGAAGCTGCCACTGACAATAACAACAGAACATTGGGAGTATAAAAAACAGCAACTGGATATTACTGATGCAAACCAGAAACTGCTGGTAAAGTTAAAACCCAGGATGAACTAATTAGGTACCCTTGAAAGTATGAGAGCTGTGGCTGGCACACTAACCCATTTAGCCATTGTGCTCTTCAAAGTAAGCGTTACGTGGCCGAGAGGACAGGCAGAGGTTTGCAAAACCTTTTACGAGGGTTCGATTCCCTCCGTAACCACTATTCATCGGGGAAGTGAAACTTCCCCTTTTTCACTATCATGGGCCGCAGGGTTGTATCTTTGCTGCTTTAATTTTAAAAGACAGCAAAGGTTATGGCGAAGCAACACCCGGAAACAAAAGCGATCAGAATTCAAACAGTTCAAACAAGCCAGAAAGAACATTCAACACCTTTATTCCTGACCAGCAGTTTTACTTATCAATCAGCAGAAGATATGGCAGATGCGTTTGCTGATGATTCGCTGGACGTAAATATCTACTCCCGGTTTTCTAATCCAACTGTTGATGAGTTCATTACCAAGATTGCCGCTCTCGAAGGGGCTGAAGATGGTATTGCTACCGGAACAGGCATGGCCGCCGTCTTTTCCACGTTCATGACTTTTCTATCCAAAGGAGATCATATCATTTCTGCATCCGCCGTGTTTGGTTCTACACATACCATCCTTACCAAGTATTTACCAAAATGGGGAATTGAGTCATCCTATTTCGATTTAAGCAAACCGGAAACCATTGCTCCCCTTATCCAGCCCAATACAAAAATGTTCTATCTCGAAACGCCGAGTAACCCGGGTTTGGATATTATCGATATTGAATACGTTGCTGCGATTTGCAAACAGCATAATATTTTACTCGTGGTGGACAATTGTTTTGCTACTCCGGCTGTGCAACAGCCCATAAAATTTGGTGCGGACCTCGTACTGCATTCTGCCACTAAATTTATTGACGGGCAAGGAAGGGTATTGGGCGGTGTGGTAGTTGGCAGGAAAGAACTGATCAACCCGCTTTATTTATTTGTAAGAAATACTGGACCTTCATTAAGTCCTTTTAATGCATGGGTGCTCAGCAAAAGCCTGGAAACATTATTCATCCGTATGGATAAGCATGCATCGAATGCGATGCAACTGGCAGTGACTTTACAAAATCATCCAAAGATCAGTTCAGTGAAATATCCTTTCCTGGAATCACATCCGCAATATGCAATTGCAAAAAAGCAAATGAGTAACGGCGGTGGTATTGTCACTTTTGAACTAAAAGGAGGTATTGAGAGCGGCCGGAGATTTTTGAATGCCCTGCAAATGCTTTCCATGACCAATAACCTGGGTGACAGCCGGAGTATTGCTTCACACCCCGCATCCACCACCCATTCCAAATTAACAGAAGAAGAAAGACAGTCTGTGGGTATTACCCCGGGCCTGATCAGGCTTTCTGTTGGACTTGAACACCCGGCTGATGTATTGCAGGATATTTTACAGGCTTTGGATAAATGCTGATTATTTACTTTTCCACTTTTTTAATTGCTGCAGCAACGCTTTTAATTCCTTTGGCAACGGGGCTTCCAGTTCAATCTTTTCACCAGTGATATCGGTAAAAGTTAACTGGTAAGCATGTAAAGCCAGCCGGTTCAGCAAGGGTCTTTCTTCCAGCTCATTTTTGGAGAGTTTGAATTTTTTGTGTTTCAGCGAAGAAAGTAAAACGGGTTTCCCGTCCCCGTATAATGGATCACAAACTATCGGGTTTCCCATTTCTTTTGCATGCACCCTGATCTGGTGTGTTCTGCCGGTATGAATTTGAAATTGCAGCCAGGCATATACTCCAAAATCTTCCAGCACTTCATAATCGGTCAGTGCATCTTTCCCTTTGCGGTGAATGATCATGGTGCCGTTTTTGGCAGGATGTTCGCCCATGGGGGCATCAATGTTGCCCTTCTTTTCCATAGGAGAACCGGTGACTAAACCGAGGTATATCTTTTTTGTAAGCCTTCCTTCAAATTGCAGGCTCAGCTGTTTGTGAGAAACTTCATTCTTTGCAAAAATGATCAGGCCGCTGGTGTCTTTATCCAGCCGGTGCACTGTGAAGATGTTACCGTATTTATCCTTCAGTAATTGCTTCAATGAAATTTCTTTTCCTTCCCGGTCAGGGATAGATAATAACCCGGATGGCTTATTCAAAGCAATCCAGTTTTCGTTTTCAACAATAATAATATCCCGGAGATTCATTGGCTGTATTAGTAACTATTTGTGGTTATGAGGGGATTTAATAGTTCATTTCCCTTTTCCAAAATGTTTGAGATCCCGGATTTCTTTTTCAGAAAGAAAACGCCATTTCCCTCTTTCCACATTTTTCTTGGTGAGGCCGGCAAATGTAACACGGTCAAGGTTTTTTACATCATAACCCAGGTGTTCAAAAATGCGGCGAACGATGCGGTTGCGGCCGCTATGTATTTCCACGCCAATCTGTGTTTTATCTTTCATATCGGAATAAGCCAGCACATCCACACTGGCGGGACCATCTTCCAGCACCACTCCTTTTAATATCTGGTCAAAATCTTTTTTATCCAAAGGTTTGTTTAAAGTGACCGCATAGATCTTTTTGACTTCATTACTGGGATGGGTCAGCTTCTGGGCCAGTTCACCATCGTTGGTGAGTAATAAAACACCCGATGTATTACGGTCAAGGCGGCCGACAGGGTAAACCCGTTCTGTAGTTGCTTTCCCGATCAGGTCCAGCACAGTTTTTCTTTTTTGCGGATCATCTGTAGTGGTGATATAATCTTTAGGCTTATTGATCAGGATGTAAACAAGGTTTTTGGCCAGGAATATCTTCCTGCCATTTACCCTGACTTCATCAGTGGCAGATACTTTATGCCCGGGCTCCGTCACCAGTTCATTATTCACTTTTACTTTGCCCTCTTTCACTATTTCTGCAGCTTCCCTACGGCCGCAGACTCCTGCGTGTGCAATAAATTTATTGAGGGGCATGGAGCCGGCAGGCTCCGGCCGTTTATGAACAGCAGCAACCGGGACTTTTTGTCCTTTAATAACAGCCTGCTGGCCCCTTGCTTCAGCCTTTTTTTTCTCGAAGAATTCTTCCCGTTCTTTTTTGAACTTCCTTTTTTCCTGTTTGAACTGTTCTTTTACGGCGGCGTTACTTTTCTTTTTCGTGAACTTGTCGAAATGGGATGACTTTTTTTGCATAAGCAGTGGTTTGCTGTTTTACAACAGTAATTTGATGAACCGCGAAGATAACTAAAAGGCCTGTCCTTATTACAAGGAACAGGCCTTTATGTATGAATAAAAGGGTACTTATAGCGTTTCCTGCATTTTACCGGGCTTCTGCTTTCTTTTTTCTTTCATTTTCTGTAATTGCTCTTCAGTCAGTACTGATTTCATCTTTTCTTTCTGCTCCTTCATCAGTTCCTTTGATTTTTCTCTTTTTTGTTCAGCTGTCAGGGCTTTATCTTCCCGGATTGCTTTCATTTTTTCTGCCATGGCTTTCCGGTTCTCCGCCATTTTTGCTGACTGTTCATCCGTAAGCTTCAGGTCTTCTTTCATCCGGGCTTCTCTTTTTTGACCCAGCTCTTTTGCTTTGGCAGCTCTTGCTTCTTTATCTTTTTGCAATTGTGCTTTTTGATCAGGGGTCAGGATACTTTGCATTTTTTCCTGGTGTTCTTTCCTGAGAGATTCCATACGTTCCCGGCTTTCCTTTACCGTGATATTGTCCTGCTTGCGCAATTCTTCCATTTTTTTCTGTTGTTCCTGGTTCAGGGCTTTCACTTTTGCTTTTTGCTCTTCACTCAGGTTCAGGTTAGCTAATTGCTTTTTCTGCTGCATTTTCTGAGCAGCATGCGGCCTGAATCCATCCTGTTTCCGTTCAGGAATTTCCTGTGCTGATGCATTAACAACAACAAAAGCGGCGGCTAATACCGTTACGATTATTTTTTTCATGGTTACTATTTAGAGATTTAGATGCCCGGGGAGGAAATAAACCTTCGCCCTGATCTGTTAAAAAAAAGTGGACGATTAACAGACTATACCCGATCCGGGTGGTTTAACCATAACTAAGAAATATTTCGTATTAAGGATAAACGGGTACTTAAAGCGTTTCTTTATTGGCTAATTGTCCACAGGCGGCATCTATATCTTTTCCGCGGCTTCTGCGGAGACGGGCATTCACCCGGTTCTTGCCCAGGTAGGCCATAAATTCTTCCACCCTTTCCTCATCGGGTTTTTCAAATTTGGCAAAATCAATGGGGTTATACTCAATAATATTAATAAGATCGGCTGGTACCTGCCTGTAAATCTTGATCAGTTCGTCAGCATCTTTAATTGTGTCGTTGAAATTCTTGAAAAGAATATATTCAAAAGTGATCTCGTTCCTGGTTTGCTTATAGAAGTAATTCAGTGCATCAATCAGTGTCTTGATATTGTTGGTATCATTGACCGGCATAATCTCATGACGTTTTGCATCATTGGCAGCATGTAAGGATAAAGCCAGTTTGAATTTTACGTTGTCATCCGCTAATTGACGGATACCTTTTGCCACACCAGCGGTTGAAACCGTGATCCGTTTCGGGCTCATTGCTAAACCATCTGCCGCGGTGATCCGTTCAATTGCTTTCAGCACATTTTTATAGTTCAGTAGTGGTTCACCCATGCCCATAAAAACGATATTGGTCAGTTTCTTTCCCTGCACTTTTTCGGATTGCTGGTTGATCAGCACCACTTCATCATAGATCTCATCATAATCCAGGTTTCGTTTCCGGTCGATATAGCCGGTAGCACAAAACTTACAACTTAATGAACAGCCGATTTGTGAAGAAACGCAGGCTGTATTTCTTGATTCGGTCGGTATCATTACTCCTTCCACCAGGTGACCGTCCCAGGTTTTGAAACGGCTTTTGATCGTTCCATCGGCTGAATATTGGGTGGCATCTATACTTAATGCCGGTAATGTAAATTGTTCGCCCAGTTGCTGGCGGAGGTCTTTGCTCAGGTTGGTCATATCAGCAAAACTCATGGCCTGTTTCTGCCAGATCCATTCATATACCTGCCGGGCCCTGAATTTTTTTTCGCCCAGCTTTTCAAAATAGGTCTCAAGCCCGGCCAGGGAAAGATGCCGTATGTTGTTCAGTACTTTTTTCATCAGGGCACAAAGATAACCACTGCCAAACGGATTGATTGATTTACCGGATATTTGCCTCTTAAATGTAAATGAATGAAGGATGTTTATATAATTGATGCTGTAAGAACTCCTGTCGGTAAGTATGGCGGTTCACTCGGCAGTATCCGCCCGGATGACCTGCTGGCTCATGTGATCCGGTCACTGATCCAGCGAAACCCTTCGGTGGATGTAAATGCTATTGAAGATGTGATAGCCGGAGACGCCAACCAGGCCGGCGAAGATAACCGGGATGTGGCCCGGATGGCGGCATTACTGGCGGGTTTACCAGTGACTGTGCCAGGCAATACGGTGAACCGGTTATGTGCTTCCGGTTTGCAGGCTATTATGGATGCGGCAAGGCAGGTGATGTGCGGAGATGCAGAATTGATCATCGCAGGCGGGGTGGAAAACATGACCAGGGCTCCTTTTGTGATGGCAAAAACTTCCTCACCTTATTCGAGGAATGTGGAAATACATGATACCACCATCGGCTGGCGCTTCACCAATAAAAAACTGGCTGAGATGCATTATCCTTACAGCATGGGCGAAACGGCAGAGAATGTGGCGAAGCAATGGAGTATATCCCGGCAGGAGCAGGATATATTTGCCTTATCCTCCCAGCAGAAATATTTTGAAGCTGCCGCGGCCGGCAAGTGGAAAGATGAAATTGCACCCGTAGTTATCCTCGGTGCGAAAGAGGAGCAGATTTTATTTGAAGCAGATGAACATCCCCGGCAGTCGACTATGGATAAATTATCTGCATTAAAGCCGGCTTTTGCCAAAGATGGAACGGTAACAGCAGGGAATTCTTCGGGTATCAATGACGGCGCTGCTGCGCTGCTCCTGGCCAGTGAAGATGCAATGAAGAAATATCATCTCCGGCCGATGGCCAGGGTTGTGTCAATGGCGGTGGCAGGTGTTGATCCTTCCATTATGGGAATTGGTCCTGTACCCGCCACCAAAAAAGCATTGCAAAGAGCCGGGTTAAAAGTAAGCGACCTTGATATTATTGAATTGAATGAGGCATTTGCCTCCCAGTCAATTGCCTGTATCCGGGAACTGGGGCTTGATATTAATAAAATAAATGTAAATGGCGGCTCAATTGCTATCGGCCATCCTTTAGGATGCAGTGGTGTTCGCATTTCCGCTACGTTGTTACATGAGATGAAACGAAGCGGAGCGAAGATTGGTTTAGCAACAATGTGTGTGGGAGTGGGACAGGGTGCCGCTATTATCTATGAAAAAATGTAATTTCAATTTTGATCCTGTAACTTTTTCAAAAATTCTTCGCAGAAACTCAAAAACCAACATATGAGAAAATTAATGCTTTCTTTTTTAGTTTTCAGCTTCACTTTTATTGCAACTGCTCAACAGGATACCACGTTGCAACAATATACCGGAAAATATAAATTCCCCGAAGGAAGTGTGGTGACAGAAGTTACTGTTGCCATTGAAAACGGGATACTCCTGGCTAATTCGCCGATGGGCAGCTCTGAGCTAAAAAAAACGGAGGCGGATATTTTCGAGATAGTAGCCTATGGCGGCACTGCTACGTTTAAACGGACAGAAGGTAAAGTGTCGGGTGTACACATGATCGTAGGCGATATAATCCTGGAGGGTATAAAAGAAGAAAATACAGTAATCCTGGCCGGTATTTGCAACAATTTGCGGGGATTATATCAGAAATAGTTGACCATTTTTTCTAATTTATTAATCTGAAAGTAAGCAGGTTAGATAAACATTACCGTTCATATTATTTATTTGGCTATTCAATGCTCATATTCCTATTTTCGTGCAGCAAAATTTAACAAGATACTGTCTTAGTGTCGTGTTAATTTTTTTTTGACATCTTAGTATGTCTCCAATAAGCCAGATAAAACCACTTTTGAAAAGCTGAAAGGCTCTTATTATTTTATTTTAAATCAAAACACATGAGGAAATTGACTCTGCTTCTGCTGGGGGTTTTGTTGTTTGCAGGCCAGGCCATGGCGCAAAAAACCATCACCGGCAAGGTTACCGATGATAAGGGTAACCCGCTTCCTAACGTTTCTGTAGTTGTAAAAGGTACCACCACCGGTACTACTACTAAAGCTGATGGAACCTATTCATTAGCTGTGCCTTCAAATGCAAGGACGCTGGTATTTTCATCGGTTGATATGGCAACTCAGGAATCTAATATTACTTCTAACCCGATCATTTCTGTGATCATGTCTGCCCAGGCAAAGAACATGGATGAAGTAATCGTGGTGGCATATGGAACTGTAAAAAAAGGTGATTTTACAGGTTCTGCAAACCAGGTATCTAACGAGGATTTTAAAAACCGCCCGATTCTGAATCCGCTTAATGCTATCGTTGCGACTGGTCCCGGCGTACAAACGACTGCTGCAAATGGAGCTCCGGGTTCTTCACCTGGTATCCGGGTAAGGGGTTTTGGTTCTATCAGTGCAGGTTCAGGTCCCCTCTATGTAGTAGATGGGGTAGCGTATGATGGGGGAATCGCCAATCTTAATACAGAGGATATTGAGACGATCACAACACTCAAAGATGCTGCTACCACCGCTTTGTGGGGTTCAAGAGCTGCGAATGGTGTGATCATGATCACTACCAAGAAAGGTAAAAAGAATAAAAACAATCTCAGCTTTAAAGTATTACAGGGTTTCAGTTCCAGAGGTCTCCCGGAATATGACAGGGTGGATGCTTACCAGTATTATCCTTTAATGTGGGAAGCATTGAGAAACTCTTTACAATATACTTCCGGGCAAACTGCAGCTGTTGCCAGCCAGAACGCCACCAATGGTATCAAAACTCAGTTGGGATACAATCCATTTAACGTAGCAAACAATGATATTGTCAGAACAGATGGCACTCTCAACCCCAATGCACAATTGCTGTGGGCAGATGACCTTGACTGGACAAAAGATCTTGTTCGCCTTGGAACACGCCAGGATTATGCAATCAGCTATAGCGGCGGTAACGAAAAATCGGATTATTTCAGTTCATTTGGGTTTACCAATGAAAAAGGATTTATCCTTCGTTCTGACTGGAAGAGGTTTACAGGTCGTATCAACGTGAATACTCAGCCTGTAAATTGGTTCAAAACAGGATTAAATGTTTCTGCGTCTATTAATAACTCTAACCAGGCAAGCGATGGCAGCAGCACAGGGTATGTGAACCCGTTCTTTTTTACAAGGGCAATGGGGCCAATCTACCCGGTATATGCGCACAATCAAACCACCGGGGATTATCTGCTGAATTCACTGGGAGAACGTTTCTATGATTATGGCAACCTTAGTGCTTTGGGGATACCTAATCGCCCGGGAGGCGCTTCTCCGGGTCGTCATGTCATTGAAGAAACCAAATTGAACCAGAGTCTTTTCAAAAGAAACACGATCAGCGGCCGTGCATATGGTTCATTGATCTTTACACAATGGCTGAAGCTCACAACAAATATTTCAGTGGATATTACTGATTATAACGGCAGCTCATACGAGAATACCAAAGTAGGTGATGGGGCTCCTGCCGGAAGGGTTTCAAAAACAAACACAAAGACCACTTCGTATACCTTTAACCAGGTTCTTGATTTCAACAAAAAATTTGGCAGCCACAACTTCTCGGCCCTTGCAGGTCATGAGAATTATGACTGGAATTACGACTATTTCTACGGGTTCAAACAAGGCCAGGTATTAGAAGGTAATGTTGAATTTGAAAATTTTTCAACAATCAACAGCCTGACTTCTCAGGTAGATAAACGTCGTATTGAAAGCTATTTTACCCGTTTCAATTACGATTTCCAGGGTAAATACTTTATCAGTGGTAATATGAGATGGGATGGTAACTCCAGGTTCTCACCCGATGTGCGTTGGGAAAGCTTCTGGGGTGTTGGGATAGGCTGGAGAATTGATAAAGAAAAATTCATGGATAAGTTATCATTCATCAATGCTTTAAAACTCAGAAGCTCATATGGCCAGTTGGGTAATGATGATATCGGGACCTACTATGCTTATCCTGCATTCTACGCATTAGGTTATAATAATGCAGCCGAACCAGGTGCTTTACAATCTCAGTTGGATAACCCTTTACTGACATGGGAATCAAATAATTCATTTGATCTGGGTCTTGATTTTGGATTATTTAAGAACAGGGTAAGAGGTAGTATTGAGTATTATGACCGCCGCAGCAATGGCCTGATATTCGATGTGCAATTGCCACTTTCTACAGGTGGATTTGTAGTGCCCACCAATATTGGTAATATGTATAACAAAGGATTTGAGATTGAGGTGGCTGGTGATGTGATCCGGAAAAGAGATTTTAACTGGGAACTGAAGGTTAATGCAAGTACAATTAAAAACAGGATTACCAAAATGCCTGATGCTAACAAAGAACAGATATCTGGTACGAAGAAACTGGCTGAAGGGGTTTCCCGTTATGAATACTGGTTGCGTGAATGGTATGGTGTAGATGCCACTGACGGTGTTGCCTTATATAGAGCTAATACCTGGAATGCGGCCACCTGCCGTATATTCGATAACGGTAAAGGTGGAAAGGATACAGTGACCACAGACCTTAACAATGGTAAGTATCATTATGCCGGTAGTTCTATCCCTAAATTGTTTGGTGGTGTTGAAAATACCTTTACCTATAAAGGGTTTGAGCTGAATGTACTGTTGCAATACCAGTTAGGTGGTAAAGTATACGATGGTACCTATGCTGCATTAATGCATGCTGGTACCTATGGAACAGCATTGCATGCCGATGCGCTGAAAAGATGGACAAAACCGGGCGATATTACTGATGTTCCCCGTATGGATAACAGCAAAGTGGGTGTGTTTGATGCAGCAAGCGACAGATGGCTGATTGATGCATCTTTCCTGAACATCCGCTCTATTACATTTTCTTACAAATTGCCAAAAGCACTGATTTCAAAAATGAAAGCACAGGATGGCAGTTTCTTCATCGGAACAGAGAATGTGGCGCTTATTTCCAAGAGAAAGGGAATGAATGTAAACCAGTCGTTTGACGGAACAACATCCAATACATATACTCCTGCCAGGATCATCACTGCAGGTCTTAATCTCAACTTCTAAACTTTAGCACAATGAAGAAAATATTATTTCGCAGTATGCTGGCATTATCGGTTCTTACCCTGATACTGCCATCCTGCAAAAAAGATTATCTCGAAACCAGCCCGACTGACCAGGTTGCACAAGGAGATATATTTAAAACAACAGCTAACGCCTGGAATGCAATTAATGGCATTCACCGTTCTCTTTATATTCAATATAATTCACGCCAGGACCAGGGAGGTCAGAGCAAGAATATGATTGATATGGATGTCCTTGGGGAGGACTTGGTTTTCCCGACAACCGGTAATGGATGGTTTATCACCACCTATCGCTGGACAGATCACAGGAATGAAAATGCCTGGTCTCCTTATTTCAATTTCCAGTTTTACTATGACATCATTGCCAATGCAAACATGATCATAGCTAATATTGACAATGCTTCCGGTCCGGATGCTGATAAAAAAGTGATCAAAGGACAGGCTTTGGCTTACAGGGCATGGTCTTATTTCCAGATGATCCAGTTGTATGGTAAAAGATATGACAAGACAACAGCTAATGACGGGCTGGGACTTACTCTGGTACTGGCTCCAACTACAGAAAAACTGCCCCGTTCAACAGTCGCTGAGGTATATACAGCAATCGTTAATGATCTTAATGCTGCGATTACAGATCTTACAGGAGCAGCAGCAAGGGCAAATGCGTCACATATTAATGTAAATGTGGCAAAGGGGTTAAGGGCAAGAGTGGCACTGGCCATGCAGGATTGGACTACTGCTGCACAAATGGCAAGCGAAGCCAGGCAAGGATTTAGTTTAATGAGTACTGCACAATACTTGCAGGGATTTAATAACTACACGAACCCTGAGTGGATGTGGGGAAGCCGCCAGGTGGCAGACCAAACCACTTATTTCTATTCTTTCTTTGCTTATATGTCAGCTGATTTTAACTCCACTAATATCAGAACGGCTCCGAAATGCATCAACTCTGTTTTGTACAATGCCATTACTGCAACCGATATCAGGAAGAGTCTGTGGGATCCAACAGGCACTAATGTTGCTTTCCCCACACCTCCGGGAGGGGCAAGATTTCCGTATATGCACCGGAAATTTCTGTCAGGCGGTGGTAGTGGCAGCAGCATAGGCGATGTGCCTATCATGCGTGTTGCAGAAATGTACCTGATTGAAGCGGAGGCTAAGGCAAGAGCAGGCGGGCAGGATGCAGCAGCGGCAGCAGCTTTATTTACGCTGGCCAAACAAAGAGATCCGGACTATGCATTGTCTACAAATACCGGCCAGGCGCTGATTAACGAGATTATGATTCAGAGAAGAATTGAATTGTGGGGTGAAGGGTTCCGTTTCTACGATTTAAAACGCCTGAATCTTCCTTTGGACAGAACAGGTACGAATCATAGTGCAGCAGTTGCAACTACATTATCAGTTCCTGCAGGAGACAAACAATGGGAGTTCTTAATTCCAAGAACTGAGTTAAATACAAACTCTAATTGTGTGCAAAATCCGCTTTAATAAATAAAGCTGATCAACCACAAGTAAAAGGGGCCGCCTAACCAGGCGGCCCCTTTGTATGTATTTTCGTTAGTAGAGTTTATACAGCAGCCTCTTCACCATCCTGAAATTGGTGATTACGGACAGTAGGATCAGTAACAGGGCAATAATCAAGATACTCCAGTGCAGGAAAGACGATAATTCCGGTCGGTCATACATCACAAAATGGTGGAAGAGCCATTGCATCCCCTGTGTTAACAGCAGGGCAAAGAATACCACAAAAACATAAACAGGAATAAATTGCCGGGCTACATTTTTGCTCAGCCAGGAAGGAGAATAGCCCAATGTCAACAGTAGTTGCAGGCTGTCCTTACTGCGGGCAATAACAAGCTGAAGGTAAAATGAAAAGAGCATCAGTGCCAGGATAATGACGAGTATACCAAAAACGCCCAGGCCGGTAATAATACCCTGTAATATTTGTTTGGAACGGCCAAAAGCAGTTTTGTCTTTATTTACCCGGTAATGCTTTTGTTCAAGGAATTGAAGCAACTCGTTGCTGTTGGCATCTTTTGTCTTAATAAATACTCTTGATGCTTTTGTATCATCAACCCCTTCCAGGGTTTTGTTGGCCCAACTCAGGAAGGAGGAAGGGACAAGTACGGAGTTGACCCGATCAGAAAACGCCACGATGTTAGCCCTGAAAGTCTGTTGCCCCAATTTTCCTTCGCAGCGGAGTGTGATACTCAGATTCCCGGCCGTAGCTGTTGATACCTGCGACAAACCATAACTGGGGGCAAATACATTATACATTTCCAGGAAATCGGAAGAAAAAATAACTGGTACGACCATCTGACCCTCACTCCAGGTAAAACTGGGCGGTACTGTATCTATAAAACTATGATCAAGGGCTTCAATAAAAATATCTGACGAAAAAGGGATGACCTCTCCACCGCTGGCCACCACTTCAAATTTATTGGAAAGCAGGGGAGCCGCATCATCAATAAAAGGTTGCTGTTTGAGTTCTTCCACATCGGCAGGCCCGAAACGGTTATCCTGTCCCATGTTGTCATTAGTGATGAGCTTGGTAACAGATACATAATCAAAACCATTTTTCCGGATACTTGTCTTCTTTAACAGCGATTGAATATTAAAGAACATCTGTAAAGAAGATAATAATAATAACACGCCAATGCCCAGCCCGATATAAGAAAACCAGCGGGAAGCTGCATTGGTTCCGGTAAGCAAAAGAGGTTTTATGGTTTTATAGCTAAGCGGCACGGGTTCTTATTTATAAATAAAATAATCGGGTGAAGGGGAAATAATCAATCCGTTCCAGGTCGGCAAAGACAATGCAGGCATTGCGTTCCCGGCTTTCTTCCAGCATCAGTTCCATTGCTTTTTGAGAATTTTCATTATCCAAATGGCTGAAGGGCTCATCTAATAATAAGAAATCGAAAGGTTGTAATAGGGCACGAATGATAGCTGCCCGCTGTTGTTCACCATAGGAACATATCCTTGCTTTCGAAGACAGCTTATTGCCGATACCGAGCCGGTTGGCCATGTACTGAATTTTTTCTTTAGTATGATAAGGATTCAATTGCCTTTTGATCTCTAAATTTTCCAATACAGTCTGTTCGGCGAATAACCGCAGGTCCTGGAAAACGATACTGATATGATTGCTGCGGTGCAACGCAAAATCTTCTGCATTGAACTGGCTGATGTTTTTATCTCCATACTTTATGGTGCCGGTATATTCTTCCCGCATGCCATACAAAAAATGCATGAGTGAAGTTTTACCACTTCCGGAGGGTGCCACAATCTTGATCATTTCTCCTTTGGAGAATGCAAGGTCTTTGCCCCAGATCTCAGAACTGGCTTTCCGGTTTTGTTCAAAATAAACAGGTAATAGCTGTTGTAGCTGTAATTGCATAGTTGCAATAATAAGAAAAACCACAGGTTCTTTTCAGGAAGCCTGTGGTTTAATTATAATGATGTGGTTAAATTTATTTAGCAGGTGCAGGCACAACTTGTACAGAATCCACACCGGGGGTATCCCATTCTCTCCGGTAGGCTTCTTCTCTTTTCTTTTCCTGCTCTCTCATTTTTACTGCGATAAACCCAAGATAGTTGTTCAGTTGTTTCAGGCTGTTGGTGTTTTTGTCCACCATATTAATTTCCATATAACTATCTGTACCGCCGTCTTTAAACTCGCCACCATGGAAAACGATATCCTGCCATACTTTTAATGACTGGTCAGCAATCAGTGTTGCCGTTGAGTCATCAGCAAAAGATGGTTTTGAACCACTGATGAATTTTTGGATATCCAGGAAACCACCCATGGGGTGTCCTTTAATCTTGCTGATAAAAGAATGGTCCGTTTTAGCAGCCCCGAATGTATGTACCGAAACAGAATCATTGCCTGCAATAAACCAGTTATCTTTCAGCAGGTAGGGTATTTTATTTACAAAATCATTGGCGCTTGCACCGGCTTCCTGGCTGATCTTTTCTTTCAGGATAGTCATCAGTTTCTCAAAAGAAGGCTTATCAGCTACAGAAGTGGCAAATAACAGCTTCGCATCGGGTTGGGTTGACTTGTAAGTACTCGTAGAGCCATCATACATCGTTATGGTCTTTTCCTTTTCACCAAAAGAGAAATCGGATACAGAAAGCAGCAGGTCTCCTTTATTGGCTTTCACGAAATCCTCCAGGCTGAAACCAGCCTCTGCCAGGAACATATTTACAAGACCATCCACGCCCAGCAGGGATATAAATTCTTTTACTCCTTCGGGTGGATAGTTCATCGCAATCACAGCCGCCACATCACCGGCAGGAATACTCTTCAGCATGTCTTCATTTATATTCTTCATGCTGTATTTCTTATAAATAGCTGCTAACTCCTTATTATAATAGCTTCTGCCTTTTGCAGTAATCCTGCCATTGTCAAAGCTGATGGTGGCGGCGCTGATATTGCCTTCAAACAAAAGACTTGCTTTGGTGATAGCAAGCATAGCCGGCAGCGCATTGCTGTAAAGGGAGCCGGCATTCATCCAGAAATGAACATCTCCATCTTCTTTCATCAGGGAGGCAAATTTTGAATTGCTGCCGAGGCTTTTGCTGCCTTTCAGGTCATATATTTCTCTGGCAAATTTCAGCAGGCTGTCGGTATCAAACCGGCGGCTTTTCCCGCTGTTGCCCATCATAGAAGCACCACTGTTAATATCGGGGTTATCCGCAATGAACACAAGGCGTTTATCATTCCAGGTAAGTACATTGCCGCGATCAGCAATTACCGATAAGCCCTCTTTTTTCTCCACCTTATCACCATCGCCCTCTCTTACTTTGCCGATAAAAGTTTCAAACTTCTTTTCATCTTTAATGCCGCAGATAATGGCAGCATAACCACCACGGCCCCGGGTTTTCATAAAGATGTAGGCATCTGATTTGATATCCACCCCCGACTCATCCGGGTTGTCAAGTATCTTTTTTGCCAGGTCATCTTTGACTTCTTCATTGGCAATTTTAAACCACTCACTTTTTTTAATCTCTTCCCAGGGCAGTTTGGAACTGAGGGAAGCGCCATCAATATGGACAACGATGGCCGCATCTTCCGGTACCGGCACACTGGCTTTGTTGGAACAGGAAGCGAATACAATCACCAGCGTTGCTAATAATGCCAGCGATGTTAGTTTTAATTTCATAATTGATTTTTATTGATAGGGTTTGCTAAATGAAAGAGAAGTTTATTAACGCTTCTTGCGACAGGGTTTGCTGTTCCCCGGTTTTAATGTTTTTAAGTTTAACGGTACCTGCTTTTACTTCCTCCTCACCCAAAATAACCACATAAGGGATATTCTTTTTCTCAGCATATTTAAACTGCTTGTCAAATTTACTGTTCTCATGGTAAAGTTCGCCACGGACGCCTTTTTCTCTTAATGGCTGCAACAGGCTGAAAGCCACCTTACTTTCAGCGGTGCCCAGGTTGAAGAAAAGAACCTGGGTGCCAATATGAACTTCTTCCGGGAAGAGCTGCAATTCTTCCATTACATCATAGATCCTGTCCACGCCAAATGAAATGCCAACACCCGGGATATTGGGAACACCAAATAAACCTGTCAGATCATCATACCGGCCACCACCACCAATACTTCCCATCTGAACATTATTCGCTTTTACTTCGAAGATACATCCAGTGTAGTAGTCTAACCCACGGGCTAGCGAACTATTAAAAACAATTTTCTTTTTTTGAGCATCAGAAAGATGCGAAATAACATATGATACCTCATCAATTCCTTCAGCTGCAATCGAAGAATCCATTTTCAAACTAGCAAATTGGTGTAGGCCAGGTGTTTCATCTGCAATTTTCAAAAATTTTTCAATCTTTGTCCAGTCATTTTGTGTAAAGCCTAGCTCAAATAGCTCGCTTTTTATTTTATCAATACCAACTTTGTCTAACTTATCAATAATTGAAGCAAAAGCTTTGGTTGTAATTGGTTTACCTGTTAATTCCGTTATCCCTGTCAATACTTTCCTGTTATTGATTTTAATAGTACAATCAATATTTAATTTTTCAAATACCGTAAAGTATATGTTGATGAGTTCGACCTCATTCATCAATGATTTACTTCCTACCACATCGGCATCACATTGGTAAAACTCCCGGTACCTTCCTTTTTGCGGGCGGTCAGCTCTCCACACAGGCTGCACCTGGTAGCGTTTGAAGGGGAAAGTCAGCTGGCTGTGATTCATAGCCACATACCTGGCGAAAGGAATAGTCAGATCGTATTTCAGTGCTCTTTCTGTTATGCCTTTGTTGTTTTTCCCTCGCAGCACTTTTTCAAAATCATCCCGTACCTGTTTTTCTTTTTCAGGGTTATCCAGACCGTTATTAAGTATTTTGAAGATCAGTTTATCCCCTTCTTCACCATACTTACCCATCAGTGTATCTAAGTTTTCCATGGCCGGTGTTTCCAGCGGCTGAAAACCGTACAATTCAAATACATTCCGTATAGTACTGAGAATATAATTCCGTTTGCGAACAACATCCGGTCCGAAATCCCTGGTGCCCTGTGGTAATCCAACTGTAACTTTTGCCATTTCTTATTTCAAATGAGATGAAACCTGTGTAATACTATTTACCGAATATCTTTCAATAATCCTGTCGCAGACCTCACTGATCATTTTATACACTTCATGATAACCGGGTTCAGTACCATAATAAGGATCAGGAATATCTAAATTTTTCCCGGGATATTGTTCGTTCATGAGCAGTATCGCTTTGCCGGGGTTAAATTTATTTTTGGCAATCCTCCTGATATCATCCAGCACATCGCCCGCCAGCGCATAAATCTTATCATAGTTATCAAAATCAGCGGCTGTAAATCTCCGGGATTTCTGCATTGAAATATCAATACCATTCAGCCGGGCCACTTTTTGAGATAGAGGATGTGGCGCTTCTCCGGTATGATAGCCATTTGTACCCGCACTTTCCACACTCCAGGCCAAGCCGGCTTCAAATGCCTTTTGTTGTAAAATGCCTTCTGCAAGCGGGCTGCGGCAAATGTTACCCAAACAAACCATCAGGATTTTCATGCCTGCAAAGATAAGGAGGCCGGGGCTTGCTTCATACCGGGCTATTACAACAGTGCTTTAACTAAAAACATATGGAATCAATGTTTTGGCAGCATCTCATTATCAAACACACAGCCATGACAAACAAAGAAATTCTCCAATCGGACATGCTCGATATTTTGTTCGAGAAAAGAAATAAGGCCTATGGAGCTTATGCCCTGCGCCGCGGCTACGATCATCGTATGCTGCTGGCGCTTGGTTCTGGATTAGCAGTCATTTTTTCTGTGCTGCTGTTTAATATAATTGGCAGTAACAATGATGTATCCGGCGATCCTTTACCACAGAAAGAGGTAATTACGCTGCGAACAATTGAGATACCTGAGGAACCCCAAAAACCTAAAGAGCCGGAAAAGCCCAAAGAAAAACCTGCGGCCCCGAAAGTCATCAAACAGGTGGCTACGGCAAAGAATACAACGAATATTAAGATTGAACCGGATAAGGTTCTAAAGACAACAGAAATGCATGAAGTAACTGATCTGAAGGATAAGCAGACAGGTACTGAAAACATTGCCGGTGACCCCCCGGGCAATATTGCTATCATAACAGAAAAACCTGCAAATACCGGCAATGCTGGAGGCGTGGCAACAGAAAAGCAAAATGATTTTATTATTAATGAGAGAGCTCCTGAATTTCCAGGTGGTGAAGAAGCGCTGGCCCGTTTCCTGTCACGTAACCTGACTACACCGGGTGAACTGGAAGCGGGGCAGAAAAAAGCTGTCAGGGTCAGATTTACTATTGGCAGCGATGGCAGTATTTCTTTCATAGAGATAGCGCAAACCGGTGGCGATATGTTTGATAAAGAAGTAGTAAGGGTTTGTAAGAAAATGCCCCGCTGGAAACCGGCTATTCAAAACGGGGTGCATGTACCGGTAAGCTATGTACTGCCGGTAACATTTATCGGCACAGAACAGTAAAAAATCCATAATTTTCGGCCCCTGAAAAAAATTACATGGCAGCAGAAGATTATGAGAAAAAAAGAAGGCAGCAGGTGTCCCTGGTTCGTTCCGTGCTGGATTATCTGGTGGGCGCCGGAATCGCAGGTTTTGGTGTGTTTATGATGATAAGGGACCGCTGGGAGCTGGATTTTAATGAAACATTCCCCCCGGGGAAAATAGATAAGTTCTTCGGAATTGTTTGTATTGCATATGGTATCTGGCGGATGTACAGGGGGTATAAGAAAAATTATTTCAAATGATCAGAAGACGGGTTAGGGTATTACTGTTCATGTTTACATGCTGGCTGCTTGTTACCGGGTGTAAGTCGTATAAAGAACAGGAAAAAGAATTACCTGATACATATAAGCGGGGAACGATCAGGGTCAGTGCAGATGAATCATTCAAACCCGTTATTGATGCGCAGGTGCAGGTATATGAATCCAATTACCCGGGAACAAAGATCATTGTTGATTATAAACCGGAAGCTGATTGTTTGCGGGATATGCTGGTGGATAGTGTAAGAATGGTGATCGCTACCCGAAAGCCCAGTGCTTCAGAAAAGGAAGCTGTATCGGACTCTTTGAAAGTTGGTGTGGATGACCTGGTGGTGGCCCGCGATGCTGTGGCCGTAATCGTTAACCCGCAAAGTGCGGATTCATTTTTTACGATGAACGAGATCAAAGCTATACTCCGGGGGAATTTTAATAAAAATTTAATTCCTGTATTTGACGGGGTAAAAGCAACCAGTACCATACGTTTTATCATCGATTCAATATTGCGCGGGGATGCGCTGACCGGTAATGCGGTAGCGGCCAGGTCCAGTGAGGAAGTGATCGATTATATTGCAAAGACACCCGGGGCTGTTGGGTTTATCGGGGTAAGCTGGGTGGGAAATAAAGATGATGCTGCGCAATTAGGCTTTTTGAAAAGAGTGAACATCGCGAACATTGAAAGTGCACACCTGCCGGGAAAATACGTGTTGCCCTACCAGGTCAACATTTATGACAGGAATTACCCGATGGTACGGGATTTGGTTTACATACTAAAGGAAAGTCACAAAGGACTTGGACATGGATTCGGGGATTTTATGGCGGGAGAGAGAGGACAACTGATCTTTAAAAGAGCTTACCTGATGCCGGCTTTACGGGATTTTATTTTGCGTAAGGCAGAATTAAGGGATGACGGTCTGTAAAAAGAAATGTACAAGTAATTATATTTACAACTCTTTAAAGTAAAAGAAAAGAAAATGAAGAAAACCGTAATGATCGCAGTGATTGGCTTCCTGTCGGCAGCCGGTCTGAAAGCACAAACCCTGCAGGAGGGCATCAACCACCTGTATGCGGATCGTTTCAAAAGTGCTGTGAGTGTTTTTGAGAAATTGCTCGCCGCGAATCCTAATAATATAGATGCCACCTACTGGTTAGGTCAGACTTACCTGGATATGGATGTGAATGATAAAGCCAGGGACCTGTATGATAAGGCACTGACGGCAAGTGCCAACGCACCGCTGCTCCTGGTGGGAAGGGGCCATGTGGACCTGCTGGATAATAAAACAGCAGATGCCCGCCAGAAATTTGAAACAGCCATTACCATGACCCGTACCAAAAAAGGCGATGACCCTGTTATATTGAATGCAGTAGGCCGTGCCAATGTGGATGCCAAAAATGGTGACCTGGCTTATGCTGTAACTAAATTGGAAGATGCGGTAAAAAGAGATGATAAAAATGCTGAAATCTACCTGAATCTGGGTAATGCTTACCGTAAGGCAAAGCCGGGCGAAGGTGGTGGCCAGGCTTTCCAGAACTATAGGAGAGCACTGGATGTAAACCCCAATTTTGCAGTGGCTTACGTAAGGCTTGCCAAATTATTCGAAGCGCAAAGGAATGGCGAACTTTATCTTGAAAATCTGAACAAAGCGGTGGAAGTGGATCCCAAATTCTCCTTGGGCTATTACGAGTTATTCTATTATTATTTTTACCGTGGTAAGGCAGCTGAAGCAGAAGAGTACCTGAAAAAATTCATTGACAGCAAACTGCCGGAGACTTATATAGAAGATCAAAGGATGTATGCGGAATTGTGCTGGTACCGGAAAGATTTTGCCTGTGCTATTTCAAAAGCAGAAGCTGTGGTGGCTGCAATGGGTGAACACTCAAAACCCAAGGTGCTGAAACTGCTGGCTGATTCTTACTTTCAGAAAGGTGACTATCCAAACGCAAAAAAATATATTGACTGGTATTTCACTAAAAAGCCGGAAGATGCCACTGCATTGGATCTCGGGCTGAAAGCTGATATCTATTCAAAGATACCCGGCCAGGAAGATGCCTTATATGCCATCTACCTTGAAGGTGTGAGAATTGATACCGTTGTTGAAAATAAAATTGATCTGCTGAAGAATGCCGCCGCCTATTTTAAAGGGAAAGGTCAGCGGGATAAGGAAGGAGATATGTGGGCAAAACTGGTGGAAGTAAAACCTAAGCCCACTCTTACTGATTATTTTGAAACAGCCCGGTCTTATTATTTCGGGAAAAAATATGCACAATCAAGAGAGTTTGCCCTGGAAATGATTGACAAATATCCCAATGAAAGTTATGGTTATGACTGGGCTTACAATAACAGCCAGCTTATAGATACAGTTAAAAAAGACAGCATTGCTGTTCCGGATGCGCTGAAACTGTTTGAATTTGCACAGAAGGATACGGTAAAATTTAAAGCTCAGTATATTAAGACAGCCCGTTTCCTTGCTGTTTATTATACTAATGATGCCAAGGATAAAGAAAAGGCGCTGGAGTACTTGAAAAAATGGCAGGAGGCCGATGTGGCTAATGCCCCAACCATTCAGCAGTATATTGACCAGTTACAAAAATCACCTGGTACCAAACCCGGAACATCAAAGGGAAATTCGCAGCCTCCCCGGCAGGGAACGGTTCCAAGGCCAGCAACAAAACCAGCAGCAACGACCCAAAAAAGTTGATGCTGTAAAGAAATAAAAACTCGGTTTTCTTCTTTTACTTTTAGGATCCCCTGCCCTTGTGGCGGGGGATTCCTGTTTTTCGCTGGTTTTCAGCATCCTGATTATATTTTATCAGGTAATTTGAGGTGACCGTCTTATTTTTGCCCGAAGAGAAAAACCTATGTTCCATTTACTCCAGACAGGCCTGAATTCAACCGATGCCGGCTCTTACCTCCCGGTAGGGATACAAATTCTGATTGCAATAGGGTTGGTCGCTTTCCTGATGTTTGCCACCCATATGCTGGGCCCTAAAAGAAAGACAACGGATAAATTGCAGAATTTTTCCAGTGGTATAGAAAGCCACGGTGATGCCCGCCAGCCAATGGCAATCAAATATTTTCTGACTGCTATCCTCTTTGTGTTGTTTGATGTGGAAGTGATCTTTTTTTACCCCTATGCAGTTAATTTCAGGGAATTGGGCTGGAACGGGTTCTGGGCTGTGCTGATGTTTGTAGGATTTTTCCTTTGCGGGTTCACCTATATCATCAAAAAAGGTGCGCTGAAGTGGGAAGACTGATATGCAAATTTGAGAATGTGAAAATGAAACTTAAAGAGAAGAGTGGTTGTTATAAAGATGATGTTTTCAGATTGCGCCATTATCAAACGTTCAAATTGTAATTATGTCCCGTCCTGTATCATATAATCTTATCAACAAGCCATTAGAAACAGACATCAGCATTGCTGATATGCCTGATGGCAACATGGGAGAAGGTTTTTTTGCTACTTCCCTCGATAAAGTAATTGGTCTGGCCCGTAAGAATTCTATCTGGCCTCTGCCATTTGCCACCTCCTGCTGTGGTATTGAATTCATGGCTACCATGGGTTCACATTATGACCTGGCCCGTTTTGGTTCTGAACGGGTGGGGTTCTCCCCCCGCCAGTGCGATCTCCTGATGGTGATGGGAACCATTGCCAAAAAAATGGGCCCTGTGGTAAAGCAGGTGTACTTACAAATGGCTGAACCAAGATGGGTAATGGCCGTAGGTGCATGTGCCAGCAGTGGCGGCATATTTGATACCTATAGCGTATTGCAGGGAATTGATCAGGTAGTACCCGTGGATGTTTATGTGCCGGGTTGCCCGCCAAGGCCCGAAGCAATCATTGACGGGGTGTTAAGGATTCAGGACCTGGTAGGTAAAGAAAGCCTGAGAAGAAGAAATAGTGAACAATACAAGGGGCTATTAGAAAGTTACGGCATACAATAGGCAATGCTGCCAATTTGATAAATTGACAATCGAGCAATGGCAATAACGAATGATATCATAAAACAAAGGCTGATTGAGAAATTTGGCGAACAGGTTATGGGTTTTGAAGAGCCTTACGGTATGTTCAGCTTTGAAGCGTCGAAGGAACTGAACCTGAAAGTGCTCAACTTCCTGTATGATGATGAAGAACTGAAATTCCGCTTTCTGACAGACCTCACGGGGGTTCATTATCCCGGGCAGACCGGCCGGGAACTGGCGGTTGTTTACCATCTCCACAACCTGGTGGATAATATCCGCATCCGTTTTAAAGTATTTACTGATATTAATAAACCTGATATATATACTGCATCCGGCCTGTTTTCAGCAGCCAACTGGATGGAGCGGGAAACCTATGATTTTTTTGGAGTGAACTTTGTCGGTCATCCCAATCTGAAACGAATTCTGAACGTGGAGGAAATGGATTATTTCCCGCTGCGTAAAGAGTTCCCATTGGAAGACCAGACAAGGATTGATAAAGATGATGAGATGTTTGGAAGGGGAGGAACAATTAACTAATGCGGTAATTAGAGAATTTGGAAATAAGTACACGTATTAATTTTCAAATTGTCCAATTCAAGAATTTTCAAATCGAATCATGTCAGAACATCATATCAAATTACCGGAAGGAAGTATAGAGAAAACCACTACCACGCTGAACCTGGGCCCAACGCACCCGGCCACGCATGGGGTGATGCAGAACATACTTGAATTAGATGGTGAGAGAATCGTTTCAACTGAGCAGACTATCGGTTATATTCACCGTGCTTTTGAAAAACTGGCTGAACGCCGTCCGCTGGCACAGATCACCACCCTCACCGACCGGTTGAATTATTGCTCCTCGCCACTCAATAATATGGGCTGGCACCTGACCTGTGAAAAATTACTGGGTGTAAAAACGCCAAAAAGAGTTGACTATCTCCGTGTCATCATCATGGAGTTAGCAAGAATCTCTGATCACCTGATTTGTAATTCTATTGTGGGTGTGGATGCCGGTGCTTATACCGGGTTCCTCTATGTGATGCAATACCGTGAACTGATCTATGAGATATACGAAGAGGTTTGCGGTGCCCGGTTAACAACCAATATCGGACGTATTGGTGGCTTTGAAAGAAATTTCAATGATATCGCTTTTCAAAAATTAGAAAAGTTCCTGGCAGAATATCCAAGAGTGCTGAAAGAATTTGAGAACCTCTTCCAGCGCAACAGGATCTTTATGGAAAGAACACAGGGCACCGGTGCCATCAGTGCTGAAAGGGCATTGAACTATGGTTTTACGGGTCCTAACCTGCGGGCTGCCGGTGTTGATTATGATGTAAGAGTGCATACACCTTACAGCAGCTACGAAGATTTTCAGTTTAATATACCTGTTGGTACCACCGGCGATAACTATGACCGCTGGCTGGTTCGCGAAAAAGAAATGTGGGAGAGTCTCAGTATCATAGAACAGGCTTACCAGAAAGTGCAGGAATTCAAAGGGGCTGAAGCAGATATATATCATGCGGATGTACCGGAGTATTATTTGCCTCCCAAAGCGGATGTATATACTAAAATGGAAGCGCTGATCTATCATTTCAAGATCATCATGGGAGAAACCAATATTCCTGCCGGAGAAGTGTACAATTCTATCGAAGCCGGTAACGGGGAATTAGGATTTTATCTCATCAGTGATGGAGGAAGATCGCCGTACCGTTTGCATTTCCGCAGGCCCTGCTTTGTGTATTACCAGGCTTTCGAAGAATTGATCAGGGGATCGATGCTGAGTGATGCGATCATGACGATGAGTAGCCTGAACCTGATAGCCGGAGAATTAGATGCCTAAACAAATTTGAAAATGAAATTTTCAGACGATAAATTAAAAGAAGTACAACGGATCATCGAGCGCTATCCCAATGGAAAGCAGAAGAGTGCCGTGATACCTTTGCTGCACCTGGCCCAGGAAGAATTTGGTGGCTGGCTGAGTGCAGAAACCATGGACTATGTGGCTTCTTTACTGAATATTGAGCCTATTGAAGTATATGAAGTAGCTACTTTCTACAGCATGTACAATCTGAAGCCGGTTGGTAAATATATGTTTGAAGTATGCCAGACCGGTCCCTGTATGCTGAATGGCAGCGATAATATTGTGAAATATATCTATGAGAAACTGGGTATCAAACCCGGGGAAACAACGGCTGACGGATTATTTACACTGAAAACAGTGGAATGCCTGGGTGCCTGTGGTTATGCGCCGATGATGCAGCTGGGTAAACATTACCGGGAGCACCTGACCAAAGAAAAAATTGATGCGATAGTGGATGAGTGCAGGAAAAATGCGGCTAACAGTAATTAAGTGATGAGAGGATTAGTAACGATACTATTGTTCTTTACAAGCCTGGTTGCTGCTGCACAAACAGCAGAAGATAAACTGGCGACAACGATAAAGGAATTTCACCAGGCCCTGGTAAAAAAAAATACGGTTTCGATCAATCAGCAAACGGACAAGGCCATGAGCTATGGACACAGTAATGGCTGGGTGGAAACCAAAGCAGAAATGATCAGGAATCTGGAAACAGGATATTTGTCCTACAGGAGTTTTAAAGAAGACAGCCTGCAGGTAACAATAAATGGTAATGTGGCCCATGCCAGGTTTATAGCGGATATTGAAGTCACATTGAACCAAAAGGACGGCCAGTATCACCTGAAAGTGCTGGAAGTGTGGGTGAAGAAAGGAAACCGTTGGTTGTTGTTTGCGAGACAGGCAGTGAAAGGATAAATAATAGAAAAACAGGAAGGTGATAGCTTCAGCTTCACTTTACAAGCAATATGGGAAGAAAATTATTATTAGAAAAAGCTCACATTGAAAACATCAGGCTCTATGATGTGTATCGCCGTGAAGGTGGCTACCGCAGCGTGGAGAAGGCCCTGAAAACAATGGCACCTGATGCGGTAACGGAAGAAGTCAAGAAGAGCGGTCTCCGTGGCCGTGGGGGTGCCGGTTTCCCTACCGGAATGAAATGGAGTTTCCTGGCCAAACCGGAAGGAGTGCCCCGTTACCTCGTGGTCAATGCGGATGAATCAGAACCCGGAACTTTCAAAGACCGTTACCTGATGGAGTTCATTCCGCATTTACTGATTGAAGGAATGATCGTTTCCTCTTTTGCTTTGGGTTCCAACACCTCTTATATCTATATCCGTGGTGAATATGCCTGGATCGTTGGTATCCTGGAACAGGCCATACAAGAAGCAAAGAATAATGGCTGGCTCGGTAAAAATATTTTAGGAACCGGTTTCGATCTTGAAATATATGTGCAGCGGGGTGCCGGTGCCTATATCTGTGGGGAAGAAACAGCTTTGCTGGAATCATTAGAAGGAAAAAGGGGTAACCCGAGAATAAAACCTCCGTTCCCGGCTGTAAAAGGTTTATATGATTGCCCGACCGTGGTGAACAATGTGGAAACCATCGCCGCTGTTGTTCCCATTATCAATGAAGGTGGCGAAGAGTATGCAAAAATTGGTGTGGGTAAATCAACCGGCACCAAACTGATTTCTGCCTGTGGTAATATTAAGAAGCCGGGTGTGTATGAAATTGATATGACGATTTCTGTAGAAGAATTTATCTACAGCGATGAATATTGTGGTGGTATTGCGAATGGAAGAAAACTAAAAGCCTGCATACCGGGTGGATCATCCGTACCTATTTTACCGGCGAATCTTTTATTAAAGACGGCTAAAGGTGAAACAAGGATGATGAACTATGAAAGTTTGTCTGATGGTGGTTTTGCAACCGGTTCGATGATGGGTTCCGGTGGTTTTATCGTGATGGATGAAGACCAGTGTGTGGTGAAACATACGTATACATTGGCAAGGTTCTATCGTCATGAAAGTTGTGGCCAGTGTTCGCCCTGCCGTGAAGGAACCGGCTGGATGGAAAAGATTCTGCTGAACATTGAAAATGGCAAAGGCAAACTGAGTGATATTGACCTGCTCTGGGATATTCAGCGGAAGATTGAAGGCAATACGATCTGCCCGTTGGGTGATGCAGCGGCATGGCCGGTGGCGGCAGCGATCCGTCATTTCCGGGATGAGTTTGAGTGGCATGTGAATAACCCGGCAGAATGTCAGCGCAGGAATTATGGATTGATGCATTATGCCGACCCCATCCATGTGCCGGTAACTGCATAAATAAAAGAATGAGTCATATAAAGAACATAGAGATTAAGAACTTTAAATCTATCCGTCATGCAAAAATTGAAGATTGCAGGAGGGTGAATGTTTTTATTGGCTACCCGAATGTGGGAAAGAGTAATATTTTGGAGGCGATGAGTTTGTTCTGTTACTTAAATGACGACCAAGAACTTCCATTAAAGTCATACATTAGGTTCAAAGAGATTATCGATCTATTTAGCGACGGAGATAAGCAAAAGGATTCAGAAATATTTACAAATTCATATGTTGTATCATTGAGGTATATTGATAAAAATACACTAGAATGTGCTTTTGTCAATGCTGAGAATTATGTTGAGAACTTCAACGCGGACACGGCTAAGATATTAAAATTTGTAAGATTCAATAAAGATGGTGGTATTTCTCAAAGTAATAGAGGGCAGTATAAAATAGACAGTAAATCTAAAAAATATCACTTCAAATCAGAAGGAGGTTTTATATATGCTAACCCTGATCAAAGAGTATTGGATTATCCGTTTGGTTCTAATCTTTCTGAAGTAATCAGGTATAATAGTTCTTTAAGAAGGGAATGTGGAGAGTTGTTTTCAAAATATGGTCTTAAATTAATTTTTGATGAGAATGGCTCTATTGTTGTTCAAAAACAACTTGATGAGTTTAGTGCTTTTCAATTTTCATTTTTACAAGTTGCGGATACCTTACAAAGGCTAATTTTTCATAAAGCGGCGATAGTTACAAATGCAAATGCAATTTTGCTTTTTGAAGAGCCGGAAGCTCATATGTTTCCTCCATATATTTCAAAATTCACGACAGATGTAATGCTCGATAAAAACAATAATCAATTTTTTATATCAACCCATAGTCCATTTGTTTTAAATGACTTTATGGAAGATATGGAGAAAGGGGATTTGGCAATTTATGCAGTGGGTTATTTGAACGGGGAGACAACTATAAGCCGGTTAACTGATAAACAGGTGACTGATATTTATCAATACGGAGTAGATTTGTTCTTTAATTTAGAAGAGTTTTTGAAAGATGTGGTTAGCTAAGTCAGTAATACCAGAATGTAATATTGACAGTTGTTTATTCAATGTCTTATTGCAGTTTGGAAAAGATGGGGTTAATCACACAAAAGGAAACGCAACAGTAGTTAAGAAAGTAAGGGAGAAGTTTGATAACCGGTTTTGTGTGGCAGTAATTGACAAAGATAGGCGGGATATAGAATTTATAACTAATGAGTGTGATAGGATAGACACTGGTGGATTTGAGGAATATTTCAGGTTGTTCAAGAGAAAAGGGAAGCATCATTATTTTATTCAAATGATGCCGGTGATTGAGAAATGGATAATGAAAGTTGCCGGGGAGTTGGACGTTAAACTAACAGACTTTGGAATTAATGCGGAATCGGTTGGCGATTTGAATCATATTACCAAGACTACCGATTCAAAAAATGATGACAGATTCATAAGGTTGTTTAAGGAGTTGGTGAAAAAATCGGAACAAAGGGGATATAAGCCAGTCCTGAAACTAAGGGATATGGTAAAATATCTGTTGGATAAACAGTATGGAACAGATATAAATGAATTGAAAAATGTCTGAAGAGAAAAAATTATTTAAAGTAACCATCGACAACATCACGGTGGAAGTGGAGCCGGGAACAAGTATCCTGCAGGCGGCCCGTAAGATCGGTGGTGATGTGGCACCGCCTGCGATGTGTTATTATACCAAGCTGAAAGGCAGTGGTGGTAAATGCCGTACCTGCCTGGTGGAAGTGGCTGCAGGTTCAACCGCTGATCCGAGACCGATGCCCAAGCTGGTAGCCTCCTGCCGTACCAATGTTATGGATGGCATGATCGTAAAAAATATTACGAGTTCCCGGGTGGTGGATGCAAGAAATGGCGTAGTGGAATTCTTATTACTCAATCATCCACTGGATTGCCCGGTTTGCGACCAGGCCGGTGAATGTCACTTGCAGGATCTTGGCTATGAGCATGGAAAGGAAGGCACCCGTTACGAATTCAGCCGCCGTACATTTAAAAAGCATGACCTCGGCCCTTATATACAATTACACATGACGAGGTGCATTCTCTGTTATCGTTGTGTGTTCACTGCTGACCAGGTAACAAATAAAAGGGTGCATGGGGTTTTGGACAGGGGTGACCATGCGGAGATCGCTACTTATATTGAAAAGAGTCTGGATAATGATTTTATCGGTAATGTGATTGACGTTTGCCCGGTAGGTGCCCTGACTGATAAAACATTCCGCTTTAAGAACCGGGTATGGTTTACCAAACCGGTAGATGCGCATTGCAGTTGTGATAAATGCTCCGGTAAAGTGCAGTTGTGGATGAGAGGGGATGAAGTGTTAAGAGTGACTGCCCGGAAAGATGAATGGGGCGAAGTGCATGATTGGATCTGCAATACCTGCCGTTTTGAAAGGAAGAAAGTAAGTGACTGGACCATAGAAGGGCCAACTAAAGTGAGCCGTCATTCTGTTATTTCACAGGGCCACTATGTAGGACTGAAAAAACCGAATGAAACACTGCCGGAAGTAATGGGTGGCCGGCAGCCAAAATTATTAATGGATATTCACAGTGTCAGCGATGTGAATTCAGTAGAGTTGAGTGCATTACCCGGTCCGGCAACAAGCAAGACATTTGAAAAGAAAGAACCATAATAACTGAACATGTATTTACTGGCAATTGACTGGTGGCTGATCTTAGAAAAAGTGATACTGATAGCCTGTATCGTAGGGTTGTCCTTTTTTATTGCAATGTACACGACGTATGCAGAAAGAAAGGTGGCCGCCTGGTTGCAGGACCGTATCGGTCCGAACAGGGCAGGTCCCTTTGGTATCCTTCAACCCTTAGCCGATGGTGGTAAATTATTCTTCAAGGAAGAGATCATACCGCTTGCCTCTAATAAATACCTTTTCATATTAGGGCCGGGTCTGGCCATGATTACGGCCTTACTGACCAGTTCAGTAATTCCCTGGGCAGCTCCTTTCGTGAAAGGAGATGGCGGCATCATTCCGATGCAGGTGGCTGATGTGGATATGGGTATCTTACTGGTGTTTAGTATTGTAAGTGTGGGTGTATATGGAATTATGATCGGTGGCTGGGCATCCAATAATAAATTCTCCCTGATGGCGGCTATTCGTGGTGCATCACAGATGGTATCTTACGAGTTGCCGATGGGATTGGCATTGATCGCTGTGCTGTTTATGACAGGATCACTGAAGATGAGTGAGATCGTGGCGAACCAGGTGGAGCATGGCTGGCATATTATTTACCAGCCGCTTGGATTTATCATCTTTTTTGTTTGTGCCCTGGCCGAATGTAATCGAACACCCTTTGACCTGCCGGAGGCAGAAAATGAACTGAACTTTGGATATCACCAGGAGTATTCGTCCATGAAACTGGGATTTTATTTGTTTGCTGAATACATCAATATGTTCATCAGCAGTGCGGTGATGACGACCCTGTATTTCGGAGGTTATGATATACCATTTGTAAATGAAGCCTCCTGGGGATTAGCCCCGTGGCTGATGACGCTGATCAGTTTCAGTGTGTTTATGACCAAGGTGGCGTTCTTCCTGTTTGTATTCTTATGGATACGCTGGACGATACCCCGTTTCCGCTATGACCAGCTGATGAACCTGGGCTGGAAGAAACTGATACCGCTGGCACTGGTGAATATGATCATTACGGCAGCTGTAATGCTGTGGCTGAAAAAATAGGCCTCCCCAAACCCTGCCTACCGGCAGGCAGGCCCTCCGCAAGAGGGGCTTTAAAGATTTAAAATTGGGAAAGCCTTTATTGAGGTTAAGAAAGAAATGAATCGCTACAGGAATTTGGGATGGGTTGTTGAATTGAATTACAGAACGATGAAGTGAGTGACACAAGAGATGATGATAGTAGTACTGTAGCTTGGTATATTAAATATATATTTGCGAACTTAAAAAAAATACCCCTTTAGGGGCCAGGGGCATGCAATTAACACAAAGAGCAAAACCTGTAGACCGTAAGCCGATGACTTTCCTGGAGAGCATCTATCTCTGGAATATCGTGAAGGGTATGGGTATTACGATCAGTCACCTTTTTAAAAGAAAGGCGACCATACATTATCCTGAGCAGAAAAGGACTTTTTCACAGGTGTTCAGGGGTTTGCATGTGCTGAACCGGGATGAGCAGGGCCGTGAACGTTGCACCGCCTGCGGGTTATGTGCTGTGGCCTGTCCGGCAGAAGCGATTACTATGGAAGCGGCTGAGCGGTTGCCGGAAGAAGAGCATTTGTACCGGGAGGAGAAATATGCAGCAAAATACGAGATCAACATGCTGCGCTGCATTTTCTGTGGTTTGTGTGAGGAGGCTTGCCCGAAGGATGCGATCTATTTATCACAGACCTTTGCACCGGCCAACTATGGACGAAAAGGATTTATTTATAAAAAAGATGAATTGCTGATACCTAACCCCGTGACACAGCCAGAAGAATATAAGAAGGCATTGGGAGACAGGGCAGCAAAAGAACAAATGAATTAATACAGGCATCGTATTAACTGCTTTTTAGAATGAACATTACGCAAATATTATTCTGGTTCCTCTCGGTTGTGGCCCTGTTCAGTGCACTGATGCTGATCACCAGTAAAAACCCGGTGTACAGTGTATTGTGGCTGATCGTTACCTTCTTTGCTATTTCCGGTCATTATATTTTACTGAATGCGCAGTTCCTGGCAATTGTGAACATCATTGTATATGCGGGTGCCATCATGGTATTGTTTCTTTTTGTGATCATGTTAATGAACCTGAACAAAGAAACAGAACCGCAGAAGAATAAATGGTTGAAACTGGCTGGTGCCGTTTCGGGTGGGTGTTTATTACTGGTACTGGTGGCAGCACTAAAAGATACTGAGGCTAAAGACAAACTGGCGGAAGTGAATACAGGAAATATTGGATTAATAAAAAATCTCGGGAAGGAATTATTCACCAATTATGTGGTGCCATTCGAAATCAGCAGTGTATTGTTCCTGAGTGCGATGGTGGGAGCTGTGGTGATTGGGAAGAAAGAATAAAGAAAGCCGTTAGTTGTAAGCTATGAGCCATAAGAAAGGCTCGCAGCTGATCGCTCAGGGCTCAAAGCTTAAAAAAGGTATGCCGATAAATTATTACATATTTCTGTCACTCGCTTTATTCGCTATTGGTATAGTGGGTGTACTGACGCGACGCAATGCCATCATCATTTTTATGTGCATTGAATTAATGCTGAATGCAGTGAATTTATTGCTGGTGGCTTTTTCGAAGATGCATCATGCGGCGAATGTTGCTGTCAATGCCACTGCGGGCACAGATGGACAGCTATTCGTATTCTTTATCATGGTGGTGGCCGCGGCAGAAGTAAGTGTGGGGCTGGCGATCATCGTGATGATGTACAGGAATATCCACTCGGTGGATGTGAACTTTTTGAACCGGTTAAAACATTAAAATACAGCTGTTAGCTGATAGCTAATAGCATATAGCTGAATATGCAGAACGCTTTACAAATAGTTTACCTGATTCCGCTGTTGCCATTGATTGGTTTTCTGATCAACGGGCTGGGAAGAAAGCATTTATCCAAATCACTGATCGGGCTGATTGGCAGTGGCGTTATTCTTGCTTCTTTTGTACTGAGTGTCTGGGTGTTTTTGCAGGTGAAAGGCGGGAATACGCATATAGCAAACTACTTCGATTTTATTAAAGTTGGCGACCTTACTATTCCTTTTGCTTTCCAGATTGATCAGCTGTCTTCTATTTTCTTACTGATCATTACAGGCGTTGGGTTTCTCATCCACGTGTATTCCACATCATATATGCATGAGGAAAAGCCAGAACATTTCGGAAGATACTTTGCTTACCTGAACCTGTTTGTGTTCTCGATGCTGTTGCTGGTAATGGGAGCCAACTATGTCATCCTGTTCATCGGCTGGGAAGGAGTGGGGCTTTGTTCTTACCTGCTCATCGGGTACTGGTTTAAAAAGCCGGAATATAATAAAGCGGCCAATAAGGCCTTTATCATGAACCGTATTGGTGACCTTGCTTTCCTGATCGCTATTTTCTGGATCATCAGCAGGGCCGGCAGTGTTAATTTCAATGATGTATTTGCTGTAGCAAAAGGGGAAGTGGAATTCAGGGCCTTCAAGCCGGTTGATATAACTGTAATAACACTATTGTTATTTATTGGAGCTACCGGTAAAAGTGCACAGATACCGTTATACACCTGGCTGCCGGATGCCATGGCGGGTCCCACGCCGGTGTCTGCTCTGATCCATGCGGCTACGATGGTAACAGCCGGTATCTACATGATCGCCAGGAGTAACATTTTGTACTCCATGTCTGCCGTGACGATGAATGTGGTGGCGATAGTAGGATTGGCAACGGCTTTATTAGCAGCAACAATAGCCTTGAAACAAAACGATATTAAAAAAGTGCTGGCCTATTCAACTGTCAGTCAGTTGGGTTTTATGTTCCTGGCATTAGGAACCGGCAATTATGTAGCGGCTGTCTTTCATGTGATGACACATGCCTTCTTCAAAGCCTTATTATTCCTCGGCAGTGGTAGTGTGATCCATGCGATGGGGGGAGAACAGGATATCCGCAATATGGGCGGGCTGAGTAAAAAGCTGACCGTTACTTATGTTACTTTCCTGGTTGGTTGTATTGCAATCTCAGGTATACCTCCTTTCAGTGGCTTCTTTTCCAAAGATGCGATCCTGCTGAGTGCTTTTGAACATAATAAAATATTATATGGCATTGCTTTGTTCACGGCTATGCTGACTGCCTTTTATATGTTCCGTTTATTGTTTATCACTTTCAGCGGAAAATTCAGAGGCACACAGGAGCAGGAACATCATTTGCATGAAAGTCCGGCTGCCATGACCATTCCATTGATCATCCTTGCTGTTCTTTC
>DGQP01000005.1:406265-746371 GCA_002400415.1 Chitinophagaceae bacterium UBA4411
GTACTTTTCATGATTGTTTTTGCGTGGATGAAATTCCGGAATTACCAGCGTACGGAAGCAACAGGTTTTGGAAAACTGCTGGAAAATAAATGGTATGTGGATGAGTTGTACGATAAGATCATTGTGAATCCCCTGCATCAATTCGGAGGTTTCCTGAAATCAGTGATCGAGAAATCGGTGATTGATGGGCTGGTGAACGGAGTGGGCAAAGCAGTGACTTATGGAAGCCGCCAGCTTCGTTTGTTGCAAAGTGGCCAGGCAGGCAGTTATGTGCTGCTGATGGTGCTGGGTATGCTGCTGGTTTTTGTAGTGCAATTCTTTTTGAGAAAATAACTGGTTATAGAAAAATAATATGATCCCTGTTTTACTGATACTGCTTCCTTTACTGACCGGACTGGTGACATTCTTTATTAAAGATGAAAAGACAGCCCGTTCCTGGGCATTGCTGGCATCTGTGGCTACACTGGCGGTGTCATTGTTAGGACTGACGGTGATGAATGATGATACCCACCTGTCTCACAAAGCACAATGGTTACAAACGATAGGCAGCAGCTTCTCTGTAAAAGTGGACGGGATGGGTCAATTACTTTGTTTACTGACCGCTATTTCTTTCCCCCTGATTTTTGTAAGCACCTGGCACAGCCAGTATAAGAAAGCCAATAACTTTTTCGCACTCATGCTGCTCGGGCAGGCGGGTCTGATGGGTGTTTTTGTGGCCATGGATGCCCTATTATTTTATTTCTTCTGGGAACTGGCACTCATACCGATGTATTTCCTCGCTTCTCAATGGGGTGGCGAGAGAAGGATCAAAGCAACCTTCAAGTTCTTTATATATACGTTTGTCGGGTCAGTATTGATGCTGGTTGGTATTTTATACCTGCAATCACAAACACCGGATCATTCTTTTTCGTTACAATCATTTTACAATCTTGGTTTGCCAGTTCGTACACAGTCCTGGGTTTTTTGGTTATTCTTTGTGGCTTTTGCGGTTAAAATGCCCGTCTGGCCTTTCCACACCTGGCAGCCCGATGCCTACGAGCAATCACCAACAGCCACTACGATGGTGCTTAGCGGGATTATGGTGAAGATGGGTTTACTGGGTGTGATCCGCTGGTTATTACCTGTCTTGCCTTTTGCTTCCTGGCAAAACGGGGACACCGTTATGACTATGGCAGTGATCGGTATTGTATATGCTTCACTCATTGCTATCCGTTCTGATGATATCAAACGGCTGATTGCCTATTCTTCCATTGCGCATATCGGGCTGATGTGTATGGCACTTTTTGCAGAAAATAAAAGTGGTATGCAGGGAGTGATGATCCAAATGTTCAACCATGGTATCAATATTATTGGTTTGTGGATTATGGTGGAAGTAATAGAACGGCAATACGGCACCCGTAAACTATCTGAACTGGGAGGCCTGGCACAAAAGGCACCGGTAATGGCTATCTTTTTTGTGATTGTGGCATTAGCCAATATTGCACTACCTCTTACCAATGCTTTTGCGGGCGAATTTCTGATGTTTAATAGTTTACTGTCTGCCAAAACATCTTATCTCTATGCTATTCTTTTTACCGTATTTGCCGGTATGGGTATCATCCTTGCCGCGGTGTATACACTGAATATGATCCGTAAGATATTTTTTGGAGAGCTGACAACAGTGACTGCAAACGCACAGGACATCAAGCTGAACGAGAAACTTGCAATGGGGGTCATTGTGATCCTTATATTCTGGTTCGGGGTATACCCGCAGGGATTGTTAAATATTACAGATGAATTGTCACAGGTCCTGGTTAATAAAATGGATATTAGTCATTTATTACGCAAGCAATAAGTAACAGGTTTGTATGAACGCATTAATTCTTTCGGCTGTTTTCGGTGTTGTTATGATGTTCAGTGGTATTCTGCTGAAACAGAAGAGTGCTGTCCGCAATCTAGCCATTGCCGGCATACTGCTGTTGCTGGTGAGCAACGTACTTGAGACCTATGGTACTGCTTTCTTTAAGGTCAATGTAAACGGAATGATGTATTTTGACCGGCTGGCCCTTTTCTTCAATACGATTGTTTTTGTATCAGCGTTACTTTACTTCCTACTGACAGCAAAAGATATGGAGAAAGTGGGAGTGAACTATGCCGAATATTTTGCACTGATCTTCTTTATTCTATGCGGCATTACGCTGACATCTTCCTTCAAATCCCTGCTGATATTATTTCTCGGTATCGAGATCATTTCTATCCCGCTCTATATTTTAACAGGTACTGATAAGAGAAACCTGAAAAGCAACGAGGCGTCCCTGAAGTACTTACTGCTGGGCGCTTTTTCAACCGGGTTGATGCTGATGGGTATTGCACTGATTTATGGAGCAAAAGGAACATTCAGTACAGAAGGAGCGAACCTGGTTACCGATAAACCATCTGTGTTGCTGGTGGCAGGTATGATCCTGTTATTATTCTCCATGTCATTTAAAGCTTCAGCAGCGCCTTTTCATTTCTGGACACCGGATGTGTATGACGGGGCTCCTACCGTGTTTACGTCTTTTATGGCCACAATTGTGAAAGCGGCGGTATTTATAGCTTTTATCCGGTTATTTGATGAAGCATTTGGTACATTAAGAGCTCAATGGCAGCTATGGATTGCTGTTATTACAGCGGCCACTTTATTCATTGGTAATATCACTGCTGTTTTCCAGCAAAGTGTAAAGAGAATGCTGGCTTATTCGAGTATAGCGCAGGCCGGTTTTATGTTATTGTCACTCTATGCCATGAATACGGATGCCAAAGAAGGTATCCTGTTGTATGTAACTGCCTACAGTTTTGCAACGATTGGTATTTTCGCGGTGCTGGCCAGGATGAATGACTATACATTTGACGGGTTTAACGGGCTGGCTCAAAAAGATCCGCTGGTAGCCGGTTCTCTTACAGTTTTCTTATTATCTCTTGCCGGCATACCATTGACCGCCGGTTTCCTGGCAAAATTCTATATGCTGAAAGCTACCATTGCCACTCCGCAGGGATTATGGCTGGCCATTTTTGCTATCCTGATGGCTGCAGTCAGTGTTTATTATTATTTCCGGGTGATACAAGCTATGTATTTTAAAGAAGGAGATGATGCCAAAGCTCCTGAAACCACCCCGGTCTTCAGAGGGACATTAGTCATCCTTGCAGCATTGGTAATATTGCTGGGCATTTTCCCCGACCTGTTGCTGCACTGGTTTTATTTTTAATCCGCCGTTCATACCGAATCATATTTTTATCTGGCTTCTTTGTTTACCTTAGAAGCCAATTCTGAGCATGAACTTTCGTGATGTCCTTTCGCTGGCTTTCCGTACTGTCCGGGGTAATAAACTGAGGACGGGATTAACTGTTGCCATTATTGCATTTGGCATTATGGCACTGGTGGGTATCATTACTGCTATCAAAGCCATGAACCAGAAATTCACGGAGAGTTTCTCCACCATGGGTGCGAATGCCTTCACGATCCGGTACAAGGAAAGAAATATCCGTTTCGGTGGTGGCGGTAATTCAGATGTCAAACTCTCTAAAAAAGGAAGCCGCAAGGAAAAAAAATCCAACCTGGATAAAAAAATCACACTCGATGAAGCAGAACTATTCGTCAACAGGTTTGGATTCCCGTCCACTAAAAGTATCTCTGTATTTGGCAACCGCAGCAACATTGTTTCTTATGAAGCCAGGAAAACAAGCCCGAATGTAACGATGTTTGGAGGTGATGATAATTATCTTTTATTAAATGGGTTCTCACTTGCCTTTGGCCGTAACCTGAACCGGCTTGATGTGCAGACGGGAAGAAATGTATGTATACTTGGATATGATGTAGCCCAAAAATTATTCAAAGAAGGCATTGAGCGGGCAGAGAATGCGGTGGTAAGGCTGAATAATATCCCTTACAGGGTAATCGGGGTATTGGAAAGCCGGGGCTCCACATTTGGTTTCAGCAGGGATAATGTGGTGATAACAACCTATAAGAATTCCGACCGGAATTTTCCTTCCGGTTTTTCTTGCGTGATAGCAGTGATGACCGAAGATATCCTGGACGTACCGGCGGCAATGGGGGAAGCAGAGGGTTCATTCAGGGCAATCCGTAAACTAAATACTACGGAGGAAAACAATTTCGTGCTGGACCGGAGTGACAGTGTTGCTGAAAAAGCAATGAACAGCCTTGGATTTTTGACGATCTCAGCAACAGTGATTGGTTTTATTACATTGATTGGTGCTGCTATCGGGTTGATGAATATCATGCTCGTATCGGTTTCTGAACGAACCAAGGAGGTTGGTCTGATTAAGGCAATCGGGGGAAAAAGCAAAATGGTAAGACGCCAGTTCCTGCTGGAAGCCATCATTATCAGTTTACTTGGTGCTCTTTTTGGTATCGTTCTCGGTATTATGGTCGGCAACCTCTTTTCTAAAGTACTGAATACGGGATTTGTAGTGCCCTGGAACTGGGTTTTGTATGGAATTGTTATTTGCACGCTGGTGGGTTTAGCTGCGGGGTTATACCCGGCCTGGAAAGCAGGAAAACTGAACCCGATAGATGCCTTACGGTATGAATAAGGATGCAGCAGAATTGACCGGGATTCAGTCTTCGAATTTCGCCAGTAAAATTGTTATCAAATTATCTTGCAGGGAGTTGCAGCATATGAAAAAATCCTTAACTTGAAGCCCTTTCGCAGAAAAACTGCGAAAGTTAGATTTTTGTATAAACTTTTTTGTTAGCATTGTAATTCCTAATTCTGGATTAGTATTTAACTTTTAAAAAAACTAAAAAATTAAGATCATGGCAGAGACTAAACCAACTGCATCCGTTAAGGCTACTTCGGTTCAACCTAAAAAAAGCAGTAACATTATCTCATGGATCGCTCCGATTGTTTGTATTGTGGCAGGCTATTGTATCTGGAGGTTTATCATTGGTAATCCAGATGGATTTACTGATCCGGCAAAAGAAGGATGGTTCTGGCCAGAACATAAGGGTCCTAAAGGCGCTTTCCACAGGATCTATGAAGGTGGTATTATCGTACCATTACTGATTGGTATGTTATTAATGGTAATCGTATTCTCAATTGAGCGTCTGCTTACTATCCGTAAAGCGCTGGGTAGTGGTTCTATTTCTGATTTTATCCGTAAAGTACAGTATCACCTGGCTAACCGCAACGTGGATGCTGCTTTATCTGAATGCGATAAACAAAGAGGTTCTGTTGGTAATGTAATGAAAGCAGGTCTGCGCCGTTACAAAGAAATGATCAATGAAACCGGTCTGGATACTGAACAAAAAGTATTGTCAATTCAAAAGGAAGTGGAAGAAGCTACAGCGTTAGAACTGCCTATGCTGCAAAAAAACCTTGTGTTTCTTTCCACCATTACTTCAGTAGGTACACTTGTGGCCCTGTTGGGTACGGTAATCGGGATGATCAAATCATTCGCTGCGCTGGGTGAATCCGGTGGCGGATCTGACTCCAGTGCTCTGGCGGTTGGTATCTCTGAGGCCCTGTATAACACGGCATTAGGTATCGGTACATCAGCCCTTGCCCTGATTATGTACAACATTTTCACTACCAAGATTGACTCTATCACATATGGTATTGATGAATCAGGTTTCACCCTGACACAAAGCTTTGCTTCTCTTTACAAATAAGAGTTGAATAGCTTGTGGATTTTCAGAAACTATTCATCTAATACTAAAATGAAGTAAGACATGCCAAGTGTTAAAATTCCAAGAAAGAGTACGGATACGGATATGACACCCTTTGTGGACATAGCCTTCCTGATCCTGTCCTTTTTCATTATGGCAACAAAATTTAAACCTGCTGAACCGGTTCCGGTAGAAACTCCTAATTCGGTTTCTTCAGATATATTAAAAGAAGAAAATTCTGTTCTTATCACAATTGATGCGGACAGCAGGGTTTTTCTGAATATATCAGCTCCAAAAGATAAATCAAATTCGAAGATCGGAGAAGTGGTGGAGGAACTGAATACCAGCAGGACGCTTAACTTAACGCCTAAAGAAATACAGAGTTTTAAGGCCGCCCCGATTATCGGTGTCCCTTTCGGATCACTTAAAGGATTTTTGGATCTGCCAGGTGCCGAACAGGAAAGGTTCAAGCAACCGGGTATTCCTGTATTGGATACGTTGAATAATGAACTGATCTGGTGGATTGGAGCTGCTAAAAAAGTATTTGCCGGCGAGAAACTTCTTTACCTGATCAAAGGGGACAACAATTCGAAATATCCCACTTTTGAGGCAGTCATTAATGCACTGCGGAAAAATGAGGAATTTAAATACAATCTTGTTACTTCCAGGGAAGAAGCACCGGAAGGCACTGAATTGTACAAAGAACGTATAAGGTAAGAAAGGATATTTTTTTAATCCTAAATTTAAAAATTATGGCAAGTATAGATACTGGTGGTGGCGATAGCGGCCACAAAAAAGGACCAGGTGTGAAGAAGGCCAAAAAACTTTCCACCCGTGTGGACATGACGCCGATGGTGGATCTGGGTTTTTTGCTGATCACTTTCTTCATCTTTACGGCAACAATGAGCTCTCCCACAACCATGGATCTCAATATGCCCAAGGAGTCAGAAAAGAAAGAAGATGAAACCAAGATTAAGCAATCAGGTGCCCTGACCATATTGCTCGGTAAGAATAACCAGGTTTTTTATTATGAAGGGGAGTTGACCCAGGAAAATGCCTCTGCTATTTTCAAATCCACTACTTTTAAGGGTATCAGGGAGGAGATTATCAAAAAAAGGCAGGAGGTGATTAAGAACTACCGGCCCGAAGCACGGGATGAGGAAATCAAGCAAAAGGCAAAAGACCGGGGAGATAAAAACTGGGAAAAAGCGGCTTTAGACAGGGATTTTGTTGTAGTTATTAAGCCTACTGCTGAAGCCACATACAAAAATGCCGTGGATATCCTGGATGAAATGACCATCAATGCCGTAAAACGCTTTGCCGTGGTAAAAATATCGGATACCGAGCTGGCCATGGTAAAGGCAACTGAAGGCCAATAAAAGCTGGATTTAGTTGTGGAATGTAAAACGAAAAGCATCTAATTTATTAAAACAACTTAAGCATGGACGCAAATAAGATATTGTCCTCCGATCTTCTGGACCTCCTTTTTGAAGGAAGGAACAAGGATTACGGCGCTTATGAACTGCGTAAGACCTACAACAGGCGGATTACCGGGGCTCTGATTATCACGGCATCGGTAGCTCTTCTGGCCCTGTTAGGATCTGTTCTGGCCAGTTCATTGAAAAGCGATAATAAGGAGAATCTGGATATCAAAGAAGTAACTATCCAGGACCTGAAGCAGGAAGAAGATAAGCCTGAACCACCCCCTCCGCCACCGCCAAAACCACCAGAACCTCCCAAGATCGAAATGACTAAATTCACGCCTCCCAAGATCGTAAAGGATGAGGAAGTGGAAGAACCACCACCCGTAGTGGAGGAATTAAAGGAAACCAAGATTGCTGAAGTAAGTCAGGAGGGTATCAAAGATGAGGGTATCGCCACTCCTGTGGAAATTGACCAGGGAAAACAGGTGATTGAGGAAAAGAAGGAAGAAGATGAAAATAAGATATTTGAAAAAGTGGAGATTGAAGCTTCTTTCAAAGGTGGTGAAGGAGCCTGGAGAAAATACCTAGAAAGAAACCTGAACCCGAATACACCTGTTGACAATGGCGCTCCGGAAGGAACTTATACCGTCTGGGTACAGTTCATTGTAGATAAATCAGGTAATATCAGTGACGTAAAAGCACTGAGTAACCACGGGTACGGAATGGAAGAGGAAGCTGTAAAAATTATCCGCAAAGGGCCAGCCTGGGTTGCAGCCATTCAAAATGGACGCCCTGTTAAAGCCTACCGTAAACAGCCCATCACATTCGTTGTGGCTTCAGAATAATCTCAGCTGATAATAATATCATTCAAAATCCCCCGGTTATCCGGGGGATTTTTTGTTTTTACCAGATGACCATTCACATCTATTTTTGAACAATGAATCAATTGGCAGGATGGGATGATACAATTGTGGCCCTGGCCACTGCACCGGGAATAGGAGCTATTGGGGTGATACGCATCAGCGGCACAAAAGCTTTCGCTATTATTAATGAATTGTTTCCTTCAAAGGATATTACCCGGCAATCATCTCATACCTTGCATGTCGGATTTTTAAAGCAGGGAGACGAGGTATTAGACGAGGTGGTGGTTTCTCTTTATAAATCACCACGATCATATACCGGAGAAGATGTGATTGAAATAAGCTGCCATGGTTCTCCTTTTGTGCAGCAACAAATTATTGAAGCCTGCCTGCAAAAGGGGGCCAGGTTGGCAAAGCCGGGGGAGTTTACACAAAGGGCTTTTTTAAATGGTAAGCTTGACCTTGCACAGGCTGAAGCAGTAGCTGACCTGATTGCCAGTAATACTACTGCTGCCCGCAAAGCTGCAATACATACGATGCGGGGAGGTTTTTCGGAAAAATTAAAAGCATTGAGAGAAAGAATGATCCGGTTCTCAGCACTCATAGAACTGGAGCTGGATTTCTCGCAGGAAGATGTGGAATTTGCGGACCGTAAACAATTCTATGAGCTGGTTACGGAGATGAGTGATACAACCACCAGGCTCACAGCTTCTTTCCAATTGGGCAATGTGATAAAGAATGGAGTCAGCGTTGCAATTATCGGTAAACCCAATGCGGGTAAATCAACATTGCTGAATGCTTTGTTACAGGAAGACCGGGCAATTGTAAGTGAAATTCCCGGCACAACCAGGGATACTATTGAGGAAGTGCTTAATATAGACGGAATCCTTTTCCGTCTTATTGATACAGCAGGTATCAGGGAGCATACCGGCGATATAATTGAATCGGCCGGGATAGAAAGAAGTCTTGAAAAAATGAAACAGGCCGACCTGGTGTTGTTCCTGTTTGATGCCAGCGATACTAGACCTGCAATTGAAATGCTGAAAGAAAAAATCAAACAGCAGCAACTCAATTATTTGCTGGTGGCTAACAAAATTGATATAGCCGGGGAAGAAGATGCAAAAGCAAAATTTACTGACCTGGATAAAGTCGTTTTTATTTCGGCCAAACAACACCTGCATACAGAAGTATTGAAGCAAAAAATGGTAGATACAGTCCTCCGGGGCCGTGTAAATACCGAGAGCACTATCGTCACGAATGCCCGTCACTACCATGCCCTGAAAGAAGTAGAAAAATCACTGGCAGAAATTCGTAAGGGTCTTGATAATAATTTGCCGGGAGATTTATTATCTCTTGACATCCGCCGCTGCCTCCATTATCTTGGGGAAATCACTGGCGAAGTGACCAATGATGATATGCTGGATTATATTTTTAGTAAGTTTTGTATCGGAAAGTGATCTTCGTAACACACTCACATTCAAGTAGTTTTATTTTCTGAAATTTCCTATTTCAACGGAACTGGAAAAGTTAAGTCTATGGTAATCAATAGGATTTTTGATTCCAGGAGACAGTTTTAAAATAATTAGTACCTCATATGTACCCATAACGTCAAATTTTACGAGGTACAAATAGAAATCACAAGAACAGCTAGCTATTTCACAATCTCTTTAGGTTTTTGCCCAGTACATTCGCCGCCATTAGTGAGTAAGAAATATGCGAGGAAAACTAAGAGAGAAAAAGAACCGTAGCGGCACAATTAGTCTATATATTGATTATTATCCGCCAGTTTGGAATCCCATCAAGAAAGTTCACACCAGGAGAGAGTTTTTAGGTCTACATCTTATCAAAGAGCCAAAGACCGATTTTGAAAGAAAGAGTAATGCCTTAAGTAAGGAAATAGCGGAAAAGATCTACTTCAAGCGAATGAACTCTTTGGCGATGGAGGAGAATCAACTATTTAATAAAGATGTTTTGAATGGCGACTTTATTAACTACGCAAAGAGTTTCATATTAGGTAAAGCACGGGCTGGAACTGATGTGGTTCATTATAACAGCACATTAAAATACCTGACAAGATTTTGTGGCCCACACCTCAAATTTCGACAAGTTGATAAATTCTTCCTGGAACGATTCCGGGAATATTTGTTAGTTACAAATAGTCTGAAATCGAAGACGGCGAAGCTTGATGTTAATAGTGCTTCATCCTATTTCGATAAGTTCCTTACCCTGGTTGAAAAAGCTTTTAAAGACAATTATCTTATGGAAGATTATACACAACGTGTTGATCGGATCAGGAATCAAGAAAGACAAAGGGAATTTCTCAACTCAGACGAGATAGAAAAACTAAAATCAACACCATGTGAGGATGAATTGGTCTATAGGGTTTCAATGTTCTCTATTTTAACAGGGATGAGATATGGCGCTATTAAAATTCTTAAGTGGAAAGATCTTTATTTTGAAGCTCAGCTTAATTCCTGGTATTTTTTGATTATAGATCCCAAACCCAAAACCCCTTTTAAGCATTATGTAAGCGATCAAGCTGTAAGTTTACTGGGAGAGAAGAAGGAGCATGACGAAGTTATATTTAAGGATCTTACCTATTCCAGAACGAATAGGATTGTGAAGGAGTGGTGCTTTGATGCAGCAATAACAAAAAGAATTTCGTTCCACAATTTCAGACATACCTATGCTACATCGTTAATCTCAAGTGGCGAGGATATCTATGTAGTAAGTAAGATGTTGAATCATAAACATGTTAAAACGACCCAGATTTATGCGAAGGTATCTGATCATATCAGGGTAAGGGCATCAGCCAAGGTTAAGATTTAAAATAATTTTGATGGACCAGGAATATTTTCAGAGGCTTGAGGCTAGGATCAGTGAATTGGAAGCATCAGTTCGAGTGCTTAAGCGGTTAGTGCATCACCAAATTCCTCAAAATTGTACGGGTGTCAGTCGCGATAATCAATTATTGACTGTTAAAGATGTGGTAACCTTAATAGGGTTGCCGTATCATATCATTTATGCCAATGCTAAGTCTGGGGATATTCCAAGTTTTAGAATTGGTAAAAGATACAAGTTTAGTCGGAAGAAAGTTCTCGAATGGTTTGAGAACAAGTTTGATAAGGCTGCCGAAGTTGATGAGTTTGTAGATAAATATCTCCAGAAGAATCTCTTAAACGGATAAGTAAAGCCGCTTCAAAAAAAAATGATTGGAGCAATTTTTTATTTCACTCCAATCAATGCAGAAACTGAATTAAGGCGAAGTTAGTGGTCACGTTCTGTCTGTACTAAACCTCATGTTAATTGGCAAAGAAAACATTTGCGACATCCAGAAAGAACTCACTTTTTGATACCTCGTTGATGTCCGGGTTATCAAAATCGATGAACTTACCAGCCATGCGGGTATTGGTCGTGCCGCTACAATAGGTATCACTTCCACCTATCGGTGCACATCCTCCAGGTGCAGGCCCGTCGCCATCACAATCGGCCATTGTAATTGAGGCCAGTTTGTTAATACAGGTTTGGGTCACCTTGCTTTTGGAGGGATTGTCATTGCAGCAATCTTTGTGGTTACAACAAGGATGGCTGCAGTTAGCATCAGCGCTTTTATTTTCTTTCCATTGAGAGGGTGTTGGAAAATGATGAAGGAATGCGCCGAACAACTTCTGGCAATCCATCGCGTACTTGTTCGTATGCAGGATATGTTCATGCCATACAAAATCCACATCCTGGGTAGGAGAAACCGGCTTTCCATACATATTGGTTATGTAAAGGAATTTGCGATACCCATCGATCGCATCGGTTGCTCTTTCCTTTTCCCATCCATGTTTTATGACCAGCCGATCATAAATCAGATTGAGGTTAAGGTTGAGGATTTTGTTCCAGAGATCTTCATTCACAAACTTTGCCTGCAAAGTCGGTGAGAATTTAGTTTTTAAATTCATAATTAATCCGGGTTGTTTTATACCCTTACACGAATTTAAAATTGACTAGCTCTAAAGACAAAGATTGACGGACAACAGAAAGCCACCATAAAGACAAGTTTGGGACAACTTGCTTTTTTTGAAACATGATTTCAATTATTGGTCGGATGACTGGCAGCTGGAAGTATTGGAGCAGTTATTACAAGGCTTATCGCTGCAGTCCCCAGCAAAAGCGAGAATATCCTGGGGATAATGCCAATTTGTTGAGAGGGGCCCGAAAAGCATATTCGCTGATTTGACTGTGTTAGTTATCATTGAGATATCTCTGTCTCTATCGGTCTGACCATCCGAAGGATAATGATGAATGAATTTACCGAGGTATGTTTCACAAAACTCCTGATAATCTTTGGTGTGCAATATAAAGGCATGCCAGCCTTCATCAATGTTGGGAGAAGGTACAAAACTACCTTTGCTAGTTGCGCATAAGTATAAAAATCGTTTCGTATCTTCAAATATCTCCTGTGCCTCCCGAAAACTGAATTCAGCATCCTTTGAGATTCTTTTAATTACATTTTGATTTTTGTATTTCATCACGTCGTCAAAATGTTTGAGGTTCAACTCGGATACCATCTTTATAAAGTTTGATACAAGGTACTGGTATTTTCTGAACAGTTTCACAAAAAATAGACAACCTAAAGACAAGTTTAAGACAAGCTGCTTGTGTATGGATCGGATTGAACGTATTAATGCCGGAGAGGTTCTTTTAAGAGTCATTTGTGACTTCTTCAATACAGGATTGGGCCTTGAAAAAATCAGGGATCCAAAGAACCTTAGCGCTGACGAAAAGACATTATTGTTGAAGTTTATCAATCAGATTGTTGGTAACAACTTTGAATTCAACCCGAGATCTTTCAGTCGTTTTTTAACCGAAGTAAATGATGGGAAATATGGGAATAGTATTCCCAGTGGTAATCCTTCGCTTTGTACGCTTTGTTATGTTGCATTGAAAAGTAGAGACTCTAAACTGAAATTCCGTATTCGCGATAAGAAGAAGCCTGGTGATGTTGGGCATGGGCAAAAGTTCTATGCCACAGATTTTACTAGGATGTTTATTGACCCTATGATTTCAGCGGCTGCATTGCCGCGGGGTTTTATTGATTCCTGTTGGTACCTATACATTAACGACGTTGAAAAGGATACGCAAGTCCGTAATACTGCACGAAAGGTCTTGAAAACCCGGTTAGTGGACAACGTATTAAATTGTGAGTATTTTACTACAAACGATAAGTATCCTGACTGGAACGGTAGCTGTAGGTTTGATTCTGCGAGGCAAGAACTGTCTATGCACTTTAAAACCCACAAAAATGAGAAGCGCGACCTAATCCTTAAATTTTCGACCAATTATTCCGAGGGAGCAGTCATGATTGAAGGTCAGATCACTTATACGTCGATGACTGATGAAAGCACTTCGGTGATTACCACTATTTATGCAGTACGTCAAGATTGCGAAAGCGAGTTGAAATTAGCACGATTCGGTAACGGCGAAGAAAAATCGATTGCTGCGATAGAAGCGAAACTAAGAGAAGTAACTTGCCAGATAATAAAAACCTCAAATGTTCACATTTGCCACGGTTAGGTAGCATCCAAGGCATCACCTTTCGCTTTCCCCAGCATCGCCAAAATTTCAATGTCATATCTTGTTTCATCTGCCAGTGTATCATACTTTGCTTGCAATACTGGGAAGATCTTAATGAGCGACAGAATCATTATGCACACTAAAAGCCCCGCATTATGGATATCGATTTTAGCCTGGTCTGTTTGAAATCTTGGATCAGAAATAGATTGATTGAGCTGAATGGCACTCAATCCTTCGGAATGTGCATACACACTCAGCATAGTATAGATCGTTACAAATGGGTTTTTCTTGCCAAATCCTGTTTCCTCCATGATCTTGCTCCAGTGCATAAAGGTTTTTGCACTTCCATCCCTCAGCAACGCTTGCTGTTGGTTTGGAGTTAACTGGCAATAAGCTGGCAGCGCAACAATGATCTCTTTTAGTCTTTCCATTTCCTGCTGATCTCTTAGTTTTTGCGCTTTTGCAAAATCAGTCTTGGAAGGAAAACCCTGCCGGTGGAGAAGACCGGTATAGATCCAGGAAAAGTAACGCAGTTCTTTCACGTTTTCATCTTCCGGGTTGATATATATATAATGATACATCAGGAAGGTTTCAAACATGGAGCGCTGTACGGCCCTGCCGGACGGAATATCGAGATAACGTTTGCCGTTGATCTCCTTTCCAAAATACCCGGACGATAATGTAAGCCCGGAATAAACCTGGTGTAGGGTCAGCCCGTGAAAGAAAAATTTCATCAGCAGAGTCTCGGAGAATTTCTGCCACTCCTTGATGGGGTGTTCAGTGTCGGCCATTTCCTGGTTCAGGTAGATCATCGTATCAAGCAAATGATGAAAATCTTTCAGACGCGTGGCCATGTCATCATACTTGTACTTATTGACAAGTTTGATGGCACGCAGGTCTTTTGGGGTTAGTTTGTACATGGGGCAAAGGTCTGTAACCTGACCGATTGCTGCCGGTCAAGTCAGTAAATATTTGACAACTAACCATATATTCACAATTCTTGATATCTCAAATCCCTATTTTTGACCTGAAATTGTATATTTAAGAAACTGACCAATGAACCAGGAATTATTGATCCGCCTTTTCAGAGCTATTGAAGGAGATTCTAATGATGATATCGTCAAAATTGCCAACAAGGTAATAGAGGATCAGAGTCGTCTTGGGCATTCCAAATTAGCTGGCAAGCTTCAGGAAATTCTGAATAAGAACATTCATTCGTACTCTACGTTCCGCGGAGAATTAAAATCGCTATTGCCCAAGGGCGTTACAATACCTACTGACAAAAGGTACAATATACCATTAGCAACGCACATTGAAAGGGACAAGCTCCGGCATGAAATGGTTCTTCCGGAGGGAATTGAATCAAAAATAAAACTGATTGAAAGGGAATATGTGGCCCGGGAACGATTGAAAAGTTTTGGACTGAAGCCAAAACAGAAAATTCTCCTTTATGGTAGCCCTGGCAACGGAAAGAGCATGACTGCTGAAAGAATTGCCTATAACATAGGCTTGCCATTTCTTAAAGTCAGATTTGAAGCAATTATATCTTCCTACCTGGGCGAGTCGGCATCCAATCTTAAAAAGTTGTTCGAATCCATCAGAAGTGTTCCTTGTGTACTGCTTTTGGACGAGTTTGATTTCATTGCAAAGGCCAGATCAAAAGGTCAGGATGTAGGAGAAATGCACAGGATAGTTAATATCCTGTTGAATTTGCTTGAAGACTATTCTGCTCCTGGAATTTTGGTAGCGACAACAAATTTTGAGGGTATCATAGATTTTGCATTGTTCAGAAGGTTTGATGAAATCATTGAGATGCCCAAGCCATCGAAAGTTGAAATTACCAGATTGTTAGAGCAATCTCTGTCCTCAATTAGAAAACACGATGTTAATCTCAGTTCTGCCGCAACAAAGCTCAAAGGATTCTCTTCGGCGCTGGTAGTGAAAGTTGCTCAGGATGCTGCGAAAATGGCAGTCATTGGCGGTAAGAAAGAAATGAAGCAAGAACATTTGTTATCGGCAATCAAGGAAAATACGGTATTCAATAAGCGAAAGTAATATGGCCGAGTTTCCACATCTTCCACTACCAAAAAGAATAACGGCTCCCTACAAACACAAAAAGCGAAAGTTTGAAAAGGAGATCGATGTGATTACACTTGCAAACTTGCAGAATAGGAGACCGCACGGACGGACACTTAAGCAAAATGCCAATAAGCTGAAAGATGATTGGAACTATGAGATGGAACAACGAGAGCAATCCGGGTTGCCCGATCTTCCTAATGCAGAGGTGATCCCGATCTTCTTAAAACTGGATGCGAAATTGTTTGACCCCGAATCGTTATATTCATTCGGTATAGAAGTAATCGCTGAAGACGATGACGGGTTCGTTATTGGTGCTTCCATTGATAATTTTAAGAGCCTTAAAGAAAAGATTGACAAGTTCGTCGCTAAATCAGGAAAATTTAAAGATAAGGCTGCTCAGCTGTGGGAGATTATTACAGGTAAGCAATGGAGGGTAGATTATATCTTATCAGAAGACCTTAAAGCAAAATGGGACCAGATTTCTGATGAAGATGAAATCCTTGTCGATGTGAGCATCGCCTGCTACCTGAAGACTCCCAAGCCGCCGGCACGGAACAAGAAGAAAAGCGATCGCTATAATAATGAAGCCTACTCCCGCTGGCAGCAGCGGGTGGCAGCGCTCGAAATCGAAAAGGATATTCTTGAAGATAAAAGGCAGAATGAATTCCGGGATTTTATAAACGATTCAGGTGGCCAAATCGTCAGTTCTTTTGTCAGCTATGACGACAGTTTTGGTTGTAGAATAAGAATCAATGGTCTTACCCTGAAAGACTTGGTAAACAATTATCAGTATCTTTTTGATGTCACTGAGTTTGATAGCTTGACCTATGATCATCCTGAAACCGGCCAGGAGATGGAAATCGAACTGAATTTTGAAGCTCCTCCCCATAATAGCCCCACTGTTTGTGTGATAGACAGTGGTATACAAGAGAATCATAGAATGTTGACGGATGCTATCGATTCCATATTTTCTGTTTCCTACATTCCTGGCGATAATTCAGTTGCTGACCTGGTGGCTAATGGAGGACATGGAACCAAAGTTGCGGGAGCTGTTCTTTTCGGTAATGAAATACCAAAAGAAGGCGTTCATCAACATGAATTCTGGATACAGAATGCGCGGATACTGAATGATATGAAATGGTTGCCTTCGGAGTTGTATCCTCCGCAGATAATGAGGCAGGTATTTAATGACTTTCAGCAAACCCGGCTTTTTAATTTGTCGGTCAACGCCAGCCGCCCATGCAAAACTGTACATATGTCGGAGTGGGCTACCAGCATTGATCAGCTTTCACATGAAAAAAATGTACTCTTTATTGTTTCTGCAGGAAATATCAATTCTTCGAACGTAGCCATCAACAATCCCGGAATCTCTGAGCATTTGCAACAGGGAAGGAATTATCCTCAATATCTTTTACAAAGCGCAAGCCGAATTGCCAATCCCGGACAAAGCTGCTTTGCCCTAACGGTCGGATCGGTATCACCGGACAAATTTGAGGATGATCTGAAAGAAAGTTTCGCTGAGAAGGATGGTCCGGCAGCACTAACCAGGACCGGACCAGGGTTGTGGAGGATGATCAAACCGGATGTGGTCGAATACGGCGGAGACTATGTAAGGGAGAAAAACGCAAACCCACTCATCAGTGTTGAACCTTTATCAAGTTCGGAAGTTATTCGTACAACCTTCGATGGAACAAATGCTATCGGCTTTGACATTGGAACTTCATTTGCCGCTCCCAAAGTTGCCCATATTGCCGCCAGTATTTTGAAAGAAATTCCAACTGCGTCGAACAATCTGATCAGAACACTTGTAGCCCAGGGTGCCCGTATGCCGGAAAATATCTTTCGAAGTCCAAACGTGAATAATGTCAGAATGTTTGGATATGGGATTGCAAGCCGCAAACGATCGACGGAAAATTCATCCAGGCGAATCACTCTTACTGCCGAAAGTAATATTTCGGCAAGGGCTGCTGAGATCTACACCATTAAAATCCCGGAAGATTTGAGACGTGTCGGCGATGAATTCGACATTCTCGTCGAAACATCAATGGCATTTACCGCGATCCCCAGACGAACGAGACGGAGAACAAGATCTTACCTTTCAACATGGGTTGACTGGTATAGTTCGAAGTTTGATGAGACATATAATCAATTTAAATCCAGAATGACAAAACTGGCTTCCGAGGAAGAATTTGAAGAAGGAGATGAAGATGCCAAAAATATCCAGTGGTGTATCCGGGAAAGTATGAACTGGGGTACAGTTAAAGACCTTCGCCGTCAAGATAGTTCGCTCCAAAAAGATTGGGTGGTCATTAAGTCATTTATGATGCCCGAGGAATTTTCGATTGCAGTCGTAGGGCACCAGGGCTGGGATAAAGACACACAATCAAGCGTTCCGTATTCATTAGCCGTTTCATTTGAAATTTTGAATACAGAAATTGACATTAATGTCTACAATAGTATCAAAGTAGAAAATGAAATTGAAGCTGAAAATGAGATTGGCGATGTTTTGTAATGGTTAATATCACATTGACGACCTTGACTACCGCTCATCGATTTCGCAATAGTGAGAACTAATTTCATCAATTATAAAGCTGATAAAATTCCATACAATTATTCTTTTAGGGAGAGTCTTCCAATCTAACAAGTACGCCTTTCTGTCACTAATCAAAGTAAAACTATTCAAGCCACAATAGAAATAAATATTGAGCAAAAAAATATTCTTTCATTTACTTAAAGTAAATTGCATTGTTCTTTGACCTGCTGCCATAAAATGAAGTAAAAAATAGTTAAGCTAAGGAAACAGTTTTTTGTGCCTTAAATATGTCGCACATTAGATAAAGAATTGAGCGTTAAAAGGTAAATCGTATTGTATCGGAAAATAACTTTCTTTTATTGCCTTTAATTCTTCTTTTTTGAGTGTCTGTCTTACTCGGTTGCTGCCCAAATGCGTCGGGCATCAAAATGATGTTGAATTAAAAAACTGATGATAACTTTTTTCAACAACCGATGTTTTTTGATGTGACATACACTTTCGGATGGAGAAGTTCTGTGAGGTTCAATGATCTCACATCGAAGAAATGAAATGCTTCAACTTAGCTGATAATGATATTAATTTCGAAGAATTATTAACGCTAGGTTTAATGATATATGCTAAAGATGATCTGCTACTAGCTGTTTGACATTCTCCTTAGATTATTGTGTTGAGTTAGTACCGTTTTTGGAGCATCCCGAAGATGTAATCAACAGTTTATCCTTGTCAGGCATAAAAGAGATAATGTACCGTGTCTATAGATAAACAAACGTAGGATCAAAAATACGCTGGCTTGTATAGAAATACTTTTAGAGCTGATAATATAACCAAGACTTATTATTGACATAGTGGGATGCTGGTTTCAGAGTGATTATTCAAATCACATATTTTTTTCAGGTAGAATGGAATTTCCGTGATCGGTTGATCATTCAGCCGTATTTATTTTTTGTATATTCAGGGAATCCGTAGCCCGTTTGTTTGTTACATAACGGATATTCCGGAGCACAATCGTAAGTATTGTCATAAAGGCTAATAGTATGAGCAGGATGAATTCCTGCCGTAATTCTCTCAGCCAGTATACTTCAATCAGTATAAAACCATGGATAAAACAAATCAGTTTGGCAGCAAACGAATGGCTGTATCCCTTATTCGTCAACAGGTGGTGGATATGTGTCTTATCTGCTTCAAACGGCGATTTGCCATTCCATATGCGGGTGGCAAAAACACGGACCGTGTCAAAAACAGGAATCAATACAACACCAAGGATGAATAGAGGGGCATGCTGTATTACCGGAGCAGCAGCGGATATATTTACCTGTAACAATCGTATGGCAAGCACAGCTATAACAAATCCCAGCAGCAACGACCCGGTATCTCCCATAAATATTTTTGCGGGATTAAAATTAAAATATAAAAAAGCAAGTATACCACCGGCTAAAGCAAATGCGATGAGGGCCGTGTTCACATCTCCACTCATGGTAAGGAAAATGCCCAGGGTGACCAGGCTCATGAAGCCGAGACCGCCCGCCAGTCCGTCAATCCCATCAATAAGGTTGAACGCATTGGTAATGCCTACTATTGCCAGAATGGTAAAAGTGTACTGAGCGGAAACCGGTAAATCCCCGATACCCAATAAGCCGCCAAATGAAGTGATGCGAATACCGGATAAAGCTATCAGGGCTGCTAAGCCCAACTGGATAATAAACTTGTATTTAGCGGAAAGATCTTTCAGATCATCCATGATGCCAAGGCCAAAAAGAACAGATATGGCAAAGAAAAAGCTTACCTGAGGCACTTCATTCGTAAAGGGAAACCAGAGGAAGAGAGCCGTCATCATGCCTGCCAGTATTGCAATGCCTCCCATTGTCGGGATAGGGGTTTTATGTTCCTTTCTTGCATTAGGCGTATCGTACAGTCTGTACTTATTAATAAGACTGATGATCGGGGGAATAGTGATTAATGTAATAACAAAGGCGGTGATAAAGCAGAGCAGGGCAAACTTATAATCACGGAAATAGATATCAAGCTGTAACAGGTGGAACTGGCTTTTCATCTTATTAGTTCGGTTTTTCTTAAGGTGGTACCTGAATTGGAAACTAAATATAGACGTATTTTTTAGCACCCGCAAGCCCTTTTTTATTGTGCTTGAACAAAAATTTTCCCTTGTACTGTTTCTTAAATCTTCTCAGGGAATATTTGTTACTTTCCCCTGTGTTTTACAAATAAGTGTCCTGCCCGGATGCTAAAGAATGAACAGAACAAGCTGGCAAGAGCTATTTTTGTAAAAAGCTTTTTATCCCCGGCATCTCTCAAATATTAACTAACCCTATCGGATATCTGAAAGGAGCGGGCCCGCAACGGGCCGAATTGCTCAAAAAAGAGCTTGGCATTTTTACATTTTATGATCTGCTGAATCATTTTCCTTACCGGCATATCGACCGGAGAAAAGTCGATTCCATCAGCAGCATCACCCCGGCTACGGAATTTGCACAGATTGCAGCTGTACTGGTGAGTTATGAGATCGTTGGGCTAAAAGCCGGGAGAAGGCTGGTGGCACAGGTTAAAGACAAAACCGGCTTTTTGGAACTGACCTGGTTCCAGGGGGTGAACTGGATACAGAAAACGTTGCAACAGGGGCAAGCCTACCTTATTTATGGACGGGTTACATTCTTCAATGGAAAAACCCAGATTATTCACCCGGAGATGGAGGTGCTGACTGCGGAAAAAAAAGATGGTAAAGATTTTCTTGAACCGGTTTATCCCACCACCGAAAAATTAAAAGCAAGAGGCCTTGGAGGAAAACAGCTTGGTAGGTTGTCAGAGCATTTACTTAGCCTGCTAAAGGAGAAAGATATCCCGGAAAATTTACCGGCGGGTATTTTGCGGCGATTAAAACTTGTTAGCCGGTATGAAGCCTACAGAGCAATACATTTTCCACCAGCAGCAGATTCATATGAACAGGCGGTAAAGCGGCTGAAGTTTGAAGAACTGTTTATTGCCCAACTCCGGATGGCCATGTTAAGGTCAGAGCGGCATCGTTATTCCGAAGGGGTGGTGTTTGATAAAGTGGGTGATTACTTCAATGGATTTTATAAACATCACTTACCATTTGCGTTGACCAATGCACAAAAAAGAGTGATCAAAGAGATTCGGGCTGACACGGCAAAAGGCAAACAAATGAACCGGTTGTTGCAGGGAGATGTGGGCAGCGGGAAAACAATCGTGGCTGTTCTTATTATGCTCCTCGCGGCTGATAACAACTACCAGGCCTGCCTGATGGCGCCTACTGAAATCCTGGCTCAGCAACACTATGCCGGTATTTCATCACTCCTTGGAAAAACAGGAGTTTCTGTCGGCTTACTGACAGGGTCTGCCAGACCCGCCCAGCGTAAAAGAATAGTAAAAGAGCTGGCAGAAGGTAGTTTGCAAATCCTGATTGGCACTCATGCCGTAATTGAAGATGTGGTGCAATTCAAAAACCTGGGCATGGTGGTAATTGATGAACAACACCGATTTGGTGTTGCTCAAAGAGCAAAACTATGGGCCAAAGCAACGATTCCTCCACATATTCTTGTCATGACGGCAACACCTATTCCAAGAACACTGGCCATGACTGCTTATGGCGATCTTGATTACAGTGTACTGGATGAGTTGCCTCCGGGACGGCAACCCATTACTACAGTTCACCGTTATGAGTCGCAACGCAGCAAGGTCATGGATTTTTTAAAGGCTGAGATAGAAAAGGGGCGGCAGGTATATATCATTTTTCCACTCATTGAAGAAAGCGAGAAATTAGATTATGAGAACCTGATGCAGGGATACGAAAGTGTTAAGACCTATTTCCCGGAGCCTAAGTACTGGATCAGCATGGTGCATGGCCGGCAACCCGCGGAACAAAAAGAACTAAATATGAAACGGTTTGTGGAAGGAGATACACAGATTATGGTTTCGACTACAGTAATTGAAGTAGGGGTAAATGTGCCGAATGCATCGGTGATGGTGATTGAAAGCACGGAAAAATTTGGCCTTTCCCAATTACACCAGTTGAGGGGGCGTGTGGGCAGGGGTGCGGAAAAAAGTTATTGTGTATTAATGACCGGAGCTAAATTAGGTAATGATGCCCGGGAGCGCATCAGGATAATGACGGCGACAAATAATGGTTTCGAAATAGCAGAAAAGGACCTGGAATTACGGGGGCCCGGGGAAATAGCGGGGACAAGACAAAGCGGTGCATTAAACTTTAAGCTGGCCAGTATTGTCCAAGACCGGCAATTACTGGAGACGACCCGGTCTTTGGCGGCGGAGGTATTAGAAAATGACCCCGACCTTGTTTCGGCCGAAAATTTGCGGTTAAAGAACTTTTTGCTGTCACAAAAAAGTAAAACAGCCTGGAGTCGTATTTCTTAACAGAAGATTGTCACAACAGTTCTCATGAATTTTAGTTATTTTAAAGAAAATAAATTGAACCTGAAACACCCTGTAATCCTTGCCATTTCCCTGCTTTCGGTCCTGTCTCTGTGGTCACAGGATTACAATAATATTGAGTTTATCGAAAACAAAGGGCAGTGGGACAGCCGGGTGAAATTTAAAGGCGATGTGAATGCGGGAGCCTTCTTCCTTCGTTCAGGTGGATTTACAGTGCTACAGCATAATCAACAAGATCTTATAGCATTAGAAGAGGCCTGGCATGGTCAGCAGCATGGTGTTGTTGCAAAGACGGGAAATATGGTGCTGCGCTCACATGCCTGGAATGTAGATTTCCTGGGAGCTGACCCGGTAATGGAGATTGCTCCCGATAAAGGCATATCAACCTATAATAATTACTTTCTCGGCAATGACCCATCCAAATGGGCCTCCGGTTGCCGTATTTTCCAGGCAGTGACCCTGAGAAATGTTTATCCTAATATAGATGTTCGTTATTATACCAGCAATGGTATACTGAAATATGATATCATTGTAAGACCGGGTGGTAATGTCAGCAGGATTGCATTACAGTATGAAGGCGTTGATAAATTACAGGTGAAAAATAAAGAGCTTATTGTAGGTACATCAGTCGGGGAAAGAAAAGAATCTGCGCCTTATACCTACCAGTCAACCGCAAAAGGAAGAGCCGAGGTTGACTGCCGCTATAAAATAAGCGGCAATATTGTAAGATTTGATATAAAGGATTACGATCCTTCTTCAACACTTATTATAGACCCTACCATGGTCTTTTGTTCTTTTACCGGGAGCACAACGGATAACTGGGGATATACAGCAACTTATGGCCCCGATGGGAGTATGTTCGGCGGCGGTATTGTAAGAAATGCAAACGGATTTCCTGCATCGCCCGGGGCTTTTCAGACAACTTACCAGGGGGGTAGCTCCGGCACACAGGAAGGGCCTTGTGATATTGGCATTATCAAGCTTTCACCAACCGGTAATGCCAGAGTCTATGCAACTTATATCGGGGGAACTGCCAATGAACAACCGCATAGCCTTATCGTAGATAACCAGGGCAACCTGATTATGGCAGGCCGATCTAACTCGGCGAATTATCCCACTACAAGTGCAGGTCAGATTGGTACAGGAGGTGCATTTGATATTGTCGTTACAAAATTCAATCCCACAGGTACTGCATTGCTGGGGTCCAAAAAAATTGGGGGTACCGCTAACGATGGAGTAAATATTACTCCCGGAAGAGGTGGCGTTAACTCTTTGCAGCAGAACTATGGAGATGATGGCAGGAGTGAAGTAATCATAGATGGGGGCGGCAATATTTATGTGGCATCCTGCACACAGTCGGCAACAGATTTCCCGGTTACAGCCGGGACATTTCAGGGAACTTATGGCGGAGGGACACAGGATGGTGTTTTAATGAAATTTAGCTCTGCATTAGCTCCTCTGTTTATCAGCTATCTTGGTGGCAGCAGTAATGATGCAGCTTATGTGCTTTCGCTTGGGGCCAATGGGAATATTTTCGTTGCCGGGGGTACAGAGAGTGCCAATTTCCCTGGAAATAAATCGGGTACGATTGGGCAAACATTCAATGGTAATATTGATGGTTTTGTAGCCGAGATTACTAATAACGGTTCGGGTATTATCCGGTCAACATTTATTGGAACGACTGGTATTGACCAGGTCTTCGGTATCCAGTTTGACCGTAACGGGTTTCCCTATATCATGGGGCAAACAACAGGTACCTGGGTGGCGCAAAATGCAACTTTCAGCAGCCCGGGTGGCAAACAGTTTATCGGAAAGCTAAGACCTGATTTGTCTGCTTATGTCTATACAACTATGTTCGGAACTAATTCTTCAATTCCTAATATTTCACCTGTTGCTTTCCTTGTTGACCGTTGTGAAAATGTATATGTATCGGGCTGGGGCGGATTGATTAATCCGGGAATACCCAGTCTTTATCCTAATGCGGGAACAACGGGAATGCCTGTTACAACTGATGCCCTTGATCCATCAACCGATGGTTCTGATATGTATTTTTTTGTATTGGCCAGGGATGCCACAAGCCAGTTATATGGTAGTTTCTTTGGCCAGACTGGTGGATTAGTAGATCATGTGGATGGCGGTACCAGCCGCTTTGATCAAAATGGGGTTATCTACCAGGGAATCTGTGCGAATTGTGGCAGAGGAGCTACTTTCCCAACTACTGCCGGAGTATGGGCGCCCACCAACGGTTCGCAGAACTGTAATATGGCAATGGTCAAGATTGCTTTTAACCTGTCGGGGGTTGGTTCAGATGTAGAATCAGCTATTAATGGTGTTCCCAGGGATACTTCGGGTTGTGTGCCATTGACTGTTGATTTTACTGACCAGATAAGAAATGCCCAAAGTTATATCTGGAATTTTGGTGACGGATCTCCACAAGTTGGACCTTTACCCGCAGCCACAGGATTTACTCAATCGCATACCTATACGGCTGTTGGCACCTACCAGGTTATGCTGATTGCTATTGATCCGGCTAGTTGTAATATCAGGGACACTTCATATATACATATCCGTGTGGGAGACCTTCGTGCGAATGTTGATTTTAATGCTGTGAAAACCGGGCCCTGTACTTCTTTCCAATACCAGTTCAATAATCTGTCTGTTGCACCACCTTCCACACCATTTCAACCCACATCTTTTACCTGGGATTTTGGTGATGGCAGCCCAACCGTTGTGGCAGGTTTAAATGCAGTCACTCATACTTACGCAGCTCCGGGAACCTATAATGTGATATTACGGCTAACTGATACTTCATATTGTAACTCACCTGATGCTGATACCCTGCAATTAAGTGTGGATGAAAATGTGGATGCAAGATTTACAACACCGGCAACAGGTTGTGTACCTTATACAGCTGTATTCGATAATACATCTATTGCAGGGCAAACCTGGGAATGGGATTTTGGAGATGGGAATACGTCTGTTGCGTTTGAACCCACGCATCTGTACAGTACTCCCGGCACCTATAATGTTGTGCTGGTGGCTACAAATCCTAATACCTGTAATATAACTGATACTGCAAGATTCACAATTACGGTGGTTGCTATTCCAACGTCAAATTTCAGCTATACGCCAACAACACCAGTAGAAAATACACCTAACATTTTCACTAATCTTTCTTCACCGGATGCGGTCAGGTTTAAATGGCTATTTGGTGACGGGGATTCATTAGTAACAACATCAAGGGCTGACGTTCAGCATCAGTATAATGCCACCGGTACATTTACTGCCTGTCTTATTGCATATAATGCAGCAGGATGCCCGGATACCAGTTGCCAGGATGTCCAGACAAGGGTGGTACCTGTTGTTGATGTGCCCAATGCCTTTACACCGCAAAGCGGGGATGTGAATAGTAAGATTTTTGTCAGGGGGTTTGGTATCTCTAAAATGCGTTTCATCATCTGGAATCGCTGGGGCCAGAAAGTATTTGAGACCAGTAACCGCTCAGATGGATGGGATGGCAAATTCAAAGGGCAATTACAGCCAATGGATGTATATGCCTACACACTGGATATAGAGTTTTTTGACGGGGTTAAAACAACCAGAAAAGGGGATATAACGTTAATAAGATAGAAAAAGAGGAGCTGTTTATGAAGCAACGAAAAATTATAACAGGATTATGGCTGGCATGCATGCTTTGCCTCAGTACTTCAGCACAGGATCTTCATTTTTCACAGTTCATGAATTCGCCGCTGGTAACTAATCCGGCTAATACAGGTTTTATACCTGATGGAGATTACAGGCTTGGGGTCAATTACCGTAACCAATGGTCATCCATTATGACCATTCCTTACAAAACAATGAGCGTTTTTGGTGATTTTCAAACCATGAACAATGAGGATAATACAGGCTGGCTGGGTGTGGGCGGACTTATACTGAGAGATGTGGCTGGAAGCGGAAATCTTACTTCAACAAAAATATATGGCTCTGTTGCCTATCACCAGATGATTGACCAGGGCAGTTTGCTTAGCCTCGGCTTTAATGTGGGTTGGGCCAATAAAAATATCAATGTAACCAACCTGAAATTTCCTGACCAGTTTGATGGGAAATTCTTTGATAATAAGCTTCCCACTTCCGTTACGCTGGATAGAAATAATATCAATTACCTTGATATGCAGGCCGGGGTTAATTATGCTTATTTCCCCAATAGTATGACCTATCTCAATGTTGGATTTTCAACAATGCATATTAACCGGCCAAGGGAATCATTTTTTAATGCCGTCTCGGGTATTGACAACAGGATATCTATGCGGCACAATGCTTTTATCAACGGAAGTTTTAAGCTGAATGAGCAATGGATCATCAACCCCAATGTCTATTTTTCTTACCAGGCTAAATCGACTGAATTGGTGGGTGGCATAAATGCACATTATAATCTTTCAGGCGACGGGGAGAAGATACTGATAGCAGGCTTATACTACCGCCACCAGGATGCGGTGATACCCATGATCGGTTTTGGACTAAAGGATTACAACTTTACTTTTACCTATGATGCCACGATGTCCACACTTCGCAATTATAACAATACAAGGGGTGCTTTTGAGTTCTCACTGATCAAGCAGGGTGCTTTTGATCACTATAACGGGAACCGGCGGGAATCCATGTGTCCTTCTTTCCGTTATTAACAAAGCATAATTTTCACTTTACCAATTCGCTGATAAGTACGATTTTTACAGCCTCAAGCCTGTAAAACAAACGAATGGAGACATTAGCTAATCCTGCACTCACATCACATCATATTGAAGCCTTCAAAAAGATCGTTGGCGAGAGCTATGTTTTTGTAGATGAAGAATCTCTTGAAACGTATGCTCACGATGAGACAGAGAATCTGCATTATCCTCCTGAAGCCGTTCTTAAACCCCGGACTACGGATGAGATTAGTGCAATCATGAAAATCTGTAACAAAGAAGGGATACGCGTAACGCCCAGGGGCGGTGGTACGGGGCTTAGCGGCGGTGCTTTAGCGCACCTGGGTGGCGTTGTTCTTTCCATGGAAAGAATGAATTCGATTATTGAAATCGATGAACGTAACCTGCAGGTTACAACAGAACCGGGGGTTATTACAGAGGTTTTACAGGATGCCGTGAAAGAGAAAAAACTTTTTTACCCTCCTGATCCCAGCAGCCGGGGGTCTTGTTTTATTGGCGGTAACATTGCGGAGAATAGCGGTGGTCCCAAAGCGGTTAAGTATGGTGTGGTAAAAGACTATGTACTAAACCTGGAAATGGTATTACCTAATGGAGATATCATCTGGACGGGAGCCAACGTATTGAAAAACTCAACAGGCTATAATCTTACACAACTGGTAGTAGGCAGCGAAGGAACATTGGGTATTGTCACAAAGATTGTCCTGCGGCTCATTCCGCTTCCTGAATTTGATATCCTGATGCTTGTTCCTTTCAGGAACCTGGAGCAGGCGGGGGAAGCGGTGAGCGCCATTTTCCGGGCCGGTTTTATACCCAGCGCTATGGAGTTGATAGAGATTAATGCACTGAATATAGTCAGCAAATTTGTGGATAGTAATGCAGTGCAGGTTACACCCGATACTGCAGCTCACCTTATCATTGAAGTGGATGGTAATAATATGGATGTACTGATGCAGGAAATGGAGGCAATTGGAACTTTATTATCTCAATATGATACCGGTGATATTTATTTTGCGGATGATGCTCAGCAGAAAGCAGAATTATGGAAATTAAGAAGAAGAGCTGCTGAAGCTGTTAAACAGATTGGGTACACGATTGAAGAAGACACGGTCGTTCCCAGGGCCGAATTGCCTGCGTTAATCCGGGGTGTGAAAGAGCTGGGGAAAAAACATGACTTTGAGGTGGTATGCTATGGGCATGCAGGCGATGGTAACCTGCATATCCGTATCAAGAAAGAAGGAATACCGAACAGCTATGGTAGTGAGGAAATGAACAGGGTATTAAGGGAATTATTTCAATTGGTTAACGGCCTTGGAGGAACTATCAGCGGCGAACATGGCATCGGGCTGATTCAGAAAACATATATGGATATTGTTTGCAGGGAAGCAAATCTTCAGCTGATGAGGGGGATAAAAAAAGTTTTTGATCCTAATAATATCCTGAATGCTGGTAAAATCTTTGATGCATACTGAAAGTGTTTTACAATAAACCCATAATATGAAAAGAGTAATCATGATCTTGTGTGTGCTGTTGTCCGGGATTGTTTCCATCCACGCACAGGATAAGGAGGAAAGAGAAAAAGGAGGATTCAAAAAAGAAAATCTCTTTACCGGGGGCAGCATCTCGGCAGGATTTTCGAATAATTCGGTACTACTGGGAGGAAATCCTGTTTTTGGCTACAGTCTTACTGACTGGGTTGATGCCGGGCTTGTTTTAAATTATACCTACACGACCTACAGGGATTATAATTTTGTCTATAATGATAAACTCAGGCAGACAGTATGGGGTGGCGGGGCTTTTCTGAAACTGTACCCGGTCCGTTTTCTTTTTGTGCAGGGGCAATTTGAGCATAATTTTCTGAAACAAAAATTCATCCCTTCTGCAGGGGTAACACAAGTCTACAATTCAGATGCCAGTAGTTTTTTACTGGGGGCGGGGTATGCCACGGGAAGATTTGGAAAAGGCGGCCCTCCATTTTTCTATTTGTCAGTCATGTTTGATCTTATTGGGGATATCAATTCGCCCTATACAGATGGCTATGGCCGGGTTATCCCGATTGTAAGAGGTGGGATACAGGTACCATTGTTTCAGGGAAGTAAAACCAACTAGTTACTACTTATAAGTGGGGAATTAATCCGGCAGGGCTGTTGATGACACTGATTCTCCGGGCAGCTTTTTCATAGAGAAATTTCTCCTGCTGCATCAATTCAATATGTTTGATGAGATGATCGTAAAACCCGTTACTGTTCAGGATAAATATTTCCTTGTCGTGAATGGAAAGCTGGTTCCAGGTCAGCATTTCAAATAATTCATCCAGGGTGCCAAACCCGCCGGGTAATACAACCGCAGCATCGCACATGCTGTAAATAGTTCTTTTTCTTTCATGCATATCTTCTGTTATGATCAGCTGGCTGATTCCCGTATGCTGCCGTTCCCATTCCACCAATACTTTGGGGATGATGCCAATCACTTTCCCGCCGTTATCCATTACCGTATTGGCAATGGCTCCCATGATGCCAACATTGCCACCACCATAGATCAGGGTGATATTTCTTTCCGCCATCAGTTTACCCAGCTCTGCAGCCTGTTCCATATATAGTGGGTTATTACCGGTATGTGAGCCGCAAAAAACTGCAAGTGATTGTATTGCCATAGTTCTGCTAAATTGCGGCAAAGGGATAACAAATTTGTTTATCTTCAAAATTCAGTATTGCACATTTTTATAATAAATATTCATTAACAGAAACCCGGTTGTATGTCACCTGTTCTTCTTTTCTCCTTCGTTATCGGATACTTTTTATTGTTACTGGTAGTGGCCTGGTACACATCACGTAATTCTGATAATGAGTCTTTCTTTATTGGTAACCGCAATAGTAACTGGATGCTGGTGGCATTTGGTATGATCGGTACTTCATTATCCGGGGTAACCTTTGTCAGTGTACCGGGTGGTGTGGGTAAAGAATCATTTGCTTACTTCCAGATTGTTTTGGGATACCTGGTTGGATATGTTGTTATCGCATATGTTTTATTGCCATTGTATTACCGGTTAAACCTTACTTCTATTTATAATTATCTAAGCAAGAGGCTTGGGGTTAATTCTTATAAAACAGGAGCTTCCTTTTTTATTCTTTCCCGTACGTTAGGTGCTACCGCGAGGCTCTACCTGGTAGTTAAAATTTTACAAGATGCTATCCTCTCCAGTTTCGGAGTCCCGTTTTGGGTCACAACGCTGATTATTCTGGGTATGATCCTGATTTATACCTATGAAGGAGGTGTAAAAACAATTGTATTTACAGATACTTTGCAGACCACGTTTATGCTTGCAGGTTTGGTGGTATGTGTTATATATATGCTGCAGGCCATGGATATCGGCGTGGGCTCTGCACTTTCATCTATGGCTGATAAAGGATATTCAAAAATATTCTTCACTAACCCGGAAAGTAAACTATTCTTCCTGAAGCAGATACTGGCCGGGGCTTTTATAACCATTACCATGACGGGAATGGACCAGGAGATGATGCAGAAAACTATATCTGTAAAGACGCTCAAGGACTCACAGAAGAATATCCTGACCTTAGGGGTGATCATGATGGTTGTGATATTTTTATTCCTGTTCCTTGGTGGCCTGTTGCATCTGTATAGTGCACAGCAAAATGTTGCCGCAACAGGTGATAAACTGTTCCCGGAAATAGCCTTGCAGCATATGCCGTCCATCGTGTCAGTGATTTTTATTATAGCACTGATCTCTGCTTTATTTCCGAGTGCAGACGGTGCTATTACAGCACTGACCTCTTCCTTTTGTATTGATATATTGGGAATGCAGCGGCGTTCAGACTGGTCGGACCAGCAAAAAAAGAAAGTCCGCCAACGGGTGCACCTTATTGTAGCATTTATTTTCCTTTTATTTGTTATGGTGTTTTACCAGGTTAATAACCCGAGTATGATTGGAGTGATACTCAAGGTGGCGGCTTACACATATGGCCCCTTACTCGGCCTTTTTACATTTGGAATTCTTTCAAGAAGGCCTGTAAATGATAAACTGGTTCCGCTTATTTGCGTGGCTTCTCCTGTTATCTGTTTCTTTCTCGACAAATTTCAGAAGCAGATTTTCGGCTCTTTTGAATTGGGCCTCGAATTGCTTGTTATTAACGGACTCCTGACTTTTACCGGCCTGTTCCTGATTTCCCGTAAAGGGGATGCCTCAGCGAGTATGCAGGCTAACACATAGACCTTAGGAACAGGTAAGCTATCTTTGCAAAAAAAGAAGGAATTGGAGTTAATAAATCCGTTAGCAGAAACATATGCTGAAAAATATTCTTCAGCAGAAGATATGTTACTCAAAGAGGTACATGACTATACTCAGCAATACCACAAAGAGTATATCATGCTTAGCGGTCACTTGCAGGGGAAGGTGCTGGAGATGATCAGTTGTATGATCCGGCCGGCGCGGGTACTGGAGATAGGTACTTTTACAGGGTATAGTGCATTGTGCCTGGCCAAAGGGCTTTCAGAAGATGGAATATTACATACTATAGAACTAAGGCAGACAGATGCAGATAAAGCAAGATATTTTTTTGATAAATCTCCTTATGCCGGGCGGATAATATCGCATACTGGTAATGCGTCAGATATCATCCCCGGGCTCAACGAAACCTGGGATCTGGTATTTATAGACGCAGATAAACCGTCTTATATTGAATATTTTAACCTCGTTTTGCCCCGTCTTCGGCCAAAGGGTTTTATTTTAGCAGATAATATCTTTTTCCATGGCCAGGTGCTGGAAGAAGCGGTAAAAGGAAAAAGTGCCAGGGGTATCCAGGCGTTTAACGATTTTATTAATAAAAGAACTGATATAGAGAAAGTGATCTTAACAATCCGTGATGGTTTGTACCTTATCAGGAAATTATAAAAGTGTATGATGCGACCGGGTAAACAGTTGATTGGTGTTTTTTGTTTTCTTGTTCTCTCGTTCTCTGCAGGAGCACAACAAAGCCCTGTTGTTCTTGAATACATTAATACGTATAAGGAACTGGCAATTGCTGAAATGAAAAGAACAGGAGTGCCTGCTTCTGTCAAGCTTGCACAGGGTATACATGAAACAATGGCCGGGACCAGTAACCTGGTATTGAAATCAAATAATCATTTTGGGATAAAATGTAAGTCAAACTGGACGGGCGAATCCGTTTCTCATGATGACGATGCGAGAGGAGAGTGTTTCAGAAAATATACATCTGCAGAAGATTCATACCGGGATCATTCAGACTTCTTGAAAAACAGCCAGCGTTACGCTTCCTTATTCCTGTTGGAGCCTACTGATTATCAGGGATGGGCTAACGGGTTGAAGAAAGCCGGATATGCGACAAATCCCAGGTACCCGGCTATTATTATTAAGCTGATTGAAGATTATCATCTGCAGGATTACACACTGATTGCGTTGGGAAAAATGGAAATGCCTTCTCAAACAACAGCATCAGATAAAAAAGAAGAAAATGATAATAGCTATGCTATTAATACAAAAGAAGGGCAAAAAGAAACCGGGGAGATAGTTACTCCTCCAAAAAAAATATCTGCATACCCCGATGGTGAATTTAAGATCAATGAAACAAAAGTGATCTTTGTTACACAAGGAACATCTTATCTTAGTGTTGCACAGCAGTTTGATATTCCACTGGCTAAATTATTTGAATTTAATGAAATGGCTCCGGGTGAAACTGCTGATACTGACCAGTTACTGTATCTTCAACGTAAAAGGAAGGCAGGTAAAGCCGGTTATCATATTGTACAACCCGGTGAAACTATGCATGATATTGCTCAGGAAGAAGCCTTGCGGCTGGAGTCATTGCTGGAGTACAACTGGCTCAGCAAAGGTCAGCAGCCTGCTGTAGGGGAGAGATTATCATTGCGGGCAAAGGCAGGCTCTATGCCCAGGCTTGCAGGCAAAGAAAATTATTCAACCAGTCCGGCAGCTCCTAAATGGAGCCGTAACTAAAACTGCAAATAAACTATGTCTGTCATTAAAGTACACGATAAATCTTTTGACACCTATCTTTCAGAAGAAGTCATCCAGAAACGAATCAAAGAAATGGCAGCTGATATTAACCGGGATTATGCCGGTAAGAAACCTCTTTTTATCGCTATCCTGAACGGTTCTTTTATGTTTGCCTCGGATCTTTTTAAACATCTGTCTATTGATGCAGAAATATGTTTTATCAAACTGGCATCTTATAAGGGAATGAAATCATCCGGGAATGTGGTCACTTCAATCGGGCTTGAAGATGATCTTTTTGGGAAGGAAGTGGTGATTGTGGAAGATATCGTGGATACCGGGAAGACCCTTCATAATTTTTTACCCAAACTGCTTCACCAGCAACCCAAATCTCTAAAGATCGCCTCCTTATTGCATAAATCAGAAGCGACAGAATACCCGTTGCAACTGGATTATATTGGGTTTGATATCCCGAATAAGTTTGTTGTAGGTTATGGACTGGATTATGACGGGTTGGGCAGGAATCTGAAAGAGATCTATCAACTTGTGTAAATACTTAGACGTCTCAGGGTTTTTTTGTATTTTTTCCCGCCAATATACCCGTTTGAAGGCCGCTTGCCACATATTGTTGTTACTATTGACCTGTTTATCTGCCCGATCCCAGCAATTCTATCTCAGGGGTGAAGTAAAGGATGAGACAGGAAACCTGTTACAGAATGTAACTATTCTTCACAGCCGTAGCGGCTATTTGTACCGCACTGGTTCATACGGAACATTCGGGATTGTTACTAATCAGCTGGTGGACACCCTTGTCTTCTCCCTGCATGGATATAGCCCGGAACGGGTGGTTGCCAACGCAGAGAATTTTATTAATGTCAGGCTTAAACTTCAACCTATTAATACAGCCCTGGGGAGAAGAGACAAACTGGCTTCATTGACCAGGGATATGACCCGTGATGAACAGAAGCAATGGTTCGCAGGAGATGAGACTTATGCCAGTATTATTGAAAACAGGCTGATCAATGCAAAGAAATTTCCCAGTACGGGTATGTCATTGAATGTGGACAGGGCTTCGTACAGTAATATCAGGAGATTCATAACTCTTAAAACCTTTGTTCCCCCGGATGCGGTTCGTATTGAAGAAATGCTGAATTACTTCAACCTGAATTATGAAGAGCCTCCGGGTAAGGATATTTTTTCTATCAGGACTAAATTGACAGATTGTCCCTGGAATGAGGGTAACCAACTTTTTTATGTAAATCTTTTTTCCAAAAAAATAGATATTGATACGCTTCCTCCCAGCAATCTTGTTTTCCTGATCGATGTGTCCGGGTCAATGGATATGACCAACCGGCTCCCGTTATTAAAATCTGCTTTCCGTTTATTAGTAAATAATCTGCGGGATAAGGACTCGGTTGCCATTGTGGTCTATGGTGGTATAACAGGTATCATGCTGAACAGCACCAGCGGAGGTGAAAAGGAAAAGATATTAAAAGCCATAGATGAACTGACGCCCGGTGGCTCCACACCCGGTGAATCAGGAATACGGGTAGCCTACAGCGTGGCAAAAAATCATTTTATCAAAGGTGGAAATAACAGGGTGATCCTGGCAACTGATGGCGATTTTAATGTGGGACTTAAAACGGAGACAGAACTGGATGAACTGATTTCCCTGCACAGGGAATCGGGAATATATCTTACCTGTCTTGGAGTCGGGATGGGGAATTATAAAGACTCTAAAATACAGACGCTGGCAAGAAAGGGGAACGGTAATTTTGCATACCTGGATAATTTTAAAGAAGCAGAAAAAGTCCTGCTGAAAGAATTTACACAAACACTCTATGCAGTGGCGGACGATGTTTACATGAATGTAGGATTCAATCCTGAATATGTAAAAGAGTACAGGCTGATCGGCTTTGATAATAAAGTAGGAGCTATCAAGGATTCAATGTCAGTGGTGGAGGGAGGGGAGATAGGGTCGGGTCATTCTATGATCGGTGTTTTTGAGATTGTTCCAACAGACATCAATAAAGGGGCGGTTAAGGATAATTTCACTACAGGCAAATTTGCTGATATTGATCTGCAATACCGTCCTTCCCGTGATACAATGCATTGTCATAAGACATACAGCAGCAAATTTGAATATACTCCCTTCAATGAGGTGGAAAAGTCATACCAGTTTTATACTTCTGTAGTAATGTTCGGTTCTTTACTGAGATCATCACAGTATGCAAAAGATATTGAATGGAACCAGATAACCGACATCGCTACCCAGTCATCCAGCCAGGATGATTTGTTGCAAAAGGAATTTATCAACCTGGTGCAACAGGCAAAAATACTTTACTCAAAGATCAGGAAAAAGAAAGGAGGTCTGTTGTTTACGCAATAGGGATGATCAGGAAAACATTTCCCTGATCTTATCAAAGAACCCCTTATCATTTTTGTCCGGGTGTGGTTTGAAATTTTGAGAATGACTGAGTTTCTCCAGCATGGCTTTTTCCTCTGCACTTACCTGCTGGGGTGTCCATACATTGATATGGATCAGCTGGTCACCTTTTTCATAAGAATTAACGGCGGGGAATCCTTTTCCCTTCAGGCGGAAAATTTTACCGCTTTGCGTGCCGGCTGGTATTTTAATTTTTGCCCTTCCATCAATAGTTGGGACTTCAACCTGTGTGCCAAAAACGGCATCGGTAAATGTAATATGAAGATCAAAGGCAACATTCAATCCGTCACGATGTAATTCTTTGTGCGCTTCTTCTTCTATCAGGATGATCAGGTCGCCGGGCATACCACCTCTTTCCCCGGCATTTCCTTTACCACTAATGCTGAGTTGCATACCTTCCTGCACGCCGGCCGGTATTTCAATACTTACTGTTTCTTCGCCATATACTCTTCCTTCTCCTTTACAGTTTCCGCATTTAGCAGTTACTGTGGTTCCTTCACCATTACAGGTTGGGCAGGTGGTAACAGTTTGCATTTGCCCAAGGAATGTATTTTGTACTCTTCTTACCTGGCCGCTTCCGCCACAGGTTCCACAAGTTTGCACGCTGCCCTTGTCTTTAGCGCCACTTCCTCCGCAGGTGGTACAAATCACATGCTTCTTGACCTTGATATTTTTAGTAACACCTTTTGCAATTTCTTCATAGGTCAGTTTTAATTTAATACGAAGGTTGCTGCCTCTAACGCCCCGGCTTCTTTGCCCTCCGCGGCCACCTCCTCTTTGTTGTCCGCCAAAAAAATTTCCAAAAAGATCATCACCAAAGATATCTCCGAACTGGCTGAAGATATCATCCATATTCATACCCTGGCCACCGCTGAAACCACCACGGCCATTGCCGCTAACGCCGGCATGACCGTAACGGTCGTACTGGGCTTTTTTATCTGCATCGCTTAAAATTTCATAAGCCTCAGCAGCTTCTTTGAATTTTTCTTCAGCAGCCTTATCACCCGGGTTCCGGTCAGGGTGATATTGCATAGCCACTTTACGATAAGCTTTTTTAATCTCGTCAGCGGAAGCGCCTTTTGCCACGCCCAGTATTTCGTAATAATCTCTCTTTGCCATGATGGTTATTATTTCCCTACTACAACTTTTGCGTGACGAATGATCTTGTCGTTCAGGTAATATCCTTTTACTACTTCATCCACGATCCTGCCTTTCAGGTCATCTGTGGGTGCAGGGATCTCTGTGATAGCTTCATGCAGGTCGGGGTTAAATTCCTGCTGTATGGCCTCCATTGCTTTAACACCCTTTGACTGCAGGGTGCTGCGGAGTTTGTTGAACACCAGCATCACACCTTCTTTGATAGCAGCAGCATCTGTGCTTGTTTCCAGCTGCTTTTGAGCCCGGTCGCAATCATCCAGGACATTCAGAAGATCGGTAATGACTTCTTTACCTGCTGTTTGGATCAGTTCAATCCTTTCACGGGCACTCCGGCGCTTGAAATTGTCAAACTCGGCTACCTTGCGGATGAATTTATCTTTGGCATCCTCCAGGTCCGCTTTCAGCTTTTCCAGCTCTGGTTCTTCTGCTACAGGCTCATTCAGGTGTGTGGTGCCGCTTACATTCTCGTCAGTATTGATATAGGCGTTACCGTTATTCTCTTGTTCCATCATGTCTTTTTCTGCCATTTTGATCAAATTGTTTGCAAAGGTAATGTTGTCAAGAATATTGCCAACCCCGGCATTTACCGGAACATGGCTGGTTGGGGGACAAAATGACCGGAAGTGAAGCTCTTTTATGTCATGAAAAGGGCGGGTTTGCCCCATCAAATTCAGTAGCTTGCAGCCCTTTATGAGCAACATTTACCTGAAAAGAAAAATTTCGCCCCGGGTTGTTAATGGCCACCCCTGGATCTTCAATAATGAAGTGGAAAAAGTGGAAGGAGAGCCGGCCGGGGGAGAAACTGTAACTGTATTTACTCATGATAAGAAATTTGTGGGCAGGGGGTATTATAATCCGAAATCCCAAATTGTGGTAAGATTGCTGTCACGGAACAAGCAAGACGAAATCAATGAGCAATTCTTCCATAATAAGATCGCCCAATGCTGGGAATACAGGAAGAAGCTGGGTTATACCGAAAATTGCCGCCTTGTTTTTGGTGAAGCAGATTCATTGCCGCAACTGATTATTGATAAATTCAATGACTACTTTGTTATTCAAACACTTGCCCTTGGCATAGACGCATGGAAACCGGCAATTGTAAAAGCAATTAACAGCATTTTTCAGCCTAAAGGAATTTATGAACGTAATGATGTTCCGGTACGGGAGCTGGAGGGATTGCCGCAGCAAAAAGGGTTTTTATCAGCCCCGTTTGATACAAAAATCATCATCAGTGAAAATGGATTGAAATTTCATGTAGATATTGAAAATGGCCAGAAAACGGGTTATTTTTTGGATCAGCAGGATAACCGCCGTGCCATTCAGCATATTGTGAAAGGAGCAGATGTTCTGGGTGCTTTTACTTATACAGGAACATTTGAAATTCATGCAGCCCATTACGGTGCTAAATCTGTACTTGGACTTGACATTTCGGAGAATGCAGTGCAACAAGCCAATAAAAATGCGGCGTTAAACGGGTTAGATAATATTTGCCATTTTGAGACAGCCAATGCTTTTGATGTATTGAAACAATGGGGCAAGGATGGCCGGCAATATGATGTGGTGATGCTGGATCCTCCGGCATTTACGAAGAGCCGGGAAACGATACAAAAGGCAATCACTGGGTATAAAGAAATAAACCTGCGGGGGATGAAACTGGTGAAACCCGGGGGCTTTTTAGTTACTTCTTCCTGTACAAATCTTGTGCATGCAGAGCTCTTTCTGCAGATTATTGATATGGCTGCGAAGGATGCAAGAAGAAAAATAAGGCAGGTGGTATTTCAGGCGCAGGCAGCAGATCACCCGATCATCTGGGGATTAGAGAATACACAATACCTGAAATTCCTGATTGTGCAGGTTCAGTAATAAAAATCAGTTAACAAACCTGAAAAGTTTACTTGGAAACCTGGAATTTTCCAGACTCAATCAGTTTACCGCTTTGATCCCTGAGGTGATAAATGTAAACACCCCGGTTAAAATCAGTGAGATTAATGATGGTTTTCTCTCCAATATTCTGACTCTCAAACATTTTTTTACCCAGCATATGGAATACCTGAACAGACATACCTTTCTGGTAATTGCCTTGTAAATCAAAGGTGATATAAGAAGTAGCCGGGTTGGGGTATAATTTCACTTTTTCAGCCGTCTCAGAGGCAGGGGCTGTACGGGCTATTTGCGCACCTGAAGTGATAGCTGTCAAAAGAATAAAGGATAGTATGGGTAGAATTCGCTTCAACGAAACAAATTTACTTTTATTTCTCAATAATAGAGCCTTTTTCTAACTTATACAAGGTATTTCCCGTAAAAAATATTATCAATTGTGAATCAGCTACCTGCAAGGGTCAGGCAGAAGAATTTTAACTGAAATTTAGCCCAGTTTGGCCAGTATTGCGCGGATGGCTGTAAAATCAGGTACTTCACCGGCATTTTCCAATACTTCTGCATAACGGACAAAACCCTCTTTATCGATTACAAAAGCAGAACGTTTAGCCACTCCTTTCATACCAAAGCCAAAGGTTTCGTATAAAGAACCATAGGATTGGGCTGTTTCTTTATTATAATCACTGAGCAAGGAAAAATTCAGGTTTTGTTCCTGTTTGAATTTGGCGAGGGTATAAAGTGAGTCAGTGGAGATGCCAAAAACGGTGGCATTGACATTATTATAAATACTGATTGAGTCTCTTACTTCGCACAATTCTTTGGTGCAGACGCTGGTGAAAGCTAGGGGGAAAAAGAGTAATAATATGTTTTTACCTTTTTGCTCAGCCAGGCTTACTTCCTTTTTTTCACTGTCAAATAAAGTGAAACCTGGTGCTGCTTGTCCAACTTCAATTTTCATAACGTCTTATCTATTTTAATGGTCCTCTAACTGTTTGAATACATCAACAAACTTTGGTGAAAAAGGTTACAGTTTCTATTACTTAAAATCTCGGGCATAGTGTAGAATTGAGTGCTGACCGGTTAAACCGTTCAAGAAATCCAATATACGATACCGATAATTCCAGACCACCTCTGCCATAACTGGAAGGTTTTAACCTGGAAATGTTGATATCATAGCTAAGTGCTACTGAAAAAGGAACGTAGTCAATTTTAATAACAGGAATCAGGGCATCGTTCCAGCGGAGAAATGCACCGGCATGAACGGTATAATCAGGTTTATCAGGGTCTCCGCCCAATTTCAATCCATACATACCGCCAGCTACAGTTTCACTAAAAGCACCTTGTCTTGAATGATCTGCCTGCAAGGTTACATAGGCATAATCAGTAACGCCAAGTTTTATACCACCAGAATACATCCATTTGGGGTATAATTCAATATTAGGATTCCTGTAAAAGGAATAAGAAGGCCTGTTGAAATGGTGATAAGCGGCGCCAATAAAAAAATTATTGTCCGGGTTGTCATTAATACTTGAATTATAACTCAGACCCACGCTGCCATCAAGATAAATATATGAGGCGGTTTGAAAGGTCTCCCCATCACCACCGCCGTCGTATTGTGAGTTAGTTGTCATTTTGGACCGATCAAAACCTCTTTGCACCATACCTCCCATAAAGCCCAATGACAAGTACCTGTTGCGGTCACTGCTTAAAGCTTTGTGATAGTTCAGGGCCGGCAAAATATGGGTGGAGGTCCAGCCGATAGTACCGGCACGATCATGCAGTAACTGCATACCCATGGTAACGAAATCATCACCCTTTCCAACAGGCATTTTATATTCTCCGTTCAGCGAAACGGTGCGGTACGCATTGGTCACACTATTCCACTGGTCTCTGTAAACTGCCTGTACTCTCACATCTCCTGAAAAGATCCCTGCCAATGACGGATTACGCAGCAACGGAGCTTCAAAAAATTGAGAGAAATGAATATCCTGGGCATACACTACGGTATTTAATAACAGGATAGCTGATAAAAGAAATAATATCGTTGATTTTATTTTCAGCATCAGAGTATTAAAGAAATGTTTCCATTTAATTTAATAGTATCGCCATTATCACAAAATACTTCAGCCTGGTAAACGTATACATCGGCCTGTGGTTTCTTTCCTTTATAGGTTCCGTTCCAGCCGGCCAACGGATCGTTGGGCTGGAAATTCTGTCTTTCAAAAACCACTTCACCCCAGCGGTTGAAAATGCGCAACACTTTTACACTGAATAACCCTTTTCCTCTCGGATAAAAGATATCATTACTGCCATCCCCATTCGGAGAGAAAGTATTTGGAATAAAGAGGTTCGCATCTTTACAAATAACAACCACTTCAACTGTACCCGTATTCCGGCATCCATTTGCATCCGTAAACAATACAGTATAGTTTGTATTGAATTTTGGCCCGGCATCCGGACTTGGGCAGTTGGTGCAACTTAAACCGGCAGCAGGCGACCATTGCCAGTTGATTGTATTGGGCGAATAAGTGGCAGGAATAGTGACCGGGAAGCCAGACTGCACTGTCATTTGTCCGGGCAACGTAACAGTTGGTAATGGGTGAACAGTTATTGTTTGTGTAGTGGTATCGGCACAACCACTGCTGTTAGTAGCAATGCTGGTTACGATAAAGCTGCCTGCTGTATTGTAAAATTGTAACAAAGGGTTTTGCAGGGAAGAGGTATTACCATTGGGAAAGATCCATTGCCATGACACGGCAGAAGTATCTGTTCGCAAAAATACACCGGTATGCAAAATGGATTCATTAATACAGATTTCGTTATCACCGGTAATGGCAATCAGAGGGCTTTGCACCACTTTTACGATCTGTTGCCTGGTAGCGGTGTCGCGGCAACCACTTTGTGTTTGCACATCAAGTGACACCGTATATAATCCGGGTGATGTATATTGGTGAACCGGGTTTTGTAAAGAGGATGTGCTGCCATCTCCAAATGACCAGTTATAACTGATGACCGGATCATTAAAAGTGGTGGAGTCGCTGAAGTTTACAAATCCACTGTCACAAAAAAGAGTTTGATTCACACCGAAATTAGGATCAGCTCCGCTGACAAGTAGCGTATCAATTCCCTCAAGCGGAATTAAACAACCTGCAGGATCCCGCAGAATTACTTTGGGAACAAAGGTGCCGTATGAGGTATAAATATGGTTCACATTGGGCGAGGTATTGCTAAGGATGTTCCCATCACCAAAATCCCAGAAATACGAGCCTCCTGCAACTGTACTTATCACATTCATACCAATAGAAAGTGGTTTACACCCGTTGATGGGAGTATAATTCAGCCGTGCACCTGTAGTATCAAAAACAGTTATTGTTTGAAAAGCAGAATCAAGACAACCTCCGGGGCTTGTTACCAGGAGCTTTACAACATAGGTGCCGGGAGCAGAGTAATAATGTACAGGGTCACGTAAAGGAGAAGTACCCTGCCCTGTCCCAAAATCCCATAAGACAGCCGTATAGAATGTTGATGTATTAGTGAATTGAATTTCCAATGGGGTACATCCTCCCGCTGTATCACTGGCAGTAAAATTGGCAGCAGGGGTATCTACCCGGATATAAACATTTTTGGTCGTTGAATCTGTGCAACCGGCAGCATCTATGATACGGAGTTTAACATTATATAACCCGGTTGTTGTATAAATATTAGTTGGGGAAGTCAGGGCAGATGTATTGCCATCTCCAAAATCCCATTGACTGCTGAAGCCGGTGGCTATTGTAGTATTAGTGAAATTTACAGTGGCGCCGGGACAGGTAAGCGTATCAGCAGAAACAAAGTCAGGAACAGGATCAGTTGCAGTAACGAGATTATTAAGTATTGTGCTGTCCATACAACCGGCTGCATCAGTAATCTTCAGCTTAACAGAATAAGTGCCGGGCGCAGTATATATATGCTGGAAAGGAGGGCTGCTGAAATTCTGAATAACACCGTCGCCAAAATTCCATTCCCAATTTATAATATTATTTAAACCGTCTGTGGTGGAGAGGTCATTGAATGTTGTTGTCAGCCCGGTACAACCGGCAATATTTGTAGCAGAAAAATTAGTAAGTGGGCCGTTAATACGAATATAACTATTTCTGATTACTGTATCCCGGCATCCATTTACATCGGTAATGATAAGCCGTATGTTATATGTACCGGAGTTTGTATAATAATGAGCAATTGTGCCGGAAGCGGTATTTTGCTGAATCCCATCCCCGAAACTCCAGAAATAATTGGTAATACTTGAAGCAGTAACATTAGCAGCAGAGAAAGTTACTGTAGCCGGTTTGCAGGTATTAGTGAGATTTGCTGTAAAATCAGGGGCTTCATTTATTACCCTGATTGTTCTGGTAGTAGTATCAGCACAGTTTCCGTTTCTTACTATTAGCCGTACCTGGTAAGAACCTAAACCCGGGAAAGTATGAACAGGATTTTGTATAGTTACCAAAGGGCTGCCGTCGCCAAAGTTCCACTCCCAGCTAAGCGGCGTCAGTGTAGGATTTACAATTGATAAATCTGTAAAACTAAATCGCAACCTGTTAATGCAATCCGGAGTGGTATTGAATGAAGCTATGGGGGGAAATACATAGATATAATTAGACCTTACAACAGTATCAGCACATCCGTTATTAGTTGCAATCAGTGTGACAGAAAAATAGCCAGTATCGCTATAATTATGGGTTGGGTTTTGCAGAAGCGATGTACCTCCGTCGCCAAAATTCCATTGCCATTCATCGGCAACAGGGGTAGTAGCATCCAGGAAATTAACCGGTTGACGGGCACAAACAGGGATTGGTGAAGCTGAAAAATCAGCAGCTGGTTTTGTGCCTACTCTTACAGCGCCTGGTAATAATAGAGTATCCCTGCAACCGGTACTTGTCGTAATGATGAGCCGTACGGTATATGTCCCTTGTATGGTGTAAGTATAATTAGGATTAGGCAATGTGGAGGTACCAATCCCATCTCCAAAATCCCATTCATAAGAAATAACAGCATCAACTGAATTGATTACAGGCACGGGAGAGATCGTATAGGGAACACAACCCCGGACCGGTAAACCATTTACAGCAATAGTGGCCCTTTGCACCCGTATATAAGCAGGTCTAACGATTGTATCTGTGCAACCTGCTGCATTAGTAACAATAAGTGATACATTATAGATGCCATAACCAGTATAGGTATGTATCGGGTTTTGTACTGATGATGCTGGCGATCCATCCCCAAAATCCCATTGCCAGCTTACAGCGCCTGCAGAAAGATCCTGGAAATTAACAGTGAGAGATGGTTCACAACGGGATGTAACCGGTGCACTAAAATTGGCTGCTGGCCTGGAGTTTACAATAACTGTTTGCGAAACAGAGTCGGTACAGTTTGAATAAGTGTTATATAACCAAACCGTATATGACCCCGGGGCTGTATAAACATAAGTTGCATTGAGGCCATTAGCGGTGCCTCCGTCTCCGAACGACCAACTGCTGCTTACCGGTACCGGCGTTGACATATTTACAAAGGGAACTATTTCATTAACACAAACGCTAGCCGGAACAGTAAAAGAGGTATTGAATCCCCCAATAATGATGGGTACTGCGGTTCGGAATGTATCTACACATCCGGCACTGCTGGAAGTTATTAATGTAACGATATAAGATCCATTAGCAGTATAAGTATGAGAAGGGTTTTGCACAGTTGATGTGCCTGCATCTCCAAAATCCCATTGATAACTTAATACACCGGGGCCGGTTGACAGGTTGGTAAAATTGATAACAGCGGGAGCACTGCATACAGTGGGTTGAGAATGAAAGAAACTGGCAGATACGCCCGGGGTAACGGCAATATAAGCGGGGCGGCTGATGGTCCTGGTGCAACCTTTATCGTTGGTAACCCTCAGCGTAACTGTAAATAGCCCGGCTGTGGTATAAGTGACAAAAGGATTCTGCAAAGAAGATGTACTGCCATTTCCAAAATCCCAGTTCCAGCTCACATTTATATTACCAGCGCCAGCAGTGGAAAGGTCGGTGAACTGAACCCGTAAAGGAAAACAACCACTGGTATTGTTGGCAGAGAAATTGACAACCGGGTTTTCATAAACTGTTATATACTGTGCCCGGGTCAGGGTATTGGATCCATTGGCATTGGTAACAGTTAACTGGACCGTGTAGGTGCCGGGAGTAAAATAACTGGCCGTTGGGTTTTGCAATGTTGATGTATTTCCGTTCCCAAAATCCCAGCTCCAGGAAGTGGGATTACCACCGGAAAGATCCTGGAAATTGACAATAAGAGGGGAGCAACCTGACAAAGGTGTGCCGGTAAAATTGGCAACGGGGATTTGTGCATGAATAAATGAGCCTAATAAAATGAATATCAGTAAAGCAATCAGCTTAGTAAAGTGCTTCCGCAACACAAGTCTCAAAATCGGGCAGTTTTAATAGTTTTCCCTGCAACTGTAGAACAAATACAATACAAAAATTATTCCTATCTGGCTGTTACAGGTTTAATTGCTGACTTTTCTACAATCAAAGAAATAATTTCGACAGCTATGTTGCCTGAATGTTTAAAAAATAAGGGTGCGGAAGATTTCAACAAAAATAGCTGATAAGGGGCTACAGTTTATCAAGACGCATGGTTTTAGTTTCTGTGCCATCGGTCTGTGTGGCTTCCACATAAGTCCAGCTGTTACGGTCTATATGCCAGTTACCATTGATCAGGTCAAGAGGGCTGGAAGCATTAATAAAGTTGGCAGAAGTGGTCATCGTAGAGGCATTCCCGTCCCAGGTGCCGGTTTTTTCTACCGTACCATTATTGATGGCATCAACAGTTTTATTGCTGTAGTATTGAAATTTATATGTTGAAAAGCTGGAAGTGATATTATTGCTGTTCCGGGTAAAGCTGGTGATCTTCCATTGCCCATCGGTCATAGCTTTGATTACCAGGTCCTGCTGGATATTTTCAACTGTTTTTTTGCAGCCCGGGAGCAGCAGGATCAATAAAAGTGAAGTAAATACTGGCTTCATAGAATATGATATAGGGTACACAAAATACACATATCCTCTTGCTTTTCCAATAGCGTTTCACCGTGTCCCGGCAGGGGAATTAACCTTATTTAAGCAGTGCTTTTTTTGTCTTTCGGCCTGCAGGGATTAATTTCATAGCTGAACCTTCAATCAATGGAAAGGAAAACGTTGTTAACGGTTATTCTGAGCCTCCCCGTTCTGCTTTTGGCACAATCTCCTGACGACAAATTAAAACAATGGGCGGCCCGGAACCCGGTGGAAAAGTTATACCTGCATTGCGACCGGGATGAATATCTCGCAGGTCAGACAATATGGTTCAAAGCCTATCAGTATGCAGAATTTCTGCCGTATGACCGAAGCAGCAACCTGTTTGTGGAGTTGCTGAACGAAAAGTCAGCCATTGTTTTGCGCAACACATTTCCGGTAGTACTTGCTGTTTCCCGGGGCCAGCTGGATTTGCCGGATACTTTACCTGCGGGAAAGTACATGATTCGTGCCTACACAGCCACTATGCTGAATCATGATCCTGATTTTGTTTTTAAAAGACTAATAAATATTACAGGCAAGGAACAAAACTTAAAGCCCGTAATTTCTGCTTCTTCGAAAATCCGGGTTGATTTCTTCCCGGAAGGAGGAAATTTTGTGGTGGGTCAGCCCAATACCATTGCTTTTAAAGCTACTGCTGAAGATGGAATGCCTGTGGCTGTGAAGGGTGTATTAAAGAACAAAAAAGGAGAGACAATAACTGATTTCAGCTCTTACCATGATGGCATGGGAATGATCGATATCAGTACAGCGGAAAAAGCTGGCTATTATGTGCAACTGGAAAATGATGCTTCCGGGCAGAAATATGAGCTGCCCGGAGTGATGGATAAAGGAGTTGTTTTCCGGCTGCTGACAGGAGATGATGGCATACATTTCGAAATCTTCCAGCCTAAAAATGACCCTGTCTTTAGTTCTGCTTATATACTCGGGCAGATGCAGCACAATGTTGTCTTTAAACAACCCCTGAAAGAAGGGGCGGCGGCACTCAGCGGGCTGATCAAAACCGATAATCTTTCTTCGGGTATTTTACATATCACTGTTTTTAATAAAGATGGTCTGCCATTAGCTGAACGGCTGAGCTTTATTGATAATAAAGAATATGTCCAATCCGCCCAGTTGGTAACTGATACTATTAATATAAATAGCAGGGGAAAAAATCATTTCACGCTGGCATTTACAGACACGGTGAAAGGTAATTTTTCAGTAGCCGTTACCGATGCAGCTTTCGAAAGCCGTTTATACAGGGAACAGAATATCTATTCATCCCTGTTACTTACCTCTGATCTCAAAGGCTATGTTCATAATCCTGCCTATTATTTTTCTTCGGGCAACGACTCAGTCAAATATGCAGCGGACCTTTTGATGATGACAAACGGCTGGAGAAGGTTCAAATGGGAGCAACTGATAAAAGGTACATTACCTGTTAACGAGTACAAAGACCAGGGATATATTACTTTGTCAGGGCAGGTGAACCTGGAAGGCACTAAAAAGCCTTTTGCGGAAAAAGACTTGTTGGTATATATTGTGGCAGCCGATTCCAGCAAAAATGTCCAGCTGGTAAAAACAGATGCAAACGGAAGATACAGGGTTGATTCATTGATCTTTTTTGGAAAGGCCAGTGTATTATTCAGTGATATCCGGGGGAAGAAAAGCAGGTTTGTGGATATAAAACCCGCCGCAGATTCATTAAGTCGTTCTTATCTTTTGCCTCTGGTTGATCAACAGGAGATAGTATTATCTGGCGATAAAATCTCGACAAAAGAATTTCAGCGCAAATTGAATGAAGAGTATACAGCCTTTATAAAGGCAAATGGGCTGGTCTTGTCAGAAGTTGTCATAAAAAGTCTGAAGAAGAGCCCGTTACAAGAACTGGAAGGAAAATATACTTCAGGAGCCTTTTCAGGTGAGTCAAGAAGAACATTTGACCTGACGAACACAGATGATGCAGTTACCTACCAGAACATCTTTGATTTTTTAGAGGCACGGGTTCCTGGTTTAGTTGCTCAACGAAACGATAGTGGCGAATGGTCTGTTTATTATCGTCAAATGGCATCGATCAGTTCGTTAGGTAACCAGGGAATGGATATTTTCCTGGATGAAATATTAACGGACGCAAGCACAGTAGCCTTCATTCCCCCCTCACAAATAGCAATGGTTAGAGTTTATAGCAATTTTGTAGGCTCCACTGGTGGAGGTGCAGGTGGCGCATTAGCAATCTATATGAAAAAGGGAGAAGATCTTTTTGCTTCTATCCCTTCGGCGGGAGAAGTATTGCGATATAACGGCTATACGGTCATCAAAGAGTTTTATTCGCCGGATTATAAAGTCCCGGCAAAAAATAATGACAAGCCAGATCAGCGGCTGACCCTTTATTGGAAACCTGATATTAATGTTGCAGGAGTGAATGCAAAAATTCCATTGACCTTTTACAATACAGACAGGACAAAAAGCTTTAAAGTGGTGGTGGAAGGAATGACGTATGACGGGAAGATGCTGATGGTCGAAAAGATAATAGCTCCGGCCGGCAAAGCTTTTTAAAAATGATCCGCTTTTCGATTGTAAGCCAGGGCCTGGTTTTTCAGGTCCGGATTATTTACTGTTTGGGGAAATTTGGATCCGCTTTCACTTCATTAATCTGTTGGGTGTGCCTGTCACTATGTGCCGACATAAAAAGCAGGAACTGGTAACCATCGATAGACCCGAAAGGTAGTTGGAAGACATGGTTGCGAAGGTCTTCCGTAGTGTTCTTCACATACTTCAGGTGTTCCCCGCGGGAAGCTTTAAACGCAGTGATACCTTCAGCCATATTTTTCCAGCTGGCTTTGGCAGGCAAAAAAGGTTCAGCAGCTTTTGCTTTCTGGCTCCTGTTCTCGATCATTTTTATAATCTCTTCATCAGATACTTTTATCTCTGAACGTTTTTCCGGGGTGGCCGGAGTTTTCATGGTGGCTTCAAACATAGCCCATAGCCCATTCTCAACTAAAATAATATGGTAGAAACACTCTTTGATACTCCAGCGGTCAGCTGCAGGTTTAAAATTCAGTTGTGTCTCCGACAGGCCCTTTACACTTTTCAGGAGGTTAGCTTTTGTTTCTTTCAGGTGGTGGACAGCAAATTTTCTTTCTTTACTGCCAAGAGAAGCGTTGTTGAGGGTTCCTGCCATACCTGTAATCACCAGCAATGTGAGCAGGAGACGACCTTTGGTTCTTTTAAGCATGACCTAAATCTTTTGAATGATGTTTCGGATAAGTCGTTATCCAGAGGGCGGGAGGCAATGAAAAGATACAAAAGTTTTTGACTTTACCAACAATGATTTTAATACAGTGAAATTCTAATGATTGAGCGGCCTTTTTTTAACCATTCCTCCTCTGGTGTCATTAACACTATGCATAACAATAAAGGCATTAGGGTCTATTTTTTCCACTTCGATGGTCAGCCGGCTTATTTCCAGGCGGGTGATAACAGTGAAAATAATATCGGTAGATGTAAGGCTTTCCCCTCTTTTCCCAAATCCTCTTTTCCCGGTATAGATGGTAAGCCCTCTTCCCATTTTGTTTTTAATGATATCAGCTACTTCAGTACTGTGCGGTGTGATAATTGTGACCCCGGTAAATTCCTCGATGCCCTCTAGGATAAAATCGACTGTTTTGGCGGCAGCCATATATGTAAGAATAGAATACAAAGCCATTTCGATATTATTCAGATAGGCGGCCACGGAGAAGATGATGACATTAAAGAGGAGGATAAAATCACCCACTGATATACTTTTTTTCCGGCTCAGCGATATAGCGAGAATTTCGGTACCGTCAATAACCGCCCCACCCCGTATGGTAAGACCAATACCTGCCCCCAAAAAAAATCCCCCAAATACAGCGATCAGCACTTTATCATTGGTAACCGTGGGGTAAGGTACAAAAGCAACTACCAGCGCAAGTAGTGAAATACAAAAAACACTTTTGATACTAAATCCCTTACCAATCTGTTTCCAGCCTAAAATAATAAAAGGCAGGTTGATCAGTAAAATCAGAATGGAAAAAGAAATGCCGGTTTCCTGGTTGGTAAGAAGGGAGATGCCCGTCACGCCTCCGTCAATCAGCCCGTTCGGAATCAGGAACCCCTCCAGCCCAAAGCCGGCAGATAAAATCCCTGTTATCATAAATAACAGAGAACGGGCACTTGTCCATGCAGTACGCCGCAAACGCCATGCTCCTTTAGCCATTTCATACCGGCTGAGGGAATCCTGCTTTTTTTTGCCAAGAGATTTTTTGATCTCGTTGACAACAATCTGATAAAACTGTGGATTCATTGCCATGTTTTCAAAGATAAATAAATCGGGTGGACATACTTCAGGGAACGATTAAAGAAGGATTAGGGCAAATACTTAACTTGCTGCTATGAAAATCACAGAAATTGTCTCATTACTTGAATCAATAGCGCACCCTTCATTGCAGGAGGCATATGACAATGCCGGCCTTATTACGGGGAATGCAGGATGGGAATGCAGCGGTATCATTTGTTCGCTGGATGCAACTGACGAGGTGGTGCGGGAAGCCATTGAAAAAAAATGCAATCTTGTAGTGGCACATCACCCGATCATTTTTAGCGGGTTGAAAAAACTCAATGGGAAAAACTACGTGGAGAAAACGATCATTACTGCTATTAAGAACGATATTGCTATTTATGCCATTCACACCAACCTGGATAATGTGATCGGTGGTGTAAGCGGGAAGATGGCAGCCATGCTTGGTTTGGAACAGGTGAGGATCCTTTCTCAAAAAGAAAATACGCTGAAAAAACTGTTCACATTTGTTCCTGCCGGTAAAGCGGAGCAGGTTCGTAATGCCATTTTTGAAGCCGGGGCCGGGCATATTGGAAATTACAGTGAGTGCAGTTTTACATCAGAAGGAACGGGAACTTTCAAGGCGGGTGATGGTTCCGATCCCTATGTCGGAAAAATTGGAGAGAGGCACACCGAAAAGGAACTGAGGATTGAGGTCGTTTTCCCAGCTTACCTGGAAGGCAGGATTGTTCCGGCGATGCGGTCGGCCCATCCGTATGAAGAGGTGGCTTTTGATGTGGTGGCACAATCTAACCCCCATCCCGGTATCGGAGCTGGTATAATTGGTCATTTGCCTGCCTCTATCCCAGAAAAGGAATTTTTAGCTCTCGTTAAAAAAGTTTTCGGCCCGGAAATTATCCGGCATACTGCTTTTTTGGATAAACCGGTTAAAAAAGTGGCCCTTTGCGGAGGGGCTGGTAGTTTTCTCATTTCCAGTGCATTAAGAGCTGGCGCTGACGTTTTTATAACGGGAGATATGAAGTATCATGAGTTTTTTGATGCCAACGGGCGAATACTGGTTGCGGATATTGGCCATTACGAAAGCGAACAGTTCACTATCGACCTGCTATACGACGTTTTAAGGCAAAAATTCCCTACTTTTGCCGTCCTTAAAACAGCTGTACAAACAAATCCTGTTCATTACAGCTGAGCCTTTTAAAACTTCAAACTAAACAATGGCAAACGTTAAAGATTTTTCGGTTGAAGAAAAGCTGACAGCCCTGGTTACCCTTCAAAAACTTGAAAGCAAGCTGGACGAGATCCATATCCTGAAAGGTGAATTGCCAATGGAAGTGGCCGACCTGGAAGATGAGATCACTGGTTTGCATGCCCGCCAGACCCGCATTGAAGAAGAGATCAATGGCGTTACTGATTTTATCAATCAGCGCAAAGAAGCTATCAAAGAGTCTGAAGCACTGATCAAAAAATACGAAAAGCAAAGTACGGATGTGAAAAACAACCGTGAGTTTGAGGCTATCAACAAGGAAATGGAAATGCAGCAGCTGGAAGTGAAGCTGGCTGAAAAACATATCAAAGACGCTACCGAGGAAATTTCGGAGAAGGCCGTGCTGCTGGAAAAAGCTAAAAAGAATATTGCCAATAAAGAAGGAATTCTTGCCACCAAAAAGGGTGAACTGGAAAAGATCATCGCTGCTAACGAAAAGGAAGAAAAACATTTCAATAAACTGGCAGAAGAAGCGAAAGTGCACGTAGACAGCCGGCTGCTTGCCAGTTATGAAAAAATCCGTAAAAGCTATCGTAATGGTCTGGCCGTTGTGCCTATCGAAAGGGATGCCTGTGGTGGTTGTTTCAATGCAATTCCCCCGCAAAAACAAAGTGAGATCAAACAACATAAAAAAGTAATGATCTGCGAGAACTGCGGCCGTATTCTTGTTGATGAGGAACTGCACAGCAACGTGGAAGTAAAATAATTGTTCTTATCTGCTGCAAAGCAGATTTTTTTTCTCCTCCGTGTAAGCGGGGGAGTTTTTATTTTACAGCCTGCCTGTTAACCACTAATTTGCAACCACAATGCTGCAGCGGCTTTCCATACAGAACTATGCGATCATTGATGAACTGGAAATCGATTTTTCGGATCAGCTGAATATTATTACGGGTGAGACAGGTGCCGGTAAATCCATTATTATGGGTGCATTGGGCCTGATACTTGGAGAAAGAGCCGATAGCACAGTACTGGTGAATAAAGATAAGAAATCAGTAGTGGAAGGTGTATTCAGGATGGGTCAGAAAGCAGCGATTGTCCGGTTCTTACAGGAAAATGATTTTGATATTGCTGATGAATTAGTGGTGCGACGGGAGATTGCCGTGAACGGAAAGTCAAGGGCCTTTATTAACGATACACCGGTCAACTTATCGCAACTCAACGGACTGAGTTCGTTACTGGTTGACCTGCACCAGCAATTTGATACGCTGGAACTGGGAGAAAGTAATTTTCAGCGGGAAGTGCTGGATGCATTAGCCAATCATCCTGAACTGCTGGCTGACTACCAGGGCAGCTTTAAAGAGTGGCAGTTTGTGCAGAAAGAATGCGGGCAGTTGAAGGAACAAAAACTACAATTTGATAAAGAAGCTGATTATAACAGGTTTCAATACACTGAACTGGAAGAAGCTGGTTTCAAGGAAAATGAACTGGAAGAAACAGAAGCCGACCTTAAAATGCTTGCTAATGCAGAAGGAATCAAGGGTGCGTTGAGTAAAGTATATTTTGAACTGGAAGAAAGTGAAACAGCAATTGTACAACAATTGAAAGGCTTGCTGAACCAATTGACTGTTTTTTCATCATACCATCCTGATTTGGGTAATTTATTACAGCGCCTGCAGGCGGCGCAAATCGAACTAAAAGATATTGCCAATGAAGTGGACCGCATCAGCAGTCATGTGAATTATGATCCGCAAAAAATAGAACAATTGAATGAACGGTTATCACTGGGTTATAAGCTGCAGAAAAAGCATGGCGTTAATTCAACCAGCGAACTACTGACCATCCAGGCTCAGTTGCAGGAAAAATTACAGGCGGTACTGAATATAGACGAAGCCATTCAGCAAAAAGAAAAGGAGGCGGCAAAGCTGCTGGCTGCGGCCAAACAGCAGGCGATGAAAATTTCGGAAGGCAGGAAAAAACAGGTGAAGCCTTTTGAAAATAAAGTGAATAAGTTGCTGGCACAGGTGGGGATGCCCAATGCCAAACTGAAAGTGGATATTAAAGAAACCGAACTTCAGCTATCAGGGGCTGATACAATTGACTTTCTTTTTGACGCTAACCTGCCTGCCGGCGAGACAGGTAAAAGCGGGCAATTTCAGCCGGTACGAAAAGTGGCCAGTGGCGGTGAGCTGAGCCGGTTAATGCTGTCTATAAAATCACTCGTGGCTGAATCCATTGACCTGCCCACCATGATTTTTGATGAAATAGACACCGGTATCTCAGGTGAAGCAGCTAGGCAGGTGGGGATCATTATGAAGGAACTGGCGGTTAAACGACAGGTGATCTGTATTACCCACCAGCCGCAAATTGCCGGTAAGGCCGATGCACATTTCTTCGTATATAAAGAGATTGTCAGGGATGCTGTGAAAACCAATATTCGCCAGTTGTCCACCGAAGAACGGATAACAACTATTGCGAAGATGCTCAGCGGGGAGAAACCGACAGCAGCAGCCATGGAAAACGCAAGAGAAATGGTACGCAACTGATGGTAAACTTTTTTTGGCCTGCGAAATGCCCCAATTTTATAAACTTATACTATTCCTGGTTTTTTTCTGGTTGATTGGTGTGGCAGGGTTTAAAATATATAAATTATTGAACCGGAGGATCAGGGAAGCTGAGACGGGTTGGGAAATACTTTTTTATACATTGATATTGATTTTGACCAATCTGTTTTTGTTTTTTGGCGGGTTATGGCTGCTGATCACAACCTATGGATTGCTTTCAACGGGAAATCAATAATCAGAAAACATAACGAATGGGTGGCTTGAATCTTTCCGGTTTTGTGTTGTTTATTGTGCTGGTGGCTATACCGGCCTATTATATCAACCGGTGGATGATCAAAGTGACCCGGCCCCGTGAATCATTCAAAAGATTATTCCTGTATATCCTGCTGAGTATTGTAGTAGCGCTGACCTATACCGGAATTTTCGTCCTCATTCTTACAAGTATTTATCCATTGCCCAAAAAATAACTCCTTATTTTTACCGCCACAAAACCAAACGTTATGGCCTATAATCTTTTAAAAGGAAAAAGAGGGATTATTACCGGAGCCCTCGATGAGAATTCGATTGCCTGGAAAGTAGCTGAAAAAGCATATGAAGAAGGTGCCACTATTGTACTCACTAATGCTCCTATTGCAATGCGGATGGGAGAGATCAATAAACTGGCAGAAAAAACAAAATCGGAAATCATTCCGGCAGATGCAACAAATGTGGAAGAACTAACCAACCTGTTCATCAAATCGCAGGAAGTGCTGGGCGGTAAAATTGATTTTGTACTGCATTCTATCGGTATGAGTGTGAATATCAGGAAGAAGATACCCTACACAGAATCCAATTATGATTATTTCATGAAAGGCATTGATGTGTCTGCCATGTCATTCCATAAAATGCTGGCGGTGGCCAAAAAACTGGATGCGATCAATGAATGGGGAAGTGTGGTGGCCCTGACCTATATGGCTGCCCAGCGTACCTATCCTTTCTATACCGATATGGCCGATATCAAGGCCATGCTGGAATCAATAGCCCGCAGCTTTGGTTATCATTATGGGGTGGAAAAGAAAGTGAGGATTAATACGGTCTCTCAATCGCCCACCAAGACAACAGCAGGCACCGGCATCAAAGGGTTTGGCGATTTCTTTGACTTTGCTAACTCCATCGCCCCGCTGGGAAATGCAAGCGCAGAAGATTGTGCTAATTATTGCATTACTCTTTTCTCCGATCTGACAAGAATGGTAACCATGCAGAACCTTTTCCATGATGGCGGTTATTCAACAACTGGTGTGAGCAACGACGTGATGCAGCGGCTGGGCGTGGATCCACAAGCTTCCTAAAATAGAATTTCGGTAACAAAGAATATTACGAAATCAAAAGCCTCCCATCGGGAGGCTTTATAGTTTATTATTACTTCTTTTGGAGTAAAGAGTAGTTAGTATTCGTCTTCATTGAACAAGAAGTCGTCCTGTGTAGGGTAATCAGGCCAGATGTCTTCAATGGTCTCATACACATCACCTTCGTCTTCCAGCTCCTGCAGGTTCTCCACCACTTCAATAGGGGCACCGCTACGGATAGAGTAGTCGATCAGTTCATCTTTCGTTGCCGGCCACGGTGCATCTTCAAGATAGGAGGCTAATTCTAAGGTCCAAAACATGCTCTCAGGTTTAAAAAATTTTGAATAAGGTCTGGGTTTGATCCGGGTTAACAATACCCTAATTTTCCGCAAATGTAGGTGTATTAACGAATTTTCCAAATCCTTAGTTGCTGACAGGGTTTGGAAGATTTTCTTAAAAAAATGGCTGGGACCGGTCATTAGGTTTTGCGGTGGGTGGGGTTTTAAGGATATTTGATTTTCAAACATATACTGACCGGATGATCACAGGTAAAAATATTTATAAGCGTTACGGAACGGTGGAAGTGCTGAAAGGCGTGGATATTGAAATACAGAAAGGAGAGATCGTTTCCATTGTTGGCCCGTCTGGTTCGGGTAAAAGCACCTTACTGCATATCCTTGGAACATTGGATAAGGCTGATAAGGGAACAGTGATCATGAATAATACCGCTATTAGTGACCTGTCGGGCAAAAAGCTGGCTGCATTCCGGAATAAGTACATCGGTTTTGTGTTCCAGTTTCATCATTTGCTGCCTGAGTTCAGCGCTATAGAAAATGTATGTATCCCCGGCTGGCTGGCCGGAAGAAAAAAAACAGAGGTAAAAGCAGAGGCGGAACGATTATTAAAAATGCTGGGGCTGTCGCACCGGGTGGAAAATAAGCCCAACCAGTTATCGGGCGGTGAGCAACAAAGAGTGGCCGTAGCAAGAGCGCTGATCAACAAACCGGATATCATTTTTGCGGATGAACCAACCGGTAACCTTGATTCAGCCAATGCAAAAGAGCTCCATCAGTTGTTTTTTGACCTGCGCAAAGAATTTAATCAAACCTTCCTCATTGTTACTCACAACGAAGAACTGGCGCAACTCAGCGACCGGGTATTGCACATGAAAGACGGGATCATTATCTGATAATATGCCAGTTCATAAAGCTTTTTAACTCTGGCGGCTTAATTTTCACATCAGCAAATTTTCAAATTGGGGCATTACAGTCTCGGCTTCCAGGGTATTTCTGCCACATTCAATTGTTGACTGGTATAACGGCTCAATACAAACAGGTAATCACTCAGCCGGTTCAGGTATTTCAGAATGATGGGCTCCATTTCCAAACTCTCTGATTCTAAGCGGACACAGCAGCGTTCTGCACGACGGCAGACACAACGGGCAATATGCAAATGAGAAACGGTCATATGACCACCGGGAAGAATGAAGCTTTTCATTTCAGTCGTAACTTCTTCCATCGCATCCATTTCTTTCTCCAGCAACTCAATGTCTGTTTCTTTCAGGTCGGGTATCCGCATTTTCGGCTCTTTGACCGGATCGCATGCCAGTGAAGAACCAATAGTAAATAAACGATCCTGTACTTCCAGCAAAACCTCCCGGTTGTTCCCATCAGTCAAAAGATCGCGGCAAAGGCCTATATGTGAGTTCAGCTCATCTACAGTTCCGTACGCTTCTATGCGTAAATGGGATTTAGGCACTTTTGTTCCGCCAATTAAGGAAGTGCTGCCTTTATCTCCTGTTTTGGTATAAATCTTCATTGCCATAATAATCAGTATTCATGAATGATGATTCAGGTTCATGATTGAACCCTTACGATAAAGCGTCCTGGCAAAAATAAACCCAATTAAGTTCTCAAAAATTCGGGAGAATTATCAGAAGACTTGCCTTGGTAAGATTTAGCTGTGAGTCATCGCCGGCTCTCTTTTCTTATCGCTTTCAATCACGCCATCCCTTAAGCGGATAACGCGATGGGCATGGCCGGCAATATCTTCTTCGTGGGTTACCAGTACTACGGTATTGCCCCCAGTATGGATCTTGCCAAAAATATCCATGATCTCATAGGACGTTTTGGTATCAAGATTTCCTGTAGGTTCATCAGCAAGGATCAGCGAGGGATCATTGACCAATGCCCGGGCAATAGCTACCCGCTGACATTGACCGCCCGATAATTCGTTTGGTTTGTGATGGCTGCGGTCGGTCAGGTTTACCAGGTCCAGCACATGCAGGGCCTTCTCATTACGGATCTTTTTACTCATGCCTGCATACACCAGCGGGAGAGCCACGTTTTCCAAGGCAGTCAGGCGGGGCAATAGATTGAATTGCTGGAATACAAAACCAATTTCCCGGTTACGGATCTCGGCCAGCTCGTTGTCCTGCATTTTGCTTACATCATGCTGGTTCAGAACATAACGACCGCCGCTCGGAGTATCCAGGCATCCGAGTATATTCATCAGGGTACTTTTGCCTGAACCCGAAGGACCCATCAGGGCTACATATTCATTCTTGAAAATGTCCAGCGATACTCCTTTCAATACCTCTAATTCATTTTTACCCATGAAATAGCTTTTCCTGATTCCTTCCAGATGAATGATTCCCTGTGCCATAGTTATTTTTTTATCACTTTGGGTACTTTAAAGAATTGGTCATCATGTGCGGGCGCATTTTTCAGGGCTTCCTCACGGGTAACCGAGCCTTTTACTTCATCTTCCCGCAATACATTTACTTCCTCACTCATGTGCAGCAGTGGCTGAACGCCTTCAAGGTCAAGTTCATTCAGTTTTTCCACAAAACCAATCATCCGCTGCAGGTCGTTTTTGATCTCTGCTTTTTCTGTTTCACTGAATTGCAACCTCGAAAGCCGGGCCAGTTTGTCCACCAGTTTGTCATTGACTTCCATAAAGCAAAGATAGTCAGAAGCCCGAAGCAGAAAACCAGAATTACAGGGACGGAAAGAGGATTTATGACACCGCAGATCCTGCCTCATTTTCTTATCTTCGCCGGCCTATGGCAGATAAGAGAAATATAGTAATGAGCGGCATTCGCCCCACTGGTTTTTTGCACCTCGGCAATTATTTCGGGGCTGTTAAAAATTATGTCAGGATGCAGGAAGAATTTGAATGTTACTTTATGGTGGCAGACCTGCATTCACTCACTACCCACCCGGATACAAAGGAGCTGAAAATAAACGTAAACCGGGTATTATCTGAGAATATTGCCTGTGGTCTTGATCCGGATAAAGTGGCCCTCTACTGCCAAAGCCATATTTATGAGACATCAGAGTTGTATTTATACCTGAATATGCTGGCCTATAAAGGTGAACTGGAAAAAACAGTAACTTTTAAAGATAAAGTAAGGCAGCACCCGGATAATGTGAATGCCGGGTTGCTGACCTACCCGGTATTACAGGCGGCGGATATCATCTTACACAGGGCCTTATTTGTACCTGTTGGGAAAGACCAGGAGCAGCACCTGGAAATGGCCCGCAATTTTGCCAATCGTTTCAATCACCGCTATGGTGAAGTGTTCCCGGAGCCACAGGCCTTCAATTACGGGAGTGAGTTAGTAAAAGTGCCCAGTTTGGATGGTGGCGGTAAAATGAGCAAGAGCGAGAACCAGATGGCGACTTTGTATTTGTCGGATAGTGATGAGCTGATTCAAAACAAGATCAAGAAAGCCAAAATGGATGCCGGTCCGCAGGAACCGAATTCTGTAAAGTCTTCTGAAGTTGAAAATATTTTCCTGCTTATGAAACTCGTAAGCAGCGGGGATGTTGTGAAGAAATTTGAAGAGGATTATAATAATTGTAGCATCCGTTATGGCGATATGAAAAAGCAACTGGCGGAGGATATGGTACGTTTTATTGCCCCGGTGCGGGAAAAGGCGGAGGCCATCCGGAATGATGAGAAATACCTGAAGGAAGTGATGGAGAAAGGAGCGGAAAAGGCCCGTAAGAGTGCCCGTGCCACTATGGCCCTGGTGCGGGAGGCAATGGGCCTGAATTATTTCTAAAAATCCCAAACCTTTAAATCTCATATTTCAAAAAGAAGTTTTACTTTGAACCCCTCCCGATTTTGGGACCTGGAATTTTTCCAATTATGGCAAAAGCAAAAAAACCAAAGCATATCGCAATAGCCGGCAATATAGGTGCCGGTAAAACCACGCTAACCGAAATGCTTAGCAAGCACTATAAGTGGATTCCGAACTTCGAGGATGTGGACCATAATCCTTACCTGATGGATTTCTATGAGGATATGCCCCGCTGGAGTTTCAACCTGCAGATATTCTTTTTGAACAGCCGGCTGCGTCAACTGGTGGAAATTCAGAAAGGAACCGAGACCGTTATCCAGGACAGAACGATCTATGAAGATGCAAACATATTTGCGCCCAACCTGCATGAAATGGGGCTGATGAGCAAGCGGGATTTTGATAATTACTTTCATTTTTTCCAGACTTTAAAAACGCTGGTACAACCCCCCGACCTGCTGATCTACCTGAATGCATCTGTGCCAACTCTTGTGGGGCAGATCCAGAAAAGAGGCCGTGAATACGAAGAGAATATCCGCCTGGATTATCTCAAACGGCTGAACGAATACTACAACAAGTGGATCGGCGATTACAAAGAAGGCCAGTTGCTGGTGATTGATGTGGACAAGAACAAATTTGCTGAAAAGGAAGAAGATTTTGGAGAGATCATCCGCAAAGTGGATGCACAGCTATATGGTTTGTTCTGATCCCTGTTAAGAAATAACAAAATACCCTTTTTGCAATTCCGGCATCAGATTTTCGGTGTAACTTACTGGAGGTAATAAAAAAGCAAACACTTGAAAAAGATTTCCATTTTACTTATTGCAGTGATGATGGCGGGGGCTGTTAATGGACAACAAACATTAAAAGAAGCCCTGTATGGCGGCCGGTTAAAAAATGATTCAGGCTCTGTGGTAAAAAGAACAGATGACCTGAAAACAAAGATTGATACCAGCCAGAAAAAGACAGATGAGATCAGGGCCAGGGATTCAATTTCTAAAGCAGTGGTCAGGGAGGATTCGGTGAAACTGGAACGAATCAAAGAAAATGTGGTGGTGGCTTCAAAAGAAATTGCCAAAGACAATAATACGGCCTGGAAAGATTTTATTGATAAGCTTACCACGGATATCCGAACTGAGGTAATGACATCCAAAAAGATTAAGGATGGTACCTATTCGGTGCTGCTGAATTATGAGATCGGGGTGGATGGCCATGTATCAGTGATCAGTGTTTCTTCCGATCCTTCTAACTCTTTCTTAGAAAGCCAGGTAAAAGAAAGAATTACATTGAACGCACCGGTACTCAGCCCGGCCGTAACTGCCACCGGTAAACCAAGGAAAGTAAGCAAGAAGCAGATACTCACATTCTCAAAATAACTTTTTATAGTTCCCTTTGTGGAATTACTTCTTTCAATGATCTCATACAGGACGTATGAGATTTTTTATTTTATTATTATCGGGTTTTTCCTGTTTGCACCTGCAGGCACAAAAAGATACTTCTGTTCCTTCAGAAGATAAGATAAATATGATCTGCCATTATAATATAGAGAAGGATGCGGAGGTTGATCTTACTGTTTGGAAGAAATACCTGGAGGATCATTTTGAACCTGATTCATTGGCCATGGATTCAATACCAGCAGGCTCTTATAAAATATCAGTCCGGATGATCATTGACAGGGAAGGAAGGGTCAGCGTTGCCGGTATAGTGGATGATCCGGGTTTTAGCCTTGGTCAGCGGTTAAAAAAGATTATTGAAGATTATCCGGGAAGATGGAAGCCCGCAGAGCAAAATGGAAGGAAAGTAAAAAACTATCGCATTCAGCCTGTAATATTCGTGGTGGAAGAAGAAAAAACTTGTATTACGGAACCTTCGCCGGGACTTACGCTTTAACCGGGATAGAATGAACCGCATCACTCATCTCTTTGATCAGGGAGGCATCTTTTTCAATGGCGTTGCCCACCACAATTACATCCGCACCGGCTTTGCAGTTCAGGTAGGCTTTTTCCGGTTCAATGATACCGCCACCCACGATCAATGGCACTTCAATATGTTTGGCCACTGCTTCGATCATGCTTTCGGTGATAGCTCTTTTAGCACCACTGCCGGCATCCATGTAGATCAGTTTCATACCCAGCATTTCACCCGCCATTGCGGTACACATGGCAATTTCATTTTTATCAGCCGGAACGGGAGCTGCATTGCTGATATAAGAAACAGTGGTGGGAGCTCCGCCATCCACCACGATATACCCGGTAGGCATAATCTCCAGGCCGCTCTTTTTTACGAAGGGAGCAGAGACCACATGTTGCCCGATCAATAATTCAGGATTGCGGCCCGATATCAGCGAGAGGTATAATAAAGCATCCGCGTATTTGCTCACCTGGGAAGGGCTTCCGGGAAAAAGAATGACCGGGATATCACAACTCTTTTTAATATGCTGCACACATTCATCCAGGTGGTTCGAAATAACGAGGCTGCCGCCTACCAGCAGGTAATCCACTTTGGCGGTAACAGAAAGGTCAACCAATTCATCCAATACCAAACTGTTCACCTTGTCGGGGTCAATCAGTACAGCAAAGGATTTTTTCCCCTGCTTCTTCTTTTCTGATAAGGAATGGTAAATTGTTGACTTCATCCGGTACCGGTTGGTTCTTGCAAAAATGCGAAAAAAAATCTGTTATTAGTGGATTTTCAGCGGCTTAAAACAGTTTTTAGGTAATTAATTACTTTGTACTTCCTTATCTGCGAAAATAAACTGTAATACATGCCCCGGGCTCCGTTTTCTCTCTGAGAGCTGGTCAATACAAATGAATTATAGCCTGAAATAAGTGGCTAACTGAAGTATATGGTTATTGGTAAAAGCAGTTCCCTTCCCGTTGATGTACTGGTTCATATAACCTATTTCAATATCTGATTTTATATTCAGCCGGTAACCCATTGCCAGGTATAAACGATTCTGGTCAAAGAATTTTCCGTTCACGTTTGACGTACTGCCAAAGTTGACAAACACTTCGTTTTGTAATGCGGCAAATACACCTTTTTGAAATGAAGTTTTGTTTGTTAGCGGAAGAATATTGCGGATAAAATACCGGAAACGGTTTGCATAAACTTTCCCGTCGTTTTTAAGCTCGTTATTCAGTACTATGCTTTTCCCGATGAAACGTTGTTCGATACGGAAGCGGTGACTGGTGAAAATATTTTTTAGTTTATGATTATAAATGAGCTGCTCCCATACACGGTGTTCTGGTGCAAAACCCGGCACATTGCTTATAACACGTTTATTACTGATGAATGCATATCCTGCTGTGACGATGATTTTTTTATTGATGTGATAATTTAAGCCGGTTCTTAGTAATACTGTTTGGATTTGCTTTATTTCATCATTACTTCTTAACTGTACATCGGCATGAATACTTGTTTTCTTACCAACTTTAAGTGTATTGAATGCAGCCCCCCAGCCCGAGAATTGAGATTGGCCATGAATCATTGTAAAAATGCTTGTTAGCAGGGTAGTAACTAAGAGAAGAATTAGTTTTTTCATATACGCAAAAAAACAAAATATTCGGGTTATTAAATTTTTATCCTTCTGTAATGGCTGTGTTACGCAACAGACAAGTATTTCGTGATTTGAAACCCGGCGAAAACCAGTAAAATCAATAGTTTCAATGGTTTTTCCGGCAGAATCCCTTGCTGGGTTTGGCTTTGCGGCCAGGGGGTCAAGTGTTAATAATTTTGTAATATATGTGTCTGAATTTTCCAAAAATTTTTTACCCTAAAAGCTGTCAGCAGTTGTGAAAAAATCAGCTAAATCAATACAGTAAAGCACTTGGGGGCGGCTACCGTTCCTTATCCACACAATGTGTATATCTGAAGGTTTGAATTTCCGGGTGATAAAAATACTTTCGTAATAGACCTCTCGCCAGAGAGGTTGGATTGAAACCAGGACCCAAACCCGTTAAATTTATTCTAGTTATGGCAAATAAGAAGCAGGCATCCGCCGCAAGCGGTTTGCAGTTTAGTCGTCGCTTCACCCGTGAGGATGTGAATGTATATGACCAGTTCGAGTATGATTACCGCACTTCTGTAATCCGTAATCCATCCGGAGAAGTGGTATTTGAGATGAACAATGTGGAAGTGCCCAAACAATGGAGCCAGATTGCCACCGATATTTTAGCCCAAAAATATTTTCGCAAAGCAGGAGTGCCACAACCCGATGGCAGTCTTGGGAGAGAAACTTCAGCCAAGCAGGTTGCACATCGCCTGGCACATTGCTGGAGAGTATGGGGTGAGAGGTATGGCTATTTCGCTGCTGAAAAAGATGCACAGGTGTTTTACGAAGAGCTTGTGTATTCTATTCTGAACCAGATGTGTGTGCCTAATTCACCACAATGGTTCAATACCGGTCTGCATGAAGTGTATGGTATTACTGGTAAACCCCAGGGTCACTATTATGTAGATCCCGCAGATGGAGAATTAAAGAAATCACAGAATGCGTATGAACGCCCCCAGCCGCACGCCTGCTTCATCCTGAGTGTGGATGATGATTTGGTGAATGAAGGTGGTATCATGGATCTCTGGGTTCGTGAAGCGAGAATCTTCAAATATGGTTCAGGTGTTGGCACTAACTACTCCAACCTGCGTGGTGCCGGCGAAAAATTAAGTGGTGGCGGAACTTCATCCGGTTTAATGAGCTTTCTTAAGATTGGTGACAGAGCCGCCGGGGCTATTAAATCAGGTGGTACCACCCGCCGGGCTGCAAAAATGGTTTGTTTAGATCTGGACCATCCTGAAATTGTTGAATTCATCAATTGGAAAGTAGAAGAAGAAAAGAAAGTAGGTGCATTGATCGCTGCCGGTTATCCTTCCGGCTACGAAGATGAAGCCTACAGAACAGTAAGCGGGCAGAATTCAAATAACTCTATCCGTATTCCTAATTCCTTCTTCAAAGTACTGGACGAAGATGGTGATTGGGAGTTAAAAGGAAGAATGGATGGCCGGGTAATGAAGAAAATCCCTGCCCGTGAATTATGGAACCAGGTTTCTTACGCTGCATGGCGTTGCGCTGACCCGGGTACACAATATAACACTACCATCAACGAATGGCATACTTGCCCCGAAGGCGGAGAAATCAGGGCTTCTAATCCCTGCTCTGAGTACATGTTCCTGGATAATACAGCCTGCAACCTGGCATCAGCCAACCTGATGAAATTCTTTGATACTGAAACCAACCAGTTTGATGTGGCCGGTTATGAATATAACTGCCGCTTATGGACGGTTGTATTGGAAATATCAGTATTGATGGCGCAGTTTCCTTCCAAAGAAGTGGCGCAACTGAGCTATGAATACAGGACACTGGGATTAGGCTATGCAAACCTTGGCACCATGCTGATGGTGAGTGGTATACCGTATGACAGTGAAGAGGCAAGAGGTATTGCCGGTGCTATCACAGCTATCATGACGGGGATTGCTTACAAAACATCTGCAGAGATGGCGCAGGCATTGGGTGCATTCCCAAGATATGAAGAGAATAAGCATCATATGATGCGGGTAATGCGTAATCACCGCCTTGCTGCTTATGATGCGGACGAATATGAAAACCTGAGCTTGAAGCCAATGGGCATTAAAGCAAAATATTGCCCTGATTATTTATTAAAGGCAGCTTGCAAAGCATGGGATGATGCTGTGGAAATGGGAGAGAAATACGGTTACAGGAATGCACAGGCAACCGTTATCGCGCCAACGGGAACAATTGGTTTGGTAATGGATTGCGATACGACAGGTGTTGAACCGGATTTTGCCCTGGTGAAATTTAAAAAACTATCTGGTGGTGGCTATTTCAAGATCATCAATCAATCGGTTCCCTCCGCATTGAAGAACCTGGGCTATTCAGAAAAAGAATCAGAAGCGATCATTAAATACGCAACAGGTTCTGCATCATTTGCCGGAGCTCCTTTCATCAACCACCAGACACTGAGCGAAAAAGGATTTATTGCTGATGAGATCAAACGCCTGGATGCTGCGGCTTTGACAGCATTTGAAATTGGATTTGTATTTAATAAATATACGCTGGGTGAAGAATGTCTGCAAAGACTTGGCTTTACTGCTGAACAATACAACGATTTTGAATGGAGCCTGCTGGAAGCATTAGGCTTTACTGCTGAGCAAATAGAAGCGGCGAACGATTACGTATGCGGAACAATGATGCTTGAAGGAGCTCCTTTGCTGAAAGAAGAACACCTGCCGGTATTTGATTGTGCAAATAAATGTGGCACCAAGGGTCAACGTTACATTCATGCACATGGTCATATCCGTATGATGGGTGCCACACAACCGTTTATCAGCGGCGCCATTTCAAAAACAATCAACCTGCCACACGAAGCAAAAGTGGAAGAAATTGCAGATGCCTATTACCTGAGCTGGAAATTAGGGCTGAAAGCAAATGCACTGTACCGTGATGGCTCTAAATTATCTCAGCCACTTAGTAATAAATCGGATAAGAAAAAGAAGTCGGAAGACGGAAGTCAGAAATCAGAAGCTGAACAACTGACAGCTGACAGCACACAACCAGCAACCGAATCAAACATTGTTGATTTAGGGAAACTGACGGTTGAAGAATTGCTGGAAGAAGTACAAAAAAGGGTACAGGCTTCTCCTGATACCAAGCTGAAACGTAAGCTGGCCAGCATCGTTGAACGCAGGGCATTACCAGCCAAGCGCCGGGGCTTTACGCAAAAAGCAAAGATCAATGGCCAGGCTATCTTCCTCCGTACCGGGGAATATGGAGATGGAACACTGGGAGAGATATTCATTGACATGGCGAAAGAAGGGGCTACCATGCGCAGTATGATGAACTGTTTCGCAATATCCATTTCTATCGGATTGCAATACGGAGTTCCGTTAGAAGAGTTTGTTGACAAATTTGCATTCACAAGATTTGATCCATCAGGTTTTGTAGAACATCCGAATATCAAATCAACCACTTCATTGGTTGACTTCATCTTCCGGGTACTGGGTTATGAGTACCTGGGACGTACTGACCTGGTCCATGTGCTGGACAAGCCGGAAGTGATGAACACCGGGGCGGATGATTGGGATGAGATACCTTCTAACGGGTTAGAATATGCCAAAGAGCAGGAATTGTCAAGTGTTCGGATAACACCCTCATCTGGTTCAGTAACACCGCAGCCGGTAAAAAATCAGCGGACTGCACAAACAGTAAAAGCAGACGCCGGTATGGATGCTATTAACGCTGCAGCCAAGAATATGCAGAGTGATGCGCCGGCCTGTAATGTATGTGGTCATATCATGATGCGCAGCGGTACTTGTTACAAATGTTTGAACTGCGGTAACCAGGGCGGTTGCAGCTAACTAATGTTGTAAGGACGGAAAAACCACCATAAAGAAAGTACCCATTAATTCAAATCCCGGCTAAAGGCCGGGATTTTTAATTTCTTCCCGGCCGAATCAATTGCCAGAAAGAATGGAATAACGAAGTTTGCATAAACTTCATTTATGTATAACGCATCTCCTTCCAGGTATGATTCTATGAAATATAACCGTTGCGGTAAAAGTGGGTTGCTGTTACCTGCTATCTCGCTCGGGCTCTGGCAAAATTTTGGCAATGCTGACCAATATACCAACATGAAACAAATTATCCTCGGGGCATTTGACCGGGGGGTTACTCATTTTGATCTTGCCAATAACTATGGTCCTCCTGCAGGAGAAGCAGAGCGAAATTTTGGCAAGATACTAAAGGCGGAACTGCATACATACCGTGACGAACTGATCATTTCTTCCAAAGCCGGCTTTTCTATGTGGCAGGGTCCTTATGGTGAATGGGGTTCCCGCAAGAATCTTATCGCAAGTGCTGACCAGAGCTTAAAACGGCTGGGATTGGAATACGTGGATATTTTCTATTCTCATCGTCCCGATCCGGAAACGCCTGTGGAAGAAACCATGCAGGCCCTGGACACCATTGTGCGAAGCGGTAAAGCGCTTTATGCCGGTATTTCCAATTATGATGCAGAGCAAACCCGGAAAGCTGCGGCCGTGCTAAAGCAACTTGGCACTCCCTGCCTGATTCATCAGCCACGCTATTCCATGCTGGACCGCTGGGTGGAACAACCCGGGGACAATGGAAAATCACTGCTGGAAACGGTGGACGAACTGGGGATTGGTTGTATTGCATTTTCTCCGCTTGCACAGGGTCGCCTGACTGATAAATATATTAATGGAGTACCTACTAATTCCAGGATCGGAAGGGCATTGTCGAATGGCGCCATCCAGGCAAAGGATCTGAGCGAAGAAATAATAAACAAAATTAAAAAACTCAATGATGTGGCCTCCGGACGGGCACAAACCCTGGCACAAATGGCCATTGCCTGGCTACTAAAGGATAAACGCATAACCTCTGTACTGGTAGGCGCAAGTTCTATTAACCAATTGCAAAATAGTTTGGATGCATTGCAGGCACCGGCTTTCAGTTCTGATGAACTGTTGCTGATCGAATCGGTACTAAATTAAGTCTCTCTTGAATTGAGAGATATAAATTTTACTTTCGGTATAAAAGTTTTTTTATACAACCGGAGAGTTCATTTGCAATAGCCAGGTGTTCTTGTGCATTTGGATGGGCGTCACAGCCTTTATTGTACTGCTGCCTGAAAAAGTAGGTGGTCACTTTTTTTTCTCCTGAATCCGATAAAGCATTTGCGATGGCCGCAAGGTATTTTCTCAGCACTTTATCCAGGGCTGAATCCGCCATCGGGCTATTCAGAAGTAAAAAATCTGCCCGTGGATAATAAGCTCTCAGTTGCCGGATGAAGCGGATGTAAGCGCTGCAAAAAGCAGATGAATCCTGAATACCGTCATTCTGGCCAAGGCAGACCGTAACCAGGTCCGGCTGATATTGGGTAAAATCCCAGGGCAATTTGTTTTCTGACATGCAGATCTTATCGAAGACTTCCGGCATAACCGTGGTTTTATTACAGCAACTGTGAATCAGGCCGATCCCTGACACAGAAGACAGGTGCCATTGCGCATTAAGTGCTCTTGCTGTTACCGGGCCATAAGCCATATAGGCGTTGTGCTGATCATACCATTCACCCGTTTTACAAGGAATTGCAGAAGCATCATTACCCATGCCGCAGGTGATGGAATTACCAATGAACTCTATTTTCTTTTTTGGTTTTTCAGGAGAGTGCAGCAGCTTGCTACAGGTAAATCCCACCAGTTCCAGGTAGCCAATTTCAGCTTCTGTATTCTTACAGATAACCAGGTTATGGGTTCCTTTGTTTAAACCGCTGACCAACACTATCCGGTTTTTTCTTTCTTTGGTTTGTACCCGTTGCAAAACGTTATTATCCAAAATTACCTGTATGTAATTATGAGATTTACCCCACTTTTCTTCATCATTCAGTTCTATTATACAATATGTGCCGCTAAACCGGATGCTGATATAAGTACCGGGTGCCCAGAACCTGGGCCTGGACGGATCTGTGAAATCAACCCGGCCGGTATACCGGATATCAGGGTGGCTGGCCGGATAAAAAACGCTGTCTGTGTTGCCGGTTGCAAAGGCTGAATAACAGCCGGAAAGGACTATTAGTACCACCTGTATAATTATCCGGGTAACTACTGGTTGCATTATTGAAGTGCTGAAATGAATGATTAAATGATTAGCGAAGCAGGTAAGGTTCAATAAGGGGTTGCCAGATCTGGTATCCTTTTTTATTCATATGTAATTTATCCGGCAGAAAGATATCTTCCATTAGTGTGCCTTCTTTTGTAAACATTTTATGGTACACATCTACAAATTCAGTTCTCTTTTTTTTCCGGATAAAATGTTTAATAAGCTGGTTCCCTTTTTCGAGTACAAGGCGGAATTTTTCCCGGCTGGGACTGGGTTTCATTGATACATATACTATAGGCACTTTCGGCAACCTGCTGCGGATCAGTGCATGGAGCCGCTTGAACCGGTTTAGCACAGAATCTGCTGTAATAGTGGGTGAGGATGCTACATCATTTTCCCCACAGTAGATTACAATCTGTTTAGGATGATAAGCGAAAATTACCTGGTCTGCATAAAGCAACTGGTGTGTAAGAGAAGAGCCTCCAAAGGCCCTGTTAAGAATGGGATATGAAGGGAAATAATCCCTGACATCCTTCCAGTTTGTAAAAGAGGAACTGCCGATAAAAAGGATGGGGCGGGAAGGCGGAGCCTGCAATGAATCCAGTTTTTTGAAATAGTTTATTTCATTGATAAAGGGCTGCGCTGTTGTTGTTACGGCTAAAATCAATGAGATGAAAAGAGAAAAGAATGGAATTGCTTTATTTTTCATGATCGTGATATTTCGGTTGTGAAGTAATCAGATAAAGACCCTGTTTCCGTGACTGTAATCTTCCCGGAATTGCTTGGGTGTGCAACCTTTCTTCTTTTTAAAAAGACGGTTGAAATTAGAAATATTATTAAAGCCGCAATGGTAAGCCACTTCTGCCACCGGCCGGTTGGTATCAATCAGGAGACGGGAAGCATGGCCAAGCCGGATTTCCAGCAGGCTATCAATAAAACTGATCCCGGTGTGAGTTTTAAAAAAACGGCTGAAGGAGACTTCGGTCATATTGGCCAGTTTTGCTGCATCGGCAAGGACAACCGGTTTGTCAAAATTCTGGTTTATATGTTCCATTACTTTTTCTACCCGGCGGCTGTTATAACTCGGCTGCACATTACTGAATGTAGCATCGGACAGTGTCCGCATATTCCTTGAAATAGACAAATCATGAAGAATGGACATCAGTTCCAGTACAGAATCAAACCCCTGTTTGGTGCGCAGTTGTTTCAATCTTCCGCTCAGTTGCTGAATGGTGGATTTTGAAAACAGAATTCCCCTCTTCGATTTTTCAAACATCTCCCGGACAAAATGCAACTGGTTTCGGCGAAGCATTTTGTCATCGAAAAGATCTTTATGAAACTGGATCGTGATTTCCTGTATCTCCTGGCTTTTGCATTTGTGTGTTTTCCATACATGCGGGAGATTAGAGCCTACGAGTACCAGTTCAGCATCGTCTATTTCTCCCATATGGTCTCCAACAACCCGTTTGGCTCCTCTGGCATTAAGGATCAGGTTCAATTCCATTTCCTCATGGTAGTGAAGTGGAAAATCAAACTCGGTCTTGGTTCTTGCAAATATGGTAAAGCAGTCGCTGGCGGTCAGCGGGGTAATTTCTTTGAGGATCAAAGTATGCATAAACAGGATAAAATAATATTACTTCAAAAGTGAACCTAAAAGTAAAACTATTTCTCTTAAATAGGCTGAAATAGCGTAAGATATAATTAGTATTCCTAATTGCTCCCTTCTATTTGTTCAAAAAAATACAACAATCAGATAAAAAAGTATTATTATCCTGGCAGCTGAAAAACCTACTTTTGGTTAAACATTGTTGCTATATGAGAAAACATGCTTTTTTGTACTTGTTTTCATTTATTCTGATAAGTTTCCAGGGGCTGGCGCAGGATAAAAGACTGACAGGTACAGTAACCGATGAAAAAGGAGAAGCGCTGGCCGGCGCTACTATTACAGCTGGTAATAACACCGCATCCACTCTTACTAATGCCCAGGGTAAATTCTCTTTCGATGTACCTGCCGGTGCCAGAATACTGGTAGTCACCTTTACCGGTATGGAGAAAGAAGAAATACTGATTAGCGGGAAAACTTCATTTACCATTGTACTGAAGCCTTCCGTCACTACTTTATCTGATGTGGTAGTGGTTGGCTACGGAACTGTTCGAAAAACCGATGTAACCGGGGCGGCACAACGAATCAGCCGGGAAGATTTTATCAGGGATAATCCTACGAATATTTTACAGGCCATTCAGGGCAAACTGGCTGGTGTGAATGTAACCCAGAACGATGGCGCTCCGGGTGCCGGACTCAGTATCCGGGTGAGGGGGTCCAATTCTTTCCTGGGTGGTACAGAACCTCTGTATGTAATTGATGGCGTTCCATTCAATAACAGTAATAGCGGAGCTACTCCTTCTGCCATAGGAAGTGATGAGAAACAAACCCTGAATGCGCTGGCATTCCTCAATCCCAACGATATTGAATCAATCGACATTTTGAAGGATGCGTCAGCCACAGCTATTTACGGTTCCCGTGGGGCGAATGGCGTGGTGCTGATCACCACCCGCAAAGGACGCATCGGGAAAGACAAGGTGGAACTGACGGTGAACCTTGGTCTGTCAGAAGTATCAAAAAGGATTGCAGTCCTCAATCCGTATGAATATGGTCTTTACCAGAATCTTGCCTATGCGAACTCAAACAAGTATGACGCTACTACTTACACATTACCATATAGCACGGATGATCTTGATTCATTGCTGGGAGATAATAACAACTGGCAGGATGCTATTTTCAGAAGAGCTATGTCGCAGCAATACAGTATAAATGTATCCGGAGCAGGGGAATCCGGTAGCCATAGTTTGTCGATGAATTATATCAACCAGGAAGGAACCATTATTAATTCAGGATACAAAAAAATCGGGTTGAATGTTAATCTCAACCGCAACCTGGGTAAGGTTTTTAAAATTGGTACCAGCACCTCGGTAGCTAATACTGTAACACGGGGCGTGAAAACAGGTACAGATAAATCGGATGCGGCCAGCGCCGGAGTAATCCGGTCAGCCATTACTTACCCCCCCACCATCAGGGCAGAAGAGGAATATTCGGAAACAGGGGATGGATACTTTATCACCAACCCGGTCATCTATTCCAGGGATGTACTGAATAAAGTTTCCGGTATCAGCATCTTTTCTTCGAATTACGCTGAGGCTACCCTGCTGAAATACTTCAAATTCCGGCAGAATCTGGGTTTCAATTATGGTTCCAATACACGTGACCAGTATTACCCCCGGACCGTTTATGAAGGATATAGTGTGAAAGGTTGGGGGCTGAAATCCGATAACCTGTGGACCAGTCTTGTATCTGAAAGCATTCTTTCTTTTAACAGGAAGATCAGCAAACATAGTCTGGGTGCAACAGTTGCCTCTACTTTTGAACGAACCAATGGGCAATCAAAACGTACAGAAGCCAAAACTTTTCCAAATGATCTGCTGCAAAACGAAAACATGCAGGCAGCAGAACAAATTCTTCCGGTTATTACAAACCGCTATCAGTCTACTCTTATTTCATTTCTCGGCCGGGTGAATTATGCGTTTGATGACAAATACCTGCTGAGTCTTTCTTTCCGGCAGGATGGGTCCAGTAAATTCGGACGTGATAATAAATGGGCTGGCTTTCCTTCTGCCGGGTTTGCCTGGAAATTGCATAATGAAAAATTCCTTCACCGGGCAGCAGTTATCAGTAATCTTATTCTCCGTCTCAGCTATGGGCAGACCGGGAACCAAGGTATCGGATCATATGCTTCGCTTTCCAAACTGGCTGTTTATAATTATCCCTTCAACGGAACACTTCAAACAGGATTGGCAGATGATGTATCTGCAGGACCGGCAAATGCTTCGCTGAAATGGGAAACCACCAATGCATATAATGCCGGTATCGACCTGGGTATCCTGAAAGGAAATTTCAATCTGCACCTGGATTTTTACAAAAAAGAAACTAACGACCTGCTGCAGTACATCACTACTCCTTCTTCCACGGGTTTTCAGCGTCAGTTGCGCAATTCAGGTTCCGTAGAGAATAAAGGGGTGGAAATTTCATTGGACGGAAATATCATTCGCAGGAAAGATTTCCAGTGGAAGTCTTCCTTTAATATTGCTTTCAACCGGAACCGGATTCTGAGCCTGGGCAGCGGATTGAAAGAACAGTTTGCCAGCAATATTTCTACCCGTGATGCCCCATTTATACAAGTGGCGGGTCAGCCGATAGGTGCTTTATACGGTTATATAGAAGACGGGTATTATGATAACGAAGCGGAAGTACGAAGCTCACAGGAATATACCAGCCAGCCCTTCTCCATTATCCGCCGTATGGTTGGAGAAATTAAATACAAAAACCTTGATAATGACCCCAATTCCATTTCGTTGACTGACCGCACCATTATCGGGGATGTGAACCCGGATTACACATTCGGATTCACCAATAATTTTGTGTACAAAAATTTTGATCTGAGTGTTTTTATTAATGGAGTACAGGGGAACGATATCGTGAATATGAATACTGCTTTTACAGGTAATCTCGGTACTTCTAAGAACATTACAAAAGAAGTATTGGATGGCGCCTGGGCAGATGGTAAAGATAACACAGCTGCAACAGGTCCTAAAGTTATGCGTCAATTCTGGAGAACACTGCTCTTTTCCCGGAGATTCATTGAGGACGGAAGTTTTGTACGGATAAAAAATGTAACAATCGGGTATAATCTCCCGGGCAAACTGATTAAGGGTGTCAATTCCGTACGTCTTTCTTTTGGCGTGAACAATTTATACACATTTACTAATTACTCAGGATATGACCCAGAGATCAGCAGTTATGGAGATAACCCGGCTTTGTTTGGGGTAGACCTGGGGGGGTATCCTAATACCCGCAGTTATAACTTCACCCTGCGTTGCAGTTTTTAATTTCTGAAAAATGAAAAATAATTATATGGGACTTCTGAAAAAAAATACAGGATTGCTGCTGTTGGTATTCAGCCTGCTGGCAATCTCTTCCTGTAAAAAACAACTTGAAGAAAAGCCCTTCTCTTTTCTTTCACCGGAAAATTTTTACAAAAACGAAAGCGATGCCAGGACGGCCATCAACGGTGTGTACAGCGAACTCTATAGTTACGATCTGTATCTGCAACCAATCTGGAACCTTACGGTCCTTGACGATGACCATGTTTCAGGCGTTGATTGGTTTTTGGGTACAACAGGTGCTGGCAACCCGCAGGGTTACTGGGGAGTAGACGGACCCTGGGTAGGATTTTATTTAGTTATCGCACGGGCCAATACAGTTCTGGAGAATGTAGAAAAAATAACCAACGATATTGATCCTGACATCCGGACGCGGATACTTGGCGAAGCTCATTTCCTCAGGGGTTGGGCTTACTTTCAGCTGGTTCAGTTATATGGCGGAGTTCCGGTTCGTCTTAAATCATTATCAGCTGATCCCAATCCAAATGTTCCCAGATCATCTGTGAAGGAAGTATACCAGGTAGTCATAGATGAAATGAAAGAAGCCGAAACAATGTTATTCCCGGCAGGACATGCCAAAGCCGGTGAGCCGGGAAGGGTAACCCGGGGGCTTGCAAAAGGAATGCTTGCAAAAGTGTACCTGACTATGGCCTCTGGTTCAGTTGCATCGGGTAATGTTACAGTCAGGGGCGGTACGGATAATGGGTATTATACGCATACCAAAAACATAGTAGCAGGTCTGGAAGGGCTGGATAGCAAGACTTATTTTGAACTGGCCCGCGATAAAGCGCTGGAAGTAATCAACAGTGGGGAATATTCACTGTTTACCAGCTGGAAAACCATGTGGAGCCAGGCAGGACGCAATATGCAGGAGCATATGTGGGAATTGCAATCACTCGCCGGCAGCAGTTTTGTGAATAACCTGAATATCTATTTCTCGGCTGTTTCTACTTTTGGCAGAGGAGCGGTATGGTTTACCAATAACCATTATATGGATTATGAAGATGCGGATAAAAGGGTGCTTGAAGGAGTAGCCCATAACTGGCAGATCAATACCGGCGGCAAGTACTATTATCCATCCTGGCAATCATCCCTGTACAGCGTGGTTAACGGAGTTACTTATAGCAATAACGGCACAACGGATAACAGGGCTTATGTTATCAAATTTGCGGATGTAAATGATCCGACTGTAGCTAACAGTGACGCGTATTACCCTATTATGCGTTATGCTGAAATCCTGCTGATTTATGCTGAAGCAGCCAATGAAGCAAATGGAGGCCCAACTACAGAAGCTTATGCCATGTTGAATGCTGTGCGCAACCGTGCTGTCGCCAGCGCTGCTCCGGCCGGGATGACGCTGGAGCAATTCCGAAGTTTTGTATTGGCTGAACGAGCCCGTGAATTTGTACTGGAAGGCATACGGCGGTTTGACCTGATGCGCTGGGGTATTTATCTGCAGGTGATGAATAAAATATCTGCCGGACAGAATAATATTTCCAAAGTGAGAAGCCTCCGGAACCTTCTGCTGCCCATTCCCCAGAGTGAACTGAATTCTAACCAGGCTATCACAGGCAATAACCCGGGATGGTAAAACTGATAAAAACTAATGCTTCTTCATATGAGAAAAAACAATTCAATACTTTCCGGCTTTTCGCCGCTTATGCTGATGATAGCTTTGCTGCTGTCAATGTACTCCTGCAAAAAGGAGCAAACCGAAAATACAAACCCACCAGAGATCACGGCTGTAACTGATCTGACCAGCCGTGATATAGCCCTTACAGCTGTTAATTACGGGGACTGGATTATTATAAAAGGGAAGCACCTTGCCACTACTTATAAAGTGGATTTTAATTCAGTGCTGGCAGCAGATTCGCTGATCTATGCCGATGATACAACTGTTACTGTAAAAATACCGGTTGTTCTCCCGGACCCGGCCGACAATCCTATTACTGTTACGACGAGGTATGGTTCTGCCACCTATAATTTCCGGATACTTCAACCACCGCCCACTATTTTATCATTTGACCCGATGGCCGGTGCTGCAGGAGAAGTGGTTACAATAACCGGGTATAATTTCGGAGGTGTTACCAGTGTAAAATTTGGTACGGTGGAAGCGACTATTATATCAGGAACAAAGGACGAAATCAAGGTCAGTGTGCCTCCGGGAATTACTACCGCATTTATTTATGTAACCACACCAAGCGGAACGGTTCGTTCTGAAAATCTCTTTGGCCTGAAATACGAAATCTATACGGATGTGCTGACCACGGGTTGGTCTTACAGCCCTTCATCCTCAAATGTTACTTATGTGGCAGCTAATACAAGCCCGGTTAAAAGAGGAATAAATTCCCTGCGGATTAATTTTGCCGCTGCATGGTCTTACCTGCGCCTGGTGAAATCTGCTGCAATGAGTACAACAGGGTATGAAGGAGTGAAATTTTCTCTTTATGCACCTGATGGCTTTTTAAATAAGAAGCTGCGGATCTACCTGAACGGTTCTTCCACTCCCGGCTCTTATACCATCACTGTTACAAAAACAAATGAATGGATTCAGTATGAACTGCCCTTTATCAACTTTGGGAATCCGGCCACACTGACCCAGGTGGTATTTAATGAGTTCAGCGGTACAGCTACTTTCCCCAGGCAGATATATGTGGATGATGTGGGATTGTATTGATTTCAGCAGACCGGATTCTGAGAGCAGGCAATTGTATGTTAAATGAAAAAATCGAATGAGGCCAGTATACTATCAAAGGATATTTACAACCCTGCTGTTGTTGCTTTCCTGTTGTTTTGCTGAAGCGCAGCAATGTTCTGACACGTCAGGCACTCCTGCACTCAGGAGACTATTCAGCCGTCTTCAGGAGATGCAAACCCGCTATACTGTTTTCGGTCACCAGGATGCACTGGCCTACGGGGTGGGATGGAAAAAAATAAATGGCCAAAGTGATGTTCGTTCCGTAGCCGGAGATTTCCCCGGATTATACGGGTGGGACATCGGACACCTGGAAATGGAGCAGCCGGCAAATATTGATAATGTTTCATTTCAGTTGATGAAGAAATATATCCGGGAAGGGGCCGGGCGGGGAGGATTAATCACTATCAGCTGGCACCTGCACAATCCCCTCACCGGAGGATCTGCCTGGGATACGGCAAAAGGAACAGTTGCTTCTGTATTGCCGGGTGGTGCAAAGCACAATCTGTACCGGTCCTGGCTGGATCAGGTAGCGCTGTTCATGAATGATTTAAAAGACAGCAAAGGGAAACACATTCCTGTACTCTTCCGTCCTTTTCATGAACTGACAGGCAACTGGTTTTGGTGGTGCCGTAATGTATGCATCCCGGAAGAGTTTATAGCTCTCTGGAGATTTACAGTACATTATCTGAGGGATGAAAAAAAAATACATCATCTGCTCTATGTATATAACGCTGCAGCCTTCAGCACCCCGGAAGAGTTTCTTTCCCGTTACCCGGGCGATGATGTCGTGGATGTGCTGAGTTTTGATCTTTATCAGTTTGGTTTGGGTGATCAAAAACAATATTTCATTACAGAAATGCGCCGTCAGGCGGATATGTTGTGCAGCATTGCAGCCGGAAAGAAAAAGATTGCTGCTATTGCAGAGACGGGGCTGGAAGCTTTGCCTGATAAGGAATGGTGGACGGGTACTTTGTGGCCAGCAATAAAAGATTTTCCGCTGTCCTATGTATTAGTGTGGCGAAACCACGGGTATATGGCGCCTGCCCGGAAAATGCATTACTATGCTCCCTACCCCGGTCAGGTGTCAGCCGCTGATTTTAAAAAATTTGCAAGCAATCCGCGGATACTATTTGAAAAAGGACTGAAGCAGCAAAAAATCTACCAATAAAAAATGAAGCTCGGGCTACCTGATATACTGATTGTGTTCGCCTACCTGGCGGTGATGGTGTTTATCGGCGTATATATGCGAAAAAAAGCCAGGGAGAACAAGGAGAGCTATCTCATGGGTGGCAAAAAACTTCCCTGGTACATGCTGGGGCTCAGCGATGCCAGCGATATGTTTGATATCAGTGGTACTATGTGGATGGTAGCTCTTTGTTTTGTATATGGACTGAAAAGCATCTGGATTCCCTGGCTATGGCCGGTATTCAACCAGGTATTCATGATGATGTTTCTTTCCAAATGGCTGCGTCGTTCAAATGCCAATACGGGAGCAGAATGGCTTGCCACCCGGTTTGGTATTGTTGGCAGGGGAGTCAGGGGGTCGCATACTGTGGTTGTGATATTTGCATTGATTGGCTGTTTTGGTTTCCTTGCATATGGTTTTATCGGACTGGGCAAGTTTATCGAAATATTTGTTCCCTGGGAAATGGTCAGCGGGCATATCCCGTTTTATATTGCTCCTGAATATGCTCCTCACTTTTATGGCATTGTCTTTACCCTTTTTGCCATGTTTTATTCAATCATCGGCGGAATGCACAGTATTGTACTGGGGGATTTTATCAAATATATGATTATGACGGTGGCTTGTATATCCATTGCTGTTATTGCGATGATCCACCTGCATAAAAACGGAAATCAGCTCATTGTTCCGGATGGGTGGTCAACTCCTTTTTTTGGCTGGAACCTGAACCTGGATTGGAATGCCATACTACCTGACGCCAATAAAAAAATTGCCGATGATGGGTTTGGATTGTTTGGTATTTTTTTCATGATGATGTTGTTCAAAGGTGTTTTTGCCAGCCTGGCCGGGCCAGCTCCCAACTATGATATGCAAAAAGTGTTGTCAACCCGCTCTCCCAAAGAGGCAAGTAAAATGACAGGTTTTGTTTCCATTATCTTATTACCCGTTCGTTATTCGATGATTATCGGGCTTACTGTTCTGGCCTTGCTATATTACAATCAGCTGAACCTGGCATCGGGTGCAGGTACAGATTTTGAAAAAATATTACCTGCAGCCATCAACAATTTTCTGCCGGTTGGTATCATGGGGCTGGTGCTTACCGGCCTGCTGGGTGCTTTTATGGGGACTTTTTCGGGAACGCTCAATGCAGCCCAGGCCTATATCGTGAATGATGTGTACCTGAAATATATTAACCCGGGAGCGTCTAACCGGAAAATTATCCGCACTAACTACTTAGTGGGTGTGCTGGTGGTGACAATCGGTGTGGTGCTGGGTTTCTTTGCCCGTGATGTAAACAGTGTTTTACAATGGATTGTTGGCGGACTCTATGGAGGATATATTGCTGCCAATCTTTTTAAATGGTACTGGTGGCGGTTCAATGCTAACGGGTTTTTATGGGGTATGGCCACAGGGATTGCAGGAGCACTGGTTTTTCTTAAAATCTATAATGGTTTGTTCCTGTATATCTGGCCGGTATTATTTCTGCTTTCCGTAGCAGGTTGTCTCATCGGAACCTATATGGCTCCTCCAACAGATATGGATACCCTGAAAAAATTTTATAAAACAGTAAAACCCTGGGGGTTCTGGAAAAAAGTACATGAACAAGTGCTGGCAGAGGACCCTTCTTTTCAGCCCAACCGGAGATTTAAGCTGGATATGCTGAATGTGGTATTGGGAATTATTGCACAATGTTGCCTGACCCTTTTGCCAATGTATGTGGTACTATGGATGAAGTTACCCTTGTTAGTAACCGTTTTACTTCTGCTGGCTATCATTTTAATTCTGAAACGTACCTGGTGGGATAAACTGGAAGATTAGCGATTAAACCTTTAGTTATGAATGAAGCATTTTTTAGCCGGCTCTCAATGATGGAATCTGCACAGGAGCAGTTACTTGGCAGGGCGAATGAGCCTTCTGCGGTTTACAATGGTTTATACAGGCGATATAAATATCCCGTATTGACTGCAGCACATGTACCCCTGAACTGGCGTTACGACCTGAACGAACAGGACAACCCTTTCCTTATCCAGCGTTTCGGCATCAATGCAGTACTGAATGCCGGAGCTGTTAAATGGAAAGGAAAATACCTGCTGATGGCCAGGGTGGAGGGTTATGACCGAAAATCATTTTTTGCTATTGCTGAAAGCCCTAACGGAGTCGACAATTTCCGGTTCTGGGAATACCCGGTACAGATGCCGGAAACGAGTGAACCAGACGTGAATATCTATGATATCCGTCTTGTGGAGCATGAAGATGGTTGGTTGTATGGTTTATTTTGTACCGAAAGGAGGGACCCCGGAGCATCTGAAACAGATCAGTCTTCTGCTGTGGCACAATGTGGTATTGCACGGACAAAAGATCTGCTGCATTGGGAAAGGCTTAATGATCTTAAGACAAATTCACCGCAGCAAAGGAATGTAGTGCTTCACCCGGAATTTGTAGACGGGAAGTACGCATTCTATACAAGGCCACAGGATGGATTTATTGATGCCGGGCAAGGTGGCGGAATCGGCTTTGGTCTTGCTGCTGATATTGAAAAAGCCATTATTAAAGAGGAGGTGCTGCTGGACAGAAAACAATACCATACTGTGTATGAACTGAAAAATGGATTGGGGCCTGCACCTTTAAGAACATCATCCGGTTGGCTGCACCTGGCACATGGAGTACGAAATACTGCTGCAGGGTTACGGTATGTATTGTACATGTTTATGACTGATCTGCATGACTTGACTAAGATTATACATAAACCGGCAGGGTATTTTATGGCGCCGGAAGGAGATGAAAGGACGGGCGATGTGTCCAACGTGTTATTCAGTAATGGCTGGATACGTGATGAAGACGGGAGAATATTGATTTATTATGCATCTTCTGATACACGGATGCATGTGGCAGTTACATCAGAAGAGCAACTGCTTGATTATATACTGCATAACCCGGAAGATGGTTTCCGTTCAGCTGCTTCAGCAGAAGTGGTGAAACGGATCATAGAAAAAAACAAAAAATTAATAGCATTACGCCTGCAACCGGCTCTGGAAAAAAACTCATTAAACGGTAACCTGAAAAAATAAGGCAGTACAATTGACAGACGATTCTTTATACAGGCAGGCAAAAGCTTTGCGTTCAGCAGTTACTATGGAAGTACCGGCTCTTTTAGACTGGTGGATCAGATTCATGCCAGACAGGAAGAGAGGTTTTCATGGTTCAATAGATAACCTGAACAGGGTTGTTGCCCGGACTCCCAGGGGATTGGTTCTGAACAGCCGGATACTTTGGACATTTGCTGCCGCTTACGAATGGGATCCGAAACAGGAATACCTGGATATGGCTTACCGGGCTTTTCGTTACGGGGCACTCAGTTTTGAAGATCCCGATTATGGAGGTATGTATTGGTCTGTGGATGAAAATGGAGTTCCTCTGGAAACCAAAAAACAGGTATATGGTCTTGCTTTCTGGATTTATGGGCTGAGTGAATTTTGCCGGGTGGCCCGCTATGAATTACCTGGCGAAAAGGCCAGGCAATTATTCTTCCTTCTGGAAAAATGCTGCCACGATAAAGAACGCGGAGGCTACTTTGAAGCGTTTTCCCGCGACTGGAAGCCCCTGGCGGATTTGCGGCTCAGCGAGAAGGATGCTAACGAAAAGAAGTCCATGAATACGCATCTTCATGTGCTGGAGGCTTATACTAATCTGTACAGGATATGGAAAGACAAAACACTTGCGAATGCCATCCGCTCCCTTTTGCAAGTATTCTGTCAGCATATTATTGACCCGGAGAAATTCAGGCAGGGTCTGTTTTTTTCTGAAGACTGGGTACTGCGGTCTGCAGTAGTTTCTTTTGGTCATGATATTGAAGCTTCCTGGCTTTTGTATGAAGCAGCGGCAATATTGGGCGATGAAAACCTGCTCAGTTTTTACAGGAAGGTGTGTGTTTCAATGGCGGAAACTGCTATGCAGGGACTGGATGCAGACGGGGCATTATGGTATGAATTAGATACAGCTACCGGCAACTATAATAAAGAGAAACACTGGTGGCCTCAGGCTGAGGCTATGGTTGGATTTCTGAATGCCTGCCAGTTGAGCGGTAACGAACAATACTTCATCTGTGCGGACCGGAGTTGGAATTTTATTTGTCGTGAACTTAAAGATTATAAAAACGGAGAATGGTTTTGGGGCATTGGCGAAAATGGTGTCGTGATGGAAAAGGAAAAAGCCGGGTTCTGGAAATGCCCTTATCACAATGTGAGGGCATGCCTGGAAGTCAGTAAACGGATCACCGAATCCGGCCGGCTGATAACCTTATAATAACCAGCAGAGCAGGGGTAAGCCTGATGCTGATAGTAAACTAAAGAAAGAGCAGCATATAAGCAATCCTACCAGTAACAGCGGTACGTAGGGGCCATTCCTGGCGATTTACTCCCGCTGTTTTCTTTCCCGCCTTTTGCCGGCAGCGGAATAATCAAAATGAATGCAAAGTATGAAGTTGTTTAAAGTTCTCTATGTACAGGTACTCATCGGAATCATTCTTGGAGTACTGGCAGGCTGGTTATTTCCTTCTTTCCATACTACAGCAAAACTCATCAGTGATACGTTTATCAACATGATAAAAATGGTGATTGCACCGGTTATTTTTTTAACCATCGTAGCAGGTATTGCCGGTGCAGGAAACCTGAAAAAAGTCGGACGTGTTGGATTTAAGGCGTTGGTTTATTTTGAAGTGGTGACTACCCTGGCCCTGGTAATAGGGTTGATTACCGCCAACCTGATTAAACCAGGATCAGGGGTTGAATTTACAGCCGGGAGTGCCGTCCAGGCAGAGAAAATACCAGCGCAGGCTGCTGCAATTAACTGGGGAGAATTTATCTCACATATAGTTCCTGCCAATGTGCTTGATGCATTTGCAAAAGGAGATATTTTACAGGTATTGTTTTTCAGCATACTATTCGCAATAGGTGTAAAAATGATGGGAGGAGCGGGCAGCAATATTCTGTCAGGGGTAAATGCCGTCAACACAGCCTTGTTCAATGTTTTGAAAATAATAATGAAACTCAGCCCGCTTGGTGCATTCGGAGGAATGGCATACACGATCGGGAAGTTTGGCTTTGGCACACTGGCGTTGCTGGGCAAGCTCTTGCTTACTTTCTATTTGACCGGTATCTTTTTTGTCTTCGTGGTCTTGTATTTCCTTTGCCGGTATTACGGCTTTAGCCTGTTCAAGCTCTTAAAATATATACGGGAGGAGATACTGATTGTTGTAGGGGCCAGCAGCAGTGAGGCCGTGCTGCCTTCTGTAATGCAAAAATTGACTGCTGCCGGTTGTGAAAAAGAAGTGGTGGGGCTTGTTGTACCTGCCGGGTACAGCTTTAATCTGGACGGGACTACAATTTACCTGAGTATGAGTGTAATTTTCCTGGCTCAGGTATTCAACATTGATCTTAGCCTTGGACAACAAATGACAGTGATCGGTATTTTATTACTGACCAGCAAAGGGGCGGCTGGTGTTACCGGCAGTGGCTTTCTGGTACTGGCATCTACGCTTACAGCTTTGAAGGTAATTCCGGTAGAAGGGCTGGCGCTGCTGATCGGAGTAGACCGTTTTATGAGCGAGGGGCGGGCCGTGATAAACTTTATAGGGAACACAGTAGCTACAATCATTATTGCCAGGAGCGAGAATGAAATCGATATCAGCGTATACCAGAAAATAGTTGAAGGGAAATCAGTCATTGATTCAGGAAAAGAACTGCCGGATGTCTGATAGGGTTAATTGAAATGCAGGAAGGGTTAAACAGGGCTTTACATAATAAAAGCATGGATTTTACTTTTTTTCTGAACAAACGTTGCCCCGGCAATGTAAATATTACTCTTTATGTCATGTAAATTTCAGTAGGGAATTTCTGTTTGAACTACACAGAATGCTTATTACTTTTGAAATATAATTCAGTTATCCATGAAAGGTAAAATTCTGTTACTTATTATTCTCGCCTCTGTTATCCTTCAATCCTGTGCCCGCAGCTTTACACCTTACGAAGCGGCTAACCATCCGAGAGGGAAAAAATGTGGCGTAATCAGGTAAGAACTACCCGCCAAACACATTATTTACGGCACCTTCAAGCATTGGAAATTTTTCAACTACAAAACCTTTGATCGTTTCAATGGCTTTTTTCGCCTGTTCATCTGTCAGGCCTGCTTCGGCCTTAAGTTTATCTATTAATTCCTGCATGGAAGATGTTTAGGAAGTTTAAAAAGTTCCACAAGTTAAAGCTAACCTGTGAAACCTTTTGAGTTCTTAGGAATTTTTTAAGCCTGCTAGGCTACTTTCAGCAGACTCAATTTACTCTTGTCAAACTTTCGTTTGGCATATTCTGCGGTTAGCACAAAGCTGGTTTCTTTAGTAGAAGGCAGTTCAAACATCGCATCAGTAAGGATACCCTCACAAATACTTCTGAGTCCCCTGGCTCCCAGTTTATATTCAACAGCTTTATCTACCATGAAGTCTAACACTTCATCTTCGATAGTCAGGTGAATACCTTCCAATTCAAACAATCTCTTGTATTGTTTGATGAGCGCATTTTTGGGCTCTGTCAGGATAGCTCTGAGCGTACTTGCATCCAATGGATCAAGATGAGTTACGACAGGCAACCGTCCCAGTAATTCCGGGATCAGGCCAAATGTTTTCAGGTCTGTTGGATTCACATAACGAAGCAGGTTCTTTTTCATATTTTCCTGCAGATCTTTATCAACGTTGAATCCAATAGTATTGGTCTGTACCCTGCGGGCAATTACCCTGTCAATGCCATCAAAAGCACCACCACAAATAAACAGGATATTCTGTGTATTGATCTTAATAAGTTTTTGTTCAGGATGCTTGCGTCCACCCTGTGGTGGTACCAGCACATCCGTCCCTTCCAGCAATTTCAGCATGCCCTGCTGCACACCCTCACCGCTTACATCGCGGGTAATAGAAGGATTATCTCCTTTACGGGCAATCTTATCAATCTCGTCAATATAAACAATGCCCCGTTCAGCAGCAGTCACATCATAATTACATACTTGTAAAAGTCTTGTCAGGATACTTTCCACATCTTCGCCCACATAACCGGCTTCAGTAAAAACAGTAGCATCAACAATTGTAAAGGGAACATTCAGCATCCGGGCAATACTTTTTGCAAGCAGGGTCTTACCGGTCCCGGTTTCACCCACCATAATAATATTGCTCTTTTCGATTTCAACATCATTAACAGGGCTGTCAGTTGATTTTTGCTGTAATCTTTTATAGTGATTGTAAACGGCTACAGCCAGTACTTTTTTGGCATCGTCCTGGCCGATTACATACTCGTCCAGGAATTTTTTGATCTCCATCGGTTTTTTGACCGTCAGCTTAAAAGCAGCGGGTGTTTTTTCATCCCGGACCATCAATTCCTGGTCGATGATTTCCCGGGCATGCTCCACGCAATTTTCACAAATATGCCCTTCCTGGCCTGCGATAAGAATCTTGACTTCATCGCGGCTGCGGCCGCAGAAAGAACAGTGTAAAGGATTTTTTGCCATTTCTTGTAGGATAGAACGAATTAACTAACGCAATCGTAACATACAAAAATAAAAAACCGTCCTGATACGGGCGGTTTTATTTCATTATTTAGGGTTAAACTCTTATTTTTTAATGATTTAGAGTTTTTCCTGGATGCCGTCCACAATGCCATAATCAATAGCTTCTTTGGCATCCATCCAGTAATCACGGTCAAAGTCTTTCATAATCTGGGCGACTGTCTTGCCGCAATTGTCTGCCAATATCTTAGCCCCGATTTCCTTTACCCGGCGGGTTTGTTTAGCCTGTATCTCCAGGTCAGCACTCACACCCTGGATATGCCCGCCCAGAGATGGCTGGTGGATCATTACTTCTCCATGGGGGTAAATAAAACGACGGCCATTCACTCCACCACTGAGCAAAATACTGCCCATAGAGGCTGCCAGTCCCATACAAATAGTACTTATCGGGCTCTTCAGCATTTTCATCGTATCATATATTACCATACCGCTGGTCACCACGCCCCCGGGACTGTTGATAAAGAATTTGATCTCTTCTCCGGGCTTATCTGCATCCAGCAGTAATAACTTGGTAGTTACTTCACGGGCCGATTTATCATCTACCACGCCCCAGAGATATACGGCTCTTTTTTCGAAAAAATATTTTTCCAGTTTTTTATTCAGCATGATCAGGTCGTCTCTTTTGTCCTCTCTCTCTCTTTCTTCCTCATCGTCCATTTTCCAGTCGTTGTATAAAAAATTCTTACGGTTCATGATATATTAAATTTCTTGATTTATGATTGGAGGAGATCAGTCCTTCTTGTCTTTTCTTGGATTGGTCAGCAGTACTTCATCAACCAGGCCATATTCCTTTGCTTCTGGTGCTGTCATCCAGTGGTCACGGTCAAAATCTTTTTCAATTTGTTTTACCGGTTTACCTGAGTGATTGCTGATTACTTCATACAACTCACTCTTTAATTTTTTGATTTCTGCCACCGTGATCTCAATATCGCTGGCCTGTCCGCCGATTGCGCCGCTTGGCTGGTGCATCATGATGCGGGAATGTTTCAGCGCTGCTCTCTTACCTTTGGTGCCGGCTCCCAGTAACACACAGGCCATAGAAGCAGCCACACCAATACAAATGGTGGCTACATCCGGGCTTACATATTGCATAGTGTCGTATACACCCAGACCGGAATACACACTGCCGCCCGGGCTGTTGATGTACATATTGATATCTCTTGTTCTGTCGGCGGAATCAAGAAATAATAATTGAGCAGTTACAATATTGGCCACTTCATCATTGATGGGATAACCAAGAAAGATGATACGATCCATCATGAGGCGGCTGTATACATCCATCACGGCAACATTCAGGGAGCGTTCCTCAATAATATTCGGTGTCATTGCAGTCACCATATGTGAAGCATAACTGTGCAGGGTATTACTCGAAAGGCCACGGTGTTTCACCGCATATTTCTCGAACTCAGAGTTAAAAGTCATGGGTATTAAGTTAATATGTTAACAGGCTGGTAAGTTAATAAGTAAAAAGCAGAGAAAATTTGAGAACCCTTTCAACTTTTCAATTAGCCAACTTTGTTTCCTGTTCATCAAATATCCGTCCAAATGCCGTAACTGCAAAATTGGTGACAAGTTGGCTTGTTTTATTAGTCAACGGGGTAAAAAGAAAAAGGTTGACATGATTTTTAGTCCATATCAACCTTCAAACAAGTTAACCTGCCAGTTCCCTTAATGATGATGGTGCTGATGCGCCTCTACCATTTTCGTGAATTCTTCTGCACTGATATCTTTATCGGAAGGATTTACCTGGGTTTCGGTCCATTCAAATATCTTCTGCGTCTGTATACGGGTATAGGAATCTTCTACAAACTTCCTGTCCTTCATCATTTTTTCTACATAATCATTTACCCAGGGCTGGTCATCACTCAGGTTGGCACCGCCCATATAGCTGAACAATTGTTGCTTGGCAAAAGCCCTGATTTCGTCAGGATTTACCTGGATACTATTTTCGTTAACGATTTTGTCAGAGATCAGCGTCCACTTCAGCTGGCTGAGGAAGGCCGGAAATTCTTTCTCTACCTCTTCATCTGTTTTGGGTGTTTCTCCCTGCGTCTTCACCCATTTTTTCAGGAAACCTTCCGGGAAATCAATCCTGGTATGATCAATAAGCTGGTGAAAAACCTGGTCATGGATCTGGTTGCGGGCCTGCCCGCTCCAGTAAGCAGCTATCTCTTCTTTAATCTTGTTCCTGAAATCAGCTTCAGTTTTTATTTCCTGGCCGGGATATAACTGGTTGAAGAAGTCTTCATTTAACTCTCTTTTTTCCAGCAAACCCACCTTGGTGACAGAGATACTGAAATACTTATCAGCAGCAGCCGGATCTTCCTTTAATCCAAGATCGCTGATGATCCATTCTCTTTCTTTTTCATCAAAAGCAGTTGTAAGCTGCACATTGAAGCTGTCACCGGCCTTTTTGCCGATCAGGTTTTTGCGGTAAGCTTCAGCAAAATATTTTACCAGCAGAGAATTATCCTTTTTAATGCCAGCTTCCACTTCATTACCTGCAGCATCTGTTTCAGTAAAAACGACATTGAGAACATTCTCTTCTGTTTCTGCGACTTCTTTATCTGTCATGTTGCCATAACGGTTTTGCAGACGGGTCACTTCATTATCCAGCATCTCGTCAGTAATTGTTACCACATAACGGGTAATTTTTGCTTTGCTGAGATCGGCCATATTGAAATCGGGTTTCATGCCAATTTCAAAATGAAACTCATAATCAGCCGGGTTGTTGACGTCCAGTTGCCGGATATCGGTTTCCAGTGGCAGCGGCTGGGCAAAAATTTCCACTTTCCCGGTTTCCAGGTAGCCGATCAGTTCACGGTCTACGGAACGGAGCACTTCATCGGTGAACAGGGAAGGGCCGTACATTTTTTTAATAAGACCAGCAGGCACCATTCCTTTGCGGAATCCGGGAATATTAGCTTTCTTGCTGTACTCTTTCAGTGCCTTTTCAAAAGAAGGCAGGTAATCGGTCTTTTCCAGTTTCACGGTCAGCTTTTCATGCAGCAGGCCGATGTTTTCCTTTGTAACAGTTGCCATTGTTTGTATTTAATAAGTTTTAAATAGCGAACAAGGAACAAGGAATGTTGAATAAGGAAGTACGGGACTTCTTCCGGTCAAAATTCCTTGTTCCTTGCTCAGTATTCTTACACTGTCCGGATGGAGGGACTCGAACCCCCATACCTTACGGCATCAGATCCTAAGTCTGACGTGTCTACCAATTTCACCACATCCGGGTTCACCAGGCTTTGAGTATTGTGTTTCGAATTAAAGTCTGTAAGGCTTGTAACTCATACCAATATGAACTCTAAGCTCTGTTTGGGGTTGCAAATGTAGGGCATTTATTCATATCGGGAGGCTGGAAAACTACTTATTTAAGCCCGGGAATTGACATGAAACATTTAATTGCAGATTTATATTAAAAAACAATAAATATTTGTACGTTTGGTTCTCCTAGTCATTTTACATCCTCTATCTCGAGAATAGCCACTACAAACGATCTTAGCTTTTAGCTTTTTAAAACTCTTTATCCCGGGATAAACCTAAGGATGCGGACGATATTCCGCTAAACTTTTTTCGCAACCAAACTAACCGCTGATGAGAAAGCAAATTTTACTCCTTCTGGGAGTTATGGCCGGCTTTACTGCCTTTTGCCAGAACCCCGCCACCACTTTCACTATCGCTAACCGGAACATCACTTTACCGTGTGGCACCAACTGTACAACAATTAATGCAAAAATTCCACACATTAAACAAACCTCCGGTTATGTGGTAACAAACCCGGCCTATGTACCCTTTGCTTACGTTACACCGACAGGTATTGATGTAAGAACACTGATAAGTGGTTCTGTTTACGATGATCAGTGGACTTCCAAAGTACCTATCACATTTCCGTTCTGTTATTACGGGATCACTTATCCCACATTGCTGATCGGGACAAATGCCGCCGTTACGTTCGATACTACAAGGGCTTCAACGGGTAGCGGTTATTCAATCAGCAATACAACGGGCGCCATTCCGAATACCGCATATGCCCCGTCAATGATTTTCGGCCCGTATCATGATATAGATATTGATAATGCCAGCGCAAATAAAAGAATCGAATACAGAATTGAGGGAACTGCTCCCAGAAGAAGGTTTATTACAAGTTATAATGAAGTACCCTATTTCGGTTCCAGTTGTACACAGTATTTGGCTACGCATCAGTTGGTGTTATATGAATCTACCGGTATCGTTGAAGTTTATATTAAAGACAAGCCTTCCTGTTCCGGTTGGAACAGTGGCCTTACAATTCTGGGGATGCAGGACCAAAACAGGACGAGTGCAATTGCGGTTCCGGGGAAGAATGCGACAGTATGGGGAACCACTGCTATGGACTCATGCTGGAGATTTACCCCGTCAGGTGGCACTTCCAGGTTGAAAAGTGCACAGTTAGTAGTAAATGGAACGGTGGTGGCTACGGCCGATACCAGCACATTTTCTATTGGAATACTTGATCTTAACTTTCCCAATGTTTGCCCCACGGCCGACAGCACAGCTTATGTAATCCGGGCCACTTTTGGTCAGTGTAATGACCCTGCACAGGATGTTGTATTTACAGATACAGTCTTTGTAAAAAAACAATCCGTTCCGGTGGCAGGAATAGTAAAAACGGATGCTTCCTGTACAAGTGTCGGTTCAATTACTGTTAATGCAACAGGCGGATCAGCGCCATATGAATACAGTATCAATGGAGGTACTTCCTACCAGTCATCAAATAGCTTTACGAACCTGGCTGCCGGAACCTATAATGTCAGCGTAAGAACGGTTGGTTCTTCCTGTGCATCAACTCCTCAGCAGGTGACTATTGCTCTCTCCGACAATCTTAGTCTTAATGCCGGTTCCGGACGTACGATATGTCTTGGCCAGTCATTCACTCCCACAATTACGGGTAATGCAACAGCTTACAACTGGTCACCAACAACAGGAGTAAGCAATCCGGCCATTGCTAATCCCGTTCTTGCACCAACTGCAACAACCACCTATACCGTGACGGCTATTTTAGGAACCTGTACCAAAACAGGAACTGTTACGGTGATAGTGGCGCCGGGAGCCACAATCGATGCCGGTGCTGATGCTGTTATTATTGCCGGCGATACCTACACTCTCCAGGGAAGCGGTTCTGCCGGTACTTACCTGTGGACACCATCCGTTGGACTGAACGCGACGGATATTCTGAAGCCCGTAGTGACTCCGCAGGCCACGACAACTTACACACTGAATGTAACCACGCCATTAGGCTGCGTTGCCTCGGATGATGTTACAATCACAGTTATTCCGTATTGTATCAAACCCATGGATGCGTTTACTCCCAATGGAGATGGTATCAATGACAAATGGCTGATCACAAATGGTAACTGCCTGAAACATGCTACCGCACAGGTTTTCAACAGGTACGGGGCCAAAGTGTTTGAATCCAATGATTATAAAAACACCTGGGATGGGACTTACAAGGGAAATCCGCTGCCGGATGGTACCTACTACTATGTAATTTCTTTTGAATTGATCAATTCAAAGAAAGTATCCCTGAAAGGCAGTGTGACCATTTTAAGATAATCATCACCAAAACAAACTAATTATGAAACGTATTATAATTCTCTTACTTGTTTTAACTGTTGCAGTAGGATTGCATGCGCAGCAGTTACAGACATCCTCTATGTTTGAATTGCAGGGCATGCTGCATAATCCGGCCGTGGCAGGTGTCAACAAATTCGGCAGTATCGGAACCACATACAGAACGATGTGGGATGGTATTGACGGAGGTCCGCAAACGGCCACTGTTTTTGGCTCTGCTTATATTCCTTCGGTAAAGCTGGGGCTGGGTGGTTATGTGTACAGCGATAAAACGGGCCCGACCAAACGTACCGGTGTGCAAATGGCGTATGCTTACCATGTGCCGCTGCAAAATGAGGCCAGTTTTTCCATTGGGCTGGAAGCCCGGGCTCAGCAATTTTCAATTGATAAGGCCAAATTGCAATCATCTCTTGGCGCAGACCCGGTATTGGCCGGTGCTGATAACCGCTTCAAATTTGATGCAGGATTCGGACTGGCTTTTACCAGTAAAAAATTCCAGATAGGGGCTTCTGTCAGCCAGCTTATTCAATCCAGGCTTGATTTTTATACCGTCAACTCCAGCGGAAGTGCAGCGGCTTTGCCTTCACCTACTGAGGAAGGAAAATTGTACCGTCATTACTACCTGCATAGTAATTACAAATGGGATGTGGATGGAACAACTACCATTATCCCCAATGTTATGTTCATTTACCTGCCCAATGCTCCGCTGGAATTCCAGGGAGGTGCACGGGTGGAACACAATGAAATATTCTGGTGGGGTGTGGCCCTGCGTGCAAGGCAAAGCTGGATGCTGTCAGCTGGTGTGCATCTGAAAAAGAAATTCACTATTGGCTATTCTTTCGATATGTACAATGCACCTCTCAGCCAGTTTGATAAAGGAGCCAACGCTCATGAAGTGTTGCTGCGGTATGATTTCTTAAAATAAAACTAAGAGTTCAAAAGAGTAAAAGGGGTAAAGAGTTTAATCAAACTCTTTACCCCTTTCTTTTGTTATACGACTGATTGCCGGGGATTCATGTATTCTCAGGTTCAGGTCTTTTTCTTCTTCTCCCTTTCTATCTCTTAGGTTAATTCAGTAAATTCGTAGACTGATGGAAACTGTTGCTCAACTACCCAAATACAACCTTAACGAAGAACAGGAAAAAAAACTCATCCTGCGGGAGTATCGTTCCCTTTTAAGAGCACTGAAAACGAAACTAAAGCCCGGGGATAAGGACCTGCTCCGGGTAGCTTTTGAAATGTCAGCAGAAGCGCATAAGACGATGCGTCGCAAAAGCGGAGAACCATATATTCTTCATCCATTAGCGGTTTCTAAAATTTGCGTGGAAGAGATCGGGCTGGGTGTGCGTTCTTCTATTTGTGCTTTATTGCATGATACGGTCGAGGATACCGATATAACATTGGAAGATGTGGAGAGAGAATTTGGAAATGAGATCGCCAGGATCGTGGACGGGCTTACCAAGTTATCCAATGTGATTGATGTGAATGCATCCCAACAGGCAGAGAATTTTAAAAAGATATTACTGACACTGACAGATGACCCGAGGGTGATTCTGATTAAACTGGCCGATCGTCTGCACAATATGCGGACACTGGACAGTATGAAAAGAGAGAAGCAATTAAAGATATCTTCCGAGACGGTATATGTCTATGCACCCCTGGCACACCGGATGGGCCTGTACAATATCAAGACAGAAATGGAAGACCTGGCCATGAAATACATGGAGCCGGAAGTGTATAAAGAAATCGCCAGGAAATTAGCCGAAACAAAAAGGGAGAGAACAAAATATATCAATGAGTTCATCAAACCGATAAAAGATAAGATTGATAAGGCAACGCTAAACGCTGAGATACATGGCCGCCCGAAAAGTATTCACTCCATCTGGAACAAGATGAAAAAGAAAGGAGTGGATTTTGAAGAAGTGTATGACCTTTTTGCGATCCGCATTATCCTGGATTCACCTGCAGATAAGGAAAAAGAAGATTGCTGGAAAGTATATTCCATGATCACGGATGAATATACGCCTTCCCCGGAACGTTTGAGAGACTGGCTGAGTAATCCAAAATCAAATGGCTATGAAGCACTACATACTACAGTAATGGGGCCGCAGGGGAAATGGGTGGAAGTGCAGATAAGAACAAAACGGATGAACGAGATTGCTGAAAAAGGATTAGCTGCGCACTGGAAATACAAAGAAGGTACTGCGGATGAAAGCCGTTTTGATAAATGGTTCCAGCAGATACGGGAAGTGATCAGCAACCAGGAAACGGACAGTATTGATTTTCTGCAGGATTTTAAAACCAGTTTCCTGGCGGAGGAAATCTATGTTTATACACCTAAGGGTGATGTGAAAATGCTGCCGGTCGGTTCCACTGCACTTGATTTTGCTTTTGCTATTCATAGTGCCATCGGTGTAAAAACAATTGGCGCCAAAGTGAATCATAAGCTGGTTCCCATCAGCCACAAGCTGCGCAGTGGTGACCAGGTGGAGATCATCACCAGTAATAAACAAAAACCTTCTGAAGACTGGTTAAATTTTGTTGTTACGGCCAAAGCGAAGGGGAGAATTAAAGATGCCCTGAAGGAAGAAAAAAGAAAAGTGGCTGACGAAGGCAAGTATACCGTGCAAAGAAAGCTGGAAGGTATGGGAGCTGTTTTGTCTCAGCATAATATTGATGAGTTAGTACATTTCTATAAACTGCCTTCCCACCTTGATCTTTTTTACCAGGTGGCAGTGAAGAATATTGATCTGAAGGAGATCAAAGAGTTCAAAGTAATTGGCGATCGTATCGAGGCGCCGAGGCCGGTGAAGATAATAGAGCATAAGCCGGAATATAATCCCAACCAGCCTGTCGCCGGGAAAAAAGATACAGAGCTGATCATTTTTGGTGAGAGTAGTGACCGTATTGTTTATAACCTGGCCAATTGCTGCAAGCCTATCCCGGGTGATGATGTATTTGGTTTTATTACTACCGGGAAAGGACTGACCATTCACCGGACCAATTGTCCCAATGCTGCCAAACTATTAGCCAACTACGGTCACCGGGTGGTAAAGACCAAATGGGCCAAGAATAAGGAAATTTCTTTCCTGACCGGTGTGAAGATCGTGGGCATGGATGATGTGGGCGTGGTGAACAAGATTACCAACCTGATCTCCGGGGAGCTAAAAATTAATATTGCGGCCCTGACAATCGAGGCTAAGGAAGGATTATTCCAGGGTAATATCCGCCTCTATGTGCATGATAGGGAGGAACTGGATGAACTTGTATTGAGCCTGAAGTCTTTACCGGGTATTGAGTCGGTTGAGCGTTACGATACTGAGGATATTCCTTCCAAAACAGCCTGATACAAACACGAGTTAGTTTTCAGGCCCGTAGATTTCCCATCTTATTTTATTGTGTATAATCAATGGTTACCATAGGAAGAATACCGCCATTTTTCTGTAATTTACCGCACCAGTAAGGACTGCTGGATTACCAACTAACTAACACACTATGAGACTGACTTTCTCAAAGCTTTCGGCTTTTATTGCCGTATTGTTCTTTTTCTCGTTTGCTGCAAAAAGCCAGGGCTTTTCTTTCAACTGTGCCAGGGATACCATTTTGCCAGGTTGTCCGCCTAACCTATGTTTTACTTTAAAGACACTAATACCTGACCCGCACCGGCAATCAAATAATTATGCAGTCAATACAAGCGGGCAAGTTCCAACTTGCCTTCTGGCCAGTAATAATCCGGGTATCCCGGGTGCCCCAACCACACTTAACATTGATGACAGGTATTCTCCATCCTTTCCAATAGGTTTCCCATTTATATTTTTCGGAACAGCTTATAATGACCTTGTGGTAAGCAGTAACGGGTATCTTTCTTTTGATGCCTCATTGGCAAATACACCCTCTCACTGGGATATTATTAATCCCGCTACAGGAAATCCTCAAAATTTGCCAAGTAATTTTTATGACCGGGCACTGATCATGGGACCATATCATGATATTGATGTCTCGATAACGACATCTCCTACAAGATTAATCTCTTACCAGACTGCAGGGCTTGCTCCATACAGAAAATGGATACTTAATTACTATAAAATACCTCTTTTCTCTACAGCGTGCAATAATTTAATTGAAAATACACACCAGATCATCCTATATGAATCCACAGGTATAATTGACGTTAACATTTTTGATAAACAAATATGCGCATCCTGGAACCAGGGAAGGGCCATGGTGGGTGTGCAGGATTTTAACCAGACGACCGGCGTGATGGCTCCTGGTAGGGCTGCAACAGATGCTCCGTGGGGCGCTGTTGGTATGAATGAGAGTTGGAGATTTGTGCCAACTGGCGGCACACCTCTTTTCCGGAGAGTTGAGCTGTATAATATGAGCAATGTTTTGGTTGCTACCGGCACCACAACTGTATTGCCGAATGGCGACAGGGATGTTTCATTTCCTAATATCTGCCCTCCGGCAGGGGCTTCTACTCCTTACGTAATCAAAGCTTTTTATGATAAAATTGATGATCCCACGCAGGAGATTGTCGCCTTTGATACCGTAGTGGTGAACCGCCAGCAGGGTCTTGCTGCGTTCCCGGCTTCTGTATCTGCTACCTGTGGTAACAATAACGGAACGATTACTGTCAATAATACAAGCGGTGGCAACGGTACATATGAATACTCGTTAGATGGTATTACCTGGCAAAGCAGCAACGTATTTACAGGTGTGGCCGGTGGCACGTATACGGCACATGTCAGAGATGTGGCCGGATCCTGTACAGCCAACTATCCCGTAACCGTAGGTGTTATTTCAAACCTGACAGCCGCTACGACCAATACCCAGGCTGCCTGTACCGGCGTGAACAACGGCACTATTACTGTTACTTCTTCCATGGGTACGGCGCCCTTCTCTTTCTCATTAGATGGAGGAGCTTACCAGGCCGGTACAATTCCGTATACTATTTCTAACCTGGCTCCCGGTAATCATACGGTTGTGGTGAAGGATGTGAATAATTGCACCACGAATACAATAACAGTGAATATTGCAACAGGAACCGGTGTTACAGCCACTTCCACGGCCACACAGGCCACCTGTGCAGGTGTTAATAATGGAACCATCACCGTTACACCAACCGCAGGTGCAACACCTTTTCAATATTCAATTGACGGAGGAGTAACCTGGCAGGCAAGTAATGTGTTTACCGGTCTTGCCCCGGCAAGTTATACGATCACAGTAAGAGATAATGTTGGCTGTACAAGAAATATTACCCGTACAGTTACAGCAGGCACTTCATTAAATACCAATTTCACCATTTCTGCTACCACCTGCTCCGGCGCTTCCAATGGATCAGTAAGTATTACGCCAGTTAACGGAACAGCGCCTTATACTTTTGTATTAAACGGAACAACCACTCAAACAGGTGCTGCTACTGTTTTCAATAACCTGGCTCCCGGGATTCATACGATAGCGGTTACAGATGCTAATGGTTGTGTAAGGAACCCGGCACTATCGGTAACTGTTTTAGCCGGTCCTGCCTTATTAACCAGCGCCACGCATACAGATGCGCTATGTAATGGAAGTGCAACAGGAACAATTACCGTAGCGCAACCTGCAGCTGGTACGGCCCCGTATGAATATTCACTGGATGGCACCAACTGGCAAACAGCCAATACATTTAACGGGCTGGCTGCCGGTATTTATACAGTTTATTACAGGGAAGCAAATGGATGCCAGGGCCAGTTATTGCAAACTGTGGCGGAGCCAACTACATTGACAGCAACAACAGCCACTTCATCTGCGATCTGTAATGGTCAGAGCAATGGCCGTATTATTGTCAGCAGCTCGGGTGGTGTTGGCCCTTATGAATATTCAATTGATAACGGAACCACCTGGCAAACCAGCAACTCCTTTAATATGCCGGCTGGTAACTACACGGTTATTATTCGTGATGCCAACCAGTGTACCACCACGCAATCAGTCACAATAACAGAACCGGCCGCACTGGCAGCTACCATTGCCACCACTAATGCAACCTGTAACGGTGGAAACAACGGAACAATAGTTATTACGGCCGCAGGTGGCAATACAAGTTATGAATATTCTATTGATGGAGGCACCAGTTTTGTTTCCACGAATACCTTTAACGTGGCACCGGGAACCTATATGATCAACGTCCGGGATAACCTCGGTTGTGCTACGACGGTACCGAATATCGTGGTGGGTCTTACCAATGACCTCACTTTTGCCCCGCCGGCCAATCCGACGATCTGTGAAGGAACATCAACGCAGCTATCGATCACATCCAATGCATTGCAATATGCATGGTCTCCGGCCACAGCATTAAGCAGTACTTCAGTCTTTAACCCGACTGCTAATCCAACAGCTACCACTAATTACATGGTTACGCTGACTTATGGCCGTTGCACGGCAGACGTTCCGGTGACTGTGAATGTGAATGCTGCCCCGGTTCCATATGCGGGAACAGATGGGTTTATATGTTATGGCCAGACATACACTTTACAGGGTAGTGGCGGCACCCAGTTCGACTGGACGCCATCAACTTACCTGGGTGCCGGTCTCAATACAGCAAATCCTGTATCAACACCTGATAAAACCATTACCTATGTTTTATCGGTGGTGGATGCGAATGGCTGCCGGTCACTCACCATGGATAGCATGGTGCTGGATGTAACGCCTCCGATCTATGTCAGCACATTCCCCTTTGATACCATTGTATACAACACTGATCAGTTCCCGATACTGGCCACTTCGGGCGCTACCGATTATCTCTGGACACCAACAATTGGCCTGAGTGACCCCACCATTGCCAACCCGACCGTAACAGCAGGTGATATTGGCGATGTGATTGTATACAAGGTTACTGCCTCAACACAGGCAGGTTGTAAAGGAGAAGGATATGTACGGGTGCAGGTCTATAAAGGGCCCGATCTGTATGTGCCTACCGGTTTCACGCCGAATAATGACGGAAAGAACGATAGGTTCTTCCCTTTCCCGGTTGGTATCAAAGAGATCAAGTATTTCAGGGTATTCAACCGCTGGGGTCAGCTGATCTTCTCTACCACGAAGCTGAATGATGGTTGGGATGGTACCCTGTCCGGGAAAGAACAACCCGGTGGTGTTTACGTCTGGATGGTGGAAGGTGTTACGAAAGATGACCGGCCAATTACCAAAAAAGGAACGATTATGCTGATCCGTTGATAAATCAGGTTTTTCGTGCATAAAAAATAAACAAGGCCACCGGATTTAATTCGGTGGCTTTTTGCTGAACCCGTATTTTTGCGGCCTTGATCCGAGATTAATTAAAGAAGAATCTCCCGTGAAGCAACTGAACGGGAAAAATCACAATTATGGTAGATATATTACTCGGCCTCCAGTGGGGCGATGAAGGAAAAGGAAAGATTGTTGACTATTTTGCCAAAGATTATGATGTGATAGCCCGGTTCCAGGGAGGGCCAAACGCAGGCCATACGCTGTATGTGGGCGACAAAAAAATTGTACTGCACCAGATACCTTCCGGAGTTTTTCATCCGAATACGGTCAACCTGATCGGGAATGGGGTAGTATTGGATCCAATTACGCTTAAAAAAGAATGCGACCTTGTTGCCTCCTTTGGTATTGACCTGAAGAAAAACCTGTTCATCGCTGAAAGGACGCACCTGATCCTGCCCACACACAGGGCTTTGGATAAGGCAGCTGAATTATCAAAAGGGGAACAAAAGATCGGCTCCACGCTAAAAGGTATAGGCCCGGCTTATATGGATAAAACGGGCAGAAACGGGCTAAGAGTGGGAGACTTGCTGGATAAGAATTTTACGACCTCCTATATAAAATTGCGCCTGAAACACCAGCAGCTTCTGGATAACTATGCATTTAATGAAGATATCACTGCCTGGGAAGAAGAGTTTTTCGAAGCTCTTGAGTTCCTTAAACAGCTAAACATTGTGAACGGTGAGTATTTTATCAACGAACAATTGAAAGCAGGGAAAAAAGTACTGGCTGAAGGCGCACAGGGAACCATGCTGGATATCGACTTTGGTACTTTCCCCTTTGTCACTTCCTCGAATACGATTTCAGCAGGTGTTTGCAACGGGCTGGGTATTGCCCCTCAAAAGATCCGGGACGTTATCGGGGTAACAAAAGCTTACTGTACCCGTGTGGGGGGTGGTCCTTTTCCTACGGAACTGGAAAATGCAACAGGAGAAGAGTTGAGAAAAGTAGGCAATGAATTTGGCGCTACCACCGGCAGGCCCCGTCGCTGTGGCTGGATTGACCTCGTAGCCCTGAATTTTGCCTGTATGATCAACGGGGTGACAAAGATCGTCATGACAAAAGCCGATGTACTGGATGCTTTCAACGAGTTACAGGTGTGTACAGATTATAACATGAATGGTAAAATAAGCCGTGAAATACCTTTCCGGCTGGAAAGGATGAAGGTGGAGCCTGTTTATAAAAGCTTTCCCGGCTGGAATAAACCCAGCAGTGCAGCAAAAACGGAAGCAGAATTGCCTGATACGATGAAAACCTATGTTGAGTTTATTAACCAATATCTTGGAGTAAAAGTAGACTATATATCCAACGGACCGGGCCGGGATCAGCTGATCCGGGTATCCTGAGCATAGGTTTGTAAAGAATTAAAAATTCTTTTTTAAAAATTTGGCTAATTAAAAACTTCGCTGAAATTTTACAGCAACAACCCTGTTAGAATATGGCATCAAAATCCGATAAAGAAAAGAAACCAGCTGGAAAGGCCAGCGCTGCATCTGAAAAAGAAGCAGCAAAGAAAGCATCTCCCAAACCCAAGAAAAAGGAAGAGGAAGATGATGACGATGATTTTGAAGATGAGGAAGAGGAGGTGAAACCTGCCAGGAAAGCTGGTAAGGCTTCTTCCAAAAAAGAAGAAGATGATGATGACGATGAAGATGGAGAAGATGAAGTTGATGATTGGGATAAACCTGAAGAAGAGGAAGAATGGGACCCTGATTTTGAGGAATTTGATCTCCCGAAATCCAAAGGCAAGAAAACTGCCGGCCCTGCTGGTAAAAAAACGGCTGATGATGACGATGATTTTAAAATGGATGACGAATTCAAAGACCTCTTTAATGATAAAGATGACTTTGATGATGAGGATGATGATTATTGATTTCAACCGATCGATCAAATTGCATTGAAACATACCACTCCAACCCGCTGTTCGTTTACGATCAGTGATTTCAGGGAGATGAAAATGAAGGTGCTGAACTGGACACAACAGTTCAGCACTTTTTGTTTCCTCGATAATCACCAGTATCATATTGCACCTACCAGTATGGAATGTATGCTGGCTGCTGGTGAGAAAAGAAGTATAAATGCAAATGCTGGTAATGCCCTGCAGCAATTTCAGGATTTTCAGGATGAAAAGAAAGGATGGCTGTTTGGACATCTTGGCTACGACCTGAAGAACGAACTGGAAGGAATCCAATCCTTCCACCCGGACAGGGTGGGGTTTCATGATCTTTTTTTCTTCGAGCCTGAAGTGGTCATCCGGTTGAATGGACAGGAGATGATCATAGAAGCCAATGATCCCGGAAAGATATTTGATACACTTACAGCTATTGAACTGCCGGCAGGATCCACTCCGCCTGTAGTGACCACTATTCAACAGCGGATCAACAGGGAACAATATATTTCCATCATTAACCAGTTACAGCAGCATATTCTCCGTGGTGATTGCTACGAAATCAATTTCTGCCAGGAGTTTTTTGCAGAAAATGCAGTTATAGACCCTGCTGAAGTATATAGAAAATTAAGTGAAATTTCCCCCAATCCCTTTTCTGCTTTATACAGGGTAAAGGACAAATGGTTGATCTGTGCCAGCCCGGAAAGGTTCTTAAAGCGCAATGGAAATAAGATACTTTCACAACCGATGAAGGGAACAGCTAAACGCATGCCTGGTAATCAATTGAGTGATGAGCAAAGCAAGAGTGATTTATTGCATAGTGCCAAAGACCGGTCAGAAAATGTGATGGTGGTGGACCTGGTACGGAATGACCTGGCAAAAATTTGTGAAGAAGGGACAGTAAAAGCAGAGGAGTTATTTGCAGTGCATTCATTTCCCCAGGTGCACCAGATGATCTCTACCATCAGCGGTGAGTTGCAAAAGGAAACTTCTTTTTCAGAGATTATCAGGGCAACCTTCCCAATGGGTTCAATGACAGGAGCTCCCAAAAAAAGGGTGATGGAAATTATCGAACGGTATGAACAAACCAAAAGAGGAATTTTCTCCGGGGCTGTGGGTTATATATCACCAGATGATGACTTTGATTTCAATGTAGTGATCCGGAGCATGATGTATAATGCGGCTTCGGGATATCTTTCTTTTCAAACAGGTTCGGGTATCACTTTTTACAGCGACCCGGAAAATGAATGGGAGGAGTGCCTGCTGAAAGCGGAAGCCATCAAAAAAGTCTTAGGTGGCTCCGGATAATCACTGGGCCTGTTTCAGTAAAACCTGTATCGATTCATTCAATATTTCGAATTTCTTAGCCAGGAAAATAGTCATTTTATCAGCTGGTAGGCGGAGATCGTATTTACCGTTATTAGCAATATGGTTATTGAAACCAGGGTTATACCTGTTGAAATCACCTTCTTTCATTGTGGTATAATTACAAATAACACCGGCATTATACCGGCCGCTGATGGTCATCATTTTTGAGCTGTCCATTTCAGCTTTACTGATGTTGCTGGTTGTGTTTTGCAGGGCATCTTTAACCTCTTCTTTAGTCAGTGTGGTAATACCGCCTTCTCCTTCCATGATATAATGGGTGGAAATAAATTTTTTTACATGATTTTTGGATTCATTGGGCAAATGATGTTGTAATACCCAAAAATCTTTGCTTCCGCTGCGGGTGATGGCTTTATTGACATTGCCGGGGCCTCCGTTATAAGCTGCTATTACCAGGAGCCAGTCGCCATATTTGGCAAAAAGATCTTTTAGTAAACGGGCAGCAACATGAGTGCTTTTATAATAATCGGTTCTTTCATCGTAATGGCGGTTTACCGTCATACCATATTGGCGGGCAGTGGCTGGCATCAGTGCCCAGGGACCTACAGCCCCGGCCCAGGAAATGACGTTATATTTTAACCCCGATTCAATAACAGCCAGGTATTTCAACTGGTGTGGTAAACCATGCTGTGTCAGTATTTCATCCATCAGGTCGAAATAGGGTTTACCCCATTCTTTCATTTGCTTTAACCCCTTTGCATTCTTCCGCATATAGTCCTGCACAAAAGTTATAGCCTGTGGGTTTAGTTGTTGCGAACTGATATCACTTCCCAGTGTGTTGTCTATAAAAAGATTTTTAAAGCCTTTCTTTAGGTCCCTTAAAGCAGACAGTGTGTCCTTATTGATGACTGTATCCCCGGAAACAGTAACCCTGCTTTGCAGCTGTTGAGCAGTTGCTTTTGTGTTATACAGGAGTAAGAACACAAGGGATAATAAAAACGATATTCTCTTCAATAAGGCCACACGCCAGGGTTTTTATTCTTCGAAACAGCTTTTCAGGATTTGTCAGCATCCATTAATTGCGCTGAAACCTGCAATAAAGATAACTCCCGGAAACGGTCGGCCATCACCTGCAGGCCGAATGGCATACCGTTGCTGTGTTTAAAAAGAGGTAATGAGATAGCGGGAACACCCACAAGATTTGCCATTACTGTGTAGATATCAGCGAGGTACATAGCTATAGGGTCATCCATTTTTTCGCCGAAACTAAAGGCTGTGGTGGGAGAGGTGGGCATGATAATAAAATCATAATTGTTGAAAACCGCTTTTGTCTTATCACATAAAAGCTGCCTTACCTTTTGCGCCCGGGTAAAATAGGCATCATAATATCCTGCGCTGAGAACGAATGTGCCGAGCATAATGCGGCGTTTTACCTCTTTGCCAAAACCTTCTGACCGGGTTAGTTCATAAAACTGTGTAAGTTCAGCTTCTTTATTGGCTGTGCGGTGACCAAATTTTACACCATCAAACCTGGATAGATTTGAGGAGGCTTCTGCTGTGGTCAGTACATAATAGGCAGGAACAATATAATCCAGCAGGTCAAACTGTACCGGTTTTACTTCATGTCCTTCCCCGGTTAATTTTTCAGCCAAAGCTTTAATAGCAGTGCTGATCTCAGGGTCAAGGCTGGGATGGTTAAGCGCCTCTTCAAAGTAAGCAAAGCGGAATTTTTTACCTGTAGCAGGCGGAGCAGTATAAGCTTCCATCTTTTTATGAGAAACGGTACTGTCAAATTCGTCTGCCCCGGCAATCACTTCCAGCACTAATGCCACATCCGGGATATTATTTCCGAAGATGCCCACCTGGTCAAAGGAAGAAGCATAAGCTATAAGGCCGTACCGGGATATCCTGCCGTAAGTGGGTTTTAAACCAACAATGCCACAGAAGTCAGCGGGTTGGCGAACAGAGCCGCCTGTATCGCTTCCTAAGGATACCATACAAAGACCTGCCTGTACCGCTACTGCTGAACCTCCGGACGAACCGCCGGGTACTTTTGTTTCATCTGCTGCATTCAGCACTTTGCCATACACAGAATTTTCATTGGTGGACCCCATCGCAAATTCATCGCAATTCAGGTTACCAATGATAATTGCTTCTTCTGCAAGCAAACGTTCAACCACGGTAGCGGAATAGATGGAGGAAAAGCCTTTTAATATACCCGAGGAGGCGGAAAGCTGGTGATCTTTGTAGGCAATAACATCTTTCAGGCCTGTAATCACCCCGTGCAGTCTGCCTGAAGGTTTGCCGGCAGCCCTTTGTTCATCGAGTTGCCTGGCTTTTGCAATGGCTTCATCTGCATATACTTCGATAAATGCATTGAGATGTGTTGTTGACCTGATTTTGCCGAGGTAATACTCAACCACCTGCAAGCAGGTTACCTTACCTTCCTGCAATTGGGCATGGTACTGCTCAATAGAAGAATAGTCAAACAAAAGCGAAGCCTTTTTGATGTATTGAAAAACTAAATTGAAGGATTACTGAACGGAATTTTTGACATCGTTAGTGCTTTCTTCAATTTCCTTTTTCACGTTGCTCTTTGCATCATTGAATTCACGAACTCCTTTACCAAGACCACGCATCAGTTCAGGAATTTTACGGCCTCCGAATAACAGTAAAACGATAACCAGGATGATGATGATCTCGTTGGTGCCCAGCATTCCCAGTAAATTTGTTTGGATCATAATTGGATAATTGAGAGGTCAAAGATAACAAGTACCTGAAAATAACGGAATATTTCGTTGCCAATTACCAGTCATTAACAAAAAAGCCCCTTTAAAGGGGCTTTTGCAAATATATAAAGTACAATTACTTTGCTGTATCAGTTGCAACAACGGCCATACGCTTTTCACGAATCCTGGCGCTTTTACCGCTGCGTTTACGCTGGTAGAACAATTTAGCACGACGCACATTACCTGTTTTGTTCAATACAATAGATTCAATGTTGGGGGAAAAGAAAGGGAAAAGCCTTTCCACGCCCACACCATCAGATATCTTACGAACAGTGAAGCAGGCTGTATGGCCAGTACCCTGGCGTTTGATCACATCGCCTTTAAAAGACTGGATCCTTTCCTTGTTACCTTCAATAATCTTGTAGTTAACGGTAATATTGTCACCTGCCTTGAATTTCGGGAATTCTTTCTTGCCGGTCAGCTGCTCATGTACGTATGCGATGGCGTTCATATCTGTGATTTTTAAGGAGGGCAAAGGTAAGGGGAAAATTTTGGAATTGGGAATTCGAAGGGAAGGAATTTGGAGATCGCCTGAAAAAAAAACCGGGTTACCTCCAAATCCTTAATTTCCAATAGCTAAATTTATTTACCTGGCCACATTTACCGCTCTTTTCTCCCGGATAACGGTCACTTTTATTTGGCCCGGGAAAGTCATCTCCGTCTGTATCTTCTGGGCAATCTCAAATGACAGTTTTTCAGAGTCCTGGTCGGTCACTTTATCGGCTTCCACGATCACCCTCAATTCACGACCCGCCTGGATGGCGTAGGCTTTTTCAACGCCTGTGTAGGCCATGGCCAGGTTTTCCAGGTCTTTAATACGCTGGATATACTGTTGCATGATCTCGCGGCGGGCACCCGGGCGGGCACCACTGATTGCATCGCAAGCCTGGATGATGGGGGAGATGACATATTGCATTTCCATTTCATCATGGTGAGCTCCGATGGCGTTGACCACAGCAGGATTTTCGTTGTATTTTTCAGCAAGTTTAGCGCCCAGCAATGCGTGGCTCAGTTCGCTTTCTTCATCCGGCACTTTACCAATATCATGGAGAAGGCCGGCCCTTTTTGCCAATTTTACCTGGGGCTGACTCATGCCTAATTCAGCTGCCATTGTAGCACAAAGATTAGCGGTCTCCCGGCTATGCATCAGCAGGTTCTGACCATAGGAGGAACGGAAACGCATCCGCCCTACCATCCTTACCAGTTCTTTGTGCAGGCCGTGAATACCCAGCTCTATCACCGTTCTTTCGCCAATCTCCATTACCTGTTCTTCAATCTGCTTCTTGGTTTTTTCTACTACTTCCTCGATACGGGCCGGGTGGATACGGCCATCGGTAACCAGTCTTTGTAAACTTAAACGGGCTATTTCACGACGAAGGGGGTCAAATGAGGAAAGGATAATTGCTTCGGGAGTGTCGTCCACGATCAGGTCTACGCCCGTGGCTGCTTCAATGGCCCTGATATTTCGGCCTTCACGACCGATTATCTGTCCTTTGATCTCATCACTTTCCAGGTTAAAAACAGTGATGGAGTTTTCAATAGCCTGTTCTGCAGCTGTCCGCTGTATGGTCTGGATAATAATCTTCCTGGCTTCTTTGTTAGCTTTTTGCTTGGCATCATCAATGATCTCCTGCTGCAGGCCCAGTGCCTGGGTATGAGCCTCGCTTTTCAGGCTTTCGATCAGTTGTGCACGGGCTTCATCTGCTGAAAGAACAGCGATTTTTTCCAGGCGGCGGATATGCTCTTCCTGGTGTTTTTCCAGTTCTGTTCTCTTAATATTGACCAATTCAATCTGGCGGTTCAGATTTTCCTTGATGGCTTCATTTTCTTTGATCTGCTTTTCAAGGCTGCCTTCTTTCTGGTTAATGCTTTGCTCCTTCTGTTTGATGCGGTTTTCAGCATCATTGATTTTACGGTTACGGTCATTCACTTCCCTGTCATGGGCAGCTTTCATTTGCACAAATTTCTCTTTTGCCTCCAGTTCTTTTTCTTTCCGGATGGTTTCGGCTCTTAATTCGGCTTCTTTGAGTATGGTCTGTGATTGGAGCTCAGCTTCTTCTATTTTCTTTTGGGTATTTTTAGAGAAGATGATTTTACCCGCTATGACCCCCACGATAAGGGCCGCTACGCCTGTTAGTATAGCTATAATGATCGGATCCATGAATCTGTTTGTTTAGTGGTTGAATACTATGTATTAATAAAAATTTCATACTACAAAAAGTATGTAATCAGCGAAGATACAAAATGGCCGCTAATGGCTGAAAATTAGCTAAGCGGTTACTGTTTAGCCACGGGTAGAGAAAAACAGCCGGGAATGGGCAGGTATTTACAGCAAGAGATTGTATAGGGGATTAATTCCCTGCGAGGTGGTTATCCAGTATCTTTTCCAGGCTGTCGAGTTTTTCTTTGATATGGCCCTGCTCCAGGTTATCCTGGCCTGCTCCCTTTAAGTCGGTTGCCAGCCAGATCAGTACCATGGCAATATAATCCTGCATGTCTTTACCGGCAAACTGTGTTTTATATTCAATAATTTTGTCATTGATAGTTTTTACTGTTTTTCGAACCAGCTCTTCATCGCTGGGTTGCACTTTTACCCGGTAGGTGCGGTCCGCAATCACCAGGGTTACCGGAATTAATGTATCCATAACTTGCATTTTTAAAATTGGTGTCCTATCTTACGTCTCCCGTAAAAATCTCCTTCTTACGGCTCTGATTAATCCCCTCTCTGAGAACTGTAAACCAAACAAACTGTAGCTAATGTTTGCTAAAATTAAGTCATTGATCTTTATTGATGCACTACAAATGGAGTTATCAGCTCCCAAAGGGAACCCTGTCAGGGGTGTTATCAAAGATGATAAAGGCAGTGTTTGCGGTATCCTGGAAAGGGATATGATCAGCGAAAGGGAGCATTTTACGTGGTCGGGCCTGAATGATCTTCCCTATGGCCGTTATACCCTGGAAATATCCAATGGGGATGCCGAAATGAAACTGAACCTCGTGAAGAGGGTTTAGTATTATCCTCCCAGTAAGGCGATACAACGATCTATTTCTTTCAGGTAAGTATTGATCTTTTTCTCAAATTCTTTCTTGTCAGCTTCATTCATTTCACCTGCATTCAGCTTCAGGATATCCAGTTTCTGCTTCAATGTGTCTACATATTGCTGTTGTGCTTTGGCCTCTTGTTTTGATTTGTTCAATTCTTCCTTTAGCTGAACATTCTCTTTCTGCAATGCGGCATGCAATTTCAGGAATTGCTGTAGCTTATCCTGTATGCGTTTAAGATGTTGTTCAGTGCTGTTCATGGTACTATTTTCTGATCTCCGCCTGCAGTTCTTTTTCCAGCGTGGTCATGATCTTACTCATCCAGCCGTCAATCTCTTTATCAGTGAGTGTTTTTTCTTCATCTAAAAAGGTAAAGTTCACTGCTAATGATTTTTTATCGGCCCCCAGTTTCCCGCTTTCAAAAATATCAAACAATTTTACTTCCTGCAGTTTGGTCAGCTTTATCTTTTGTACTGTTTTTTCTACTTCTTCATATACCAGTTGCTTCGGAACAAGCATGGCCAGGTCTCTTTGTACGGCCGGGAACCTGGGAATTTCTCTTACAACTGCTTTTTGCTGAACTGCCTGGCGGGCCAGCAAGGACCAGTTAAGCCCGGCAAAAAAAACGGGCTGTTTGATGTCAAATTCTGACATGATTTTTTTTGTCACCTCACCGGCACCGGCTATGATCTGCCCATTTAGTTTGAATACAATATGATTATCCAGTTTAGGTACTGCGACTGTTTCAATGCTATCTGCCTTGATGCCTAACGACTGAAGTACGGCGGAAACAATACCTTTCAAAAAATAGATATCTGCCTGTTTGCCTTTTTGCTTCCAGCTATCCTCAACGGTGTTGCCGGTTACTATCAAGCATAATTTTTCTTCTTCAGTATATTTCCCGGAGCCAGAAGTACTGTATGCTTTCCCAAACTCAAATAAGCGAAGTGAGCTGTTCCGGTGGTTGAGGTTATGGGCCACCACTTCCAGTGCTGTTTCAAAAAGAGAACTGCGCAGAATATTCAGTTCAGCGCTCAGGCTGTTCATCATTTTCACCATTTGTGACAGCTCTTCTTCAGAAAAGTAAGCAGCGTTGGTGATGGAATTGGTCATGACCTCGTTAAATCCAAGTCCGACCAGGCAGCCTGCTACTTTCTCACGGTATGTTTCAGTAGCGTAGTTTTCTTCCACAGACGGAGTAACAGTAATCGCCGATGGTATTTCAACATTGTCCAGTCCGTCAATCCGCAATATTTCTTCCACCAGATCGGCAGGAAGGCTGATATCAGGTTTATGATAGGGGACAGCCACCCGAAGCTCATCAATACCCTCTTTCAATATTTCAAAGCCAAGACTACCCAGGATGTTTTTTACGGCATCAGGATGATAGTTTTTGCCACTCAGTTTTTTTAAGAAATGGTATTTAATAGCCACTTCTGTTTTAGCTTTTTGATTTGTGTATACATCGGTTATATCTGATGCAATTTCCCCGCCGGCAATCTCTTTGACCATCAGGGCTGCCCGTTTCAGCACATTCACCGTGGCAGAAATATCAGTTCCCTTCTCAAAACGGCTTGCAGCATCTGTTCTCAATCCGTGCCGGAAGGAGGTTTTGCGGATAGTTACACCGTCAAAGCAGGCGCTTTCTAAAAAGATATTACGTGTTTTATCAGCAACACCGCTGTGCATGCCGCCAAAAACACCGGCGATACACATTCCCTCTTTTTCATTACAGATCATCAGGTCTTCTGCACTTAATTTTCTCTCTTTTTCATCCAGTGTGATGAAAACTGTTCCTTCCGGCAGGTTTTTAACAATCACTTTCCTTCCGGTAATGGTATCTGCATCGAAAGCATGGAGAGGTTGCCCGGTTTCATGCTGGATGTAATTAGTAATGTCAACAATATTATTGATGGGTCGCAGGCCGATCGCTTTCAGCTTGTGCTGCAACCATTTTGGAGATTCTTTTACCACTACATTGGAAATACTCACGGCACTGTAACGGGGACAAGCAGCTTTATTTTCTACTTTTACTTCGATAGACAGAGAGTTATTGTCTGCTTTAAAACCATTGCTGTATGGCAGCTTTGGTTTTAGGTCTTTTTTATCATGATGGCTTAAATAGGCGCAGACATCCCTTGCCACTCCCCAATGGCTCATGGCATCCATCCGGTTCGGAGTAAGCCCGATCTCGTAAATAATATCGTCATAGGGTTCAAAAAAAACGGCAGCAGGTGTGCCAACTTTTACATCAGCAGGTAATACCATTATACCGGCATGTGATGAGCCCAAACCAATTTCATCTTCGGCACAGATCATTCCATGACTTTCCACACCCCTGATTTTTGCTACTTTCATTGTCAGCGGGTCGCCTGATGAAGGATAGATTGTTGTTCCGACAGGAGCTACAACGACTTTTTGCCCGGCAGCTACATTCGGAGCACCACAAACGATCTGAAGGGGCTCCCCGGTTCCAATATTGACAGTCGTAAGGGTAAGTTTATCAGCATTCGGGTGTTTCTCTGTAGTTACTACTTCGCCGATCAACAGGCCTTTTAATCCTCCTTTTACTTCTTCGTAATTATCCATGCTTTCCACTTCGAGCCCGATGGAAGTGAGAATGCGGCTTAGTCTTTCAGGTTCAACAGTTACAGGCAGGTATTCACTCAGCCATTTGTACGAGATGGTCATGTTCTGTTACTTCTTTAATGCTGCGAAGATAAAGGAAAGGGTGCAAGTGGCAGGGGATAGCCCTTACCGGATTGCGCATTCAGGCAGGTAGATTTCCCGGTGAGGGGATTTTCATATGCACAGATTGCTTAGGAAATGCGCTACTTATTCAATTTCTGCATAGTTGTTGTAATAAGGTAACCAGAGATTCACAATACCTTTATTATTCAAAATCCGATCGTATGAAAAAGCCCCTGCTACTTTCTTTTATTTTGCTATTACTGCAAACCCTGCTGGCAGCCCAGGTACAATGGTTCCAGAACCAGGACGGTAATAATAGTTATCCTAACGGTACTGTAGGCACTTCTGTTTACCCGCTGACTTCAACATCTTTTGTTGCTACTTATTTGTGGCATGCGGATAATGACCAGTTCACCTGGAAATTATCAAAAACAAATCATAGCGGTACCGAGCAACGCACCTTTTATATTACCGGAACCACTGCGCAAGTTGAAACAAGGGTCGGGAAAAGAAATGTGATATATGTGCTCGAAAAAAATTATCCTCTTGGTTCCGATCCTGTTTACACCTTATTCAAATTGGATAGTAACCTTAACGTCCGTTTACAAAAAGTAATATCTTTTGAAGGGGGATATTCAGTTTTTAACCTTAATGCATTTAAGCTGGATGATAACGATAATATTTATTTGGCCGGGGATGGCCAATATCCTGATGGCCCCGGCTTCCTGCTTGCTTCCTTTATGCTGAAGGCAGACAGAAATATCAATACCGCCTGGATGAAGATGGATTCAACACAAACTTCTTATTCAGATATCCATATTGATGATAATGGTTACGTATGGGTCGTGGAGGATTATTTTGCTTCATTTCCCGACATCAGGATAACAAGATTTGCGGCCAGCGGTCATTTGAAATGGAGAAAAACTATTACAACAGATGCCGGCCGTTTTAACCTTTCTTCCGCACTTGCAGAGGATGATCAGCTGATTATCTATGGCGGGAAAGCTATTTCTGAGACGGCGCAGGGTGTATACCTCTGGAAGATCGGCAGAAATAACGGGAATATCGTTTATAAGAAAACACATTTTCCGGCTAATGGGGTACAGCTGACAGATCTTAAACAGGACAGAACAGGCAATATTTTTGCGCTGGCCACCCAGTATTATAATAATGGACGCATGCTGTGCAGGGTAGGCCGTATCAGCTCCTGGAACGGGGCTTTGCAATGGAGCCGCTATTTCCCTTATGAACAGGATAGCTGTAACCTGTTCAAATTAGTGGTTAATGACAATGATAGGTTTTATATGGTGGGTGAAAAGAAAAGGAACAATATTCTTTCCAGGGGTTTTGCAATACGGATGAAAAAGAACGGGCAGCCGGATGGTAATTATATTTCACCTGACAGTGTTTCATACCTGCGATCTCATTGGTTAACGGATGGTATCACAGACAGAAATAACCAGCTTATTTCGACCGGGATTACCCAGGACATGGACACCATCACTTATCAAAGCACTTACCTGCGGAGTTTTGTTATTAAACTCGGGCAAGCTAACAATAACCATCATGGCTGTGGTGATCATCACTCCACCGCTATCAGCAGTGAAGCTGCAGAAGAAGAAACAGGTGTGGTGCTGAAAACGCCTGTTCTGTATCCGAATCCTGCTCAACAGGAACTGACTGTCAGCAATCTCCTGGAGGAAAAGTACGATAGGATGGCTGTGTATAATTTACAGGGTAGCCTGGTCTTACAACGGACTATCAATACCTCATCAATAAAGATTGATGTAAGCGGCCTGCCGGGAGGTGTTTATCTCTTACAGTTACAATCAGGAATTTTACAAAAACAAACGACATTGCGGTTTGTCGTACAGAAGTAGATTTAGCAATATCTAATGTAGCAGAAAGCCTGAACTTTCTTGTTCAGGCTTTCTTGTGGAGGTTACCGGAGTCGAACCGGTGACCTTTTGCATGCCATGCAAACGCTCTAGCCAGCTGAGCTAAACCCCCAATAACAGACTATTCATTTGTTCCGGAATCTTCCTGGTATTTTCGGAAAACTCAGGTCAACCGGGGCTAAACCGCCCGGACGGGCAGCAAAAATAAGGGATTCGGTTTTTGACTCCAAGTTGTATTTCCAGAATCGTTTTATGCAGGAAATAATACTGTTTACTAAATGAAATCCGCACTTCATTAAGATAACGCTAGAAAAAAATTACAGAAGCTATTTCTTTACATCACAGTAGCCAAAAATCAATAGCCATTTACCTTATCTTCTCATAACAGGACACGGATGGTTTCTCTGGCAGCCCGGGTTTTCCCGGGTTTTTGCTTTTCTGCAGGGCTGATTTTACGCACCTTTGGTCTGTTAAAGAAAGCTATTTTTGTAAAGTTATCTGGACCTTTATTCCCTTATGACATACCTGCGGGGTAAACGATAATATTCATGCCGGACAACCTGAGAAAAATAAATAGCTGGCACCTGCTCAAACCTGTTACTATGGGGCTGCTCGTATTTCTGTTGCTCGGGTTGCTGAGCGGGTTCCTTAGTTACCTGCGTTACCAGCTGCTAAAAAGTGAAGAACGCCAGGCCGCTCATAACGTGGCAGAATCGGCAAAAGAGAGATTGCAACAATCCTTACAATACAGTCTTTCCGCCACACAGGCGCTGGCATTAACCATTAAAGACAAAGGTTTTCCGGATGATATTGATTCTATAGCTGAGGCCATATTACAGGTCAATAAACATATTGATGCACTTCAGTTAGTGCCGGATGGGATTATCAGGTATATATACCCGTTGAAAGGCAACGAGCCGGCACTTAATTATAATATTTTTGCTGATTCCACCCGTAATAAAGAAGCCTATAAGGCCGTCACAGAACGGAAATTATATTTTGCCGGACCTCTTCAATTGAGGCAGGGAGGTATAGGGGTTGTCGGACGGCTACCCGTTTTTATCGGGAACCGGTTTTGGGGGTTTTCAGCTGTATTGATTAAAATGCCAACCTTACTGGATGCGGCCGGAATAGACACAACCGGCAAAAGCGGGTATTATTTCCAGCTGTCGAAGATCAACCCCGATACAAAACAGGAGGAGTTTTTTCTGAAGATAAAGGAAAAATCAGATAGCCAGTTTGTGGATGTCGTGTCAGTCCCGGACGGGGAGTGGAAACTATATGTAACCCCGGTGAGGAAATACCGGGCATTTTATGCGATTCTGCCTGTTGCATTATTATCATTTCTGCTCTCCTTGGTGGGAGGGTATTTTACAGCCTATGTAATAAAAAAGCCGGCTGAGCTGCAAAAGCTGGTATCAGAAAGAACAGCCAAACTGGATCAGAGTGAAAAAAGAAATAAGGCTATTATCAATGCATTGCCTGACCTGGTTTTGGTAATAGATAAAGAAAACAGGTTTTCTGATTTCATTAAGCCGAAGGAAATGGAAACCTATGTGGCCCCGGAATTGTTCATCGGTAAAAAGGTCAATGAAGTATTGCCCGCAGATCTTGCTGAAAAGACAATCATCAACAAACTTAAAGCATTAACCACGGGAGATGTTATAACTTATAGCTACCAGCTGAAGGTTGGAAAAGAAGATCGGGATTACGAAGCCAGGTATGTTATCCATGGAAAAGAAGAGGTATTAGTATTGATCCGGGATATTACAGAAATGAAAAGGGCAGAACGGATGCTGAAAGAAAGCGAGGGGAAATACCGGACATTAGTGGAGCAGGCTTCAGACGGTATATTTATCGCCGACTTTAAAGGCTGTTTTATTGTTGTAAACCCGGCTGGTTATAAACTTTCTCAATACACAGAAGAAGAACTGAAAGCTCATACCATTTATGATTTTGTTTTTTCGGAAGACCTGAAGGAAATGCCTTTCCAGATGGAGGAACTGGCTGCCGGCAAAACGGTTACTTCTGAAAGAAGGATGCGCAGGAAAGACGGATCTGTTATTGATGTGGAGATTACAGCCAGGATTATTGCGCAGGATCGTTTTCTTGCTTTTATCCGGGATATAAGTGAGAGAAAAAAAGTGCAGCAGGAATTATTGAAATCAAGGGAAGAGCTCCGCCAGTTGTCTAACCACCTGGAAAATATCCGCGAAGAAGAAAGGATTCATATAGCCCGTGAAATTCACGATGAGCTGGGACAACACCTGACGGTTATCAAAATGGACATTTCCAGGCTGGGGAAAAAGATAGCAGGAAATGAAATGCTGGAAAAGGAAGTGCAGGAAATACTGGAAATGATCAATACAATCGTGGCAACAGTAAGGAAAATCTCATCAGAATTGCGTCCGAGTATGCTGGATGATTTGGGCCTGGTGGCGGCATTGGAATGGTATAGCCGGGATTTTGCCAAAAGGACAGGTATCAAAACAAATTTCAGTACCAGCGTGGGAGAAATGGATTTACCGGATAAGACAAAGACAGGCCTGTTCAGGATCTTCCAGGAATCACTCACCAATGTGGCCAGGCATTCCGGCGCTACTGAAGTAAATACTTCGCTTTACAATGAGGGTAATAAATTGTTTATGATCGTTCATGACAATGGGCATGGTTTTGATACGGCTGAAACTATCGGGAAAAGAACCCTGGGTTTACTCGGGATGAAAGAAAGAGCCCTGATGATGGGGGGAAGGTTTATTGTAGATAGCGGACCAGGAAATGGTACAGAGATAGAAGTGTCTGTATCCCTCGAAAATATCCTGTGATGTGTTTTGTAGTGATAACTACGGGACATATTGGTATTTTATATTTTCGTAAACACTGTTGCAGGAAAGCTGTTATAAATTATTAACCGAATGTTTTGACTATGGGAATCTGGAGCCAGATAGCTGAATACTTATACCTGAAGAAGAAAGACCCCAACCGCCCGAAAAGTAAATGGATCGGTTATATGCATGGTATTAACCGGCTGAGCTTGCTGTTGTTTATACTGTGCCTTATTATACTGGCTGTAAAATTATTGCGATAGAAAATCAACTATTGAGCGGGCTGCTTTGGAAGAGGCGTCTCCTCCTTTACTTAACAGGTCTTTTAATTCGGCATAATCTTTTTTCAGTTCGCTGATCCTTGTTTCATTCGTTAGTAATAGTTTCAATTCTTTTTCGAGGTTGACAGCTGTGAGATCATTCTGTATTAATTCCCTTACAACCAGTTTATTCATGATCAGGTTCACTAGAGAAATGAACTTTACCTTTACCAGCCGTTTGCCAATCTGGTAAGAGAGATAAGAGCCTTTATAACAAACCACTTCAGGCACCCCGAATAATGCTGTTTCCAATGTGGCTGTTCCCGATGTAACCAGGGCTGCTTTTGACTGCAACAGCAAGTCATATGTTTGGTTAGAGACATAGGAGACATTGGAATAAGGTTTCAGCAGTTCATCGTAAAATACTTCTTCCACACCCGGAGCTTTTGCCACTATAAACTGGTATCCGGGAAAAGAACGGCTTACTTCCAGCATAATGGGCAGCTTCTTAAGAATTTCCTGTTTACGGCTGCCCGGTAATAAAGCCACTACTGGTTTGCCGGAAAGCTGAACTTCTTTATTATATATTTTATGGTTTTCAATGACTTCCACCAGCGGATGACCGACATAATCCACCTTCCAGTCCCATTTGTTTTTGTAATATTCTTTTTCAAAGGGCAGGATGACCAGCATTTTATCAATGGTCTGTTTCATCATCTTCACCCGGTTTTCTTTCCACGCCCATACCTGCGGCGAAATATAATAGATGACTTTTATGCCCTGTTCCTTTGCCCACCTGGCTATACGAAGATTGAAACCGGGGTAATCAATCAGGATAAGCGTATCCGGCCTGTTTTGGAGAATATCTTCTTTGCAAAAAGCGAGGTTCCGGAAAATGGTCCGGAGGTTCATCAGTACTTCGGTGAAACCCATAAAAGCAAGGTCACGGTAGTGCTTAACAAGGTCAGCTCCCGCCTGTTGCATCTTATCACCGCCCCAGCAACGTACAGATGCCGAACTATCCAGTTTTTTTAATTCTGTAATAAGATTACTGCCATGCAGATCACCCGATGCTTCGCCAGCGATGATATAGTATTTCATACCGTATGCAAAATACTAATTCAAAATCTTCAGCAGTAAAATACCTATGCCGTAGATAAGTGTAATAATAAAAATGCCTTTGGCAGTATTGTCTCTTCCGGTATTTACATAGAGCGTAAAGAGAATCACATTGGCCAGCAGTGAAAGAGAACCGATTGAGGTTATTAAACGGTTGGTATTAAAGAAAAGATCAAGGAATTCCCCAAATCCAAAACCTGAATATTGGATCAGGTAGATTACTACTAATCCGAGTAGCGGACCAAGTAAGCCGAGCACCAGTCCGAGTTTGAGATTATCCTTTTTAAAAATCATGGTTGCCATTGTTTTTCAAGTTGCGTCTTAAGAACGTAATTAGTCAGGTCAAATTGTACAGGTACCACGCTTACATAGTTATGAGCCAGTGCCCATACGTCGGTGTCCTTTCCTTTGTCAAAATTCACAAATTCACCAGTCAGCCAGTAATACTGTCTTCCATGCGGATCGGTCCTCTCAATAAAATCCTCTTCATATTTGGCATTTGCCTGCCGGCTGATCATAATTCCTCTCAGCAGCTCAACAGGCACAGAAGGTATATTCACATTGAGAACTGTGTTTTTACCCAATTTGGTGGACAGCATTTTCTGCACCACCATTCTCGCATATTTTCGGGCTCCGCTGAAATCGGCTTCGATATTATAATCCAGCAACGAGAATCCGGCGGAAGGAATACTCTCAATAGCTGCTTCAACAGCTGCAGACATGGTGCCGGAATAGATAACATTGATACTATGATTAGCACCATGGTTAATTCCGCTGAGGCAGAGATCCGGTTTGCGATGTAATACTTTGTCAACAGCCAGCTTTACACAATCGACAGGAGTGCCGGTGCAGGCGTACGCTTCAATATCACCAAACATATGGACCTTGTGCAAACGAAGGGGCTGACCAATTGTAATGGCATGTCCCATGCCTGACTGTGGTTTGTCGGGGGCCACCACAATGATTTTTCCAAGGTCTTTTACGGCTTCCACCAGGTTCATGATTCCCGGTGCTGTTACACCGTCATCATTGGTAATCAGGATAACGGGCTTGTCTTTGCGTTTTGTAGCAGCATTTTTTTGAGGAACAGGTTTCTTTTTTGTCATACGAAGGCAAAAGTGTTTGTTTTTTCCGGCTTAACCAAAATCAACGTATTACTAAATTCTTTTTGAAATTCTAATTAAATTAGTATTTTGCATGCTAACTTAATTAGTTTGGTATGGCAATTTCCAATCAAAACCTGAAATACCTGCGCAAGCTCCGTGGCTGGACGCAGGAAGAGTTTGCACAAAAGTTAAGGATCAAAAGGTCTCTCCTGGGCGCCTATGAAGAAGAAAGGGCAGAACCCCGGATTGATGTATTAGAAGTGGTTTGTGATATTTTCAAACTTACGCTTGATGAGATTCTCCGGAAGGATCTGAGTGATAACAAAACAAATTACCTGGCGAAACGCAGGGCTATGAAATTAGCAGCCGGTCGGCCTGATATTCCATTTGTTCCCATAAAAGCAGCTGCCGGTTACCTTGCCGGTTATGGAGATCCTGAGTTTATTGATGAACTGAATACATTTACCCTCCCCATGCTTTCAGGAGGTAATTACCGGGCTTTCGAGATTATCGGGGATTCTATGCTGCCCACACCCAGCGGTTCAGTAATAGTGGGGGAAAAAGTAGACAAAATCGATGATATCAAAAATGACACCGCCTGCGTGGTGGTGTCGCGGCATGAGGGGATTGTTTATAAAAGGATACAAAAGGATGGAAGAGCCCGGAATAAGCTGACTCTGGTAAGCGATAACCCTGTTTATCATCCCTATACCGTTAATACAGAAGATGTGTTGGAAATGTGGCAGGCGCAAGTTGTAATTGCTAAAGCCAATGCCCAGCATCGTTGGGACATGGGTCAATTGGCCAATGTGGTTTCAGACCTGCAGCAACAGGTAAGTTCTTTAAAAAAACGTATGAATTAGAGGGAGTTAGCGAAAAACTGCTTCGTAAATATATTTCCTGCGGCAGCCTTCGGCTCATGGAAACTGTCCGTTATATTTGTCCCTTTGAACTATGACATGCTGCTGAGAAAATTTGTTGTTTTTCCACTCCTGCTGATTACTGTATCCGTCTTTTCCCAGGGAAAGGTTCTGGATGCTGTTAAGATCGTTCAGGCCCCTAAAATTGATGGGAACCTGGATGATGAAGCATGGATTAATGTTGTTCCGGCAGAAGGGTTTATACAGAACTTTCCTGCTGTAGGGCAGCCTGCCACACAGCGGACTTCTGTTAAGATTGTTTATGACAATAATGCCATTTTTATCGGAGCTTACCTTTATGATGATCCTTCACAAATAAGAAAACAATTAACGGCACGGGACGATGAGCAGCAAACCGATGTTGATTATTTTTCTGTTTTTTTTGATACCTATAATGATCACCAGAATGGTTTTCAGTTCCTGGTTACTTCTGCAAACGTGCAGACGGATGCCCGGCTGGGTCCCAATCTTGGCGGAGATTTTGGCGAATATGGAGATAAGACCTGGGATGCGGTTTGGGAAAGTAAAACATCCATAAAGAATGACGGATGGGTGGTGGAGATGAAAATACCGTATATCTCATTGCGGTTCGCCAAGAAAGACGTGCAGGATTGGGGAATACAAATACTGAGGTTTATGCGCCGCAATAATGAAAGTGATTTCTGGAGCCCGGTAAATCCTAACATTAATGGCTTTGTTAACCAGTTTGGTACATACAGAAAACTGGAAAAGATATTACCTCCTTTACGGTTAAGTTTTTCGCCTTATGTGTCCGGCGGCTACAGGCACTCACCACAGCCTGACGGCACATATCTGAAGGATTGGTTAGGCAGTGGTGGTATGGATGTAAAATATGGAATTAATGAAAGCATGACGCTGGATGCCACCCTGATACCCGATTTTGGACAGGTAATATCCGATAATGTGGTAAACAACTTAACTCCCTATGAGATCAGGTTCACAGAAAATCGTCCTTTCTTTACAGAAGGAACAGAGATATTTAATAAAGCGGGTTTGTTTTATTCACGCCGTGTGGGTGCAATGCCTTCCAGGTATAATGCGGTCAGGAATTTTGTAGCTGCCAACAGTGATTGGCACATTGTGAAAAATCCATCGGTAACACGTTTATATAATGCTGCAAAATTCTCAGGCCGTACAGAAAATAAATTAGGCATTGGTATTTTTAATGCAGTTACCGCTGCTGCACATGCAAAGATCAGAAATACGGTTAGTGGCAAGGATTCAGTAATCGAAACAGAACCCCTTGCAAATTATAATATTGTTGTTCTTGACCAGGCTTTAAAGGGAAGATCTTACCTCACGTTTACTAATACCAATGTAATACGAAGCGGAGCCGCAAGAGATGCTAATGTGACAGCGGTTGACTTCAGCCTGTATGATAAAAAGAACATCTTTAATGTACGGGGAACCGGCCGTTACAGTAAAATATTCTCTACTGCACCTTATGATGGATATAATACCACCTTAAGGGCAGGGAAGGTAAGCGGTAACTGGCAGTATTATTTACAGGGCAATATCGAATCAGCCAACTATGATCCCCGGGATCTTGCTTTCCTGCAATCACCTAATGAAGTGGCACTCTCCGGTTCATTTAGTTACCGGCAGTTTCAGCCCACCCCAACTTTTTTGAATTACACATACAGGATTAGCGGAAGGTATGGGCGTCTCTATAAACCCGGAGCGTATACAGATTATTCTGTCTATGCAGAGGGCTTTTGGTATTTCAGAAATTTCTGGGATGTGAACCTGAACGTGGGTATATGGGGTGATCAGCATGATTATTTTGTATTAGGAGACCCTTCCACATACAAGCGGTTTGTAAAACGGCCGGCATATGGATATGCGCAATTACAGGGAAGCTCGGACAGCCGGAAAAAATTATTCTTCAGCTATGAATTTTTAATAGCTGACTTCTTCAATGTTGATAACAAGGATTATCATATCGCTGAAGCGGGTTTGCGTTACAGGTTTAGCAATAGATTCAGTCTTGATCTTTCTTACCGTCACGAAGGAGAGACCAATTATATTATTTCAGCCGGCCGTGGTACTAATAATGAGCCTGTCGTGGCCTTTGTGAATTTTACGGATGCCACTTCCGTCTTATCAGGTATTTATAATTTCACACCCCGTATCAACCTGACCATGCGGGCAAGGCATTACCTGAGCCGTGTAGATTTCAAACATTTTGCTGATGTTGATAGTAAGGGGAATACAATAACCCGTGCAGGGACTACTGCCTACGATAACGTAAATGTCTTTAACCTTGATGCATTCCTGACCTGGGACTTCCGGCTTGGAAGCCGTGTAGTGCTGGGTTATAAGAACTGGCTGGGTGATGAAGAAGTGGTGAACCTTAATGGAGGAAAGAATTCGTACTTCCGTAACCTTGGCCAGGTTTTCGATCTCCGCCATGGAAACGAGTTTACACTCCGTTTTATTTATTTCCTGGATTATAACCAACTGCGCAAAAAACACTAATTCACTTTTAGTATAGTGTCTTCTACAATAGCAAATACATCATCCTGCCGGGCAGGATCAATGCCGTGCGTGCCGGTAAACCGGCTGAAGGCGGGCAACACTGCAAAATGGCTGGTAAAATAAAAGCAGGGGAAACGAAGTGATTGCTTGCCTAAGCCTTTAATACTGATGCCGGGATGAATATGACCGGAAAAATAAAATAAACCAGTGTTAGCTGCGTTTGTGTTAATAACAGCCAGGTCGTGGCAAAAACAGAAATCACTAACTATAAGTTTTTCATTGCAGACATTGATGTCTGCTTCTTCGTACCAGCTGCCGGGCAGGATATCATGATTCCCTTTTATTAATTGTATTTGTAAAAAGGAAAGATCTGATCTCCATTTTTTGAATAAATCCAGTTCTTTATTTGATTCACTGTGAAACAGGTCACCGACAATGATCAGTTGCTTTGGTTTAAACAACTGTATCAGGCTGACAAGCCGTTGAAGATCTTCTTTATAGACATTTTGCGGAATGGCAATGCCTGATTTGCGGAAATGACCCGTTTTGCCAAAATGAAGATCACTCAGGATCAGGGCTGATTGTTCCTCCCAGAATACCACCCTTCCCGGGTGTAATACCAATTGCTGTCCTTTAATTATGTACTGTTGCATCGGGGCCGGCAAATTAACTTGTTTGCTGCCAAAACGGAAGATATATTTTTCCGTTTTTAAAAGGATTGAACTATTTTACTATACTTGTGCTACTCTAACTTTGCCAATGTAAACACCACATATGAAACGTATCTTATCCCTTTTCCTTATCGGAATCATCAGCCTGTCTTCGTTCGGGCAGGCAAGTTTTAGTAAGACCCTGGATCTGTTACTAAAAGAAAATAAGCGAACACAGGCCGCCAGTATGCTGAATGATCTTATCAATTCCCCGGCTGATGGCCCGTCTGCCCTGTTAACACTCGCCATGATGGAAGCAAGTAATGAACATTATGGTCTTTGTTTTGAATACCTGCAACGCTTTTTTGAAAAATCGGACAACCCTTATCCGTATATCTATGCCTTCTGGTCATCCGGAGCATTTGGATCAACTGTCAATGGTAAGGCTTACAATAAATTCATGGAGGACCTGTTGAAGGACCGCAAAGCACCTTCAACATTAAGGGCTATGGCGGTTGGCAACAGGGCTTCGGCTGTTTTTCGTGAAGGAGATATTAAGGAATGCAAAGAGCTATATAACCAGTATGGTGAAATTTCTAACTGGAGCACCGTTGGTGTTTTTGAAAATGTATCAGGCAGCGGGTTCAATAAGGAATTTGGCGTGGTGGAACATCCGCATAAAACCTATGTGTTTAAAAATAACAAGGGGGCTGATGTAAAATGGTTCCCGATGGATCATAACCTGGGCCATTGGTACGACTTTGAATACCATTATGATATTACTAATGCACTGATCTATGCACAGAGTTTTGTAAATAGCCCCTCTGCCCGTCAACTGGTTATGAAAGTGGGAGTGTCGGGATCGTTTAAAATATGGGTCAATGATTTCCTCGTAGCTTCCGAGACGGAGGAACGTAATACCAATATGGATGTATATAATTACGTAGTGAACCTGAAAAGTGGTAATAACCGTATCCTGGTACAAATGGGCTCCGCCGAGATCACAAATAATAATTTCATGGTCCGGTTTACAGACATGAACGACCAGTTAATAACTGATCTTACTTCACAGGCAGATTATATTTCTTATTCCAGGGAAGCAGGATATGAAGTGAAGAAGCTTCCTTTTTTTGCTGAAGAATATTTTGAACAGCGCCTTGCTAAAAACCCTGATAGCTTTATTGATTTGATGCTGCTGATAAGTATTTATAACCAGAATGACAAGAAATACGAAGCCAGGAAGATTGCACAAAAATTAAAGGACAAATATCCAATAAGTACTTTGGTGGCTGAAAAGGTAACAGAGTCATATAGCCGCGATAATAATAACACTGACCTTACTCGGGAATTCGAATCGATCAAAACAAATGACCCTGAAAGTTTGTACGGTCTCATTCTGAGGTTTGACGATGCTATGAATAAGGAAGATTACAAAGAGGCCTGGCAGTTACTGGCGAAAAGAGAATCATTATACGGGAACAGTAAGGCAATCGTTAACGGACGTATCAGGATACATGCGGAGAAAAAAGAATACGAAGAAATGCTTAAACTGCTGGAAAAAGCATTTAAAGAGTATCCGTCTGACGCAGGATTCACCCGCTTACAATACCTGATCACCTACAATGCCACTAAGGATGCCAAAAAATCTTCTGCCATCCTGAAATCATACCTTGATGATTATTTTGATGAAGATATCTACGATCTCCTGACCAGCAGTTATCTTGAAAACGGGAAAAAGGAAGAAGCTTTCAAGATGTACAGGAAGTATATGGAGTATTTCCCCTATGCCACGAATAAATATGTAACAATTTCTGACCAGTATTTTGATATGCAGGACTATAATAGTGCACTGGAATGGATAGACAAAGCCATTGAAAGAGCTCCTTATATCGGGCGATACCACTATAAAAAGGGGAGAATAGTGGAAGCACAGGGAAAGAAAACAGTGGCGATGGGGCATATGCAGGATGCAATCCGTTATACACCGGGAAATTTCGATGCCCGGAAAAAAATAAGGGAACTGCAGGGAAAAAAGGACTTATTTGAATCCTTTGCCAGGAATGATATTGAAAAAATTATCAAAACAGCTCCCCAGGCTGCTGATTATCCGAATGATAACAGTGTTTACCTGCTGGAAGATATGCAACAGGTAGTTTATCCTGAAAACGGTGCTTCCGAAGAAAAATATGAACTGCTTATCAAAGTACTCAATAATGCAGGTATTGACCGGTGGAAAGAAATATCATTGCCGTATAACTATTACACAGAAAAGCTGATTGTTGAAAAAGCGGAATTGTTTAAGAAAGATGGAACCAAAGTGCAATCAGAAAGCAATGACAACGAGATCGTTTTTTCATCTCTTGAAGTAGGCGATATACTTCATATTCTTTACAGGAAGGAAATTGTCTATTCCGGGAAGTTGGCAGAACATTTCTGGGAGGAGTATACTTTTAACGGGGGACTGCCTGCAAAGGAATGCCGCTACAGCCTGATTGTTCCCAAAGACAGGAAGTTCAGCTATCGTATGTATAATTCCGATCTGCAGCCGAAGATCACGGATGTCGATGACTATAAATTGTATGTATGGGAAAGAAAGGATCTGACCACTATCAAGCCGGAATCGTATATGCCGGCTTACACGGATATCAGTGAAAGAATCGTGGTTTCCAGTATTCCCGACTGGAATTATGTCGCTAACTGGTACAGGGATCTGAGCAGTGTTAAGACCAAGGCTGATTTTGAAGTGAAAGAAAAAGTAAAAGAATTGCTGGCAGGTAAACAGAACCTTACAGATTTGCAAAAAGCAAGACTAATCTATAATTATATCGAGGAGAATTTCAGTTACAGCGATGTGCCATTCCTTCACAGTGCATTAACGCCGCAAAAGGCTTCGAGAACATTGCGCACCAGGCTTGGGGATTGCAAAGACCTTTCTACCATGTTTGTGGCCATGTGCCAGGAAGCAGGCCTTAATGCAAATCTTGTATTGGTTGATACAAGAGATAATGGCGATAAGAACCTGGATCTCCCAACAATCGGGTTCAACCATTGTATTGCACAAGTAAAGGCAGATAATAAAAATTACCTTATTGAACTTACTAATAAATACCTGCCATTCGGATCAATGGGAACAGAATTGCTGAATGCAAATGGCCTGTTTATCCCTAAAGAAACTGAAACAGCCACTACTGCTTCGCTGGTGAAACTATCCACGCCGTCCCGGCCTCTCAATACAATTGACCGTGCGACTACTGTGACTTTTACCGGGAGTAATGTAACAATGGAGAGGAGAACAAGGCGCTCCGGTTCAGAGGCATCCACAATCCGTGAAGGGTATAAGGATAAAGGTGATGAAGACAACAGGAAAGATCTTTCAGAATCCCTGGCCAGTGAGTTCAATAAAAAAGTGACACTAAAGGATCTTAAGATCACTCACCTCAATGATCTTTCTGATACGCTTATCTTCCAGAATTCTTTTGTGGTTGAAAATTTCAGCAGCGAACTGGTGGGTATGCAGGTATTCAAACTGCCCTGGTCGGATAGTTATAATTCGCTTGATTTTATTTCTGCTGAGAAAAGGACTTTTCCGTTCAGTTTCTGGAAATTCTCTTCCACACCTTATGATAAAGAAGTCATGACAATTGTTTTACCAGCCGGAAAGAAACTGGCGGAAATTCCTGCCAATGTTTCTTTCAGCTGCCCGGCTATGAGCTACAGTCTTACATTCCAGGTGAAGCCGGATAGGATAATCGCTACGAGGGAAGTGAAGTACCTGAAAGACCAGATGGATCCATCTGAATATGCAGCTTTTAAAGAATTTATTACAAAAATGAATGCGGCTGACGGAAAGCAGTATGCGTTCAAATAGAACAGAGAGCCCGGTAATTTATAAAAGGCAGGCTTTGGGGTCTGCCTTTATTTTTCTAACTGCGCTTGCATTTTTCGAACCCTGTCTTCCAGTTTTTCGGATGAAAGGTCTTCCCGCATGCTGTCTACCTTGATAGGGAAACAGAAAGGGGTTAATTGTCCCGGAAAGGTGAGGACAATCTTTGAATGCTGTATTCGTTGCAGCATATCCCGCAGGCGGGCTTCTTCCATTTGCTGATCAAGTACTTCCTGGTAAGCTTGTCGTAGTAATAAATTGCCGGGTTCATATTCTGCAAAAACTTTAAACAGGAGAGAGGCAGATGATTGAAGGTGCCGGGCTTTTTTATGCTCTCCCGGGTATCCCTGGAAGATCAAGCCGCCAATCACGGCAATATCCCTGAATTTTCGCTTGGCCATTTCGGTTGAGTTGACACTCCGTTGAATATCTTCAAATAAATTATCCGGCGAAAACAATTCGTATACATTAGTATCATCTACCGGGATCGGTTGATCGCTTAGTAATTCGAACCCATAATCATTCATGGCAAATGAGAAAGTAATAGGCCTGATACGGCTGATGCGAAAGGCCAGTATAGCCGCCATTGCTTCATGTACTAACCTTCCTTCAAACGGGTAAACAAATAAGTGAAATCCGTCTTTTGTTTCAATTTGCTCGATCAGCAGCTCATTAGCGTTTGGAACATGCGATAAATCTTCCTGCAGGTCAAATAATGGTTGTAATACTCCCAGTTCCGGCTCTCTCTTCACTTTCCCTTTCTGAAAAGCTTCATTAAACGATTCCCTCAGTTTTTTTCCCAGGTTGGCGCTCAGAGGCATTCTTCCTCCTACCCAACTGGGGATATTAGATTTTTTAGCCGTAGATTTCTTCACTAATACTGTCATGTCCTTAATCATGACCAGTTCAAGTGTTCTTCCTGCAAGGGTAAATACATCACCCGGTTCCAGGCGGGAGATAAAATACTCTTCAATGACACCGATATATCCGCCGGAGAAGAATTTTACTTTCAGCATGGCATCGCTGACGATGGTGCCGATATGCAAACGGTGCCGCATGGCCATACGGCGGCTGAGTATCCTGTAACGGCCATCAGTGATTTCTACTTTTTTATATTCATCATATTGTTGTAAGGCAGTTCCCCCTTCTGTAATATGCTGCAGCAGCTTTTCAAACTCTTCACGGGTGATATCAGCATAACAATACGTTGATTTTATTTCTTCAAATAATTCATCAGGTGTAAAACCTTCCGAAATGGCCAGCGTGCAGCAGTATTGGATCAGTACATCAAAGCATAACAGCATCGGGACCCTGCTTTCTATCAGTTGTTCCTTAATCGCTGTTTTTAAAGCGTCTGCTTCCACCAGTTCTAAAGAATGTGTCGGAAGAAAATAGATCTTGCTTATTTCATCAGGACTATGGCCGCTTCTCCCGGCTCGTTGCAGAAATCTTGCCACACCTTTTGGAGAACCGACCTGTATCACGGTTTCAACAGGGCGGAAATCAACACCAAGATCCAATGAAGCGGTGCAAACAACCGCTTTCAGTTTCCCGGTATGCAGGTTATCTTCCACCCATGTTCTTAACTCCCGGTCAATGGAGCCATGATGCAATGCAATAGCACCTGACAGTTCGGGAGCTGCAGTAAGCAGGGCCTGGTACCACATTTCACTCATACCCCTTGTATTAATGAAAATGAGTGTTGTCCGGCTATTATTAATAATAGGAATTACTTTATTCACCAGTTTGATACCCAAATGACCGGCCCAGGGATACTTTTCAATTTCATCCGGGATTACAGATTCGACTTCGGTAGCTTTTCGCATGTCAGCTTTAATAATTACCCCTTGTATTTTCAAAGATGAGAGGAGTACTTCTTTGGCTTCTTCCAAATTTCCAATGGTGGCGCTGATTCCCCAAATGGCTGCTGTTTTATTTTTAGCACAGTTAATAATTCTCGAAACCGCTAACTCTGTTTGAACACCTCTTTTACTTCCTAATAGTTCATGCCATTCATCAACAGCAATAAGTTGTAATGTTTTAAATATGTCAGGATAGCCTTTTTGTGCTAATAACAAATGCAGGCTTTCCGGCGTAATGATTAATACTTCCGGCATTTGTCTTTTTTGCCGGGCTCTTTCATTTATATCCGTATCGCCATTCCTGATACCGATTTTCCACTGCATACCCAGTTCGCTGATCACTTCTTCCATCGCCCTCCCAATATCTTTTGCCAGGGCTCTCAGCGGTGTGATCCACAACAGCCGGAGACCATTGTTTTTTTTGGTTTTATAATTTCCGGGATGCTGGTCAATGAAGTCAATCACTGCACCCAGAAAGACGGAGTATGTTTTGCCACAACCCGTAGGCGCATTAACAAGGCCGCTTTCCTTATTAATAATATGCTGCCAGGCTTTTTCCTGGAAGGAGAAAGGGCTGCGGCCTTTCGATGAAAGCCACTCACTGATGATCGTATATCCTCTGGAAGATCGTAGTTGCACAGCTGTAATAGTTTCTAAAGTTACAGAACAGCTGTCTTAACCGGAGCACTTAGTTAACTGATTTGATAGTCCCGCTTTGCCATTTCAGGAAATACAATTTCTTATTCTCGAAATAATCAAGTGTCATACCGGGACCGCCAAGGGATGGCTGGATGTCAAAATCGGTAAACACTTTATGCTGTTTATTGCCGAGATTGGAAGAAAGGTCTTTTCCATATTGCTCCAGCAGTTTGGCATATTTCCAGGTGACTTCGTAGCCGCGAAAGACCATATCGCTGGGCCGCGCATACATCACAGTATTAAAATAGTTAGTGATGCCGGCGCTTACTTTATCAGTTTTTGCATTATAAAAAGGCGTACTGTAAATAATTTCAAGGTCCTTGTATTCTGGCTTTGTAAAATCTTTGATGGCGTCCCAGGTGGGCATTCCCATTACGGTAACCGGGTATTGTTTTCTTATGGAAGCCAGTTGCAGCGACAATCTTTTCCCGAAATTATCGTTCAGGCTGCCGGCGATGCAAAGTGTATGACGGTTACTATCCAGTTGTGCTTTCAAATGGGTAACGGTGAAACTATCGGGAAGATCAACATATTTTAACTTCAGGGGAACTGACATAGTGCTTTTGCCATAGTCGTCGAATATCTTTTTGATCATATCCTCAGCCTGTCCTTTTCTCCTGAACACGATCACCGGGTTGGTGGCGTAATTCTTTTGTACGTATTTATAGATGCCTTCACACTGTGTTTTTAACGTAGAGTTCAGCATCACAAAAAAGGGATTGCCCCTGATGCCGGCATCACTCGGGAAATTGGGGTTGATGACCGGGATATTCCTTTTAAGACCTGCTTCAGCAAAAAGACGTACATCACTGCCGCTGCAATGAGCAATGATCAGCCCGACATCATTCATTTCAGGTTTTTCTAATTGCTCTGCTACTGTTTCAACAGAAGATTTTGTATCATACACAAAGACTTCCAGCTGGACGCCTTCTTTTTTAAGCGAATCCAGTGCTAATTGAACTCCTTCATAAAACTCAAGACCGGGATTGATAAAAGCCGGAAACTGATTCTTTTCATACCGGTAGTTTTCCATGGCATCAAAAGCTGAATCAAGGTACAGGGGCGCAAAGACGGCGATCTTATGCCTGCCACTTCCGTTCTGCGCAATAATGCCAGTTGAAAAACAAACAGAGATAAGGAGTAAAAAAGCAATCTTCTTCATACTAAAGGTTAAGGTCAAAGTCGGGCTTATTCCCATTCGATGGTAGCCGGTGGTTTACTGCTGATGTCATATACCACCCGGTTGATACCTCTTACATTATTAATGATCTCGTTAGAAATATTCGCCAGGAACTCGTAGGGCAGATGAGACCAGTCGGCTGTCATGCCATCCACACTGCTCACAGCCCGGAGGGCAACTGTGAACTCGTAGGTTCTTTCATCTCCCATCACGCCCACACTTTTTACCGGCAGTAAGATAGCACCGGCCTGCCATACCGTTGCATACAGGTTGTTATCTTTCAAACCTTTTATATACAGGTCATCTGCTTCCTGCAACAACTGTACCTTTTCTTCCGTAATCTCACCTAATATCCTGATGGCTAAACCTGGTCCGGGGAAAGGATGACGGTCGATCATTTCTGACGGAATCCCTAATTCTCTGCCTACTTTTCTCACTTCATCTTTGAACAGGTTGCGGAGTGGCTCCACTAATTCCAGGTGAAGATGATCTGGCAGGCCGCCTACATTATGATGTGACTTGATGGTAACAGAAGGCCCGTGTACTGAAACACTTTCGATCACGTCCGGGTAGATGGTTCCCTGGCCCAGCAAACCAATACCTTCAATTTTTTTTGCTTCTTCCTGGAACACATCGATGAATAAGCTGCCGATCACTTTTCGTTTCGCTTCCGGGTCTGTTTTACCGGCCAGCCTGGTATAAAAACGTTCTTTGGCATCAATACCCTTTACATTCAATCCTATTTTAGCGTAGGTATCCAATACATTTTGAAATTCATTTTTGCGTAACACCCCGTTATCTACAAAAATGCCGAACAGCCTGTCGCCGGTAGCCCGGTGGATCAAAGTAGCAGCAACGGTGGAGTCAACACCGCCACTTAGCGCCATAATCACTTTGCGATCACCGATTTGTTTCTTTAATGCTTCAACAGTGTCGGTAATAAAATGGGCTGGTGTCCAATCCTGTGAACAGCCGCATATATTGACCAGGAAACTATGAAGTACTTTTTTCCCTTCTGTGGAGTGATATACTTCCGGGTGAAACTGTACGCCATACAGGGCTTTGCTGTCAGTTCCATTTTTCTTGAAGGCAGCTACCGGGATGCTTTCTGTCGTAGCCAGTAATTCAAAACCCTCTGGCAGTTCTTTAATCGTATCACTGTGGCTCATCCATACCTGGCTGGTTGCTGAAACTTCTTTCAGCAATACATCTTCTTGGGTCCTTTGCAGTATGGCTCGGCCATATTCCCGTTTATTACTTTTCGCCACCAGTCCGCCAAATCGTTTGGCCGTTAACTGGGCGCCATAGCAAACCCCAAGTACCGGCACTTTTTTGATAAATGCCTGGATATCGGCATCCGGGGCATTTTCTTCATTCACTGAACAGGGTGATCCGGAAAGGATAATGCCTTTCAGGCCGGGTTCAAACTCAAATGTTTTGTGGAAGGGAATGATTTCGCAGTACACGTTGGCTTCCCGTACAGCCCTGGCTATCAGTTGGGTATATTGAGAGCCAAAATCAAGGATCAGTATCTTTTCCGTCATGGTGCTGCGAAGGTAAAAAAAGGTTTGTAGTTTAAACCGGGTAGTTTAAGCCTGTTGATGAAGGGTGAATTTTGGTTATTTTAATACGCTTTCGTTTATCTTGTAACCTGTGCAGCCCTTTAGGCGTCAAATCAGCGGAATGCCAATCCTAAAATATAATTTCAGCGTTCAAAACAAGACATATGAAACGGATTTTCCCTTTAGTGATAACAATTTTTTTGCTTAGTTCCTGTCATTATTTCTCCGGCCGGCGCATACATGGGGATGGTAACGTAGTTGAGCAACCCCGTTCTGTCAGCGGATTCAGAAGTATTGATGTGGGTGGGGCAGTAAAAGTGTATGTAAAGCAGGATTCGTTTTTTTCTGTAAAAGTCAGAATTGATAATAACCTGCAGGAATATATTGATGTGTACAGGCAGGGAGATGTGCTGCATATTCACCAGCGGAATAATACCAGCCTGGATGCTTCTGAAGGTATAAAAGTATATGTATCGGCTCCTTCTTTTGACGATTTTGACGCATCAGGAGCTTGCGATATAATCAGTGAGGGACGCATCAGCTCAGATAGAAGAATAGGTGTGGATGTGAGTGGTGCCAGTAATGCGGACCTGGACATTAAAGCGCCAAAAACAGAAGTGGATGCATCGGGCGCTGCAACGATCAAATTGAAAGGAGAAACGAAGGATCTTTCTGTGGATGGTTCCGGCAGCACCGATATCAGTGCCTTTGACCTGCTGACTGAGAATGCAGATGTGCATCTTTCCGGAGCCGGTGATGCGGAAATTTTTGCCAGTGTGAAATTGTTTGCAAATATCAGCGGCGCAGCCAGTGTCCGGTATAAAGGAAATGCTTCAGTTAGTTCGGATATCAGCGGGGCGGGTAGTGTGAAGAAAGTGGACTAAGTGATTTTTGCAGAATAATAGTAATGAAAGCCCTGCGAGGGGCTTTTTTAGTATACCAGCTCAGGATATTGGTTGATTAAAACAAATTCCTGAACTTACAGCAACCAAAAAACCTTCTTATGAGTTCACGCAGGCAATTCCTGAAAGAAACTTCACTGGCCACCGGCGGTATTCTGCTGGCTTCCTCTTCCTTCAGTAATTTTTTTATCCCGGTAAAACCGAAAGTCATTATTATCGGGGCCGGTTTTGCCGGGCTGGCGGCAGCCAAATACCTCCATGAAAAGAAAATTGATTTCATCATCCTTGAAGCGAGAAACAGGATCAGCGGCCGGGTATTTTCTCATACTATTGACGAAAAAGAGAACCTCGTGATTGAACTGGGAGCAGAATGGGTGGGTAATTCCCATCACCGGTTGCATGATCTTTGTGCTGAACTGGGTTTAACGCTTGAGAACAACCAGTTCGAATCACATCTGATCTACCAGGGAAAATATTACAAGAACGGGGAATGGGATTATAGCGAAGGCTGGAAAAAGAAATTCCAGGCCCTGATCGATAATTACCCGAAACTGACGGAGGCGCAGCAAAAAGCGATAGATAAAAAGGACTGGTGGCGTTACCTGGTCAATAACGGTTGTGAGGGAAGAGACCTGGACCTGCGGGAATTATTGGACAGTACCGATTTCGGCGAAACAATCCGCAGTGTATCTGCATTTGCAGCGCTGACAGAATATGCAGAAAGCAGCGAGAAAAATGAAATGGACCTGAAAATAAAAGGTGGTAATAGCCTGCTGGCAAAAAGAATTGCGGAACGAATAGGGATGGATAAGATCAAACTGGAACATGCGGTGAACCGGGTCGTACAAAACACAAAAGGCGGAGTAAAAGTATATTGTGACAATGGCCAGTCTTTTACGGCCGATAAGATCATTTGCACCGCACCCACTTTCGCCGTGAAAAAGATCAAATGGGAACCGGGTCTGCCGGCCGACCAGGTCAATGCGATGAATGAATTACAATATGCAAGGATCAACAAAAACCCTTTGCTCTTCACCGAAAGATTCTGGAAGGACGAAAGTTTTGATATGGTTACCGACCAGTCGCCACATTATTTTTATCATGCCACCAAAAATCAACAATCAAAGAAAGGTGTGTTGATCTCCTATACGATCGGGGAAAAAGCAGCGGTGGTGGCCAACCAGACCGATGAATGGAAAGCGGAGATGATCCGGCAGACGCTGCAGCCCCATTTTGGTGATGTAAAGGCATTGCTGGAAAAGCAAACCAATTATTACTGGGGAAATGACCAGTTCTCGCATGGCGCCTATGCCTTGTATGGAAAGGGGCAGTGGTTCACAGTCAGGAAAATTTTAAGCCGGTCGCATATTCATACGCATTTTGCTGGTGAGCACCTGGCCGACTGGCAGGGTTTTATGGAAGGAGCAATCAATACAGGAGAAGATGCTGCGGAGAAAATTTAGAGATTTACATATTTCACCGTAATCTTTATATCCCTGTTTCTTCCTTTATCATCCGTACAGGAAATTTTTACCGGCCCTTCTTCGGGGATAAAGAATTGTTTTTCGCCGGAATTGCAACTCTTGTAAAATCTGTTATTGATATACCAGTAAACTTTGCTGACGTCATTGGCCGTTTTGCAAACCAATTGCAACGGCTCTTTATTTTTTTTACTGACCAGGTATTCGGTTCCGTTCACCGGCGAGTTGATAACAGGTGCATTGCCTTTAAAGATCAGTTCACAGTCGGGGTTATGGGGCGGTATCTTTTCAAAGACGATCCGGTTCTCTTCCATCCAGGCCTGCATATCGGGTTCAATCACTTTAAACCATTTCTTTTTATACCCGGTTTCAGGTGCACAGCTTTTGCAATATGATATCTTCTCATCCGGGCTGATCATGATCTCCTGCCGGTTGTCGCAGGTTTTGGTGGAAGAGATCAACGGGATAAAGTTATCGGTTACGAGATTTGTGCAATGAGGGGCAGGCAGCAACCCGGTTTCACTGCAAACCTGCCGTATATCAGCATCTTTGGGTTGGGCGAACCATTCTTCATCGCTGTCATAGTCTATCGTATTAAAGATTTTAAATAATAAAGGTGTTGCAATATTGGCACCGCTCAGGTCGGCCACACCCACACCCGAAAAATTCCCCACCCAAACCCCCACGGTATAATTTTTATTATAACCAATACTCCAGGCGTCTCTTCTGCCATAGCTCGTTCCTGTTTTCCAGGCAATCTTGGGCATTCTTTCCGTTGCTGCCCAGTTCAGCGGAAAATCCGGGCGGTTCACTTTTGATAATATCTCGTTGACCATATAATTCGCTGCCGGGCTGATGACAGTGGTTTTCCTGAGGATAGTATCACTTTGTACAATAGAAGGGGAAATATAAATGCCATTATTGGCAAAGGAGGAAAACAGGCCGGTTAATTCTTCCAGCGAAGTTCCGCAGCCACCCAATATCATGGATAAGCCCAGCTTTCGCTGGTCTTTCTGTATTTGTTTGAAATTGCAACTGGTTAATTTGCGGATCAGCTTTTCCTGGCCCAGTAGTTTCAGCGATTTGACTGCGGGTATATTTAATGAATGTTCAAGAGCATATTCTACGGTGACATAGCCATTGAATTTTTCATCATAATTCTCCGGTGCATAGCCTTCATAATTCACTGCCACATCCGTGAGTACAGATTTGGGTGTCAGCAAACCTTCATCAAAGCACAGGGCATAGAGTAAGGGTTTCAGCGTACTGCCCGGTTGCCTTACGGCTGCTGCGCCATTCACCTGGCCACCATCCACAGTGTCATTGAAATTGGAAGAACCCAAATAGCTGATGATCTTATGCGTTTTATTATCAATAATGATAACCGCAGCATTTTTGATGTTCTTTAACCGCTGGCTGCGGACATAATCTTCCACTATCTTTTCTGTTTTCAGTTGAGTATTTAACTGGATATTCGTTTTAACGACCGGGCCACTTTGGCTTTTTAGTTTGTAAGCAAGATGTGGTATATAATGGGGCACAGTTCCTCGAGTCGCTGTTAAAGGTTCAGCCAGTGCATCTTCAATTTCTTTGGCTGTAAAAACATTATCGTCAGCAAATTTTTGCAACCACCGGTTTCTTTCCTCCACGATCTTGTTATTGCTTCTCCCGATCACCAGCGAGGAGGGCCGGTTAGGGATAATACTCAGTGCCGTTATTTCTGCCAGCGATAAATGATCCGGGTTCTTTTTAAAGTAGAGAATAGAAGCTGATTTTACTCCTTCAATATTACCTCCATAGGGCACAAGGTTCAGGTATAGCTGCAGGATCTCATTTTTATCATATTTCCATTCTAACTGGAAGGCCCGGAACGTTTCGATAAGCTTGCTTAGAAGATTACGTGGCCGGTGTTCAAGTGCCCTTGCCACCTGCATGGTAATAGTGCTGGCACCCGAAGTGGTCTTCATCCTGAAAATATTCTTGAATAAAGCCCTGCCCACGGCAATGGGATTAACACCGGGGTGGGAATAGAAATACCTGTCTTCTTTGGCAATAATCGTCTTTCGTAATAGGGGAGATATCTCTTCCAGTTCTGTTTTCATCCTCCATTTCTGGTCGCTGGTGAGGTAGGCGTTCACCACTTCACCTTTACTATCGGTAATAATGGTCGAATATTCGATCTTGTCGGGTAATGGGAATACCCAATTGAGTAAAAAGAATAGCAGGAAAAGTCCGGAGATGAAAATCCCCAGGCGTTTAATAAACTTCACTATTCCCTTTTTGGTTATGTGCAGTCTTAGCTTCACTTATTAATTTGGTATGGGGTACCGGGGTAAAAGCACCAGCACCAATTGTACTTAACAAACATTTATCTTCTTTTATTTGCAAAACAACTTTGCTGCTCACTATCTTTCGGTTCAAATTCTCATCAGCCTTTATGGATATCTCAGACCTGTCACGCCCTGTGAAAGATATTCCTCCTTAGTTGTATTACTGACACTAAATTCAGTTTTCTTTTTGTGTAAAAAGAAAACTGGGCCAAATTTTTTGGTTCATCAAATTTCTTTAACTTCTCGTTTCATAATCAGACCATTTAACCAAACCTGTATGCGCATTAAACTCATCCTTGCAACTGCGTTTGTGGTTGCTGTTTTTTTATCTGCCTGTAATAAAAACACTGTCAGCCTTTCTTATACGAATGCAAAAGGCGAAGTACCCCAGCTTGGCAATCTTACCTTTCGTTTCAGCCAATCACTGGTAAAAGATTCCCTGCTTAATGCATGGGATTCCACTGACTATATTTCGTTTGAGCCAGCTATACCCGGTAAATTTCGCTGGGAAAGCCCTGATCAGCTGGTGTTTTCTCCTTCACAGCCGTTGAACCCGGCCACAACCTATAAAGCGTCAGTGGGTAAATCGGTATTAAAATTTAGTAAATACAACACCGTCTCAGGTGGGGATGATATCAGTTTTCATACGCCTGATCTTACCCTGGATAATTCGCAGATCACCTGGATAGGAGAGACCAGCACTTCAGCCGTGCCGCAGGTTGACCTTTTCTTTAATTACCGCATCAATCCCGATGACCTGAAAGGTAAATTGACCATTGAAGTGGAAGGAAAAAAAGTTGACTTTACAGCGATAACGCAGTCGCCGGATAATAAAATATCGCTTCGTGTCAGCGGCCTGAAACAGGAAGACAAAGACATGGATGCGAAGATCAGTATTGATAAAGGACTGAAACCTGAATCAGGCAGGAATGCCACGCCGGAAACGATCAATGCTTCATTATCTATTCCTTCCCCGTATATACTCGTCATTCAGAATGTGGAAGCAGAACATGACGGTACTGAAGGAGTAGTACGGGTGTCTACCAGCCAGCAATTGAGCAGCGAAAGCCTGAAGCCGTTTGTGAAATTTGACCCGGAACTGGCGTATACGGCTGAATTGACAGAGACCGGTTTCATTTTGCGCAGTGATAAATTTGATGTGGAGAAAAGTTATACATTGAATATTGCCAAAAATCTCCGGGGCAAAATTGGCGGTGTTCTAAAAGAAGATTACACAGGCAGTGTTGCTTTCGGGCAACTGGAAGCGAATATCAATTTCACCAATAGTAAGGCCGTATACCTGTCCAAAAAGGGGAGTAAAAATATTGAAGTAAAGCTGACTAATGTATCAAAGGTAAAACTGATTATCTCGAAAATTTATGAGAATAACCTGCTGATGGCGCAACGTTATGGCTATTACCCGCAGGAATCAAGATCAGCCGGCTATGCCAGTTATGACGGAGAATATGAGGGCGATTACTATGATGATTACGGCGGGAATGCTATGCTGGGAGATGTGATCTACGAAAAAGAAATCGATACCAGGTCGTTGCCCAAAAGCGGAGCAGGCCGTTTACTGAATTTCTCACAGTTTGAGGACCGCCTGCCTGATTTTAAAGGTGTTTATCATATTGTTATCCGCTCCACGGAAGATTACTGGGTAAAAGACAGCCGTTATATTTCTTTATCAGACCTGGGCCTGATCGCCAAGGAAGGCCAGGATAAAATTTATGTATTCACCAATTCCTTAAAAACAGCGGACCCGGTAAACGGGGTAAACGTATCTGTTTATTCCAATAATAACCAGCTGATCGGTACCGGTGCCACGAATGGAGACGGAGTGGCGGAGATCACCTATAGTAAAAAAGACTTCAGCGGGTTTAAGCCGGCTATGATCATTGCAAAAACAGCTGATGATTTTAACTACCTGCCTTTTAGTAATACAAGAGTGAATACCTCAAGATTTGAAGTGGGAGGTAAACGAAATAATCCGAGCGGGCTGGATGCATTTGTGTATGCAGAAAGAGATATATACCGCCCCGGTGAGAAAGTGAATTTTTCTGTTGTAATCCGTGACCGTGACTGGAAAACTCCGGGAGATATCCCTTTAAAAATGAAATTCCTGATGCCTAACGGTAAGGAACTGAAATCATTCCGGAAAAGCCTGAATGAAGAAGGTTCGGTGGAGGGCAGTATTGATATTGCTGCCTCAGCGATAACCGGCAGCTATACACTGGAGGTCTATACTTCCAACGATGTATTGCTGGCAGCTAAGAATTTTTCTATCGAGGAATTTGTACCCGACCGCATCCGGGTCAGCACAAAACTGGATAAAGCCTTTCTTCGTCCAGGTGAATCAGCGAATCTCTCTGTCAATGCTGTCAATTTCTTTGGCCCGCCTGCTGCCAACCGGAATTATGAAACAGAGATACAGGTGAAACAAAAATATTTTTCACCTGAAAAATTTGCTGACTATGATTTCAGCCTGGCCAACCAGAATAGTTTTTTTGATAAAGTGGTGAAAGAGGGAAAAACAGATGAACAGGGTAGCGCTACAGAAGTATACGAAGTGCCTGCCACTTATGCGAATACCGGTGTGCTGCAAACAAATTTTTACACTACCGTATTTGATGAAACCGGGAGACCTGTTAGCCGTGCCGCTTCTGTTGACGTATTCACGCAGGAAGTTTTGTTCGGGGTCAAACGGGATTGGTTTTATTATTACCCGCTGAACCAGGCGGTGAAATTTCAACTCGCGGCTGTTAATAAAGATGGGAATGCCGCCAGCGGAACAGCACGGATCGAAGTAATCAAACATGAATACAGGACAGTGCTAACCAAAAGCGGTAGTTATTTCCGCTACGAATCACAGAAAGAGGATAAACTGATGATAGAAAGCCAGCAGGCAATTGGAGCTAATACTGTCTATTCTTATGTGCCCAGATCACCCGGTGATTATGAGATCAGGATCTATCGTCCCGGTGCCAACAGTTATGTCAGTAAAAGTTTTTACAGCTATGGCAGCTGGGGAGGAGATAATAGCTCTTTTGAAGTGAACAATGAAGGCAATATTGAAATTGAGCTGGATAAGAAGTCCTATTTCACCGGTGAGAATGTAAAAGCACTGTTCAAAACACCTTTCAGTGGAAAGATGCTGGTGACGGTGGAAACGGATCATATTGTATCCTACCAGTATGTGGAGGTGAGCAACAGGACAGCCAGTCTTGATCTGAAATTGACAGGTGATCATGTTCCGAATGCCTATATCACGGCCACCCTGATCAAGCCGCATGAAGTTTCGGATATTCCATTAACAGTGGCCCATGGTTTTCAGAGTGTGAAAGTGGAAGAGAAGAGCAGAAAGATTCCCGTTGAAATTGTGTCTTCAAAATCGGTTCGTTCCCGCACCCACCAAAAAGTAAAAGTGAAAGCTGCACCGGGCAGTTATGTTACTTTGGCCGCGGTTGATAATGGTGTGCTGCAGGTGAGTGATTTCAAAACACCCGATCCGTATAATTATTTCTATCAGAAAAAAGCACTGCAGGTAATGGCCTATGACCTGTATCCATTATTGTTTGCAGAAGTGAGGGCTAAGCTGAGCAGTACCGGAGGTGATGGTGAATTGAATATGGATAAAAGGGTAAACCCGATGCCGGCGAAAAGGGTGAAAGTAGTTAGTTACTGGAGTGGTATCAAGAAAGCCAATGGAAGCGGGGAAGCAGAATTTGAATTTGACATTCCCCAGTTCAGTGGCGAATTGCGGTTAATGGCAGTTTCTTATAAAGGACAGAGTTTTGGTGGCGGGGAAAATACTATGACTGTTGCCGATCCGATTGTGATCAGTACTGCTCTGCCAAGATTTTTGAGCCCGGGTGATACAGTTAATGTTCCTGTTACGTTAAGTAATACAACCGGTAAATCCACCAGTGTTACGGCAACGATCAATACAGACGGCGCTGTAAAAGTGGTGGGAGTGAGCAGTCAAACTGTTGCACTGAATGCAAAGAGTGAAGGCAGGGCTGTATTTAGTGTGGTGGCGAACCCGTCCATTGGTGTGGCGAAAGTGAATGTTACTGTAAATGGATTAGGTGAGAAATTTACGGATGCTACAGAAATCTCGGTCCGTCCTCCGTCTACCTTGCAGAAAGTAACCGGCAGCGGTTCAATAGCAGGAGGCAGTTCGCAAAAAATAAATATCGGGTTAAGTGATTTTATGCCGGGAAGCAGCGACTACAGTTTGGTGGTAAGCCGTTCCCCGGCACTGGAACTGGGTGACCATTTGCGTTATCTTGTTCAATACCCGTATGGATGCACCGAGCAAACCGTTTCCGCAGCATTCCCGCAATTGTATTATGGGGATATGGCCGATCTGATGCAATTGAACAAACAAAACAAGTTCAACGCCAATACAAATATTATAGAAGCGATCCGCAAAATCAAAATGCGGCAGTTATACAATGGAGCTGTTACCTTATGGGACGGAGAAGGCCGGGAAGACTGGTGGGCTACCATCTATGCAGCTCATTTCTTACTGGAAGCAAGAAAAGCAGGGTTTGATGTGGACAATAGTTTGATAGAAACCATGCTGACCTATATTAACAACCGGTTGAAGAATAAGGAAACAATCACTTACTACTATAACAGGAACCAGAATAAAAAAATAGCGCCGAAAGAAGTAGCCTACGGGTTGTATGTTCTGGCCTTGGCAAACCGGAGTAATGTGCCTTCTATGAACTATTACAAAGCCAACCCTGCATTACTGGCCTTGGATAGCCGTTATCTTTTATCAGCAGCGTATGCGACGGCTGGTGATAAAAAATCATTTACAACAATGTTGCCGTCCTCTTTTGCCGGCGAAGAATCAGTACCGCAGACAGGTGGCAGTTATTACTCTGATGTAAGGGATGAATCCATTGCATTGAATGCACTGATTGATGCTGATCCGGGGAATAAACAAATACCTGTGATGGCACAGCATGTCAGCAACAAACTGAAGACAAGACAGTGGCTGAGTACGCAGGAAAGAGCTTTTGCATTCCTGGCCCTGGGTAAATTAGCGAGAAGCGCTAACAATTCAAATGCCACAGCTGAGATCAAAGTGAATGGAAAAACCATCGCTAAAGTGGATGGCGGTCAGTGGAGAGGTGATATGAAAGCACTGGGTGGGACAAACGTGGAGATCAGTACAAAAGGCACAGGCCGTTTGTATTTCTTCTGGCAGGCAGAAGGTATCAGCGCCAGCGGTGCTTATAAAGAAGAGGACAGTTACCTGAAAGTAAGAAAACGTTTCTATGACAGGTTTGGCAACCCCATTGCAGGAAATACATTCAAACAAAATGAATTGATCATTATTGGCATCACACTCGAAAGATCTTTTTCAACGGCTATTGAGAACGTGGTGATCACCGACTTGTTGCCTGCCGGTTTTGAAATTGAGAACCCAAGAACGAAAGAAATACCAGGCATGGACTGGATCAAAGACGCTGCCGCACCCACAGCGCTGGATGTGCGGGACGACCGTATCCATTTCTTCGTGGATGCATATAATAATAAACAAACCTATTATTATGCGGTTCGTGCTGTATCGCCGGGTCAGTATAAAATGGGGCCGGTAAGTGCAGACGCGATGTACAACGGCGAGTATCATTCATACAATGGCGCCGGGTTAATAAGAGTGACTCAATAAGATTCTTTTCCGGTACAGTCATGCGCTTCCTGAAAGCGTATGACTGTATTAATAATTTTAATAGCTGATGAGATTACTGCTTATGATCTTTTGTTGTGAGTTGTTAGCCTGCGGACAGCCGGAAAATAAACAACAGGCCGGGACAGCCGGAACTGATTCTGCAATCGCAGCAGCCGGCCCGCGGGACCGGCTCAACCTGCAGATCAGTAAGTTTGAAGAAATTGATTCTTCCGGTGTGCTGATGTTTCCCCTTGCTATGGGAGAGACAGCAAAAAGAGGAAAGTCAGATTATTACAAAGAAGTTCCCTACAATATGTACTGGAATATTATTTTTTATAACAGCACAAACGGGGAATCTCATTTATTAAGTGACACCCTGAAGTTACTGGTCAATGATTTTGGGTATAATAACCCGGAGCAAAGGGATAAACTAAAATCAAAGAATAAGTTGTTTTTCAACCTGACGGTTGCCGATAATAATCAGGATGGCCGGCTGGATGGGGATGATCCTAACTATTTGTTTGTAACAGACAAGCAGGGTAAAAACCTGCAACAGGTGTCACCGCCGGGCTGTGATTTTTTTGACTGGTATGTAGTAGAGAATTCGGATCTTATCATTATGCTGGTGCGGGTGGACAGCAACAAGGATAATAAATTTGATGAGGAAGATGAAAAAGCGGCATACCGGTTTGATCTGTCTTCCGATTCCATACCGATGGAAATAGTGGATACTGTATTCAGGGATAAATTGCGCAAACTGTACCACCGTAACTGGCAACGGGAGAAAAACTGAATTGATGGTTATATCCCCGGGTTTTCTATAATCATTTTGGCGAGCCGGCTGTCCCTTTTATAAATGTCATCCCGGAAATTCAATTTACCCTCCCTGTCAACCCAGGAAGTAAAATAAGCGATGAAGACAGGAACTGTTTCTTTTAACGTGAAGTATTGCTCTTTACCTGCATTCATTGCTGCGCTGATTTTTTCATCTGTCCATTCAGGGTAGTTTCTTAACAGCCATTTTGCCAGCTCTTTTGGTTTGCTTACCCGGATGCAGCCATGGCTGAATGCCCTTTTATCTTCGTTAAATAAATTTTTAGCAGGAGAATCATGCAGGTAGATATTATAACTGTTGGGGAATAAAAATTTTACCAGCCCCAGGGAATTTGAAGGCCCCGGTTTTTGTCGTACTGATTTGCCGACCCATTCCATATTATGTTTTTTCAGGTAATTGGGATTCCTGCGGATGCCAGGTAGTATTTCATTTTGTAAAATACTGGCAGGTACATTCCAGTAGGGACTAAACACTATGTATTTTAATTCCCCGCTGAAGATCATGGTCTCGTGAACGGCTTTCCCGACCACCACATTCATACTCCATAAAAGTGAATCATTATGGTAGGCATGCAAACTGAATTCGGGAATATTTACAGCGAGGTAATCTCCTTTTGGTTCTTCGGGCAGCCAGCGGCAGCGTTCCATATTGACGATGATCTGTTCGATGCGTTTACTGATGGGATAATTGATCTCTTTAAAAAAACCAGCGCCAATGATTCCGTCCTCTTTCAAACCCAGTCTTTTTTGAAAAGCTTTAATTCCTTTAACAAGACCTTCATCATATACCGGATTGTTAGTAGCTGCTTCAATATCACCCAGCAGGAATAAATGCTCCCGGATTTGTGAAATAACCAGTGATGAATCTCCCGGTCCGTATTTCTTTTTATCTGGCTTTATTGGTTTCCAGCCATTTTTTGTTTCTATATCCCTGTATTTTTTAAGATAGCTTTTTAAAAGGCCATACTGCCGGTAAACTGGGTCATCAGCTATAAGTGCAGTGCCATTATTCAGCAGCGAATCCATTAACTGTATTAGATTGACTTGCTTGCGGGGAAGGTTCCAGTCGAGAGCTTTGCTGTCTTTTTCACTCAGTCCCTGCCAGGCGATCTTTGCATAAGCAAAATACTGCGCTGTCAGCATGAGCTCAGTTTCTGCATGAGGTGCCTTGTTAGTACCGGTATATTGTAAACTGTCCATCGTAACCCGAAAGGAATCCCTGTAGGGCATTTTATCCGGCAGGCCATCATCGCTGATGTTCATGATGCGGTTGAAAAGGTTTCCTGCCTGTTCAATCAATCCATTCTCGTCATACCAGGCGTAAGCATAGTCTCTTTTGCTGTAAAAGGTTTGCAGCTCATTTTTAAAGGCAGAGAATGCAGGGTAATGTTGCAGAAAGAAAGATAAAAGGGTACTGTCAAAATGCAGATGTACCTGGTCACTGAATCCTCCCGGTATAGAAATATCAATTACTTCTTTTCTTTTAGCAGTACTGTCAACCGGCTGCTGCCCGCGGGGAGAAGAGCCACCGCAACTTTCTGCCAGTAGTATTATCAGGTATCCGGCGACCAATAGTTTCCACCTTTTCAGCATGAGTCGTTGATTTCTGTTATTAAAATTACTTCACAGTTTCAGGGGAGCCTTATAAATAAAAATCCTCTCAGGGACTGAGAGGATTTTAAACGATTTTATTATTTCAGTTACGATTAATAATCGTTGCCATAGCCACCACGGTCACGGTTGTAACCGCCGCCGCCGCCTTTCTTAAAGCCGCCGCCGCCACCTTTGTAGCCGCCGCCACCGCCGTTACCGAAGCTTCTTTTCTTGAAGCCACCGCCGCCGCCGCCTTCTGGTTTAGGGCGACTTTCGTTAACAACAATGTTACGACCATCAACCTCAGTACCATTCAAAGCAGCGATTGCAGCTTGTGCCTGGTCGTCGTTAGCCATTTCAACAAAGCCAAAGCCTTTGCTGCGGTTGGTGAATTTGTCAAGCACAATTTTGGCTGATACTACTTCACCGTGAGAAGCGAAAAGATTAGAGAGGTCCTGGTCTTTCAGGTTCCAGCTCAGGTTTCCTACGTAAATGTTCATTTTACTGAATTTTTATAAAAACAAATAAGTGCCAACAGTAAACAGTAACCGATGAACATTCACAGGACTGTGAGAAACGTTCAGGACTTGTGAAACTGAAAGAACACCAAAACAAGACAAAATAACGGATTTTTTTTTGAGATATTAGCAAATTATTCCGCATGATCCCTTAGCGGAACTCAACTTGTTGATTTATAAGGAATAAAACGAAAAAACCCCTCTTTTTGAGGGGTTTTAAGTATTTCTGTGAATAAACTTACTCAGCCACCACTTCAAATTCAACTTCTGTGGTATGGCCATTACCGAAATCGATAGTGGCTTTGTATGTACCCAATTCTTTCACTTCATCAGTAATCGTGATCTTACGGCGATCAATATCATACCCTCTTTGCTCACGGATGGCACGGCTCAGTTGTAATGAGGTTACACTACCAAAGATCTTACCGCTTGTACCGGTTTTAGCACCCAGTTTCAGCGGTCCTTCTTTCAGTTTAGCAATAACACTGTTGATCTCAGCCAGCATTTTAGCTTCTTTCTTGGCAACCTGTTTCAGTCTTTCTTCCAGTTGCTTTTTATTGCTGGGGCTGTTTTCAACAGCCAGATGACGGGGTAATAAAAAATTACGGGCATAACCGTTCTTTACTTTTACCACCTCGTTCACACCACCGAGATTATCTACGTCTTTAATTAAAATTACTTCCATTGTTTTCTTTTTGTTCACCAACCCAGTTCCGGTTTGCCCGTTACTGTCTTCCTGTTTAGTGCAGGAGTTAGGGTGAGGTTATTTTAAAAGATCTGTTACGTAAGGTAATAAAGCCATCTGACGGGCTTTTTTAACCGCATCAGAAACTTTGCGCTGAAATTTCAGGCTGTTTCCGCTAAGACGGCGGGGTAATAATTTCCCCTGCTCGTTCAGAAATTTTTTCAGGAATTCCACATCTTTATAATCGATGTAGCGGATGCCGTATTTTTTAAAGCGGCAGAATTTTTTAACCCGTTTATCGCTTTTAATGGCGGTAAGGTATTTGATTTCGTTCTTTGCCATGGTATTAAGCCTCCACTACTTTTTCAGTTCCTGTTTTAGCGCCACTTCTCTTTTTCGCATTATACTCGACGGCGTATTTATCGAGTTTAGTGCATAAATGACGAAGTACAGCTTCGTCACGCAGAAGCTGGATCTTCAGCTTCTCATTGAAGTCGGATGACGCACTGTATTCCAGCACCCAGTACAAGCCTGTGGTTTTCTTCTGGATCGGGTACGCCAGTGATTTTAATCCCCATGCATTTTCCGCTACCACAGTGCCACCATTACCGGTAACCAGGGAAGCATACTTCTTTTGCTCAGCTTTGAATTCTTCATCGCTGAGAACAGGGGTAAAAATCACCATCAATTCGTAATTGTTCATTTTACCTTTTTTGTGTTTAAAATAATTCGGTTTATCCCATTGGACATTCCCTGCAAGAGCAGAGAAAGAATCTGCGAACACAGATTTGGGGCGGCAAAGATAGGGATTGACAGCCAGAAACAGGAGCTGGTCAGAAGGTTTTTTATGGCATTAGCCTGCCGGAGAAAATAACCCACCTGCCGGGGGATATGATTAGGCTTAACTATCTGTTTAACAATTGATAAGTTAGAATCCTTTAAGCCCGGCCTGTACTGTTTTCAAAAACACCAGGTAAGTGGGGAAGTGGTCACTGTATCCCCCCCGGTAGCTGTTGCCGTCCCAGGTGCGCATGGGATATCCTTTATAGCGGCCTTTGTTTTCCACCATAAACTCCCGCTGGAAAATATGCTGCTGGTAAAAAAAGAAACCATTTTGCTCCTTATCCAGGAAGGGTTGGGAAATAATGATCTGGTCAAAAAGCCCCCAGGCATCCTGGTAAGCCAGCGTACCAATTCCTTTTTTGTAGAGTTCAGTCCAGGGGTTGAAAAAGCCTCCCGGGCGAACATCTTTTTGTTTGCCTTTTGCGCCCAGCACATCAGCAACACTGGCATTGATGGGATCATCGTTAAGGTCGCCCATAATTATGACCTTTGCATTGGGTTCCAGTTGGGCAATTGAATCAATATGATGTTTGCAAACAGCAGCGGCAGCTTGCCGGGCAGGATCACTGCGCTTTTCGCCTCCGCTCCGGCTGGGCCAGTGATTGACATAGACATGCACTGTCTCTCCATCCAGCTTTCCTTTTACCCATAAAATATCCCGGGTGAAATAAGCATCTTTTGAGCCACCGGGTAATTGAACAAACAGTTTATCACTGGCGTCAACTGTAAAATATTTAGGGTTATATAAAAGACCAACATCCACACCCCGGATATCTTTTGAATCATAGTGAACGATCCTGTAATTTCTTTTCTCCAGCAATACATGATGGACAAGATCGTTAAGTACTGTATCGTTTTCCACTTCGGCAACACCCAGTATAGCGGGCCCGTCCGCATTTACCTCTTTTCCAATCTGTGAAATAACAGTGGCCAGCTTATTTATTTTATCCATATAAACCGGGGTATTGTAATTCCGGACACCGGTGGGTAAAAACTCTTCATCATTGGTAATTGGGTTGTTGACAGTATCATATAAGTTTTCAAGATTATAGAAGCTGATAACAGCCGTTTTATATTCTTTTTTTTGTGCAACTGTAAACAGGGAGGAGACAAGCAAAACAGACAGGTAGAGAATTTTCTTCATATCCTATGATTAAAATCAGGGACGCAAACATACTGAAACAATAGAAGTTAAATAGTGATAAAAAGATGCTTCCGGTTAATAAAATATTATGTGTCTAACTTTTTAAAAAGGTACAGCTTACACTTGTTAATTTTGCCGCCTCGAAAAAAACTATTTGCATGCTAAAATCAAGACTGCTGCTGCTCCTTCTTTTCGCCGGACCGGTGGCCATGGCACAGGTGGACTCTACCCTTAAAAAAGATACGGTTATTGTGGACGAGTTAAAAGATGCAGTGTTAGATAATATCCCTACCGTATCGCTCGATGATAATGATCTCGGCGATGGGGGCAACCAGAATATATCTTCCCTGTTAACGGCCGGCAGAGACCCATTTTATTCAGCCGCCTCTTTTAATTTCAGCGCTGTTCGTTTTCGGATCCGCGGGTATGATAATGACCATTTCAGCACGTATATGAATGGTATACCGATGGATAATCTCGACAATGGGTTTACTCCGTTTGGTTTGTGGGGCGGATTGAACGATGTGATGAGGAACCGTGATAATGTGTGGGGGCTTCGTAATAATACATTTACATTTGGTGACATTGGCGGCAATACAAATATTGATTCCCGTGCCAGCCGTCAGCGTGCACAGACCAGTATCAGTTATGCTGCTTCCAACCGGAATTATAATAACCGGATCATGCTGACTCATTCAACGGGAGTAAGCAAAAAAGGATGGGCATTTAGCTTAAGTGGCAGCCGCCGCTGGGCCGATGAAGGATATGTGCCCGGAACCTATTATGATGGCTGGGGTTATTTTGCTGCAGTGGATAAACGTATCGGGCAAAACCACCTGCTTTCTTTCACTGCCTTTGGTGCGCCAACAGAAAACGGCCGGCAAGGCGCTTCTGTACAGGAGATGATTGACCTGGCAGGAACCAACTATTACAATCCTAACTGGGGCTACCAGAATGGAAAGAAAAGAAATGCAAGCGTTGGTAAAACACACCAGCCTGTCTTTATTCTTTCTCATGATTTCAGGATCAATAATAATACGACTATTACTACGGCTGCCGGTTATTCTTTTGGCAACAGGAGTGTTACAGCATTGGATTGGTACAATGCGGCCGATCCCCGTCCCGATTATTATCGTTATTTACCCAGTTATACCTCCACTTGGGCCAGCACCACTGATTCTGCCCAGGGAGCTGCTTTATACGACCTGATGAAAAACGATATTAATTACCGCCAGATCAACTGGCAGAACCTGTATAATGTGAACAGGGCCAGTTTTGCAACTATTAATGATGCAAACGGGATACCGGGTAATACAGTAAGTGGTCACCGTTCAAGGTATATTATTGAAGAAAGAGTGATCAACACGCAGCGTATCAACGTGAATTCAGTGATCAATACAAGATTTGGTAACCATGTTGAATTCACCGGCGGGGCTTCGTACCAGCAGCAGAACAACCATTATTTTAAAAGGGTGGATGATCTTCTTGGCGGAGAATTTTATGTGAACGTAAACCAGTTTGCGGAAAGAGATTACCCGACAGATAATAATGCAATCCAGTTTGATCTGGATAACCCCAACAGGATTCTTCACGAAGGGGATAAATTCGGCTATGATTACAATATCAACATCCGGCGTGCTTCCGGCTGGGCACAGGGAGTTTTCAAATTCAATAAGGTTGACTTTTTCCTTGCAGGACAATATACATTTACGTCATTCTACCGGGATGGAAATGTAAGAGTGGGTTTATTCCCGAATGATTCGTATGGAAAGGGCGTTACTAACGAATTTCATAATTATGCTGCCAAAGCCGGTGTAACCTACAAAATCGATGGCCGTAACTATGTGTTTGCAAACGGCTCTTATCTCACCCGGTCACCTTATTTTGAAAATGTGTACGTTTCTCCAAGAACCCGTAATGCACAGCAAAGCACGGTCGAAAGTGAAACAGTCCAAACCGTGGAAGGCGGCTATATTATGAATGCACCCCGGTTCAAGATCAGGGTCAGCGGTTATTATACCCGTTTCCTGGATGGAATGGATGTAATGTCTTTCTATCATGATGCGTACCAGAACTTTGTAAATTATGCAATCAATGGTATTGATAAACTGCATTTCGGAGGCGAATTTGGTATTGAGGCAAAAGTTACACCTACTATTACCGTGAATGCAGCGGCGGCACTCGGCCGATATTATTACGACAGTAAGCAACATGCAACAATTACTGTTGATAACAGTGCTTCTGTACTGGGACAGCAGGTTATTTATGCGGAGAATTTCAGGGTGCCTTCCACTCCACAGGAAGCCTATAGCCTGGGGGTTACTTACCGTTCTCCTAAATTCTGGTTTGTCAGCTTAACCGGCAATTACTTCGACCAGTCCTGGTTAAGTTTTAACCCGCTGCGCCGCACCTATGATGCATTGAAATTTGTAATCGACGATCCTGATAAATACAGCCAGATATTTGACCAGACCAAATTTGATGCACAATTCACACTTGATTTCTTCGGCGGCTATTCCTGGAAATTGCCAAAGGATTTTGAGATCAATAAAAAGGCAACTTACCTGGTATTTAATCTCGGTGTCAACAATATTCTGGACACAAAAGATATCATCACCGGCGGTTATGAGCAACTGCGTTATGATGCGCAGACCGCTTCCAGTGATCCGGTAAGCACCGGTAAATTTCCTCCGAAATTTTATTATGCATACGGGCTGAACTTTTTTGCGAGCATGACACTTCGCTTTTGATAAGCTCAATTGAAAACGATAAATACTAATATATGCGTTTAAAGAATTTCAACACAGCCTTCCTTGTAGTTGCGATTACGATAGGGCTGTTTTCCTGTGATAAGCAACCGGTTGGCCCTGAAGCTCCCGATCCACTCGGCCCGCCTGATCCGGCCATATTCATGACCTTGGCTGAATTCCGTAATAATTTTGTGGCGTCTTCCGGTTCCGATGTTACAATACCTGCTGGAACAAAAAAAATACGGGCGATGGTGATCTCCAGCAGTATTAATGAGGCGAGTAGTAACTATCGGCTCCAGGATGAAAGTGGCACAGGACTTTATTTCTATGCAAAACAAGGCACACCCACTTTTGCTATGGGAGAAGTACTGGAAATTGATCCAAACGGTGGCGCAGTAATATTATATAATGGAGACCAGGAACTGAAAGATGTACCGGTAGACAATGTAGTCCCATTGAGTGGAACGATTACGGTAAATACAAGAACGGCCACAATTGCTGACATTAATACCAATCGCCTTGCATGGGCTTCCTCGCTGGTAAAGATCAGTAATGTTACTTCCATCACACAGGCATCTTCCAATACTACCGGTGTGACGTATAATGTTACCGATGCCACAGGTACCTTATCCATGTTTGTCCGTGTTGTATCAGGTATTACAGTCAATCTTACCGGAACTTCTGTTACCGGTTATGTATCCATTTATAATTCAACAACACAGGTGGGTATCCGTACCGCTGCCGATATACAGTAATTATTAAAAAGCTATTTATGAAACTGACGACCTGTAAAAATTGGATCAGCCCTTTAATGATACTGGCCATAGCCGGCCTGCTGGTGGTTTCCTGCCAGAAAAAATTTGAGGAGCCACCTCTTACCGGAGCGCCGGATGTGGTGGCCAATACCTCTATCAAAGACATTAAAGCAAGGTATACAGGGGGCAACCCTGTTGAGATCACCGATGATGTGATATTGGAAGGTATTGTTTCCTGTGATGATAAAAGTGGTAATTATTACCAGCAGATTGCTATCCAGGATGCTACCGGAGGTATCTTATTAAGAATGGCGGGCAGTAACCATTATAATAATTTCCCGGTGGGCCGCCAGGTGTTTGTAAAATGTAAAGGCCTGTTCCTGGGCCAGTACAACGGAACATTGCAATTAGGTGGCGGTGTTGATGCGGCATATGCCAGCCAGGGAGGAGTTACGCTGATTGCGAATAATCTGCAGGATCAGCACCTGGTAAAAGGGGCGCTCAACCAACCGCTCGTACCGCAGGTGGTTACAGTGGCACAACTGACAACCGGTTTGCAGGATAAGTATGTAAGCACATTGGTGAAACTTGAAGGCTTTGAATTTTCTGCAAATGAGTTATCAAAGAACTATGCAGATGATGACCAGTCCGGTAACCGCATTATACAGGGTTGCACGAACCCGACAACTAACCGGATTACGCTGCGCACCAGCAATTATTGCAATTTTGCCACCCGCAAAGTGGCACAGGGCAATGGTGAGATCATCGGTATTTATTCCTTTTTCGGATCTACCAAGCAGTTTACAATTCGTGATACTACCGATGTGCGATTTACTAATCCGCGTTGCCCGACTGCGGCAGGTGGCGGTACAATCAGTTTAACAACATCTCCTGTTACTATCAACTTTGATGCATTGGGAACAAGCGGTCTTCCCGCCGGGGTATATATTAAGCAGGACGCAAGCAGCACGTTTATTGGTAATGAAGCAACGGTGTATAACGGTAATTTTAATACCCCCACTGCCTGGAACCAGATAAGTTTTGGGTTTAAAAACTTTGCTTCTGCAACAGGGTTAGCTTCCACGGCCACCAGTACTGTACAAAGCGCTTCTGCCAACAGGGCTTTGGGTGCAAGGCAAACGGGAACGGCTACTGCCGGCGGTGATCCGGGATATGCTTTTGCATTTCAGTTAGCTAACACAACGGGGAAGAGCAATTTAGTACTGGAGTTTTTATTACAGTCTCTGGATGCGTCCACAGGAACCGGTAGGACGACAACCTGGAGAGTGGATTACGGTATTGGTGATGATCCTGCCAACTTTACAACGGTTGCCAGCACCCCGGCAACATTAACCACCACATTTGGTACCGGCACTTTTGCCAGTACGCCTGTGACCGTCAATTTTGGTAATACATTAAATAATATCAGCCAGAAGATATGGATCAGGGTGGTAGCCCTTACCAGTACAACCGGTGGCGGTAACAGGCCATCAACAGGTATTGATGATGTGAAATTTTCGTGGAATTAAAATAGTTACAGAAAGACTGTATTTAGCAGCTTGCTGCGGTTTATTTAATAATAAGAATTATGAAAAAACTATATTCTTTAATTATACTACTAGTAATAGCAATAAGTAGTCAGGGGCAGTTGATATTACATGAACCCTTTAACTATACACCGGATGCCATGTTGGGATTATCAGCTCAAAGTAGTAATGTATGGCAGATAGTTAATGCTGGGGACTCTATTTTACTTGAAAACGGAAATCTCTCTTACACAGGATTAGCTACTTCGTCTGGTAGTAAAATAAAATTTGATAATGCGGGAACTGACTATTATAGAGTTTTTGCAAACCAGACAAGCGGGACTGTATACTCTTCATTTGTTTTGAATGTTTCTTCTATAGGAACAATGAATGCAGCAGGAGGGTATTTTACCGGATTTATTCAATCTGGGTCTACTTCATTTTTTGGAGCAGCTGTATGGACAAGATTGAGTGCAACTGCTGGCAAATACAACGTTGGTATATCCACAAGGAGTAATTCGGCTGTAACCTGGCTGGCATCTGATCTTGATCCTGCCACATCTTATTTTATCGTGTACGCTTATGATATGATTGCCGGTACTGGTAATGATGTCGCCAGGATATGGTTAAATACTTCAGCTATTGGAGGTGCTGAGCCTGTAGCAGATGCAACTTCAGTTGTTGGTACTGATTTGGCAAATGTGGAAAGAATATTTCTTAGGCAAGCTTCTACAACTGGGACCCCTTTCATTGAAATGGATGAGATTCGTGTTGGAACAACATGGGCCTCTGTAACACCTTCGGGAGCTCCGTTTCCCTCATTAACCACTTCCACTCTATTAGCAGCTTTTGGAAATGTATGTATCAATACCACAGCCGGCCCGAATACATTTACTGTATCAGGTTCAAACCTTACAACAGAGAATGTAACAATTACCTGCCCGATTGGATTTACTGTAGCCGACAATGCTGCCGGCCCTTATGCGAGTGTATTATTTCACCCGCAACCCGGCGGAGCTTTTTCGCAACAGTATTTTGTGAAGTTTGATCCAACATTAGTTCAGTCGTACAGTAATAACATATTAGTAGCCGGAGGTGGTGTTTCAACACCGGTTAGTATGCCTGCAACCGGAGCTGGTGTAAATACAGCACCTTCTGTAACTTCCGGAGTTGCCAGTGCGATCACACAAACCTCTGCAACTGTGGCCGGTTCAATAACAGACAATGGATGTACTGCTGTTACTGCTTACGGAATTGAGTACAGTACAACGGCAGGTTTTGTTAACGGAACCGGTACCGCCGTGGCATCCACCAACCTGGCTGGCGGAAATTTCAGTTCGGACCTGACCAGTCTTGCCACAGGTACTACTTATTATTACCATGCTTATGCAACCAATGCCGGTGGAACATCTTACGGTGCTGAGCAATCTTTTACCACAGCCACACCCAACCCGACAATCAATGTAACAGCACTGACCGCATTTGGTAATATCTGTATCAATACCACAGCCGGGCCGAATTCATTTACAATATCAGGTTCCAACCTTATTACGGCTGATGTAACAGTAGCTGCATTGGCGGGCTATACTTATTCGACTACTGCGGGAGGTACTTATACAACTACGCTGACATTAACACAGCCTGGAGGAACTTACTCCCAGGAAATATTTGTACAATTTGCTCCAACAGCCGTTCAATCTTATAATGGAAATATCGTGGTCAATGGTGGCGGTATTGCTGCTGCTGTGAACGTAGCAGCTTCCGGTGCTGGTGTGAATACGGCTCCATCAGTTACGTCAGGAGCTGTCAGTGCGATTACTCAAACCACGGCTACTGTTGCCGGTAGTATTACTGCAACAGGATGTACGGCTGTTACGGCTTATGGCATTGAATACAGTACAACCAATAATTTCCCGAATGGCACAGGGACGCAGGTTGCTTCCACCAACCTGGCGGCAGGTAATTTCTCTTCTGCATTGAGTGGTCTGACCACAAGCACTGTTTATTATTATAAAGCCTATGCTACCAATGCAGGGGGAACTACTTATGGTACACAACAAACATTTACAACGGCTGCTCCGCCACCGCCGGCTATTACGGTAACAGCGTTAAATGGTTTTGGCAGCACCTGTATCAACACAGAAGCCGGCCCTAATTCATTTGTGATTAACGGAACCAATCTCACAACGGCAAATATTACGGTTGGACCTTTAGCCGGTTATACGTTTGCTGAAACAGCAGGCGGCACATATACTGCTTCATTAAGCATTACGCAAACCGGTGGCACACAAAGTAAGAATGTGTATGTGAAGTTTACACCAACAGCAGTACAGGCCTATAATGGTAATATACCTGTAACGGGTGGCGGTGTAACTGCAACAATAAACGTGGCAGCTGCCGGAACGGGAGTTAACACGGTGCCAACAGTAACAACCGGCGCTGCTTCAAACATCACGACCAGCAGTGTTGTCTTATCAGGTACTGCTGCGGGTAATGGCTGTACTGCGCTTACCGAACTCGGGTTTGAATATAGTGGCATCAACGGTTTTGCAGATGGTACAGGAACCAAAGTTCTTTCTACTGCAGCCTTCAGTACACAGGTAACAGGGTTGGTGCAGGGTGCCACTTATTACTATAAAGCCTATGCTAAAAATGCAGGAGGTACAGGATATGGCGCACAACAGTCGTTTACTATAACTGCAATCCCGGATGAGTTCAGAATTTTCCCGGTTCCTGCGCAAGCTGGCGCTGAGCTGAAATTCAGTATCAGCAACCTGAAACCCGGCTACTATGCCTTATTATTCCTGGATGCTGAAGGTAAACTGGTGTACCAGAAGAATATCAACCTACAGGCTACATTCATTAACCAGGCGATCACATTACCGTTAACTATATCGAAGGGTACCTACCGTGTGCAATTAGTAAATACGGATGATATCATTGCCACAAAGACCATACTGATCCTTTAAGAACAGATATGATGTTTAAATAAAAAATCCACCCGTTATAAGCGGATGGATTTTTTATTTTCAGTAAGCCGGTTTATAAATGTGTCAGCTTGATCACGGTTCTGAATTGTTTTGTTTGCAACTGCAGAAAATAAATCCCTTTAGAGAGAGGTAAGTTGTGTAATTGAATTATTGACCCCGCATTAATAAGTCCATAATGGTTTGAACTGATAATCTGCCCCTGCATATTTAAAAGATTCAGTTGTACACTGCTCAATGTCTTTGCCGCTTTCATATTTATTGTTCCGGAGAAAGGATTGGGGAAAGCAACAACACCCAGCTCTTGCGCAGGAATATCGGGAACAGCTGTTATCAGGCCCGACAGATTATATTGCGAAAAAACAGGATAATGGTCGGAGGTGTTCTGGGTTGTAACATAGTCGGGAACAACGTTGATAACATCTGTTCTGATTTGTGCAGAACCGGGTACGTAATATGGCTCTAATTCATTTGATATAATATGGTTGTCCACCACGTTGGGAAAATTGAGCATACTGGTCTGTCCCGCCACAGCCAATGGTAAAGTGATCGATTTATAATGATCTGCATCCGTACTGTCAACAACAATGGGTTGATAAGATGTTTCAGGTCCTGCACCGCTGGAAATGGTTTGGTTCAATGCATCGTTATAATCACCAATGATCATATTGAGCGCAGAAGGATAATACACATCCAGACTGTCTTTCAATTCCTGGGCACCACCGCGGCGCTTATCATAGTCAGGGATCGTACTTCCGGCCTTGCCGTGAATAACAATGAAATTGATATTCTTACTCACATTGTTAATTGTGACTGTGGCTGATAACATATATGGAAAACGGCCGGAGGCCCAGTTGACATTAGCAATTCCACTGAGACTAGCTCTCAGCAGCCCACGCAAACTGACATTAGAGAAAATAGATTTCCGGTAAATAAACGCCAGTTTCTGCCCGGTGAGCCAGCTATTACCGGTGCCGGTTGTGTTGCCACTGCAAAAAGGGGAAATTGCAAAGCCAAACTCGGTATTCCCCAATGAATCGACCAGCCTTCTGATGCGCATGGAATCCACGACCTCAACAAGACCATACAGGTCAGCATCAAGATAGCGCATAATGGTTTTGGCATTTGCTTCCTGCAGATCGTTGTTGGAAGGGCCGTTGTTAACATCGCCAAACCATTCTATATTCCAGCTGACTACATCCAGTGTGGAAGCACTGCTTTGAGCAGTTGTTGTTTCCGGAATAATAACAGCAAATAGAAAAAGGAAGGGTAAAATTCTTTTCATCAGATTTATTTCAGCAGGTAAAGGTAGTACAGAAATCCCTGCTAATAAATGATTGGGTTAAGGCTCAGACAACCGGAAATCAATAACCCTTATCTGCAGGCTTTTTTCGCCATTCCATTCATTCTCATCAATTTTGAAAACAATATCCACCGGCTTTTTCAGCTGCAGTAAAGCGAATTTTTCAGCCATGCCAAAACCTATACCCGTTATTGCTACATTATCCTGCCGTACAGAGAAACGGATATGCTGTTCTTTCACAATTTTAGAATAACCGGTATCCATTACATTTTCAGCAACAAAAACAGGGCGGAGATTTTCGGGGCCGAAGGGCTCCATTTGGCTAAGTATATTGTAAAAGGGCCATGTAATGTCTTTTAGCGAAATAGCCGCATCAATAATAATCTCAGGTATTAGTAATTCCGGGCTGATGGTTTTGGAAACCACCTGCTCAAATTTTTCACGGAATGCATCCACCTGTTCCAGTTCCAATGTCATTCCGGCTGCTGCAAAATGGCCTCCATATCCCAATAAATGCTCACGGCAGGCATGAATAGCTTCATATAAATTGAAACCAGGCACACTGCGGGCACTGCCCGCGGCATAATCTCCCGACCGCGTCAGCACAATAGTAGGCCGGTAATAATGTTCGATCAGTCTTGAGGCAACAATGCCCACCACTCCTTTATGCCAATGTTCTTTAAATACTAATGTTGATTTCCGGGATGTCCATGCAGCATTTTCCCGGATAAGTGATAAAGCTTCATCGGTGATATTACTGTCTGCTTCTTTCCGGTCAGTATTATCACTGTGCAGCATGGCTGCATACTCAAGGGCTTCATTCTCCGTTTCTGCAACAAACATTTGCACTGCTTTGCGGGCATCATCCATTCTTCCTGCGGCATTCACCCTTGGAGCAATCATGAAAACAAGATTGTTGATATGCATCTCTTTTCCAAGACCACTGAGCTGCATTAAAGCTTTGATTCCTTTATTGGGGTTCTCATTTGCTTTTTTCAATCCATGAAAAGCCATGATCCTGTTCTCTCCCGTCATCGGAACAATATCAGCAGCGATAGCGGTAGCCAGCAGATCGAGAAACTCATATACGGCACTGTCGGGAAGATTGAACCGGGGTGCCAGTGCCTGTATCAGCTTGAAGCCAACGCCACATCCGCATAATTCTTTATAAGGATAGCCGCAACCTTTTTGTTTGGGGTTTAGTATAGCTATTGCATCAGGCACCACTTCATCAGGAAGGTGATGGTCACAAACAATAAAATCTATTCCCAGCGTCTTGGCATATGCAATAAGATCTGCTGACTTGATGCCACAATCGAGCGAAATGATCAGGGAAAAATTATTTTCGCTGGCAAAATCAATACCGGCTTTACTGACACCATATCCTTCGCGGTAGCGGTGCGGGATATAAAAATCAAGATTGGAATGGATCTTTTTTAAGAACTGGTACATGCAGGCAACGGACGTAGTCCCATCCACATCATAATCACCAAAGACAAGAATTTTTTCATTACTGTTGACAGCAGTAATAATTCTCTCCACGGCTTTAGCCATATCTTTCATCAGCCAGGGGTCATGCAGGTCTGACAATGCAGGCCTGAAAAAATCTTTTGCAGCATTGTAAGTATCTATGCCTCTCTGCACCAGGATACTGCAGATAACAGGGTGCACTTTTAGTACCTGTTGCAAAGTTTCGGTTTTCTCCCGGTTAGCGGTATACTGTTTCCATCTTTTTGCTGTCATCTTTCAACACTACTCTTTTTTGAGCTTAACCTGGTTTAGTATTTACGATCTGTAACAAACAACACCATATCTTCCAATCCCTTCCGGACAGGTGTTTCAGGAAACTGGTGAAGTAATTGTAATGCTTCCTCTTTGTATTCATTCATTTTCTGCGTCGCATAACGGATACCCCCGCTCAGTTCCACCTGTTCTATTACCCACTGCACTTTCTTCTTATCGGTATTATTGTTTTTGATGATATAAATCATCTTCCTTCTTGTTGCTTTGTCAATATTGTTGAGGGAATAAATAAGCGGCAACGTCAGTTTTTTTTCTTTGATATCATTACCGGTTGGTTTGCCAACGTTTTCACTGGCATAATCAAACAAGTCATCCTTGATCTGGAAAGCGATTCCGGCTTTTTCACCAAACAGTCTCATTTTCTCTGTAGTCGTTTCATCATTACTTGTTGACCAGGCACCCGCAGCACAGGCTGAAGCCAGTAAAGAAGCCGTTTTGTTTTTTATAATTTCAAAGTACACATCTTCCTGCAGGTTCAGGGAACGGGCCTTTTCAAGCTGCAATAATTCGCCCTCACTCATTTTTCGTACTGCATCGGAGAGAATATGAAGAATCCGGTGGTCATTGTGATCAAGCGAAAGCAGCAGGCCTTTTGCTAACAGGTAATCACCGATCAGCACATTTGCTTTTGCCTTCCAGAGGGCATATGTGGAGAAAAAGCCCCTGCGTTCCATGGAATCGTCCACTACATCATCATGGACCAGGGTGGCTGTGTGCAGCAGTTCAACCAGCGAGGCCGCCCTGTAAGCAGCGTCATTCACTTCCCCGTTTAATTTGGCCGACAAAAGAACGAACATGGGCCTGAGTTGTTTTCCTTTCCTCTTTACGATAAATCGCATAATACGGTCCAGCAGCGGGGTGTTGCTGCGGACAGCTTCCCGGAAGTGCAATGCAAAATTCTTTAATTCGGGCTCAATGAGGTCAACAGGTAGCTTCATGTCAAAAAAGAGCAATTTACGCTGGAAAAAATAATTACTGCACGATGCAACAAAATGGCCTCATTTGCTGACTAAGTAATTGAAAAATAATGCGAACAGACGCAAATAAATACTGTAAAAATTTGGTTTTTAAGCGTCAAGCTCTATTTTTGCAAATTATTAGGACAATGTTTTCGTAAATCTTAATCCTTAGTTATGGCAAGCAAAAAGTATTTAATGTTCATGATGGCTGCATTCTTCCTGTCATTGAACATGTTTTCACAGGTGAAGATTGGAACTACGTATGATTCTACTCAGATACCTTCCAAAAGAATGCCTCAGCATAATGAGTTTCTCCAGGGGACGGGTAATTTTCCTGCAAAACCCCGCAACCAATGGGAAATCGGTCTGAAATATGGTCTTTTCCAGATCAGTGGTGACGTTCCTGCCGTATTTCTGACAGCTCCAAACTTTGGTATCCACGTCAGGAAAGCTTTCGGTTATGTTTTCTCTATGCGTTTGGAATATATTAATGCCGTTGGAAAGGGACTTAGCTGGATCGAATCTCAGAATTATGGGTTTAATCCGGCTTGGAAAACGAACTATAACGCCCCGATAAGGTCTTATGGTGGTGGCATTGACGATTATACTATTGGAAGCCTTGATCCAACAGGTACAAGGCCCTTTGATGGTGTTTATTACAATTACCGTTCTAAAGTACAGGACCTTTCTTTACAAGGTGTGGTTACATTGAATAATATCCGTTTCCACAAGTCTAAAACAGGCTTCAATATTTATGGATTTGCAGGTATTGGTGGTACGGTATATGAAACCAAAGTGAATGCTCTTGACGGCAATACTCCTTATGACTTCTACAACAACATCACTGGTGGTGTTTATAAGAACCGTAAGGATACCCGTAAAGCATTGAAAGATATGATGGATGACTCATATGAAACTGCTGCTGAAAACCAGGGTGAACGCCGTCCTAAATTGTTCGGTAACACCTTCAAACCTACTGGTACAGTTGGTTTGGGCTTGGCTTTCAAACTGAGCAACCGTCTTAACCTGGCATTGGAAAACAGGTGGACCATTACAAAAGATGACCTGTTAGATGGTCAGCGCTGGCAGGAAACTCCTGTTGGTGATGCGGCTCAAACAGGTGATTTTGACTCTTACAATTTCTCTTCTGTTGGTCTGAATATTAACCTGGGTGCAAAATCTGTTGAACCACTGTGGTGGCTGAATCCACTGGATTACGCTTACAGCGAGATCCGCAATCCCCGTTTGATGCGTTTACCCAAACCAGTTCTGCCTGATAGCGATGGTGATGGTGTAACAGACCAGTTCGACCAGGAACAAACTCCGCAGGGTTGCCCTGTTGATAGCCATGGTGTATCTAAAGATACTGATGGTGATGGTGTACCTGATTGTAAGGATAAAGAACTGATTACTCCGACTTATTGCCAGCCTGTTGATGCAGATGGTATCGGTAAATGTCCTGTTGCATGTCCTGATTCAACTTGCCCGGGCTGGGGTGTACCAAGAAATGATTGTGCTAATTTACTCGGCGCTTTACCAAGCGTATCTTTCAAAACTGGTTCTAACAGCCTTAATGATGATAACAAAGCTGTGCTGGCTACAGTAGCTTCAAGGCTGCGTAACAACCCCGGTTGTAAAGTAGTGGTGGTTGGTTACTGCGCTTCTAACAAGAAAGAACAGCAACTGAGCTGGGATCATGTAAATAAAGTGATCTCTTACCTGGTGGAAAAAGAAGGTATCAGCGCCGACCGCTTTATCTTCAACTACGGCCAGGAAGGTGGTGATTGCAATACAGTTGACCTGCGTGCAGCAGCAGATGGTGAAGACGGTCCTAACACCGTAACACCTCCGCACCCGAACCTGCGTAAGAACTAAAATTTCTCGTTATACTTTTTGCTGATAGTAACCCCTCCCTTTACAGGGAGGGGTTTTTTAGTGCATTTTGCTGGTAAAAGCCGGGTTTTGAGGCCTTTACCAAAACCTTAACGGGCTGTTTTTGGCCACCTATCTTTTTTCCGGAACTTTTGCCCATATCAATTAACTTTGCCAACCTTTATGCGTTTTACAGCTGTATTATTCTTAGCGGTGCTGCTTGCCGGTTGTGGCGGTGGCAGTATGACCAAACTCCTCAAAAATCCGGATCCGGAGTATAAACTGCGGATGGCCGAACAGTTCTTTGTTAAAAAGAAATATGCAAAGGCCCAGACCGTATATGAGGATGTGATGCCCTATTTTAAGACAGGCAAGGAGTTTGAGAATATCTATTACAAGTATGCTTATTGTGCCTACTACCAACTGGATTATTTCAATGCAGAGAATCTTTTCAAGAGCTTCCTGGAGATATTCCCGAACAGCAGCAGGGCAGAGGAAGTAGATTATATGCGGGCTTATTCTTTTTATAAACAATCACCCAAGCCTGCTTTGGATCAGACCAATACGATCAAGGCCATGGGAATGATGCAGACCTTTATCAATACTCACCCCGGATCGGAAAGGAATAAAGAAGCGAATGGGATCATTGATATTTGCCGCCAAAAACTAGAAACAAAAGATCACCAGAGTGCACAGCTCTATTACGACTTGGGGCAGTTCAGGGCAGCAGGAGTATCATTTACCACGTTGCTGGAAAACTATCCTGAATCGGAAAGGGCAGATGCGTATAAACTGATGGTGATAAAATCTTACTACCGTTATGCCCAGCTGAGCGTAGAGGAAAAACAGGTGGAACGGTATGAGAAGGTAATTGATGAGTGTAATGAATTTGTGGACCGTTTCCCGGAAAGCAAACTGAAAAAGGAAGCAGAAGACTTTTTAAAGCAATCGCAAACTAATATTAAAAACTTAAGCAATGAGCAAATTAAGACGTCAGCTTAGTGCTGGTATCACCAGTAATGTTGAAACCCGCAACCTGGATGATCTGAAAGGCAAAACGGGAAACTTATATGAATCAATTTCAATCGTTGCCAAAAGGGCCAACCAGATCAACATTTCCCTGAAAGAGGAACTGCACAATAAGCTCGAAGAGTTTGCAAGCCATACTGACAGCCTGGAAGAGATTCATGAAAACAAAGAGCAAATCGAAATTTCCAGGGCTTATGAACGTATGCCGAATCCTGCCTTACTGGCTACCCAGGAGTTCATGGATGAGAAAGTGTATTTCCGTAAAGGGGATGACGAGTTGTTCAGCTAAGGCTGTTTAATGAATACTGAATTGCGATCTCACTACCGGTGGGATCGCTTTTGCTTTCTATAAGTAAATAGTACTTTTGACAAATGTTGCAGGGAAAAAAAATATTGCTGGGCATAACAGGAAGCATAGCTGCCTATAAATCAGTTTTTCTTGTTCGTTTGCTGGTAAAAGCCGGAGCCGATGTAAAAGTGATCATGACCCCGTCAGCAAAAGATTTTATTTCCCCATTAACGCTCTCAACGCTCTCTAAAAACCCGGTTTTAACAGATTTGTTTGATGAGCAAAGCTGGTCCAACCATGTAATGCTCGGACGTTGGGCAGATGTGATGCTGGTGGCCCCGCTGAGTTGCAATACGCTTGCTAAAATGGCTCATGGGCAGTGTGATAACCTCCTGCTGGCAGTTTATTTATCAGCAACCTGCCCGGTTGTGACCGCTCCGGCGATGGATGAAGATATGTGGCACCATCCTGCGACGAAAATCAACCTTCAGAAAATTGAATCCTTCGGTAACAGGATTATCCCTGTAGAAAAAGGAGAACTGGCCAGTGGTCTTTTGGGCGAAGGGAGAATGGCCGAACCTGAACAGATTATTCAGTACTTACTCGATAATTTTTTTTTGACCCGTCCGCTCACTGGTAAAAAAGCATTGGTAACGGCAGGGCCTACATACGAACCGATAGACCCGGTTCGTTTTATTGGCAATCATTCTTCCGGGAAAATGGGCATTGCTATAGCCAGGGAATTACAACAGCAAGGAGCCGATGTTACATTGGTGGCAGGTCCTTTACAAGGCGAATTGCCGGGAGGAAACGGAATCGTGACTAAAAACGTAAAGACAGCTGCCGAAATGTTTGCTGCCTGTATGGAGGTATATGAAAAGACAGATATAGCAGTAATGGCAGCGGCCGTGGCTGATTATACGCCGGCTGTAACAGCAACAGAGAAGATCAAGAAAAAAGAGGATGAACTGGTCATTGAATTAACAAAGACAAAAGATATCCTGAAAGAGCTGGGCGAAAAGAAAAAAGGGCAGGTGTTAGTGGGATTTGCCCTGGAGACCAACAATGAGCAGGAGAATGCAAAAGAGAAACTGGCGAGAAAGAATGCTGACCTCATTGTATTAAATTCACTAAATGACAGTGGCGCAGGTTTCGGACATGACACGAATAAAGTCACTATTTTCGGAAAGGAGGGGCAGGAATTTAAATTTGAAATGAAATCAAAGCAGGCTGTAGCTAAAGATATTGTTGATACTATAATCCGGTTGTACTATGCGTAGAAAAATTGTACTGATCATATCATTCCTGCTGACGGTAGTTATTACTGATGCACAGGAGTTACAGGCAAGACTTACGGTGATTACCAGCAGGATCAGCACGAATATTGATAAGAAAATATTCAATACACTACAGACAACACTGACCAATTTTATCAATAACCGGAAATGGTCGGCTGATGTATTTAACCCGAATGAGAAGATCCAGTGTAATTTCCTGCTCAATATTGACCAGGAGATGGGTAACAATGTTTACAAGGCAAAGCTGACGATACAGGCAGCCCGTCCTGTATACAATACGACCTATGATTCTCCTATTATCAATTTCATTGACGATGATGTGATTTTCCGGTACATCGAATTCCAGCCGGTGGAATTCAATGAAAACAGGGTGCAGGGCAATGATCCGATGGCGGCTAATCTTCCGGCAATCCTGGCCTATTATATCAATCTCATCCTGGGAATGGATTATGATTCCTTCTCGCTGCGGGGAGGCGATCCTTATTTTAAGAAAGCATGGAATATTGTAAATAATGCGCCTGAGAGTGGTGATATCACCGGGTGGAAATCATTTGAAAGTCTTCGTAACCGTTATTGGCTGGCTGAAAATCTGAATAACAACCGGTTTGCACTGATTCATGATGTATTGTATGCATATTACCGCTCCGGCATGGATATTTTTGCTGAGAATGAAGATGAAGGCAGAAATGGCATCCTTAATGCGCTGAATTTTTTAAATACCATCAATTCAGAAAACCCTAATTCGATGTTACTCCAGTTCTTTTTCCAGGGGAAAAGCGCCGAGCTGGTAAAAATTTTCAGCAAAGGGAATGGGGATGTAAAAACCAGGGCAAAGGATATGCTTGTGCGCCTTGATGTAACCAATGCAGGAGCTTATAAAGAGATCAAATGAGAATGAGTTTTTTTATAGTCTTTGTTACTCTTATTGCAGCCTGCAGCTCACGGGGCAATGTGCCCAAAGGAATTCTGCCCAAAGAAAAAATGGAAGATGTAATGTGGGACGTGTTGCGGGCTGATGAATTTGTGAAAGAATATATGCTGGCCAGGGACAGTTCACTGCGTGACACTGCTGAGTATATACGGATGTATGAACGGGTTTTCCGCCTGAATAAAACAAACAGGGAACAATACGCAGGAAGTTTCGAATATTACCGGAATCACCCCACACTGATGAAAGAGATACTGGATTCGCTGAATATAAGAGGACAGTCGCAAGGGCTCACTCCCGAAGTCAATATCCAGGAGAAGCTGCCTTTTGATGTTACTCCACCCGAACAAAAAGTAAAAAAGCCTGTAGATCTAAATTGATTACGGCTATTGATCTCCCGAACTTCTGTATTTTTACCGCCAGATTGTTTGCCAATGAATAAAGTTGTTGCTACTGCCGGAGAGGCTATTCATGATATTCATGATGGCGCTGTCATTATGCTCGGAGGCTTTGGCCTTTGTGGTATCCCCGAAAACTGCATTGCTGCTCTCGTCAAAAAAGCTGTAAAGAACCTTACCTGTATCTCCAATAATGCCGGTGTGGATGATTTTGGCATCGGGCTGATGCTGCAACAGAAGCAGGTTAAAAAAATGATTTCTTCTTACGTGGGGGAGAATGCCGAATTCGAAAGACAATTATTAAGTGGTGAACTGGAAGTGGAACTCATTCCACAGGGTACACTGGCCAGCCGTTGTATGGCTGCAGGTTACGGTATGCCTGCTGTTTTTACTCCTGCCGGTGTGGGTACGGAAGTGGCTGATGGCAAAGAAGTGAGAAATTTTAATGGTAAAGATTACTTGCTGGAATACGCTTTTGAAGCCGACTTTGCCATTGTAAAGGCATGGAAGGGAGATACCCAGGGGAATCTTATCTATAAAGAAACGGCCCGGAATTTTAACCCGATGATGGCGATGGCAGGCAGGATCACCATTGCAGAAGTGGAGGAACTGGTTCCTGCAGGGGCATTGGCCCCGGATCATATTCATACCCCCGGCATTTATGTGCACCGGATTTTCCAGGGAGCGGCCTATGAAAAAAGAATTGAGCAACGAACCACCCGGAAAAAAAAATCATAGGTTATGGCGTTATCAAAAGAACAAATTGCGAAACGAATTGCCCGGGAGTTAAGGGATGGTTACTATGTAAACCTTGGCATTGGGATTCCAACCCTTGTGGCTAACTATATCCCTGAAGAAATAAATGTTGTATTACAAAGCGAGAATGGTTTGCTGGGTATGGGGCCATTTCCGTTTGAAGGGGAAGAAGACCCGGACCTGATCAATGCCGGTAAACAAACGATCACAACAGTTCCGGGTTCTGTATTTTTCGATTCGGCGATGAGCTTTGGTATGATCAGGGCAGGTAAAGTGAACCTGACCGTATTGGGAGCCATGGAGGTAAGCGAGAAAGGAGATATTGCCAACTGGAAGATACCCGGCAAGATGGTGAAAGGAATGGGAGGAGCTATGGACCTGGTGGCCAGTGCCAAAAATATTATTGTGGCCATGATGCACAGCAATCCCAAAGGCGAATCGAAACTATTACCAGCGTGTACCTTGCCATTAACGGGAGTAGGTTGTGTTAAGAAAATCGTCAGTGATCTTGCAGTGCTGGATATTACGCCAGGTGGATTTAAACTGCTGGAAAGAGCGCCGGGTGTTTCAGTAGATGAAATAAAAGCAAAGACGGCCGGTAAATTAATTATCGAAGGAGATATTCCCGAAATGACATTCTGATTTCCGGTTTTATTCCTTTAATCAATCAGGTTATTCTTTACCGCAAAGAATACCAGGCCTGCAGTATTTTTACTGCCAAAACGTTCCATTAAGCGGTCCTTAATTGCTTCTACCGTTCGGGGGCTGATCTCCATTTTCTGAGCTATTTCCTGGGCAGTAAACTCCATGCAGATAAAACGGAGCACATCTTTTTCCTTATCGCTAAGTGTGATTTCGTTATTTAAGGAAGGGACCACTTTCTGACGGGAATGCGATTTTTTCAGCAGGATGCGGTTCACAAAATTATTAAGGTAGTAGCCTTTTTCTGAAACTTCCATAATAGCCCGGCGTATTTCCTGGGGCTCTGCATTTTTCAGCAGGTAGCCATTGGCGCCATTTTCCATCAGGTGGTAAACAAAACGTTCATCCTCGTACATACTCAGCACCAGTACTTTTATAGAAGGATATTGTTTGCTGACTGCTTTGGTGGCTTCAATCCCATCTTTACCCGGCATACGGAGATCCATCAGGATCACATCAGGTTGTGATTCGGGTAAGCCGGCCAGTAACTCATCGCCATTCTCGGCTTCCTGTACAAACTTGATATTTGTAAAAGGGCGCAGTGAAAGAATAACTCCTTTCCTGAAAATTTTGTGATCGTCTGCAATTGCAACCTTGATGATTCCCATAGTCAGCAGATATAAGTAAAATTAATTTTTTTTCAGAGATATGGACAGCTTACCCGGCTGCAATATACTTTCTTATTCGTATGGTTCATCTTTCGGCAGTTCGATGGTGACTTTGTAATAGGTCTGCGAAATATCCTTTTCAAAATTAATATTACCCTGTACCACCCGGAGGCGGCTGCTGATATTCTTTAATCCCAGACCAACTGTACTGCGGTTCAGTTTATCAAAATCGGCCTGCACAATTCCCCTTCCGTCGTGGTGGATGCGTAGGTAGAATTTGTCGCCATGCACATTTTGTGTAAGGTGGATAAAACTGGCACTGCTGTGCTTAAGAATATTATTGATCAGTTCCTGGACGATACGGAAGATTACCAGCTCTTTTTCGGCTTTCAGCCGGTCTTTGTATTCATGAAAACGGCTGCTGGCATTGATGCTCCCGGAACCACTGATCTTCTGGAACAGGTCATTAACAGCCGACTCTAACCCGAAGTTCTTTAGGGTAGGCGGCATCAGGCTATGGCTGATATTACGGATCAGCTGGATGGTATCATCAATAATCTGGCGGGCCTGGAAGATAGATTGTAACTGGGTGGACTTATCCTGGTTTACTAAATTCTCATTCAAATATAACCGGGCTGTGGCCAGCAGGGGACCGGCATCATCGTGCAGGTCGGCAGCAAGGCGCTGGCGTTCCTCTTCCTGTAGTTTGATAGAGGCATTCAGCAATATCTTTTGCTGGTCCTGCTCCATCTGCTGAAGTTTATTCTGGAAGCGGATCACCCGGCGTTGGTGGAATATGATAAAGATGACCAGGCTGATCGTAAGCACCAGCATGCCCAGCGTACCTAAAAAAAGGACGGTGGAAACTTTGGAACTGGTGGCTTGGAGGAAGAACATAAATTCGGTTGGTTAGGTGGTAATAATTTATATCATATCCAGGTAAGGTACAGATGATGTTTGACCACCCGTGCTTTTATTTGGCTGACGGGCTGCGAAAATCAGGCCCACGGAGAAAAATATATTTTTAATTGTATCGAAAAGGTAAGTCACATGCCAGTACTCCATTCCAATTTTTTTGTCAATATTATTGACCAGGATATTGAAAAAAAACGAACCGGCTAAATAGAGCATTATTCCTGTAGAAAACCAAAACCAGGGGCTGTTTACGATTGAGGAATCTTTGGCTGTTTTAAATTGTTCATAGAAAAGAAGCAATATAAAAATAAACAAAGTGATAGATTCAATACCGATCGGTATTGAATCTAATCGTTTTATTTTAGTTGTAAAAAAGTAGAGTATCTGAAAACAAACAAAAAAGATAGAGAACAATAGTATTAATCTCTTCACTTTTTCATTCTGTATCTGAATCCAGAGGATATATGCAAAAAAGCAAAACTCAAGAGTTGTAAACAAAGTGTAATACAACTTTATATGCGCCCGGGGAATGGAGTCGTAAAAAAAATTCAGGCAAAAAAAGACAGTACAGTAAGCGAAAAGCACCCATGCTATCTGTTTCGATTTTAGTTTTTTGTTGAAAAAAAACAAAACCAGTACAGGCAGGAGGAAAGAATACTGAAGCGTAAATTCAAAAAGGTTTTCTATAAACTTGGATTTTGTCCAAATATAGAAAACCTTTTAATAAACTAATAGTTTTGAGGGCTAATAAATATTGGCATTGCCAGTATTTATTTCATTAATCCCAATCGAAATTCAGGATATCTTCTTCCCAATTAACTTTGCGAGAATTTTTCATAACAGTAACATTTTTAAACAGTGCCTTTCAAATCAGATTTGAGAGGTAAAAATGGTAATACCCCCATCCTTATTCAACAGGTCTGGGGAGGGCTAAAGCAGGGAAAAGTGCTGAAATGTAATGTGGGTAAGCATTTCAGGGGATTTTACGGGTAAACTTACTCGTCTAAATTGCGAAAATACCCCGGTAAAAAAACGTAAATTTACGGTCGTTAAAATAGGAAACTTACCCGGAAAATATCCGATTAAAGAGGGGTTATCAACAGGTGTGGAAAAGATTGAGCGTTAGTGATGCCTGGGAAACCATTGCATTGGGAGAGCAAATTTAATGCACTCAAAAAGGAAAGTTGATTGACATTGGATTTCGCTTATGTTCTTCAATAGGATTGGAAATTCTGTTTTTGGACGGTTTCTTCCCATTTTACCGGGATTAAGGACATTGGATGTTTTTGAGGGGCTCATCCTTGGTCAATCAACTTGTGTCAAAAGTATATCCACACCCGGGTGTGCACAAGAGCAGTACTTCGTTCTTTTAAAAGCATGGTTTTTACGGGACTCATCGTAGGCATCCCATTTATCAGGCCGAAAATATACGAACCGGGCATTTTTGAGCTGAAGACCTCTGAAAGTGGTGAATAAAAAGAGGTTACCCCCAAAAATGATCTCTGGTTAACCCCGTATTTTAATCATAAAAAAGAGTACTTTTACGAAAACCATGTTCCTGTTACTGCCAAAACAAATTGATCCATGACTGCCCAACAGATTAAAGTAGCGATTGCTGATGACCACAAGATTTTCCGGGATGGTATCCGGATGGCCCTGAAAGATAAAGAGTATCTGAAAATTCTTTGGGAGGCCGAAGACGGCAAAGATCTGATGCACAAATTGCAGCTAAAGATTCCCGATGTATTATTAATGGATATCAGGATGCCGGAAATAGATGGCATTAATGCTATCGGTATGATTCGCAAGGAGTATGAAGCCGTAAAGATCATTGTTCTTACCATGTATGATGACCAGGAAATGATCACCAAGATGATGGAGATGGGCGCCAATGCCTACCTCACCAAGACCACCGACCCGGACGAAATCTACCAGGCCATTCTCACCTGCATGAACGATGATTTTTATTTCAACGAACTGGTGAATAAGGCTGTGTTGCTCAAACTACAACACAAAAAAACTGTAAGGCAGTTCTATCCCAACCCGGTGAAGTTTTCAGAGAAAGAACTGAAGATACTGAAACTGATTGCCGAGGATAAAACTACCGAAGACATTTCAAAAGAGGTTTTCCTGAGCCCCCGTACCATCGAGACCATCCGCCAGAATATGAAACAAAAAGTGGGAGCCAAGACCATTGCCGGCCTGGTGATGTATGCCATGAGGAATAAATTGCTGGAATAGCCTCATCCCCCAGCCCCTTCTCCTCCAGAGAAGGGGAGTAACAACCTTGAGAGTTTAATTGATCTACCGATAGAAATCATCATGAATAATATCAACGATAGTTTTTTTGACGGCTATTACAAAGATATCTGGAAGACGATTATACCCGCTGAATTAACAGCGAAAGAAGTTGAATTCATGCTGCCTTATTTCAACCTGCAGCCTGGCAGTAAAGTACTGGACATGATGTGTGGTTACGGCAGACATGCCATCGCACTTGCCGAAAAGGGAATGGACGTAACTGCTGTCGATAACCTGGAAGAGTATGTCAGTGAAATAAAGAACACGGTTGCTGAAAAATCATTGCGGGTAAAAGCCATCAAAGCTGATATTGTTAAGTACGTTCCCGAAGAGCAATTTGAACTGGTGATCTGTATGGGTAACAGCCTTAATTTTTTCCCGGAAGAAGATATTAAAGTAATACTCTTTCATATCGCCGATCACCTGCAGCCTGGCGGACATTTGCTGATCAATTCCTGGTCCATTGCGGAGATTGCGATGAAAGATTTCAAAGCAAAAACGTGGTCAGAGGTGAATGGTGTAAAATTTTTATCGGACTCGGGCTTTCATTTTCATCCCACCCGTATTGAAACGAATAGTATCATGATAGCGCCGGATGGTACTACAGAAACCAAACTGGCCATTGATTATATTTTCTCCCTTGCAGAAATGGACAAAATGCTGGCTGCAGCCGGCTTGAAATTAAATGAGGTGTACAGTATCCCCGGGAAAAAGAAATTTACATTAGGAGAACCGAGGGCCTATATGGTGGCGGAGAAGATCGTTTAGTGAATATATACAAAGGCAAACCCCGGCGTTATGAGGACCGGGGTTCTTACGTTACTGTTATGAAAAGAAAAAGATAATTAGTTACTGATCTTCATAAGGACAGGTTAATGGTTTTGGGTTTGTGTTACTTTCAACAGGTATTGGATCATAAAAACGGGTTCGACAGAAAGAGAAAGCTGATTGAACAGGAAAAATTCGTCTGGTCTTTCAAAGGATTGGAAATTATTTTCTGGACGGTTATGGACATTGGATGAGTAGGTAAACGATTCATCCGTATCAATCAACTTTCTGACACAAAACTATATCCACAGGCGAATGTTAACAAGAGCATAACTGCCCTATTTAAAACATTCGGTATTTACTTAGTGTATCGTAGATTAGCAAATAAGTAATCGTAAAGTTCCGTAATTACAGACCGGTACTTTCCACAAAGCTGAAATTAAGTACTTTCACGATGGGATATGTTGCAGGAATTTCCCATCTTGCATTCAGAATAAATACTAAATCCAAACTTTGTAATTTTTTAATCCATGAAAAATCCCGACACTAACTCTGTAATCAGGGTAGCCATTGCTGACGATCATGCCCTGTTCCGCACCGGAGTAAAAACTTCCCTCCAAAGCCGTAAAGACATCCAGATGGTAGCTGAAGCCGAAAACGGTATGCAGCTGCTGAACCTCCTGCGTCATATCCAGCCAGATGTGGTATTGTTAGATATACAGATGCCCATTATGGATGGCCTCACCACTTTGCCGGAGATCAAAAAACTCTACCCGAATGTGAAAGTGATTATGCTTTCCATGCACAATGATCACTCCGTTATCTCCAAAATGATGGAGATCGGGGCCAATTCTTACCTGACCAAAGAATCAGGTTCTGAAATGATCTATGAAGCCATCAGGGGTGTATATGAAAATGATTTCTATTTCAACGAACTTACCAACAAAGCTTTATTGAATGGTTTGCGTACGAAACGTACCGTTGAATCATCCATGCCGGCTGATGTGCAGCTGACCGATAAAGAAATTACCATCCTGAAACTGATGTGCGATGAAAAAAGCACCAAGGAGATCGCTGATATTGTGGACCTGAGCCCACGTACCGTAGAAGCGATAAGGGATAAACTCAAAACCAAGACCGGTACCAAATCAATGGCCGGCCTGGTGATGTATGCGGTAAAAGCCGGACTTGTAGAACAACATTAAAGTATTTACATGATATTCTTTTCATGCCATCTTCCCCGCAGGGAGGATGGCATTTTTTGTTTTACTTTGAGCCGGTGAACAACATTTGTTTCAATGGTAAGATGATGACCGCTGATCAGCCGGTGCTGATGGCCGGTAACCGGGGTTACCGCTATGGTGATGGATTGTTTGAAACCATCAAAATGGAAAAAGGACAATTGCGGCTTTTCTCTTTTCATAGCGCCCGGTTATGGTCAGGTATGCAAATGCTGAAGTTTGAGATCCCTGAATTGTTTGCCCCGGAGAAACTACAGGCAGAGATCATACAGCTTTGCAGGAAAAATCGTTGCACTGAGTTGGGAAGAGTACGGCTATCTGTATTCCGTGGCAATGGCGGTTTATATGATAAGGACAAGACATTACAATACCTTATTGAAGCATGGCCATTGAATGAAACCGTGAACCGGCTCAACGAAAATGGCCTGGTGATCGGTATTTTCCCCGATGCACGTAAAAGCTGCGACCTGTTTTCACAACTCAAATCTGCCAATTATCTTCCCTATACCATGGCCGCTCAATACGCTAAAGAGCAGCAACTGAATGATAGCCTCGTATTGAACCAGTACGGGAATATTGCTGATAGCAGTATCGCCAATATTTTTATTTTGAAAGAAAGTGGATGGATAACTCCATCATTAAGCGAAGGCTGTGTAAACGGGGTGATGCGGCGCTACCTGCTCAGCCAAATGAAGGAAACAGGATACCAGGTAAAAGAAGCTATTATCAGAACTGCTGACCTGGAGGAAGCCAAAGAAATTTTCCTGTCCAATGCTATTTATGGAATAAAATGGGTAAAGCAGTTTGGTGATACGGTGTTTGGTAATGCCGAAACAGCTAAAATTTACCGGGACATCGTGCAAACAATCAGTCACTGATCTTGTTTAGTTTAAAACCTTCGCAGCAAACATGAAGCCCACCGTAAATCTTTTCTGGTTTCGCCGCGATCTCCGGCTGGAAGACAATGCCGGATTGTATCATGCATTGAAGGACAAGAACCCGGTTGTCCCTCTTTTTATTTTCGATAAGTATATACTGGATGAGATGGAACACAGAACGGACAGGAGAGTGGAATTTATTCACCAGGCATTGCAGCAACTGCAGCAGCAATTGTTAAAACTGGGTTCAACATTGGAGGTGCGGTATGGCTTCCCGGAGCAGGTGTATAACGAGTTGTTGCAGGAGTATAATGTGGAAAAGGTATTCACTAACCACGACTACGAACCATATGCACAAAAAAGAGATGCGGCAATTGCGCAACTGCTTCAAACCAATAAGACAGGCTTTCATACATTCAAAGACCAGGTGATCCTGGAAAAGGATGAAGTACTGAAAGATGACGGAAACCCTTACACTGTTTTTACACCCTATTCCCGTAAATGGAAAGCTGTATTGACGGAGTTTCATTTGAAGCCTTACTCCAATAAAAAATATTTCAGAAATTTTTATAAGCAACCGGAACGTACAGTCATTCCGTTGGCAGACATGAATTTCAAAGCAGCCGGTCTTCCTTTCCCCGGCAAGGAATGGCAGGGTGCCATCATCAGGAATTATAAGGAGCAACGGGATATTCCTTCGATACAAGGCACATCAAGATTGAGTGTGCATCTTCGTTTTGGCACGATCAGTATCCGCACATTAGCAGCTGAAGCCGGTGCTTTCAACGAAACTTTTTTAAATGAGCTGATCTGGCGGGATTTTTATCATATGATACTCTGGCATTTTCCTCATGTGACGAGCCATGCTTTTAAAAAAGAGTATGATTCGATCAAATGGAGAAACAATGAAAAGGAGTTTGACGCCTGGTGTAAAGGGCAAACCGGTTACCCGGTCGTGGATGCGGGGATGAGGGAGTTGAACGAAACAGGTTTTATGCATAACCGGGTGCGGATGATTGTGGCGAGTTTTCTTACCAAGCATTTGCTGATCGACTGGCGATGGGGGGAGGCTTATTTCGCTAAGAGACTATTAGACTTTGACCTGGCGGCTAATAATGGCGGCTGGCAATGGGCCGCCGGCAGTGGTTGCGATGCGGCGCCTTATTTCAGGGTCTTTAACCCTTACCTGCAAACTCAGAAATTTGATCCTGAGTTAAAATATGTTAGAAAATGGGTGCCGGAGTTTGAAGGATTTTCTTATCCTCAGCCCATTGTGTCGCACGAACTGGCACGAAAACGATGTTTGGAAACTTATGCAGCAGCATTAAAGAAATAGCACATCTTCATCATCGGTTTCCATGTCGTGCAGTTCGAGAAAAACTTCGTGCAGGTTTTCGATAGCATTTCGCCCTTCATTTCCAAGATCAAGGCTGAAATTATTCACGTACAGATCAATATGACTGCGCATCACTTCTTCACTCATTTCCTGTGAATGCTGTTGTACATATTCCGGTATAAGCGGGTAGTTTTTAAAAGCATAGGTAAGACTCTTACGGATCAGTTCATTTACTTTTAGTGCATTTGATCTTTTTACTGATTGATTGATGGCAATACCACCGAGGGGAATAGGTAATCCTGTTTTTTCTTCCCAGTACTCACCGAGATCTTTTACTTTATGCAATCCTTTTTGCTGGTAAGTAAAGCGGTTCTCATGGATAATGACACCGAGATCAGTTTCTTTGTTCAGCAGTGCAGCTTCAATAGAAGAAAAGAGCATAAATTTTTTATCTGTTGCCCCGGGGTAAGCAAAACTGAATAAAAGGTTAGCTGTGGTATGGATACCCGGTAATGCAACGGAGGCCTGGTTGACATCATCATCCGACAGTTCCTGTACAGAATCAGTAATTAATAAGGGACCGACTCCTTTCCCAAGGGCACTGCCGGCATTTAACAGGGTGTAATGCTGCAGCGACCGGAAGAAGGCCGGGAAGCTGAGCTTGGTAACAGCTAATTTCCCCTCCAGGGCCCATTGGTTGAGTGTTTCAACATCTGCCAGCACCGGTTCAAATTCAAATCCTTCCGTGTCAATTTTCTTATTAACAAGGGCATCAAAGATAAATGTGTCGTTGGGGCAGGGCGAAAAGCCTAATGTGAATTTCATAGTGTTGCTAACAAACGGGTCAGTTCCTTGTTCAGGTTAATAATTGATTCTTTCATGTTCCAGTTCTTTTTATTCCTTTCAGCAATATAGTTGCTGACGCTCCGCAACTGGATAAAAGGAATCTTTTCCAGGAGGCAGACATAATGCAGGGCTGCTCCTTCCATCGATTCCACTACCGGATTAAAATGATCTTTATAAAAAATTACTTTCTTTTTAGCGGTAGTGATCTCATTTACAGAAATGCCGCTTACTTTTTTAAGTTTCGTTTTTTTAAGAATCGAGTTTTTATTGACCAGCCATCCTTTTGAATAGGGATACTGGTTTTGCGGCACCAGGTTCAGATCAAATAATGTTTTTAGTTGATTCAGCTCAATCACACTCTGGTCGGCAATAGCTTCCTGTTTTACGGCAAACACAGTTCCAAGGGGGAGAGATGTATCAAAACAACCCGCCACACCCGCCTGTATCACCAGGTCTGGTCGTTTAATTTGTATATGCTTTGATAAACTGTAAGTAGTGGCTGTTAACCCGATACCTGTTATCAATACATCGATCTCCTGTTGATGAAAAAGGGAAGCTTCCTGTTTCCTGAATTGCTCCAGGAAAGGCATGAGTTCTAAGGAAGTGGCTGCTGCTACCAGGATATTCATAAAACTATTTTCGGAATGAAAAGACGGACAAAGTTATTGATTAATTGGCAGCTCTTTTGGCTTACCTTTACCGCCTGCCTGCCGGTTGGTATGGCCTCACTTTCCTCCGCCCAATTGCTGTGGGGAAACAAAAAAGTAAAGCATGGTTTACTTGACAAGAACAGAACATTTCAATGCGGCCCACAAGTTGTACAACCCCAACTGGACTCCTGAAAAAAATGACGAAGTATTTGGTAAATGTGCCAACCAGAACTGGCACGGGCATAATTACGAATTATTAGTCACAGTAAAAGGCAAGCCCGATCCGGATACTGGTTTTGTCTTCGATGTAAAACGGCTCAGCATTATTATCAAAGAGCATATTATTGAGAAACTGGATCACCGCAACCTGAATGTGGACGTTGATTTCATGAAAGGTCAAATGTGCAGTACAGAGAACCTGGCAATAGCTATCTGGCAGCAACTGAAGCCGCATTTACCGGCCGGAGTACAGTTGCACGCAATTAAATTGTATGAAACGCCCCGTATTTACGTGGAATACGCCGGGGAGTGATACCGGCTTTCCTGAACTATTTTTTTCTTTACCTGTTGTATCTCCGGCAGCCGGTTTTGTCTTTTACCGGACATTTACCGGCGGGAGGTTCTGTTTATTTCGTAATTTGAATACATGAGCAAAAAAGTCGCGGTTTTCAGAAGAGAACATTTTAATGCAGCACATCGTTTGTTTAATCCGGGTTGGGATGAAGCCACAAACGAAAAAGTATTTGGCAAATGTGCTCTACCGAATTATCATGGGCATAATTACGAACTGGAAGTAAAAGTTGTGGGTAGGCCGGATAAAAAAACAGGCTATGTAATGGACCTGAAAGAACTCAGCGATTTGGTAAAAAGAGAAATCCATTCCCGTTTTGATCATAAGAACCTGAACCTGGATACGGAAGAATTCAAAGAACTAAATCCGACAGCTGAGAATATTGTTATCATTATTTATGATTTGCTGCGTCCGCATATTGATAAAGAAAAAGACTTGCAGATCCGGTTGTATGAAACACCAAGAAATTTTGTTGAATACCCGGCCTGAGTAATTTATAAACGAACTAAGGAATTAAACGTTATGGCATATAAAAAAACTGAACAATACGATGAGCAGACAACCTCCGGGCTCATCAAAAGTTATAAGGAAGCTATTGGTTTGCTTGGTGAAGATCCCGAAAGAGAGGGATTGCTGAAAACACCGGAACGGATGGCAAAAGCAATGCAATACCTTACTCAAGGCTACCAGCTGGACGCACATGCCATTCTTGATTCGGCCAAGTTTCATGAACCGGTCAGTGAAATGATCGTGGTGAAAGATATTGAACTGTACAGTATGTGCGAACATCATATGCTTCCTTTTTTTGGGAAGGCGCATGTGGCCTATATCCCTAATGGCTGGATAACAGGTCTGAGCAAAATTGCCCGGGTGGTGGATGTTTATGCACGCCGCATGCAGGTGCAGGAGAGATTAACCGTGCAGATTATGGATGCAATCAAGGAAACGCTAAACCCCATGGGTGTGGCTGTGGTGATCGAAGCACAGCATTTGTGCATGATGATGCGGGGGGTGCAAAAGCAAAACTCCACCACCACCACTTCTGCTTTTGACGGAGAATTTCAAAAAAATTCGACCCGGAGTGAGTTTTTGAAGCTGATTACCGCCCGTCTCAGCTGATTATCAGCAATATTCTTAATTAATGCCACAAAGATTTTTCTAATTAAAAGCTTTGCGGCATTTTTGTTTGGATTAACTACCACCAAGAATGAAACATGCATACATCTTTCCCGGGCAGGGCTCGCAATTTCCGGGAATGGGAAAAGAACATTATGAGAATAGTGCTTTTGCAAAGAAATTATTTGAGCAGGCCAATGATGTGCTGGGTTTTCGCATTTCTGATATCATGTTCAACGGAACAGAAGAGGACCTGAAACAAACCAATGTAACACAACCTGCTGTTTTCTTACATTCTGTTATTACCTACCGTAGTATTGAAAGTGCATCGCCGGATATGGTGGCAGGTCATTCCCTTGGAGAATTTTCTGCATTAGTGGCCAATGGCACTTTAAGTTTTGACGATGCATTGTCACTGGTTTCTATCAGGGCCAAAGCCATGCAAAAGGCCTGCGAAATGACGCCTTCTACTATGGCGGCTGTGTTAGCGCTGGCTGACGATAAAGTGGAAGCAATTTGTGCTGAAGTCCAAAGCGAAACCGGGGAAATAGTTGTTCCTGCTAATTATAACTGCCCCGGTCAATTGGTGATCAGCGGCTCAATAAAAGGAATAGAGATTGCCTGCGAAAGAATGAAAGCTGCAGGTGCCAAAAGAGCATTGGTATTGCCGGTAGGTGGCGCTTTTCACTCACCATTAATGGAGCCTGCCCGGGATGAATTGGCGGCAGCCATCGGAGCTACTAAATTTCATACTCCGACCTGTGCTGTCTACCAGAATGTAGCCGCAAAAGCGGTTATGGATAAAGAAGAGATCAAGCAAAACCTGATCGACCAGCTGACCGGTGCTGTCCGCTGGACACAGAGTGTGCAATCAATGATTGCTGATGGCGCATCTGCTTTTACAGAAGCCGGCCCTGGTAAAGTACTGCAGGGTCTTGTATTAAAAATTGATAAAGCCATGCAGGTAAGCGGGGTGAGCTGATGCTGCAATTATCAGTTTTATAATATACCGTCATGCAATCATTTTCCTGAATGCATTTTTTTTCCTGCGGCTTATTTGTAACTGGTCTCCGTTTACCAGTGTAAGCTTATTATCCAGTGAAACTTCTGAGATAAAGCGCCTGTTCACAATATGGGTACGGTGTATCCTGCAGAAAGAATCGTCCGGCAATTTTTTTTCAAACCAGTGTAATACCTTGGCTACTGTTAATGGATATTCATTAGCAAAATAAATCTTACAGTAACTGCTGTTAGCTTCTACCCGGATGATATTTTGGGGCATTACCACTTTCATACCCCTGTTGGTGGGAATCAATAATTGGTTCATATGCTTATGGGTTTGAATTGTCTTTCCCGGTATCGGCCGGGAAAGACAATATTTTATTTTAAAATGGTGAGTGTAAAGCCGCTGTTAACAGTTCCGGAAGCACCAGGCCTGAACCGCAATGTTCGGATGCTGACATTAGAATTTACCTGCGGATAGTTGGGTTTGCCGCCGTCAACGATCACATCGGTATTTTCATCAGGCAGGCTGTTACAACTCCAGTTTGCCGGGTCTTCCCAGGCAGTACTGACAGTGCCTTCCCATGTCATTCCAAATTTTAACAGGAATATTGTGCTGTAATTATTGCTGTTTACGATGCAGCGGTACTGGTAGCCATACATAGATGACGATGCATTACTGATGCTGAGCAGGGATGTGCCTGTACCATTGTATACTCCTCCGTCTGTAATGTTTGTAAAACCGGATCCTGTATCCACCTGCCATTGATAACTGGTGCCAGGAAGCCCGGAATCAAATGTTATATTCCCGTCCGGGCAAATGATATACTCGCCATTCTTAACGAAGATGCTATCTGCCAGTTTTAGCACTTCAATATTCCCGGTACTGTCAGCAGCTGTTATATAAAACCTGTACAGGTGATCTGCAACACCTGTAAATGTGGTGTCGGTTCCGCGGAAATTAGCTACATATAATTCGGGAGCACCGCCATTATCTGAAACATAGATGGAAAACCATTTCACGCCTGAACCACCCGGATCGTCAATGCCGGTATAGCTGATCGTTATTTCTGTATTGATCGTACTGTCCGGCAGGTTACTGATACTGCTGACCGGCGGAAACGCATCAATCGTATTTCTTTCAATATTGGTCGGGATGGTATCATTGCTATCAAACATGATATCGGCCCTTGCGAGTATTGAATCCAGTGTTTGTGCCGTGGTAACCGGCTTAATACTGAAGTTAACAAAGCCATGTCCCGATGTATTATTCAAACTATCCTGGCGGAGCAGGAAGCCCTTTAGCGGATCTGCCGGTGGCAGCAATGTAACCGGATCAATAGATTGAAATTCCCAGAAGGCCTGGTTGTTCTGCACATCATAGCCCGCAGTTATATCTACATATAACCCGAGTGAATCCCTGCAATCCAGCCGCTGGTAATAAGAAGATGTGGAGGGCGGTACTGAAAACGTAAGACTGTTAAAGCCGAAACTTCCTAACTGGAAAGTAGCGGCATCCATTTTTTCATGTGCTGGTGCAATTACTTTTACATATTTGGCGGGAGCACCTGCAGACTTATCATTTTCAAATGTCACAGTATAAGGGAGCCTGTCGTTAATGCTTACCCAGTTCTTATCAGGCATACCATCAGGGCCGATGATCTCGTTGGGATCCATTGATGTAATCGCCTCAATAATGGAAGTTATTAAATTGCCAATGATACGTATCGGGTTTTGAGTACCGCCACTTTGATCACAGGGGTCATTGGGCCTTCCCGGTTTGGGTGCCTTCCAGTGACCTCCTCCGCCATGAGATCCTTTTGCATCTACTTTGGCTTTGGCTTTTAAATAAGATTCCAGGTTGCCGGAAAACATCTGGTTGCGTTGTATTGCCTTTGTTTCCCAGTCAGCTGCATGTTCACCGGTATACCATTCAACACCTTTTGTAAATCCCGGCACGTCAAACCAATCTTGTTCCGCTGATTCGGATAATGATTGCCCGGTACCCATTTGCCATCCGAAGTTAACAGCTCCTTCTATGGCGAGCCCGCCGGCAAGGGCGGATAAAAGCCCGCCTAACCCTGCTTCTGCAACCAATGTTCCGCCGGAGAATGAACCAAAGGCGCCTCCGGCTTTTTCGAGGCCGAATTTGGATGCAATTCTTAACATATCCCCCTTAGGCATTGCATTTCCAAGAAGTTTGGCATTAGCCATGTTCAGCAGTGCATAACTGCCGACCGAGTTATATGAAAAGACCCCTATCACATACAATCCCATACCCGAATTCAGCCCCCCGCTTAACGTACTGATACTCGCATCTACCTTCTGACCATCTGTTGAACAGGGGTCATTCATTTTGTTATAGCTCTTGATTGTTCCGATAATATTTATCGGAGTAAGAACAAAACCAAGCCCGGTGGAGTTCAGGAATTTTAAGGTTCCGTTATACATCTGGCCACCCAAGCCTAACTCAAGCGGCATCTCAGCTACCCTGAGTAATTGCCCTCCTTTCTGGCTTGTAGCGATATATTGCTGAACTCCCGGTGATACTTCGGACAGCAGCGGGGAGATACTATTGGCGTTACCAACGGTATTCCCGATAAGATCCATAATTGTTGAAAGTATACCATCTTCAAGCCCCAATATATCTATCCCGTTGGCGGGGTTATTATGCACATACTGATACATACCCATGCCATCTGCATAGCCAAGAAGGTCCCGCTGATTGAACAGGCCGGTTTCGGGATTATACTCCCGGAAGAAGAATTTATACCTGCCAGTGGCGCTGTCATACACCTGGCCGGTAAAACCAAAACGATTGCCTGCCAAAGAGCCGGGCAACGGGTTATTAAGCGAATCATAAATGTTCATTTTGCCATACACATCATATACGTATTTTTCCAGCAACCTTCCCTGCTGGTTGCTGATGGCTTCCACCGAATTCAGTTCATTCTGGTGATAAAAGAATTGAGTACTATTTTTCTCGTTTACCACCGGGGTAAGAAAACCGGAGAAAATGGTTTTGTTTAAAACGGTGCCGGAAGCATTATCTCTTTCCTCTATCGGTGATAGCCCTGAGAATGTATAGTCCAGCACGGTCCCGTTCTGGTTTTTCCGGACCCTCCTGTGCAGGGCATCATATTGATAGGAGAGTACGTTGCCGGGTGATGAAGAATCTTTAACCAGTCTCCCTTCTGCGTCATAACTTTTGTAAAACTGCCCGTCATAAGTCAGGTTGCCATTATTATCATACATGAAGTTGATATTCTGTGTGCCATTATTACTATTTACAAGCTGGTTCAGGTTATTGCTGGTATAAGTTGTACTTATTCCATTTAAGTTCGCAGCTATTCTGTTCCCAAGGGCATCATAAGTATAACTGTTTTCAACTACAGGTGTTTCGCCAATAATCCCTCTTTTATAATTCGTTAACCTGCGCCCGTTGTCATAAGTAAACTGTTCTGACCTTCCGGGATCATTCAGATGGTCAACCGAGGTCTTATGCCGCTCGTTATTATAGAAGAAGTTACTGTTCTGTATCAGGCCGCCGCCTGTGGAAATGTTGCTCAGCCGGTTGGCAAAATCATATTGATAAGAAGTGGTTACTCCGTTAGCCATCGTTTTTGAAACAAGCTGCCCGGCATTATTGTACTGGTAGCTTACCAGCACTGCATTGTTTTTTGTGATACTGGTAATGTGATTACGGGTATCGTACGTTTTTGCAACAATCGTATTGTCAGGATAAGTTATCGTTTGTATCCGGCCGGCAACATTATAGTTATAGTTCACAGTTCTGCCACCAAATGTTTCAGAAGTGATCCTGTTCAACGCATCGTATGTTAAAGCAACTGTTCCCGTATTATTGGTGGCAGTAAGTACACGACCCAGCGCATCATATGTATATGTATAGACCTGGCCATCCGGCAGGGTTTTAGAGATTACCCTGTTCAGCGTATCGTATATATAGTTAATTGTGGTCCCGTTTGCTACCCTCCGGGCAATGATATTAGATTTATTATCATAGGTGTTCTCTATATACCTGCCATCAGGATAAGTTACCCGTTTCAGCCGGTTAAGATTGTCATAGATGTAGCTGCTGGTATTATTGTTCTGATCTTTCAGGGCGGTAAGGTTTCCTTCTGCATCATAAAAAGGAGTAACTGTATTCCCGTTGTTGTCGGTCATCGTTTTAATCCGGTCAAGGCTGTCGTAAGTATAAACGGAAGTGAATCCGTTCCTGTCGGTTACAGTTGTAACATTTCCATTATTATCATAGCCAAGTGTGTACGAATTGTTCAGGGGGTCTGTAATTTTCCTGATCCGGTTCAGGTTGTCATACTCAACTGCATAAGCAGCCCCGCTGCTATTGGTAAACCCTGTGATATTACTGTTTTTGTCGTAGGTAAGAGACAAAACCATACCCGTTAAATCAGTGACAGAAGTGACCCTGTTCAAACCATCATAGCTGTAGTTTAACAGTTGCCCATTGGGCATATTTAATGACGTGGGATTGCCGTTTGCATCATAACCGACAGACAATATATTACCTTCCGGATCGGTCAGTTTTTTCAACCGGTTCCTGTTGTCGTATTCAAAATTGGCCTTGTTGCCAATGACATTGGTGATGCTTTTAATATTATTCATCGCATCATAGGTGACTTTTGTTTTTCCACCTTCCGGATTTGTTATTTGCACCAGCCGGTTGCTGGCGTCAAATGCCAGGTTACTTGTTTCGCTATTTTGATTGTTTAGCAAGACCGGGTTTCCTTCGGCATCATAGTTTAACTGAATAGTATTATTAATGGGATCAGTTATTTTTTTGAGCCGGCCCAGTATATCAAACTCCAGGTTACTGGTGTTTCCCCTTGCATCGGAGAAAGAAAGCAAATTCCCTCTTGCATCAAATGCCAGTTGCGCTGTATAACCACCGGGGCCGGTAACATTTACAGGGTGACCGTACGGGTCATAATTATAAGTAAATGAATTGCCTTCAGGGTCAGTGCTGCCGGTAATGTCGCCATTGGCAGCATATGTGGCAGTATAAATAAGATTGCCGGGTTCTGTTAATTGGATAAGATTTCCTTTGCTGTCATAGCTCATTGATGTGGTGAAACCTTTCTCATCTGTGAAACTGGCTACTCTGTTGTAATCTTCGGTATATGTATATGCGACTGTATTACTCATGGCATCCGTCATCGTCAGCATATTTCCCCGGTTATCATAAGTAAAGGTTGTGACATTGCCTTTTGCATCCGTTTCCTTTACTTTATTGCCATTGTCATCAAATTCGAATTTCATATTGAACCCGCAACAGTTACCGGACATACTGCTGAGCCATTTTTTATCTCCCTGGTTTTTGAACTCGTATTTTGTTACCTGGTTGCTTCCTGTTTCCAGGTAATCTGTGACCATCGTGATAAGGGTGGAAGTATCGTAAGAAAAACTGATCCTTTTGTTACAACCAACTAATTCGCTGGTGGTGAAATTGCTGAAGTAAACGATATCAACTTTATTGTTGTTTTTGTCTGTAACTTCTTTCATCGGCCCATTGACGAGGTATGCATATTTTGTTGAATTGTTCAGCGGATCTTTTGCCTCCTTCAGGTTACCGGCGCCATCATATAAATAAGTAAACGTCCGGGTTGGGGATGTCATGGCATCGGTTACAGCGGTAAGTTTTCCATTTGTGTAAGCAAGAGAAATACTTTGACCGGCACCATTCGTTAAGGAAGTAAGGAGTGTATCTGTATAAAGAAAGCTGATGAAATTCCCATTCGGCTCTTCCATCCTGGTAATACGCTTATGGGAATTGTTATCAAAAAAATAGGCCACTCCATCTGTTTCCAATATTCTGTATTTGCCGGGCTGGTATTCCGTGAGATTGGTAAAGAATCCCCTTGGAGACAGGAAAGTACCCGCACCCGCAGTCCTGTAACTGTCTTCCCTTCCATCTCCCCAGATAATGATCTTCCCTCCGGCAGTATCATTTTTATATCTGATATTGTAGTCAAAGCTCCAGCCGTTGCCATAGCCGTCATTCTTGTCAAAATTGAAACTGTTATAATGAAAGCTGATATTCATTGAGAAACCTCTCGCAGGAATGTACAGGTCATTACGGCTAAAGTAAAGATTGCCTGTAAGTGTATTCACCTGCAGACCCAGCGGACCTGTTTTGTTGGGAATGTTGATATTCTGCGCATTTGCATGAACAAGCGACACAAACCAAATTCCAATCAGCAAGAAGCTATTTGTAAATAAGCTCTGTTTATTCATTTTATTTTTCATATTCCTGTTTGAAGGTGAACTACTTTTTACCCGTTTTTACCGGAGTGTAAATTTGATATGAGTGTGTCCCGGCATATCCAGCGGCGTCTTTCCGTAAACCGTAATTGTTCCGCTTGCTCCGGCCCTGATAATACCCGGTGGCCCGTCTGGTTCTGCCAGCTCCAGGTAAAGAGATGTGCTGCCGGTGCTCAATCCTGCCTGTGTCAGTGCCATTAGCACTTGCTTGTCATTATACAATGTTCTTGTTTGCACGGGGATATCAAAATTGGCCGGGTTGCTGTAGTTGATCTGTATCACAAAGGGCCAGCCCACAAATACTTTCTCCGGTGTTACTACTTCTGTAACCAGCAGACTGTTCAACCCGGAAGGTGCGCCAGGGTCACAGCCCGGTTCGGTGCCTGTACCTGACTGACCGGTATTGGGCCCGCCGCCCGTCAGGACGCCTCCATTATTTGCATTTGCAATGGTGAAACTATTCACTAAAGTTGCAACAGCAGAGTCAGTTTTATGAAGGGATACATTATACAATCCCAGTGGCCTTCCCTGCAGGTTAAATGTGGCAAATACCGTAGTACTGTTAACAAAAAATACTGATGATGAATAGATCGTGGTGCCGGGCTTTTCCAGTGTTGCAAGCATGGAATTCGTAAACAACGAACCACTTAGTTTTACAGTCACGTTCCCGATATTTCCTCCTGAATTGGATTGAACAGTCAGGATGGCAAACGGAAGTTTCACCGCCTTCAATGTAATGTTCTGTACTACCGGATTGGGTGATACGCACCTGTAAGCGATGTAATAAACAGAATCCACAACTGACGTCATTACGATCTGCTGGTTTCCATAATTGGCAGTTTCGAAACGATAATCAAAGGCAGAGGCTGTTGGTACATATCCAAGACCGATATACATTTCATTCCGCATGGTAAGTGAGTCATTCGTTTTCAGTGTAACAAGAATGGTTGACCCGCGGAGTGAATCCGGTATTTGTAATTTATAATACCGGGTAGTGGTATGCAGTGTATTGTTTTCAGGTATATTTAGCTGCAACTCTTTTGCCTTTATATAGATACTTCCCGCTGATACGCCGGTATTATTCGTCTTATCAGTTTCAGTAATATTATTCAGCAGATCCGTTTTTACCAGTACATTGTAACTTCCTTCAGTAACACCTGTAATCAATGGCTGCAGACTGATGCTGTCTTTGCCAAGTGGCGGAAGATTGATGAGCTTGTTTTTAATGCCGAGGAGCACTGCTGCTGAATCTAATACCGGATTCTTTGATAAATAGATTCCATCAGAAGAAATTCCTGTTGCGCTATTGGCTGATAAATTGGCTACTACCCATTTTGCCGTATCCATGCTATAACCCAGGTAAGCGGTATCCGGGCTCATGATGGATTGAACAACCAGGTCTGAAGGTGCAGGTGAATAAACAGTGATATATCCGGATGCCACATTGTTAGTATCATTACTTTCAAACACATTGTTGTTCGCATCCGCCTTGGAAAGGAGGATATAATTACCCGGGGGGGTATTTATGTTTAAAGTAGTTGTTACTGTATCAGTGTACGATTGTCCCGGCAGCAGGTTACCGGAACGGTTTACTGAGGTCAGCAGGATATCACCGCTATTCCCCGGAATCAGATCAGTGGATAACCAGATATTATTACTCCAGGCAGACGGGTAAGTGATACCAGCGCCATTGTTAGCGATTTTATGAATTATAGTTACAGGCTGGCCTGTAGCTGCTGTCGGGGGAACAGAGATCAGTGTATCAGTTAAATCAGGCAACGGCGGCTGGATGACATGGATTTTCTTAGCCGCACCCGTTGCATTCCGGATGAGGTTGGTATTATTATTCACTATTTTCTCTGCATAAATCGAAGAGTTGTAGTTTGTTTTTACAAAAACATAGTAATCGCCTGTTGGAATATTGGGGGTTGTGGCAATTTTTGTTTCAGTATAAAGTTGGTTTTGTCCAAGGCTTGTGCTGATGGGGAAGGAACCTGCCTGAACAGCATTATTGTTGAAAAGAGAATCTGCAGAGAAGTAAACAGCATCATACCAGAATGAGTAATACATGGGATTGTTCGGGTTGAAGCCTGTATTTTTTACCGTCCAGGATGTTGTATAAGGTCTTGCCACAGTGGCTGTATCAGCACCGGCTGCACTGGTAACGATATGATCAACTAATGGATTGATCAATATCCTGGCGCCGGAACCGGTTACATTATTATTTGCATTGGAGCCTTCGTACATTCCATTACCTGTATTTGTTTTGACGAAGAAATAGGCGGTCGTGTAATCAACTTCAGGAAAACAGGAGTTAATTACGAAGCTGTACGGAATATTTACGGTGAATGAATCGGTATAGCTGTTACCAGTGCCCAGTATCTCATTGTGTATTCTTTTTCCGATATAATAGCAGGATGAATTACTGAAAGCCGGGCTGCTACTGATATAAATACTGTCGGTCCAGCTTCCGTAAGTATTGCCGGGCCCATTGTTGGTTACCGTATATTTTATCGGCGATGAATAGATAGTGAATATAGAATCAGCGAGCGGAACAGCTGATACTACCAGGTCAACCGGTGTTGCATTGCCAACCAATGTTACAGCACTATTGATATTGTTATTACTGTTGGTTTCCCGGAATGAGCTGTCCGTATTTGTATGCACATAGAAATACCTGTTTCCGGTCAATCCTGCAGGTAGAGTATAGCTAAATGAATGAGCTACAGGCGTACCAGCAGGCAGGCTCTCTGTATAAGTTTGTGTGGCGATCAGTTCTGCTGAGCCGTCAAAGACAGCGGATGTGCTTATATAAATTTTGTCTTTACGTAGATGATTGAATACACTGCCGGGTCCATTATTTGAAACAGTATAACTGATAGCTACGGGATACCCGCTTAGCGTATTAGCCGGCACCGTTACGGATGATACAACAGCATCCGGCCGTTGTATATTTACCGGCAGGGGGCTCCTTCTGACCTGTGGAGTACCGGGATATTCAAAAACATGCTGACCTGCATTGGCTTTTACATATACGTAGTAATTGCCTGCCGGGAGATCAGATGGAATAGTAAAATTAAGAGAAGCAGGATGATTGGAGCCCGGTCTTATTACATTACTTGTGTTGATGTTCTCGCCGGACGGATTTGTTCCCGGGGGAACACATTTTGAACCTGGTGCAAAATCAGCACTGATTCCACTGCCCAATACTCCCTGGGAATAATTACCAACCTGTACGGCTGCCCCGTTAATACCGGAAGAATCGGTGCTCAGATAGACATAATCCATCCAATAGCTTGACCCCAGGCCAATGCTGTCAGCTAAACTGATCCCGTTAGGAAAGTTGCTGCAATTTCCGGCAGGCAGGTAATAGTGTCCTTTATTTTTTTCAATATTATCATTGAACCCTGTATTCTGGATATTCCAGTTAATGCCGATGGGTTGGGTTGTGCTGGCGGCCGATACCGGGACAGTGAGCGAGTTTACTGTAAGAACGGGTGTTGGTGTCAGGAACACCTGCAATTGATTATTGCCGGTGTTATTATTAGCCAGCGCACCTTCATACACTGAACTGGTTGCATTGCATACAACATAAATGAAGTAGGGGCCCGATATGAAATTGGGTACAACTACCTGCAGGGTTCTGGTGTAAGAGCTGTCTGCAAGCAATTGTGTATTATTATTCACAGTGGCATCAACGGTGTTGGGGTAATAAGTTCCGTTGGGCTTCACCAATTTTAATGCAACAGAAGTGTTGGTATTAAAAATGGGGCTTTGAGATATATACAATTTGTCGGTCCAGCTGTTTCCGGCAGGTGTGAGCACCCCGTAATTCTTTACCTTATAGGTTACACTGATTGTACTGCCGGAAAAGGTGGAAGCAGGGGTGAATACTGTGTCAACCCGGAGATCGGGAGCAGGTGATAGGGTTACATCTATTGGCTCTGGTGCTCTTGCAGTATCATTTGCATAAATGGTTTGCAACGGGGCACTAATACTGTTGGGATAATTGGTGATCACATAGGCATACAAAGGCTGGCTGTAATTTACCGGCAGGGTGAAGCTGAGTGAATTGGTATAATGCTGACCACTGTCCAATGCAGCAACATTGGGACGTGTGCCAACGAGCAGCGGACGCACCGGGAATTCTAACTGGCTCCACGCAGCGGAACTTGTATTGGGGGCTATTGTGAAATTCGGAATCGAATCGAATGACAGGAATACAGCATCATTCCAGCTTTGGTTGGTGGCAGTAGAGCCCGGTCCGGTATTAGTTACTTTCCAGCTAAATGAAATTGTTTGCCCGGAGAAAGCTGTTGCCGGTACCTGCACCTCACTTACTGCGAGGTCCGGTAATTTTTTTAATCTGAACTGCTGTACAGGTCCCTCTGTCTGCAGGCAGGCACTTTTTGAAACTACTTTCCATTTATAAGCTTTATTATACAAAAGTGCACCGGCAGGGATGATGTATTGAACAGTTGAAATGTTTGTAACATAAGGGGCGGTGGGTATTGATGCTGCAGAATCCCAGAGATAAAGGTCATAGTTTATTGCGGCAGAACCGGGTAACCAGGATAATGATAAGGGCAATTGCTGATCAATTGCCCCGTTGGCGGGGAGCATATTAGAAACGGCCCCGGGTGTAACAGGAGAATTCACGTTTATAATCAGCGAATCATTAGCAGAAGCCGATCCGCAAGGCCCGGATCCTGATACGATCAAGGTATAGGTTCCCGGAGTATTCCAGTTGATTACTACGCTATCAACTGTGGAAGGATATGTTGTTCCGTCAGATAACCGCCAGTTATATGTTAACCCGGGAACATTATTGATCCTGTAGGCGGCAACCTGGCCTGGACAAACAAACTGCTGGCCTGTGATTGTTGTTAAATCAGTAACTCTTACACAAAATGTACGGTTAATATCTGGGGCGGCTAAATAATTGGTATCACCATTCTGTTGTGCGGTAATGGATATGGAACCTAAACCGGTTATTGTCAGTTGATTTCCTGTTAATGTTGCCGGGCCTGAAATAAGTGAATAACTAACCGGTAAGCCGGAAGAGGCTGTTCCATTCAGTATAAGAGTCCCGGCCCCCGACAACTGATCTGAAATTACCGGAAAGTCAATTGCCTGGGATGCTTTATTAATAACGATATGTTGTGTAACGGGAGCAGCCGTATCATACAGATCATCTCCCGGCTGGGTAGCTATAAGGGCAGATGTACCGGTCGTTGTAATTGTATATATGTTTCCTGAAAGCGATCCCGGCCCGCTGCTCACTTGCAGGGAAACCGGTAAGCCGGAAGAAGCTGATACATTGATTGCAAAAGCTGTATCGCCATATGTTTTAGCCGGAATGGGAGGGAAGCTGATAGTTTGCGGAATTGAATTTGCGGCAAATGAAAACAAATTCGATACAGGACCATCGCCACAGCTGTTATAATACTTCACAGTATAAGCTCCGCCCAGCGATGCATAATAAGATGAATTGGTGGCGCCGGTGATCAGCGTATCATTTCTGTACCAATGATAGCCTGCTGCATTTTGAGCCGGGGCAGGAGCTGATGAATAAAGCCATCTTCCGGTTTTCGTTACTACAGGTGCCACGGTTGGTACGGGGTGACCCACACTTACCAGTTTATTGGCACTGGGCCCGTTACCACACTGGTTTGCTGTCTGGAGTGTGATCAGATGATTACCTGCGGTTGTCCATGTAACATAAATGGTGTCCTGGTCTGTGGTGAATGTGCCACCGCTGCCGAGTGTCCAGTTAAAGTTCACACCTGTTTCTTTCTGGCTGGGATAGTATTTATATATACCGCCCCCGATACATGCCGGTGACGGACCTTCTACTGTGAATGCCAGGGAAGGAATAGCCTTTATAGTTAAGGGTTTGAAACTGACACTGGTATCAGGAGGTGATGTACCGATCACTCTTACCTTATACAGATCCGACAATGGAGTATTGAACGGAATAAATGCAGTAATGGAATCAGAACGGTTGCTGTTGAATCTTGTTCCGATATTGGTGGGGTTGCTGAAGCTTCCCGTTGAATCAGATAATTGGGCAATAAAATTGTTGTTGGAATACATCAGTGTATCCACAGCGAACCGGACCTTGATTGTCCCGTTGCGGCAGGCAACACTATCCATATTGCCCAGGGTAATCACGGGAATCACCGGTGGCTCTATATATCCAAATGTGAGGGGCTCAAAAGAAGAAAGAGTGTCAAGCGAAGTGATAAACGCTTCTTCCGGGTTTCCGGTAAGGGAAGATACTCCCCGGTTCATCCACTGGCTTCCGTTCCACTGGGCTATACGCAAACTATATAACGATGAAGCTGTGTTACTTCTTGTACTGTCATAATTCAGGGTCACACGTACATTTGAGGTTCCGTTATCCCTGTTTAATACCCAGTATTCTTTTCCGGAAGTATAGCTGAGGCTCGGTGCATGCAGGGCCGTATCATAGCCAGCTGCTGTTGGATTGGTACGGAAGTATTGTGCTGTAAAAACATCAGTGGGAGAGGATGGAGCTGTCATTAATATGACGGCCTGTTTCAGGCTGTCTCCCACCGGAAACTGGAATTGATCATTACCTGTTTTTCTCAGGGGCCCCCATACCCAGCTTTCGCTGGAGGTCTGGTTGATATGTGTATCGTCTTTGAAAATAAGAAGCTTCGATGGCGTTGTTTTTATTAACCCTCCCAGGAATTGAGTTCTGTAACCGATGTATATATCCTGTTCGGGAATGATATATGAGAAACGGGAAAATTTTTCCGGGTAGAGATTCTGAATAGTAACCGGGGTACTGCCCAATTGACGGATGTGGCTGGAACCACCGCCAATGAATTTTATTTCATTCAGCGCAATATATTGCTCATCAATGTCTGTGTTCAGATTTAAATCGCCTTCGATTTTCAGGGCATTACCATTACCTACATGAACGGTGACAGGTTCATTGATGGTAAGCGTCACATTTCCCAGTACTTCGTCTTCACCATCAACAGAAAGAAATGTTTCTGCGTTGGCATCAGGACTATTTGTGGTAATGCTGAGATTGCCGTAGAGAGTATTTCCATAGATTATATTCTGGCTGACCCTGCCAACGCTGTCACTGATCGTAACATCGCCATAGCAAGTATTTTCAATAAAATATAGTTGCCCTTTATAGCCTTCGATTTTAATATTAGTTGCGGAAAGCGTTGCATTCTCAACAGAAATATCAATTGCATCCCTGAAGATGATAGAGTTGTTATTATTACTGGAATTAATAGCGGCGTCAAAAATCTCTACTTTGCCATTATTTGTCAGGCTGTAGTTATCCAGGTCTAGTGAAGTGCCATATTCCATGATAAGCCCATGGATAGTTTTAGTGGAGTGTAAGACCGGGTAATCGGAAAGCCCGTTAGGGATATAAACGGTATCGCAGGTTGCGGGAGCCCCGGCAGGACTCCAGTTATTAGCATCATCCCAATCTGTGCCCATGGATCCTGTCCATGTTTTCAATATACCGCTGCCGTTGCAATTGCTGCAGGCGGCAATGATTTCAGATATACTATTGCAACCTGTTGCATTATTCTGTATGTCACCGGAGCCACCGTTAGCCAGGTAAGTGCAAAGTGGCGCAAAAGAACATAAAGCCAGCTGGCTATTATCCCTGATCTCAACTCCTTCATCGTTATTGTCCCGTATATCCAGGTCAGGATGTAGGAAATTGAGTGAAGTAATAACCGGGTTTTCAAAAACCCGTAACCGTTGTCCGACTATTGTTATATTCCCCAGGCCTGTTAAATCTGACAAGAGGTTATTGCCATGTATTTCCAATGTGCCATTGTTCAGGCTTGTAATATTGCTTAGTGCTGTAATATCGGTAAGCTGGTCGTTGGCCCAGAAGGAAATGCCTCCATCAATATTGCCTGATAAATTTTCAAGTCCATGCAAAGAGGTCAGGTTCGGATTGAGCCAGATATAGAAATTGGAGGCAGAAGTAAGTCCATCAAGCCCCGACAGGTCCGATAACCCTGTTTGAATCATCCAGAAGGTACCAATACTTGTAGTTGAAAGATTGCTGGTGAGGTTGGCGATACTGGTTAAATTGGGCAGGCTTCCGAAAAGAAAACCTGTACACTGTGTGAGATTGGTAAGACCAATACTTGTTATGTCAGGGTCATTGTCCAATATTAAATACCCCTGGATGGTTGAAAGATTAGCAAGACTGTTCAGGTTTACAATAGGTGTATGCGCAACTCTCAGCCCATAAAAGGCACCATTTGTAATAGCGGTAATACCGCTTAACCCGTTTAAATCTGTCAGCGCCGTAGAATCAATATTAACCGTGCCAATCGTACTGATATGATTACTTAACCCGTCAATACTGGTTAATACAGGCAGGTCAAGTAGAATGATGCCTCCTAACTCAGTCAGGTTATTCAGCCCTATGCTTGTCAGCAGGCTGTTATGTTCCAGCTGAAGTGTATCACCTATTTGTGTGAGATTCGAAAAACCTGATAAATCAGTGACGGACGTATTCCTGATAACCAGGTTTCCCGTTACAGCAGTAATAGTTTGCAGGGAATCTAAATTAGTAATAGACGGGCTGGCATTTTGTCCATCAATCAGGAGTATGCCAACAGCAGAACACCCGGCATATACAACAGGAAAACTGTCAATAGCTGACTGGCGGGTGAGGATAATTGTATCACATATACCCTGTGTACGATGTTGCCCTGCCTGGTTGCTGTGCCGGGCAGTTTGGCTGACAGGCAGCTTTACTTTATTATATAAAGAACGGATATTTATTTCCCCGGACGGTCTTACCTGGGCGGATATAATTACCTGGAATCCCAAAAATGCTACGAGGGAGAGAAATAATGATTTTATCATTTGATGAACTTTAGCAGTCATAAATAGTTTGGTTTATCCCGGGAAGGCCTGGCCTTTCGTGTTTTTGGCAACGCAATTCAGCTTTTCACGGCTGATTATTCAGAAGATGATGGATTTCGGGGTGGTATTATCCAAGGAGTGTTATCGACATAAAAATTGAACTTTAAACAATAGTGGGAAATACTTAATTTGTAGTAGATAGGCTTTAGGGGGGAACAATTATCATATAATAATTATTACATGAGCAAAGCGGGAGCATTTCTTGTGCTGGCACTATTGTTATTCTCGATAACAACCTATACGCAAACTCCGCTGATAGACAGCCTCCGGGCAAAATTTTACACGGCCCGGACTGATGAAGACAAGCTGGCAGCATTACTTCATTTATGCGAAGAGCATCATAGCTTAAACAGGGACAGTTTTGATGTATATGGTCCTGTGATCAGGGATTTATCAGACCGGTCCCGGAACCAGCAGTACAAAAGCCTGGCTGCACTGGCTTATGCCAATTGGTATTTCCGCTGGGGCTGGAGTGATAGTTCTCTTGTATTTATCGAACCTGAATTCACTAAAAATTCTGCTGGGGATCCGGCCACAAGGGATATTTATTTTAAACTGTCAAGAGCTAAAGCAATGTACCTGGGATCTAAATCAAGATTTGCAGAGGCATTGGATGTACTGTACAGGATTTTACCGGAAGCAGAAAGGTATAAGGACACATTAACGATAGGATTAACCTGTAATACCATCGGCTCAGTTGCCCTTGCCCGGCAACTTCCGGCTGAAAGCCTGGACTGGATAAAAAGGGCCATTGCTATTGGTGTTAATAATATCCAGGTGCTGGCACCGGCTTATATCAATGCGGGTAATGCGTACGCATCCCTGGGCAAAACCGATTCGGCGGAATATTTTATCAGTAAGGGACTACCTCTTTGCCGGCAGCTGCAGAACCTGAACTATACTGCCACGGCATTGCGGATACAAACCAATATTTATACCGGGCTTGGCAGGTTTAAGGAGGCTGAAAAAGCATTACTGGAAATGATTAATATACGGGCAAAATTATCCCCGGCTAACTTTCTGATTGATGATAATGTGCAATTGGCGGATTTTTATGCCAATTCCGGCCAGATTAATAAAGCTATTGAAGTATGCCTCAGCAATCTCAAGAGGGGATCTATCACTTCCGGTTCATCGGGGGGAAGTACCGTGGTAAGTAATGATCCCAAGCTCAGGGTTTTTTATATACAGAAACTGGCTGGTTATTATAAACAGGCCGGCCGGATGAAGGATTACCAGGAATCCCTGGAAGAATTAGTGGAAGCCAAAGATTCACTGTATGCTGCAAATTCAGTGGAGGCTATAGCCGAGCTGCAAACGAAATATGAAGTGCAAAAGAAAGAGAACACCATCCTGCAGCAGAAATATGACATACAGCGGAAGAATTTTTTATTTTACGGGTCTGTTATACTTACCCTGATTCTTACAATTACCGGCATCGCCTGGTTCAGTAATTACAGGAGGAAGCAGAAGGACAGGGTGAAAAGGATGATGGAAGAAGAACGAAAACAGGCAGAAGAAAGGGAAAGGGTGAGGATTGCTTCTGACCTGCATGATAACCTTGGAGCCTATGCTGCCTCGATGGCTTCCAACCTCAGTTATATTCACCTGCCCGGGATGGATACTGCAACACAAAATGCTTTCCAGGAACTTACTAATAACTCAAATGCTATTATCTCACAACTAAACGATACGATCTGGGTATTAAAAAAGGACGAGTTGAATCTTACTGCTATCAGTGACAGGATAAAAACCTTTATTAACAGGTTAAGAAAAAGCTATCCTGGCATAAACATCGATGTGCTGGAAAATATCCGGGTTGATCATAAAATCCCGTCTTTCCAGGCTTTTCATTTATACAGGATATTGCAGGAAGCAATAAATAATGCACTGAAGCATAGCAATGGGAAACTGGTATTAGTAAATATAGAAGCAGGTAAAGAGTGGGAAGTAAGTGTGACTGATGACGGAAGGGGATTTGAACCGGGCGGTGCGGGACACGAAAACGGAAACGGTTTGTTTAATATGCAGGAAAGGGCCAGGGAATGCGGCTGGTCAATCAGCTGGGAACGATTATCTCCCTCCGGAATGATTGTAAAAGTAATCTCTACCACAAATTGATTATTTTTTAAGCAGACGGGTATACTAATTTTATTGATCATGAACTTTAATGTAGCACTCTGCGAGGATAACTCTGTAAACAGAAATACATTCCTGCAAAAAATACAGGTACTGGGAAATATGCAGATAATCTTTACATCTGCAAACGGTCAGGAATGCCTGGAAGCATTAAAAGGGATGCCCCAGGTAAAATTGCCCCAGGTGGTTTTTATGGACATTGAAATGCCAAAATTGAATGGTATCGAAACGATCAGAATTGCCAAATCACTCTATTCTTCTGTTCATTTTATTGTATTGACCGTCTTTGATGATGATGAAAAAATTTTTGAGGCTATAAAAGCAGGGGCTTCCGGTTATTTGCTGAAACATGAACCCGCTGCTGTATTGCAGGAAGCGGTGATAAATGTACTGGAATATGGCGGAGCCCCGATGAGCCCGGCTGTTGCAAGAAAAGCCTTACAATTATTGAGCAGGTCATCTATTGGAGCAGTTGTGGCGGGAAATCACCCCCTGCCTGAAATGATCACAACCCGTGAAGAAGAAATATTGAAATATATGGTAAACGGCTGGGATGCGAAGAAGATCAGCTCAGCGCTGAATATCAGCGTCCTGACTGTGAGAAAGCATATTGCGAATATTTATGAAAAACTGCATGTGCAATCAAGGGCAGAAATCATCAGCATGGCTCACCAGAACAAATGGTTCAACCAGTAAAATTGAGTGAACAGTTGATCCATTCCCCATCCAATGCAGCATTATACTTTTTATAAAAATTGATCGCAGGTTCATTCCATTCCAATACCTGCCACATCATGCCGGTAAACTTTTTTTCTTTGGCCTCTTCGATCAGCCGGTCCATTAATAGCCTGCCAATGCCCTTTCCCCTTGCCTGTTCTGTAACAATGATATCTTCAAGATACATACGTTGTCCTTTCCAGGTGGAATAGCGGATATAGTATAAAGCAAATCCGGATATTACCCCGTTTTCTTCTGCCACAAAAGCCCACCATACCGGGTTCTTACCAAAACCACTTTCAACAAAGTGATCCATAGTAACAGTCACTTCCTGCGGTGCCTTTTCATAGAGTGCAAGCTCATGGATAAGTTTCATCATTGCCGGACTGTCCTCTTTAACTGCCCGTCGTATAGTTATTGCCATATTAATTAGCTTAATGCTTGGTGAAGGTCATTAATAATATCCGGTAAGTTTTCAATCCCCACATTCATCCTGATCAATCCGTCAGTAATACCGTATTTTTCTTTTTCTTCTTTGGGCACACTATAGTGCGTCATGGATGCAGGATGGGAGAGTAAGGTATCACAGGTGCCCAGCGAAACAGTGCGGACACACATTTTCAGTTTATTCATAAAATCAATACCTCCCTGCAGGCCGCTTTTCAATTCAAAACTCAGCATGGCTCCCGGATGCCGCATTTGTTTCATAGCCGTATAATGATCCGGATGACTGACCAACCCGGTATAGTTTACCTGTGCCACAGCCGGATGGTTTTGCAGAAAAGCAGCCACTTCCATAGCATTATGGCAATGCCGTTCCATTCTCACTTCCAGGGTTTTCATTCCCTGTATCAGCAAAAATGCGTCAAAGGCATTGGAGTTGCCACCTAATGTCCGGTGAATTTTTGTCATTGTTGTTTTCATCAGCCCCGCATCTTTTCCCAGCAGGATACCACCAATAGCAGTTCCATGTCCATTCAGGAATTTGGTGGTGGAATGAACAATATAATCAACACCGTATTTAAAAGGCTGCTGCAAATAAGGCGTTGCAAAGGTGTTATCACAAGCTACTATGCAATTATACTTTTTAGCCAGTTTGGTCAGCTCATCAATATCCACACATTGGATGGTTGGATTCGCCGGGGTTTCGATATAGAGCATCCTGATTGCGTGGTCAGCTTTTAAAGCATCTTCTGTTTTTTGCAAATCCCTCATGTCCATGATCACGGGTGTAATATGAAGACCCGGAAGTATTTTAGTGATCAGTTCATTGGTGCCGCCATACAGGGAAAAATGGCTGATGATTTTATCACCGGGCTTCAGCGTGGCCAGCATCAGCGTGGAAATGGCGGCCATGCCGGAAGCATGAAGAATGCCTTTGACTTCAATACCAAGGTTGAATGTTTCCAGGGCTGCTATTTTATCCTCAGCTTCTTTGATGGTTGGATTTCCCCAGCGGCTGTAAATAAAACCCTCTTCAGTGCCATCGAAGCGGTGCATACCCTGTTCTGCAGAATCAAACACATACGTACTGCTCGCATAGATGGGTACCAGGTGTGCATACATCGGATCTTTTACATGCCCGCCATGAACAGCCAGCGAACTCCATCCGGTCAGTATCCCGGCCGTCGAATCTTTTTTGGGTGGAAAATTATTATCGGGCATTTGATATAAAGACTTTTAATTTTGAAGGGAGCTGTACAAATATCCTGCTAATTGACTGAATACCGAAAGAGAAGTTATTACCGATGAAAGAACTACTGAAACAACTGGCTGCTTACAACACATGGGCCACAAATCGCATCGCTGAAGCTATCCTGGCATTACCGGAAGAAAAACAAACAGCCCCTCTTCCCAGCAGCTATGAAAGCCTGCAACGGACTTTGCTGCATATGTGGGATGCAGAAAGCATCTGGTGGCAGCGGATGAAATTGCATGAACGCTTTGTGCGCCCCAGCGATAATTTCAAAGGAACCACCCGTGATGTGGTAAACGGATTGCTCAGCCAATCCCGGCTCTGGGAGAGCTGGATCAATCCGGCATCTGATTTTTCACTCGATCATGTATTTGAATACCGGGATAATAAAAGGGACCAGGTAAAAATGCCTGTTTTTCAAATGCTCTTGCATGTATTCAATCATGGCACCTATCACCGCGGGCAGTTGGTCAATATGCTCCGCCAGCTGGGAGTGGAGAAAATACCCGGAACCGACTTTGTAATCTGGGCAAGAAATAAAAAATAAAAGACACTTTAAAGCGTCTCTTATTTTCCAGGTATACTAAGAAACTCTATTTGCTGTCATATGCCCACTTCACCAGTGTGGCTCCCCATGTAAATCCGCCGCCAAATGCAGCCAGTACAATATTATCACCCTTGTTCAGCTTGTTTTCCCATTCCCACAAACAAAGGGGAATAGTACCTGCCGTGGTGTTACCGAACTTTTCAATATTGATCATTACTTTTTCTTTGGGTAAGCCAATCCGGTTGGCCGTTGCATCAATGATTCTTAAATTGGCCTGGTGGGGTACCAGCCAGGAAATATCATTGCCGGTCAGGCTGTTTCTTTCCAGCAACTCAGCACTTACATCCGCCATTCCTTTTACAGCAAATTTGAATACAGCCTGTCCTTCCTGATAAGCATAGTGTTCTTTTGCCATCACCGTTTCAATACTGGCGGGTTTTAAAGAACCTCCTGCTTTCATGTGCAGGTAATTACTGCCGCTTCCATCACTTCTCAGGATGCTGTCCTGTATTCCATACCCCTCCTCGTTGGGTTCCAGTAAAACAGCGCCGGCTCCGTCGCCAAAGATGATGCAGGTGGCACGGTCAGTATAATCAATAATAGCACTCATTTTATCTGCCCCGCAAACCACCACCTTCTTATAACGGCCACTTTCAATCAGGGCGGCACCTTGTGTAAGCGAGTATAAAAAGCCAGAACAGGCAGCAGATACATCAAACCCCCAGGCATTTTTTGCACCCAGTTTATCACAGGCAATATTAGCTGTGGAAGGGAAGACCATATCAGGAGTAACGGTACCCACGATCAGGCAGTCAATTTCTTCAGGGCTGATACCTCTTTTTTCACAGAGTTGTCTTACTGCCGGTACCACCATGTCCGATGTGGCTTTCCCCTGGCCCTTTAGTATCCGTCTTTCAGAAATACCGGTGCGGGTGCGGATCCACTCATCATTGGTATCCACCATTTTCTCCAGGTCAAAATTCGTCAGTTTGTCTTCCGGAACAAAACCGCCCACTGCGGTAATAGCGGCTGTTATTTTTTTACTCATTGCAGGATTGAATTTTACCAATAAAAGTGCCCAAAGGTAAGCGGTAGGATGGAATTGAGGAAAACCGGTCTTCGGCACTTATACCAAGGTCCAATTACCCAATTCCTTATTTTCGCAGCCATGATAGCTTACCTGAAAGGTGATTTTGTGCACAAAAGTCCTGCTGTTGTCCATGTGGATGTGCAGGGGGTGGGGTATGAAGTACAGATCAGCCTGAATACGTTCTCAAAGATCCAGGGTCTGGAAAAGGGAATATTGCACACCAGCCTGCTGATACGGGAAGATGCCCATATCCTGTATGGCTTTTTCGACCTGGCTGAAAAAGAAATGTTCCAGCAACTGATCGCGGTGTCGGGGATAGGCGCTTCAACAGCCCGGGTTATGTTATCGTATATGAAGCCGGATGAACTGGCCCGTGCCATCGTCCTGGGTGATACAAAAACCCTCGAAAGCATAAAAGGTATCGGGAAAAAAACAGCTGAGCGGATGGTGGTGGAGCTGCGGGATAAACTGGCCAAACACCCTGTGGAATCAAATATTTCACCCATGAAAAACAATACTTTGCATGCAGATGCGTTAAATGCTCTGACGGCATTGGGCATCAGCAGACAGGCTGCTGAACTGGCTGTTCAAAAGACGCTGACCGCAGATCCCCATCTTTCCGTTGAGGAGCTGATTAAGAAAGCACTTCGTACCATCTGATATCCAATGAATATTTCTGGAAACTAATTGATTAAGAGACATTGAACCTTAAGACTGCTCATATCTTCCGTACATTGGTATCTATAGCCATGTTGTTTGCCTTTTCTGAGGAGGCAAGTGCCCGTTTTTTTCAAACAAATCAACAATTGCCGCCGGACACCACTCCCCGTTTCCCGCTGCGTGACAGGCCAGGCGATCCTTACACTTATCCCAACAGGAATACGTTTGATTTAAAAGACACTGCTTTTATTAAGAAAACAGTGGAGTATGACCCTGTTACCAAACAATATTATATCGTTGAAAAAATAGGAAGCCAGTATTACCGCACCCCCACGTCCTTCACAATGGAAGAGTTTATCCGTATGCAGGGTAAAAAGGATGAGGAAGATTATTTTAAAAAAAGAGCAAACCTGCTGGCCAATATGAACCGCCGGATGACAAAGCCGGTATTCAAAGTATCAGGCGACTGGTTTAACCGGATTGTTGGGAATGGTAAGATTGATATCCGTCCTTCCGGTTATGTAGATATCCTGGCAGGTTACAGCGGCCAGGTGATCAAAAACCCTACTTTACCGGAAAGATCACGGAACAATGGCATGTTTGACTTTAACATGAATTCACAGTTACAGATGGACGCTAATATCGGCGACAAACTGAAACTGCCCATTAATTATAACACATTAGCGAATTTTGATTTTGAGAACCAGATCAAGCTCGATTACCAGGCTAAAGGTGATGAGATCCTGCGCCAGTTTCAGGCGGGTGTGGTTAATTTTACTACCAAGAGCACATTGATACCTGGTGCGCAATCCCTGTTTGGAGTAAAAACACAATTACAATTTGGGAAACTGTTCGTTACAGGTGTATTAGCCAACCAGCGTTCACAACGGCAATCATTAGGGTTGCAGGGCGGAACGGCTTCGCAGAGTTTTACGCTGAAGGCAGATGAATATGATGAGAACCGTCACTTCCTGCTGTCGCAATATTTCAGAAGCAATTTTAATACGGCCATGCAACAATTGCCGATCGTTAATTCCGAGATCCAGATATTAAAAATGGAAGTATGGGTAACGAACAGGAACGGGAGCACCACCGACACAAGAGATATCGTTGCCTTAATGGACCTTGGTGAGACAACGCCTTTTGGTCCCTGGGCGAATGGTAACACCGATGTGAAACCATTTAATAATGCCAACAATCTTTATCCGTCAATACTCGCAAACCCGAATGCCCGTAACTCTTCGCAGGTGCAAAGTATTTTAACCGGTGGAGGATTTAACCTGCAGCCGGTACAGGATTTTGAAAAAACATTTGCCCGCAAATTATTAGCGACTGATTATTATTATAATCCGAGAATAGGTTTTCTTTCGCTGAACCAGCCTTTGCAGCCGGATGAAGTGCTGGGTGTGGCATTTCAATATACATTCCGGGGCCGGGTGTACCAGGTGGGAGAATTTTCACAGGATGTGCCACCGGATACCACGGGGACTTCACAACGGGTGTTATTCCTGAAATTATTAAAAGCAACATCACAGCGGACCAATCTGCCGATCTGGGACCTGATGATGAAAAACGTCTATTCAGTTGGGTATGGCCAGCTGGAAAGGCAGGATTTTACATTGGATGTATTGTATGAAGAGCCAAGCCTTGGTGAAAAAAGGTACTTGCCAATTACTGACGTATTGACGAATTTTCAATACCAGCCATTGATCACACAGCTGAATCTTGACCGGCTGAATAACCAGAACGATCCGCAGCCGGATGGTAAGTTTGACTTCGTGGAGGGATTTACGGTCATATCTTCTCAAAGCCGTATTGTATTTCCCGTACTGGAGCCATTCGGTCATGATTTAGATTATCTGTATGGCACCCAGGCACAACGTGACCGCTATCTTTTCTATCCATTATATGATACGATTAAGGCCATTGCACAAACTTATGCAAACCTGAACCGGTTCAAAATAAATGGCCGTTCCAAAACAAGTGGCACCAATGGTGATTACCAGTTAGGCTATAATATTCCAAGAGGGTCTGTAACAGTAACAGCCGGCGGACAAACATTGCAGGAGAATGTCGATTACGAGATCAATTACGACCTGGGGACACTGCGGGTAGTAAACCAGGCAATCATCGCATCCGGTGTACCGGTGAATATACAATTTGAGAACCAGGCCGCCTTTGGTTTGCAACAGAAGAACTATATGGGTCTGCGTTTAGATTACCTGGCCAGTAAAAAACTGACTGTCGGTGGTACGATTGCCAAACTGGGCGAAAGACCTTTCTTCCTCAAGCAATCTTATGGTGAAGATCCTGTCCGTAATACAATGTATGGTATGGACGTGGATTATAAAAGTGATATTCCCCGTTTAACGAAATGGCTGGATAAATTGCCGTTCTATTCCACCAAGGCAATGTCTTCCATTACTGCTTATGCAGAAGCGGCTTTTCTGAAGCCGGGTCACCCCAAACAGATCAACGCAAATAAAAACGATAAAGGCGGCCTTTCTTATATAGATGACTTTGAAGGCACCCGTGCTGCCATTGATCTCCGGTTCCCGCTGATCAACTGGACACTGGCTTCCATTCCGCAGGGAAACAACAATGATAATGGTACAGCGCCTTTGTTCCCTGAATCGGCCTTATCAAATGATCTGTCCATCGGCTACAACCGGGCAAAACTAGCCTGGTATAATATTGAGCCGGTATTGCAGGAGAAAAGAAATTCCAGCAACCCCTTGCGGAATAACCTGGCTGAATTATCAAAACCGGAAACAAGACAGGTATTGCAGCAGGAAATTTTTCCAAAAAGAAGTTTGGATTTCGGCCAGGGATTACTAACCACCTTTGACCTTGCTTTTTATCCAAAGGATAAAGGACCGTATAATTTTGAAAGCAGAAATACAAGATTCAATGCACAGGGACAGCTGACCAATCCTAAAAATTCTTGGGGCGGCCTGATGCGGAATATTGACCAGATTGATTTTGAAACCGGGAATATAGAGTATATCGAATTCTGGCTGCAGGATCCTTTTATTACGAATACTGCTAACCCAACCGGTGGCCAGTTGTACTTTAACCTCGGTAATATTTCAGAAGATGTGCTGAAAGATGGTAAACGATTTTATGAAAACGGGTTGCCTACCCCCACTATTCAGGCGCCGGTTGATAATAATACTGTGTGGGGCAAAGTACCTTCCAACCCCCTGCAGGTAACCAACGCCTTTAGCAATAACCCGGATGACCGGCAATACCAGGATGTGGGTTTTGACGGGTTGACTGATGATGAAGAGAAAACAAAATTTTTAAATTACCTGAATGATTTACAGGCAAACTTCGGAAGTGGCTCGGTTGCTTATCAGAATGCCAGTACAGATCCATCGGCTGATAATTTCAAAGCTTACCGGGATGAAAGTTTTGATGCTGCCGGTACAGGTATACTCGGACGTTATAAGAATATCAATAACCCGCATGGAAATTCACCGGTGTCGAATAATAATAGCCAGTTTATAAATGCTTTTACGCAATATCCTGATGCAGAAGAACTGAACCGTGATAATACACTGAATGAAGTGGAAGAATATTTCCAGTACAAGGTGGACATCAAACCCAATATGCTGCCAGGGGCAAATTTTATCACTGATAAACGGGTTGTGCCTGTCAGCCTGGCTGATGGTTCCAGTCGGAATGAAACCTGGTACCTGTTTCGTATCCCGGTTTCTCAATACCAGGTGAAAGTGGGCAATATTCCCGACTTCAAATCCATCCGTTTTATCAGGATGTTTGTTACCGGCTTTGATGACTCTGTGATCATGCGCTTTGGTAAACTGGAACTGATCCGCAACCAATGGCGTAAATTCAAATATGAAATTGATACATCCGGCAACTACCTGAATCTGCCGGGTACAGATCCTGTTACCGTTAACACATTAGCAGTAAACCTGGAGGAGAATGATACAAGGCAACCTATTCCTTATGTAATTCCCCCGGGCATTGAAAGGCAGCAGCAGTACAGCAATAATAATGTGCAATTGTTCCTGAATGAACAGGCGCTTAGTGTGCAATTGTGCAATCTTCCTTCCAAAGAATCCCGTGGGGTGTTCAAAACCATGAACCTGGATATGCGGCAGTATGCCAAACTGAAAATGTTTATTCATGCTGAGGCATCTAACGATCCGGATGCTATCCTGGATGATGAACTGACCGGTGTGGTCCGTATTGGCAATGACTTTGCCGGTAACTATTATGAAGTAAGAATACCTTTGAAAAAAACAGCCTGGGGAGCAAGAGATAGCTTATTGGTATGGCCCGAAGCCAATAATCTTGATTTTGATCTTGATGAGCTCACCCGGTTAAAGAGCCGGAGAAACAGGTCCGGGTTCTCACCATCACAATATTATAGCGAAACATTAGCTGACGGAAGAAAATATGCGGTAATCGGTAACCCCAATCTTGGTGAAGTAAGAGGTATGTTACTGGCCGTGGAAAATTCCGGTAACCGGCCTGTTTGTGCTGAAGTCTGGTTTAATGAATTGCGTTTCTCTAATCTTGATGAAGAAGGAGGTTGGGCTGCATTGGGACGGGTAGATCTGCGGCTGGCTGACCTTGGTGGGATAACATTGGCAGGAACAGCCAAAAGCCGGGGCTTTGGTACGCTGGAACAAAGAGTGAATGAAAGAAGCCGGGAAGACGTTTATACATTCGACATATCTGCCAATATCGATGCCGGTAAGTTATTGCCTAAGAAACTCGGTATTCAATTACCTGTTTATGCGGGGGTCAGCCAGACTTCCAGCACACCTGAATATGATCCGTATGATCTTGATATCAAACTGGAGGATAAATTAAAAGATGCTGCTGCAAAGGATAAAGATTCCATCCGCAATAATGCACAGGATGTAACGACCATTAAGACGGTGAACCTGACTAATGCCAAAAAAGTAAAAACAGATGGTAAGCGGCCCAAGATCTGGAGTGTAAGCAATTTTGATTTCAACTACTCGTATATCGAAACCAAACGGCATAACCCGCTAATCGAAAATGACCTGTTGCGACGTACCCGCGGTGCTATTGGTTATAATTATGCACCGCAGCCAAGATTTGTGGAGCCCTTTAAAAAACTGATCAGGTCAAAATCAAAATGGCTGACACTGGTCAAAGAATTCAATTTCAACTATGCGCCATCGCAACTTTCTTTCCGGGCCGATGTGTTCCGGCAATTTGGAGCTATCCGCCCGAGAAATGTGGGAGGCGGCACTTATAAAATTCCGGAGACTTACGACAAGTACTTCACTTTTGACAGGTATTATATCCTGCAGTGGAATCTTACCCGTTCCATCTCTATTGATTTTAATGCTACTAATAATGCACGGGTAGATGAACCTTTTGGACGTATTGATACCAAAGAGAAAAAAGATTCTGTCCGTAAGAACTTATTCAAAGGAGGAAGAAACACACAGTACCAGCAGGACGTGACAGTAACATATAACGTACCTACGCAGAAATTCCCTTTACTGGACTGGACAACCATGAGGGCTACCTATAACACCAAATACAACTGGCTGGCTTCATCCCTGCTGGCAAGAGACCTGGGTAACACCCTGTCCAATACACAGACCAGAACAATCAACGGCGAGTTTAATTTTGAACAATTATATAATAAGTCAAGATTATTACGATCAATCAACAACCCGAATAATAATTCACCTGGTAAAAAGAACGGTAAAGACAGTACAGGCAAGAGCAATAATCCTGCACAGATGAAACCTATCAATGTGATTAAAAGCTTCCTGGTTGATTCTGTGCTGGCTAAAATGTCGCCCAAAGAAAGAAAGAAAGCGATAAGGGCCGATCGTAAAAGAATGCGGGAAGAAAGAAGAAGATTGAAACAGCAGACTAAGAATATGCCGATGGAATTGGGCGGCGCTGTGAAAACAGTGGGTGGCCTGGTAACGGCACTAAAAAGAGTAGGTATACAATACACTGAAGACTTTGGAACGACATTACCTGGCTATATGGACAGTACACAGGTATTCGGTTCCAACCTGAAAAGCGGGCAACCCGGGTTTGATTTTATCTTCGGATACCAACCGGATACCAACTGGATCAATAATTTCGGATCGAAGGGGCTCTTTTCCAGGAGCGACCTGGTATCGGCTATGATCCAACAACGTTATAATCAGCGGCTGAATATAACAGCACAGGTAAGCCCCTTCCGTGATTTTAATATTGATCTGAATCTTGACAAGACGTTTGATAAAAACTATTCTGAGTTATATAAAGACACAACGGGTACATCCGGATTGGCGAGACTGAATCCTTATGCAACAGGTAGCTTTAGTGTAAGTTATATCTCTTACAAGACACTGTTCAATAAGTTCAACCCGAATGAAGTGTCGGAGACATTCAGGAAATTCGAAGGATACCGTTCTGTACTGGCAGGAAAATTGGCAGGATTAAATCCTTATGGTGCGCCGGCTGATCCCAATGATCCCGGTTTCTACCAGGGGTATGGCCGCTATGCACAGGATGTGGTGATACCGGCTTTTCTTGCTGCTTATACGGGTAAAGATCCGAACAGTATCAAGCTGACGAAAAATTCAAACCCCAATATCCGGTCGAATCCATTTTCAGGTATCATTCCAAAACCAAACTGGAACATAACGTATACAGGATTATCAAGAATACCGGGACTGGATAAGATATTTTCCAGTTTTACGATACGGCATGGCTATCGCAGCACACTCAGTATGAACAGCTTTAATACAGCACTGCTGTTCCTTGACCGGAACCATGTCAGTTATCCTGAATTCAGGGATCCATTGACGGGCAACTATATTCCTTATTTCCTGGTTCCGAATATCACTATCCAGGAAGCTTTTGATCCGCTGATTGAACTGGACATGACATTTACCAACCAGCTTACCACCCGGTTTGAACTGAAAAAAAGCCGGCAACTTAGCCTGAGCCTGATCGATTACCAGTTATCAGAAAGCCGCTCTACAGAAGTTACGTTTGGCTTTAACTGGAGAAAGAAGGGAATGCCTATTATTAAGAAGATCGGTAAAATGAAATTGGATAACGATGTTACATTCCGGATGGACTTTAGTTTAAGAGATGATGCCACAGCGAACAGTAAACTGGACCAGGGTACATCCTTCGGTACAGCAGGACAGAAAGTGATCCGGATTGCCCCCTCCATCGATTATATACTGAACAAGCGGGTAAGCCTGAAACTCTATTTTGAGCAGAACAGGAATATACCGAAGATCAGTAATGCCTTTCCGATCACCAACACCAGGGGCGGGGTACAGGTAAGAATATCACTGGCGCAGTAACATAGCAGAAAATTTTTACCTGATACTGAATAAAAAATACCCGGCCACTGGCCGGGTATTTTTTTAGTAGTTTTCTGTGATTAATGTCTTATGGATGCGGGATAGTATCTGCATTAGAGGGAGCCGCTTTCTTGAACAGCATTACATAACCGCATAAATTCTTTTTCTTCTGTTTATTTACCTGCACCGGTTTCATCATATGAAATTCAGAAAACTGGGGTATGTAAGAATAAGAAATCACATTTCCGTCCACATCTCCCCATTTCTTTTGCTGGAATACCACCTGTTTTTCATTCCAGTCATACATTCTTACTTCATAGAGGCGTGAAGAATATTCGCCAATAAAAACAAATTGATACCAGCTGCCTTGTGTTAGAGGAACGATGACAGGCATTTCAAATTCGCTTTCCATGGCAATGGAAGCTTCTTTAAGTAACACAAAACCATCTTTGGAATAAAGCCCTTTCAGGCTGTCAACCTGTTTGGAGATAATTTCATTGCTGCAGGATTGCTGGCGGATCACATCCTGTGAACGGGAAGTTGCCGCTAACAACAGTAAGGCGGCGGTTATGAGGTACGGTTTTTTCATAAGAGTAACAAGGATCTTTGTAAGGAATGCGGACAACGATATAAAATTATGATAACCATTACGGGAATTAAAGTTTTAGTCACTGAAATTGGATAGCACAGGTACATTTTCGTAGGGAATACACGGCAAGTTTCAGGCCACGGAGCGGATAAGATCAACGGGGCATTTAAATTAGACTAAAACTTTAAGGAATGCAAGCGGTTATTGATTTTAGTTAACCGGGATTGCGGTGGAAGTAGATGGCATTGGCCTGCTGGGTACAGGTGATCACCAGGTCATTGATACAGACATGCGCAGGCAGGGTGGTTGTGTAATAAATCGCATCGGCTACATCTGCTGCCGTTAATGCCTGCAGGCCGTTATAAACACTTTTAGCGGTGGCTTCATCTCCTTTAAAGCGAACTAAGGAAAATTCCGTTTCTGCGGCACCGGGATGGATACAGGTTACTTTGATGCGATGGCGGAGCAGGTCGATCCGCATGGCTTTGGTCATAGCATCCACTGCAAATTTGCTGGCGCAATACATATTCCCTTTTTCATACACTTCTTTCCCTGCTACAGAGCCGAGATTGATGATATGCCCTGTGGTTCCTTCTGAAGCATTTCTTTTTGCCATTAATTGCGAAACAGCTTTAGCAACATACATGGCACCTTTTACATTGGTATCAATCATGGTATTCCAGTCTTCCAGGCTGGCCTCTTCAAAATAGTCACGGCCCAGCGCCAGCCCGGCATTATTTACCAGTACATCTATATTTTTCCATTCCAGTGGTAAGTTGCTGATGGAATCAAAAACCGCTTTTTCATCCCGGACATCAAAAGCCAGTTGCAATACTGCCACATTAAATTTTTTCTCCAGTTCTTCAGCCAGCTCCTGCAGCCGTTCTGTTCTTCTCCCGTTTAATACCAGGTCATAACCATTTGCGGCAAATTTATCTGCACAGGCTTTTCCAAAACCCGCCGTGGCTCCGGTGATGAAAACAATTTTTGACATAGTAGTGAATAGTTGTTAGCCGATAGTCAATCATGTATGCGGCAGGCAAGTTAAAGTAAGTTTTTGGCAGAGAATAATAATTTACAACTGACCGGGCTACCTGATCAGGGTAACCGTTCCTTTCCGGAAATAGGGATTGCCAAGATAATCGGTGGCACTGACCATCCAGACAAATACGTTGGTGGCCTGCGGTGATCCGTTGATGCGGCCATCCCATCCCTGCCCGTTGGTGGTGGTATGGAAAACCAGCTGGCCCCACCGGTTATAGATGCGGAAATACCTGATTTCTTTCATACCAACGGCAATTGGCCGTATCACATCATTCAGCCCGTCATTGTTAGGTGTAAAGGCGGTTGGAACAAATATAGAAGGGACGGTCTTGAATATTTTTACATGGATAAAGGCAGAATCAAAACAACCAGCAGCATTGAACACATCCACCCGGTAGCGGATATCATCAAAGCTGCCGTCATAAATGCCAATGGGATTGGCAATACCTGGATTATTGAGCCCGGTTGATGGTGTCCACAAATAGCTCACGCCTCCTTCCGCATTGAACTGCAAAGGCTGCCCGATGATCACCGCTGTATCACGACCGGCAAAGGGCTGTATTTTTGGTAACAAGGTTATCAAAACTGTATCCCTGCCCGGTTTGGGACAGCCCCGTGTGTCAAAACTTGAAAGTACATACTGCGTTGTTCGCGGAGGTGTGACAACCGGGTTTAATATATTGGGATTACTCAGGTAATTGGCAGGCGTCCACGTAAAAGAGGATCCGTCATGCGATCCGTTCAGTTGCCCCGGTGTGTTGTAGCACAGAGTGGTATCATTCCCGGCATTGGCAATTGGATAAGGAACAGCAAATACATTGATATCTTTTGTGGCCCTGCAGGAACCAATAGTGGCGGTTACGGTATAAGTTTGTGTACCGCCGGCAATACCTATAGGGTTTTGAATAGTTGCATTGCTAACAGCGGGTGCAGGTGTCCATTGAAACTGTAACCCGTCACTGCTGACCTGTAACTGCACCGGGTCGGTGGCGCAGATGGTGGTATCCGCCATTTCATTCAGGGTCACAAAACCAACTACCCGTACTCTTACAGTATCCTGGTTACGGCAACCACTATTCTCTAATTCGACTGTATAGGTGGTGGTGCTGGTCGGATTGACGGTGGGTGTTGCTGTATTGGGATTAATGATATTAACAAGCGGTGTCCAGCTGAAGTTACCGGTACCAATAGCTTGTAATTGGACATTATCGTTGATACAGATCAGCGTGTCTTTAAACGCAACGGATAAAGGTGGTCTGTCAAGAAGATCAAGCACCTGTGTCACGGTATCAATACAACCTTTATTACTGGCTACAATAAAACTGACTGTTTTTGGTCCCGGCCCGGGATATTGCCAGGTTGGGTGCTGCTGGTGAGAAGTATCGGCTAAGGCGGTAAGATCGCCGAAATTCCAGCTCCAGCTGCTTACGGTACCATAGACGGTTCTTGTCGTATCAATAAATTGTACGGGGTTCAGGTAACATATCCCGACCGTGGTAAAACCAGGAAAGAAGCCGGGAAAGACTTTTACAATCGCCGTAGCAGAATCTGAACAGGCCTGGCCCCGGTTGGTAACTAATTTAATGGTATATACACCGGTGTCACTAAAAGTATGCGATGGGTTGGGAACGGTTGACGTATTATTGGCACCGCTCGCCAGGTCACCGAAATCCCAGTTATATGAATTGATCAGTGCACTTGGTGTATTATTCGAAAACGTTAACGTAAAAGGATCACCCGTTACATCACAGCTTACATACTCCGGGTTTAAAGTTGCTCTTGCCCTGTCACAATCACCTACTTTAATCTGCAGGTCTTTTCGTTGGGTGGCAATAGTTACCCCATTCCTGATCTCGCTTACACAAACGGTAACTACATAGATACCTGCTGCCGGGGCAATACCTGAAAGCAAACCGGTTGAGGTATTAATAGATATAGCAGAGCCTAAAGGAGATGAACCATTGAACCCGCCACCTGAATAGGGAACCCATGAATAGGGAGGACCCGATGGCGGATTAGGAGCCGGCGCACTGGATGTTCCGCCAGTAAAGGCATCACAGAAAGAATAAGAAAGCAGATCTCCGTCATCATCTGTAGCCGCAAAGCTGTAACTAAAAGCGTTATTGGCGCAAACAATCACCGTGTCGGTCCCTACAAACTTTGCGCTGTTATTAGCCGGCGCATTGGGTAATAGTGAAGTGCCCGGTATTTCAGCTGTATAAGTTGCACCAACTGAACTGGAACCGATAAGATTATTGATTCCGGCAATACGACAACAGCGCTGGTAAGCAATTGTATAACCACTTGCAGACTCGGGTAATGTAACTTCAAATGTGTAGAATCCTACTTCATAGCAAACTGCCGGAGGGTTATTGATACACGGATCCGGCGATCCTAAGTTCAGTGTCGCCATTTGTGTTCGGGGGATACTGGAAGACCAGAACATTGTTCCAGTAGATTTATCATAAATGGCAATTGGAGCACTGGCATCTAATTGGGCTCCTGTTGAAAAGCAATCCCTGTATAATTTCAGCGTTACCTGGTAGGTATAACTATTACTATTCTGGCTGACTAATGTATAAAACATTTCCCCCCCGGTAATGTGGTTGGAAAAGGCAGGTACGGTTACAAAAAGAATAATTGATATGAGAAGTAGAATTCGTTTCATTGATAGGACCGGTCAAAAATGAGTATCATATTTCAGCTAAAAAATACACCATGGCCTTGTTGCTTTTATCAGCTTCCTCCAGCATACCCATATGGCCTGAATAATTAAGTACATGAATGTACGATTTTCCGGGCAGATGACATTGCTCCAGTACGTCTTTTATGGGGACGGCATTATCATCTTCACCCATGATAAAAAGTACCGGAACAGCACTGGTTTTCAGAATATTGGTCCGGTCGGGCCGTTGCATCATCGCCTGGTAGTAAGAAACGAGTGAGGAGGGTAAAAAGTTGCTCAAACCGCCTATTTGCCGGTCGATTAATTCAGGCCGTTCGTCTTTGGTACGGGCAGAAAAGAGGTTTGGGGTGGCTGTTTTGAGAAACTCGAAGGCTCCATGCTGCTCAATAAAGGCAATCCCTTTTTTCCGGGTGGTTTTCTTTTCTTCACTATCTGCGTAAGCCGTGGAATGAAATAGACCAAAGCCATTCAGCAATTCCGGGTATTTTTCAGCAAATGCTAAGGTAATATAGCCACCCATGCTATGGCCGATGAGAGTGCATTTTTCGATTCTTTCCTGATCCAGTATTTGTTTGATCACTCCGGCCATACCTTCTATACTCATGTCGTCAATCAGGTCTGATTGGCTGGAGCCGGGTAATTCAGGTATGATCAGTTGATACGAATCTTTCAGGAAACCAACCTGGTTATTCCATATATCACTGTTTTCTCCGAATCCGTGTATGAGTACAACGGGTTTGCCATTACCAACCACTTCATAGCGAAGCAGATTTTGTTGTATTGCTATTTGTTTTTTCATTGTGGCCACTGAATCACTGAAGCACAGAAAACAGGTACTGAACAATTCAGTGCCGCTGTGCTTCAGCGGCGTTACAAAATCAAAACACCACTCTTTTAATTTCCAGTTTCATTCTCCCAAAGTTTAAAATTAAGCCAACTTTGCAACCGGAACATCGTAAATAATTAATTGTTTGGGCATAATCTTCTTCGGCAATTCCACCTTCTTTAGCCTTTATTTCAACAATTACTTTATCGAAAACAACAAAATCTGCAAAAAATCGGTGAGGAAGAATCACTTCTTTATACTGTATCTGGTATTCTTTTTCCCGTTCGAAAGGAATAGCTTGTTTACGGTATTCATATTCAAAAGCATCTTTGTAAACAATTTCCAGGAAGCCTGCTCCTAATAGCCGGTGAATCTCAATTCCTGTTTTAATGATCTGTTCTGTTTCTTCCTGAAGCGGGTACTGTTCTGGATTGAAATTTTTCTTTTCCATGGCTATTATTTTAATGGTTAAAGCTTTTATGTCTTTACAAGAAAAATATCTCCAGTAGTTCAGTGTTTCTGTGCCTCAGTGGCTTTTTTTGAAATGAAGTGACTTCTCACAATAATGATACCCAATACCGGTATCAGGGCCGTGTTCAACTGCTGTGGTAAAGCAAACCAGGCACCCAGCAAGACAAGGCTGTAAAAAAAGATAAAACGGAAATAAAATTGTACCCATTCTTTTTTACTGAAAATAAAAAAGGCAGCAATGGTATGGAGAGGTAATGCCCAGAGCAGGTTAAAGTTGTTTTTACACATAGCATGTTCTGTGCCGAACCACATAAAAACTAACAATAGCCCTAAAAGCCCGAGTGCAAGAAAAAAACTAAAATCAAAAATCTTAAAGAAGACAGGGGAGGAATGTTGCCTGAATAAGCTCAGTGCCGTAATCAGCAGGAATAATATGGCAAAAACAAGAACGGGGGTAAAATAGGATTTGTCATGGCGGTTGGCGACAGCAGGCAGGAGGCTTTCCTTTTCATAGACCAGTTTCTTATTCCCGGTTACTGCACTGTCAAAAGCCATCAGTAAATAATCGGGGAGGAACATGGCTTCCCGGTTCGTGATCTTTTTATCTAAAGGACTGCCGAGTAAAATATCAATACCCAGCTGGCTCCAGTATTGGTTACCTTTTTGCAAATAATCATGTATCAGGTTTCTGAATGTAGTGTTGCTGTCCGGTAATATATTCGTGGTTTGTAACGGGCCTCCTGTTATCTTTTCGATCATATCCCGCAGCCGGGTGGTACAGTTGTCATAATTAAAATCGTAGCGGTAATATTTGTTTTCTTCTCTGGCATTTTCAAAAAGAGCAGCAACTAATTTTTGCTTTTGCTCGCAACTGAGATTCAGCACCTGCTCCGTTACTCCTCTTTTGAAATAATCATATTCCGCCAGGAAATTATTCAGTTCGTCAACGGAAACAAAGTAGAGTAGTTTGCCTTGTACAAATTTTTTATAAAAGTGGGGATCATTAAAATCAAATGTGCCGTAGTTGAAAACGAGATCAGTATTGGCGTTATCGTCCGTTACACGGATAGCACTATGACCAAAGGAAGAATACAATTCTTCACCCGGTGTGCAGGTCAGCAGGCTGATGGTCAGTTGACAACTGTCTGTTGTTTGTTCAGCAGTAGTTTGTGCCGAACTGAATAAAGAAGCCAGCAGGCTTATAAAACCGAAGAATTTTTTCAAGGAGAATTATTTTGGTAAAAGTATTGGTTACCGCCGGTGATACCAACCGGGAATATTTCCATAAAAATAAATTTTTATGGAAAAGGAAAATGAGCCTGTCTCATTAGCAAAAGTTAAACCATGGATACCAACAGAATTCTCTCTGCCGACCTACTTGACCTGATCTTTGATGACAGGAACAAAGCCTACGGAGCCTATGACCTCCGCAAGACGTATTCAAGCCGTATTAAAAAATCGTTGCTGATAACTGTATCAGTAGTGGGACTTGCTTTTACAGGAGCTGCGATTGCATCTTCTGTCAGTCCGAAACCAAAGGATGATATGAAGATCACCGAGGTGACCATTTCTGAAATTACTCCGGAAGAGGAACAATTGCCTGAACCTGAACCCGAACAACCACAGCCTGAGCCGGAAGTTCGTACTGAGCAACTAACCAACATGGATATCGTTGATGACGAAGAGGTGGTAGAACCACCGCCAACCCAGGATGATCTTGCAGATGCAAAAATTGATGTGAAGAAACAAGATGGTATTATTGATGATGGTATGGTTGTTCCCGATAAACCTCTTGATGATGGTAAAGGCATTATTGACATACCCAAAAACCCTGAGCCCGAGATATTTGAGAAAGTGGAGATTGATGCAAAATTTGCCGGTAACTGGGAAAAATTCTTAACCAGGAACCTGAACCCCAATACGCCAATTGATAATGGAGCTGCTCCCGGAAATTACGTGGTACTGGTGCAATTTGTTGTTGATGTGGACGGATCAGTAAGCCAGATCAAACCAATTTCTTCTGTTGGTTATGGGATGGAAGAAGAAGCTGTACGTGTGCTGAAAAAAGCAGAGAAATGGGTACCTGCGGTTCAGAACGGAAGACAGGTGAAAGCATGGCGTACACAGAAAATCGTTTTCCAGGTGCTGGGAGATGAGTAACAGTAATTGCTGAAGTATAAGTTGTAAGTTTCCGACCTGCTGTGTGAAAACACATTTGAAAATTCGCAGAAAGGGAACTTACAACTTATGTTTATTATTTTCTGCTGTAGTTTGGCGCTTCTTTAGTAATCTCAATATCATGTGCATGGCTTTCCCTCATCCCGGCATTGGTGATTTTGATGAAGGTGGCTTTCTTTAACTCAGCCAGGTTTCTGGCCCCACAATAACCCATGCCTGCTCTTAACCCGCCGACATATTGATATACGATCTCTTTCAATGTTCCTTTATAAGCCACACGGCCTTCAATTCCTTCCGGTACAAATTTCCTGACATCGTCTTCCACATCCTGGAAATAGCGATCGCTGCTGCCGGTAGCCATGGCACCGAGCGAACCCATGCCACGGTATTCTTTGAATTTTCTTCCTTCGTAGATAATGGTTTCACCGGGGCTTTCTTCTGTTCCGGCAAATACACTTCCCATCATCACACAATCAGCACCAGCTGCTAAGGCTTTTACCATATCGCCAGTATAACGGATACCACCATCAGCGATGACAGGTATATTTTTCCCTTTCACGGCAGCAGCGGCTTCCATTACGGCTGTCAGTTGCGGCACACCCGCACCCGCCACGATCCTGGTAGTACAAATGGATCCAGGCCCGATACCCACTTTTATGGCATCAGCTCCTGCTTCAGCGAGGGCTTTTGCACCAGCAGCAGTGCCTACATTGCCTGCAATGACATTTATTTTTTTAAAATTCTTCTTTACATTTTTTAAAGCCGTGATGACACCTTTGCTATGGCCATGTGCACTGTCTAAAGCGATGACATCCACACCCACCTGTTGCAGAGCTGCCACACGGTCCAGCATGTCTTTGGTGATGCCGACTCCTGCTCCTACTAATAAGCGTCCATAAGTATCTTTAACTGCGTTCGGGAAACTTTTTAATTGCAGGATATCGCGATAGGTCAGTAACCCCGTCAGCTTTCCATTCTTATTCACAACAGGAAGTTTCTCCACTTTATGCTGGCGAAGAATGATCTCGGCTTTCTTCATATCTGTTCCTTCCGGAGCAGTGATCAGGTTATCCTTTGTCATTACTTCACTCACTTTTCGTCTCGGGTCATCTTCAAACCGGAGATCCCGGTTGGTGAGAATACCAACCAACTTTCCTGTTTTATCTATAATGGGAATCCCGCCTATTTTATTTTCTCTTACCAGGCGTAATGCATCTCCTACTGTGGCATCAGGCATCAGGGTGACCGGGTCGAGGATCAGACCGCTTTCACTTCGTTTTACTTTCCGCACCTGCTCGGCCTGTTTTTCAATGCTCATGTTTTTGTGGAGGATGCCAAGCCCCCCTTCTCTTGCCAGCGCCATAGCCAGTGAAGCTTCTGTTACGGTATCCATTGCTGCCGACAGCAGGGGCACATTGAGGGTAATGTCTTTGGTCAGGCGGCTCTGGATATTAACATCACGCGGCAGCACTTCACTGTAACCGGGTTGTAATAACACGTCATCAAACGTGAGGCCTTCACCGAAAAATTTAGAGGAATTTGTTGTTGCGGGGGGAGTATTTCTTGTTGCCATGTGCAAAGATAGGGTGGGGAACATATTGGTTCCAAATCGGCTTACCGGATCAGCATCACCGTACCTTTCTGGAATACTTTCTTACCAGTATCCCGGTGTGTATAGCTCAGCATCCAGACGTAAACACCGGAAGCCTGCTCCACGCCATTCCATTTCCCATTCCACTTACTTCTCCAGTCCCGGGAATAAAATACCAGTTGCCCCCAGCGGTTGTATACTTTGAAATCAAGATTGTCGGCCTTCAGTGCATTGTAAGGCCAGAAGAAATCATTGAGTCCGTCATTATTCGGGGTGAACGCCGTAGGTACATCGATATAACAATGATTCAGTACGGTGAGTGTATGAGTTGCGCTGTCTACACAACCCAGTGTATTATTATAAGCCAATAATTTGACTGTATAATAAGCTTCTGTCGACAGGGTTGGGAAACTAACCGGGGCTGGATCTTTTTGTGTACTGTTAGTAATTACATCAAATTTCCATTGCCAGGCATCGATTTGCCCGGTGCTGGTATTGACAACTTCTAATTTATCCTCCGGGCAGATAATGTCAGGCATAGTAAAAGAAGCCTTTACCTCATTGTCAAGAACAAGTGTCTGATTCGTAGTATCGCTGCAAACGCCGTTACTGACGATAAGCTGAATCGTATTCGTGCTGGTAGCCGGAAAAACAATAGTATGCGATTGCGTACGGACAGGAGAACCATTATTAAAAGTCCATATCCAATTGTTCACATCGTGGGCACCATCATGGTTGAACGTTATCTTATTCTCCCGGCAGGATAATGCCTGGGTATAACTGAAAGCTGCAGATACTGTATCCTCCGTCCTGAAAGAAAGTGTTTGAACGGGTGTTTGCTGCCCGCATTCATCAATCAGAACTGTGCCATCGGTACCGGCTTTTAAAGTTACCTGGTAAGTTCCTTTGTTAAAAATAGGTGATGTAAAGTGAACAACTACATAATCCGTTTTTCCGTTCACACAATTACCATTGGCGGATGCAATAGCAACAGGACTTGGTCCTGCGATTGAAAAATCACTTCCATTGGCTGCAATACTGTTGCAGCTGATCTTTTTCGGGAAATAAATCTTAATAGAATCAGGAGCACAACCCACACGTCCGATACTGTCAGCAAAAATGGGTTGGGGAATAAAATACTGGAAAGGCACCTGTTCATTTTGCGGGATGGAAGATCCGCAAATGTCAAGCAGGGTGTTGGCGTCAGTACCGTCGTTGATCACTAATTGATAATTACCGTTCGGTAATGGGGCTGCTAATGTAAGAGTGACAGAATCTAGGTCGAAGCCGGAAGTGCAACTACTGGCAACAGCTCCGGTTATTGTTGTTACTGCGGGTAATAAACTGAATTCGGTTCCTCCTGCCGTCAGGCTGTTGCATCGTATTTTCTTATTCAGCTTCAGGGTAATCTTTGTGCCATCACAATCAGCTTTGGCTGTTTGCATATGCGGCTGTGTGGGGTCGGTGATAACGGCAGTGCCACCACCAAACGAAAGAGTATAACCACTTTGTGTATCTGAAAAATGACTGATCATTAATAAATACTGGTGGCCGGCGATCAGGGTGGGCATGGCAGCAAATGTGGGTACATTATCCGAAGGAACCGATCCGCATTGGATAATGTTTGCCCCGGTGGCCGATGCTCCCGTTGGCCCGTAAGAACCAGACCAGTTGCCGGTAACTACAATATTTGTATTTGTGAAGATCTGGTTGGGGTCAAGGCCGGTGATATCGTAAAGCTGCCAGTCGTAATCCTCATTAGCAGCCAGCGGGGTGATCAAAAAACCTAATGTGCCGCCCGTATAGCAGGTGAATTTGTAAAAAAAAGGATTTTTATTCTCATAAAGAGCACCACCCGGTACATTGGAGCAGCCGGGTACGAACATGCTATTGGTATTACAGAGAGGAACAGAATTTTGGGTAAACGTAGTAGTCCCGCAAACCGGGAAGGCCGTGGAAGGCGTTTGCCCCAAAGTGGTACAGGGCTGAGCCATTGCATCGTCTGTCCATAAAACAAACAATAAAATAATGATGGGGAAACTGACTTTATTAAACCATCTCATCTGGATCTGCAACAGTTGATTTTTAGTAAAAAACTATGACAACAAAACAACTCAATCTGTTGCCTCAATCACTCAGGCAAGCTGATAAAGTTTACCCGGCAAAGATAATATCAGGTTTTGTAATTCAAGACTTAATACAGCAGCGGCAACAGCACTGCTGCTGAGGCCGCTGCGGAGATTGATTTCATCAATATTAACAATTCCTTTTTCATTCAGGATGGCAATAATGATCTTTTCATCAGGAGTCAGTTCGATAAAAAGCTCCTTTTGCCTTTTTCTTGCACCAGGACTTTCTGCCTTTTCTTTCCAGCCCATTACCTGTAGTAGTTCTTCAGCATCGGTCAGCAGCATAGCCTTATTATTTTTGATAAGATAATTACAACCTGCACTTTTACTGTCAGTTACTTTCCCCGGGAAGGCAAATACATCTTTGTTATACCCATTGGCCAGTTCAGCGGTGATCATACTGCCGCCTTTGATACCTGTTTCAATAACGATAGTGGCGTCACTCATCCCTGCCACAATGCGGTTTCGGGTCGGGAAATTATGTTTGTCGGGATTGGTACGGCTGCGGAATTCAGTGAGAAGCCCGCCTTTTTTGACCATGTCTTTGGCCAATCCTGCATGTTGCAGGGGGTATATCTGGTCGAGCCCGTGTGCCAAAACACCAATAGTAGATAAATTGTTTTTCAGAGCTGTCTTGTGAGCAATGGCATCAATGCCATAAGCGAGGCCGCTAACCACCAGTATATTTTGTTTTGCCAGGTCTTTGATGAGTTTTTCAGTAGCCTGCTTGCCATAGTCGGTGTGGTTTCTTGTTCCCACAACGGCAACAATCTTTGTTGCATTCAGGTCAGCCGAGCCCTTATAAAACAGTAATCCAGGTGAGTCATAACAATTCAGTAAACGCTGCGGGTATACTGCATCAGTAATGAATAAAGGCTGAATGGAGTATTTCTCAATAAATTTTATTTCTTCTTCTGCTTTATTGAACTGATCGAATTTTTTGATAGAGGCAGCCCTTACCTCACCAATACCTTCAGTATTTTTTAAAGTTGTCGCCCTTGCTTTGAATACAGATTCGGCCGTGCCGAATTGGTCCACCAGTATCTTTGCCTGTACAGGGCCGATATTAGGAGTAAGGGATAAGGCAATCTGGTATAGCAGGTCGTTGGTCATTGCTTCCTTAAAAATAAAGCAATCGGCAATATCACAGCAACAGGTTTTTTCAATTACTGACCCGTTATCTTCATTTCTGTTCGCCGGTTTTTTGCCCGGCCTTCTTCAGTTGTATTATCAGTAACGGGTTTTGTTTCTCCATAACCTTTCGCAACCAGCCTGGCGGCGGCAACTCCTTTACTCGTTAAATAGTTAACTACGGCTTTGGCCCGGTTATTTGACAAGGTCTGGTTGTCAGCCGGTTTGCCTGCATTATCAGTGTGGCCGCCGATCTCAATTTTCAGTGAAGGATTTTCATTCAGCAATTGCACTAACTTGCCCAGTTCTATTTGTGAAGCAGGTTTCAGGTCAAATTTATTGACATCGAAAAAAATATTGTTCAGCACAACAGAAGCATTGACTTCTATCGGTTGCAGTCCTATATTCATTTCGTATACCGAATCGGGTGATGATTGAGACAGGGAAAAATTATCAGAGAAAAATAAATATCCTTTCCTGTTTACGTTGAAAGCATAGTCTTTTCCCACCGGGAGAGTAATGAGATAATGACCCGTTTCATCCGTTTGTACTTTTGATAACGGCTCTTTGGCCGCCAAATCAATCAGTTCCACAGAAGAGGGCAATCCCTTTTTGGTTTTAGAATCAAATACCCGGCCTTTTACCCATAATGTTTTATAAGGGCGAACATCTTCTCTTAATTCAAAACTGTATATGTCAAGCCCCCCTTTACTATCGCTCCTGTCACTGGAGTAGTATGCTGTTTTACCATCAGAAGAAATAAATAAAGTCCCTTCCTGATTAATAGTGTTGATCGGGTATCCAAGGTTGACCGGATTACTCCAGGCTCCGTTAGGCCCTTTTCGTACATAGTACAGGTCTGCATCTCCATAACCGGGATGACCATTGGAAGTAAAGTATAATGTTTGGTTATCGGCATGTATAAAAGGGCATTGCTCATCACCGGGAGTATTGATGCCCGGTCCCAGGTTTTCCGGGTCGCTCCATTTACCATTGGGCAGCAAATGCGAAACATAAAGATCACTGCCCCCATAACCACCGGGAACACGGCTGGCAAAATAAAGGTCTCTTTTATCGGGGGATAAACAGGGCTGAGAATCCCAAAACTCTGAATTTATTTTACCTCCCATATTAACGGCGTCACTCCATCCCTGGTCGGTGAGATATGAAATATAAATATCACAGCTGCCAAACCCATCTCTTCTGTAACACCCGGTAAAAACAAGCCATTGCCCATCCTGAGAAATGTTTTGTGCACCTTCATTCATAGGCGTATTGATATCGCCATACATTGGTTGGGCGGCGGTCCAGTTATCTCCTTCCTTCTGACAGTAAAAAAAATCTTCGTTTGAGCGATTTAAATTTCTTGTAAATACAAGTTCTTTATTATCGATTGTTAGCGAAGGAAAATACTCCGATTCTTTTGTATTAATACTTTCACCAAGATTGCGAGGAGCAAAAACGTAATTTTTGTTTAAATTTTTCTTTTCCATATTCACGGCAAATTCGAAAGAACGTTTTCTGAATTCGCCTGCCCTGCGTGTGTTAGGGTTTAATACAGGTGCTTCAAGCAGCTTGTTGATATTGTTCAGTGCTTTTTCAAACTGGCCGGTCCCGGCCAATGCAATGGCATAGGGCAGATGATATTCAAAAGAATAAAAACTGTCTATAGGAAATGCTTTTTCATAAACGGCAATGCACTCAGGATACCTTTTGTTATTGCTGTAAATTGATGCCAGGAAAAAATACGCATCCAGGTAGCCGCTGTCGATCCCAATAGCTTTTTTTAAAAGTATTATGGCTTCTTCGTCTTTATCATCTTCTGCCTTGGTCAGGGCCTCATTATGAAGACTGACCGCCTTTTTATTGACTTTAGAAACATCATAGTGTTGTGCTGCCAGGGAAAAAGAGCATAAAAGAAAAACGGCGGGAACAACAAATGCAAAAGGGTATTTCATGAACAGGAATTGTTGATTTTCAATAACGAAACTAAATCAATTTTATTCCTGCCAGAGAAGAAAAAAAGGAAATAAAGGTTTGCCCGGTCAGGGAACATGGATGTATTTGTGAAGCTGGAGGCTCAATTCCCATTGCGGGTAGGTCTTAATATAATCAATAATCAGCGGGGTTACCTGTGCGGCTTTTTCCCATTCAGGTTGCAGGTAAAGTTTGCAGGATGTAGCAACCTGTGCTGCATATCTCTCCGCCCATTCAAAGTCGGATTTATTGAAAATGATCACTTTCAATTCGCTGGCGAGGGCGACCACTTCGGGTAAAGGTGCTTTGAATTTTTTGGGAGAAAGGCAGATCCAGTCCCAATTGCCGCTTACCGGATGCGCACCGGAGGTCTCAATATTGGTTTGAAGGCCGGCTGCTTTCAATGCAGCTGTCAATTCATCCAGGTTATGCAGGAGTGGCTCTCCGCCGGTGATGACTACCAGCTCTGCAGGAGTTTTTTTTACTGCTGCAACTAAGTTCGTGATTTCAACTTCAGGGTGTTTCCCGGCATCCCAGCTCTCTTTTACATCACACCAGACACAGCCTACATCACAACCACCGAGACGAATAAAATAAGCAGCCCGTCCCTGGTAGAAACCTTCACCCTGGAGGGTATAAAAATGCTCCATTACCGGTAGCGCTGTGATATGAATTTTTCCACTGGTCATTTCCACTTTATCCCTGGTATAAATAAATTTTTAATTTTTTTGCAGGCAGGACCTGAAAGTGTTTTTCATCAGGGCCGCAATGGTCATGGGTCCAACACCACCAGGTACGGGAGTAATCCAGGAGGATTTAGGGGCAACTGATTCATACTGCACATCACCCTTTAGTTTAAAGCCCGATTTTTTTGTATTGTCTTCTACCCGTGTAATACCCACATCAATTATGAGAGCTCCTTCTTTTACCATATCAGCTGTTACAAATTCCGGACGGCCTAACGCAGCGACGATAATATCAGCCTGCAAACAAAACGCTTTCAGATCTTTTGTTTGGGAGTGGCAAATGGTGACCGTGCAATTTCCGGGGTTGGTATTGCCGCTTAATAAAACACTCATCGGCCTTCCGACAATATTGCTCCGGCCGATTACTACCGCATGTTTCCCTTTCGTGTCGATCTTATAATGTTCGAGCAATAACATAATACCGTGTGGAGTTGCAGGTACAAAAGTGGGAAGCCCCTGCACCATCTTTCCCACATTCACCGGGTGAAAACCATCTACATCTTTGTCCGGGTCAATGGTGTCAATTACTTTTTGTTCGCTGATATGTCCGGGTAATGGAAGTTGTACTAATATGCCGTCCACATCCGGGTCATTATTCAGTGCTTCAATTGCTTCCAGTAATTTATTCTCAGTTATTTCTTCTTCCATCCTGATAAGGGTGGATTTAAAACCCACTTCTTCACAAGCTTTCACTTTGGCGGCCACATAGGTTTCGCTGGCACCGTTTGTACCAACAAGAACAGCTGCCAGGTGGGGTATTTTTTTTCCTTCAATGGACAACTGGGCTACTTCAATTTTCAGTTCATCGCGTATCGCCTGGGATGCTTTTTTACCATCTAAAATTTGCATGGCGCAAAGGTAACGGCATCCCCCGTGCAGCCCAAATAGATCGGTTTTTTATTTTGTTACCACAAAGCTTCCGTGTAACTTACCGGACAAATTAACTGCTGTTGCGAAACGTAGTTATTTTATTAAACCTTATCTGCTTCGCACTGGTCGCCCAAAGTCAGCTACTTCGCCGCCCGGTGGCAGCACCTTATGTCAGCCTTGGAGCATACAGTATCCTCCATGCAGATGTTTTTTCTTATACCTCCAATCCTGCATCGCTGGCGCAATTAAAAAATGTAGCTGCAGGTATATACACAGAGCGAAAATTTTTGCTCAGGGAACTCAGCCACTACCAGGCAGCCGCTGGTATAAAAACCTCTTCCGGAAATTTTGGTTTAAATATGACTAATTCTGGTTACAGTGATTATAATGAAACTAAACTGGGATTTGCTTATAGCAGAAAGCTGGGGAACAAACTGGATGCCGGAGCCCGGTTTAATTATAATGCTATCCGGATTGCCGGTTATGGAAATGCTTCTGCTATAAGTTTCGAACTGGGCGCCGTATCACATCTTACTGAAAAATTGCATGCAGGGATACATATGAATAACCCTATAGGAGGGAAATTCGGAAAAGGGCAGCAGGAGAAATTACCTTCAGTTTATACACTGGGATTGGGCTATGAGGCATCGGACAAATTCTTTGTCAGCGCAGAAATTATAAAAGAAGAAAACCAGTCTGTTAACGTGAATGCCGGTTTTCAATACAAGGTCATTCCGCAATTGCTGGCGAGGGTGGGGCTGTCATCAGGCACTACATCTGGCTGGGCGGGTGTTGGCCTGTTCTGGAAATCATTCCGGCTGGATATCACAACCAGTTATCACCCGCAACTTGGAATTACTCCGGGTGTACTTGTGATCTTCAACTTCAAAGAAAATAACCAATGAGGAAGTTGCTGTTTATAGGGTTACTCTTTCCGTATTCAGTGCTGAACACTTATGCGCAGGAAATACCTGTTACTACTGAGCAACAACTGGAAAATCTTGCTGATACAGACCAGTCAGAAACGGAAGATGATTCTTATTTGCAGCAATTAGAGTATTTCAGAAAGAATCCAATTAATCTGAATACAGCGGAAAGCAACGATTTAAAAGAACTGGGAATGCTGACTGATCTTCAAATCGAAAGTTTTATCCATTACCGGAATTTGTTCGGAAGGCTGATCAGTCTTTATGAATTGCAGGCAGTTCCAGCCTGGGATATTAATACAATCAGGAAGCTATTGCCATATATCACTGTTACAGCTTTTGTTTCCGTAACTGAACAACTGGGCTCCCGGTTTAAAGACGGAGATCACAGCCTGTTATTCCGTTTATCGCAGGTATTGGAAAAGGCCAGGGGTTTCGATAATGCTGCAACGGGTACAAAATACCTTGGCAGTCCTCAACGTTTTTTTGTTCGCTACCGGTATTCATTTAAAAACTTATTACAGTATGGCGTAGTTGCAGATAAGGATGCGGGAGAACCGTTTTTCAAAGGGGCACAGTCTAAAGGCTTTGATTTTTATTCCTTTCATTTATTTGCCAGAAAACTGGGTCTGATACAATCATTAGCCATCGGAGATTTTACTGTAAATATGGGCCAGGGCTTAATTCAATGGCAGAGCCTGGCTTTTAAAAAAAGTGCAGACGTTCTGGGAGTAAAACGGCAATCTCCTGTACTGCGACCTTATAATTCGGCAGGAGAATTTTATTTTAACCGGGGTGTTGGTATTACTATCAAAAAGGGGGGAATAGAAGCAACTTCGTTTGTGTCTATTCGTAAGCTGAGTGCCAGCTTTGCTGCTGATACAGCAAACAACGAAGATTTTGTTTCTTCTTTTCTGAATTCAGGGTATCACAGAACTGCCAGCGAGATTGAAAACCGTAATAAAGTGACTCAAACTTCCTTCGGCGGTAATCTGGTATATCGTGGCAACCGCTGGCATATTGGAATGAATGCAGTGTATTATCAATTTTCAAAGCCGGTGCAGAAGAGAGATGAACCCTATAATTTGTATGCAGTCAATGGCAGAAGCTGGTATAACTTAAGTATTGATTACAGCTATACGTATAAAAACCTTCATCTCTTTGGCGAAGCTGCGATGGATCGAAATTCCGGTAAAGCATTTATGAGCGGTTTGTTAGTAAGTGTAGATCCGCGGGTTGACATATCTTTTGTACAGCGGACTATTTCTGCTTCTTACCAGGCAGTATATGGGAATGCGTTTACAGAGAATTCTTATCCCACTAATGAAACGGGGTTTTATACAGGTATCAGCATCAGACCTGCAAATGGATGGAAGCTGGATGCTTATGCGGACATTTTTAAATTTCCCTGGCTTAAATATTTAGTGGATGCTCCCGGAACCGGAACAGATTTCCTTGTTCAACTGAGTTACAGGCGGGACCGGAACCTTGAGGTATATACGAGGTTCCGCAACGAATCTAAACAAGCCAACCACCCTGAAAATACTACAGCTACTAACTTCCTGGATCGCTTGCCCCGGCAAAACTGGAGGGTGCAGCTTTTCTACAAGGTAAGCAGTGATTTTTCAATGCGAAACCGGTTGGAAACAATATGGTATGACAAGCAGGGAGGCAACAGGGAAACTGGCTTTCTAATCTATACTGATATTATTTTCCGGCCTCAATTACGGCCATTTTCAGGAATAATCCGGCTCCAGTACTTTGAAACGGACGATTATAATTCAAGAATTTATGCTTATGAAAATGATTTGCTATATAGTTATTCCATCCCGGCATTTTTTGATAAAGGGTACCGTTATTACATGCTTCTCAATTATGACCTGGGCAAAAAGCTGTCGTTTTGGTTTCGGTTAGCACAAACTATTTACCCCGGAAAGGAATCTGTTGGCTCAGGACTTGACGAGATAGAACACGGCCGTAAAACTGAGCTTAAAGCGCAGATTAGGTGGATATTATGATCTAAACTAATAGGTGCTTAGTTTTTTTTAGACCCCATTAAGTATTTGTTAAAAAAACCGTTACTTTAGCGCAGCAAAAATCATGGTTAAGGTGTCTCTATTAATGCCTTAGGTTTTTGTAAGGACGGTTCTCGTTGAAAATCAATGAATTTAATTTAAAAACTAACGTTACATGAGAAAAATTGCATCATTGCTAACGATGCTGATGTTATTCAGTGCATTGGCATTTGGTCAAAATCGTACCATTTCCGGTACCGTGACCGATGAAAAGGGCGATCCATTGCCCGGCGCATCTGTAAGGATTAAAGGAACACGTACAGGTGTTGCGGCTGACAATAACGGCCAGTTTCGTATCCAGGCTAAAACAGGCGATGTGCTTGTTGTATCAGGTGCCGGACTAAAAGAAACAGAAGCTACAATCGGTGCGGGTAATACCATTACCATTGCTGTAACAAGAGAAGTGATCTCCGGAACTGAAGTTGTTGTAACATCATTGGGTGTCAGCCGGCAGTCAAAAGAGATTGGTTACTCTACAGCTAAAGTAAAAGCTACTGAGTTGACTCAGGCCAAAGTGGTGAACCTCCAGAACGGTCTGACTGGTAAAGTTTCTGGTTTGAACGTTCAGACAGTTAACAGTGGTGTGTTTGGTGATACAAGGATCACTCTTCGAGGTATCCGTTCTTTGACAGGTAATAATCAGCCGATGCTGATCGTTGATGGCGTTCCCATTTCGTTGGGTTACCTTAACTCCATTAATCCTAATGATATCAGTGACGTTACTATCCTGAAATCTGCATCCTCTACAGCAATCTATGGCCCGGATGGCGCTAATGGTGCTATTGTTGTAACTACTAAAAGAGGTAGCCGCACTAAGCCCACAATAAGTGTTGGCCATACTGTACAGATTGAAAGAGTATCGTACATGCCTGAACTGCAAACACAATTTGGTTCTGGTTCTTCAGTTGATGCATTTGGATATGGAGTGTATGATCCAATTGAAAACCAGGGGTATGGTGATGCTTTTGACGGCTCTATCCGCCAGATTGGTCGTGATGGCCCCAATGGTGAAAAATACCTGGTGTCTTATGAGGCCCGTCCGGATGAAAAAAGGAAATTTTGGAATACGGGTATTACTAACCAGACAGATGTTTCTTTCTCTACAGGCGATTTCTACCTGAGTGCTCAAAACGTATTGATTCAGGGTATCATGCCGAAAGATGTGAACCGCAGGATTTCTTTGCGAATGAATGCTTCTAAAGAATATGGCAGGTTTAAAGCTTCGTATAACCTGAACTATACAAAAGGTAACTATGATGTAACTGCCGGCTCCAGCTTTGGTAATGGTCGTGACTTCACCGTATACTGGAACCTGATCAACAGCCCGATGCAGATTCCTCATACAAGGTTCAAAGACTGGAGAAACGATTACTTCTCAAGTCCGGATGGATATTTTAATGATTATTATTCCAACCCTTACTGGGCTATAGATAATTTCAGAAACGTTGGCCGCAGTGAAGATGTTTTCGGGAATCTCGAGTTTAACCTGAAAGCTACCAACTGGCTGAATTTCACTTACCGTTTAGGCGCGACCATTTCTAATGGTACTTTTAAAGCTACTCAGGGAGCACTTAGTTATGGACAGTTTGCAAAGGCAAGTGGTAAAAATATTGCCGGTTCAGGCGACCTTGTTGCGCAAGTAGCAGATGGTTCATCCACTTCCAGTCGTATTAACTCTGAATTATTTGCCACTGCACGTAAGAGTTTTGGCGATTTTAAATTAGAGGCACTTATTGGTCAGTCATTTCGAGAAACCAATTCTAAGAGTGTGAATGTATCCAGTAATAATCTGACCTTTCCGACCCTGTTCAACATAATTGGGCGTAAGGGTGAGCCGGGAGCTTCTGAAAGCAATTCTAAAACAAGATTACAACGCTTCTTCGGAAAATTGTCATTGAACTACAATAATTGGGCTTTTGCAGAAGCTACTGGAAGTTATGATATTGACAGCCGCCTTGCTTATTATTATAACTATGATTTTGATAATATCAGTTATTTCTATCCTGGTGGTAACGTGTCGTTTGTATTAAGCGAAGCAATCCCTGCGATCAAGAAAAGCAATGTGATCTCATTTCTGAAACTGCGTGGTGCTATTTCTAAAACCGGTAACGTAAACCTGGGAGCTCAAAGCCTTGAGAATACTTACGGTTTAGGTGGCGGCTTCCCTTATGGGACGCTGGTAGGCTACACCTCTGGAAATACACTACGTCAGAGCAGCTATAAACCTGAATTTATCCTGAATAAAGAAGCTGGTTTTGAAATTGGTTTCCTGAAGAACAGAGTGAACCTCGAGGCGACAGTTTATTCACAAGATAACACTGACCAGATCGTACAGGTGGCTTATTCCGGAGCAACCGGTTTTACCAGTGCTTTGCTGAATGCGGCTTCTTTTACTAATAAGGGGTTTGAAGTGGATCTCAAACTGACCCCATTGGTTAAACTTGGACAAGTAAATATCGATTTCAAAGCTAACTACACTTACCAGACCAACGAAGTAACCAAGATTGTTGAAGGAGTGGACGAACTGGGTATCGGTAATGGCAACTTCGTTATCGTAGGATTTCCGGCGTATACTTTTAAGCTCACTGATTATGTTCGTGATGCTGAAGGTCGTGTTATTGTTAATTCAACTACAGGCTATCCAACTGTTGACCCTGTTACCAAAAACTTCGGTCGTACACAACCAAAACACATTATAGGCCTCAGTCTGAATTTAAACTATAAAAATCTTGCATTTAGTGCTGTTGCGGATTATCGTGGAGGTAACCAGATATGGACTGGTAATTTGGGTACTGCGATGGATTTCTCCGGTATTTCTAAGCGAAGCGGTCAGAATGGACGTCAGCCATTTATCTTCCCAAATTCTTCTTATTTTGATGGCACCAAATACGTTCCTAACACTGACATTTATACAGTGAGTGGTGGTTATAACTTCTGGTCTCAGGCAATCAATACGAGTGCCAATACAAACTATTTGGTGGATGGTTCTTTCTGGAAAATAAGGGAAGTAAGTTTAAGCTACAATCTTCCAGCAAAATGGTTAGGGTTTACTAAGAATGCAATTAAGGGGGTGAATGTGGCTCTGACAGGAAGAAACCTGTTCATGTTCCTTCCGAAGACAAACGAGTGGACTGATCCTGAATTTTCTAATACAACTGGTAATGCCCAGGGTATCAGCGGCTTGGATAATATTCCTCCAACAAGAATTTTTGGTATTAGTGTAACTGCATCGCTCTAACCTGTAAATGATTAATAAAATGAAACTGAATAAACTAATATACATGATTCCGCTGGCTGCCATAGTGGTGGCGACCGGATGTAGAAAAAGTCAATTCAACATCAACCAGAATACTACCAGTCCAACTGATAGTACTGTGACTTACGATGTTGTGGTACCTGCTGCTCTTCATGCTTCAGGAACTATTATTGCTAATCAATGGGGCAGCATCCAGAACTGGATGGGATACTGGGCCAGATCCGGAACCTATGCACCTAACGTGATAGAGGAAACGTATCAAATCACTACCGGTTTTGGTAATGGTGTTTGGAATGCCTGCTATGATAATAACTATGATTACCAGATCGTACAAACCAAAGCTGCTCAGGCAGGTGCCGGTTTTTATGAAGGAATTGCCCGTATCATGAAGGCGCATAACTACCAGATATTGGTGGATGTTTATGGTAACGTACCTTACTCAGAAGCCCTGAAAGGTAGCGGTAATCCCACTCCGAAGTACGATAACGGAATAGATATTTATAAAGATCTATTGAGAGAAATCACTGAAGGTATGAGACTGATCAGAGATGCAGCGGTTACTAAGGATAACCCCAATAAAGATATCTGGAAAAATGATATTATGTTTGGTAATCCTACAGCATCTCCGGCAAATCAGAGCGATATTAATACATTGACAAATGCTCAAAAATTAAAATGGCTAAAGTTTGGAAACACGTTAAAGCTCCGGCTTTTAATCCATGCTTATGCCATACCGGGCATTAATAAGGCTACAGAGATCGCAATCATTGATACATTCAGATTACCTCATACTTCTGGAGTAGTAGCCGGGTACCTTGGAATTGGGGAAAACGCACAGGTTCAGCCAGGATATACTGCTGATAAGCCCAATCCTTTCTACAACTCCTATAAGCTAAGTGTGACAAATGCCCAGACTGCAAATAATATCTATTTCAGGGCAAATAGCTGGGGTATTGATTATTATACTTATAATGGTGATCCAAGAAGATCAAGAGTATACGAAGCTGGCTCAAATGGTTATACTGGTGTTGCATACGGATTGCCCCCAATTAATGCTAACGCTTCCGCTAATCTGGCAGGTATCGGGCCAGGTGTATATAAAGCCAATACATCTCCGCAGTGCATAATAAGTTCTGCAGAAAGCTTTTTCCTGCAGGCAGAGGCCCGTATCAGGGGATTCATTACGACAGGTGATAATGTAGCAACTCTTATGACTAATGGTATCAATGAGAGTTTTGCCTATTTGCAAGCGGGAAGTGCAGCAAGTTATATTTCGGGTAATGCGGGCTATTCAGATGTGGATGTCACTGCCCTTGGTAACACACCTGGAACCCCCGGTCTTGAGCCTGTGGGAGGTATCTTTACGGTATTATCACAGAAATGGTTTGCGCTGAATGGTATCAATACTCTTGAAGTATGGACTGATTACAGGAGGGTGCCTTATAAAGAAGTTAGAAGTGCTTCTACCATTACAGATCATTTTGTATATGGAGCTGGTGTTGGTTACGATCCTGGTCCCCCAATCTCTGTATCTCCGCAGAACACATCCACTAAAATACCGGTTCGTTATTTATATCCACAAACAGAGTATAATTATAATGCTGCCAATGTGGGTACTCAGGGTACAGTTGATCCGTTCACCAGCCGTATTTTCTGGGACTTAAACTAATTATCACTAACTTTCTAAATTAAATAATATGAAAAGATTCTTTTTAACTTCTGCTCTTTTTGCTTCACTGGGGCTGTTGCTTACAGGATGCTTAAAAGACAAAGGTTTTGACAACCAGGAGTATGGGATCAATGATCCGGATACCCAACCCCCGGGCGTTGGGTTTCCGTTGGCAGCCAGCGCCAAATATACTGTTGGCTTGGATGTATCTGCCACTGCTCAAGTGGTAAATGATGTAGTATATGTTAATCTGGAATCTGGTTCTCCGGCTCCGACTGATATACAAATTACACTTACTTTGAATGATGCGCTAAGGACAGCTTATAATACTGCGAATAGTACAAATATCCTGTTGTTATCACCCACTCTTTATACTGTGGGTACTACTATGACTATCCCTGCAGGAGCAAGAAACGTTCAGATACCAATTACAGTATCTAGCACAACTGCTCTTGATCCCAACTCCTCTTATGGTCTGGGTCTTACAATCGCCTCGGTTACTGGTAATTATAAAATTGCCAGTAACCTGAAAAATTTGTTCCTTGAATTTACAATCAAGAACAAGTACGATGGTAAATATATTCTGACAGGTTTTCACAACAGAACTTCACCCGATTATTCAGCGCCATATAATGAACTTGTTCATATGGTAACCACAGGACCAAATAGTGTAACTATGTATTGGCCGGCAGTAGGATTATATGCACATCCCATTGCCGGAGGGACTGGATATTATGGCAGTTTTACTACCAATCTTTTCTTTGATCTTACTACAAACCTACTGACAAACTGGGATCTGACACCGTATCCCTTTTCTGTGTCGTCTACTGGTGTAGGACCCGCAACAGACAGCCGTTGGGACCCACTTGACAAAACTATTTACGCACAATTTTATTATAATAATAATCCTGGCGGAAGACGTTTTACAGATACATTAAAATATCAAGGACCCAGATAATTTTATCTGAATGCTATTAAAACAGGGAAATCGCATCAGCGATTTCCCTGTTTGCTTTTAGCGCATTATTGACATAAGTTTCTTTATATTTGGATACATCAAATAGCTAAACATGAGAACAAATATTGGATACTTTTTTTCTCTGCTTTTAATAATTATGTCTATTCAGGAAACGGCAGCGCAAGCTTCTGTTCCGGGTTATCATGATGCAGCCCTCAGCCGAAATAAGTTATTGCGGGAACAGCAAGGGGAAGGAGTGTACAAACTTATCGGAACGTATAAGGTAAAAGGTTTTTCTTATCTTTTTGCGCCGAAACTCAATGCCGATATATTTTCAGTAAAGGAAAGCGCCAGTAATATCAGGATCACGTATGATACTTATAACCAGGAAATAGAATTTTATTCTTCAGCTAATCCCACAACTCCATTGGTTAAAAATCCGGGTGAAATTGATTCGTTTATTTTGAAACAAAATTCCGAAGCAGGGATCATGAAGAATATACTGTTTATTTATGGACCTCTCATTGGAGCAACAGAGAAAGCTTATTTCCAGGTCATTGCTGCAGGCAGCAGGTTCAGTGTATACAAAAGATATAAGGCTGAATTGGGTTATGTTTCTGATAATTATGTACAATCCGAACTTCGACAATTTGATATGATCTCTGATTATTTCTATTATGATACGGTAACCCAAAAAATGAAAAAACTAAAACTCAATCTGAATAATGTAATTAAGGAGTTTAAAAGTATAAAGGATATAAGCTCAGTAGCAACAAACGATGATTTTTCTGCTGATCCCGAAGCGTCAATACAGAAAATAATTGCTGTTTTAAATGAAGTGTCTGCCAAATAACAAGTGTATATATCTTTTCCCGGATACACAATTTTGGCGGCGGAGAAACAAGTCTGCCGGATTTTAAGAAATAAAAAGTAGTACCTTCATTATCAAATTTCAGACTATGGCTATTAGTAAAGGAATTACCATTTGCTTACTGTTTATCAGTAGTTGCTCGTATGGGCAGGGTAGTACCGGAGCAATTGCTCCTTCATTATCTGCAAACTCAGGAGGATTAAACGCACAATCAGGTTCATCTGGCCGTCCGGGACCAGACGCAAGGGGGTGGAGTGATCCTGCAATGAATCATAATACTCTGCTCAGGGATCGTTTAGGTGATGGTGTTTATGTACTTATTGGTACTTATAAAGTAATGGGTAGTCCTTATCTTTTTGGCCAGCGTCGTAATGCAGACATTTTTACCCCTAAGGAAAAGGCCTACAATATCAATATCAACTATAATACCTATAACCAGGAGGTTGAATTTTATTCCACGTCTAACCCGGCGGCACCACTGATCAAAGAGCCCGGTGAGGTGGACTCTTTTATATTGAAGCAGGATGTGGAATCTGGTATTGCAAAGGATTTGAAATTTATATACGGTACACAAATAGGATCAACTGAAAAAGCCTATTTCCAGGTGTTGCAAACAGGCAGCCGGTATTCATTGTATAAGAGATATAAGTCAGATCTTGGATATCCATCCGGCAATTACGGGCAGGCTGACCTTCGGCAGTTCGATCTGTTATCCGATTATTTTTATTACGATGCGGAAACAAAAAAACTGAAAAAAATAAAGTTTAATTTAAGCAGTATAACCAGGGAGTTTAAGAGCATTAAGGATGTAACCCCCGTAGCCAATAGTGAGGCATTTTCAGTTAACCCGGAAGGAACGCTCATTAAGGTTATCAATTACTTAAACAATTAAGCAATAATAGATGTCTGACCAGCAGCAAGTTCCTAACCAATTAAATATAGAAATATCTGAGGAAGTGGCAGAAGGCAGTTATGCAAACCTGGCTATCATCACCCATTCGCATGCCGAGTTTGTACTTGATTTTGTGAATGTGATGCCCGGTACTCCAAAGAGTAAGGTAAAGTCACGCATTATACTTACCCCGCAACATGCCAAGCGTTTTATGAAAGCTATGACCGAAAACATTCAAAAATATGAAGCATCGAATGGCACGATAAAAGACCTAGAAGAAATTCCGCTGCCGCTGACTTTTGGGGGACCCACTGCACAAGCCTAAGATTGTTCGATTTTGGATATTGCGTAAGCTCTCGGGAAGAAAATGTATCATAGAATATTTTCGGGTTCGTTAACAATATTGGTAATTATTAGATCATCAAGTATTTAATAACGATTAATGATCCGCCGGCAGAAGAAAAACTCTGAAGCACTTGGCAAACAGAGAGAAGAGTAGCTTTTGTATATGAGTATTGCTGCCCAAGGGATATTAATGGGCATCCTTTTTATGAATATTTAAATAAGTAATTCTTCTTATTTTTTTTAGAGTTTAGTATTAGATTGATTTTTACATGATAATTTAATACTAATAATAAACGGCTCTTCATAAAATTTAAATTAAATTACTCTTCTAAATTTTATTTTATGAAGTATTCAAATTTTTTCACCAAGCTTTTCATTGTTTTTTTGATTGCATTTTGTTTTTCTTTTACTTTTCTTCCTTCTGATTCTGTGTCAGATAAGCCGGAAAATCGTCTTTCTGTGGTTGATAAACTGAAAGCCCCTTGGCATGTGACGTATGTTGGGTATTTCCTGTATGATGGAGAGTTTAGAGTTAATATCTATGCGAATACAGCAACTGGTTATGTGGTAGGTGCAGAATTTCCAGATATGTTCCCACCTGATTATAATGTGTATTACGAAGATAATATTAATAGTCATACCTATACAGCTTCTCCAAGGTCAATTTCAGGGTTACAAATAACAGGTAGTCCTATTGGTAATATCTCTGTAGGCTCGACAAGTCTCACTTATCCTTAGTTAATAACGATAACGAGAAGAATAGTAAATATAAAGAGCTACCGTTCTATTATGTAGCTCTTTATTTACTGTTTGCCAGGAAAGCATTATCCATAAGATGCAACACCAGATCAATACGCACGATATCTGAGCGAACTGGGAGCTATTTATGTGTTAAAGCAAACCCTCATCCGCAAAGCTGTAATAGCCGTCTTCGCTTACGATGATGTGGTCCAGTACTTTTATATCGAGATAACCGGCCGCTGCTTTAATTTTGGTTGTCAGCTGTTCATCAGCCCTGCTGGGTTTCAGGCTGCCGGAAGGGTGGTTGTGGCAAAGAATAATGTTAACTGCATTTTCTTCGAGGGCTTTGCGCAAGATGACCCGTGGATCAGCTACAGTTCCGGTGATACCTCCCTCACTAATGATTTCAAAGTGATTGATCTTATTTGCCCTGTTCAGGAACAACACTCCAAAGACTTCCCTTCGATAGTCCTTCAGCTTTGTTTGCAGGAACCTGGCAATACCCGCACTGCTGCTCGCAATGGTTTTTTCGAGGGCAGCTGATGCCTGCCGGCGACGCCCTAATTCTAAGGCGGCAGCAATGGTGATGGCTTTTGCTTCACCAATCCCTTTTATTTTCATCAGTTCTTTCACCGTCAGTTTTCCCAGTTCCGCCAGGCTGTCCTTACCCAGTTTCATCACATCTTTAGCCAGGTCAACGGCATTTTTCTCCCTGGTGCCCTTGTGGATAAGGATGGCCAGCAGCTCAGAATGGCTGAGGTTTTCTGCACCGGAGGATAGTAGTTTTTCTCTTGGCCGGTCGTCCTTTGCCCATTCTTTAATTGAGTACTTGTGCTCTTGCATAAAAACAATTTAGCCAATACTTTTAACCCTATCAATACCACTTAGTGGTAACGGTACAAACCGCCAGTTCATAAGATCCGACCTATTGAAAAACATTAAAATCTGGTGTCAATGAAAACCAAGACCTTTACTCCTATGGGAGCCCTGCATCCCATTCTTTTTTTTGCAGGTATGTACGTTGTAGTACTGTTATTTTCCATTTTTATCTGTTCCGCACTGTTTTACAGCTGTAATACAAGCCCGGCTAAACTGGGTGAGGAAAAAGGCAAACCGGCTATTGAAAACCCTGTGGCTGTGGAACCGGCTGCTGGTATTTCTGTGATGGCCCTGAGATAAGCGCCATATTTATATTTCCTGTCAATATTTTAATAAGGCTGACCGCTTTTGAGGCGATAGTAATATCTTCGCCGCACATTTTTCAGCCATGCAATCAGCCAAAATTTTCTCAGGTACAGGCTCCAGGGACCTGGCCGAACAAATCTGTAAGCGATTTGGGACCAAATTAGGGAAAGTCAATATCCAGCGATTCAGCGACGGGGAAATATCCCCGATTTTTCTTGAAAGTGTCAGGGGCGATTATGTTTTTCTGGTACAAAGCACGTTTTCACCGGCAGAAAACCTGATGGAGTTGCTCCTGATGATCGATGCCGCCCGCAGGGCTTCAGCCTATAAAGTAATTGCCGTTATTCCTTACTACGGGTATGCCCGCCAGGACAGAAAAGACCGTCCTCGGGTTGCAATTGGCAGTAAACTGATTGCCAATATGTTAGTAGCTGCCGGAGCCGACAGGGTTATCACTATGGACCTGCATGCTCCCCAGATTCAGGGTTATTTTGATATACCCGTGGACCACCTCGACAGTCATGCAGTTTTTATCCCTTATATAGAGAATCTGAAGCTTGAAAAGCTTACCTTTGCGGCCCCTGACGTAGGGGCTACCAATCGTATCCGGGAGATCGCCAGCTACTTCAATGCAGAGATGGTGATCTGTGATAAGCACCGGAAGAGAGCTAATGAAATTGCCAGCATGGTGGTTATCGGGGATGTAACGGGAAAGGATATTGTGATTATTGACGATATCTGTGACACCGGAGGTACCCTGGCGAAAAGTGCCGGACTGTTAAAGGAAAAGGGGGCAAGGAGTGTAAGAGCCTTAATCACGCACCCTGTTTTGAGCGGGAAGGCATATGAAAACATTGAGAATAGTGTGCTGGAGGAACTAGTAGTATGTGATACAATACCTGTGAATAAAGAAAAGAGTTCAAAGATCAAAGTGATATCAGTGGCTGAATTGTTTGGAGTAGCGATCAGGAATGCATTTGAGAATAAGAGTATCACCAGTCTGTTCATTCATTCACAACGAAGAGAAAAGTAAATTTTAAAACAACATAAAAATGAAAACAATTACAATCGAAGGACAACTGAGGACCGGATTCGGGAAGACCGCCACCCGCCAACTCCGCTCTCAGGAACTGGTGCCTGGTGTAATTTACGGGGGTGCCCAGGAGATCAGTTTTGCTGCTCCTGCTGCTGCTTTCAAAAATTTAGTGTACACACCAAGTTTCCAGATCGCTGAAGTAAAATTAGAGGGTAAAACTTACAGGACAATTATGAAAGACCTGCAGTTTGATAAAATCGATGACAAACTGACTCATATTGACCTGCTGGAGCTGGTTGAGGATAAAAAATTAGTGGCTGATATCCCTGTGAAATTCACCGGTGTATCAAAAGGTGTGAAAGATGGAGGTAAATTGGTTACCAAAATCAAATCACTGAAAGTGAAAACATATCCAAAATACCTAAAGGCGCAAATTGAAGTGCCGATTGATAACCTGGAGCTGAATGGTAATATCCGGGTGGAAGACGTGAAGGAAGAGCATTATGAAATTCTGAACTCTCCGCGTATTCCTATTGCTTCTGTGGTATTGACAAGACAGTTAAAACAGGAAGAAGCGGCTGCACCTGCTGCAGGAGCTGCTCCTGCCGCGGCTGCCACACCTGCTGCCGCTGCAGCTCCTGCCAAGAAAAAATAATCTTTTCGATAAAGCTATTTAAACCCGTATCATGGATGCGGGTTTTTTGTTGGTATCACCGAAATTTGATGTAAGTAAAGCAGTTATGAAATTTCTGATTGTTGGTTTGGGAAACACAGGGAATGAATATGCTCATACCAGGCATAATATCGGTTTTGATGTGGTCAACGCTTTTGTAATGAAACACGGTGGTAGTTTCAGGACAGACCGGCTGGCCTATGTAGCCGATGTGAAATGGAAAGGGAAAATCTTTGTTTGTATCTGCCCGACTACTTTTATGAACCTTAGCGGGAAAGCAGTGAAATACTGGATGGACAAGGAAAAAATAACCCTGGAAAATATACTTGTCGTTGTTGATGATATTGCCCTGCCCCTGCACAAACTCCGGCTCAGGCCCGGAGGAAGTGATGCCGGCCATAATGGCCTGCGGAGCCTCCAGGAATTATTAGGTACTACGGAATATCCCAAATTGCGGTTCGGGATAGGGAACGATTTCCCAAAAGGCAGGCAGTCCGATTTTGTGCTGGGAAAATGGAAAAAAGAAGAAGAGCCCCTGGTAAAACTGAAAATTGAAAAGGCCGTCGAGGCTATTGAAAGCTTTGCTGCTCAGGGCATAGCGGCTGCCATGAACCAGGTAAATAATAAAGATTTTTCGCTATGATAAATCAGTCGGATTACTTATTTTAGCATCCCTGACTAATTTTCCCGGCACCACCAGGTCTTTTGAACGTTCCGGGATAAATCCAATGATCATATTGATAGCCACTAGATATATCGGATTAACAGGCTTATTGTATCCGGTGTATTTAATTTAAATACGTTCTGTTTATGAAGATTTTTTGTGTTGGTCGAAACTATGTAGCTCATGCCGAGGAATTAGGCAATGAAGTCCCCGATGAGCCGGTGATCTTTATGAAGCCTAAAAGTGCTTTGCTGCAACCACATACTCCATTCTATTACCCGGAGTTTACCAATGAACTGCATTACGAATGTGAACTGGTACTTCGTATCAGCAAGAATGGTAAATACATACAGGAGAAATTTGCTTCAAAATATTATGATGCCGTTACGGCCGGAATCGATTTTACGGCAAGAGATATACAAAATGAACTAAAAGCAAAGGGCTTGCCCTGGGAGAAAGCCAAAGCCTGGGATAATTCAGCGGTGATTGGCAAGTGGATACCTTTCAGTAATATCAAGAACAAAAAAGATATTAACTTCTGTCTTTACAAAAATAAGGAGCTGGCGCAACAGGCAAACTCGGCTAATATGATCCATAACTTTGATGAGATCGTATCTTATATTTCAAATTATTTTTCAGTGAACATCGGGGATGTGATTTTTACCGGTACACCGGCAGGTGTTGGTGAAGTTGTTGTAGGAGATGAACTGGAAGGGTTTATTGAAGACGATAGTATGTTCACGCTGGAAGTTAAATAGAGAAACACCAAAATACATGCATCGCAACCGGCTTGTCCGTAAGACGGGCCAAAACCAACTGCTCTGTTAAAGAACCATCTGCCTCCAACAGGTGGTTTTCTTTTATTGCCAGTTGGGTTTGCCTTATTTTTAACGCCACTATTGCCTGCTATACATGATTGATACCTCCATATTATTACAAGCTTACAGGCTGATGAGCCAGGCCAAAATAATGGCTGAAACTTATGAGGCAAACCGGTCTGTTTGTAAATATGTTCATTCGACATCAAGAGGCCATGAGGCAATACAACTTGCTGCTGCCTTTCAGTTACAACCACAGGATTTTGCCAGCCCTTATTACCGAGATGAAAGTATGTTACTGGGCTTAGGTTTTCAACCGTATGAACTGATGTTGCAGTTACTGGCAAAAGGGAATGATGTTTTTACAGGTGGAAGGGAATATTATTCGCATCCTAATTACAGAGGAGACGATAAGCCAACGATCATTCACCAGAGCAGTGCTACCGGAATGCAGGTGATACCAACCACAGGGATTGCACAGGGAATTCAATATTGGGAAAAGACGGAACCCATGAGGTTGAAAAAAGGCACGCAGGGTGAATTGCCCGTTGTGCTTTGCTCATTAGGCGATGCCAGTGTAACAGAAGGTGAAGTAAGCGAAGCATTCCAGTTTGCTGTGCTGAAACAACTGCCTGTTATTTATTTGGTGCAGGATAATAATTGGGGAATTAGTGTAACAGCAGAAGAAGCGAGGAGTATGAATGCATTCGAATTTGCAGAAGGATTTAAAGGAATGCACAGGATACAGGTGGATGGAAGTGATTTTGAAGCATCCTATGAGGTAATGAAACAGGTATGTGAATTTGTCAGAAAGGAAAGGAAGCCCTGCCTGGTTCATGCACTGGTACCTTTGCTGGGTCATCATACCAGTGGGGTGAGAAAGGAGTATTATCGTACGGACGAAGACTGGGCTAGACATTTGCAAAATGACCCGGGGCCTAAACTGAGAAGCAAGCTATTGGAAACAGGAGTTACCGGAATGGAAATAGAGCAAATTGAAAGCAAGGCAGCCACACTTGTTGCATCTGATTTTTCAAAGGCGGTGAACTCGCCTGAACCGGATACCAGTAAGCTTGAAGAACATGTTTTTGTTCCAACGCCAGTTATTACAGAAAAAGGCGAAAGAAGCCCGGCCCGTGCAGAAAAGATACTGATGGTGGATGCGGCTTTATTTGCAATCCGCGAAATATTGGAACAACACCCGGAAGCTGTATTGTACGGTCAGGATGTGGGCAAAAGGTTGGGAGGTGTATTCCGGGAAGCGGCAACTTTAGCAGAACAATTTGGTGAACACCGGGTTTTTAATACTGCTATCCAGGAGGCTTATATTGTTGGCTCAACAGTTGGAATGCATGCAGCAGGGTTGAAACCAATAGTAGAAGTACAATTTGCTGATTATATCTACCCCGGATTCAATCAACTGGTTACTGAAATATCCAAGAGCTGCTACCTGACCTGTGGGAAATTCCCGGTATCAATGATCTTAAGAGTACCGGTTGGCGCTTACGGTGGTGGTGGCCCTTATCACAGCGGCAGTATAGAAACAACCCTGCTTTCCATTAAAGGAATAAAGGTGGTCTATCCTTCCAATGCGGCAGATATGAAAGGACTAATGAAAGCTGCATTTTATGATGGTAACCCGGTGGTCATGCTGGAGCATAAGGGATTGTACTGGAGTAAAGTGCCCGGAACAGAGGATGCAAAAATGCCCGAGCCTTCGGCAGACTATATTATACCATTGGGCAAAGCAGATATTATTACTAATGCTTCACAAGAAGCTGTCACAAATGGTGAAAGTTGTGTGGTGATTACCTATGGCATGGGCGTGTACTGGGCTAAAGCAGCAGCAAGACAGTTTAACCAGCAGATTGAAATAGTAGATCTGCGGACCTTGTACCCTTTGGATGAATCATTAATTTTTGAAAGAGTAAGGTTGCATGGGAAATGCCTGGTGCTGACAGAAGAACAGCAAAATAATTCTTTTGCAGAAGCATTGGCAGGACGTATAGCCAACAATTGCTTTTCATCTCTTGATGCACCGGTGGAAGTAATGGGGGCAATGAACCTGCCCGCTGTTCCTATGAATACCGGGTTGGAAAAGGCAATGCTGCCCGATCCGGGTAAAGTGGCTGTTCGACTGAAAAAAATGCTATCGTATTAGGATCAGCAACTGAAACGATACCCGGTACCATGGATTGTTTCGATGGACACCAATGGCTCATTGATGAGGTACTTTCTGAGCCTTGTTACAAATACATCCATGCTTCTTCCCAGGAAATAATCATTCTTGCCCCAGATATGGGAAAGAATTTCCTCCCGTTTCAGTACTTTGTTGGGATGTGTGCAAAAAAATTCAAGAAGCTCTTTTTCACGCTGGGTCAGGAGTATCATTTCACCTGCAACAACAAGTTTTAGTTCATCGGGGTAAAAAGAACTATTACCCAGCGAATAGTTTTTTCTGCTGTCCGTCACCAGCATTTTATTGCGGCGGATAAAGACTTGTATCCTTAACAGGAGTTCTTTCATGCTGAAAGGCTTGAGAATATAGTCATCCGCTCCTGCTTCAAAACCTCTCAGTTTATCTTCTTCCAGGGATTTGGCGGTCAGGAACAGAATAGGGACCACATCGCTTTTTTGCCTTATCTTTTTAGCAAGGCTGAACCCGTCTCTGTAAGGCATATTAACATCGAGGATACAGAGTTCAGGTTTTTTCTTTTGATAATAATCCCAGGCTGTTTCGCCGTCCGGGCAATTGATGACATCAAATCCCGCCTCCTCAAGTCCATCTTTAATAATAAAGCCCAACTGGAGATCATCCTCTGCAATAAGTATTGTTGTCTTTTCAGCCATAATGAATTTTATATGGGTAATGTGATTGTAAAAGTGCTCCCTTTACCCGGCTGGCTGTATACGCTTATTTTGCCTTTATGAGCTGTAATGATTCTTTTTACAAAACTGAGCCCGATGCCAAAACCACGGGCAGTGTGCTGATCACCTTTTTGAGCCCGGTAAAACTTCTTAAACAAATGCCTGATTTCTTTCCGGCTGATGCCTGTCCCATTATCAGTTACAGACAACATCAGTGATTGCCCGGGAGTGGAAGTACTGATCCTGATCACCGGGTCTTTTGAATACTTGAGGGCATTATCAATGATATTAATGATAACAATTTCCAGGTAACCTTTGTCTGCATGGATAACTGGCTTCGATGCATCCAGGGAATACTCAAATATGGCTTTCTTTTGTTGCACCAGGGGGGAAAGGTTGTTGATGGCTTCCTGAACCAGCCCGTGAATATTAACAGGTTCCTTTTCCAGGTGGAGCTGGTGCGAATCCATATAGGCAAACTGTAGTAACCTTTCTGTCTGTTCATGGAGGTAGTTAGCCTGGTAAGTTACAATGGCAGCATATGTTTTTAATTTTTCAGGTTTGGTAATAATGTCTTCTTTCTGCAAAACATCAGCCGCCAGCCCGATCACTGATACGGGGGTTTTAAATTCGTGGGTAAAGCTATGAATGAAATCTTTCTGGGTTTCATTCAGAAATTTCTGTTTGTAAAAGAAATAAAGGCTGCCACTTAGCAACAGTAATACGATCAGTAAAACTGCGCTGCTGATGATCCAGAAATTCATCTGTGACAGAATATAATTATTCCTGTTGGGGAAAAAGAGAACAATAGCATCGTAGGATAGCTTAATAGCCGGAAGCTTTTGTGTTTTTTGTTCTTTTGCCCCGGCAGAACGCAGCAGGCGGGTATAAATATAATTTTTTGCAGTGGCTTTGTATAAACCAAGATGGCAATCAGTGAATATGCCAAAATCTTCCAATTCGTATTGAAGATAACTGGACAAACTATCAGCATTTACAGGTATTAGAAAACGGGCGGTATATACATGCTGTTCAGGGTTTTCAACCAGCTCATTTAAAGGAGATGAATTATAATCGGGGATGGAAAGGTCTTCATACAATCCGCGGATAGACTTGACAACGCTATGGTCAAACTCTTTTTGCTCAAGCCTGTACACTTTTCTTAACCAGAATAATTGAAAAATGATAATGACAGCAAGAATAAGTGTGCTGATAAAAATCCCCAGCCGCAGGGTGGATGATCGTATTTGTGGAGGTTTCATTCGTAAACAGCCGGATACAAAGATTGCGGCTATTTTTAATACGTTTTGTTAACATTGGTTAAAGGGCCGTTAACAAAAAACGGCCCCCGCCGGGGCCGTTTCAGCCGAAACCATAAAACCAACTATTACCGTTATTAACCTTTTTTAGCGGCGGCTTTGTGTTTCTTAGGGTGATGTTTTTTATGTATAGTATTCGTTTTAGCCGCAGCGGGTGTTTTTGCTGTTGCCGCAGCCGGGCTTGTTGCCTTTTTTACAGTCATCGGTTTGGTAACGGATGATACATGACTGGCAGGAACAGGTTTTGTTTGTGCCGGTTGTTTTTGTGTTACCTGGGCATTGGAAACTACTGCAAAGAGAAGCAGTGCTGCTGCGGGGATGATAAGTTTTTTCATGATTAAAATTTTTGTTGTGAACAATTGATACTGCTAAGTTGCTATACCCAATTGCTCAAAACAAATAATCAGCATTCGTTAACTACGGATTAACCGGCCTTAACAATACCGATGATAAACGGATGATGACAGGGAACTGGTGGTTTGACAAAGAATAACTGTAAACTCAGGAGAAGAAGGATTGCCGCAATACAGGATCGAGTTCAGAAAATTTTACGGGTGTTTTTGGATCACCGGCATAATCATTTAACTGTAATTGCCACCAGCCTACATTTTTCCATTGCCCCAGCTTAAAGCCCACTTTTTCATAGGTGGCAAAATAACGGAATCCCATGCTTTCATGAAAAGCCACGCTTCTGTCATTTGGCAGGTTGATTACAGCATAAACCGTTGTGAAACCCTGTACTTTAAGGATAGCAAAGAGGATTGAGTATAAATTACGTGCTGTTCCTGACCGATGATAATTGTCATGTACATAAACGGAGCATTCTATGCTCCATTGATAAGCTGTTCTTTCCCGGTAACGGGAAGCATAGGCATAACCAGTGATTATACCATCAGTTTCGTCGACCAGCCAGGGCCAGTTTTCCAGGTAAAGTCCGATCCTTTTTTCAAAATCCTCAACACCCGGCACTTCGGTTTCGAAAGTGATGGAGGTGTCCCGGATATACGGGGCATAAATGGCTAAAATACTTGCGGCATCGGATGTTCTGGCGAGGCGGATCATGCTTTAAAGGTAGGGAGAGGCCGGTTTCAGAGCCAAATTTGATTTCAATTTCTAAGCCGGAAGCTTTATTTTTGCCGCCCAATCGCCGGGGTAGCTCAGCTGGTTAGAGCATCGGATTCATAACCCGAAGGTCGGCAGTTCAAGTCTGCTCTCCGGTACAAAAAAGGCTCCTTATTAGGAGCCTTTAATTTTATGAATGAGAACGTTGTTAGCTGTTTATATTTAGAAGTTAAACGCCAACCTTACAAATAACCGTCTCCCGTTGCTGCCCATTTGTACTGCATCCCAGGCGCCTCCGGTTTCGGTGTTATAAGCCCAGTCTTTAGCGCCCTTTACCACACCAAAATCAGGATGTGTGTTCAGCAGGTTATCAGCACCGGCAAACAGGGTGAATTTTTTGCAGAGAGGGTAGCTGAAATAAAGATCAGATACCAGTTTACCGCCATAGTTATACTGATCAGGCACATCGCCACTGCCATTATCCAACGGCACGGTAGGATTGATACCCAAGCCATCTTGCCCGTAACCCAGTAATACAACCTTACCAAAATAAGTCAGCCTTGTTCCTGCCGTGAACTTACCTATCCCATATTCAAAATTCAATGAGAATTTAGTTTTAGGGGCAGAAGCCAGGATGAATTTTTGTTCCCTGTCACTTAAGAATGTCTGGCGGAGAAATTCAGAACCACTGAGTCTGGAAGGGACATTGATCTCGTTGATCTTCATCGTCTGCAGGTTACCAGCTAATACTGCTTTGTAGCGGTTGTTCCCTACTTTCTTAGAATAATCAAGAACGATATCAACGCCGCCATTGGTAGTAGTTACAGCATTAGCAAAGAACTGTGCCAGGCTGACATTGAGTGCCGCCATCTGGTTACGGAGACCGGCGTCTAAATTGGGGTCACTTCCATCAAACTGGCCGCTGATCACCACCCGGTCTTTGATGCGTACAAAATAACCATCTACGGTTACACTCAGACCTTTCGCAGCCTGCCATGCAAAACCTAAACTTCCGTTGATGCTTTTTTCCTGGGTCAGATCGGGGATTCCCGCTGCTTTTGCCAATGAGCTGTAGTTCGGGGCAATTTTTACTTCAGCAATTGTTGATGCCTGTACAGTTGTGAAGGTGGAACTGAAATTGATCTGTTGTAAAGAAGGAGCCCTGAAACCGGTGCTGAAAGAGCCGCGGAAATTCAAGCCGGGTTTCACTTTATAACGTGCAGCAATCTTTCCGTTCCCGGTAAAACCGAAATCATTATAATTCTCAATACGAACCGCAGCATTCAGCAGCCATTTATCATTGGCTTCATATTCTGCATCGGCATATGCACCAAGTACATGGCGTTTGGCATCCACTTCATCAGAAGGCTGGTAACCGGGAAAGCCCTGGGCTCCGGTGGCTTTATCGCCATTGGGATCATAGTTGGTATAAGATGCTTCTTCTCCTGCATAAATCTTATAGTTTTCGAAACGGTATTCGGCCCCAAAAGCGAGATTCAGTTTTTTAGAAAGCTGCCTGGCAATATTAAAGTTGGTTGTGTTTTGCAAAAAAGAAAAACCGCCATCATCAAAATGATTATAATAAGCGCTCAATGAAGTATTAAATGTTTTATCGCCATAGAAATGGAAATCGTTTTTACCGGTTGTATTACTCAGGTCCCAGTCCCATCCGCAGCTGGTCCTGCCTTTTAATCCTCCTGTGGCAGAAAAGTCATTGATTTTGGTTTGTATATGCGGGCTGTACCAGGTTTCCCCGTCGGAACCAATCCGCATTATATCGGGAACATATACAAGGTCGCCATTGGGCAGGGTGGGAAAGCGGTCAGGCCTTGCAGAAAAATTACGGGTAAATGCATAAGCATCCGATGATTTATGCGTACGACCACCAAAACCGTACACCGTAAGTTTATCGTTCAGTGGTAATTCAGCATTTACAAAGCCACTCACCATATCTAAAGAAGCATCACCATGACCACGGCGATAGATATCCAGGTACATGGCATCATCATCATTCAGGTAATTTTCTGTTTTTAATACCTGGCGGAATGTTTTTTCAGTGGTTGTTCCTTCCAGGGTAAAATTGATAAAACCTTTCCGGGCGAGCGGCACACCAAAATTCACACTGCCAGAGAATGCATTACCGTCTATTTTTTTATCACTTTCATAATCTCTTTTTAACTGCGGTTCGTAGGCTGTGTTGAATTTAGGGTCAAAGTAACCCGACCAGCCGAGGTTGCCACTGACCTGGTTTACATTTTTCTTCATCACCAGGTTAATCACACCGGCAATGGCGTCAGAACCATATTGAGCCGAGGCGCCATCCCTTAATATTTCAACTTTATCAATAGCGCCGGCAGGGATTGTATTCAGGTCGGTACCTGAATTACCACGGCCTCTTGTTCCAAATACGGCTACAAAAGCAGTTTGGTGACGGCGTTTACCATTTACCAATACCAGTGTTTGGTCAGGTCCCAGCCCACGCAGGGTAGCGAGATCCACGTGGTCGGCGCCATCACTGCCACTTTGTTTATTGTAGTTGAGAGAAGGAGCTGCAATGTTCAGAATTGATGTGAGATCCATACGGGCTGTGGGCATGGATACCTGTCCCACATTAACGATATCAACCGGAACAGGTGTTTCAGTCTTTACCCTTCCGCCGGTGCGGGTACCCACCATCACTACCTGGCTCAATTCGGTACTGTTAGCATCAAGGGTAACACTCACAGGGCTGCTGCCGGCTTTTACAGTATGGCTGAAATAACCCACCATCGAAATTTCCAGCTCATCACCGGCCGTGCCGGCAAGGCTGAAGCTCCCATCGTTACCTGTAGTAGTAGTACGGTTATTTTTCTTGTTGGTGATATTTACACCAGCCAGTGGCAAACCATCCTTGTCAAGGACTTTGCCGGTAAGCGGTTGCTGCGCAAAAGCAGACGTAAAAAGAAAAAGGACAGCGAACAGCAGTAGTATCGCTTTTCTCATACAGATAGTTTTAGTTAACAATAATTAAATATAAAATAAAATCCTGCTATAAGAAATTATTCCCCGCAAAATGTGGCAGAATCTTATCAGGTCGTAGAAAAATCCCAATGAGGGAAAGACTTATTATAAACGGATCGGCTTACAATAAAAAAGCTGCTCATGCAGCTTTATCCGTTTGTTTTGTTTTTGGCTAAAATCACTTTAGCGCATCAACCGCAGCCCGTTTTTTCACAGCTACTTTGCCCGGGTATATGTCCAGTGCTTTTTCCAGGCAATCCATTGCTGCATTCAGGGCATCCAGGTTCAGCACATAGGCCAGCCGCACTTCGTTCTTACCAAGGCCGGTTGTTCCATAAAAACCGGTGGCGGGAGCCAGCATCACCGTGGCATTATTATACGAAAAATCCTCCAGCAGCCACTGGCAGAATTTATCACTATCATCAATTGGCAGTTGGGCAATTGCATAAAAAGCGCCACCGGGATTTGGACAGAATACTCCCGGCATCGCATTCAGCCGCTGCACCAGCAAATTTCTTCTTCGTAAATACTCTGCTTTTGGTGCATCAAAATAACTGGTGGGCAGATCCACTGCTGCCTCGCCCATGATCTGGGCCAGGCCGGGAGGGCTTAATCTTGCCTGCGCAAATTTCATCGCGGCATCATAGACTTCTTTGTTCTTTGTAACAAACGCACCGAGCCGGGCACCACAGGCACTGTAACGTTTGGATATGGTATCCATCAATACCACATGCTGGTCTAACCCATCCAGGTGCATAGCGCTTACGTAGTCACCGTCATAGCAAAATTCCCGGTAGGCTTCATCACTGAAGAGATATAAGTTATGTTTGATACAAATAAGTTTCAGGGCTTCCATTTCTTCCCGGCTGTACAGGTAACCCGTAGGGTTATTAGGACTGCAGATAATGATTGCTTTGGTTTTAGGGGTAATTACTTTTTCAAAATCAGCGATAGGGGGAAGGGCAAATCCTGTTTCTATATTCGAGGTGATTGGTACCACGTTTACCCCGGCTGCGCAGGCAAAACCATTATAGTTGGCATAAAAAGGTTCGGGAATGATGACTTCATCACCTGGGTTGAGGCAGGTAAAAAAACCAAACATGATCGCTTCACTGCCACCGGTGGTGATCAGTATCTGGTCATGGCTGACATGGATGCCCACACTTTTGTAGTACTGCACCAGTTTGCGGCGGTAGCTTTCATTACCAGCACTGTGGCTGTATTCCAGGGTTTTTATATCCGCATGACGTACTGCATCTAAAATAGCAGGTGGTGTTTCAATATCCGGCTGGCCGATATTGAGATGGTATACTTTCAATCCTTTTTTCTTGGCGGCCTCTGCAAAGGGCACCAATTTCCGTATTGGTGAGGGTGGCATCTGCCGGCCACGGGTAGAAATGTTTAGCATAGCCCCAAAGGTAAGACGGGAATGGTTAATTAGTTAACTGGTTAACCGGGTTGACAGGAAAGCTTGTTTGTTTTACTAATAAAACCCGTTGCATTATTCAGAAGAAACATTTTCATTTACAGGATAACCACAAAACAGGAACTATGAACTTCAAACTAACAGGGATATCAGCAATTCCACTTAGTCTTTTGGCGTGAACTACTGTGCAGGCACTTAATTGGTACTACAAAACAATCCCATTTGTTTCTATTTTTTTGGGCAACTGCCTGTGGTTTCTTTGTACCAATCCTCCCTGTGAAAGCAATAAACCAATTTGCTTCACCCTAAACCGAACCTTATGTCTATGCGTCAGCTAAAAATCAGCAACAGCATCACAACCCGTGAATCCCCTTCTCTCGCAAAGTATCTCCAGGAAATCAGTAAAGTGGATATGCTTTCGCCGGAAGAAGAAACAGAACTTACACGCCGTATCAAAAAGGGCGACAGGGCCGCCCTTGACAAACTCACCAAAGCCAACCTTCGTTTCGTGGTTTCAGTAGCCAAGAAATACCAGGGGCAGGGGCTCCAGCTGGCAGACCTTATTAATGAAGGTAATATCGGCCTTATACAGGCTGCCCACCGTTTTGATGAAACCCGTGGTTTTAAATTCATTTCATTTGCCGTATGGTGGATCCGCCAAAGCATTGTGCAGGCGATTACGGATAAGTCAAGACTTGTCCGCGTGCCGTTCAATAAGGTTAATCTCAACAGCCAGTTGCGGCAGGCCCAAACAGCGATGGAGCAGCAGTTGGAAAGACTGCCTTCGGCCGATGAACTGGCAGAGCATCTGCAACTCCCGGCAAAAGAAGTAGCCGATGGCCTCGGATGTTTTACCCATCCTGTCAGCCTGGATGCTCCGGTGATGGAAGAGGAAGAAGGCAGCCTGCTGGATACGTTAGAAAACCCGGATGCCAATAAAGAGAACGAGATATTTGTAAAGGTGCAATCCTTAAAGACCGAGATCAGCCGCACACTGGATCAGCTTACCGAAAGGCAGCGGGAAACGCTTTGTTATTTCTTCGGCATCGGCCAGGATCATTCCCTGTCGCTGGATGATATTGCCATGAAATTTGATCTCACCACCGAAAGGGTGCGGCAGATCAAAGACAAAGCCCTGGAAAAATTAAGAGCCCTGCCCAATTTTAATTTACTGAGAACGTATTTAGGTACATAATGTCTGGCATATATTAAGTAGTGATCCCGGGTTTGGCCCGGGATTTTTTTGCTCATCCGGTACGTTAATAAAAGCCACGGATGTCCTGTTATGATTCATATTTTCACGGATAAAGTCACATGTGTAACTTTAACAGCGGTTAAGGGCTTTCGTTTTTTAAATATGCCACATCACCGGACCGTATACCTTACGGGCAATTATTTATAACTGTAATGTCCAACAGCGCTTCATCTTGATAGAATACCACTCCTCAATGAAAAAAAGAAAATCATTTTTCTGGTTAAGAATCTTTTCTGCATTTATTGATATCGCATTTGTGTATAGCCTGAGCATCATCCTGCAGTTAATAATATGGAAATTAACTTTTGTCAGGATGGATGTAATCTTTATTACAATGTTCATGGTTTATTATTCTTTATCCTATTGGGCTTTGAATGGACAGACCCTTTCAAAGTCAATAGCAGGGCTGAGGGTTTCGGAAGCGAAAAAGATTTCATTGTCACTGCAAAAAGTGGTTTTAAGAGAAGTTATTTTGAAAGGTATTTGTGCAATCCTGATTCCTTTATATGTTATCAGGGCAGTTTTCTCAATCTGGACACCAGTATTAACGATAGCCATCCTGCTTGTTCTCCTGTTGTTGTCTCTTCTTTTTTTGCTGATTTTTAAAAGACCATGGTGGGAATTGTTTTCAGGAACCTTTGCCACAAGAGAGCCGAACAGGAAGGTAATTTTAAAACGGTCATTCCTGATAATAACTACTGTAATAGTAGCCGCTGTTTTCATTATCGTTTATCCTTTTGCGACAGAAAAAAAGGACCTCAGAAATTCATTTTACCCATCCTATCCTGTTACAGCAGAAACAACTAAATATGCAGACTTTATAAAAAAGAACTCGCAGAACCCTGTGGATTATATTTTTGAATTGTTTAAGCAGAACGACATAGTTGTAGTGTCTGAACGCCTGCATCCGGAATATACCCAGTACCAGTTCATATCTGAAATTGTTTCTGATGAACGTTTTCGTAAGGATGTCGGAAATATTTTTACAGAATGCGGATCAGTCAGCTTCCAGGATACGTTAACATCGTATTTACGCAGCTCGTTTCAGACGGAAGATGACTTAAACAAAAGCACTGCAAATCTTCAGAGAAACAGTAATGCCATTTGGCCATTGTGGGGTAATACCAACCTATTCGATTTGTTCAAACATGTAAACAAGTTGAATAATCAATTACCTGATAGCAGTAAAATAAACTGGTATTTTACTGATTTGCCTGTAGACTGGCAGACGATGACGCATGAAAAACAGGTAAGGGCATATGCTGATCCGCTTCGCGACAGTATTATGGCTTTTCATATTATTGAAAGGTACAGAAATACGATCCGGAAAGAAAAGCGGCATAAAGCACTGGTGATAATGAATACCCGTCATGGATATGGTTTGATGAACAGCGGGGTAAACAGCCGGTTTAGTTCAAGATATAAAGGAACGACAGCTTTTCTTATGCAGGAATTCCCGGGGAAAACAGCCAATATTATGATGAACACGGTCTCCATAAAATTTGGTATGATGTTCACCCCGGTTCAAAATGGTAAATGGGAAACTGCATTTTCACAAATAGGTAACCCGGAAGTAGGTTTTGATTTTGCGAACAGCCCTTTTGGGAATGACCGGTTCGATGCGGCTTTTTTCAACGATCCTTCAGTTACTTATAAAGATGTGTTTACCGGGTTTGTTTTTTATAAGCCTTTGGAACAACATATTAAGAAAGAGGGTTTCCCTAATGAATTTGATAATTTTGAAGATAGCATAATAAAAAGAGCCGGGTATGTCAGTAAGTCTTTTGCTGAGCAATTCAAAAAGGAAATTGAGATCCGTAAAAAATACCCTGACAAACCTGTTACTACGGAATCAGCCGGGTATTTCATTGTATTTAATTTAGTGGCGGTAATTCTGACTCCGGCGCTGCTGTTGGTATGCTTAATAATCAGCGCCGTATTTTTTATCAGGAATAATCGAAAAGCCGGTTACGCAGCAGGCAGCATACAGTGATTTATAGTTTACATTTACCGGCATACCAGCCAAAGAACGGTAAAGAAAAGTATCTTGTTACCTGCCGCTTTTTGACCTGGAATGAATAAAAGGAAATTACTTGTTCAGCAGTAAATTAAAATAATATCGCATGGCAAATAGCAATAAAAAGAAATTGGCTGCAGCACAACAAAAAGAACTACTCAATGTATTAAAAAACCGGTTTGAAAAAAACAGGCAGCGCCATGAAGGGCTTGACTGGGCGAAAGTACAGGCCCGCCTGGAAGCAAATGAAGGAAAACTATGGTCGCTGGATGAAATGGAAAACACAGGTGGAGAGCCGGATGTTGTTGGCTTTGATAAAAAGACAGGGGAATATATCTTTTATGATTGCGCAGCAGAAAGCCCTGCCGGCCGCAGAAGTATTTGTTATGACCAGGCTGCATTAGACTCCAGGAAAGAACATAAACCCAAAAATAGTGCAATGGCTATGGCGGCTGCTATGGGTATTGAACTTTTAACGGAAGAACAATACCGGGAATTGCAGCAATCCGGAAAGTTTGATACCAAAACATCGAGCTGGATAGCAACGCCTCCGTCTATAAGAAAACTTGGCGGCGCCCTTTTTGCTGATTACCGCTATGGTACCGTCTTCGTGTATCACAATGGTGCTGAATCGTATTATGCAGCAAGGGGATTCCGTGGCTCGCTGAGGATTTAAGCTTTGTTTTGAATAAATACTCCTGAAAGCGGCAGCAAACCCAACCGCTGTCGCAATGCAGCTTTAGTTGTCATCTGTCTGACTACAAACCGTTACGGGCATACACTTATTTCCCGATTTTTTCCTCTTGGGTCACTGAAAAATTTGAATAACACTCACCGGGTAATTGAGGAACAGCTATTATCTTTAGCTGTTATTGAATCCAGTTAAAAAAACCACCAATATCCTAAATGAAAAAGCTAATTACTCTTCTGTTCAGCTTGCTGCCGGCGGCTGTCTTTGCCCTCGATGGCAATCATTTTACTATTAACAGGATCACCGCTCCCTATTTTATTGTGGATGGAAACAGTCCGGCAACTCTGACCAAAGCCTATGTAGGTTTTGAGGTAAAGAATAACAGTAATAGTGCAACCACATATAACGGTTTGAAATTTACAATTACTTCTATCAGCACTACCGTTGCGGGGCAGAATTATTCCGTAGTGGCGCCTGCAACAGGTATTATTAATGTGGGTACGCTGGCGCCCGGGGAAACCAAGTTGTGTTATTATTATGTGGCTTACCCGGCCAATGTTACGCCGCAGGCTACCTTTAATATCACCCTGAGTGATAATACAGCCGGCACGAAGACGCAGAGTTTTGTAATCCGCAACAGATCCAGTATCAGTGCTAATGCCGGTGGTGCTGCCACCCAGTCGTTTACAAACCAGGACCTGATCGGGGGACTGATTATTGACGATGTTACTTACGCAGTTGGTAATGTACAAAACGGCGATGAGAGTGATTTCCAGGTGGCGGTTTCGTCACAGTTTGACCCCACCAAAATCAGTTTATTGAGCACAGAGGTAATCAGCAGCACTGTTCCGGGTATTGCAGCCGGCACAACGGATTCTTTGTACTTCATAACAGGGAATGGTTCCACCGGCGCATCTGTTACTATAAGGTGGCGGTTCCGGATCACGGGAACAAATTTTACCAACTACCTGTTACCCTGTGCCGGATCTACCAGTGGCAGCACTAACTATAAATACGCATTGAATACTTCATTAGGGCAGGGTTCACCCATTACTGTCTCATCGTCTGCCAATCCGCTGACCATTTCGAAAACATCAGACAGAACTTTATACGGAATAAATGCACCTGCAATATTTACAGTTACAATCCAGAACCCGGGAGCATATGGTGTGACAATTGATAAAGTAACGGATGAACTTCCGGCGGGATTTAGTTTCCAGGCAATCGATGGAACCAGCCAGGTGACAGCAGCTAATTCAACGGTCATTCCGGCTGCGGGCAGTACCGGGACTATTGTTTTTGAAGGAGGCGTATTTTCCGGGGGAAACAATTCATATTATATACCGCCGGGCGGCAGCATCATTTTAAAGTACTCAGCACTGTCCGCTTCCTCTTCTGCTTCCAATTTATTAACCACTGCAAAAGACTATGTGGGAACTGCAGAAGTAGGATCAGCTACAAATATTGTTTCTGTTTCTTCCACTTTACCGGTAAGTTTAATTGCTTTTCGCGGCGGGTGGCTGCAGCAGTATGTACAACTCGACTGGACAACGCTGGGAGAGAATAACAGTGAGCAGACGGAAATAGAAAGAAGTAACGGTAATAACCTGTTTACAGTGATCGGCTATGTAAAGGCAGCCGGGAATACCAATCTTGAACAAGCCTATACTTTTATTGATTCTTTTCCTGCAACAGGTAAGAATCTCTACCGGATAAAACTGCTGGATAAAGATGGCCGTTATCAATACAGTCCTGTTATAACGGTCAGCAATACAAAAAATGAAAGCAGTGTATTAAAAGCATATCCTAATCCTTTCAGCAACAACCTTGCTGTTGAAATAACACTACCTGTTCAGCAACAGGCGCAGCTGCAGCTAACTGATCTTTCAGGGAGAATAATTCTGCAGCGTTCTGTATCCTGTAAGGCCGGCAGCAATCTTCTGATGCTAAAAGAAGCCGACCCGCTTCCTGCAGGTACTTACCTTATGAGAATAATGACAAAGGATGAAATATTGCAGCAAAAAATTGTAAAGGGAGGAAACTAATCCGGTTGAGTTGACATAATTTTCATTGCCCTGATATTTGCCCGGTTTCTTCAGAAGCGGGGCAAACATCAGCTATATTTAATGCTAAGACAATTTATTATCCTTTGCAAAACATCGTGGAGGGTTATTACAAAAACTATATATTCCTGGTAGCAGCCTGCCGCCAAACTATAAACAATAAACTTCTGGCGCCTTTTTAGCCAGGGCTCAGCAATAAACAGCCTCACTTCTTTAACAGGTAGTACTAATCTTTCAGCGCTCAACTAAACTGATTTTTAGTTTACTTTTACGGGGATGCCTGCCAAAGGAACAATAAGGAAGAATACCTTACTGCCTGTAGCCGTAAAACCAACCGGGGAAAGAGACCCGGATATTTCTTCTTTACTCATCGTACTGGATCATTTTCATCCTATTGGCCGGGAAGCTATCCGGTTTATAAAACAACATATTATTGCCTGCACTGTCCGTAAAAAGAAATTCATTCTAAAGACAGGTACTTTCTGTCATTATATCTACTTTATAAAAAAAGGAGCTGTCCGCGGATTCATAAAAGAAGGCAATAAGGATATTACCACCTGGATTACGGTGGAAAATGAAATGGTCACTTCTATCAGCAGCCTTGACATACAATTACCTTCTATTGAAAATATGCAGGCCATTGAAGATTGTGAACTACTGGCGCTGAGTTATACGGACCTGCAGGAGTTATATTTACGATCACCGGAGATCAATATTGTGGTGCGGAAACTACTGCAAAGTTATTATGGTGATGCAGAGAAAAGGGCATTTATTGCACGGCTGACTAAAGCTGACCACAGATACCAGTATTTCCAGGAAAAGCATGCAGGACTCATAAACCGGGTGCCCCTGAAGTATATTGCTTCCTTCCTGGGCATGACACTGGAAACCCTGAGCCGGGTAAGGAAAAAGGCTTCTCAGCACTGATTTCATCCGTATTGGCAAGAGTCATGTTGATAATTATCAAATAATTCTTTAAGGGTTTTTTCTTACCTGGCCCCTTGCTGAAATTTTCCTGATTCGCTGTATTCCAGTACCCGCCTGTATTTGAAGCTTTTTCTTTCGCTTACTTGTTATACCAATTCACCCGGCTGAGCGGCAACATCTGATTGCAGGACTCTTGATTTTAATTTTCTTTTGTAACCTGAACCTTACTGAAATTCATTTTTAAAAGCCAATATCAATCGTAATGAAAATCATCTTTACCACCTGTTTCTTTTTTCTTGCATGCGCAAGTTCGTTTTCGCAACTTGTATTAACGGGGGCAGGCACTTCCACCTCTGTTGCAAATAATGCACCTGCTGTTACCGTAGATAACTCGCTTACAATAACCGGCAGCGGCACTATCAGTACTGCTCTTATCAGTGTATCTGCTAATTTTTCAGCCGGAGATGTGTTAGCCTATACAGGAGCCCTGCCTTCTGGCGTAACAGCTGCATACAATTCCGGCACCGGTGTATTAACGTTTACAGGGTCAGCCACACCGGCTCAATACCAGGCATTACTCCGAACCGTAACGTTTGCCAGTAGTTCTGCTTCCACTACTCAGAGAACGGTTACTTTTAATCTCGGTTCTGCCATCTCTTTTTCAGGCAATGGACATTTTTATGAATTTGTCAGTGGCAGCTTCAGCTGGTCGTCTGCTAAAACGGATGCAGACTCAAAAACTTTTTATGGATTGCACGGCTACCTGGCCACTATTACTTCACAGGCCGAAAACGATTTTATCCAGCAGAAAATTGGTGCTGATGCCTGGATAGGGGCCAGTGATGAATATACACATATCAATGCCGCTACCGGAGCCACCACCTATGCTAACCAGGCTGCAGCGGAAGGTAAATGGTATTGGGTAACAGGACCGGCAGGTGAGAAAGGAGTGCAGTTCTCCAATGGAAACACCAGCCCTGCAGCTGTGGGAGGACGCTATATGAACTGGAATACCAATGAACCCAATAATTCGGGCAGTAATGAACATTATGCTGAGATCTATTCAAGCGGATCCGCCGGCAAATGGAATGATCTTGGTGCCAGCTCGCTGGGTTATGTGGTAGAATATGGAGGGTTGGCAGGTGATCCGTCCGTGTCCTTATCTGCCAGCCGGAATATAGTAATGATTGCTACTTCTCTTCAGACAACAGGATCTTCGAATCCTTATGCACTGCATGGAGCTGCAAAATATGTTGATAATGCTGTTACCGTTTACAGCACAGGTAATATTACCGACGCTAAAGTAACGATAGGCTCCAATTTCAACAGCGGAGATGTCTTATCGTACACGGGGGGATTACCATCAGGCGTAACCGCAGCTTATAATGCAACTACCGGGGTCTTATCATTTACCGGCACCGCAACAGCCAGCCAGTGGCAGGCCCTGTTCAGGACAGTTCAGTTTAATTCTTCTTCCAATATTATTGGTAACAGAATGATCAATTTTTCTGTAGGAAACCTGGTATCGGGAAATAACGGGCATTTTTATGAATATGTTTCCACAACCGGCAGCTGGACAACAGCCAAAACCAACGCAGCTGCAAGAACGTATCTCGGATTGCATGGCTACCTCGCTACAATTACGTCTCAAACGGAGAATGATTTTATCAAACAGAAAATTGGTGCAGATGCCTGGATCGGCGCCAGTGATGATTATACTCATATTAATTCAGCTACCGGTACTTCCACCTATGCTAACCAGGCTACTGCTGAGGGAAAATGGTATTGGGTGACGGGACCTGCTGGCGAAATAGGTGTGCAATTTTCTAATGGTAACACCACTCCTGCTGTTGTAGGGGGCGGCTATATGAACTGGAATACCAACGAACCGAATAATTCCAGCAGCAATGAGCATTACGGTGAAATATTTGCCAGTGGTGCCAACCCCGGCAGATGGAATGATTTGCCTAATACGAGCACACTCGGGTATGTAGTGGAATATGGCGGACTGACCACAGACCCTTTACTTTACCTGTCTGCCAGCCGTACGATGGCTGTTTCAACTATTCTGCCTGTAACAGGATTACAGTTTACTGCAACCCGGGAAAATAAAGAAGTGCTTCTGAAATGGTCAACAATGATGGAAATCAATACCAGTCATTTTATGATCCTGCACAGTACGGATGGCATCAATTATACTTCTATTGGTGAAATGCCGGCCGCCGGCAACAGCGACCAGCCTGTATCGTATCAATGGAAGCATACCCGGCCTGCGGATGGAAGTAATTATTACCAGCTGAAGCAGGTGGATAAGGATGACCGGTTTACGTTCAGCGTAGTCAGGCAGGTATCCGGAGGAAAGAATGGAATTAGTGTCTCGCCCAACCCGGCCCAGACACAAATAGTAATCAGCTATCCCTACACGGGAAGACCAACTGAACTGATTATCAGGAACAGCGCAGGGGCAATTGTGCACAGGGAGTCCGTTTCATCTTACCAATCCGTTATACAAATCAGTAAATTACCGGCTGGTTTTTATTTTGTTGAAACCGGCGGGGGCAATGACAAGAGCCGCTGTAGTTTTATAAAGCAATAAGATAATTTGAAATCAGAATAATTGAGCCCGGTAGTTGCCCATAGTATATTGTGCAGCTGCCGGGTTTGTTTTTTTCAGGGAGGCAAACTACTTTACTATTTCGTCCGTATCAATATCCCCTTCTTCATCTTTTGTTTTGTGGTAATCATCGTTGAGCTGCTGTTTAAACTCCCTTTCATCCCGGATATTGCTCCATACCAGGAAGATGATCAGTCCCAGACCAATGGCTCCTGTTATTAAAAGGGCTGCTAAGTTCATATTTATAAAGTTAAACCGAACCGGGTGCGCAGCAGTGTTAAGTTTTTGAAAACGGGATATTGTCCCCTGTTTACACAAATCAGCCTGTAAAACAGCTATTTCTGTTACCTTTAATTCAAATCTTTAATACAAACGATATGCAAAAAACAGTACTGGCCGTTTTTCTCCTTTGTTTGTCCCTATCGGTAATGGCACAGGAAGTGGAGTACAAGAAAGGCATGATCAAAGTTGACGGGAAGGATTATGTAAAGCTGGAAGTAACCAAACAGAATTTTGGCCTCACCAAACTTTTCGAAGTATTTTCCCTGTCCGGCGAAAAGCTGATCATTGCAGCGCCGGCTACAGAATTTGATTCGGATAAAAATGATAATTCCAATCTTTATTACCGGGTTACTTTCTTAACAGCTAACCAGGTGGGCATTTTTAAAGTGGCTTCACTGGGCCAGGAAAAGTCATTTGCCAAACTCATTGGTAACAGCGGTATCATGATAAATGATAAAGCGGATGAAGTGAAGGTAAAAGAGTTCATTGCTGCGAAAGGAGTTACACCAAAATTACTTGTCAACTATACACAGGTGGCCCGTGATAGAAGATGGCCAATTTCTTTAAAGGCCGATAAGACCATTGAACAGAATGCAAAAATTATCGGGAGTTTTAAACCCGCTGGTTCTCAAAACGGGCTTGACAGTTATGAATTCTTATTGCCCTCAGGTGTGGTAATTGCGAAAGTATCCTTTACCGGTGGCAATAATGCGCAGAACATGGAGGTCTTTACTGCTAAAGATAATTTACAGCGACCTGTAGCCATTCCGCAAAAGGATAAGATATTGTTAGCGGATGCCAGCATTGACAAGAACCAGTTCACACTCAAGAGAGTGGCCCAATGGCTGATAGATAACCAATACCTGTAATTAATTTGTTTTAGTTTTTATGAAAAAGATTGTAGTCATATTGCTCGTTATTAGCGTCCCTGTTTGCTCATTTGCCAGTATCAGCCTGCCAAAAATTTTTGGTGACAATATGGTGTTGCAACGGGATAAACCAGTACGTATCTGGGGTTGGGCGGCGGCCGGGGAAAAAGTGGCTGTACAATTCAACCAGCAGAAAAAAAACACGAAAGCGGATAAAGCAGGTAAATGGGAGATTCTGTTAGCACCTGAAGCAGCGGGAGGCCCTTACCAGTTAACTGTACAGGGAAAAAACAAGCTGATCATTCAAAATATCCTGGTGGGGGAAGTATGGATATGCAGCGGCCAGTCCAATATGGAAATGCCGGTAGCCGGCTGGGGCAAAATAAATAATTATGAAAAGGAGATAGCGGCAGCTGATTACCCGATGATCAGGCAATTTGATGTGCCCAATACTGTCAGCACCAGTTTGAAGGATGATGTGAGTGGAGGCGAATGGAAACAGTGCAGTCCCGCAACAGCGGCAGAATTCTCCGCTGCGGCATATTTCTTTGCCCGGGAATTATATAACTATTTAAAAGTTCCTGTCGGGCTGGTGAACACCACTTGGGGGGGCACACAATCCGAATCATGGACCAGTCAGCAGGGGTTTGAACAAAGTGACAGGTTTAAAGAAGTTGCCGCAATTATGAAATCGGGCTCCATTGAGAAATTCAGCAAAGAAAAAAATGAGATTATCCTTGCCAATATAAAAAAGGCACAAGGCGGTTTGGACAATAGCACTATAAGTGAATGGAAGAATAACAATTTTGATGACAGCCAGTGGCCATTGATGAAATTACCAGGCGCATGGGAAGAAAGAGGTTTTCCCGGGCTGGATGGAACTGCCTGGTTCAGAAAAACAATTACAATCAGCGAGGGTGATGCCGGTAAGACAGCAGTGATCGAACTGGCGAAAATAGATGATGCAGATGAAACTTATATCAACGGGGTGAAGGTAGGCAGTACACAGCAATGGGATGAACTGAGAAAATACACTATCCCTGCGGGCCTGTTAAAAGCCGGTAAGAATGTGATAGCAGTAAGAGTGGTGGATAACCAGGGGGGCGGCGGCATTTATGGTGATGAAATAACAATGCGGCTAACGATTGATCAGTCAGTTATTTCCTTGGCAGGAGACTGGAAGTTCAGGATCGAATCGATGATGAATAAAGATGCAGGGGCAATAGGGCCAAACGATTTTCCGGGAATCTTATTCAATGCCATGATCAATCCTTTATTACCATATACTATTAAAGGGGTGATCTGGTACCAGGGCGAAACGAATGCCGGAAGAGCTTATGAATACCGTACCGCATTTCCATTAATGATCACCGACTGGCGGCAGCACTGGAAGCAGGGAGATTTTCCATTCCTGTTTGTACAGCTTTCCACCTTTGGATCGGCGGCAGCCAACAGTAATAACGGAAGTAACTGGGCTGAATTGAGGGAAGCACAGGCGATGACTTTGTCATTACCCAACACAGGAATGGCTGTGACCACGGATATCGGCGACCCGAAAGATATCCATCCAAAAAATAAACAGGATGTGGGTAAAAGGCTTGCTTTTATAGCCCTGCATGATGTGTATGGAAAACCGGGAGAGTATATAGGCCCCGTGTACCAGTCGATGACGAAAGCAGGGGACAGGATCGATATTTCTTTTAGCCATACCGGCGGCGGCTGGCTGGTAAAAGATAAATACGGGTATATTAAGGGTTTTGAAATTGCCGGAGCAGATAAAAAATTCCATTTCGCCAAAGCAATGATAAACGGGAATAAAATTACCGTGTGGAGTGATGATGTGCCACAGCCTGTGGCGGTGAGATATAACTGGGCTGATGATGCATCGGAAGGGAATTTATTCAATAAGGAAATGCTGCCTACAGCTCCCTTTCGTACCGATGACTGGGATGGAGTAACTATTAAAAACAGGTATATGGTAAACCTGTAAAAGCAGTCGCTGTCGGTTCTTATAAAATATGAAAAGTGAGCAGTAATAAGGATGCGGCTTCTTACACCCTGAAACAGGAAGTGGTGCATAGCATGATCCATGCTTTTGGGATACTGTTTGGTATCATAAGTATTCCGGTGCTGACAGCCCTGGCCGCTAATAATGCCAATGTAAAAGGGATTATAGGGGCCAGCATCTATGGATTCTGCTTCCTGATGTTATTTACCTTTTCAACGTTGTATCATGGTTTCCGGCATCCGCAGGTAAAACGGACGCTGGAAATTTTGGATCATATCAGTATTTATTTTCTGATAGCAGGTACATATACTCCTTTCCTGCTGATTTTTCTTTTTGATGCTTTTGGCATCACATTATTGGCTGTATTATGGGGATTGACAGTCATGGGTATTTTTTTCAAAATATTTTTTACCGGCAGATTTGATATTGTATCCGTTGTCATCTATTTGTTAATGGGCTGGATCATGCTGGCGGGTGGCCGGCGTTTTTTTACTGAAATCCCTTCTGATGTGATTTTATTCCTGCTGATCGGTGGTATTCTGTATAGTATTGGAGTTGTCTTCTACTTGAAAAAGGGATTTAGCTGGCACCATGCTGTTTGGCATTTTTTTGTACTGGTTGCAGCGGTTTGTCACTACGTGGCAGTATTGCTGGCTATTTAATTCCTCTTTTGTCAGAGCAAATCATTTTCAATGGCAAGGCGAACCAGCATAGCAGTGTTTTTTACATTGAGTTTGGCATGTAAATTTTTCCGGTGACTTTCTACTGTATCCACACTGATGAAAAGTTTTTCTGCAATTTGTGTATTGGTCAGGCCTTCCGCTACGGCGGCGAGGACTTCTTTTTCTCTCTTTGTGAGTGGTGGAATGTTGTTCAGTTGTTCTGTACCAGATTTCAAAGCCTGCCCGGCATCAAAACTCAGGTATGTTTTTCCTTTCACCACCACTTTGATGGCTTCAATGATCTCCTGCCGCCCGGCATTTTTTAATAAATAACCACTGGCGCCACTTTCCATCATCTTTCGGATGTAAGTACCCTGGTTGAAAGTACTTAAAGCCAGCACCATGATGCCCGGATAGTTTTTTTTAATGAGCCTGCAAAGGTCCACCCCGTTCATATCCGGCAGGCTGATGTCCATTAATATCACATCGGCTGTATGGCTGCTGAAATACTGTAAACAATTGGCCGCATTACTGGCATAGCCTGTCATCTCAATATCTTTTTCTTTTTGCAGCAGTGAATAAATCCCTTCTATTACCACTGCATGATCATCTACTATATAGACTTTTATCATTTTTTAAGCGATTAACTCGATATTTACAGAGGTGCCGTTACCCGGGGATGTCACCAGGTCAGATGTACCATTGAAATATTGTACCCGGTAGCTGATATTGGCCATGCCCGCCCCTTTAACCTGATCTAATATCTTTTTGTCAAACCCTTTGCCATTATCTTCCACGGTGATCCCGGTTTTATTATTGCTCATACTCAGCTGTACAATGACCTGGCTGGCTTCTGCATGTTTTACAGCATTGTTCACCAGCTCCTGGATGATGCGGTAAATAAACATTTCTGCAGTACTGTGTAATTTTCTTCTTTCTCCCAGTTGTTGAAATAATACTTTAATTCCTGTAGTGGATTGTATCGTATCACAGAAATCCCTTACAGCTTCCTGCAAACCGAATTTTACCAGTGCTTCAGGCATCAGGTTTTGAGCAATTTTACGAAGATCGCCAATCGAATTGTCAAGCATACTCAATGACCTGTCGAACTGGTTACTGGTTTCAGGTGTTAAGGGCAGGTTTTCCCGTACGTTCATAAATGATAGTTTGGTGCCCGATAACAGGCTGCCCAATCCATCATGCAGATCTTTGGCAATGCGGCTTCTTTCTTCCTCCTGTCCTTTCAGCATGGCATCAATGGTAAGTAGTTGTTTGTCTTTCTCCAGTTCACTGATCTTTTGTTTTTGTAATGCCTGTTGCTGCCTGGCCAGTTGCTGACCTTTTTTAAAATTGACAAAACCCAGGTAGCCCAGTACCAGCAGGATGATAATGGAAGCAATAAAAACCTTGTTCAATGCAGACTTGTGTTTTACCTCCACGGTTTGTTTTTCTTTTTCATATTGCAGCTGGCTGATCTGCTTTTGTTGTTTTTCCGCATCATATACTGCTCCGAGTACTTTTAATTGTTTGATATTTGTCTCGGCGGCCAGGCTGTCTTTTAGTTGAATGCTTTCTTGTATAAGATCAAATGCTTTGCTCTTATTGCCTGTTTTATAGTAATAATTAGCAAGATTCGTAAGCGCATCAATTTTGGAAGAGCGGGTATACATCTTATCTGCAAGTGAAAGGTGTTCCAATGCGTAGTTTTTTGCTGCTTCATCCTGGCCAATCTTTAAAGCCGTTGCAGACAGATAATAAAGAGTGGTACTTTTGCTGTTGTTGTGTCCTCCCTCCAGCGCATATTTATATGTCTCCTTGAAATAGTTGTAGGCTGCGTTAAAATGCTGCCTGATAAAACTGATTCTTCCTCTCTTGAGATAGTAACCAAAACTCACCTGCACCTGTCCGGGTTCCGGCATAAATGGCTGTAATTTGTCGAGATAGCGGGTGGCTGTTTCAAGGTCTTTCCTGGCAAGGCACACATCGATATACGAAAAATAGATGGAAGCATTTGCTGTGATATTACTATCCTTTTCCGCAAGAGCGATATTCTTTTCGGCATATTCTGATGCTTTCTCCAGGTTGTTTAGCGAGGTGTATATATCAGTAATAAAAGTGTAAAGCCGGCTCCTCCTTTGTTCCCGTGCAGGGGTGACATATTTTAGTGATTCAAAAAAGTAGTCCAGGGCCGTGTAATAATTTTCCTGGCTGAAATAGATGGCCCCCTTTTGTTCAAGGGACCATTGCTTCGTTCCCAGTACATTTTCATCCTGTATGTTGCCGGCAATATATATGGCAGAGTCAAAATACAGGAGCGCTTTTGTATAATCAGAAGAGCTTTTATAGTAACCGGCAGTATTTGCATAACAGGCTACCAGGCCTCTTGTATAATTCAGCTTGCGGCTGATCATGAACGCTTCGTCCATGTAGGATAATACAGCTTTTCTTTCTTTCAGATAAGCGGCAGTGCCCAGCACTCTTATCAGGGCATTTACCCGGGCCGTATCAGGTTTAGGATAATTGCTGAGATCATTGATTGCTTCCTGTTTTCTTTTTTCGAAATCTTCCTGCTGTGCCCTGACAGGGCAGGCGATACCTGTAAATAAGACGAGAACGATGATTACAATTTTGCTGCTGGTGCACATATTGTAAGGAAAGTAATGGTTACTGTAAAGTATTGTTTTATTTCTCAAATAGGGAAATTGTTAACAAAAAATCACGCCTTTCCGGGATGCCTGAGGGAATGGATTACGTCCATATTTGTGTTTTATATTAATCATTAAACCTTTCTCTATGTCATTACAAACAAAGCCGGCTGGCTGTGGCCCGCACAGCTGTATTGCTTCCATCTCGTCCGGTGAGGTTCCGGTTCTAAACAATAAAACACAGGTGTCGTCTTTTTTGCACCGGGTAAACCCTGTCAATTGGTTCAGCGAATTCAGTAAGATCAGCATTACACTTGAAGAATTTGCGCCAGCAAAACCCCGGCTGGAAACTGGCAATAAGAAATCCGGGTAAAGCCGGATCAGGTATTTAAAATAACTAAAACCAACAATTATGAAAGCAATTGTGAAATCTGGAATGGCTGTGATATTTTTTTTAGCTGCTTCGCTGGCGTTTTTTGCACAGGTAGCACCTGAAAAAGGCGATAGAAACAATCGACAGCCTCAAGCGGTTGGTATGATGCCCGGGACAAATATGTCATTGCATTTTAGTGATAAAGACCAGGTGGATATTAACCCGGAAACAGAATACCCTGTCGTGGTAAAACGGTTCAGGAAGTTATTTCCCGGTGCGACTAAAGAAGCATGGTACAAAGAAGAGAATAGCTTGTTTATTTATTTCTTTCATTGGGGAAATAAGGTGACGGCTGTTTTCAACCTGCAGAGTTCTCTGAACTATGCTATCGCAAACCTGGAAATTGCAGACCTGCCCGGCAGGTTTATTGATAAAATTGAAAGACTGTATAAAGGATACGGATTTTTCAATGTAAAACAAATTATGCGGGCTGATTGCTCAGCCTATGAGATCATACTGGTGAATCTCTGTGAGTATGTTATTATCAATGTTACAGAAGAAGAAATCACTGAGCAGAGGAGAGTCAGGAAAATATAAAAGACGGTTTATAATCTTTTTTGCGGATAGCATCGCAAAGGCAGGTTCATCAGGAACAAGTACAGCCCGTAACAGGGCTGTACTATTTTACGGTTATACCAACTCTTTACATTGGCTTAAGAACGGCTGTTTTTTGATCGGCTAATACACTTTTCTTTACCATATCTTTTACGATCATTTCACCGTATTCATCCGCCAGGTTTTCGGAGCCCGGTGAGTCAAAAGACTGGCTCTGGGATGAATAGATCAGTTCATTATTAGTCAGATCATACAAATTACTTTCCCAGAAATATTTGGTATCAGTTACATAATATCCCTGTGTATAGATACGGTCATACATCACTCTTGAATACCTCCAGAAACGGTTATGGTAGATGGAATATGGCGAGTAGTAAACCCGGCCGGGAACATATTGTTTTTCCCGGGTTTTATCCAGCAATACAACTGTCAGCACAGCATCAACACCGGAATTGCGGAGTTTGCTGATAGCCTGCTCCTCAGTCATATTCTCAAATGCTTTGGGGTTATATTCATCGCAGGAGCAAACTGCATCATAGCCCAATGCCTTCAAATCAGCCACCAGGTGCTGCTCCATCTTTTCCCGTAATGAACGGTCTTTTTCTGTGATCAGCCCAAGCACTATAATTTTTTTAAACTTATTGGTTTGTACACTATCTGTTTTCCATGAACTGGTAATCCGGGAGGAAGTGCCGCAACCCATCATCAGCAGCAAAGCCGCCCCTATTAAAATCTGTTTCATACGATGAGTTTTGTTCCGGTAATTTACTATAGCAGAAGGCCTGCTTCCTATGATAATAGTCACATGTCCGTAAGCAGGACCTGATATTTGTGTTGGTATAGCTGAAATATATCATAAATGGAGAAAAGAAATCTGTTGTAACTTCCCGGTCAAACGAGATGTTCAGTGAAGCAATTTCCGGGAAACAACCTGATAAAACAGTTGCTGTTTGTAATTATAGCGGGTTTATTTTTTTTACCTTCTGAAGCGCAACTTTGTTCCGGCAGCCTGGGTGATCCCGTAGTGAATATAACTTTCGGCAACGTTTCAAATGGTGATCCGGGTGTTTCGCCTCCTGCAGGTTATACTTACACAAGCTCTTCCTGCCCTGATGATGGTTATTACACAATTACCCGGTCCACTTCCGGTTGTTTTGGTAATTCATGGCATTCAGTTAGTGCCGACCATACCGGCAACGGGGCTTTTATGCTGGTGAATGCGTCCTTCCAGGCAGGTGATTTTTATGTGGGGCGGGTGACCGGACTCTGCCCTAATACGACGTATGAATTTTCTGCCTGGCTTATGAATGTTTTATTATCTCCGTCGGGAATTCAGCCCAATATTACTTTTACTATTGAATCCCTTTCGGGTACTGTATTAAATCAATTCAATACGGGCGGCATCCCGGTAACAGTGCAGCCAAGGTGGGAGCAGTATGGGTTCTATTTTACCACCACTGCCGGTAATCCTGATATTGTATTACGGATGCGCAATAATGCACCCGGCGGCCTGGGAAATGATCTGGCGTTAGATGATATTACTTTCCGTCCCTGCGGCCCGGTTGTTGCAGCAAGTTTACAGGGAAGCAACAGCGCAATAGATGTCTGTAGTGATGAACAGCAATCATCTTATGATTTCAGTGCAAGTATCTCGCCCGGTTTTGTTTCACCGGTATATCAATGGCAGGTAAGTACTGATTCAGGGAGAGTGTGGAGAGATATTCCGGGAGCAACAGATCTCATATACCAGCGGCTGCGTACAGCGCAGGGCGCTTACTGGTACCGGCTTACTGTTGCAGAAAATGGAAACGCTGGGATTACAGCTTGTCGTATTGCTTCTAATGTCAATATTATCCGTGTTCATAATGATCCTGTTATTACTGCAGGTCCTGATAAGACCATTGTGCGGGGCGAGCAAATAAAAATAGCAGCAGCAAATGAAAGCGGAGGAGGGACCTGGTTTAGCTGGACTCCCCCTGATTACCTGAACGATGACTCTATTCTTAATCCTGTTGCCTCACCCGTCAGTAGTACACTCTATACACTTTCGGCAGTTTCAGTTTTCGGTTGCCGCAGTGAAGACCAGGTGTTGATTAAAGTAGTGGCAGGGATTTTTGTGCCAACCGCTTTTACGCCGGATAATGATGGGAAGAATGACTATTGGCAGATACCTTTCCTTGATCCTGCGAAAGGGGCTGCTGTTTCTGTTTTTAACCGGAATGGTCAATTGGTTTATCATGTAAAGGGAGCAGTTGTTAACTGGGACGGATATTATAATGGCTTACCACAACCTTCTGGTGTTTATGTTTACCATATCCGCTTCAGGGGAGGAACTGCAGATATGAAAGGAATTATAACACTTATCCGGTAAAGAAGCCTTTTCCCCGTTCATTCATCAACCCGTTTTAAGATTATCTGGCAAGCCCCTGAAAACCCTGGTATCAATTCATATATGATATTCTTAATTGAAAAAGTTTATGGAATTGTAATCTGTGACCAGGTGTAGGTCAAGCCGACTTTGCTGTGAATATAAAAATGAAGAAACCGGAAAATAAGTGTTTTATTTATTAAAATAGGAGCTGTATTTCTATATATAATCATTTTTTGTTGTTATTTTTCTGATAGAAACGAAGCCAACAATCAACCCCTTCAGGTTTATTGTCTGCTCATTTAGCACAGAACATTTATATAACCAGGCTCGGTTAGCAAGCATCTATTTTACTGAAAGCAGATGCTATGAGGAAATTTTCGACCAATTGGATCCTTATCACAGGAATTGCATCGGTATTCATTACCGTTGCAACAGTACTTTTTGTGTCAATCCGCCAGTCACAAAGAGTACGGGATACCACCAGCCAGGTTGACCGGACAGAGCGGATTCTCAGGCAAGTCCAAAAACTGATCGTGACATCGCTTGACAATGAGACGGGCGCCCGCGGATTTGTATTAACCGGCCGGGAAAAATACCTGGAACCATTGCGAAATTCTGTAACAGCTTTTCAGACAGATATATCGGACCTTGAGAAGCTGGTTGCCGGCAATTCCTTACAGGGGCAATTAATGGATTCACTGAAAACAACGATCAGCCGGAGAATTGCTTTTTCCGACAGTATGGTACTTCTGCGAAGACAGGCAGGTCTTGAGTTTACTATTGATCTTATTGAGTCGGGCAGAGGTAAATACTACACCGATGAGATCAGGCGGATTGGGAATAATATGAGCAATATAGTCAATCAGCTATTAACCGAGCGAAAGGCCAAGAATGAAAGAACCATCACTAACCTTAATATTATTCTCTATAGTATTCTTGCTGTTGTAGCCCTGATGAGTATTCATATACTGCGCAGGATTAAAAGAGATATTGACCAGCAAAAGACAAATGAGGAAAAATTCAGTGCTTTACTGGATGCTGCTCCTGACGCAACCGTTATTGTTGATAGTTCGGGCATTATACAAATGATCAACCTTCAGACGGAAAATCTCTTTGGATACAGCAGGGCAGAAATGCTGGGGCAGCCTGTTGAAATACTGATTCCCCGGGAACTCAGATTGAAACATGTGCAACACCGGGGTGATTTTATGAAATCGGCCAAAGTAAGAGCAATGGGGGCAGGAATAGAATTAAATGCTGTAAAGAAGGGCGGGATGACGTTCCCGGTAGAAATCAGCTTATCACCAATTGGTACAAAAGAGGGAGTACTGGTATCTGCATCGGTCAGGGACATCACGCTTAGAAAAAACCTGGAGAATGAATTAAAGAAAATGAATTCAGAACTCGAAGCATTTACCTATTCAGTTTCACATGATCTGAGGGCGCCGTTGAGAGGTATTATCGGTTTTACGGTTGTCCTTGAGGAAGATTATGGCAGCAAACTGGATGATGAAGCCAGGCGGATAACCGGAATCATTAAGGCGAATACACTTAAGATGGGGCACCTGGTGGATGACCTGCTGGCATTTTCACGAATGGGCAGACAGGAATTATTAAAAACAACAGTCAGTATGGCCGGTATAGTGATTGAAATAGTTAATGATATAAAAGGAAGCGGGAATAATCAACAAATAGAATGGAATATAGGCGCCCTTGCTGATGTGAATGCAGATATAAGTACGATCCGGCAGGTATGGATCAACCTCATTTCCAATGCTGTTAAATACTCCGGCAGCAAAGAAAATCCCCGGATTGATATCGGTTATAACCATCAGGAGGGGATGTATGTTTTTTATGTAAAGGATAATGGCGTGGGATTTGATAACCGGTATAAGGATAAACTTTTCAGGGTGTTTCAGCGACTGCACAGTGCGGAAGAATTTGAGGGGACAGGGGTGGGACTGGCACTGGTTGAAAAAATTGTATCAAGGCATGGTGGTAATGTTTGGGCAGAAGGCGAGGTGGGCCGGGGAGCCAGCTTCTATTTCTCATTGCCTGCGGATTAAAACAAAATCTGATTGATAAACAATAAACAGGATTATTTATGAACTCAAATACTGTGGAAATATTACTTGTGGAAGATAATATCAGTGATGCAGAGCTGACCATCCGTGAACTGCGGCGTCATAATATGGCTAACAATCTGGTGCATGTAAAAGATGGTGAAGAAGCGCTGGAATTTATATTCGGCACCGGTCGTTATGCAGGACAAAGAGAAAATTTTTTATTACCTAAGGTGGTATTGCTTGATATACAAATGCCAAAACTGAATGGTATTGAAGTATTGCAGGAATTAAAAAAAAATCCGTTAACACATGCAATGCCGGTTGTTATACTGACTTCGTCAAAAGAAAACCCTGATATAAAGCGTTGCTATGAACTTGGCGCCAACAGCTATATTGTGAAACCGGTAAACTTTGAACGGTTTGCAGAAGCAATACGAAACCTCGGATTTTTCTGGCTGTTGCTTAATCAATCTCCATCACAAAAACTATAGGGTTTGTCAGCAAAGTTAAAAATATTAATGCTTGAAGACAGCCATACTGATGCGGAACTGGTGCAGCGTGTATTGAAAAAGGAGGACTTTCCTGCAATTTTTCGCCTTGCAATGTCAAAACCTGATTTTATACAGGAGCTTGATCAGCATAAACCGGATGTAATACTTGCTGATAATTCATTGCCGCAATTTGATGCCACGGAAGCGCTCAGGATAGTCCGGCAACAGGAGGAACTGATTCCGTTTATCATGGTCACGGGCACTGTTTCGGAAGAATTTGCCGCCCGTATTATTAAAGAAGGGGCGGATGATTATATTCTGAAAGACCGGTTAATCCGGCTCCCGTCCGCTATCGAAGCGGCTGTGCGGCAACGGCAATATGAAAGGGACAGGAACAGGGCACTGAAGGAACTGGTGGAAAGCGAAGAAAAATACAGGAGTCTCGTTGACAGGATATCGGATGGTTTTTTGGCCATGGATGAAAACCTCCATGTGACTTTTATTAACCAGACTGCTGAACAATTATTGCAATCTTCCCCGGGATTACTTATCGGAAAAAATCTCTTAAAAGAGTTTCCCGAAGCTTTTGACCGCCCGATTCACAAGGCCTTCCTCCGGGCAATGAAAACAGGTTACAATATACATCTCGAGGAGTATTCTGCTGTAATGGACAAATGGCTGTATGGAAGTATTTATCCCTCTGCTACCGGGTTGTCCGTTTTTTTCCGGGACATAACTGAGCAAAGGAAAGCAGAAGAAACAGCAAGGGAAAGTGAGGAAAAATATAGAGTATTCATTCAACGGATTACGGATGCCTTTATCGCACTGGATAAAAACTGGTGTTATACTTACCTGAACAGGCAGGCTGGTGAACTGCTGCAGCGGGATATCAATGAACTGATCGGAAAAAATATTTGGGAAGAATTTCCCCAGGCAGTGGGCTCTGAAACGTATAAGGCCTTTTACAAGGCCATGGAGGAACAGTGCTATATCAGTAATACAGATTATTTTCAACCGCTCGACCTCTGGCAGGAGAATTTCATTTATCCTTCGGGGGATGGCCTGTCAGTCTTTATCAGGAATATAACGGAAAAGAAAAAGCTGGAAATTGCATTGCAGGAGCAAGAGCGCAGGGAACAGATCAAACTTACCGCTACTTCCCTGCAGGCACAGGAAAAAGAACGAAATGCAATTGCTGTTGAATTGCACGACAATGTTAACCAGATACTCGTAGGCACGAATGCCTTATTAAGTGTGATCAGGGATTCCCCGGAACGGGCACCTCAGCTCATAACTACCTGTATGGATAATCTCAGGAATGCCATTGAGGAGAACAGGAAAATTGCGCATGAACTGGTCAGCCCTGACCTCATAACAGAAACATTATTACAGCAGATCTACCGCCTGGGTCAGACGATGCTTCATCCCACAGGTTTACAGACTATTATCACCAACGAGAACTATGATGAAGAGAAACTTGACAAAGAACAAAAACTTGCCATTTACCGTATCGTACAGGAGCAATGCACCAATATAATCAAGTATGCAAAAGCTTCCACCGTCACTTTTTCTTTATATACAACGGAGCAATTTTTTATCATGCAGATCGGGGATGATGGGCAGGGACTGGACGCCGCGAATGTTAGCGAGGGAATTGGCCTTAAAAATATTGCAAGCCGGTTAAGTGTTTTTGGCGGAAATCTTGAAATTGATACAAAACCCGGAGAAGGATTTCGGTTAAATATAAAAATACCCGTAAGATCGCCTGGTCTTTAGAACAATACTGGTATCGTAAATCGGATTTCCGGGTACAATCCTAATAATTTTCTTCGAGGTAGTGAGAGGTGACCAGTTGATCTGACCGCAGCTGTTCCTTACAGAGTTCCAGTTGTAACTCTTTTTCTATCTGGGAATGATCTTTCAGGAAGTTATTCACAGGCAATGCCATACGGTTAAAATAAGAGCCGGCCTTATCATACATCGAGCTAAACTCATCACGGATAACTGTTACACTCTCCTGTAATTGTTTCTTTGCCTGTACATAGGATTGATGCACCCGTTCATTGAGCGAATAGACCGTTTCGGCAATCTGTTGAGGCTGTATAAGATTTAATGCTGACATAACTAACCGTTTGATACTATACCTTCAATTTCGTGCCGGAAAAAAGGAGCAGAAAGATTGTTATTGAAATGTAGTTGCTTACAAATACAAATGTGGACAACTATTATTACCCCTGTAATAAATTGGGGTCATATTATTGTTAACGGTTACGCAGGGGCATAAAAAAATCCCCCTGAATCAGGAGGATTTATATACGGTTAAAAACGGAGTAGTATTAATTTCCTTTTGTTTTCTCCCAGGCTTCATAAGCTTCAGCTGTCAGTACTTCGCCGGTGATGATCAGTTTTTTAGGTTCTTCAACACCTCCCAGTTTAATGAAAACTTCTTTGGTGAAAGGAGCTACGGCTGCTGCATTATACTGAACTTTCAGCTTCACTGTTTCGCCGGGCATGATCGGCTTTTCAATTTTTTCAGGGGTGGTACATCCGCAACCAGCCCAGGTGTTTTCAACAACTACAGGCTTTGTGCTGATATTTGTAAGCTCAAAAGAGTAATTAACAGGAACACTCTGTTTCAATTTACCAAAATCGTGTTTTTCTGTATTTACTTTGATCATCTCATCAGCCTTTACTTGTGCCATTGCGGCGAAGCTGAATAAAAAAGCGGTTGCGAGTAATGCGATCTTCTTCATTTGTTGGATATTTTAAAGTGTTTGTTTTTTTAAAAAATCAACGGCAGCATTAACAGGAGCAGAGCCTTCCGGGGCTTTCCAGACGGTTCCTTTGATCTTTAATTGCTGTGTTTGATTCGTATTATAAGTGATAGTAATCGGCTTTTCAAAATAACCTTCAGCAGCGGCATTATAACCCACTCTGATCTTAACAGTTGCCCCGGGTGCAATGGGATCCCGGCTCCATTCAGGAGTGGTGCAACCACAGGTGGCCTGCACATTATCCAATTTTAGCGGGGTGGTGCCGGTATTGGTAATTTCAAAATTGTAATAAACGGGCTTTCCCTGGGGGATCTGGGTAAAATCGTGTTCAGTTTCCTTAAGCTTCAGAACATCGTTGCTTGCAGCCGTTTTGATGGTACTGCCATGGTCATGCCCGTCATTCGCAGAATGCTGGGCATATGAGAAAAAAAACAAAGATGATGCAAAAAAGGTAAGGAGTGTTTTCTTCATATTCCGGTTAATTGAAGACTTCAAAATTAGGGTAAAGATGCCACTTCTCATAGACAGGTTGCATGCCTGGATGTGGAATTTTTGGGGAAGGTTTAATGGGGGGCTTTCTTTTATCTTTGCCGCATGGAAAAGCCAACGCTATCAACGATGCCAGCCGATGAAAAGCTATCCTTTGAGCGGTTCCGGGACGAGGTGCTGAAGGACTACCGGGTAGCCTGCATCAGCCGGGAGACCAGCCTTTTAGGCCGTAAGGAAGTTCTGACGGGTAAGGCCAAGTTTGGCATTTTTGGTGACGGTAAAGAGGTGGCCCAGGTGGCGATGGCCAAATTCTTCCAGCCGGGCGATTTTCGTAGCGGTTATTACCGTGATCAGACCTTTGCCTTTGCTATCGGGCTTACCAGTGCGGAACAGTATTTTTCCCAGCTGTATGCTGACCCGGATATCAATAATGATCCTTTTAGTGCCGGCCGGCAAATGAATGCTCATTTTGCCACACCCAATACAGATGCAAACGGGGAATGGCTGGACCTGGTCAGGATAAAAAATACGGCAGCCGATATGGCGCCTACGGCCGCTCAAATGCCCCGCAGTCTCGGACTGGCCTACGCTTCGAGGATGTTCAGAAAAGTGGAGCAGCTGCGTTCTATGAACGGGCTTTCCCAGGACGGAAATGAAGTTTGTTTTGCCACCATCGGTGATTCCTCAACAAGTGAAGGGCATTTTTGGGAAACCATTAATGCAGCAGGTGTATTACAGGTTCCGCTGGCGGTGTTTGTCTGGGATAATGGCTATGGTATTTCTGTCCCCAAAAAATACCAGACCACGAAAGGGTCTGTTTCTGAAATATTGCAGGGCTTTCAAAAAACAGAGGGTACCAATGGATTAAACATCTATACTGTAAAAGGATGGGATTATGCCGGCATGTGCGAGGTTTTTGAAGAAGGTATAGGCCTGGCGAGAACCACTCACACCCCTTGTGTCTTTCATGTGGAAGAGATAACGCAACCACAGGGGCACTCCACTTCCGGCAGCCATGAAAGGTATAAGCCAACAGAACGATTAGAATGGGAGAGAGAATGGGACGGGATTAAAAAAATGAAGGAATGGATTATTGAAATGGGCCTGGCAGATGAAGAGGAACTGACCCAATTGCAGGATGATGCCAAAGAGGAAGTGAGGAACGGGAAAAATAAAGCCTGGGAAAAATACCAGGCCCCGGTTAAGGTGCAGGCAGCCAGGACGATTGAATTGATCAATCAGCTCTCAAATGGCATTGCCGGTAAATCCGATGAATTCAGGAAAATTGTGGCCGGTCTGTCTGCCAACCGGGAGCCTTTGCGCCGGGATGTAATGAAAGCATTATATGCTGCTATCGGCCTTGCGGGAAATCATGATGCCGCTTTCTGGATTAAGGATTATTATAAAGACCTGCAGGAGGAGAACAAAGCATTTTTTAATTCTCATCTATATAATGAAGGACCTAAGAGTGCTTTGAATGTAACTGCAGTCGAAGCGGTGTATGCAAAGGATGCACCACTGATCAATGGTTATGAGATATTGAATAAATACTTTGACCAGTTATTCAGCAGCAATCCAAAAGTAGTGGCGTTTGGCGAGGATATGGGATTGATCGGGGATGTGAACCAGGGTTTTGCCGGCTTGCAGGCCAAACACGGAGAGGAAAGAATCTTTGATACGGGTATCCGTGAGCTTACGATCATGGGACAGGGAATTGGTTTAGCTTTCCGTGGCCTGAGGCCAATTGCTGAGATACAGTATCTCGACTATTTATTGTACGGACTGCAACCTTTGAGTGATGATGTGGCCACATTGCATTACAGAACATTTGGTAAACAAAGCTGCCCGCTGATCGTCCGAACCAGGGGACACCGGCTGGAGGGTATCTGGCATAGTGGCTCCCCAATGGGGGTTGTGATCAACGCCCTTCGCGGAATGTATGTATGTGTGCCAAGAAACATGACGCAGGCTGCCGGGATGTATAATACACTACTAAAGGGCAATGACCCGGGGATTGTAATTGAATGCCTGAACGGATACCGGTTGAAGGAAAAATTACCGGCTAATTTGTCTGAGTTTGCTGTTCCCCTCGGTGTGCCGGAAGTGATCCGGGAAGGAAATGATATTACTATTGTATCGTACGGGTCAACACTTCGCATTGTGCAGGAAGCTGCAACAGTACTGGATACCCAGGGTATCAGTTGCGAGATTGTGGATGTGCAGACCTTACTACCTTTTGATATCCATCATAAAATCCTTGAATCATTAAAGAAAACCAGCCGTATTGTTTTTGTGGATGAAGACGTACCGGGAGGCGCTGCCGCCTATATGTTCAATAAAGTGATGGAAGAACAGGGCGGCTACAGGTACCTGGATGTGGCAGCAAGGACAATTACCGGCAAAGCACATCGTCCCGCCTATGGAAGTGATGGTGATTATTTCAGCAAGCCGAATGCTGAAGAGATTGAAGCGGTGATTAAGCAAATGATGACGGAGTAAGATAATAATTGACAATAGGCAACTGGCAAGGGCTGTAAAAGTTTAGTAGTAATAAGTAGTATGGCAGCCAAAAATTTTAAACAAACGAAATTGTACAAGCTTGCCTTTGAACAAGCGATGGATGTTTTTCATATATCAAAGGGATTTCCAAAGGAAGAAACATATTCACTGACAGACCAGGTCAGGAGGTTGTCAAGAAGTGTTTGTTCGAATATTGAGGAAGCGTACAGAAAAATGCGATACCCGGCCCATTTCATTTTGAAAGCCACTGATAGCGATGCTGAAAATTCTGAAACAAATGTCTGGCTTGATTTCGCTGAAGGCTGTGGGTATATTTCAAGGGATCAACAAGAAAAAATGATTTTACGCAGTGAGGAAATCGGGCGGCTGCTGAATCATATGATAAATAACCCGGAGAAGTATTGATCAAATAATTATATATTTAGTCTGTATCAGGTAATTTGTCAATTGCTCATTGTCAATTGCTGGTTGAAGTATGCCAACAAATTTTCTTTTCATCATTGATGTGTTTGGTACATTTTCCTTTGCGGTCTCCGGTGCTTTTCTTGCCATGCAAAAGAAGCTGGATCCGTTTGGCGTATTGGTATTGTCTTTTGTAACTGCCATTGGAGGTGGTACGCTTCGTGATATTCTGATTGGCAACCTTCCTGTTGGCTGGTTAAGAAATGAGACGGCAACAATCGTTATTTTCTCTTCTGCCATTGCCACGATGATCTTTGGCAGCTTCTTAAAGCAATTCACCACCACTTTGTTTTTATTTGATGCGCTGGGGCTTGGTTTATTTACCATTATTGGTATTGAACTGGGTATTGAAAAACAATTCAGTACGGGTATTTGCATTGCACTCGGAACGATCACCGCCTGTTTTGGGGGGGTGATCCGGGATGTACTTCTCAATGATGTTCCCTTGCTGTTCCGCAAAGAAATATATGCCATGGCCTGTATTGCAGGCGGGCTGGTTTACTTTCTGCTCAAAAGGATAAATCTTGATGAGGATATTTCGAAAACGATCTGCATCCTGCTCATCTTTGCCATTCGTGTAATTGCTGTACGTTATAAAATTTCCCTGCCTCAATTTTATACGCATAAATAAACAATATGAAACTGACCCTGTACCAGGTGGATGCCTTCGCTGATAAGATTTTTGCAGGCAATCCTGCCGCCGTAATACCGTTGGAAAAATGGATCAGTGATGAGCTGATGCAGCAGATTGCAATGGAGAATAATCTCGCTGAAACCGTTTTTTTTGTGCCCCGGGGCAACGACTTTGATATCCGCTGGTTCACTCCTGAACTGGAAATTAATTTATGTGGTCACGCTACACTGGCATCCGCCTGGGTTTTGTATGAATTTTTAGGGTATAAAAGACCAACAATCACTTTTCATTCTAAAAGCGGCCCGTTATACGTGAGCCGGGATGCTGAAATTATTAAACTTGATTTTCCATCCTGGAAACCGGAACGGATCGATGAATACCCTGCTGAATTACTTACTTCACTGGGGAACCCTGATATGGTTGCTGTATATAAGTACAGGGATTTTTTGGTGGAATTGAATAATGAGACAGATGTGAGAAATTGCAAACCCGATTTTACGCTGATGAAAAAGACCGGGGGAATGGTAATCATCACAGCACCGGGCAGGGAAGTGGATTTTGTATCCCGCTTCTTTGCACCAACAGCAGGTATTGATGAAGACCCGGTAACAGGTTCAGCTCACTCGCAATTGATTCCGTTCTGGAACTACAAACTTGGGAAAGATATTATGAAAGCAAAGCAGCTCTCCAAAAGAGGAGGCGATCTTTATTGCGAACAAAAAGGCGACCGGGTGGTCATGGGCGGACAATGTGTGTTTTACATGAAGGGAGAAATTAATGTCTGACGTAGTCAATCAAGAAATCTTTCTTTAAGCCCGGGTGCAGGTATCATGCAGCTTTCTTTTTTCCCAAACCATTTATAACGGTTCCGGGCTATTAATGTGTACACCCCGTCTCTTATAAATGCGGGGACAATGATAAATCCATATAATAACGGCCAGGCACCTCCCAGTTTCCTGGAAACCCGTAATGCGGCAGAAGATTTCCGGTATAATGTTCCGTTCTCAATCAGTATAAACGAATTCAGGTTATCTGCCGGAAGATGGAACTGTTCTAATAATTGTTGCCCGGTTTTTCCCTGTAAAGAGGCAAAATGAAATTGTTTCTGGTGGTCCCGCTTAATAATGAACTGAACACTGTGGTTGCACAGGTTACAGACTCCGTCAAAAAGGATGATCTTTTTTTCTTCTGTCATTTCCGTGTAAATGTCAGGAATTATCCGGTAAAACCGGGACGAAATAATCACATCCATCAGGCAACCCTGTTCCTCTTTTTGTTCAGGTATTACTTTTTAACTCTATAGCTGATTACACAATTGTGTAATTGATCCATATGGTATTAAAGCTCATTTTTACCCGGGTAATACTAATAAACAGGCTTTGGGGGGATTGCTATTACTCATTCTGTATACAAAAGACAAAATAATTGTAATTTTCGATAGCTGAAACAGGCTGATAAAACCTGATGAACCGGATATTATTTTTTAAAAAAAGACCAGTTTCCCTGCTGGCCGGCTTGCTGTTAGCTCTGACACTGACAGCACAACCCGGTAATGACTATATAAAAAAGGTTGACAATCTCCTTCAGCAGGCAGAAAGCCTTACCCGGAAAGCTGCCTATGATTCAGCTGTTGCTATATCAGAACAGGTTCTGGTAATTTCAAAAGAGAAAGGATATAAAGCAGGAGAAGCAAATAGCTATGATAAGCTGGCAGAAATCATGTTATTGAATGGAAGAATGACAGAAGTGAATAGTTATGATTCGCTGGTGCTGCCTTTGGCGGGCCAGTTAAAGGATACGAACCTGCTCATTAATGCGTATAACCGCCATGGTGTTTACTGCATGGAAAAAGGAAGGACAAAGGAGGCTGAACAGAGTTACCTGCTGGCGTTGAATATGGGGTTAGATAAAAAACAATCCGGCAAAACAGCCGAAGTGTATAGTAACCTTGGTTCCAATTACCTCGCAACAGGCGATAAGGACAAAGCGATTGACTGGTTTTTCAAAGCGCTCCGGCTGTATGAAGTAAATAATAATGAAACCGGCCAGGGAGAAACATACAGCAATATTTCTTCTGTATACTACCTGATGGGAAAGGTTAGTGATGCGATCAGCTACCAGAAAAAAAGTATTACACTCAGGGAAAAGAACAATGATCAATCGGGCCTTGTCATTACCAATGTCAATATTGGCCAGCTGTATATTCTGAAAGATTCTTTTCCCCTTGCTTTTCAACACCTGAAACAATCTGTGCAATATGCCGAAAGGATCAATAACCCCAAATTAAAAGGGAGTGCTTATTCCGGCATGTCGGCCTATTACAGCCGGACAAAAGATTTTCCGGCAGCGCTGGAATGGCAATCCAAAGCAATTAAACTCTTTGAAGAAACAGATAACAAACCATTGCTGTCGAGATTGTATGTAGCGGCCGGGAACCTGGCTAATGTCACGAAAGATTCACTTAAAGCAGTTGAATACTATACGAAGGCCCTTTCACTTGCAATCCTTTTGAACAATAAGGAAAATATCAGTAACGCCAATGAAAAATTGAGTGCTTTCTACCAGTCCAGGAACGATCCTGATAAAGCATTCCAGTATTACAAAAAGCACATTCTTTACCGGGACAGTATTGCCGCCACCAGTACCGGCGCTAAAATTGAAGAGATCAGGGCTAAGTATGAAACAGAAAAAAAAGATAATGAAATAGCCCGGCTCAATACCGAACAACGGATCCGGGAACTGGAAATTGAAAAGCAAAAAGCTGTAATAGCCGGGAATACACTGGAGGCAAAGCAAAAGGAGAATGAGATCAAATTATTATCCCAGCAGCGGGAATTACAGCAGGCCGCATTCCTGAAGTCACAGGAGGAACTGGAGAGACAATTGTTACTGGCTAAGAATAATGAACAGGCTCTCCGTCTTTCGCAGCAGGAATTAAAACTTACCAACCAGGAAAAGGAATTACGGGGAAAAGAATTGAAAGCCCAGAAGCTGTTTCGGAATATACTGATCGCCGGGGCTGTTTTACTGGCATTGTTTGCGGGCATTCTGTTTAACCGGTATAAGCTGAAGAAAAAACTGGAGCAGCAAAACCAGTTGCTCAGTATCCGGAATGATATATCCCGTAACCTGCATGATGATATTGGTGCCTCTCTCAGTAATATTAATATCCTGAATGAACTCACCAAACGCAATGTGGCCGATCCGGAAAAAGCGGCTGTTTACCTTTCAAAAGCCGGAGATGATATCCAGCGCATCAGTGAATCACTATCTGATATTGTCTGGAATATCAACCCGCAGTACGATGACCTTGATAACCTGTTTATCCGGATGAAACGCTATGCCGCCGATATGCTGGATGGAAAGGAAATACTTGCTCATCTTGTCTTCCCGGCTGACAATGAAAAAATCAGTATGCAGATGGACCAGCGCCGCGATTTTTATCTCATTTTTAAAGAAGCAATCAACAACCTGGTAAAATATTCAAAGGCTACTGAAGCCACAATCGAAGTGCGTTCAGATGACCAGCAAATTCATCTTAAAGTGGCGGATAACGGAAAAGGATTTGACAGTAAAAATACCCGGATGGGTAACGGTATCCAGAATATGAAGCAAAGGGCTCTGAAGTGGCAAAGTGATCTGCAGGTGGAGTCAGTTCCGGGAAAGGGAACAACGATTCTGCTGACGATGAAAGTGAATGTTTAACTTACCCAAAAGTGTAATTGAAAATGGCGCCAAACAAACCTAATTTCACCAGGATGGCCACCTCCCTTGTTATATATGAAGACAATGCCCGCTTGCGGCAGTCTATGGAACTGCTGTTAAGTGATGACAGCGGTTTTAAAGTGACCGGGGCATTCCCCGATTGCAGTAAAGTGCTAAAACAAATGGAAGAGTTGCTTCCTGAACTGGTGGTGATGGATATTGATATGCCGGGAGTGAATGGTATTGAAGGCGTGAAGAAGATTAAATCGGAATTTCCCGATATAAAAGTGGTTATGTACACGGTATTTGATGATGATACCCGGATTTTTGACTGCCTTTGTGCAGGTGCTGATGGATACCTGCTAAAAAATACATCCCCTGTCAAGCTAATCCAGTCGTTGCAGGAACTGGCCGAAGGCGGAGCGCCGATGAGCCCTTTTGTAGCACAAAAAGTGTTTACTTTTTTCAGGAATAACAAACCGGCGGAAGATACTTTTAACCTGACACCCCGGGAAAAGGAAATACTTGAACTGCTGGTAAGAGGAAATTCTTACAAAATGATAGCCGATAAAAGTAGTGTATCCGTGGATACCGTTAAAAAGCACCTGCAGAATATTTATCATAAACTTCATGTGAACTGCGGCACCGAAGCGGTGGCAAAAGCACTGCAGCATAAGATTATCAAGCTGGATTAGAGTACCTGATTGTGTAATTGACTTTCGTTTATTATAGGTCCATCTTTACATCATCAAAAATTATTGATGTATGAAAAAGAGACTACAGCTTTCCTTATTACCCTGCCTGGTAGTTGTAATGGCTTTTTCACGAAATACATTACCCCAAAATCTGCAGGTAATAGCTAAGCCGGATAACATAGAGCTGGTATCTGCAACCAGCGGCATCATCAGGCCTGCTACAGAATTTAAAATCACTCCCAAAAATGTAGGGGGTAATAATCCCTGCAAAAATTTTAGATATGCTGATTGCACGAAGGTTGGTCCGGGTCAAATCATTGCAACAGAGATCAGGCTGAAGGATCATAACCGGGTGATGCAGAAGGTTCCCCAATTGAACATAGTGCTGAAAGCAAATGGCACGAACCTGGTTACCCGGGATCCTTATAGGATTATGATTTTCTAAAACGTATTTAAATCAATAATATGAAAAGAAATATTTTCCTTTCCCTCATCCTCTGTTGTGCAATTGCCTGTAACAACGAAAGTAAAACCAGTGCTTCAGGGGATAGTTTAACGGCTGCGTCAACTGCTGCCACGGTAACTGAAACCACTTCTTCGCCTGCAATGACAGGCAACTGCGGAAATCTCTTACTTTTTAAAAAAGGTACTGTAATTGAAGCGGTCAGTTATAACAAAGACGGGGAAGAAACCACGAGGCAAAATTCAACAGTGCTTGATGTGGCGACAACAGCTGCCGGGATGACGGCGGAAGTGGAAATGAAGAGTAGTGGAACAGGAAAAAAGGAAAATTCATTTATCGGGAAATACAGTTGTGATGGTAAGAATCTGTATGTTGATCTCACCAGCCTGTTTGCCAATATGGATGCAAAAGGAGCAAAAATCGAAGGAGACCCGGTTAACTTTCCGATCAATGTTACAGAAGGAGAAACTCTTCCGGATGTTGCTTATTCTATGACGGTTACAAAAGCGGGTAAGCAAATGAAGACAACTGTATTTATGAAGAACAGGAAGGTGGGGTCTAAAGAAAAGATAACCACTCCGGCCGGTACATTTGATTGTTACCGGATATCATCCACATCTGAAGCGGAGGTGGATATTGAAGGCATGGATGAGAAAACGAAACAGGTTATGGAGGCAATGAAGAATACAATGCCAAAACAAAGCTTTGTTTTTTTCTATGACCCTGCCATTATGATCGTTAAAGTGGAAATGTACAGCGGCGATAAATTAGTCAGCCATTCTGATGTGGTGGCAATAAAATAATCAGCAAGCTGGCATGAACTGTTTTATGAAATATTCCGGTATAAAAGATATTGACTGCCTGAATGATGGCGATGGCTAACATTTTATTAATAAAAACCTACTTCAATGAAACGACTCTTTTCTTTCTGGCTTTTGCTCCTGGCTGTTTCACCGGCTCTTTTTGGCCAGATTGGCAGCAGGTCTACAGCTTTTAAACCCGAAGTGCACGGGCTGAAATTCGTTAACAGCCTGCAGGTGGAAGTGATCAATGATGTTCGTATGTCAGGTTTCTGCGGCGGCATGGTTTATACAGCATTGGATTACTATAAGGCGAGGAAAGCAGTTCCTTCGCAAACCTATGCCCCTGCCAATGGTACAACATTATACACGTACATGTGGGGCCGCCAGCGCAGTTCTGTCATTGATAACATTGATAAATGGACAGAACTGTTTGTAAACCCTTTTGGCTGGAGAACCAACGAGTTTTTTAACTGGGGTTTACAGGGATATGGCGGAGGAAGATTAGAAGAATTGAAAAAGGAGATAGATAAGGGTTCTCCGGTTCCGCTGGGATTATTTAAACCCGGGGATGGTGGTACGGGTCCCCATCACCAGGTACTTGCCATTGGGTATAATGGCGGACGTTATAAAGGAGACCTTGGTGCCTACAAGGAAGACCTGGAAATTATGGTCTATGACCCGAATTTTCCGGGTGTAACTAAAATACTGAAACCGAACCCCGCCGCTAATATCTTTTATTACAAAGATGATCCGGGAAATACCCGTTGCCAGTGGCAAACCTATTTTGTCAATAAAAAATATAACTATTCAGCACCGCCAACTATTGCGGAAGGGCCTGTGTCAACCGCGGCTGAAGTAAAAGAATTACTACTGGAAGTCAGGACAGGTGGTGATGATCTTCGGGGAGGTAATGATAACCTGAATGTGACATTGAATTTTAAAACCAAACCTTCACAGACAATCAACAATGTTAACAAAAGTGCCCGCTGGATCGGTAATTATACTGAAACAGTCCCTGTTCGTTTGCTGACGCCTGTTCCTTTGAGTGAACTGAAAAGCATCACTCTCTCCACAACGTTTGGCGGGGGGATTGGTGGTGATAACTGGAACATGGATGCCGTAAGAGTGCTGCACAATGACCAGGAATTGCTGTGGCGATCGTCATCTCCCGTAAAAAGGTTTACAGGATCAGATAAAACACTGACCCTCCCCCTGACTGTGAACCCTGCAGGCGATGGGAGAGCAAGAGAACTTATTGTTGAATTTGTTACCGGGGGCGATGATCTGCGGGGAGGCAATGATAATGTGGACCTGACTATTTTTTATAAAGACGGCAGCAAACAATTAGTAAAAAACCTCAATAAAGGAGCAGGACTGGGAGGCGGATCCTACAAGGCCTATACGGTGGCTTTAAGTAAGTATGTGCCGGCCACGGAAATAAAAAGTATTGCCCTTTCCACCACGTTTGGCGGAGGTATTGGCGGAGACAACTGGAATCTCGATGTTTTTAAAGTGGCCGCAAGAGGAGGAGGTGCGTACAAAGTGATTGTGGAAAAAGAAGGGACTCCTTTAAAACGGTTTACGGGCAGTGACCAGTATTATATCGTAAATGCAAGTACTGACTGAGCATTGCACCGAACAATTCAATAGTTGAATTAAATACAAACATTAACCCCTTTACACATGAAATATAAAAACCAACTCATGCTGTTGCCGTTGCTGTTGCTTTTTTCAGCACTGCACATAAAAGCACAACCTTTCAACCTGGATGAAAATGTAAAACCAGTTGAACTGAAATTCGAAGAGTATAAAAAAGAAGGCGAGGCAAAAGCAAAAGGCAGGATTAGCGTCAATACACTTACGCAGGAGCAGGATACGGCGTACTATTTTATACAGGGATTAAACATGTATGCACCCACTTATTTCAGTTTGAATAGTAACCAGCCGGATGCAGATATTACCATCAAACTTTGTAAAGAAAACTGGAAAACATTCCACCGTACAGGAGAGGTAAAAGGGAAAGCACTGTGGAAATCTGACTTTAAAACAGAAGGCGATTTTGGAATCATGGTGATTGCTAACAAAAAGCCGGTTACATATGTACTAATGGTTTGGACCGGCGATGAGCTGAAAGTGGAGATGCCATCTGTTTTTAAACAGGCAGACAGCGCTGCAACTTCGGGTGGCGGATGGTTCAAAAAGAATATGACGCTGGTTATCGTTGCGGCTGCGGCCTTACTTATCATATCTTTTTTATTAGTAAAACTTAAAAAGAAACAATCATGAAGACGACTATTATTGATACCATTCTGAAAAGAACACCGCTGGTCATAGCAGTGCTGTTTTTATCTCTTGCTGTCAATGCCCAGGACGATGATGGTCTGGATATTGGTGGTGACAATGATCCTGCTGAGGCCGTCCATGATGCGTACGAGCAATTACAGGGATATCTGGACTGGCTGGAAGAAAGAAGAAACGAATGGAATGCAGTTCAAAACTTTGAACCGGGGGCCTGCGCCCCGGATTTCAGTGCCAGTGCCGGGGCTATGATGCCTTCTACCTGCGCCGGGAATGTCGGGTGCGGAGAATGTTATGAAAGAGCTGTTGGCGAATTAAATTTTATCCGCCGCCAGCTGGGACGATTGCGTTGCATTTACAATAACACGAAAAATTTTACAGAAAAAGCGTTGTCATTCGGCGATAACACGAGCGGTATCCATGCCGTAACGGGTATTGCCTGGCAAAATGAAAGGGGTGGCATCGTGGCAGAGTTTGACCATTTTAAACAAACCTACGACCGCAAATACACGGATATGATGGGCTCTTTGCAAAGGGCTTTACAAAGTATAAGTGCATGTGAACAACAATATGGTTTGCCGGACTGGTATCAGCGTTTTGGATTTATGTACTTTGAATTTATGAAAGACAAATACAAAAGAACTGATTAAAATAGCCAACGGTCTGTGCTAATTAAAAAGGCTCCACCAGGAGCCTTTTTAATTACTTATTTCTCTTATCCCATATTATGAAACACTTTCTGCACATCATCATCCTGCTCTAATTTTTCGATCAGTTTGCTCACATCAGCAGCCTGTTCATCATTTACGGGCACGGTGGTGGAGGGGATCCATTCCAGCTCCGCACTGATGGGGGTGATGCCTTTATCTTCAAGCGCTTTTTGCATATTACCAAAATCATGGAAGCCACAGCGAACTACTAACACATCTTCTCCATTTTCACCGGAGCCTTCTCCCAGTTCTTCCAAACCAAAATCGATCAGTTCCAGTTCCATATCTTCAGCATTCAGTCCTTCGGGTTTTAATTTAAACACACCCATTTTTTTGAACTGGAAGGCTACACTGCCACTATTACCCAATGTGCCGCCGCCTTTATTGAAATGCGATTTTACATTGGCTACTGTCCTTACATGGTTATCGGTAGCTGTTTCCACCAGGATGGCAACACCGTGTGGACCATATCCTTCATATAATATCTCGTCATAGTTTACCAGTTCCTTGCCCTGCGCCCTTTTGATGGCGGCTTCCACCCTGTCCTTGGGCATACCCACACTGCGGGCATTCTGAAAACAACGGCGGAGGGCGGCATTTGAATTCGGATCAGGGCCACCGGCTTTTACGGCGATCACAATTTCTTTACCAATACGGGTAAACTGTTTGGCCATGCGGTCCCAGCGGGCAAACATGGTCGATTTACGGACTTCAAATATTCTTCCCATAACTCATATTCTTTTGAGGCTGCAAATCTAAGGTAATAGGGGTAAATGAAAAACCGCCCCAAACCGGGGCGGTTTTAAACTGAACATCGTTTATTACTAATTAAAATCAGATGCTTTCGGCAATATTTCACCCGGATTTTTCAGCTTACTTCTTTTCCGGCTATAGGCGAAGTAAACAACCAGGCCAATACCCATCCAGATAAAGGCGACTTTTAATGTTTGTGCATCCAGTCCAACGATCATCAGGGTACAGATGATCGCACCCAGGGAACTCACGATTGGTACCAGCGGTGTTTTAAATGGCCGTTCAATGTTAGGGTTTTTTACCCGTAGTATCCAAACCCCGATACTCACCAGCACAAACGCAAACAAGGTTCCGAAACTGGTCAGGTCACCTGCAACATGCCCGGGAACAAAAGCCGCAAAAGCTCCTACAAACAGGAACAGGATCCAGTTGGCTTTATACGGTGTTTTATATTTTGGATGCAGATCACCAAAGGCTTTGGGGATCAGCCCGTCATTACTCATGGTATAGAAGATACGGCTTTGTCCCATTAACATCACAAGGATTACCGAGGAGAAACCAGCAAGAATGGCAACGGTTACTGCATTGGCCAGCCAGCTATATCCTGTCATGTATGTACTGATAGCATAAGCAACAGAAGCTTCCCTGCCTTTTTCAGGATCAACAAAGTCTTTCCAGGGAGCAACACCTGTAAGTACGTGCCCGAACAGGATATAAAGAATGGTACAAACCACCAATGAACCGAGGATACCGATTGGCATATCTCTTTTCGGGTTTTTGGCTTCCTGTGCTGCTGTACTAACTGCATCAAAACCGATAAATGCAAAGAATACAATAGCTGCACCACCAAGGACACCTCCCCATCCATGTTTATTCCAGCCGCTGTAATCAGCAATCACTTTACCGGCCTGGTCGGCCACAGCCTGCGTCCCTTCAGGGATCATATAAGGGGTGTGATTTTCTGGTTTGATAAACTGCCAGCCGATAGCAATGAACAGGATAACGATGGCCACTTTGATGAATACAATGATCATATTTACAAAAGCCGATTCCTGAGTTCCTTTGATCAATAATAAAGTAAGGGCCAGCAAAATGATCAAAGCCGGTGCATTCAGGATACCTGAATGATGTATTCCGGCTGTATCAGTAAAACTTTCAAACGGCGAGTGGCACCATTCATATGGAATAGCCCCTCCCAACAGCTTATTTAAATATTCACTCCAGGCAATAGAAACAGTGGCAGCTCCCAGCGCATATTCCATGATCAGTGCCCAGCCAATGATCCAGGCAATCAATTCTCCCATGGTAACATATGAATAGGCATAAGCGCTGCCGGCAATCGGTATCATCGAAGCAAACTCTGCATAACACAAACCGGCGAAGGCGCAACCAATGGCAGCCACAACGAATGACAGGGTTACAGCAGGCCCGGCCGCTTGTCCGGCTGCTGCCGCGGTCCGTACGAATAAACCTGCGCCGATGATAGCGCCTATTCCAAGAGCTATCAGGTTTCCGGGTCCAAGCGTTCTTTTCAATCCCTTCTCCGTATCTGCTGCCTGTGCCAGCACCTGGTCAAGGGGTTTCTTAATGAATAAACTCATTTGTTGGTTTTTTATAAGTGACTAAGATAAGTATTGAAGCCTAAACTTCATGCGTTCTTTTTTGAATGGCCTATGCTTTTTTATTCGTGGAAATGGCCAGGTAATAAAGGGGGACTCCCAGTAATACGATGATCAGGCCGGGCCAGGTAAATTCAGGTTTATATATAATCAGCAAACCACAAAAAGCTGCTCCCATTAATATATACAGCGCCGGCAAAATGGGATAGCCAAATGCTTTATAAGGCCTCTCGGCCTCAGGCCTTTTCTTGCGCAGGATAAAGATACCCGCAATAGTAAGCATATAAAATAAAACTACTACGAAGGAAATCATGTCAAGTAACTGCCCGTATTTACCACTCAGGCTCCAGATACTGGCCGCAATACATTGTATCCATAAAGCCACCTGCGGCACGGCATTTTTATTCAGATCACCCACACTTTTAAAGAACAATCCATCTTTGGCCATGGTATAATACACCCTTGCGCCAGCTAATATCAGCCCGTTATTACAACCAAAAGTGGAGACCATGATCAGTAAGGCAATGATGATAGCTCCTTTATCGCCAAATATATGTAAGGAAGCTTCCACTGCCGGGCGGTCATCGGTTGCAAATGCAATTCTTTCCAGCGGAAGAACATTCAGGTACATCAGGTTGGCGGCAACATAAATAACAGTCACTATCAGCGTACCGAGAAATAAACTCAGCCCGATATTCCGTTTCGGGTTTTTCATTTCACCGGCGATAAAGGTTACATTATTCCAGGCATCACTGCTGAAGATAGAACCCACCATCGCGGCCGCAATGGCACCGGCCAAAGCACTGCCTGAAATACCGATCCATGTACCGGGTTGTAATTGACCTGCTGCATCTTTTTGCCCAAAATCCTGCATAGCAGTGAAACCGGTCTTCCAGTTTTCTGCCCAGAAACTTTCTTTGACCAGTAAAAAACCAAAAGCAATCAGCCCGAAAAGAGCAAAGAGCTTGGCTGAGGTAAAAATGGTCTGGATGAGTTTACCTTCTTTTACCCCTTTAGAATTGATATACGTTAACAGGCAGATAATAACAATAGAAACAAGCTGGCCGGAGTACACTTTAGTGATACCGGCATCAAACAGGAAATAGTTATTTCCTAACTCAGGAACGAGATATGCGAGGAACTTGGAGAAGGCCACACCCACCGCAGCAATGGTGGCGGTCTGTATTACTGCAAAAAAACTCCAGCCGTATAAAAAACCCATCAGCGGATTGTAGGCTTCTTTCAGGTAAACATATTGCCCGCCGGCTTTGGGAAACATGCCGCTCAGTTCTCCATAACTCAGGGCAGCTGTCAATGTCATAAAACCAGTAATAAGCCAGACAGCGACCAGCCAGCCTGCACTTCCGACATTACGGGTGATATCGGCGCTCACAATAAAGATACCTGATCCGATCATGGAACCGGCCACGATCATGGTACCGTCAAACAGTCCCAGAGTGGGTTTAAAGGAAGTTGGTTGATCCTGCATAGCGTTAGTTTAAGAGGGACAGTTTTTAGAAGCAGGGAAAATACTGATTTCCGGCAAAAACGGGTCAAAAGAATTATTAACGGCGGCATTTTAAAAGTTTTGTGGCTGGGCAATTTTTACCGATTTTCGGCAATCTTTGTTATTATCAAATCTATTGCATGTCAAAAAATAACCGGCTCACGTTGTATATAATGATCGCCATGATACTGGGTATCGTGGTGGGTTATTTTATCAATGCCAATGCTTCCCCGGAATTCATCAAAGCATTTGGTCCGAAGATCAAGTTACTGACTACTATCTTTCTCCGGTTAGTGCAGATGGTGATCGCACCGCTTGTATTTGCCACCCTGGTGGTGGGTATTGCCAAACTGGGTGATCTGAAAACAGTTGGCCGTGTGGGAGGGAAAGCCATGCTTTGGTTTGTGTCGGCCTCCTTAGTTAGTTTGTTCCTCGGGTTATTATTGGTGAGCATTACCAAGCCCGGTGTGGGAGTAAACCTGTCCGATACCGATGTGGAAGGTGTAAAGGAACTGATGAAAAAACAGGAAGAATTTTCATTAGCGAAATTCGTTGAGCATGTGTTTCCGAAAAGTGTGATTGAGGCAATGGCGACCAATGAAATATTGCAGCTGGTTGTATTCTCGGTTTTCTTTGGTGTGGCATTAACTGCCATTGGTAAGGCAGGAGAGCCAGTTATAAAAGCGCTGGATTCTTTAGCACATGTGATGCTGAAAATGGTGGGTTATATTATGAATGTGGCGCCGGTCGGCGTTTTTGGAGCCATGTGTGCCGTAATCGCCGCCAAAGGATTAGGGATCCTGGGCACTTACGCAAAGTATATTGGTTCTTTTTACCTCGGTTTAATTGTGCTCTGGTCGTTACTATTATTCGCAGGCTACCTGATTCTGAAGAACAGACTACCTGTTTTATTGCGAAGAATCTCCAACCCGATGGCCGTTGCCTTCAGTACGGCCAGCAGTGAAGCGGTGTTGCCAAAACTGATCGAAGAAATGGAACGTTTTGGCTGCAAGGATAAAATTGTTTCGTTTGTTCTTCCGTTAGGTTATTCTTTTAACCTCGATGGGAGTATGATGTACATGACATTTGCGAGTATGTTCATTGCACAGGCGTATAATATTACATCAGTAACCGGTGATATCGGAACACAGATCACCATGCTGCTCGTATTCATGCTCACCAGCAAAGGTGTTGCCGGTGTGCCAAGAGCTTCGCTGGTGGTGGTATTGGCAACAGCCGGTATGTTTGGTATTCCGGCTGAAGGGATTGGTCTTATTTTGGCCATTGATGTTTTCTGCGATATGGGCCGTACTATGACCAATGTATTGGGCAATGCTTTAGCCACGGCAGCGGTCAGTAAATGGGAAGGCGCCCTGGCTCATGCACCACATGAGCATCATGAAGGGCATGAACATTCAACAACACACAATCATTAAATCAGGAGGGAATAGTTATGTTTTTACTGGAAGCGTTTCACTGGACAAGTTTATTACAGCCGCAATGGTATATTGAGAATGGCGGGCTGTGGCTATTGTTATTTGTGGTATTTGCAGAAACGGGTTTGTTTGTTGGCTTCTTTTTGCCCGGGGATTCTTTATTATTTGTGTCCGGCATCTTTGCGCATGAAATAACAAAAACAGGACAGGCTCCTGAACCGGGATTGGGTTATCAATTCTTAAAATTATTTGGTGTTGAATACCCGTATACGTACTGGATAGATCTTTTTGTATTAATCGGCCTGATTTCCTTCGTGGGTATACTGGGCAATGCAGTGGGCTACTGGACAGGAAGAAAAGTAGGCCCGGCCATGTATAACTGGAAAGACCGGTTCCTCTTCAAGAAGAAGTATTTGCACCAGGCGCATGATTTCTATGAGAAGCACGGTGGCCTTGCGGTGATCGGTGCCCGTTTCCTTCCCTTCATCAGGACATTTGCCCCCATTGTGGCCGGGATAGTGCAAATGGACCGAAAGAAATTTCATTTCTTCAACATCGTAGGATGTATTGCCTGGGTAAGCAGTATGATATTGGGTGGTTTCTTTTTACAAAAATGGGTGTGGGATTGGTTCCAATTCGACCTGAAAGAACACCTGGAGATCATTGTGCTCGGTATCGTTCTTGTGACCACGGCACCGGTCATTATTAAAATGATAACCGGGAAAGCCAAACACCCGGAGACTCCGACGAAAAGCTAAACTATACTTGCCCATATGAATCAACCTAAACCAGCATCCATCTTCAATGTAGCTGTTATTGTGGCGGCATTAGGCTATTTCGTTGATATCTATGATCTGTTATTGTTCACCATTGTAAGGGAACCAAGCCTTGCAGGTCTCGGTGTTGATCTCGCTGATGGCAAAGCAGTATTGGCGGCAAGTACCAAGATCATTAACTGGCAAATGATCGGGTTACTCATCGGTGGCATCCTCTGGGGAATCATGGGAGATAAGAAAGGCCGGTTATCTGTATTGTTCGGCTCGATCATTCTTTACTCGGTCGCTAATTTCATAACAGGTTTTGTTGAAAATACTGACCAGTACGCCTATGCAAGATTTGCTGCCGGAATTGGTTTAGCAGGCGAACTGGGAGCGGGAATCACACTGGTCAGCGAATTATTACCCAAATCAAAACGAGGGGTCGGTACATCCCTGGTTGCCGGTATCGGGCTATTCGGAGCTGTCTTCGCTTATTTCACTTTCAAGTTTACAAATGACTGGCGTTTATGTTATAAGATTGGAGGTGGTTTGGGGGTTGCTTTACTATTTCTTCGTATCAGTGTGGCAGAGAGTGGTATGTTCAAACAGGCAAGAGAGCAAAATGTTTCGAGAGGGAACCTGCTGATGTTTATTAATAACGGGCAGCGGTTTAAAAAATACCTGCTTGCTATTTTAATCGGCTTGCCTACCTGGTACGTAATTGGTATACTGGTGAATTACAGCAACCGCTTCGCCAAAGTTTTTTACGAGGATAGCAAAATTGAGTCCGGCAGGGCTATCATGTATGCTTATGCAGCTATTGCTGTTGGCGATATTTTAGTAGGTCTTATCAGCCAGTATTTCAAAAGCCGGAAGAAAGCTTTGTATTTATTTTATGGGTTTACGATTTTATCGGGTATTCTTTTCTTCAGCGGGTTTGTGCAGTCTGATACCACCATGTACATTGCCTGTGCAGCATTGGGATTCAGTACCGGTTTCTGGGCCATTTTTGTTACAATGGGAGCAGAGCAATTCGGGACGAACCTGCGGGCTACGGCAGCTACAACTATTCCAAACATGGTTCGTGGCGCATTGCCACTGATCAACATGATGTTCCTGGATGTATTTCAGAAAAGCTGGGGCTGGGATATTGTGCAGAGCGGCATTATCACCGGCATCATTGTTATGGCAATTACTTTAGTGGCTGCTTATTTCACAGAAGAAACTTTTCATAAAGACCTTAACTATCTTGAGGCAGAAGAAATGATGCCTTAGTTTTGAATATGGCTAAATTCCTCATCGTACGCTTTTCTTCCATTGGTGATATTGTGCTCACCACACCAGTTATCCGTTGTTTAAAGCAGCAGGTACCGGATGCCGAAATACATTTCCTGACCAAAGATGCATTCCGCCCGGTGGTCGTACATAATCCATACATTGATAAACTCCATGTACTGGCACATAGCTGGGAACTGATGATTGAAGAGCTGAAAGAAGAAGGCTATGATTATATCATCGACCTTCATCATAACGTAAAGACGCTAAAGCTGAAAAAGGCATTGAACGTAAAATCTTTTTCGTTTCACAAACTGAACATCGAAAAATACATTTATACCAGTATCAAGATAAATGTGCTGCCAAAAAAACTTCATATTGTTGACCGCTACCTTAAAACGGTGGAATCATTCGGGGTGAAGAATGATGGTAACGGGCTGGATTATTTTATTGCACCGGAAGAAGAAACAAAAAAACAGGATATTCCTGCTTCACATTATGCCGGTTATATTGCCTGTGTCATCGGGGCTGCGCATGGCACCAAGCGGTGGCCGGTAAAAAAATGGAAAGAATTTTGTACAACCATGGATCACCCGGTCATTTTGCTGGGGGGAAAGGAAGATGCAGCCGCCGGCAATGAGATTGCATCCATAGATGATGTAAAAGTGTACAATGCCTGTGGCAAATTCAGTATCAATGAAAGTGCGGACCTGGTGAAGAAAGCGAAACTGGTCGTCACCAATGATACAGGATTGATGCATATCGCTGCGGCCTATAAAAAACCGGTCATCTCTTTATGGGGAAATACTGTGCCTGCTTTTGGCATGTATCCTTACTATGGCGATAATTTCCGCCAGCATTACTTCGATGTGTTTGAAACAAAGAAATTATGGTGCCGCCCCTGTTCCAAGATCGGGTATGATAAATGTCCGCTCGGGCATTTCAGGTGTATGCAAAAAATTGCTGCTGATGATATCGTGACCGCTGTTAAAAGAAGGCTGTAATCTTTTTCCACCAGGGTTCGGGTTTCGGGTGGAATAAAGGATAGGCTGTATGTGCCTGCACTTCTGCCAGTATTTCTAATTCCAGCATGGAACGTTCTTCTGCAGTCAGCTGCCTGTTATTATCGTTGGTGCAGGAAAGCCAGTTTTGAATTTGCCTGGCTTCTGCAGGGGTAGATTCTCCGCGGAGGTATCTGCCTGTTTTCTGGATTAAAATTTCTGCTGTCATAAGGGTAAGTTTAATGGTTGGTTTAAGAATATTAAGACAGGTTGAATGCTTTCTGGAAAGCATACCTGATCATTTTAATGTCAATAGATGGCAGGTATTGATTCCACCAGTGCTCTGGTTGCTTTTGAATAAACAGGGAAGAACGGAGTGTGGCCATATTCTCTGCATAAACCGGCTGGTTCACGGGCCTTCTTGCTTTTTGCAACTGATCAATACTGAAACCCGGGATCACTTTTGTTGCTGTGGCCGGTATTTCATTTTTCCGGGCCAGTTGGGTGTTGATACTTTTTACAACAGACCGGCGGACTTCCGTATACAGATATAAGGAAAGAGAAAAATTGACGGGCAATGTGTGCCGTTTTTCCCAAAGTGAAATAAAAATGTCTCTTACAATCTCTTTAGCAGCTTCAGGTGAACCTGTTTTATCGAAACAGTATGAATATAAGGGATAAAAGTAGCGGTGATGGATCTCTTCAAAGGCTGAAGTGTCATCAAGTAACAACTGGTCAATAAGAGTTTGCTCCGGGGTGAAATTCCTGCTCATAAGGGTACGATTTAATAAAACAATCCGGATACTGGAGGTTGTTAATCGCAGGAATTGGGGTACGAAATCTTGGTGCAAACTATAAAGAAAATACGTTGATGCAAAACAAATGGATGGCTGATTTAATAGGAAAACTACGTACCAGGAGCACAAAAGTTTGAAGCTAAAAGAGATAAGGCGGATTAAATTTTTCTAAAACTTATCCACTCGTAATTGTACGTTTGTGTTGATATCGTTTTTGAAGTCTCCTGACAGGTTTATACTAAAGACAGTTAACGAAATGTATAGCAAATTAAAGATCAAATACAGGTTTGTACTATTCGTATCGGTCCAGGCTGTTTGTTTTTTTTGTTCAGCTCAGTCGGGTCCATGGGTCAGATCATTTTTGATGAGTGACAGTGTGCGGGTAACGATTGATCAACCCGCTACTCAAAAAAAGAATAAGGAAACGATCATTGTTTTTTATGCTTTACCAAACGGGAACAGCACGGAACAAACAATGGGTAAGAAAATGCAGCCGGGTGATGACTGGCATTTTGATATCCAGCATATCCGGGCGCAGACACGTTTTATCCGGCAAGAATGGAGAAAAAGAAATCTTGTTGTCATTTACCTGGAGAATAATTTGAAAAGCTGGCCGGCCTGGAAGCAACGGCATCCTGCATTCCGGCAACTGATCCCGCATATTATTGATTCATTGACCGGTCTTATTGCTGGTAAAAGGAAATCAGTTTACCTCAACGGCCACAGCGGTGGGGGCAGTTTTATTTTTGGATTTCTTGCTTCGTATGATAAGATACCACCGTATGTAAAACGGATCAGTTTCCTGGACAGTGATTATGGGTATGACAGCAGTTATTATCCCAAATTCAGGCAATGGCTGCAGGAGGTGAAAGGAGCAGCATTAAATGTGTTTGCTTATAATGATAGTGTGGCGTTGTATAATGGGAAGCCCGTGGTCTCCGCAACAGGAGGCACCTGGTACAGGAGTCATTTACTACTCAATCACCTGTCAGCCGGTTTCAGCTTTTCAAAATCCGGGGATGACAGTATTATCGTTTATAAAAATGCAGATCAGCGTATTCAATTTTTCTTCAAAACAAATCCCGGCCGGAGAATATTTCATACGCAACAGGTAGAGCTGAACGGGTTTATTCATTCCATCCTTGCCGGGACAAAACCGGATTCAAAAAGATACAGGTATTATGAAGGAAGAGCTTATGCAGATCTCATTGAATAAATCAGTTTGCCAGCTCACTCAACTCCAGCCAGCGGAGTTCTTTTTGATCCAGCAGAGCTGTTACTTCACCGATGCGGAACGAAAGTTGTTGCAGTTCTTCCAAAGGGGCATTCCCGCCGGCCAGCTTTTCCGTAACCAACTGTTTTTCACGGGTAAGATCTGCGATCTCTTTTTCTAAGAGTTCAAATTCTCTCTTTTCTTTAAAAGATAGCTGACGTTTGGAAACTGCCGGAGTTGAAGCCACAGGAGCAGCAACAGGTTCTGCGGATTTTGCGGGCCCGGCAGTTGCTGTTTTTTCTTCAAGCCTGTACAATGTATAGTTGCCGGGGAAATCTCTTATGTTGCCGTCTCCTTCAAAAACAAATAAATGATCCACCAGCCTGTCCATGAAATAGCGGTCATGGGATACAATGAGCAGGCAACCCGGGAACTCGCTTAAAAAATTCTCTAATACGCCGAGTGTGGGCAGGTCAAGGTCGTTAGTGGGCTCATCCAGTACAAGGAAATTAGGATTGCGGAAGAGGATTGATAACAAATGCAATCTTCTTTTCTCCCCGCCACTTAAACTGCTGATATAAGTGTACTGCTTGTCAGGGTCGAATAAGAATAGTTGCAGGAACTGGGCTGCACTCATAGAGCCACCGGCCGCCAGTGGAAAGCTTTCGGCAATATTCTTTACAAACTCAATGACCCGGAGATCTTCTTTTACAACTAATCCCTTTTGTGAGTAATTGCCAAAGATGACCGTGTCGCCAACATTCACCTTGCCGCTGTCTGCCTGTTCTATGCCCTGTAAAATATTGATGAAAGTAGATTTCCCCACCCCATTTTTCCCCACCACACCAATACGTTCTCCTTTTTTGAAAGTATAATCGAATCCTTTTAAAATTACTTTCTCTCCATAGCTCTTGTATACCTTTTTTAACTCGATTACTTTCCCTCCCAGCCGGTTCATCTTCATCTGCAGTTGCAGCTGTTCATCCTCGATCTTTTGTTTGGCCTTTTTCTCTACTTCGTAAAAATTATCCTGGCGGCTTTTACTTTTTGTGGTTCTGGCTTTAGGTTGCTTGCGCATCCATTCCAGTTCTTTGCGATAGGTGTTACGGGCTTTATCAATACTCGCCTGTTCGTTTTCTATCCGGGCCGCTTTTTTCTCCAGGTAATTTTCGTAATTGCCTTTGTACACATACATATTGCTGCTGCCATCCAGTTCCCATATCTCATTACAAACGGCATCAAGAAAATAACGGTCGTGGGTAACCAGCAGCAGGGTCACGTTTTCTTTATCTAAATAATGTTCCAGCCATACCACCATTTCCACATCCAGGTGGTTGGTGGGTTCATCCATGATGAGCAGGACATGTTTATGTTCAAAACCGATATCGATCAGTGTTTTGGCAAGGGCCACTCTTTTCCGCTGGCCTCCACTCAATGTTTTGACCGGCTGTGCCAGGTGATGAATATTCAGTTTACCCAATACCTGTTTCACTTTGGCATCAAAATCCCATGCATGTAACTCATCCATTTTTATTAAGGCCCCGCCCAGCCTATGCCCGTCTTCTTCTTCGCTGGCAGCTTCATATTCTTTAATAGCATTTATTACCGGGTGATCGTGAAAGAAGATATTATCCAATACTGATTTTTCTTCAACAAAGGAGGGGTCTTGTTCAAACAGCACCACGTCCACATCTTTATTGATCCAGCATTTGCCTTCATCAGCTGTTTCCTGCCCCGCTAATATTCTCAGCAGGGTGGATTTGCCGGTGCCGTTCCGGGCCACCAGGGCGATCTTGTCACCTTCTTCGATATGAAAGGAAATATTATTGAAAAGAGGTTTGATACCGTAACTCTTGGATAACCCTTCTACAGAAACATAATGCATGGCGCAAAGATAACCTAACGGCCCGCAATCCAGATAAGCAGGCAAATAAGAATCGTGGCAATAAGAATGATAAGAGAATTGTATTTCTCCCGCTGTTGCCGGGAACGGTGTTTACCGGCGAATATGTTAATCTGCTCATGCAGGCTTGTATCATTACCAGCCAGCTGCCGGAGCCGTTCAGCAATGGGAATGGCCTGTTGCTCCTGTAAGTGATTAGCAGACCTGATAATGGTGTCGATGATCTGCCGGGTAATAGCAGGTTCATTAAACTCTTTCAGTTGCCCGATGGTGGTGAGAGAGAGCAGCTCCAGTATATAATCCCTGAGTCCCTCCTTATCCATCCTGAAAACATCCAGTTTGGAAGCATATCTTTCCAATTCTAATGCCTGCTTCAGCACTGAAACGGGAGTTATGACATCCTGTGTTTTCCGGCTGCCTGTGCTCTGGTTATACCAGCGCTGCTGCAGGTATTTTTCTTTTTTAGAGGGGTTAGTCAATATTTCATAGGCTTCCTTAATATCTGAAAACTGCGCAGCGGCATAAGGATCATTATTGTTTTTATCCGGGTGGTGTAATAAAGCCAGCCTCCTGTAAGCCTTTTTTATCTCTGGTAATGTGGCTGATGGTTCCAGTTCCAATAGCTTATAGTAGTCCTTTATATGCATAGCAGGAAGCGAAGGTAAGGTGGCCTCTGTTCATAAATAAGCAGGTTTTTTTGACAAGAATTTACAACCAACCGGCACACAAAATGGTCATGTAAGGGCAAATAAGTTTAATTTTAGTTATCCTTTTCAATTTATAATCTTTTATATATGAACACACCTGACAAAAAAAACCGGAGAGATTTTTTAAAAGTAACTGGAAAAGCAGGGTTAGCTGCGGGTTTATCAGCCACGATATTGCCAACGCTGGCATCCGTCAGTAATAATGAAAAGATCGTAAATGGCGGGGCAGAAGATGTGCTGTTTACCCAACGGCCCTTGCCCTATGCATTTGCCACTTTAGAGCCTGTTATTGACGCAATGACGATGGAAATTCATTATATGAAACATGCGGCTGCCTATGCCAATAATCTTGCTGATGCTGTGAAGGCAGAGGGTGTAGATACAGAAAAAGAGCAGCTGAGATGGTTGCTCGGAAAAATTTCAAAATACTCTGCCAAGATGCGTAATAACGGGGGCGGGCATTATAACCATGAATTTTTCTGGAAAAGTATGCAGGCCCCGGTTGAAGATAATTCACCGCAATCTGCGATCACCAAATTCATCATTCGTGATTTTGGTTCCATTGATGCGTTTAAAACACAGTTTACGGATGCTGGTAAGAACCGGTTTGGCAGTGGATGGGCCTGGCTGGTAAAATCAGCTGATGGCAAATTAATTGTAGGTTCAACACCAAACCAGGATAATCCGCTGATGGATATAAGCGATCTGAAAGGAATTCCTTTACTGGGCCTGGATGTATGGGAGCATGCCTACTATCTCAAATACCAGAACCGGCGCCCGGATTATATTAATGCCTGGTGGAAAACCGTGAACTGGAAAATCGTGCAGCAACGTTATGATATGGCCTCCTGATACTATTCCAGGTATTTATTGAAGAAATCAATCGTCCGCAGCCACGCAAGTTTGGCAGCGGTTTCATTATATCTCGTTGGTGCAGTATCATTATGAAAGGCATGATTGGCGCCTTCATAGCTATATAATTCGTATGAGATATCGTTTTTCTTGAGGGCCTCCTCGTAAGCAGGAATACCGGCGTTCACTCTTTCATCTAATCCTCCATAGTGCAATTGAACAGCTGCTTTGATTTTAGCTGTATCTTCTGCCGAAGGCTGACGGCCATAGAATGCAACGGCTGCTTTCAACGAGGGAACATTTACGGCCAGGCTATTACTCATTGCCCCGCCCCAGCAAAAGCCCACACAACCTGCCTTACCATTATAATCTTTGCGGGAGGGTAAGTAATCAAATACGTTGATAAAGTTTTTCAGGTTGTCTTCTGCTTTCAATTGCTGAAATTTTGTTCTTGCTTCGTCTTCGTCAGCCGGGGTGCCGCCCAATGCTGCTAAAGCGTTTGGGGCAATGGCAAGGTATCCTGCTTTAGCAGCTCTTCTTGTTACATCTTCAATATGCGCATTGAGCCCGCGGTTCTCATGTATGACAATAACTGCGGAATATTTCTTTTTTTCTCGGGGGCGAGCCACATAAGCTTTCATTTCTGCAGGTACACCCGGGTAGCTGATGTATTCAGTAAAAAGGTCATCATCTGTTGTGACTGCTGCATGAGCATAATTAACTTCCAGCAGGGGAAGTAATGCCATCGCCGCGGCCGTACCGCCGGCTAACAGGGTCAACCGCTTCAGGAATTCCTGGCGGCTCAGGGGTTGGTGTGTATACTCGTCGTAGAGGTTGATGATCTGCTGGTCCATAATAAAAGAGTAAGCTGTATTTAAAGTTACCGTCTTTTGAAATGTGAAAGTCTTTTGTACAAAGTTTTCATAAAACGGCCGTTTGGTCATCCGGCTGCAATCTGGTGGCATAGAAATAGCGTCCTGTCAATAGAGTAGCAAAAGAAGAAAACCAGTTTTCTAAACAGCAATTAACATGAATCTATTTTTTACAAAAAATCAGTCGTCCATGAAACGGATCTTTCAAACTGCTGCATTAGCATTGTTTATAATGCTGGGCAGCTCCTGGCGAAGCGACCTTGTCGCACAACCGTACCCGCCGGATAATTACAATACTAATGAGTACGGTGATGATGAAGTTTCCTATCAGAAATTTTATGATGAATTAAGTCCTTATGGACAATGGGTAGAGCATCCCACAAATGGCTACGTATGGGTGCCCGATGCGGATGATAATTTCCGGCCTTATGCCACAAATGGTCATTGGGTATACACTGACGATTATGAATGGATGTGGGTATCGGATTATGACTGGGGTTGGGCGCCTTTCCACTATGGCCGGTGGGACCAGGATCCTTATTTAGGATGGTACTGGGTGCCGGGTTATGAATGGTCACCTGCCTGGGTAGCCTGGAGAGATGGTGGCGATTATTATGGCTGGGCCCCATTAAGACCAGGTATCAGTATCAATATCAGTATTGGTTCTTATAACCCTCCTTACGACTACTGGTGTTTTGCACCACGGCGGTATATCAATTATAACAGGATCTATGATTACTGTTATGACCGCCGCCAGAATATTACAATCATTAATCAAACGACGATCATTAATAATTATGGTTACCGCCGTAATGTATTCTGTGCAGGCCCGCGCCGGGCGGATGTTGAAATATATATAGGCCGCATTTCACCGGTTCGTTTCCGCAGTTCTGCCAGGCCAGGCCGTTCTGTCTTCAGGAACAATGAAGTGAACTTTTACCGCCCGAATGTACGCCGTGATAATGAGAGACAATTTGCACCCCGCCAGTTTGAAAGATATGATCAGGAGAGGGCACAACGGGGTGAACGTTTTGAAAGAAATAATGGCAGAACCGGCCGCACGGAAAGCAATCGTTTTGAAAGAAACAATAACCGGCCGGACAGGAATAATGGCCGGGTAGAAAGGAGAGACGACAATGTTCGCCAGCCGCAGCAGAATGGCAATGGTCGTTTTGAACGTCAGCGGAACGATAACAACCGGCAGGGGGAAATAAGAGCTCAGCGGGAAAGAGAATCAAGAGTGGGTTTGGGTAACAATGGGGGGAACCGGAATTTTGAAAGACGGGCTCCGGAAAGAAACCCCCAACCGCAGGTGAGGGAACCCCGGCGGGAGGTCAGGAGCGAAAGCCGTCCTCCGCAGCAAGTGGAAAGAAGGCAATCGCAGCCGCAGCAACAACGACAGTTTGAACGGCGCAATGATAATAACCGCCCGCAGGGAAGAACTGATAATGGTGGTGGTAACGGCAGGGGAAGGAACAGGTTTTAATTGATCCCTGTCATGAATTTGCAAAAGGCCTCACACTGAGGCCTTTTGCTTTCTATATGGTATTGTAATTGATAAAAATACGGTTGGATGACCGTTATTTTACATAGGCTAAAATTGCGTTTACCGGAATTAAATGTAGTATTTTGAACCACGGGTTAAATCTGATATCTACTTATGGAATTACTACAGCGTCTTCAAAAATGGCAGCAACGAAAGGAGAGCATCACCACACCTGTGGTGCATTCATTATCTCTGTGGCAACGGATACTTTTATTCTTACGACAGGTAAAATCAACCGGGTTTACAGATCAACTGGAAGCTTATGAAAAAAGAAAGCTCGGTATTTTCAACTTATTGAATTTTTTCCAGCTGATTACAGGCATACTGATCCCGGTGATTGATTTTGTAACAGTACCCGGCCTGCCAGCTTCTGTATGGGTTGTTGCTATGTTACCTTCGCTTGTCAGCCTGACCGTATTGGCGCTGAATGCGAAACTCCAATATAAAGCAGCTTTGCTGGTTTACTTTATTTTATACCCTGTACTTACCTGCATTATTTACATCAACGGGATCAACCTTGGGGTAGAGCTGTCTTTTGTGTTGTATGGATTACTTTCTGTCTTCTTTTTACAGGAGACCGGGTATATGCTTTTCTCCGTCGGCCTTTCCATGATCAGCTACTTTATCCTTTCGGTTGTGTTGAAAGAATACCAATACCAGTTAAAATCTTTTCACCTGGCCGCTTACCTGGTTAACCAGTTACTGGCTATTGGCTATATTTTCTACGGCTTGTATCTTATCAAAATAGAAAATGCGGGCTACCAGTTGAGTATCATGCGGCAAAAGGCTGCTATGGAAAAGCAAACCGAGCAACTAAAGAAACAGGCTGCTGAACTGGAGGAATTGAATACTTTAAAGAACAAATTATTCTCCATTATTTCTCATGATCTGAAAACGCCAATGTATGCGCTGCGCAATCTTTTTCATAATGCGCAGGAATTAAAAATGTCAGCACAGGAAATAAAAGCAATGCTGCCGGATGTGATCAATGATCTGAATTATACTACCGGCCTGATGGAAAACCTGTTGCACTGGGCCAAATGCCAGATGCAGTCGAATGAAGTAAGAAAACAGGAATTGGATATGAACAGCCTGGCGGAGGATGTAATTCAACTGTTGCGGGTGCAGGCTGATGCCAAACAAATAACCATTGAACGGAAAATGAACTTTCCGGCCTATGCTTTTGCCGACAGGGATATGATCAACCTGGTATTGCGCAATCTTCTCTCCAATGCTATTAAGTTCTCACACCGGGAGGGACGTATTGTGATTGGCATCCATACGTATGATTCGTTTACGGAAGTGTTTATCAGGGATTCAGGGCCTGGTATTACCAAGGAGGTAATGCAGAAGATCAACGAGAATAACTTTTACAGCACACCCGGCACCGCCAGTGAAGCCGGTACTGGGCTGGGATTGATGTTATGCCGGGAATTCCTCCAGCGCAATAATGGGAACCTGATGATAGAAAGTGAGCCCCGAACAGGCAGCACTTTTTCTTTTACGTTGCCGCAGTCCTGATCAAAAAATAATTTCTCCGGCTATTCATAAATACATATTTTCGGTTTAATTCTTTGTACCCCCACTATTCCCGTAAAAACCTTTTCCGTAATCCCGGTGGATACTTCCAAAACTAATGAGAGGAATAGTAATTACTATTTTTACTGCTTTTGTAACCATCGCCGGGCAATCACAGGAATTGTCAACGGCTGATCTCATTTCACTCACCTCCCTGACCCCGCAAAAATTTGAACAGGCAATTAATAAAAAAGGCTACCAGAAAGCGGATATGACTGACCGGGGCGATGCTGTTGTTCATGTGTTTAATCCCAGGCAAAAGAATGCCGAAGAGGTTAAGATAAAACGGTACGCAGAGAAATACCAGCAGGGCGAAGAACAGTTTTTAGTATATGCCACTTCATCCCTTTCAGAAAATAATACCATCAGGGAGAAATTAAGAAAAGAAGGGTTCTTTTGCCCGGTTGATTCCCTTTTATACAACGGTAAAGAAATTCTTTTCCAGAAAAAGAATATGGTGGTGGCTGCTGCCTGTTTGGTAAGCCCGGCTGATACCATCTACTCGTTTCGTTTCCAGTACCGGAATTTGCCAGCACCAGCCCGGGTCAATTTTGCAGATGATCTTTTGCAGTTCACCTCTCACCAGCACCTGGTTACCACCTTTGGAGCTGCTAATGTTACAAAAGACCAATACTATTTTTCGGATAATGAGATCAATGCGTGTACCGTGTTATTCCCGAATACCAGCCGGCAGGCTATTTTTATCTGGAATGATGAAATGAATTTATCTGATCTTGGATCAATCGTTATTGGCGGAAGCGTCAGGGGCGGGGGCACAGAAAATGAAATGCTGCAGGTATCTGAAAATGCGTGGAGGCTGCGCAACGGTATCAGGGCGAATATGAAATTAAAAGAACTGCTGGAGCTGAACGGGAAAGATTTTACTATCTATGGTAAGGAATCCGATTATTTTATGAAGGCTGACGAAGCAACCGAGAAGGGGGATATTGATTTTAAAGAAATAGCTGTAATAATGGGATGCCTGAATTGCAGTTCCACCTATCTGCTCAATAAAGAAAAACTGAGTGCAGAAGATGCACTGGATAGTAATCTGTCAATGCATGTGCTGATGCTGATATTATACCCACCGGATAACAATACGAAAACCGACGAAAAAACCAAATAATAAAAAAGCCTGCAATTGCAGGCTTTTTTAGAGATATTATTTTCTTAAGCTTCCGCCTCCATATAACTTTCCACGGGTTCACAGGTACAGATCAGGTTCCTGTCACCATGTGTGTTATTTACTCTTGCTACGGAAGGCCAGAATTTATTCTGCGTCACATAGTATAATGGGAAAGCTGCCTGTTGTCTTGTGTAAGCATGTTTCCATTCATCAGCTGTTACCACAAACTGTGTATGCGGTGCATTTTTCAGCGGGTTGTCTTTTTTGTCAGCCATACCCTCTTCAATGGCTTTGATCTCTTCACGAATAGATAATAGCGCATTGCAGAAATGATCCAGTTCTCCTTTGTCTTCACTTTCTGTTGGCTCGATCATGATCGTACCGGGCACCGGGAAACTCATCGTTGGTGCATGGAATCCATAATCCATTAACCGCTTGGCCACATCTTCTGCTTCGATCTCGGCTGTCTTTTTAAACGGACGAAGATCAACAATAAATTCATGGGCACAAGTGCCATTTGTTCCCAGGTACAATACATCATATGCACCATCCAGTTTGGCCCGCATATAGTTGGCATTCAGGATCGCATATTCAGTAGCTGCTTTCACACCGGCAACACCCAGCATACGGATATAACCATAGGAGATGAGTAAGATAGAGGCACTGCCATAAGGAGCCGCACTCACTGCATGAGAGGACCCGGCTTCAACATGACCCGGTAAATGTTTTGCGAGGTGTGCTTTCACGCAGATAGGTCCCATGCCGGGTCCGCCACCACCATGAGGGATCGCAAATGTTTTATGCAGGTTCAGGTGACAAACATCAGCACCGATCAAACCGGGTGCAGTCAGCCCCACCTGTGCATTCATATTCGCACCATCCATATACACCTGCCCGCCATGCTGGTGTATGATGTCCGTGATATCTTTTACTGTTTCTTCATATACACCATAAGTGCTGGGATAAGTGATCATCACACCCGCCAGCTCATTACTGTATTGCGCTGCTTTTGCTTTCAGGTCTTCCACATCGATATAACCGTTCTCCAGTGCTTTCACCACCACTACTTTCATTCCGGCCATGACCGCAGATGCAGGGTTGGTGCCGTGGGCAGAGATCGGGATCAGCATTACTTTCCGGTGATGATCGCCATTGGCTTCATGAAAACTTTTGATTGTTAGCAGGCCGGCATATTCTCCCTGTGCACCGCTGTTGGGTTGCAGGCTGCAGGCATCAAAAGCAGTTATCTCGCAGAGATATTTACTCAATTCATCAACAATGTACTTGTACCCCCTTGTCTGATCAGCCGGGGCAAAAGGATGAATTTTACCCCAATGACTCCAGCTCAATGGCATCATTTCACTGGCTGCATTCAGCTTCATGGTGCAACTGCCCAGCGAGATCATAGATGTATTTAAGGAGAGATCCTTATTCTCCAGCAATTTGATATACCGCATCATCTGGCTTTCACTCCGGCAGGTGTTGAACAGGGGATGTGATAAGAAAGCGGATGTTCTTGTGAGTGATGACGGAATATGAACCAATTCATCATCATGGTGGATATCAAAAGCCACAGGATCTTTATCGTTTTCAAAACAGTTGATCAGGTCATACAGGTCTTCGAGCACCACTGTTTCGTCAAGTGAAATACCAATGTGATTGTGATCAATATAACGGAGATTGATCTGCTGTTGCTCAGCTTTCGCTTTGACCGGTGCTACATCTTTTACTTTCACCACAATGGTATCAAAGAAATTGTCTGAATACAATTCAAAACCTCTTTCTTCAATAGCTTCAGCAATAGTTTGTGCCAAGAAAGCTACTCTTTTTGCAATATTCTTCAATCCGTCCGGTCCGTGGTACACGGCATACATGGCGGCCATATTCGCAAGCAATGCCTGTGCTGTGCAGATATTAGAAGTTGCTTTCTCTCTTTTGATATGTTGCTCCCTCGTTTGAAGTGCCATTCTCAAAGCCCTGTTGCCCTGCGCATCCACACTCACACCAATAATACGGCCGGGGATACTTCTTTTAAAATCATCTTTGGCGGCAAAGAATGCAGCGTGTGGTCCGCCATAGCCCAATGGCACACCAAAGCGCTGGGCAGAACCCACTGCCACATCTGCACCTAATTCACCGGGAGGCGTTAAAAGTGTTAATGCCAGCAGGTCAGTTGCCATTACAATAAAGGCACCGGCTTCATGAACTGTGTTGATGAATGCACGGTAATCTTCAATACTCCCTTTGTCATTCGGGTATTGGACAATGGCGCCAAAATAACTGGCATCAACCGATGCCGTTTTATAATCGCCGTAAACGATCTCGATACCAACAGGTACTGCCCTTGTTACCAGCACATCTTTTGTCTGGGGGAAAATCTCATTGTCAACAAAAAATTTCGGTCTTTCAATATGGTCCTGTTTATTCAGGGTATTGAAGAACATCGTCATCGCTTCAGCGGCAGCCGTGGCTTCATCTAACAACGAAGCATTGGCAATCGGTAAAGCGGTCAGGTCGCTGACCATGGTTTGGTAATTCAGTAAACTTTCCAGGCGGCCTTGTGAAATTTCAGCCTGGTAAGGTGTGTACTGGGTGTACCAACCCGGGTTTTCAAACACATTCCGGAGGATCACGGAGGGGGTAATGGTATCATAATATCCCTGGCCGATATAATTCTTATAGACTTTATTCAGCAGCGACACTTCTTTGATATGCTGCAGGTATTCATGCTCACTCATGGCAGCAGGAATAGCAAGCGGCTCCTGCATACGGATGGCGGCGGGAACAGTTTTGTCAACCAATGCAGCAAGGCTGCTGACACCGATGGTTTTCAGCATGCTCCGGGTATCTGTTTCATTGGGTCCGATATGGCGGGGAATGAACTCGTTGGATTGTTGTTCAAAAAGGCTCATAAAAAGGGTGCTTAGAGGATAAAAAGATGCGCAAAGTTACGGGAGGACTATCATAAAAAGCCTGACTTATTGAAGGGTGGGGATAAGGAGTGAAATGAACAGAATATATACCTGCAAATGCCTTTCTTTGCAGGATGCAGGAAAAGCTATTACAGAACTGGGAAAAGAAGTCGGGTGAGCGTCAGAAAGAGTATAAAAAATACCTGCACCGTGCCGATAAGAATAAGGTGCTGAAACAACTCCCCGACCTGAACGAGCAGGCTTTTGAAAAGATTGATTGCCTGCAATGTGCCAATTGCTGCAAGAATTACTCGCCCCGGTTTACGCCACCGGATATCAAACGGATCAGTAAATTCCTCGGTATGAAGGATGGCGATTTCCGGGACACCTACCTGCGGGTGGATGAGGAAGGAGATAATGTGCTGAAAGAAATGCCCTGTGCTTTCCTGGGCGCTGATAATTACTGCTCCATTTATGATGTACGTCCCACAGACTGTGCCCGTTTCCCGTATATGGATGATGACTTCATGCTGAAACGGCAACCGATGGCATTAAAGAATACCAGTTTTTGCCCCATTACCTATTATGTGATCGAGAAACTGATTGAGGCAGAGAAAGGGAAATGATTTTTAATAATGGTTACTTGTAAGCAACACAGTACTATTTATTTTCCTTCTTCTCCCCACCCGACGTACTGATCCATCCCCAGATAATCAATGCAGCGATAATAATAACAACGACCTTCATGCTTTTTATTTCGCTGTTAATTCTTCGTAAGCAGCCTGCAGGGGCCGCTGGAAGCCATCACCTTTCCATTCAGTTTCACCGGGTAAAGCTGTGTTTTTAAGAATCTCTTCTTTCGTCTTGCCTGCCTTTATTTCGTCCTCCGTAAACTTTAATACCCGGCCCAGGTAGTCACCAAATTTTTTCAGGTCGTCCCGCTTGCCCGTTACTTCATAGCCGGTGCCGGAGTGACCATATATAAAGATCGTCTTCCTGTTAAAAGTAGCTGCTGCCTTGTCCAGCACATTTATCCAGCTGTTCATATTGGCCCCCGCACTGCGGTCCACGAAAGGGTGACGGCGGTTAAACAGGAGGTCGCCCATATGCACAATATTCGCATGCTGAAAATGTACCAGGGCATCGCCATTGGTATGCCCGGCGCCAAAATAATGCAGGCATATTTTTTCTTTGCCCACTTTCTCGCACCAGGTGGTTCCAAAAACCTGGTCAGGATATAATTGTTTGTCTTCTGATTTATTTTGTTTGGCAGAAACCTCCTGGTTCTTTTTGGAATTCTCATGCGCCAGCACATGCTGCACTATTCCTTTGAAAGCGATATTGCCACTACTGTGGTCGCCATGGTGGTGTGTATTGATCAGCAGCCGGAAGGGTTGTTCACTCTTCTTTTTCAGCTCATCAATCAGGTGTTTGCTCTGGTCGGGAAATTGGGAATCCACCACTACGATACCTTCTTTGGACAACAGAAAAGCAATAGTGCCGCCTCTTTCCGTAAAAATGCCAATGTCATTGCGGAGCATCGTGATCTTCCAGGGGTCTTCAAAGAAACCGGCTAATAGCTGTTGTTGTGATAATGTCAGTGCGCCAACGGCCATTGCAGAGTTTTGAATAAAGGAGCGGCGGTTCATATGGAGAAGTTGGTTTGTTAATCAGTTTACTGGTTAGGGGTAGCAGTTCTTTCGGCTGCTTGTTGATTTGAAGTTACGACTTCGTTGTTGAAATACAGGAAGACAGCTTTTTCAGTATTCAAACTTTCGCAGGCCCGGCGCTTTGATCCAGGTAAAGATCACCACAATAAGTGTCATACAGCCGCCAAAGATGACGGATGGGACTGTACCCATTGCTTTGGCCATAAAACCACTTTCAAACTGTCCGAGTTCATTGCTGCTGTTGATGAACATGGAGTTAACGCTGGATACCCGTCCCCGTTTATCATCCGGAGTGGTGAGTTGTAAAACAGTCCCCCGGATGATCACGCTGATACCATCCAGCATCCCGGCAATCATCAGGGCAAAGAAGGATAACCAGTACCATTTGGAAATACCAAAAATGATGATACAAATGCCAAAACCTGCCACTGCATACATGAGGCGGTAGCCCTGTTTTCTTTTCATCGGTCTCAGCGTAAGTGTTGTGATCATAATGACGGATCCGATATCCATTGCCGCATTCAGCCAGCCAAAGCCGATAGGACCTACTTTCAGAATATGGTCAGCAAATTCAGGAATCAGCGCCACGGCGCCACCGAATAATACAGCAAACAGGTCAAGTGAAATGGCGCCCAGCATGATCTTATTGGTAAAGACAAACCGTAACCCTTCCTTCACACTGTCCCAGGCCTTTACATCTTTTGCTATGATGGCAATTGGTTTCTTCTTTATAAAAGAGATCAGTAATGCAGCTGCCAGCACGTAGACAAGAATAATATAAAAGGTTACATGCACACCAAACCAGGCAATAAAAAAGCCTGCTGAGGCATGCCCGGTAATAGAAGCCGCCAGCCAGGAGGAAGAACTGATATTGGCTGCAAAGTGTAATACATCTCTCGGTATCAGTTGCGCAAGGATGGCATTGGTGGTGGGTCCGGTAAAGGCGCGGATAGCACCGGTACAGAAAATAACGGCATAGAAAAATAACTGGGGAGTTTTTGTATGTACATTGCTTTCAAACCAGGGAGATGTGATAATGATAAGCGCTATTACACAAAGGGAATAGGTGAGTACACCCCTGAGCAGCAGTGTTCTTTTATCTGATTTGTCAATGACATGCCCGGCATATAAGGCCAGAACGAATACCGGCACAAATTCTGACAACCCCGCCAGCCCGATGGAAAAAGAATCCTGTGTTAATTTAAAAAGTTTGTAAGCTGCCACCGTGCCCAGCATACGCAGGGCCATGATCAGGAAGAACCGGGCGATGATGAAAAAGCGAAATTCTTTATGCTGCAGCGGTTGTAAACTACCGGACCGGATCAAGGATGATATTCCCATTCCGTCAAAGATAAAGTGAAACAGCGGTTTTACGGCAGGCTGATATAATGCTGGCCTTCATCATATTCTTTTTCTAAAGCGTCATAGATCACCTGCAAATGATTTTCATTACCGAGAAAATCGGCATTGCTGGCGTCCACGTACAGGGTTTTGATATTATGCTGTTTGATATAATGCGTATAGGTTTCCTGGATATTAAATAAATAATCATCCGGGATATTCTGTTCGTAAGAACGATTCCTTTTTTTGATGTTACGCTGCAGCTTACTTACAGGTGCATGCAGGTAAATAAGGATATCCGGCTGTATCAGTTGCTGGTGGATGATATCGAAAAGCCGCTGGTATAAACGGAACTCATCTTCGGGCAGGGTTACTTTGGCAAATAGCAAACACTTGGTGAAAAGATAATCAGAGATGGTCAGGCTCTGGAACATATCGGATTGCTGAAGCAGGTCTTTTTGCTGTTTGAACCGCTCTGCCATAAAAAACAATTCCAGCGGGAAAGCGTATTGTTTGGGGTTTTCGTAAAACTTTGGAAGAAAAGGATTGTCGGCAAATTCTTCCAGGATCAGCCTTGCATTATAATATTTGGATAATAAATGTGCCAGGGTGGTTTTGCCTGCGCCGATATTCCCTTCTATGGTGATAAAGTGGTACTTCATTGATCTGCGATGTACGCCGGATGGTACGTAAAGCAGCAAAATAAAAGAAATGAAATGTCAAATCAGGAAGCCCGGAAAGTTTGTGGATAAATCAGGGCAGGCGTTTTACTTTCAACTCATCAGGGCATTCCTCCAGTAACTGAGCAATTGTTTTATTAAATACCGGGTGCAGCACGGTTGCTGCGATCTCTGCCAGCGGTAACAGGGCAAAACGGCGGTTGGGCAGCTCGGGGTGCGGCAGTTTCAGGAAATGATAATTGTGTTTCTCCTGGTTGAATAAGAGGATATCAATATCAATTATGCGGGGGCCATATTTTTCTTCCCGGATACGTCCCATAGTTTTTTCTGCTTTCAGGATCCGCCGGATCAGTTGCCGGGCATTCAATTCGGTATCCAATGCCAGGGCCTGGTTCAGGAAAGGGGGCTGGTCGGTCTTGCCCCAGGCGGCTGTTTCGTAGAGAGAAGAAGCTTGTGCAATAGTGCCGCAATCCTTGTTCAGCAAAGCTCTTGCCATCGCCAGGTTTTCCTCCCGGTCGCCCATATTGCCGCCTGTAAGTAAATATGCCCTGTTCATGTTTGATTGGCTGCTAAAGGGTCAAATATCTTTATTTTTGGCATTCATCAACGGATTACTTCTATGCGGAGTTTCTTCAAAACTTTTTTTGCAGCTTTCCTGGCACTGGTGCTTTTCTCTTTGCTGGTATTCTTCGTGCTGGCGGGCATTATCGGGGGATTGGCCACCAAACAGAAACCTAAAGTGGAGTCTCAGTCTGTACTGGTGATTGACCTGGGTCAGCATTTCAAAGAACAGGTGCAGGAGGATCCGTTTTCAATTGTAAGCGGTGATGAAGAAAAAACAATTCCCGGCTTGTACGATCTTATCAGGTTATTACAATATGCCAAAACAGATAAAAATATTGAAGGCATTTACCTGCAGGCGCATGCAAGCCCGAATGGTTTTGCCGCCAGCGAAGAAATAAGAAAAGCCCTGCTTGATTTTAAAAGCAGTGGCAAGTTTGTTATTGCTCACGGGGATGTGATAACGCAACGGACTTATTCCATTGCCAATGTGGCGGATAAAATTTATATCAGCCCGCAGGGTATGCTGGAATGGGTAGGGTATAGTGTGGATTATGCTTTTTTAAAAGGAACATTGGACAAACTGGAGATCGAACCCCAGATATTCTATGCCGGTAAATTCAAAAGCGCTACCGAGCCGCTCCGTTCTGACAGGATGACGGATGCCAATAAATTACAGACAACGGTTTGGCTGAATGATCTGTATGATGAATTATTGGTGAACACAGCTGCGGCAAGAAAATCAGATACAGCAGTATTGCGGCAACTGGCAAATACGGCGGCTATACAAACCGTGCAAGATGCCGTGGATAACAAACTGATTGATGGGGCCAAGTATGATGATGAAGTGAAAGATGAAATTAAAAGCAGGCTGAAGATCAGTAAATATGAACGGATTGCTTTTATATCTGTCAATAAATATTTTGCCACGGCCAATTATCTTAAAACAGGTGCGGATAAAATTGCACTGATCTATGCCGAAGGAGATATCGTGGATGGCAAGGGTGGTAAAGACATGATCGGTGGTGAAGGATACCGTTCTTTATTGCGCAAGGCCCGGCTCGACCAGTCGGTGAAAGCAATCGTATTTCGTATCAATTCCGGTGGTGGCAGTGCCATGGCCAGCGAAAATATCTGGCGGGAACTGGAACTGGCGAAGAAGGAAAAGCCTGTTATTGTAAGTTTTGGGGATGTGGCCGCTTCGGGAGGTTATTATATTGCCACGGCAGCAGACAGCATTTTTGCACAGCCCTGTACGATCACAGGTTCTATTGGTGTGTTTGGCATTATTCCCAATATGCAGGGGTTCTTTAAAAATAAACTAGGTATCACTTTTGATGGTGTGAAGACGGGACCCTTTGCTGATGCCATGACCATCAGCAAGCCCATGAATGAACAGGAAAAAAAGCTGGTGCAGGCAGAAATTGAAAGCATCTATGCCCTGTTCAAGAAAAGAGTGGCCGAAGGAAGAAACAAAGACACAGCCTATATCGACAGCATAGCACAGGGAAGAGTATGGACTGGTATCAGGGCCATTGAAATTGGTCTGATCGACCGGTTTGGCGGCCTGGAAGATGCAGTGAAAGCTGCAGCGGCCAAAGCAAAACTGACCGATTATTTTGTAGCAGAATTCCCTGAACCGGAAAACTTCTTTGACCAGATCATGGGGAAGACAAGCAGCCCGCTGAACTATACACAAAAAATGAAACAAGAGATCGGGGAAGAGAATTTTAAATTATATGAACAGCTGAAAAAGATAAAGCAGATGACCGGCTCCGTGCAGGCAAGATTGCCCTTTGAATTCTTTGTCCGGTAAGCACGGAGTTCCTGGTTTTAGGAACACAGTTCAGCAGGTAGGCTTACATTTGCGCACAACAATTACTTTTCATGTCAAAACCTTACAGCCAGTCCAAAGCCCTCTGGGCGATCACAAGGGCCAGTTTTAAAGCGATCTTCAACCAGCCAACGGCTATTGTTTTCAGTTTGCTGTTCCCGATCATTTTTATTCTGATATTCGGGGCTTTTGGAAATGGCGGCGGGGCCACCTACCGGATTACGATGGCAAAAGGGGCCGATACTTCTAATGCACTATATGATACGCTCAAAAATAATCCCGGTATTCGTATTAACAGGTATGCTGACTCGGCAGCTTTGAATAAAGACCTTATTAAGGGGAGGCTTACAGCAATTGTGGATATAAAAGCAGGGAGAGATTCTCTTAACAAACCACATTTTACGATTAATACAAACACCACCACAGCAAGCTCCAATACATTTTATTCGTTCAGGCAGGTTCTTGAGTATACCAAGCTGAAATTTGATGCGGCCATGTCGGCTGATAAAACAGAGTATGTAACTATCGGGGAGCCGGCTATCCGGGAAGTAAGAAAATACCGGCAGATCGATTTTATCCTGCCCGGCCAGTTAGGTTTTTCTATTTTATTCTCCACCCTGTTCGGTATAGCCTTTACATTTTTTGGATTGAGAGAGCAACTGGTGCTGAAGCGTTTTTATGCTTCACCGGTCAGTCGTATCAATATTCTTTTGGGTATCGGGATGAGCCGTTTGTTCTTTCAATTAGTGAACGTGGTGGTACTGATACTGTTTGGTTATTTCTTCCTGGATTTTACCTTGCAGCATGGAGCCCTGACATTTTTTGAAATGCTGCTCATGTCTGTTCTCATGCTCTTTCTGCTGATGGGAGTAGGGCTGATTTTCAGCAGCATTGTTAAAACTGATGCAACCATTCCGCTGCTGATCAACCTGTTCGGGTTTCCGCAAATGTTATTATCAGGAACCTTTTTTCCAACGGACGTATTTCCAAAGTGGCTGCAGGAAATATGTTTCTACCTGCCACTGACCCAATTCAATAATGCAATGCGGAAAATATCTTTTGAAGGGCTGAGTATTTTTGAATGCTGGAAAGAGATTGGTATCCTCAGTATCTGGATGGGTATCATTTATGTGGTGCTGTCAAAAGTAATCCGCTGGCAATAAGCCGGGGTATTCATTTTTTATATCGTATAATTTTTTGTCTTGAAATTACTGAAGTTAGCTATTATCAGTTTTCTGTTTTTTTTCCTGCTCATCACCGGGATATCGCTTTTTATACCTTCCTCCGTACGCATATCAAGAGCTGCAGAAATAAGCGCCCCAAAGGAAAAGGTAATGGAACAAATCGCCCATGCAGAAAACTGGAAGAACTGGTATCCCGGTGCCGATTCATTACAACTGCTGATGATTGCCGGGGAACCCAAAGGAGTTATAGCTGTGAATGACTCCATGCAGGGATTGCAGATCACCGAAGTAAATGATAGTACAGTGATCGCAATAAATGTGGGCAGGGGTTCCAAAGAAAACCATACAGGCTGGAAGGTCATGGCCGGGGGAAGCAGCACTTCAGTCCAATGGTATATGGATTTTAAACTTCACTGGTATCCCTGGGAAAAATTTGCCAGCCTCCTGTTTGACAAGCAGTATGGTACACCCATGGAAATGGGTTTGAACCAGCTGAAAAAAAAGCTGGAGAATTAGTGACCGGCGGTCGCCGGGTTTGCACGGTATTCATGTAATTTCATACCCAATAAAACGAAATACCATGTATATAAAATCTCTTTTACTGCTGGTTGCAACTGTAGCTTCAGTTGCTGTTTATGGTCAGCGTGAACGCAAAAGTCCTCATGACACAGTAAGCAGTGTCAATGCTTCTGTTACGTATGGCCGTCCTTTCAAGAACGGACGTGTTATTTTTGGTACGCTGGAAAAATTCGGCAAAGTGTGGAGAGTGGGTGCTGACGAAGCCACTACGATCACTTTCAATAAGGATGTGAAATTTGGCGGCCAGGGGATTAAAGCAGGCACTTATACCCTGTTTGCAATTCCCGGTGAAACGGAATGGACCATTATTCTTAATTCACAACCGGGCCAATGGGGCGCTTTCAGTTATGAAAAAAATAAGGATAAAGATGTGGCCAGGATGAATGTACCGGTGAAGAAATTGGGTACGACAGTAGAACAACTTACTTTACGGTTTGGAAAAAATAATTCCCTGATCATTGAATGGGACGATACACAGGTGGAAGTACCGTTCAGTTTTTAGGCTGAATAAAATGTATTTGAAAGGGTTGCTGCGGCAGCCCTTTTTTATGCCGGGAAACTGATCTTACCCATTGATACATTGGGAATGCCTTTCCTTCCATCACCGAATGTTAACTGACCACCTGCAACACATTCATTAGCAAGCAAAGCAAACAGCACCGCTTCTTTGGCATCGGGGTTAACAGCGAGGTCTTCTGTTGAATGAAAAGTGATGCCCGGCAACTGGTCCTGTATATGTTCCATCAGCAAAGGATTATGCATGCCGCCACCACTGCAGTACACTACAAATTCTTCACCGGAAGGAAAACAGGTTTTAATGCTTTTTACAATCATATCAGCAGAGAGGCAATTGAGGGTGGCCATCACATCTTCAGCTGAAAGACCGGTGGTGCCCGAAACTTCCTGTGCTGATTGTATATAGGAGAGATTGAATAACTCCGGCCCGATCGTTTTAGGAAAAGCGGCAGCAAAGAAGGAATGATTTTTTAAGGCGCTTAATAGTTCTTCATGGATGGTTCCTTTCCTGGCCATCGCTGCATTTTCATCGAAGTACTTTCCCGGCGAGTTTTTTTGTATCCAGGCATCCATTAAGGTGTTGCCCGGCCCCACATCGGTGCTGAATACTTTTGCGGCATCTTTATCGGCCGGTAAAAAAGTGAAATTGGCAATACCTCCGATATTCAGCATGATCCTGTTTTCCCCGGCTTTGGAAAAAATAAGATAATCGCCGTACACCGCTAAGGGTGCGCCTTCTCCGCCGCCTGCCACATGTTTTTGCCGGAAATCGCTGATTGTAATAATGCCTGTGTCAACAGCGATATGATCTCCGTCTCCTATTTGTAAGGTTGCGTTTGGAAACCCGGCATAACCATGTAATAGCTGTGGTGCATGATAAATGGTTTGCCCGTGACTGGCAATAAGATCTATTTGCTCTTTCGTGTAGTTCCATTTTGCAATACAACTATTGATGATTGCAGCATGCTGTTTGGCCACCCATGCGTTGAGTATACAAACCATCTCGAGGTCGGCATCCTTGCGGGAGAAAATACTTTTTAATTTTTCTTTGAAAGAAGCTTCGTATGCAATTGTATCAAATTCCAGTAACTCCAGCCGGGTATTACTGCCATCACCGCTGATCCGGCAAAGGGCAAGATCCAGGCCGTCAAAAGAAGTTCCGCTCATCAGGCCGATGATCAGCCTGCTTTCTTTGCCGGCGATATCATACAATCGTTGGATCTGTTTATTCATGGAGGCTCAGTTTGTCGGTTTCGTGCAACTAAATTTACGATTTGCTGAGATTTTTTGCAGGTTTTGGTAAAAAAGATTGCATTTTTTTGCTGATTTGAGTAAAACAGTTTTAAATTAGATAAACGCAACCAACGATCTGCTCTATGCTGAAAAGAGAAAGACAAGACTTTATTCTGCATGAAGTGAACCTCCATAACAGGGTGTTTACCGCTGATCTTTCAGAGGCTATCAATGTATCTGAGGATACAATCCGCAGGGATTTACAGGAATTAGCTGATACCGGTAAAATCATTAAAGTACACGGGGGCGCCCTTTCCAAATCATTCCAGGCCAGTTTCAATGTCAATGGTGTTTATTCATTAGATAATAAAAAGATCATTGCGGGGAAAGCGGTGACTCTTATTAAAGATGACATGTTTGTGCTCACCACAGGTGGAACAACGATCATTGAGTTAGCCAAATCATTACCCGAAAATTTAAAAGCCACTTTCATCACCGGCAGCTTGCAGGCGGCGATGGAATATGTGCACCACCCGAATATTGATATTCTTTTTATTGGTGACCGTGTTTCTAAAAATTCAAGAATAACCGTTGGCGGGGAAGCGATCTCCCGTATCAGGCAGATCAGGGCTGATTTGTGCATATTGGGTATTAATGCAATTGATGCTGCTAATGGTATAACGGATAATGATTGGGATGTGGTGCAGGTAAAAAGGGCAATGATAGAATCATCAGAAAAAGTGGTGGCTTTATCCATTTCCGAAAAATTAAACTCATCCCAGCGGATCAATGTATGTGGTCTTGAAGAAATCGATATGCTGATCACAGAACTCGAACCCGGTGATCCGCAACTCGCAGCTTATGTGAAGGCCGGGGTAAAAGTGGTATAAGTCTTTTTGTAAACCTATATAGTTTTTAACTCTAAAAATTGCATTATGAAAAATCTGCTTTGGTTAAGGCAGGGGCGGTGGAGGGCTTTTTCTTTCCTCTTGTTCCTGCAGCTTGCTGCTCTCCTGGTTACAGCCCAGGTCCGTGTGTCCGGTAAGGTAACCGGAATTGACGGAAATGGTATTGCTTCTGTTTCTGTACAACTTCGTGGCACAGCGATCGGTACGGCATCAGATGCGAATGGTCTTTATAGTTTTACAGCGGATATAAAGCCCGGTTCATACACAGTGATTTTTTCCGGTATTGGTTATAAGACAACCGAAAAGGCGCTATCGGTTGGTAATGCTGCGTCCTATACAGTAGATGCGCAATTGACTGATGATGCATTAAAGCTGGATGAAGTCGTGGTTACCGGTACTTCACAAGGAACCACACGTAAACAATTAGGAAGTTATGTCAGTACAGTAAGGGCTGACCAGTTGACTAAAGGAGCCACAGGTAATGTTTTAGCCGCTTTACAGGGAAAAACAGCCGGTGCGCAAATAGTTCAGAATAGTGGTGATCCGGGAGGTGGTATCTCCGTCCGCTTACGGGGTATCAGCTCTATATCCAGTTCCAGCGAGCCTTTATATATCGTGGACGGAGTGATTGTGAATAATGCGACAACCCGGGTTACAAATACGAGTAACAACTATGACGGACAAAACTTTGTAGGCGCAATTGGTCAAAATCGTTTGGCTGATATTAACCCTGCTGATATTGAAAGAATCGAAGTATTGAACGGCGCTGCTGCAGCTGCTATTTATGGATCACGGGCGAATGCAGGTGTGGTTCAGATATTTACAAAAAGAGGAAGTTCAGGTGCTCCGGTAGTTAGTTTCTCCACCAACGTGATGGTAAGTTCATTGAGAAAGAGTGTACCGGTGAACCAGTCTCCTACCAAATTTGGCGGCCCTACTGATGGTGCCGGTGCTCAAACACAGGATATCTTAACTCCTGCACTCACAAATACTACGGCGGTAACAAGGTATGATTATAATGACTATATATTTCGTACCGGCATCGGAACAGACAATAATGTTTCTGTAGCCGGAGGGAAAGACAAAACAAAATATTATACATCGGCTTCTTATTTCAAGAATGAGGGTATTATCAAGAATACTGATTTCAGGAGATACAGTTTCAGGGTAAACCTTGACCAGGGAGTTGGTGAAAAAGTGAATTTCAATATTGGTTTGAATTATATTAATAGCTTAAGTAATGAAAAGCCGGATGGTAATTCATTTTTCTCCCCGATGAATTCTATTAATATTATCGGGAATTTCCATAATATCTGGGAAAGAGATGCATTGGGCAACCTGAAGGCAGTAGGGGAAAGGGGGCGTGTAAATCCGGTTTCTATTATAGAAGATATCAAGCAACAGCAGGAAACAAACAGGATACTGGCGAATGCAGGTCTGAAAGTGAGACCTTTCAAAGGGCTTACAATAGATTATACGATGGGGATTGATCAATATAATCAGAAGGGAACAACATTCATTCCCCCGTTTGCCTATAATGTAAGCGATGGTTTCTTTGGTGGTGGCGCTGCACTTGATCCTACAAGAAATGGTTATGCCAGTGCAGCCAGTTATAATTTCTTCCAGATAAATAATGAAGTAAATGCGACCTACCAGACCAAAGTAACCCCTGATATCAACTCAACCACACAGGTTGGCTATTCCGTACAATATGAGAAAAGCAGTTATTCGTTATTACACGGAAGAGGGCTGGCGCCATTTGTACAAACTGTTAACGGAGCCAGTACATTATTACAGGGAACAGATGAAAGGGGAGAGCTATCTGTTTCAGGGTATTATTTGCAACAAAATTTCAGTTATAAAAGCTTATTGTATGTCACAGGCGCTGTAAGGGTGGATGGCTCTTCTGTGTTTGGGGCAGATCAGCGGAATCAGAAATATTTCAAGGCAAGTGGCAGCTATGTGATCAGCGAGCATGAGTTCTGGAAAAAATCAGACATCAAAAAAATCTGGAATTTTGCCAAACTTCGCTTAGCCTATGGTGAAAGCGGGAACCTGACCGGGATCGGGGCTTATGCAAGATTTAATACCTACAGCAGTAATTCTTTTGTGAGCAGAACATCCCTGGTTTCCAGCAGCACACTGGCTAATACAAATGTGAAACCTGAACGGCAGCAGGAATTGGAATTTGGTATTGATCTCGGTTTCTTTAACAGCAGGCTGAATATACAAACCAATATTTACAGCAAAAAAGTGGATGACCTGCTGATCAACCGTTTCATTGCACCTACAACAGGATTCAGTAGCCTGCTGGATAATTTCGGCAGCCTGGAAAATAAAGGTTTTGAAATAGTCGTAAATGCAAAACCAATTGCAACAAAGGATTTCAACTGGTCTGTAACAGCAATTTATAACCATAACAGGAATAAAGCCGTGAAAATCGGCCAGGCACTGACTTTATTAAGCACTAACTCCGGATCGCCTGTTGCTATTATTGAAGGGCAACCTATTGGTGTTTTCTATGGTGCCTTCTTTGCATTGGATGGAAGCGGCAACCTGGTAAAAAATGGATCCGGCTTCCCGCAGGGAGAAAGAGGCATTCAGACCAGCGCATTAAATTATACAGTTACAAGAGACCCTTCAACAGGATTGCCTGTTGGCACAAATCCTCTGGTGCGTAAGATTATTGGTGATCCGAACCCTGATTATACAGGGAGCTTAGTCAATGAATTGACATATAAGAAAGCCAGCCTTCGCATACAATTAGACGCGGTACAGGGTGTGGATGTATTTAACGCTGACTGGAGAACAAGACAGGGTGTTGGGAATGGTAAAGAGGCTGAAAAAGAGCAAACAGGTGTTTATCCCCGCGGCTATATCAATAGTTTTTATGCCACTGTTGAACAATGGCGTATAGATGACGGATCTTTTGTCAAACTCAGGGAGGTCTCTTTGAGCTATGCTTTCGGTAGCCTGAAAATGTTCAAAGATATTACCTTAAGTGTCAGTGGCCGCAACCTGATCAGCTGGGATAATTATAAAGGGTATGATCCGGAAGTAAACGCCGGTGGTCAGAGCACAATCTTAAGGGGAATTGATTTTGGCGCTGTTCCTATTCCAAAAACGTTTAGTATAGGGCTTTCAGCAAAATTCTAAATTTTCTAAAAAACTAATTATGAAAAATAAAATAAATAAACTGGTACTAATAGCAGCCATTGCAGGTACTGCTGTTATTCAAACCGGGTGTAAGAAGGATTTCGACAATCCTAATGCCGCCACTGATGATCAGGTATTCAGCTCACCGAAAGGGCTAACAGGGGCCGCAGTCGGTTTACAAAGGGTATATACACTGGGGAGAGGAAGTTCATTATATAACCTGATCACGATTAACGGGCTTACCACCAGTGAGCTGATCGTGGTGAATACGGGTAATACAGCAGAAGTACAACTCGCAGCCGGAGGTACCAGCGTGGATGGTAATCACTCAATGCTTACACAGTTCTGGACCACCTGTAATAAGATCGTTTATGATGCTGATAAGATAATTGATAATGCCAAAAATCTTTCAGATAAGAATTATGCAAGCGGCTTAATAGCTTATGCAAGTATTTTCAAAGCGCTGTCAATTGGAAATATGTCGCAATTCTGGGAAAAGGTACCGGCAGGAATCGGAACGAATGTAACATTTATTGACAGGGTGGATGGGTTTCAAAAAGCTATTACGGTTATAGATGATGCGTTAGCGGCCATTGCCGCTAATACAATCAGCGCTTCTTTCAGTGCCAATGTGCCCGCAGGTATTGATATCACAAATACCCTCTATGCGCTGAAAGCAAGATATTCTTTATATGCTGGGTTGTATTCACAGGCATTATCAGCGGCCAACCTGGTCGATCTTACAAAAAAATCAACGTTCAACTTTGATGCGTTGTCATTAAACCCTGTATTCGAAACAGCCACTTCTACTAACAACGTAGTGCAGGTGAAAGATTCAACATTGGGTTTGCTGGTGCCATTACAACCATCACTGACGGATGGGAGGGTTCCTTTTTATACATCGATCAACCCAACTATATCACCCCGTTTTCGCATCAACGGTTTCTTTAATGCAGCAGGGGTGGCTATCCCTGTCTACCTGCCGGGAGAAATTACACTGATCAAAGCAGAGTGCTATGCAAGACAGGCTTCGCCAGACCTTTCAACAGGAACAACAGAACTGAATAAGGTAGTACAGAAAACAAATGATCCTTTTGGTGTGAATGCTAATGAGCCAGCTGCAACACCGGCCACTATTGCGGAATTGTTAGAACAAATCTATCGTCATCGTTGTATTGAATTGTTTATGAGTGGTCAGAAGCTGGAAGATATGCGTCGTTTTGGAAGACCCAATGCCGAGAAGAAACGAAACCTGATGCCCTACCCGCTCAGGGAAAGGGATAATAATCCCAATACGCCTCCTGATCCCGCTTTTTAAATTTTTGCAGACATAGAACAAGTAAGCAGTTAGTGTGTAAAAGGTTGCCAGCAATGGCAACCTTTTTATATATGCTCAATGATCAGCCAGAGGCTGTTGTACACCTGTTGCAGCTGTTCTGTTGTAATGCAATAAGGCGGCATAATATAAACAGTATTACCCAGCGGCCGCAGAAATACATGGTGTTGCAGGGCCAGTTGCATCGTTTCTTCTTTTACTTTATTGAGATATTCTTTTTTGTCAGAATGAAATTCAAAAGCAAGGATAGTACCCAGGCTGCGGGCATTCATTACCTTTTTATTACGGTTGATCTCTTGTACGAAGTGCCGGTTTGAAACAGTTATGTTTTCTATACTGCTGATGCAATTTTCCTGTTGCAGCAGGTCTAAACTGGCTAATGCCGCAGCACAGGCGATGGGATTGCCTGTATAGGAATGGCCATGAAAAAAAGTCTTATACAGGTCGTCCTGCAGGAATGCATCGAATATTTTTTGTGTACAGGCTGTGATCGCCAGGGGGAGACTTCCGCCTGTCAATCCTTTGGATAAGCAAATGATATCCGGTTTATGATGCAGGTATTCCGATGCAAAAAGATGACCTGTTCTTCCAAACCCGGTCATCACTTCATCAGCAATACATAGTATTTCGTTTTGCTTCAGCTGGCAGATGAGTTCGTTCAGCCATGTTGCCTGATACATATTCATACCGCCGGCTCCCTGCACCAGGGGCTCATAAATAAAACAGGCGATCTCCTCATAGCGCAGGTGCTGAAGAGCTAAGGGCGCATTGGGCTCAAGGAAGATCACTTCAAACAGGTATTTGTCAAAAGCCATAGTAAATACTCCTCTTTCGCTTACACTCATCGCCCCGAATGTATCGCCATGGTATGAATTTCGTAAGGCCAGTATTTTATTTCTTTTTCCCTGATCCTTGTTCAAATGAAATTGTATCGCCATTTTCAATGCCACTTCCACAGCAGTTGAACCATTGTCTGAATAAAAAGCCTTTGAGAATTGCCCGGGCAGCAGGGGCAATAAGCGTTCAGCTAATTGTACTGCCGGTTCATGCGTGCAGCCGGCAAAGATCACATGCTCCAGCTGCCGTGCCTGTTCATATATTTTTTCAGCAATATACGGGTGAGCATGGCCATGGATATTGGTCCACCAGCTGCTGATAGCATCGATGTATCTGTTCCCCCTTTCATCCACCAGGTAAACGCCTTCTCCCCGGGTAATGGCCAGTGGTGAAGAGGCTGTTTTATGCTGGGTATAAGGGTGCCAGATAACGGATTGATCCCTTTCAGCCAGTGTTTTGTTCAGTTCGGTCGGCAAAGTATAGTTTTGAGCTGTCAAAACTATTAGCTTGGGATCAAACCCGGAAAGAATTTTGACGAGAACCCGGTGCAACGAACAACAGAACAGAATTGTCAGTCAACATGATTCAGCGATTATGGATGAACGCCAACTGGTAAAAGACTGCCTGAAGGGAAAACCAGAAGCGCAGCGGCAATTGTATGAGCGGTTTGCAAAAACGATGCTCGGGGTTTGCTATCGCTATACCCGGTCGCTGGCGGATGCTGAAGATGTACTGCAGGAAGGATATGTAAGGGTGTTTACAGGACTGAAACAATACAAGTTTGAAGGGGAGTTAGGCGCCTGGGTGCGCCGGGTGATGGTGAATACGGCTTTAAATTACCTGAAGCGGAACCGCAAATACCGGGACGAGATGTTTTTTACTGACCAGCAGCCATTGCTGCACCCGGTAGCCGACGGCGATCCTGCTATAAACCTGCAGGCTAAAGAGCTGGCCGACCTGATACGTCAGTTACCACATGGATACCAGACGATTTTCAACCTGCATGCTGTGGAAGGATATTCTCATGTGGAAATAGGAGAGATGCTCGGGATCAGCGATGGCACATCCCGTTCACAATACGCAAGGGCCCGTTCCCTGCTGATCAGCTGGCTTGAGGAAATTACTGTTGAAAAAAAAATTAAGAACTATGCCGGTCAATGAATTTGAGCAACAGGTGCAGCAGAAACTGGGGGAGCTGCAACTACAACCTTCCGGCGAAGTGTGGGAGGAAGTAGAAAGACGTATCCAAAAGGAAAAGAAACGCCGCAGAGTGATCTTCTGGTGGATCTTCCCGCTTGTACTGTTGGGAGGCGGAGCAGCTTTGTACCTGCTTAATGATAAAAAAGAAAAGCAGGTGATAACAGAACAACAACCAGCTCAGTTTACAGCTGAGAAAAATGATAACCTGAAGAAGGAGGAAACCAGCAATACCGGACTGAATAATAACAATACTACTAATACAACGAAAGAAAATAATATAGCAAACCCGGATCAAGCTACCGGTATCAGTAAAAACAAAATAATTGAAGCTGCTAAGGAAACCGGGCCGGTACCGGTACAATCATCTGAAATAACAGCTCAGGCTTCCGGGATCAGCAAAAAGAAAAATTCGGCACGGAAAATTAAAAACAATGAGAATAGCGGGGAAAATATGCTGACGACTGTCGCTGCAGCCGGAAAGCGGAAAAAAGAACAGCCCGCCAATCCAATAACCGTACCTACTGGTGAGGTACCGGGAGGAAGAGAAGATGTAAAAACGCAACGGGTGACGGATGAGAAGCCGCCGTCTGTAACGGCAGCGAATGATATTGCAGTGGCAGGTGATAAAAAAGATACAACAACCGGAATACAGCCGGAAGTTAAAAATGAACAGGAAGCAGAAGCAGTCTCTGTGAACAGTCAAACAAAAAAGGCGGAAGGGAAAAATAACAAATGGGAGTTTGCTGTTCATGCAACAGCCGGTGCATCCGGTTTAAGTGAAGGTGTATCTTTTTTTGATGCACAAAAAAGCGCAGATGTTTTCAGCAGCCCGGGGGCCGGGGGGCAATTAAACATGGGTGGCCCGCTTGCACCTGTAACTGCAGCTGCGCCCGAAAACAGTTTTTACTGGCAGGCCGGTATATCTGCAAAACGAAAACTGTCAAAGAAAACGGCTGTTTCAGCAGGATTTGACTTTTCAGCTTACACTACGGTTCGTGCCACGGGAATATTTATTGAAACGTCAAGGATGGTGAATAACGGGTTAAGCAATTTTACAGTTGCCGACTATTATTATAGCGGCACTTCCCGCACATATAAGAACAGGTATTATTTTCTCCAGGTCCCGGTTTCATTTCACTGGCAGTTTAACAAAGGGAAAAAACTTCCTCTTGAATGGCAGAACGGCCTTTCTGCGGGATGGATGACAAACACGAATGCACTGGTGTACAGCCCGGCCTCTAATGTTTTCTTTCAGGATAATTCTTCATTCAACAAATTCCAGCTGGCTTACCAGTCTGGTATTACAGCAAGGTTCTTCCATCAGTCAAAACATCCGCTAACTGCCGGCATCGTTTTCAACTATCACCCGGGTAAACTGGAAAAAGTAAAAACGACTGATGGTAATCATCTCGCTTCTTTTGGATTGCGGCTTGGCTGGGTTTTAAAAAAATAATCCTGCAGGCGCAACGCTGTTCTTTACCCTGTTGTCAGTAATGAAAACTATGTTTATGAGAAAATATTTTTCATTGCTGCCGGTGACTGTCATGTTACTGTCTTTCATGGCTATCATTTTGCCAGCCTGTGTAAAAGATAAATGTACCAGCCGCTATTCCTACTGGGAACCAGTCTACAGAACAAAAGCAGAAGTGAGGGCAAACATTAAGAATAATACGGCCAAAGAAATTGAAAGACCTGGTAAGATCTATATCCGCGGCAATTATATTTTCCTGAATGAAGTGGATAAAGGAGTTCATATCATTGACAACAGTAACCCGTCTGCACCCCGGCAGGTATCATTTGTTGATATTCCCGGCAATCTTGATATGGCGGTAAAAGGAAATATACTGTATGCTGATTTTTATACAGACCTGGTGGCAATTGATATCAGCAACCCGCAATCTGTAACGGTTAAAAAGTTTACCGAGAATGTTTTTCCTGAAAGAGTATGGGGTAACGGATTTTCTCCCAATCCCAATATGGTGATTGCTGACTGGATCAAAAAAGATACCGTGGTACCGGTGGATTGCGGTGGTGGCGGTTTTTTTGGACGTGAGCCATTAAAGTCAGCCGATGTTTTATTTCTTTCCAATTCATCAGGTGTGGGGGCTAACAGTTCTGCTGCTTCTCCGCAGGGTATCGGCGGATCCATGGCAAGGTTCACGATTGTGAATGATTATATGTACGCTGTTTCCAATACTGCATTGAATGTGGTTTACATCAGCAACCCGGCTGATCCTGTTTTCAATAACAGGGTTAATATCGGCTGGGGAATTGAAACAATCTATCCTTTCAATAACCGCCTGTTCATTGGTTCTAATTCCGGGATGTTTGTATACGATATTACAAATCCAACAGCACCGGCACAGCTGAGCAATTTTACGCATGCCCGCAGTTGTGACCCGGTAATTGCAGATAACAACTATGCATTTGTAACGCTGCGTTCAGGTACTGCCTGCCAGGGTTTCACCAACCAATTGGATGTCCTGGACATCAGTAATATCAATAGCCCTGTTCTGAAGAAAACATACCCGATGAGCAACCCGCATGGTTTATCAAAAGACGGGAACACACTGATTATTTGTGATGGAAAAGAGGGGTTGAAATTTTACAATGCTGCTGATGTGAATGATCTGAAATTACTGACCACCATCAGCAGTGGTGAAACCTTTGATGTGATTGCGATGAACGGATGGGCATTGGTGGTGGCAGATGATGGTTTGTACCAGTACGATTACAGCTCATTAAATAATATCCGCCTGTTAAGTAAACTGGTTGTAAAATAAAAACATATGAAGAACCGGATATTGTTAGTAATAGGCCTTGTTACTGCTATTGGTCTGCAGGCGCAAAAGGCAGTAACAAAAAAATACAGCTTTCACTCTATCAACAGTATCGGAGTGGCCAACGGTAATAACGGTGCCGGCGCGGTTTTGCAAACAGTGAATGGTTTCCGTAACGGACCCCTGTTTGCGGGAATTGGTCTGGGGCTTGATTATTACCAGTACCGCACTGTTCCTTTATTTGCAGATATCCGGTATGATTTCGGAAAAAAGAAAAACAAACTATTTGCCTATACTGATGCCGGCATCAACTTCAGCTGGGTGCCCCGGAGCGTCAATGATGAGGTGGGAATATGGTGGGGCAATCCCGGTGATTTCTCCAATGGTATGTATGCAGATGCGGGAATAGGTTTGAATACAGCATTTAAGAATGGTAATGCGCTTGTTTTATCATTGGGGTATTCAAGAAAAACGATGAAAGAGTCTTTTACGTATACGGACTGGAGAACCGGGCAACCACAAACAGATGTGAATACTTACCGGTTCAACCGTATCATGATAAAATTAGGGTTCAGTTTCTGATCCGTGACGCCTGTGTGTGGTTAGTGGCCATGCCTGTACGCATCTTATCCTTTCGTACAGCATGGCCTTTTTTATTTTCCTTCTTGTACGAATTTCAGGTTGCGTTGAATGCCCCTGAATTTTGTACGCTTCAAAGGAGAATGGGCAAACAGCTTTTTAAAACTTTCTTCTGTCATTGATTCCCAGCCAGCGGCTGATAAATTCAGAATTTCAGGCACAGGAGTAAAGGCCGGTTCCTGATGGGGCTGACTGAAACGGTTCCAGGGGCAAACATCCTGGCAGGTATCACAGCCAAATATCCAATTATCAAATTTTCCTTTCATCTCACCTGGTATCAGTTGTTCTTTTAATTCAATGGTGAAATAGGAAATACATTTACTCCCATCCACTACTTTACCGGGTAATATGGCGTTTGTCGGACAGGCATCAATACAGCGGGTGCAGGTGCCGCAAAAATCTCTGGCATAAGGATCGTCATAATCCAGTTCAATATCTGTGATCAGTGTGGCAATAAAGTAAAAGGAGCCGCTTTGTTTATTAATAAGGTTGCCGTTTTTGCCAATCCATCCCAGGCCACTCCGCAATGCCCAGCTCCTTTCCAGTACGGGGGCTGAATCCACGAAACCTCTTCCGCTGATCTCCCCGGTATGTTCTCTCACCTGCTGCAACAAGAGGCGGAGTTTTTCCCGGATCACTTCATGGTAATCATTGCCATAGGCATAACTGGAAATACCCGGAGTGCCTGGTTCTTGTTGTTGGGAAGGGTAATAATTTTTTAATAAAGTAATGACGGATTTGGCGCCCGGAACCAGCCTGGAAGGATCAACGCGGAGATCAAAATAGTTTTCCATGTAGTGCATGGTGCCCTGCATGCCTTTGTGCAGCCACTGTTCCAGCCGGCGGGCATCCTCATCAAGCCGAACGGCCCGGGCAATACCACAATGATCAAAACCCAGCGAAGCCGCTGTTTTTTTAATAAAAACTGTATTTTTTTCCTGATTTCTCACCCGGGATCCGTCTTTTTTAACTCAGTTACAACAATGACCTGCATCAGGCAGCAATTTGGCTTTTTTTGTGTAAAATTGAGCTGTCCCTGCCCATGTAATTTTTTTATTATAAACCACCCACTATGAAATATCGGGAATTCCTTTTGGCACTCTGCCTTTCTGTGCTACTTCTGCCCGCTACTGCACAGGATAAATCCAAAGCAAAATTCGGTAATGTTACAGCTGCTGATTTCGCCACGAAAGTATATAGCATCGATAGTAATGCCAATGCCGTGGTGATCGCAGACATAGGTTCCAGCAGCATTGATGGTAATTCCAAGGGATGGTTTTCCCTGGTATATAAACGATTCAGGCGGGTGCATATCCTGAATAAGAATGCCTACGACATGGCCAATATATCCATTCCCCTGTATGCGGAAGGCAACATGGAAGAGCAACTTGAAAAAGTAAAAGCCATAACCTATAACCTGGAAGACGGCAAAGTGGTGGAAACGAAGCTGGACACCAGAGAAGGGATTTTCAAAGACAAGCTGAACAAGAACCTGGTGGTTAAGAAATTCACCTTCCCGAATGTGAAGGAAGGAAGTATCATTGAATATGAATACACCATTGTTTCTGATTATTTACGGAACCTGCAACCCTGGGAATTCCAGGGCTCTTATCCAAGATTATGGAGTGAGTATAATCTCAGCCTGCCCTCTTTCTTTAATTATGTATTCCTGACCCAGGGCTACCTGAGTTATGATATCAATACCCGGAAAAGCGGAACCACTATTTATAATGTTATTGCTTCTGAAGGAGTGGAACGTTCAGAACGATATAAGATTGATGCGAATATTACCGATTACCGGTGGGTAATTAAAGACGTACCCGCCCTGAAAGAAGAAAGTTTTACCACCACGGTGAATAATTATATTTCCAAGATTGAATTTCAATTATCAGAATACAGGCCGCCACTCCAATACCGGAGTTTTCTCGGCACCTGGGCCAAGCTTTCCGAAGACCTGATGAGTTCAGAATTCTTTGGAGAATCGCTGACAAAAGATAACAAGTGGCTGGATGATATTACAGATCCGCTGGTAAAAGGAACGGCAAATAAACTGGAAAAAGCAAGAAATATCTATGCCTGGGTCCGGGACAATATTACCTGCACCGATCATGAAGACGTGGATATGAACCAGGGGCTGAAGAATATTATTAAGACGAAGAACGGTTCAGTTTCAGAAGTTAACCTGTTGCTGGCTGCCATGCTTCGTCATGAGGATATTGAGACCGACCCTGTATTGCTGAGTACGAGATCACACGGGTTTATATACCCGTTATACCCGTTAATGAGCCGTTTCAATTATGTAGTTTGTAAAACCAGTATTGACGGGAAAGAATATTTCCTGGATGCCAGTGAGCCAAGATTGGGTTTCGGTACGCTGCCGGTGCGTTGTTATAACGGGACGGCCCGTGTTATTAATAAAATCGGGACAGCGGTGGAATTGATTGCCGATTCATTAACCGAGAAAAAAAGCAGCACGGTGTTTATCATCAATGATGAAAAGGGAAATATGGTGGGTAGTATGCAACAGTCCCCCGGAAAATATGAATCATTTTCTTTGCGGAACCGGATAAAAGAAAAAGGGAAGGAAGAATTGATAAAAGAGATCAAACGGGATTTTGGACTGGCCATCGAGATTAATAACCCAAGGTTTGATTCGCTGGATAAGTATGAAGAGAACCTGGGGATCAGTTATGATTTTGATATTAAAGAAGAAAAAGAGGATATTATTTACCTGAACCCGATGTTTGGGGAAGGATACAAGGATAATCCCTTTAAATCAGCAGAACGGCATTACCCGGTTGAGATGCCGTATACGATTGACGAAACCTATAACCTGCAACTGGAAGTTCCGGAGGGATACATGGTGGATGAATTACCCAAACAGGTGATGGTGAAAATGAATGAACAGGGTGATGGCCTGTTTGAATACCGGATCACCCAATCGGGTACGGGTATTTCTATGCGTTCAAGATTGCAGATCAAACGGGCCCAGTTCATACCGGAAGAGTACGAGATGCTGCGGGAATTTTTTGCGTTTGTAGTAAAAAAGCATGGAGAACAGATCGTTTTCAAAAAGAAAAAATAATGTATGCGGAAATGGATGATTGTTTTTGCCGGTGTCTTTGCAACTGTTGCTGCTCTTGCACAGGAGCCCTATGCTGTTTCTTCTATCCCCGCGGCATTGCTTAAAAATGCCAGCGTGGTAAAAAGGATGGAAGATATACGTTATGATATTTCCGAAGGGAATAAAGCAAAATATTTTTATAAAGCCGCCTATACCATCCTGAATGAGCAGGGCGACCGCTGGGGCGGATTTGGTGAAGGCTATGATAAACTGCGCAGTATTGAATCTTTTGAAGGAACACTCTTTGATGCGGCCGGAAAAAAAATAAGAAGCCTGAAGAAAAGTGAGATCAGGGATGTGAGCGGCAGTGATGATAACCTGGCCGATGATAACCGGGTGAAATGGCACAGCTTCTTTAACAAGACCTATCCCTATACAGTCGAGTATGAAGTGGAGCTTCGTTACAAGGGTACTATGTTTCTCCGTGACTGGATACCGCAGGAAAGAACTATTATGGCTGTGCAGCAAAGCCGCCTTGCTATTACCATACCTGCCAGTAACCCGCTGCATTATAAAATGTTCAACTATAAAGGAGAGCCGGTGATCACGGATGATAAAACGGATAAGATATATATCTGGGAGATCAGGGAATTGCCTGCGGTGGAACAGGAATACGGAGCCCCTGCCTGGCATGAACTGACCACCAGTGTTTTCCTGGCTACGGAGAAATTTGTACTGGATGACTATGAAGGCAGCAATGCCAGCTGGAAGGACTTTGGCCGTTTTGTATATGATCTTACGAGGGGCAGGGATATATTGCCTGATGAGGTAAAAGCAAAAGTGCACCAGCTGACCGATGGTATTAAAGACGAAAACGAAAAAGTGAAAGTGCTGTATGAATACATGCAGCAGAATACGAGGTATATCAGCATTCAGCTGGGTGTTGGTGGCTGGCAGCCCTTTGATGCAAAATATGTGGCTTCCAAACGATATGGTGATTGTAAGGCACTGAGTAATTATATGTATGCGTTACTGAAAGAAGCCGGTATCCGTTCTGTCTATACGGTCATCAGGGCCGGCGGGAATGATGATTACCTGCTGATTGATCTTCCCAGTTCCCAGTTCAATCATGCAGTACTTTTTGTGCCGCAGGGAAAAGATACCACCTGGCTGGAATGCACCAGCCAGACCAAAGCAGCCGGTTACTTTGGAGGAGGAACCAGCAACCGCTATGCTGTTGCTGTGGATGAGAACGGGGGCTCCCTTGTGCGAACACCGAGGTATGACCTCAATGACAATCTGCAGGTCCGGCATATTGAAGCTACTATTGACGAAGAAGGGTTTCTGGATGCAATTGTTAAAACTAATTACAGGGCCGAGCAGCAGGACCGGCTGCATTCTATTATCAATGGTCTGTCAAAAGACAAACTGATGGAATTCCTGAAGGAGGATATTGAACTGGCCACTTATGATGTAAAGAGCTTTAACTATAAGGAACAAAAAAGTAAACTGCCGGAGATCGATGAAACACTGGACCTGGTGGCCAGCAATTACGCCACGGTCAGCGGCAAACGGTTTTTTGTAATTCCCAACATCTTTACCCGCACTCACCGGAAATTAAAACCGGTTGAAAAAAGAACGTATGACCTGGTGCTTGATTTTGAATTTAAAGATGTGGATACTGCCACGATCAAAATCCCCGCGGGGTATACGCCCGAATCAGTCCCGGCGGATATAAAGATTGAATCTCCATTCGGAAAATATACCGCATCGGTGAAACTGGCAGGGGATAAGATCAGTTATTTCCGCAGCTATGAACATTACAGCGGCCGTTTTCCCCCAACTGCTTATAACGAACTTGTGAAATTCTATGAATCGGTCTATAAAGCTGACCGCAGCAAACTGGTATTCGTAAAAAATGAATCTGCCCCGGCATTGAAAGGGTTTTGATCAATCATCTTCCAGATTCAGCCGGTGAAACAAGCGGTGTACTGCCGGCGCCAGTATGATACCTACATTCGTGATAAAGACCACGCCGCTGAATAAGGCATAGAGGGAGGAAAACCATTTACCGCTTACGGTGGTGATTTCCACCACGGGCCCCATACCACTTAAAATCATCGAAGCATTGTGCAGTGCATCCAGCCAGGGAATATTGGCTGTATAATGATATCCAAGGATGCCAATGACGAGACAGATAAGAATGATCACAGAAGCTATCAGCAGGTTACGGAGCACCCGCTGGTAAAAAACGGTTACCGGTACTAAAGGATCTGACTTGTGTTCGTACATAAAAAAAGATTGGTACGCTGAAGTTACCAATCCTTTTTACCCTTTGCAATAAAGTCTTATGCCGGGGTGAATTTATTTATCCGGCGATACTTTCACATTGATGACCGTTTTGCCGGTGGCAGGGATGCTCATACCTCCCGCTTCGATCGTGGTGCTGCTCTCAACCGTGCTTGATTTTAACAGGACAAGGCCTGTTTTGATATCTACATAAAGATCAGACTTTACATTGTTATTACTGTAGCTGTTCATTTCCATACCCATTTGTTCCAGCACAGCATTGATAACCTGGGTGCCGGCGTAAGAAATGGTGGCGAGCCCGTTCTCAATAGCTTTAACAGTATAGGTTCCGGAATCACGGGAATCATATTTTTCTTTCTTCACTGTAAAAGTATCCGTAAAACTATCGCCTGCTTTCAGTTCCTTACCGATAAGGGCAGGAATAAACAGGTCTGTAGTTACCGTTGCAGTAGTTCCGCCTGTAAGCGCTGACTGTGTGCTGCTGGCTTCCTGGTCCTGTTTGGTGATTACTCCTTTATCATCCAGTTGCAGGGTATTCGGTTTATTAAGCAGAGGTGAAAGTATATCTGCCAGCGGGCCTGCATTATCCGTTTTATCGCTGTCATAACTCAGGTCCTGGCCCATAGCACTGGCTGTAACAGTCATTTTAGTAACGGTGGACTGCAGGCTGATACCATTCTGCCCGGCAGTCAGTATTTCATACAGCATGGTGGATTTGGAATCCGTATTATTTTCCATCGTTTGTCCCATCACTTCCGCTGAACTGTTCTGGTGGGTGGTACTTTCCACTTTGTATTTCTGGCCTTTTTTCACATCAATCTTTGTCGTTTGTGCTGCTGCAGTCAACGAAATTGCCAGCAAAGCCAGCGAAAGAAACCTGAGTTTTTGCATCTATATATGTTTTTGGTGGCGAAGATAAAATGAATGGACCGGAGTTCCTGTTAATTTAACGACAAGCGGCGGGAATTTGTTCGTCAACCGTTTGTTTTAACTGCTCATGTGCATTGGCCCTTTCTTCACCCAGCAGGTTTTTTACAAAAACCAGGTAGGCATAACCCCGGCAATAATCAATCATCGGCCAGGTGCCAAAGAGCCCGGGGCTTGCCACTACGGTTGATTTTCCGCTGGCATCTTTTTCAGCCACCCAGCAACCCAAAGCGTACCCGTAACCTTCAGCTGCTTTGGGCGCATACCTGATCAGTTCGGGTTTGGTTTGTGTCTGCATCATTTCCTCCACAGACTCTTCACTCAATATTTGTACGCCATTATACTTTCCTTTGTTCAGCAGCATGACCAAAAACTTCATATAATCTTCCGCAGTGGAAACAGCGCCGCCGGAAGGATTCACAATGCTGCCGTCCAGGGTGGAGAAAGAAGTTTTGCGCATTCCCAATGGATTCAGCAACCTGGTTTTGATCAGGATCTCAAATTTTTTCTTGCTGATCACTTCCAGCACACGACCGGCTATATTCAAACCAATATTACCATACCAGAAATCGGTACCCGCATTGGCCCGGATATCACGGGCGGCAAAACTGTTCACTTCTTCTTCCAGCGAAGAGAATTTTTTACGCTGGAACATCCGCTTGAAAAAATTGCCTTCATCACTGATACCTGTCATATGGCTGAGGCAGTGACGGATAGTGATATATTTTTTAAAATACTTTTCAAACTCGGGGATGTATTTGATCACCGGGTCATCCAAAAAGAGTTTCCCTTCATCCACGAATTGCATTACTAAGGCGGCGGTCAGCCATTTACTGCAACTGGCAATGGGCGCCTGGGTCTTGCTGTTGAAGCCGCCCATTTCTTTTTTATAGACCAGTGAGTCGCCTTTCCAGATCATGGCCACCAGGTTATCCCCCAGCAGTTTTTGTTTGGCTTCCAGTTCCTGCGACAGCTCCGTCCAGTCGTACTGTGCCTTTACAGGCTGCAACAATAACAGGCAAAGGGCTACGGACAAGACTTTCAGGCAGATAGAACTAACTTTATGTGACATTGTAACGGTATTTGGGTGATTGGATTGCTATTTGACAACTGACCATAGACCATCGTCAATGGTCCATCGTTTAACAACCTGTAAATTATAAAAAAGCGATGGTCAATGAATGATTAACATTTAAAAGTAAGTTATGAATCTTGGAAACTTTACCATAAAAGCAGCTGAGGCTTTTCAGCAGGCCCAGCAATTAGCTTTTAATGCACAACATCCGAATATTGAGACCGAACATATCCTGAAAGCGTTGCTTGAACAACAGGATTCGCCGGTGGATTATTTGCTGAAGAAAAACAATGTGACCGTGAACCTGGTGGATACCAAACTGGATGAACTGATCAGTAAACTGCCCACTACGTCCGGTGAAGGCGGTCAGTCCATCAGCCGGGATGCCAACAGCGTGGTGCTGCGGGCCGGTGCGGCTTTAAAACAATTCAATGATGAATTTATCACACCCGAGCATTTGCTGTTAGCTATTGTGCAGGGAAATGATGCCAGCGCCAAACTATTGAAGAATGCGGGACTGACCGAGAAAGGTTTGTTAGCAGCCATCAAAGAATTAAGAAAAGGAGAGACGGTTACTTCGCAAACACAATCACAGGAATTCAATGCACTGAATAAATATGCCAAGAATTTAAACGAACTGGCCAGGCAGGGTAAACTCGATCCCGTCATCGGCCGTGATGAAGAAATAAGAAGAACCCTGCACATCCTTTCAAGAAGAACAAAGAACAACCCGATATTGGTAGGTGAACCCGGTGTGGGTAAAACTGCTATTGCCGAAGGTATTGCACACCGTATCGTGAATGGTGATGTGCCGGAGAATTTGAAATCAAAGATCATCTATGCACTGGATATGGGCCAGCTGATCGCCGGGGCCAAATACAAAGGTGAATTTGAAGAACGGTTGAAAGGCGTGGTGAAAGAAGTGGCCGGGAGTGACGGAGAAATCATTCTGTTCATTGATGAGATACATACCCTTGTGGGTGCCGGTGGCGGAGAAGGGGCGATGGACGCGGCTAATATTTTAAAGCCGGCCCTGGCAAGAGGTGAACTCCGTGCCGTGGGTGCCACCACACTGAGTGAATACCAGAAATTTTTTGAAAAAGATAAGGCGCTGGAACGGCGTTTCCAGAAAGTGATGATCGATGAACCCGGCGTGGAAGATGCGATCTCTATTTTACGGGGATTAAAAGACCGTTATGAAACACACCACCATGTCCGCATCAAAGACGAAGCGATCATTGCAGCGGTGGAATTATCCAGCCGTTATATTACAGACCGTTTCTTACCGGATAAAGCCATTGACTTAATTGATGAAAGTGCAGCCAAGCTGCGCTTAGAAATGAATTCGATGCCGGAAGAACTGGATACTCTCGAAAGACAGATCCGTCAATTGGAAATTGAACGGGAAGCGATCAAACGGGAGAATGATGAAGTGAAATTAAAAGAGCTGAATACCGAGATTGCTAACCTGGCGGTAACAAGGGATACGCTGAAGGCAAAATGGAAGGAAGAGAAGGAATTAGTGGAAAAGGTACAAGATGCCAAGGCACAAGTAGAAAAGCTCAAGACAGAAGCAGAACGGGCAGAACGGGAAGGTGATTATGGGAAAGTAGCCGAGATACGCTATGGTAAGATCAAAGAACAGGAAGCCCTTATCAGCTCGTTAACTAATCAACTTGTTAACTCTACTGAGAAACGCTTACTGAAAGAGGAAGTAGATGCTGAAGATATTGCCGAGAGCATTGCCAAAGCCACCGGCATACCTGTGATGAAGATGCTGCAGAGTGATAAAGAAAAACTGCTGCACCTGGAAGAACACCTGCATGAAAGGGTGGTGGGACAGGAAGAAGCCATCACCGCCGTGGCCGATGCCATACGCAGAAGCCGGGCCGGTTTGCAGGACCCCAAGAAACCTATTGGTTCCTTTATTTTCCTCGGTACCACCGGTGTGGGTAAAACAGAACTGGCCAAGGCCCTTGCCGAATATTTGTTTGATGATGAAAGTATGATGACGAGGATTGATATGAGTGAATACCAGGAAAAACATACGGTATCGAGACTGGTGGGTGCGCCTCCGGGCTATGTGGGCTATGATGAAGGCGGGCAACTGACCGAAGCCGTGCGCCGCAAACCCTACAGCGTGGTGCTGCTGGATGAAATTGAAAAAGCTCACCCGGATGTGTGGAATGTATTGCTGCAGGTGCTGGATGATGGCCGCCTGACGGATAACAAAGGGCGGGTGGTGAATTTCAAGAACAGCATCATCATCATGACCAGCAATATCGGCAGTCATTTGATCATGGATGCGTTTGAGAACATCAAAGAAAAAGATATTGAAGAAGCAACCGCCAAAGCGAAAGTGGAAGTGATGAACCTGCTGCGGCAAACCATACGCCCCGAATTCCTAAACCGGGTGGATGAGATCATTATGTTCCAGCCTTTGCTGAAAAAAGAGATCATGGGAATTGTGAAAATTCAGCTGAATGGCCTGCAAAAATTAGTGGCTGACAGCGGCATCCGGTTGCAATTCAGCGATTATGCATTAGAGTTTCTCGCCGACCAGGGCTTTGACCCGCAGTTTGGTGCAAGACCCCTGAAGCGGCTGATACAAAAGGAAATTGTGAACCAGTTAAGCAAGCGGATACTGGCGGGTGATATTGATAAGACAAAACCGGTGCTGGTGGATGTGTTTGATAACACTGTTGTATTTCGTAACGAAATGCCAGAAAAGGTAAAGTAAACTGCTGGTGTCTGCCAGCCGGTAGGCAGGTTTTGGAATGAGACGCTGGAGAAAGTGAAGTAAAAGAAAAGCCCTGACGAGAGTTTGGGCTTTTCTTTTATCAGCCAGGGTACATTACTACTATTATCGTCTGTTGCATCGCACTCTTTATCGTTCGGTAATTCTATTCTGCATTATGCAAAATGCCTTTTTATCATATCTAAAACCTTTTCTCCATTAATTTGATCGATTTTATTCTTGGGTATTCGAAAAATTAACCCTGGAGTAGTGTAAGAACCGGGAATAAACTTCCTTATTTGGTAAATTGTCATAAGTGCAATCTCTAAAGCCTTCTCTGCATCACTCACATTTAGTTTAGCTAAGTCCGCTGAAAATTTTGTTAGTGGATAATTTTCATTAATGTACAGAGTTTTTGAATCTAAAATTCTTCCAGCCCAAGAGCCTTGTTTTTTTTCATTAAAATTTACATGGGTTACTAGTGTTAGGTATTCTGTTTCCCAGCTTTTGGCATGTACAAGGCGGTTTCTAAATTTTATAAATTCAAAAAAAAGGTTGAACGGCTTTTGATGAATGTTGGGTTCACTAATGGAAACTAGAGAGATAACCCAGCTCTTCGAAACATCTTGCTGCTCTGCGGTGTAAGTACCCCTAAAAACCAGA
>DGQP01000011.1:0-12472 GCA_002400415.1 Chitinophagaceae bacterium UBA4411
GCAACAATATGTTCATCGGATAATTTATTTTCGCCGGCCAGGAAATTCTTACGTTGCTGGTTGGCCGCTTCGGCAGCTTTTTTAATATCGGCCTGTGTAGAGCCGGTTTTAACCAGGGCTGTTTCTAATTGAATCAGTGAAGAAGCAAAACCGATCAGGGGCGAACCAAAGATGCCTTCATTGATATACTGGCGGTGTTTGGCAAAGGGTATCCAGGCTTCATAAGCTTTGCCCCAATCAGCGAAAATGTTTTCATATTCTGGTTTTCCCTTGGCCCAGGCGTTGAATTTTTCTTCTGCTTTTTTCTTTTGACCGAGCACGTCGTATTTCAGCAGTTGCTTTGTTTCCCCGTCATAGAATTTCCAGTAGTTGGCAATACCGGCATAGGAAGAAGCTAATTGCAATTTGATAGCCGGGTCTTTTTTCATTTCCTCGAACATATATTTCAGCCGCATATCACGCAGCTTCACCAATGTCGGGTTATTAATATCGGTGGCCAGTTTAATACCATAAGAACTTTCATAACGGTTGGTACCGCCGGGATAACCCCAGATCATGGCAAAATCACCATCTTTTAATGGCTTTATGGAAACAGGTAAATACCATTTTGGTTTCAGTGGTTTGTTTGCTTCAGCATATCTGGCAGGTTTGCCTTCCGGATCAGCATATACACGGAACACAGAAAAGTCACCGGTATGACGGGGCCATTCCCAGTTGTCAGTATCACCACCAAATTTGCCCACACTTTCAGGCGGTGTGCCGACCAAACGTATATCGGTATAACGCTGGTATACAAATGCGAGGAACTGGTTTCCTTTGAATAAGGCACTTACCCGGGTTTCGATATTCTGTGTGGCATCACTCATTCTTTTATTGATATTGGCAAGTATTGCCGCCTGCCGTTGCACTCTTTCCGCACCACTCAATCCTTTTAAGGAGTCGAGCACAAGCGCCGTTACATCATCAATGCGCAGCAGGAACTGAACAGAAAGGGAGGTGGGGATTTCTTCTCCTTTATTTTTTGCATAAAAACCATTTTGCAGGTAGTTATGATCAACAGAACTGGCATTAGCGATTGCATCATAACCACAGTGGTGATTGGTAAAGATCAAACCTTCGGCACTCACGATCTCTCCGGTGCAGCCGCCGCCAAAAATGATGATGGCATCTTTCAGCGAGGCTTTATTGATATTGTATAACTGGTCTTTAGTTAGTTTCAATCCTTTTTTAACCATATCATTATACACCTGCTGGCCCAATAATAAGGGCAGCCACATGCCTTCATCAGCGAAGGATTTTAAGAACAGTGATACAGATAGTACAATCGTCAGGAATAACTTCTTCATAACTGAAAAATTTAGTGAGCAAACCTACTGAAAATTGGGCGGAGGCCGGTATGAGATTCGTCAAATGTTCTTTTTTGAAGGCTGCTGAGGTTTTTGCTCCGGCCTTTTGATGGATTCCATTAAAGGAGTGGTAGCCTGCAACAACTGGTTTGTTTCACAATTATCAGCATCACAGCAGGGAAGAATATTAGTATGGCAAACCGGGCACTGGTAGTGACCGTGTACATGAACCGGTTCATTGGTTTGGTTGCAGAAAAAACAATGTTGTTGCATAACGGTCAGTATTTCCATTGTATCATCTTCTCACACTCCCGGGCGAAATTTTTATTGTTCAGTAGTTTATCATTCATCAATCCCCGCTGGAAATCCGAGATCACCCAGTTCATCGAGAATTTACGGTTGTATTCCCCGCTGTATAAGTCAATATTGATGTAATGAGTGGTGTCGTTCTGGTTGATGGAAGAAAGAAAATTTTTCAGGCGCTGGTCATTCACCAGGGTTTGGGTGCCATAAGAACCCAGGATAGTTTGTGCAGGTGAGAGCAGGTCGTTGGTGAATGGATTAATACGGCTGAGTTTGCTGTTTTTTACATCATTGTTGGTGATGTGCAACACAAAAAACTCCAGTTTGCCGGCATATTTTTTCAGTACTGAATCAGTTTTCAGCATATCGTTCATGGCGATCAGCATTTCATTCACGACACCGGCTCCGGAATTGTCAAAATACCCGCCATCCACAAAATAATGGGATTCGGTTTCGCAACTGTCGCAGGGTTTGTTATCAATACGACCGGCCGGACTCAGGTAGGGGAAACTGGCGCCCAGCACCACCGCAGTGCTCAGTTTCATATCCTCGTCATCTGCCGCACCTTTATCCTTCAGTAAGCTCAGTACATCCACCCGTTTATTAAAGTAGTTTTCTTTGATACTGATATTGCTGATCACCCCGGGGCTTCCATCCTGCATACGGGTGGTGTTTACACAAAGTACCGGCAGGGAATAATTGGTATTGCCCTTTTGGGTCATAAAGGAAGAGAAGGGGTCAGCAAAACTGTTGTATAAAAAGCAATCCCTGCCGGGAGCTTTTTCCAGTGAACAGGCTAATGCTTCGGCACGGTCACGGGTATATTTCCTGAAAGCAGGGACTGTATGCCGGAAGATGTCACGGCCCAGCAAACGGCTGAGGGTGTAGCTTAAAAAATCCGACTTCAGGTAGCGGGTGGCAGCTTTCCAGTAACGATGTTGTGATGTATCTTTTGCAGTAAGCTGTTCTTTATTGCGAAGCAGGTTGAAAAAAGTGGCATTACCCACACTTCCGCCGGAAGCACCGGATAAACAAAAGAGATGATCGGCAAATTTTCCCCTCGTGGTATCCTGCAGCTTCGATAAGATAGAAGCCACCCAGTATCCCGAACGGGAAGCGCCACCGTTAGCAATCACAAAATAAACAGGGTATCTTTTTATAGTGGAATCATCAAGGATTTTTTTTCTTGCCGGATAGTTTACCCAGTTTGCGAAATACTCTTTCAGTGTTTGCCTTTCGCTGAACCGGATATTTGTTTGCTTTTTAGTGGTTAGTTCTGTGAAATGAGGATCAACAAATTTGCCAAGCAATAACGAGAATATAAAAAAGAGCAGGTGAAAATTAAAACGGGCCAGTACTGAAAAAGTGGCGATGATATTGCCGATGCCCAGTAAAACCCCAAAAGCTAATAATAAGAACGGGAAACTGCCGATGAGGATAGAAATTTCCAGAGAATTAATGGTAATGATATATACGGTTACAGCAAAAAAACTGACCCACTGAAAGAGCTTAAAATACTGGCGGTCTTCTTTGTGGCTGATAATATATTTCAGTTTTTTCCAGACACCCGACCTGGATGAAACAAGCGGTTTTTCTTCCGATTCACCGACTTCTTCGAGCTGGTTGGCCGTATCAATTTCTCTCCGGAGAATTAATAATAATACTAACCCCACCTGCAGGCTGAGCAGGAAGATGATCAGCGTCCAGAAAGTCTTGATAAAGACAACTGACAAAATAGATGCACCCAGTATGGCATAGGCCGTAAACCTGGTGCTTTGCAGGAAGAAAAGCCATTTCTTTTTCGGCATATTCCGCTGGGTCAGGAACCATTCCCAGAAATAATAGATGCCATAATACCAGGCATAACTCAGGGCCAGTAAAACATAACATAGCCAGGTGGGCCATTCCGGGTAAGGAGAATTTTCTAATTGTAAAAAAGCGAGTAAGATGACAGTGATGCAGGTAAAAGCAAGCACCCTGGGTGTTTGCACCAGGAATATTTTCCAGATTTCATGTTTGTCCGGGTCCTGGAAATCTTTAGCCCTTGCTACAATGCGGGTGCTGTACCAGGTAACAATGACCCAGAAGATGAGCGACAGAATGAAACAGAAAAATACAGGGGATACAAGATGACCTTTATCCTCCAGGGCTATGATCATCAGGTCTTTTCCCTGGGTAACATGCCAGAAGCAAAAATGTGCCAGTACTAAAAAAAGAATAGGCGGAAAGAACAGCCAGATAGCCTGCACCATATAGCGCCAGGTAGATGCCAGCAACACATCTTTATGGTTCAGCAATTGTTTGGTCCGGTTCAGTAATGCCATAGTGAGTAAAGCTAAAATAGCATTCTCATTTAAGATTGCAATACCGTGAGGCGGGTATTCCTGCCCCTTTCCCGTGAAGAACTACTTCACTTCTTCATTCAATACTTTCCACAACAGGTCTTTCAATTCCAGTAGTCCTTTGTTTGTCATGGAGGAAATAAACAGGTGAGGGATGTCAGCCGGTAATTCTTTTTCAATGGCCGCTTTCAGTTCTTCATCAAGCATATCACTTTTGCTGATGGCAATGATGAATTGTTTGTGGAGAAGGTCAGGATTATATTGTTCCAGTTCGTTGACCAATACCTCAAATTCTTTTTTATGACCGGCGCTATCGGCAGGAATAAGGAATAACAATACCGCATTCCTTTCGATATGGCGAAGGAAACGATGACCTAATCCTTTGCCTTCGGCGGCACCTTCAATAATACCAGGCAGGTCGGCGATGCAAAAACTTTTGCCATCACGGTATTCCACCATACCGAGGTTAGGGGTAATGGTAGTAAATGCGTAATCAGCGATTTTGGGTTTGGCCGCAGTGATTACCGACAGCAAGGTTGATTTACCAGCATTGGGAAAACCAACCAATCCCACATCGGCCAGCACTTTTAATTCCAGTACTTTCCATCCCTCTTTGCCGGGTAAGCCGGGTTGTGCATGTTCAGGTGCCTGGTTGGTCGGGGTGGCAAAATGAGAATTTCCCAAACCACCTTTACCGCCCTCCAGCCAGATGACCTCCTGGCCGTCTTCTAATATTTCCACTTCCTGCTGTCCGGTTTCTTCATCCCGTGCTATGGTGCCCAGCGGCACTTCAATGATGATGTCTTTTCCGAAACGGCCTGTTTTATTGTTGCTGCTGCCACCTTCACCATCTTCCGCCAGTACATTTTTATAATAACGGAGATGTAAGAGTGTCCAGAGATTTTTGTTGCCTTTCAGGATGATATGAGCACCCCGGCCGCCATCACCACCATCAGGTCCGCCCAGGGCGGTGAACTTGTTACGCATAAAATGCCTGCTGCCCGCCCCGCCATGCCCGCTGCGGCAAAAAATCCTGATCTGGTCAACAAAATTGCTCTTCTCCAAAATTTTATATTTGCTGTGAATTGCAAATATATTCTTTCGTTCATCAACCCTTTACTATGAAATATTTTATCCTTTTACTGGTTGTTCCCGCATTATTAAATGAAAACTGTGGTAAAAAGAAAGCTGCATTTCCGGCCTGTGTGCAACAAAAGATTGATTCCATTGCCAAAGAACCCCGCTGGAACCCGCCTGCAGAAGTAAATGAATACAGCTATAAAGGGAAAAGGGTATTCCTGTTCAGCAGTAATTGCTGCGATTTTTTTGATGAATTGGTGGATGAGAATTGTAACCCCGTTTGCGGCCCGCATGGAGGTATTACCGGCAGGGGTGACGGTAATTGTACAGATTTTGATAAGGAAGCCACGCATATACAACTGATCTGGAAGGATGCGCGGGAAAAATAAAACCCCGGCAGTATGTACCGGGGCCTTAGTATAAGGGAAATGGTATTGTTTTATTGAACGATCAGTTTTTTACTGTAAACCGCTTTACTGTTCTTGTCCAATACTTTCACCAGGTAAAATCCTTTGGCGGCTGATTCGGTAAGGTTGATCATTTCTGTCTGGTTTTTGCCACCCACATTAATGACCCGTTGCATCATTAATCTTCCCATCACGTCAGTTAGCTGCACAGTATATTCACCGGCATCCAGCTTATTGAATTGTAAAGAAAACTTGTTATTAATAACCGGGTTGGGGTAAATCTGTACTAACCCGTTATCTGTTTCTTCAGTGCGGGTAAAATCTTCCACCGGGTTTTGATTACGTTGACGGGTATCCAGGATATTACTGTTGGCCAGGTCAGAACTGCGCCAGCCACCGGTTGTTTTATAAGGTGTGGCTGCCCAGCTGGCAGCATCCACTATATAATAACTGCTGGCATCAACAGCACTTCCGATCATTATTTTATTATCAGCCGTAACTATTGCACCATTGCTGGTATAGTTGGCCGGTAAACCACTGATGGTTCCTGCATGTGTAGCGATCTTTGTTTCGATATTTACTTTGAAAACATGGTTACGGGCCGAGAAAATGTAAAGATTGCCTTCGTTGTCTGCAATCATATCGCCGCCAAAACTGCTGCAGGAGCTGTGAATGGACATTCCTTTATTGGCGGGGTCATCCACTACGTTTCCAAGATCAGTAATAGTTAGTTTTTTACCCGTGGTAAAACGAACCAGGTGTGCACCATCATTGGTCATTGCATAACCGTTACCATCATTGCCGATAGTCATCCGGGTAATAATGTTTCCCTGGTCGGGAGATTTGCGGGCCATACCGGTAAATTCCTGCGAAGTAACATAGAAGACCTGCATTGTTTTCAGATCAATATAACGAAGCTGGTCAATGAACATCGGGGTGTACCAGATACGGTTATTCTTTTTGTCATAAGCCATTGCGGCCACGCCACTGCTGAAAGCAGGCTGCAGGTTATAACCCCTGTTTTGTTCAATTGTAAAACTGGTAAGTTCTTTTTTACTGGCGGCATCAAATGCTATTTGCCTGCTGTCGTTTCCATTCAGTAAAACAGTGCTGAACTCACCGTTCTGGAGATTGATTTTTCTTAAATAACTCCAGTTTACACCATCCTGCTGCACATCTGTGATCGCATAGGCAAAACGGTCAGCCTGCTGTGCATACGAAAGTGAAGTGGTCAGTAAGGCGGCTGTTAAAAAAGAAGAGAAGCGTAGATTTTTACTCATACAAAATGGTTTTGTGTTTCTATGGAGATGAAAGCTGTATTTAAATTACATACTATTTAGTTATCCCGGAAATGAAATTACAGGAAAGGGGAATTATAGTAAATAAAAAACCCCTCCGCAATGTGCCAGAGGGGTCAAGGTATAAAAACCCTGAGCATTGATTTTCACTCATCAAACTCAGCGAACGACAGAAAATTTAGCGGCTGTCAGTTCTTCTCCATTTGAAAGCTGAATAATATAACTGCCTGTTTGCAAACGCTCCAGGTTATTGATAGCTACAGTATTAGTTCCTTCTGTAGCCTTGCTTTGTTGTTGTAATACCGTTCTGCCTGCAAGATCCACCACACGAATAGTTACTATTGCAGGGCGGGCTGCTTCAAAACGTACATTCGCCACACCACCAACTACGATCGGGTTAGGATTCATAGAAATGCCCGCCAGTGATTTTACACCTTTACGGATCAGCACTTCATTGCTGTATTTGAACCTGCCATTCAGGTCTACCATTTTCAGGCGATAGAAGAAAACATCACCGCTTGCAGCTGCAATGTTATCGCTGTACTGGTAGTTAGAACGGGCGGCTGTGTTATTGGCATTTTTGCTGCCGATTGCAACAAAACTTCCGCTTCCGTCTTTTCTTTCCACTTCAAAATGGCTGAATTCAGATTCGTTTTCAGTTTCCCAGTTGATCAGCGTGGTATTGTTTTTCAGGGAAGCAGAAAAACTAAGCAGGCTTACCGGTAAGGTTGACTGGCTTGGGAATGCATAGCAGCCAAATTTGATACCGTATTCACGGCCGGGCCTGCCCACATTATAACCGTTGGTGCCGGCTTTAAAATCATAACCGAGACGGAAAGTAACGGAACTTACACCTACAGAATTATAGCGGAAGGAAGAAGCCACCTGTGAACAGCGGGAGATACCTGTTCTTTCATATACACCACCTGCAAAACCTGTCCAGGTGTTGCCACCATCCGCATAGTTGTAAGCTACAAGTTCAGTAGTCCCTGCAGCTAATACAATAGGATTACCGCCGCCGAAAACCTGCGCTACACGGGTTTCACGGAGCCATGCTTGTGATATGGCGCCTCCGCTTTCGAAAGAACCGTCTGCATCATAGCTGATCATGTTGAGGCTGCTGATGCTGATAGGTGTGGTATAGTTGTTTACTCCCTGGAAGAAGTTGATGGTCATTTGAACATATCCTCTCCTGTCTGTATTATTCAGGTTTACATCCGGCCTGATCGTTGGCGCAAAGAAATCAGCTACTGAGTTACCAGCCTGATCGAGGGCACTATTATTATCCATACTGGTCACATCGGCCTGGAACTGGCTGTTAATAGTTACTTCTGCGTTAACAGTTACGCCGGCGGAAGTACCGATATTGGCAAAACGCCAGATGGCACCAACGCCGAGATGGTTGCCATTGTTTCCCCTGTTATAAGTTCCACCAGTGAAGTTTGTTACAAAAACAGTACTGCCCGCCACACACTGATCTATAGGTGTGTTGCCGGGACCTGTAACTGTACAGTTGGCTGCATTACCTGTAGCCGGGTTAGCCGGTACGGTAGGCTGCGCATTTAATGCATAACCAGAGAATAATAATGCCCCGGTTAAAATGTAGTAAATCTTTTTCATGCTCAAAGTTTTATGTTAGAAATGATAATCCTGATTCAAGCTGGTCTTGAACGGAACTGGACTCTGACGGTCATTTAAAGGATTTGAAACTTTGAGGTTTCTTCAGAAAGGAATAATGAATGGCGCTATCTGGTAGCCGGCCTTTGGAAGGATGGGATTTTGGGGCTGCGAACTTAAGTTAACAGCCGGATTCAGGCAACAGTATTAAAAAACAACTAAAATGAATTTTTGGCCCTGGGGTTTCTAAAGAAAGATTGGAGTACGATAGTATACAGGCCTTTGAGAGGGTATTGGGTACAGATTACGATGTAAAAGTATATTGAGGAATGCGGTTTCGCAAGTTTTTTCGAGTATTTTTTTTATTAAAAACCGTAATTCTACGATTTATCTTTCCAGCTTTTATAGCTGACTGAAGAGTCTTTAATTGGCGTTAGAGGAGTTCTTAAGGGTTCACATTCACTCCATTTCGTGTGCATCAGTACCGGAAGTTGCTGGTATAAACCGGTTCCTTGTGTTTTCCAGGCTATCATTTCATCGCTGACTTCCCTGATAATCTTTGCCGGGTTACCAACTAATAAACTCCGGGGAGGAATTTTTTCTCCTTCTTTAATCATGGATAAGGCACCCACTATGCTTTCATCACCGAGTTCAGCATGATCCATAATTACTGCATTCATCCCCACCAGGCAATTTCTCCCAATAACAGCCCCATGAATTATTGCGCCATGGCCAATATGCGCTGCTTCTTTTAATAATACTGTCAGGCCCGGGAACATATGAATGGTACAATTCTCCTGTACGTTACAACCCTCTTCAAGAATGATCTGTCCCCAGTCTCCTCTTAATGCTGCACCGGGCCCTATATAGCAATTTTTGCCAATGATCACATTGCCCGTTACTGCCGCAAGAGGATGAACAAAAGAAGATTCGTGGACGACGGGAATATGCCCGTCAAAAGAATAGATCATAGCAGTGATTTATTGGTTCTGAAGCAGGTGCCTTTGAATAAGGCCACCGTATGATCTTTCTGGTTGCTGACCGTAATATGATAAAGACCTGTGCTTTTTCCATTGTGCAGTTCCTTTGCTTCAGCAGTTAATATATCACCGACATGAACCGGTTTGGTGAAATTGATCGATGTGTCTAATGCTACCGAAAGATTATTCCGGTTGTTGCAGGCAAATGCAAAAGCACTATCTGCCAAAGAAAACGCAATACCGCCATGTACAATACCAAAACCATTAATCATTTCTTCCCTTACTGTCATCCGGATCTTACTATACCCTTCCGTGATATTCAGTACTTCAATACCCAGCCACCGGCTGAAGAGATCGTGTTTCATCATATGGTCAACCACAGCAACGGCCAGCGTATCTTTTTCTGCATTCATAACGTTATTCTATTTTCCTTTAAAAACGGGTTGTCTTTTTTCTAAGAATGCGGCCACTCCTTCTTTGTAATCTTCTGTCTGAGCTGCTCTTTGCTGCAGTTTATCTTCATTCTGCAATTGTTCGTAAATAGTATGTGTTGATGACCACTGTAATTCCTTTTTTATAAGGGATAATGCTTTTGTTGGCAAAGCTGCCAGTGTATCGGCGATTTTTTTTGATTCAAAACCGAAAGCATCGTCTTCATAGTATTTATAGATCATTCCAATCCGTTCCGCTTCAACGGCCGGTACTTTATCTCCCAGCATCATTAATGCAGATGCCTTTTGCCAGCCAACAAGTCTTGGTAAGAAAAAGCTGCCCCCGGTATCCGGTACCAGGCCAATTTTTGAGAAAGCCTGAATAAAAGAAGCGGACCTGGCAGCAATAACAATATCACAGCAAATGGCCAGATTAGCACCAGCGCCTGCTGCTACTCCATTTACCGCGGCCAGCACCGGTTTTTCCAGTTCCCGGATTCTTGTAACCACCGGATTATAATGTTCGCTTAATATTCTGTTCATACCCGGTCCGGCGGAATCAACAACTTCGGCGAGGTCCTGTCCGGCACAAAATGCCTTACCCGAACCGGTAATATAAACACACCTTACCTTGTCACTTTTGCATTCATCCAGCGTTTGTTGTAACCGTAATGCCATATCACGGTTAAAGGCGTTCATTTTTTCCGGGCGGTTAAAGGTGATAAAACCTATCGAATCTTTTATTTCAAAAAGGATAGACGACATGAATGCTGCATTTGTGAACGAAGATAGATATTCCTTTTGCTAATGACACTTAAAGTGATCGAAGGGTTCTTTACACGCATCACATTGATAAAGTGCTTTGCAGGCTGTGGATCCAAATTCGCTGATGCGATGTGTGTGGTAAGAATTACAATGAGGGCATTGCACCGCTTCATCAGCAATAAACAATTTATCATTACAGACCTGTTGTCCCGGATTCGGCGGGGCGATGCCGTATTCCTTTAGTTTTCTTTTTCCTTCTTCCGTCATCCAGTCAGTGGTCCAGGCAGGAGAAAGAACTGAAGTGACACGAATATTTTGATAATTATTTTCTGTCAGTACCAGTTTGATATTCATACTGATCATGTCCATGGCCGGGCAACCTGTGTAGGTAGGGGTGATAATAATCTCCACGGAGTCGTCATTTACTTTCACATCCCTGATAATGCCAAGATCAGTAAGGGATAGGACAGGTATCTCCGGGTCAGTTACTGTTTCAAGTAATTGCCATATTTTTTTTGTTTCTCTATCGTTGGCAATTACCATTGTGAATCCGGGTAAGTCCTTTGTACGTATTGCAATTCCGTAAGAATGTAACCAAGATGTTCGGTATGGATGCCTGTTTTACCGCCTGATTGCATAAATGTTTGTTCCGGGACCGGCAACGTGGCTTCGTTAAAAACTTCTTTCACTTTGCTTAGCCATTGCGGCTGAAAAAGAGACGGATCAGCACCGGCTTCTTTTTCATAGTCAGCAGCGTTGAATAATTCACCAGTATATCTCCATAATTCATCAATGGCATTAAGCATTCTTTGATGGCTTTCTGCAGTGCCATCTCCCAGCCGGATCACCCATTCACTGCTCCAGCGAAGGTGATAGGTTACTTCTTTTAATGCTTTTTCTGCGATAGCTGCGAGCTGGCTGTCATTGCTTTTTTGTAGTTCCTGGTATAATAAAAACAGGTAGTTACTAAAAAAGAATTGACGCAATATTGTTTGCGCCCAATCTCCATTGGGTTGTTCCACCAATAAGCAATTCTTAAACTCTCTTTCGGTTCTTAAATAAGCAAGACTGTCTTCTGTTGCCGGGTGAACGGGTTGGCCTGCTGATTGGTTAATCCGTTCTGCAGCATATTGATAAAAATTTCTGGCCTGCCCCACCAGGTCAAGTGAAATGTTGGTGATGGCAATGTCCTGTTCCAGTACCGGCCCGTGACCACACCATTCAGCATTACGCTGGCCGAGTATCAGCGCATTATCTGCAAGATGAAGCGAATAGTCAATTAAATAATCTTTCATAATAATTCTCCCCGGGTTTACATATGATTTACTTCATCCGGCAGATCATAAAACGTAGGATGGCGGTACACTTTATCGTTTGCCGGTTCATATAAACTGGCAGCTTCATCCGGGCTTGATGCATGAATATATTTTGATTCCACTACCCAGATACTTACGCCCTCCATCCTCCGGGTATACACATCTCTTGCATTCTCAATGGCCATTTGGGCATCAGCTGCGTGTAAACTTCCGGCATGCTTATGATCTAGTCCCTGTTTGCTGCGGATAAATACTTCCCATAACGGCCAGTCATGTCCAGCCCCCCTGCCCCCCGAAAGGGGGTTCTTAGCGTCTTTAATTTCATCGCTTCCTTTCTGGTCTGGGATGTCGCCGTAATAAAATTTCCTGATGAAGTTCATGTTCTTTAGTTGAAATGTTGATATGTTGAGAAGTTGATAAGGGTTTTAGCACCGGTAACTTGTCAACACCTTAACCTGTTAACTCTATTATGCGGCCTTATTTTTTTGTTTTTCCGCCCTTTTCCTGGCATAGGCCGCTGCAGCTTCTCTCACCCATTCACCATTCTCCCATGCTTTTGTTCTTGCTTCGAGCCGTTGTTTATTACA
>DGQP01000011.1:12490-13736 GCA_002400415.1 Chitinophagaceae bacterium UBA4411
ATCATGTCCACAAAATTCTGCCGCAATTCATCATTGGTTTTTCGTTTGATCTTCCATTTCATACTCTGGTCGCTGTTGGTGCTTTCACTGTCCTTCGGTCCAAACATCATCAATGCAGGCCACCACCAGCGGTTGATGGCATCCTGGCACATGGCTTTTTGCGCATCTGTTCCTCTTGATAAAACCAGGAGGATCTCAAATCCCTGGCGCTGGTGAAAACTTTCTTCCTTACAAATTCTCACCATGGCTCTTGCATAAGGTCCGTAAGAAGTTCTTGTCAGCATTACCTGGTTCATAATAGCGGCGCCATCTACTAACCATCCGATAGCGCCAATATCGGCCCAGGTTAATGTGGGGTAATTGAAAATTGAAGAGTATTTTGCTTTGCCGCTATGCAGGTCATTGATCATTTCCTCCCTTGAAATGCCGAGTGTTTCAGCAGCAGAATAGAGATAAAGTCCGTGACCGGCTTCATCCTGTACTTTGGCCAGCAGGATGGCTTTTCTTTTTAAAGAAGGAGCCCTGGATATCCAGTTGCCTTCGGGCAGCATCCCGACAATTTCACTATGGGCATGCTGACTGATCTGCCGGATATTTGTTTTCCGGTAGGCTTCCGGCATCCAATCCTTTGGTTCTATTTTGACCTCGTTGTCTATCTTATCCTGGAAGAGTTGTTCAAAATCCTGAACAGGCATAGCATTTCGTATTTGATTACAAATCTAATCAAAACTAACAGCTGTTCAGTTGTTTTGTTGCGGTTGTATTCACCTAAAAAAGCGTTCCGGATAAACCGGAACGCCTGGTGGAAATGAATGGTAGCTTGTTATTGTGTTCACACACCATTCAGTGCCACTATGTAATATGATTCTGGTCTACTTAAATAAATAGCCATGTTGACGATAAGAATAACGGGAATAAAATTCAGCATTTTGAAGGACGACTGAGATACCGCCGGGAGGGTATTTATCCGGAAGAAGGTTTATTTGGCATCAAAGTCTACCACGATCTTTTCAGTTTTGGGGTGCGACTGGCAGGTCAGGATATAACCCTGCTCAATTTCTTCTTCTTCCAGTCCCCAATGTACATCCATCATCACTTCGCCTTCCAGCAGCTTGGCTTTGCAGGTGCAGCACATTCCGCCTTTACAGGCATAGGGAAGATCAGCCCCTTTTTTCAACGCGGCATCCAGAATAGTAGTATCGCTGTTTAAGGATAGTTCGAAATCAAAACTTCTTCCATCCAGTTG